>CAKUWY010000001.1 GCA_934699585.1 uncultured Fibrobacter sp.
GCATTGGGGTGTGGGGTGTGAGGTGTGGGGTGTGGGGTGTGAGGTGTGGGGTGTGAGGTGTGGGGTGTGAGGTGTGGGGTGTGGGGTGTGGGGTGTGGGGTGTGAGGTGTGGGGTGCGGATTGCGAGGCGCTAGCCACTCGCATCTCATACCTCAAAGGGCCGCAGGCCCGACCTCACTACTCAAAGCGAAGCGACCTCAAACCCCTAGCCCCTAAATCCTAGCCCCTATCCCCTAAACAAAATACGGATAGATATATTCCTCCGCCAGTTGAGGGAGACGGGCAAGGACCACCTGCTTGCAGGCCATATCCGAACCTTCGTAAATCTTGCGGAGCGTGTCCAGCGAGAAATGCTCTAGACGCTTGCGGGAGGTAGGCAAGTGGGCGATATGCCAACCTTCGGGCCGAATTTTCCCGCGGCCTGGGACGAACACCCGGTCAAAACCGAAAGCTCCGTCGGTGGCAAAGCGTTCATCTAAGAACTTGTGGAACCTGGCGAACATTCCGTTGCACTCCTCCGGCGTAAGCTGGACTTCGTAACCTTCGGGACAGGCACGACCATCGACCACATCCAGGTCTGTCCCGAGATGATGACGGCTCGCCCCCGGAAGGGCCGACCAGGTGAGAATGGCATACATCAGCTCTTCTTCGTCTTGAGGCCGTTCCATAGGCACGCCTTCTGCCGAAAGCAGGGGCAGTTCCCCACGGGCCTTGCGGTTCCAGATGGAAAGCTGCCGTTCAAAAGGGCGGTAGGCCGATTCTATCCGGAGTTCAAAGCCCTCCGCCGCAGCTACGTTTTTTAATTTGTTCAAAAACGGCAGGGTGTCGGCATCCACAAGGTAACCGGGAGCCGCCTCTACAAGGTTCGGCTTTCCAAGTCCGTAGGGCAACAAATCTTCGGTCATTAAATTTCCACTCCCATTTTCTTGATCAGGTCTTTCCACTGCTGAACAGAGGCCTTTTTCTTGCGGACCGTAGGACGTTTTTTCAGAGCCGCAGTCAAGGGTGGCGGATTTCCGTGAGTCCAGGCGATGGCCAGGGCGTCCGAAGCATCTAGCGGAAGGTCGGAGCCCTGTATCCCGAGCTGTGCAAAGACCATGTGGGCCACCTGTTCCTTAGAGGCGGCACCATCGCCGGTAACGGACTGCTTGACCACCTTGGGCGGGTACTCGTCAAAGGACATGCCCCGCTTGCGGCAGGCCACAAGAACCGCCCCGCGGATATGTCCGAGTACCAGGGCGCTCTTGGCATTTTTGGCAAAGAACACCCCTTCCATGGCCAGGGCGTCTGGCCGGTACTGGTCCAGCAGGGATTCCAGCTTGGTGATAATCTGTAATAGACGGTCCTCCAACGACTTAGATGCCGGTGAATGGATAGTACCGTATTCCAGCACCGAAAACCCCTTCGAATTCTTTTCCAGAAAGGCGTATCCTGTCGTAATAGAGCCCGGGTCGATGCCGAGAATAACCATAGCCAAAAAGTAGATAAAATGACCTAAAAAGTGTTCCATTCCGGGTATTTTTTATTAGATTCCTGTATGGAGGCTCCCTATGCTTATCGACCAGGAAAACTCAGGTTTTGTACATGTAAAGACTCACCCCCGTCAGTTGGGAATTCCCCTCAGCCGGTGGGGTCGTAACCTGATTTCCAGTTGTCCATTCCACGCTCCCGAAGAAACCTCCCTGTTCTTCTACGACGCCCTGGGTTACTGGCGTTACCGCTGCCTCCAGTGCGGTAGCGAAGGCGACCTGGTGGAATTCGTGATGCGGAGCCGCTTCAACGGCATGGATGAGCCTACTGCGCGGGCCGAAGCCCTGGAATTTTTGGGCGGACTCGAACAGGAGCAGGACACCAAGAAAGATGACCATCTTTTGCTCAAGGAAGTCGGTGGCGAAAAGTCCAAGGTGTTGGAATGCTTTGTAAGATACTGCCACTGGGCAGCCTGCAAGAGCCCTTCTTCCGAAGAATTTCTGCAGTCCAGGGGCTGGAGCATCGGGCAAGCCCAGCTCTACGGCCTAGGCTACTACAGCGGCGACCCGGAGCCCTTCTTTAGTTATTGCATGCTTTCTGGGCTAGAACGCCACCAGGTCAGCTTCTACCTGGACAACCTGGAAGCCTACCACGAACCCCGAATTACCATTCCCGCACGTAATTCTAAGGGACTCATCCATTCTGTGTATGGCCGCCTCATGGAAGACGACGGCAAGCCCCACCCCTACGTTTCTTTTGCCTCGGGCCCAAGCGACATCCCCTTCAATATCCAGCCCGAAAATACAAGCCCCATTATCGTAGAAGGCTTTTTTGATGCCCTGACTGCAGACCTGGCGGGGATTCCCGGCGTGGTTTCTACCATGTACCAGGAATTGACCCTGAGCCACCTGCTCAAGCTCAAGGCCTGCGGCGCCGATTCAGCAACTGTCATTCTCAGGCGCGAAGACAACAGGCGCGAACAGGAATACCGTATCCAGGGTTACCTGAAAATGGCCGAAGAACTGGACATGCGGTTCAAGTCCATCGTGCTGTCAAAAGACGAAACGGTTGACGTATTGGTCCGCGACAAGGGCGCAGATTACCTGCTTGACCTTATCGACAAGACCGAAGAGGATACGGTTCACACCCACCGCCGTTCCATGCTGCTCCAGGATATCAAGGAAAATTACGATGCCGCCATGGGCTGCCCTCCGGATACCTGCGTGGGCTACGCCTTGAACAATTTCCCGAGACTCACCAAGGAAATCGACGGCATCCAGTCCGGCTGTTTCTTCGTTTCTTCCAAGCCCTTTGGCCTCAAGACCTCGCTCTTGTCTAGTCTTGCCCTGGACCTTATAGACAGCAACCCCATCTTGAAGATTATCTACATCGCCCTGGAAACGCCCCGCAGGCAGATTTTTGACCGTATGGTGGCCATGGAAACAGGCGAATCTATCCTTACGGTGCGAAAGCAAAACGAAGACGATGCGATTAACGGCAAGATTCTCGAAGCTACCAAAAAGCTCATGAACCTGGTCCGGACAAACCGCCTTGAAATCTGGGAAGACTACCCCACCTTCGACAACAACGAAATGATGAGCATCTTGAAAGAAGAGCGGAAACAGAATTCCGACCTCATCGTGATGATTGACGGTCTGGACCACCTGAAGATAGACGGACGGCTTGAACTGGACGACATTCACGAGCGCAGGTCCTTTGTGATGCTGGACCTGTACAAGAGCCTGGACATTCCCCTGTTCCTTGGCGGAGAACTGATACCCACCGAAGAAGGCTTTGAAGGCCCGAGGCCCTACCTGCGTGATTCCGACGCCATCTACTGGCTGGATTCACAGAACAAGACCCTCACCTTGTCCGTGAATTCCAACAGGCTGGGCGTAAGCCACAAGTACAACTGTCCCATCTTCATCGACCCTATGTCCAACAAGATGCAAGAAGCGGAATAGTCTGCGTTCCATGCCGCAAGCGCCCTTTACCATCGTCGATTTCAACAACTTCTGGAGTCCTTCCGGAGGTGGCGTTCGGCGTTATCACCTGCAAAAGATGGCATTCTACGAGAACCGCCAGGATGTGCTGAGCGTATTCGTGATGCCCGACAGCCGAACCTTCACCGAAAAAAGAGGGCCGGGGCTCATTATCGAGCATGTTGATGCCTACCGTTTCCCCGGGAACTGGGAATACCGCTTTATCTGGAAACAAAAGCAGATCCGGCCCATCTTGAAAAAGTACATGCCCCAGGTGATCGAGGTGGGTTCTCCCTACATTTTGCCAACTGTAGTTCGCAAGGCCGCCAAGAGGATTTGCCCTGAAGCCATACTCCTCAGTTTCTGGCACGCCGATTTTCCCGTCACCTATGTGGGCAGGCCTGTTGCAAACAAACTAGGACGTTTTTTCGGAAGCATTGCCGAACGGGCAGCCTTCTGGTACGCCAAGCAGGAATTCAGGAAGTTCGACGGCATCCAGGTTTCTTGCAAGGAGGTGATGGACCGGCTGGAAAAGCGCCACCTCCCCCACAGCCACTGGATTCCCCTGGGTTGCGACATCCAGATGTTTTCGCCCTCCAAGCGAGATGAAACTCTAGTGGCAGACTTCAAGGGCGGAAATCCCGACAGGCTCACCATATTTTTCCCGCACCGGTTCTGCGAAGAAAAAGGCATTGAACTTTTGCTTGGAGCCTACGGCGAACTGACGGAGCGGCTGGGCGTCGAGCCGGAAATCATCTTGGCGGGCACGGGGCCGTACCTGCCACAGGTCAAGGAAGCGGTACAGAAATACAAGCACATCCGCTATGTAGGCTTTATCAAGTCCATCGACGAAATGGCCCGCCACTACGCCAGCGTAGACATGGGACTTGCCCTTTCGGGCTGGGAGACCTTCGGGCTTTCTATCCTGGAAAGCATGGCCAGCGGGAATGCCCAGATTGGAGCCTCTACCGGAGCCGCCTTTGAACACGTGACGGAATCGGGAGCGGGCAAAATCCTTCAGGAGCGCACTCCCCACGCCCTCTCAGAGGCTATCGTGGAGCTGTACCGCTCCGACATGCAGGCCATGAAACAAAAGGCCCGAGCCTACGCCGAGAAATTCAGCTGGAACGACTGTTTTGGGCGTCAGCTCGACCTATACCGAAAACTTTATCAAGAAAAGAGGAACTCATGATCAGACACATCGTATTCTGGAAACTGAAGGCCGAAGCCGAAGGCGCCACCGCCAAGGAAAACGGCCAAAAGATGGTGGACGCCTTCCACGCACTGGAAGGTAAAATTCCCGGTCTCGTGAGCATCGAATCTGGACTGAACTTCGGCAAGGCCGAACTCGGGAATGGCGACGAGGAATACGACATCGCCCTGGACACCACCTTCCGCACCAAAGAGGCTCTTGACTTTTACCAAAAACACCCCGAACACCAGGCTATTGTCTCCTTCGTGAAGAAGGTAGTCACCGAACGCCGAGCGGTAGATTTCGAGTTCTAGAAATGAGGCGTGAGGTCGGGGCTTCGCCCCTTTGAGGTATGAGGTATGAGAAATGTGTAATGTGTAATGTGTAATGTGTAATGTGGTATTCGTCATGTTCGTTTCGCAATAAAGTCCGGGACGAGGATGACAACGTTTAAGACCCATACCCCAAAGCGAGTTTACGAGCGACCTCATACCCCTAGCCCCTAAATCCTAACCCCTAATCCCTTCCCTTTTTACTACATTTTTCACGTATGGTCCAACTGAGTCAAACATCCTGGCAAGAGTTCTCCTTGAAGAACGTTCTGGAGACGCTGCAATACTCCCCGATGAACTTGACCATGGGCAAGAATCCACAGTTGCACTACACCTTCCCCAAAAATCTTGAACCGGGCGCCACGGTGCGCTACAACCTCCAGTGGGGGTTCAAGACCTTGAAATGGACCGGCATTGTCAGTTCCGTCAAAGAAAACAAGATTACCGTGCGTCTTGGCGAAGGTCCCTTCCGCGGGTTCACCGCAAAGCACAGCTTTGTTGACGAAGGGAACATGACCGCCTGCTACGACGAGATGAGTTTCCAGGGGTTCACGGATATTCCCGAAGAAGTTTTCGCAGCGATTATCGACAAGGCGAACATCGTGTACGGCATCTATTCCCGCAAGGACACTCGCGACGTGATGCTGGCCTACGAAGCCCAGAAAAAGACCCAGTCCATCGAGGCCCTGGACCAGAGCGCTACTGCAGGTTAAGGCCCTCAAAACCTGGGGATTTCCATGTACGCCACTCTAGAACAAGCCCTGCTTGATTTAGAAAGAGCAGGGCTTTTGAAACGCATCCACGACGAGGTGAATCCAAATCTGGAAATGGCCGAAATGGCACGAATCGCCTTTGAAAAGGGCGGGCCAGCCCTGCTGTTTGAAAATGTGAAAGGCAGCAAGTTCCCGGCGGTGGCAAACCTTTACGGCACGCAGCAGCGCATTGACTTTTTGTTCCGGGACTCCCTGGAAAGTACCAAGGCCGCCGTGCTGTTCAAGTCGAATCCCGTAGATTTTTTCAAGCACCCCCACCTCGGGAACCTGATACTGGCGGCAAAAGCCGGACTCCACAGCTTGCCCGTTCAAAACGGAAGCATCGCCGACTTCAAAGAATGCTCCCTGCAAGACTTGCCGCAAATCAAGTGCGCCCCGGGCGACGGCGGAGCGTTCCTTACGCTGCCCCAGGTGGCAAGCCGCCCAGGCAAAAGCGCAAGCGTCATGACCACGAACCTGGGCATGTACCGCATCCAGATTTCCGGAAACGAATACGGCCCCGACGAATGCGGGCTCCATTACCAGATCAAGCGGGACATCGCCAGGCATCACCAGAAAGCAATAGAAGAAGGCCGCCCGCTGAAGGTCAGCATTTTCTTGGGAGGGCCGCCGGCACACACCATCGCCGCCATCATGCCCATGCCCGAGAACCTGTCGGAACTGCTTTTCGCAGGAATGCTCTCCGGCCGAAGGTTCCGCTATTTTGTCCATAACGGTTACCTCGTGTCTAGCGACGCGGACTTCTGCATCTTGGGAGAGGTGGCACCGGACTTGAAGCCGGAAGGCCCCTTCGCAGACCATGTGGGTTATTACTCCGGAAAGCACCTGTTTCCCTACCTGAAGGTAAAGAAGGTCCTCTGCAAAAAGAACGCCATCTACCCCTTTACCGTAGTAGGCCGCCCGCCGCAAGAAGACACCCTTTTCGGGAATTTCATCCACAAGGTGACAAAGCCCATGGTGCCTGCGTCTTTGCCGGGAGTCCATGCCGTACATGCCGTAGATGCGGCGGGCGTACACCCGCTTTGCCTCGCCCTTGGCTCGGAAAGTTTCAGGCCTTATGTAAAGTCCGAAGAACGTGAACCTATGGAACTTTTGAAGACGGCAAACGCCCTGCTAGGATTTAACCAGGTGAGCCTTACCAAATACCTGATGATTGCCGCCAAAGAGGACAATCCAAAGCTGGACGTGAACAAGATCCCGGAATTTTTTGGCCACATTCTAGAACGGCTCCGCACGGACAGGGATTTGCACTTTCAGACCGAAACTACCACGGATACGCTGGACTACACGGGCGGCTCCCTAAATCACGGCTCCAAGCTGGTCATTGCCGCCGCAGGGCCCAAGATTCGCGACCTGCGAAATGACTCCGTCGACCTGCAGAGCCTACATCTGCCGGCCGCCTTTACCGATGCCAAAATTGTAATGTCTGGAGTCCTTGCGCTGAAATGGAACAGCGACATGGCGGAATCTTTCGAGAGCGGAATTGCCGCCTTGCGGGATTCCCTTGCGAACTGGAATTTCCGTGAGAACTACCCATGGGTAAGCATCGTAGATGACACAGCTACACTGGGCATGGAACACCCGCAGACAAACCTCCAAGATTTCTTGTGGCTGACCTTTACCCGGTCGGACCCGGCTAGGGATTTATACGGTCTGAACGAGCGCTATGTCCACAAGCACTGGGCCTGCGAAGCTCCCCTGATTGTAGATGCCCGAATCAAGCCCCACCACCAGAAAGCCATTACCTTCGACAAGGCCGTCAGGGAATCGGCCTTAAAAAATTTGCAGGGCATTTTGTAGGAGCGACCGTGTTCAGGGTTTTGCGCAACATTTCGATTGTTTGGACAGTTCTTGCGACCGCGCTAGCCGTTTCTGCCTTTGCCCACGGGCGGTGCGGCACCATGCAGGCAGTAGAAAGTTGGATAGAGAACAAGGGAAAGGTCACGACCGCAGCCACAACCACGCTGGGGTCCTGCGAAGTTGAGGATTACTACGACTCCGTCTATTCCAAGACTACCGCCCATTTCCAGATTTTCTATGTGCTGAAAGGTCCACACGCCACTACGGAAAAATTCGTAGATAGCCTTGCCGTCAACCTGGAAAAGGCCTGGAATTTACATGTTACCAAAAACAAGATGCGGTCTCCCAAGGGCAGGGATACCACCGTCCATTACCAGAAACCCGTAAAGCAGGGCCTCTACGGGGTTGAAGTTCTTGAGATAAACCTTGTCCGCAGCCCAAGAGCCGTTCATGGCAGTTCCGGATTCTGCGAGGATTGCTTCGCTATCACGAATTTTTCTGGCAGGAACAACTGGCAAACATCAGAAATGATGATTGACAACGATTTTATGGTCGTTGATTTTTATGAACCAGAATACGACACCCTGGATGTGGGCGACAAGAAATGCTCCTACTGGAAATCGACAAAACCCATCATCCACGCCACCGAAAAATATTCCTATGCCGAAAAATGGGACAAGGCTATTCGCGTTACCGCATTCCATGAACTGTATCATGCCGTTCAAGTCCGCTACCTGAGCCCTTACGAGCATCTGAATTTTTGGTTCGAGGCCTCTGCCACCGGCATGGAAGAGGTCGGTGCTCCCGAGGTGAACGACTATTTCCGCTACATTCCCGAATTCCTTGAACATACGGGAAAACCCCTTGATGAAAATCAATCGGCCTACGGTGCATCCCTGTTTTTCCTGTACCTGTACAACCGCGTAGATTCCCTATTTGACAAGTCCATCTGGGAAAATTTCGCCAAGAACCCTGACAACTCCTTCCGCCAGCAATTCGCAAGCGCTGTCGAGGCCCGCAAGAAAAATCCGCAAGACGTTTTTCAGGACTTTGCGGAGCGACTCGCCTATTCCGGCAAGAACAGCAAGGCCGTCGATTCTAGCGCCTGGTACTCCCCGGATCAGCCTTTCTGGAAAAAGGTTCCATACACTTTCACTCTAGAAGGATTCAGGCCCGATTCCTCCATATTCGCCTACAATTACTATGCGGACGTTTTTCCGGATTTAGAAAATTACACCGGGAAAGCCTCTGTCTTGCTGTTCAAGGACGGACACGCACGCCTGCGTAAAATTTCAAGTATGAACACCCTGGATTCTCTGCGAAGCGAACGTTTTTCCGCCGATTCCCTCCTCTGGATTTTCAGCCGTTTCGAAAACCCGTCGCCCCTGCCCGGAAAGCTCAAAGCCAAGCCCCTGCGGGCCTACCCAACCCCCTGGCGGCACGGAAACCTTTGTTTTGCCCCGCTACCACTGGACAAAAAATTCATTGAAGTCCGTAACCGCAGGGGCGACTTGATTTTCCGCGAAAAATACGACAGCGAGACCCTCTGTTTAGACGAAAACTTTATAAAATCCAAGATGGTCCCAGGAGTTTACCGCTATAGAGCGGGCTCCAGCGGCAAAACCAAGGATTTAATGATTATCTATTAATGCCTAATTTCTAAATTTGAACGCGATGACTATAGACGAAATCGAAAAGGAACTGCGGAAAGACGCACAGGAACTTGTAAAGCGGGAACCCCTTTCCCGCCTGATGCTAGAAGAACAAATCCTGAGCCGCAAGAACTTTGCGGAAATGCTTTCGGTAACGCTTGCCTGTCAGCTGGCAGGAGAAGTCATTGACCGAGCCGAACTGGAAAAGATTTTCAACGAACTGTACGTCAAACATCCGGAACTTTTGGACGATGCCGTACACGATTTGCGGGCTACCGTACTTCGCGACCCCGCCTGCACCGGATATCTGGAACCGCTTCTGCTTTTCAAGGGTTTTCAGGGCCTGCAAGCCTACCGCGTAGCTCATGTGCTCTGGGAAGAAGACCGACAGTTCCCGGCCAAGATGCTCCAGAACATCATCAGCCGCAAGTTCGGCATGGATTTCCACCCGGCGGCAAGGATTGGCCACGGAATTCTTGTTGATCACGCCACCAATATCGTCATCGGCGAAACCGCCGTAGTCGGGAACAACGTGAGCTTTTTGCATGGAGTGACCCTGGGCGGTACCGGCAACGAAGTCGGAGACCGTCATCCGAAAATCGGAAACGGCGTGATGCTTGGAGCCCACGCTCAGCTTTTAGGGAACATCCACATCGGCGACTGCGCAAAAATTGGCGCCGGTGCGGTGGTGCTGACCGACGTGCCTCCCCACACCACCTACGCAGGGGTCCCTGCCGTAGAAGTGGGCCACCCCGACGACGAGACGCCCAGTTTCAACATGCAGCAGGACTTTACGCGGGACTGTAGGTAGTGGCCAGAACAAAGTCGGACAAGATCAAGTTTATCGGGGAAAAGCTGGACGAACTTTTCCCGAGCCCGCCCATTCCGCTGGATTTCAAAAGCCCATACACGTTACTGGTGGCGGTAGTGCTCAGCGCCCAGTGTACCGACGTACGGGTAAACCAGGTAACCAAGGTTCTTTTCAAGGAAGCCAGTACACCCTCCGCCATGGTCAAGCTGGGCGTAAAACGCATCGCCGAAATCATCAAGCCCTGCGGTTTTTTCAACACCAAGAGCGTGAACATTTTCAACCTGTCCAAGACCCTGGTAGAAAAATACAAGGGAAAGGTCCCCAGCACCTTCGAAGAACTGGAAGCCCTGCCCGGCGTAGGCCACAAGACCGCAAGCGTGGTCATGAGCCACGCCTACAAGATTCCAGCATTCCCGGTGGACACGCATATCCACCGTCTGGCAGAGCGCTGGGGTCTAAGCGACGGCAGTAGCGTCGAACAGACCGAAAAAGACCTGAAGAAAATCTTTCCCGAAAACGAGTGGGAAAAGCGGCACCTGCAGATTATCTACTACGGACGAACCTATTGCAAGGCCCGTGGCCACAAGGTGGAAGACTGCCCTATATGTGCGACCATTCGTGCTAAATTCGGGAACAGTGTCGCAAAAGCTAAAACCTGAAGTCCCTAATCCATTCTCGCTGGTGGAATACAGGCACTCCTGCCTGAGCTAACTTGCGGGCGATTTTTTTGCCGGCGTCGGTGGCCATTTTCTCTTCCATGGGGTAAATCCCTACACGGCCCAAATCCAGACGGTCTGCGTCAAAGCAGGTATCTACGGTAATATCTCCGGTTTGCCGCTCCGTGGTATGTAAGCGGCAAGCCCTGCGGAGTTTTTCTAGTCGATCAGCGTCTAGTTCAAGCCTTTTTTCTGCAATACAACGGTCTATAAACTCCACCGCACGAGGGCCATGTTCGCCGTCGTAGGCGTCGTCCATGCGCCTGCAGTCATGGAACAGGGCAAAAAGCCGAACCACCGTCATGTCCGCCCCAGTCTTGGAAGCGAGCAACAGCCCGTTGAACTCCACCTGATGCCAATGTTCCAGCCCATGGTAGGCTGAATCATACAGGCGTTCCGCAAAAGCGTAATCTAAAAGTCCGGTAAAGTCGAGCATGGGTTAGGGACTAGGATCTAGGGGTTAGGATCTAGGGAGATGTGAAGTGTGAGATTAGTAATGAGTTTTCAGTTATGAGTTGTGAGGCTCAGGGTTCGGGGTTCGAGGCTTGTATAGGTCCCATAAATTTACCTACATTTCTGTCAAATGTCCACTGTCATCCTTTTCAACAAGCCCTACGGAGTACTGAGTCAGTTCACTCCCGAAGCGGGCCACCCCGCCCTGGACACCTTCGGATTCCCTGCCGGTGTTTATGCGGCAGGCAGGCTGGACCACGACAGCGAAGGGGCCCTGCTCCTGACGGACAACGGCAAGCTTATCAAGAAGCTCCTGGATCCGGAATTTGAACACCCCCGGACCTACCTGGCCCAGGTCGAAGGAGAAATTACCGAAGAGGCCATCGGGCAACTACAAAAAGGCGTCACCATCAAGGGATACCGTACCAAACCCTGCAAGGCCGAAATTGCCTCTGAACCAGGCTGGCTCTGGCCTCGCAACCCGCCGGTGCGATTCCGAGCAAACATTCCCACCAGTTGGGTGCAGCTGACCCTTATCGAGGGAAAGAACCGTCAGGTGCGGCACATGACCGCTGCTGTCGGATTCCCAACCCTTCGGCTTGTCCGTATAAAAATCGGGAACATCGCCCTTGGAGATTTACAGTCCGGACAGTGGCGTTGGATTACTAACAAAGTAATTTAGTACAGCCACAGCAAAAATCTTATAATTATGAAATAATTACAGGCTGCTGTAAAAAACTAATCCAGAGTCACCTTTTCCCAGGCCT
Organism: uncultured Fibrobacter sp.; assembly: GCA_934699585.1. Classification (GTDB taxonomy): domain Bacteria; phylum Fibrobacterota; class Fibrobacteria; order Fibrobacterales; family Fibrobacteraceae; genus Fibrobacter. The sequence goes on from CAKUWY010000001.1 coordinate 11,949, forward strand.
TACTTTCCTTGAAAAAGCCGAGAATTTCACCGTCTAGGTCGCCTGCCTTCACCATACTTTCCAAAATAGAAAAAGCCTTTTCTACAGGCATGGGCCTCTTGTAGGGGCGGTCCTTTGCCGTCAGGGCTTCAAAGATATCCAAAATGGTCAGCAGACGAACCTCCTTTGGAATCTGGTCGCCACTCAAATGATACGGGTAGCCGCGACCACTCAAAAGTTCGTGATGTTCAGACGCCCATATCGGCACATGACAGTATTCATCAGGGAACTGGATCTGATCGAGAATTCGACCCGTAACAACAGCATGACTCTGAATAATGGCTCGTTCCCTGTCGTTCAGCGTTCCCTTGCGAATCGATAAGTTCTCGATTTCTTCGTCTGTCAAAATCGTTTTTTTTTCGCCGCTTTCATCGCGGTACTTTTCTCCAATAATTTTTTTCAGGAGTTCCAATTTCTCGTCAGGAACAAATTCCGCACGGTTGATGCGACGGATTTCGTCCAAGGCAATATCCCGTTCCTTCTTGCGGACTTCCTTTTCTTCAGCGGTAATTTCTCCACGATATACGGCTATTTCGTCTAGCAGGGAAATCTTGACAAACCGATCCTCGATTACTTTCATCTGAGCACCCAGTTTACTTTCCTTATCCATGATTTCTAGAGGGACAGCCAGCTTACCCACATCATGAAGCCAGACACTCATAAGAAAACTGCGACGACGGGAATCCCCAAACTTCCAGGGATTGTCCGTTTTGTCCAGCCAATCCAAAAATTCTTCGGCAATCTGGACCATGTTGCGGGTATGGTTTGCCGTATAAGAAGAACGTTCGTCGATAGCCTGAGAAAGGGTTCGCACGACAGAGTCCAGGAGTTTCTTGGTCTGCTCGGCGGCACGAAGTTTCAGCTCCACCAGTTCCGTCACATCGCCCACCACCACGATAATTCCCACTTTCTTGTCGCCATCCCGCAAGACAGAGGCAATCATGTGCAACTGAACCACTTTACCGTTGGAAAAATAGGGCACAAGCTTTTCATGGACCGCACCCTCACTGTCATAGATGGCATCCATGATGGTCTGGTTGAATTCGTCATTGATTTCGGAATCAAAGAAAGCGGTCACCACGGGCTTGCCTTCCAACTGGTCCCGCTTTTTTCCGAGAATCTTTTCGGTCGCGTTGTTCACATAGCTGATAACACCTTCGCAGTTGACGGCAATGACGCCTTCCATCATGTCCTTGACGATGATGTCGCTGATCTGTGAACGGAACACTTCCATTTACTAAACCTACTTCGTTCGTCTTGTTTAAAAAGCTTTTTTTACCACAATATCAACTTGACCGCCCTGCAGGGCTACCACCACGTCATCGGCCAGGTTTGCCACGATGGACTTTTCCAGTTCGTCCCAGGTTTCGCCCTTGGCCTTCTTCGCCCCTTCACGGTAAGCATTAAGTGTCCACAGAGGGTCGGCCAGACTGACCACCGATGGTGTTCCCGGGATATAGAAGGTTTCCGACATGCTGGCGCTCCTTTCGTAATCCACCAGCATGAACTCGGCGGCCAGACGAATTTTGGCCATAATACCTACGGCAGCGGCATTGGTCTTGGATGTCGAAACATCCAACAACTTTTCACGGCGTTCCGCGGTCAGGAGTTGGTTCGGGCGCAAGGTCACATGAAGTTCAAAACTCTTACCTTCGCTTTCTACCCAGAACTTGCCTTCTGAAAAACGAAGCAGTGCCGGAAGCATTTCCACCAGCTCTTCGGCCAACAGACGAAGGCGGTAGGTTTCCTTCTTGTCCAGTTCCCTATAGGCGGCGGACTTGGCCGTTTCTTTCAGTACGGTTTTAAGGTCGGTGGCATTGACGGAAAGCTCGCAAACATCGGATTTCATGGGAACCCTCTCTAATATAAAACAACACCTTAAAAATAACATTCCTCAAAAGAAAAACAATTCATTTTTCATACATAACGGGCAAATCGGGAATTTTTGTTTATATTCCCTTATAGAGGTGTATATGGGGTTTTCAAAAAACAGCTACTTAGGGCGCATTTGGCGTTACTTTATCCTAGCCGGGGTTTCTTTTTCCTTTGCCCAAGACGTTTTCATCACGGTGGACCAGTTCGGCTACCGCCCTTCGGACAAAAAAATCGCCGTACTCAGGTCTCCCGAAAGGGGCTTTGACGCCTCCCTTTCCTACACTCCCGGAACCACCATGGAAGTGGTAGATTCCGCTACATCGAAGGTGGTATTTTCAGGCGCCCCCGTCGCCTTTCAAGAAGGGGCTATTGACACCGCTTCGGGCGACAAAATCTGGTGGTTCGACTTTTCCAGTGTCACTACGCCAGGCACCTACTACGTGCGGGACAAGTCCGACAACCTTAAGCAATCCTTCTATTTCCGTATCAAGGACGACGTTTACAACGACCTCTTGAAGGCCGCCATGCGTATGATGTTTTACCAGCGGGTCGGCATGGCAAAAGAGGCCAAGTACGCAGGCAAAGAATGGGCCGACGCCATCAACCACGAGCAGGACAAGCATGCCCGCCTGTTTACGGACAGCACCAATGCCGCAACCGAACGAGATGTTAGCGGAGGCTGGTTCGATGCCGGAGACTTCAACAAGTACACCATCTGGAACGGCAACTACATCGAGATGCTCTTGCGGGCCTATCTAGAAAAACCAAGGGCCTTTACCGACGACTACAACATTCCCGAATCTGGAAACGGCATTCCCGATATCCTGGACGAGGTCAAGTGGGGCATGGACCACCTGCTCCGCATGCAGAATACAGACGGCTCCGTACTTTCAGTAGTTGACGAAGACCACGCCTCGCCGCCTTCGGCTGCCATGGGCAACAGTTACTACGGAGCTCCCAACGCCATGTCGGCCTACTCCGCCGCCAAGGCTTTCGCCCTGGGTTCAATCGTCGCCGACAAGCGTGGGAATACCACCTATGCAGCCACACTGAAAGATGCTGCCCAACGCGCATTCAAATGGGCCGAAGCCCACCCGGATTCCATGTTCTACAACAATAGAGCCGAATACGGAACCAAAGACCTGGCCGCAGGCCAACAAGAAATCGACACCAACTATGTAACAGGAGCACGCTTCGTAGTAAAAGTAGCCGCAGACTTTGCCATGTACGAAATGACCGAAGACCCCAAGTACCTAAAGCGTTTCGAAGGCGCAACCGACAGTCTACCCCTAATGCGCCAGTACGGCAGCTGGGCCCTGGACCAATACCGCATCGCCCACGACCTACTCTACCTGCTTTACCTGGGGTATAAAGACGCCAACGCAGAAACAAAAAGTCTTGTACAAGAGCGTTTCGTGGCGGTTTTCAAGAGTAGTAACTACATCGTCGATGGATTAGGCAAAGACGGTTACCGGGCCTACATTCGCGATTACAACTGGGGTTCCAACTCTGCCAAGGCATCAAGCGGACTTCTCTACGAAAAAATGGAGAACCACGATGCCGCCGAAGACTACCTGCACTACCTGCACGGCGTAAACCCCTTCGGCATGGTGTACCTTTCCAACATGGGCATCTATGGGGCAGAAAAAAGCGTCACCGCCTTTTACCATGGCTGGTTTAACGACGAAAATCCTGCACCCGGGTACCTGGTAGGAGGCGCCAATTCCCGTTACACCTGGGCGGATTGCTGCAAGCAATACGATGCCGACCATTCTGCCAAGGGCTGCGGAAGCGCAAGCAACAACGCCCTCTGCTATGCGGTTTCTATCCCTGTAGGAGAACCCCACGAAAAGATGTACAGTAACATCAATAGCGGATGGCCCATCGACTCCTGGGAACTCACGGAACCGAGTCTCGGCTACCAGACCTACTACATCCGCCTGATTTCAAATTTCGTTCAAGAAAAGGGCGTCGATATCGGCGAAAAAATCGATACCGAGTCCTCGTCCAGTTCCGCGACAAATACCGCCGAAAGCAGCAGCGCAACAAATAGCAGCTCTTCAAACAAAGAGAAGTCAGAATCCCTAATGATCAGCAGGCCTGTCGCCACTAGTGTTCATTTCGTGCGCAACGCCATCTTGGTCAATGTATCGCAAGAATCCGTAGTCCATATCCAAGTTTTTGATATGCAGGGCAACAAAGTGGAATCTATCCAGGAACGCGTCCTTGGAAACAAGCGAATTTCCCTTGATGCGCTGCCCCAGGGCTACTACATCGCCCGCATAGCAAACGGGAATGCCGCAAAGAGCATTCCCATCGCCATCAGGTAAAGCGGTTTCTACCGTTCGGCGTTATCAAATCCTTCGGCTTCTTCGGGTTCTTCTACCGTCCAGTCGCGAATCCTTTGTGCCAGGGCCTTCTGGCCGTCCTTCTCCAGGGCGTCGGAAATCTCGTTCAGGTCCTGGGCGTCCTGCACGGTAAGTTCCTTCTCGAACATGTCCAGGTATTCTTCCAGCACGGTGTAGGCCTTCAAGCTCACCAGCAGTTGCATAAAGTCCATCTCCAGGCCGTTACCGCTGCGGAAGCGGGCGTATTCCTGCAAAAGGCTTGTGGCCTCCTGTGCCGACACGAACGCGCAGAGGCGGCCCAGGTTCACCACCTTCGGGAATTTCTCGTACAGGGCGTGGGCCATCTTGATGCAGTCGGACTTGCGGCCTTCCCTGTCGGCGATGGCCGCCTGCAAATCCAGATAGGCCTCCTCGTCTTCGGCACCGGGATTCCGCACGTCGCCAAGCCACTGCTTGGCCAGTTCCAGATTCCCTGCCATAAACTGGGCGTTGGCGATATCGATAAGGGTTGCATTACTCTTGTCGGGATCCTTCAGCAGGGCGGCTTTGGCAAACATGGCCGCATCCTTGATGGAATCCGCCATGTCGCAGATGGCATCCAGAATGTCCTCGCGGTTCCCCTGATCCACTTCGGCCACCGCATCCAGAAGCTCCGCCAACAGGGCCTGAGCCCGCTCCTTGGGCAAAAACTCTTCTACACTCAGGAACACTACCGAGCGGCCCTCGCCGCCCACGTGCCTTAATGCAAGGTCATGGACCAGGTCCGCCACGTAATCCTTGTCGCTGTACTGGGAGGCCAGTTCCACAAAGAAGGTTCCCGCATCGTAGAAGAGGGCATCCCAGCCTTCCTTCTCCTCGTCGGTGTCCGCCTTGAAGGCGATAAAGTCCGCCCGCAGGGTCCAGGCCAAAAGTTCCAGCTGTTCCCGGGGGTCCTTGAAGGTTTCGATGTCGTCGAGACCGTCCGCCAACATTTCGTACAAATCTTCGGGGCGATTCAGCAAACGGCTCTGGCCGTTCACCACCTGAACAAGATTTTCACGCAGGCGCTGTTCCCTGCTGCGGTTCGCCTGGGAAAGGGCCGCGGACTTAAAAACTTTTTTCTTTTTTGCCATGGGAATAAATGTAGAAAACGTTTTACCATAAAAAAGGCCCTCCCGCAAGCTTATTGCGAGAGGGTTTCACCCTAAATACGCAAGGGGCGGGTTTAAACCGCAATCCCTTCAAAAGCCGGGAGCTATACCATATAAGAAACGAGAGCCAAAACGACGCCGGAAAAAGCCAGCATGAAATTCGCCATGAACTTGTTGCTAGTGAGGTTTTTCATTATCTGTTCCTTCATGGTGGGGGTTCCTTTGTACCATAAAATTAGATATAAAGGACCAAAAATCAAAGTAACGAAAATCACATTGCGATTTTCGTCACACTAGCAGAAGTTTACAAAAGAGCCCGTCCCTAACGCCCCGACAACGCAAATTTGTATATTACCTCCTGTCCTAGCATAAAGCAGGGACTTTTTCGGTTTAGGAACCTAAGCCCTTTTTCATATCCACATAAAATAACTTGGCTTATGAATAAAGGGCACCTGGACTCCCTGTCCAGCAAACCACTGACAGCAGAAGAAAAGCTGCGCCTCGCCAGACAGCGAGGCGTTTACAGCGAGTATGAACTACCAATCAACAAAAACAAACAAAACAGGCATATTTTAGGGAGCAAGGAGTTCACTTACTTTGACTCAAAATCAAAAAAGGACGGAAAGGCAGGTTATTCCTTCTTTTTCCCAGATTTCAACATTCTTGAAGTCTTGCCAAATCTGATAGGAACCGACATACAAGAATTTGAAAATGGACACATCAGAAGTGAACTTGTCAAATGCTCATGCAATATTGGACTTGGCGGTCGAGACGCTCTAGTTGTTACTGACGTCCTATCCATACGATACTCATCCACAGGAATCCACGCGTTCCCTGTTCATCCGAACGTATATGACGACGCCATAAAGGCATTAAAAAAGAAAAACCGACAAGCCCGTTTTACGGCATCGCGCCGTAGCGTACTCATCGGTTTCATTCATAATATACAATCTTTTTTGGGAAAAATCAAGAAGATTTTCTACTTCTTTTCCCGGATGCGCTTGTAAAGGCTTTCGGCCTTTTCGGTATCGCCGGCGTTGGAATACACGTGGCCCACGTTCTCGGCGCCGATGCGGCCTTGGGAACTGCCCGCAAGCCAGGCCTTCATATAACACTCGAAGGCCTCGTCGTAGCGCTTCTGGTTAAAGTAAATCTGTCCCAAATCCAGGTTCAAATCGCCCTTGCCCTTCTTGTAGCGGAGTCCCTCTTCCAGGGTGAAAATGGCCATCCAGGGGGAATTGTTCTGCACATACATCTGGGCCAGGTAACGCCTGGCGGAAACGTTTTCCGGGTCCATCAGCAAGCCGTTTTCCATTTCGTTCAGGGAAAGCCTGGTAGAGTCCATGCTGCGGTAGTAATAGGCCAGCGTAAAGTGGACATCGGCGCCTGCCGTGGCGGTCATCTGGAGGGCGTTTTGCAGGGTCTTGATGGCGTATTCGTAGTCGCCCAACTTCTCGTAAACTTCGGCAAGGCCGTACCAAGCGTCCATGCGGTCGGGGTTCAGGGCCAGCGCTCGCTCAAAGTTCTTCTGGGCCAAAGTCCAGTCCCGCCCCTTCAGGTAGCATTCCGCCAGGGCAAAGTGCACGTGGTCCGATTCCACCCCAAGTTCAATGGCCCGGTTGTAGGACGCGATGGCCTCCCCCACGTCTCCACTCAGGTAATAGAGGTCCCCCATGAGCATCCAGGCCTTCTCGAAGGTGGGCAACAGTTCCACGGTGCGCTTGTAAGCCACCAGGGCCACCTGCTTGCGGTCCAGCTGGACCATGGCGTTCCCTAAATTGAACCAGGCGAAAGGTTCGTAACGGCCCTCGTCAATGGCGGCACGGTACAGCGGCACCGCCTCCTTGAATTTTCCCTGATCGTAGAGTTCGTTGGCCTTGAAAAAATAATCCTCGGCCGCGTGAGAAAAGGCAGACAGCAGAAACGACAATAGCAATGAGGTCGCGAGCAAGCTCGCTTTGAGCACGCTTCGCTTTGAGGTTTGGGCAATCATAATCGCAGCTTCGCTGCCTAACTTTTGCTCAGAGCCTTGCCTAAGCAAGGCGACCTCACACCTCGTACCTCGAACCTTATTTAACAAAGCGGAACTCCTTCGTGGCCTTTTGCGCCACAGGGTAACCGCCAAGTTTAGCGGGAGAGAATTTCCATTGACGCACGGCCTTCAGGGCTTCGGTATCGAAGCCGTAACCTGCAGGGTCCTGGCTCATGATGCTTGCCTGGGCCACGTCCCCATAGACGTCGATGACGATATAGACCTTCACGTAGCCCGAGAGACCCAATTTTTTCGCTTTTTCCGGGAAGGCGGGCTGCACTTCTTTCAGGGGCTGGGCCTGTTCGTCCACCTCGCCCGCCTCATAGACCACGTTTTCCATGGAGCCCGTGCCGACGGCCACGCCGTCTCCTGCGGCACCGCGGGCCAAGGACAAGTCCATCTGGAAATTCTGGCTGCGGGAGACTCCCATGTTTGAGGAAATCTTGAAGGGATTGGGGTTCACGATGGTGCGGATGACCTTCTGCTTCACCTCCGGCTTTTTCTCGCTTACCAGGACTTCTACCTCGGTGACCGTTTCCAGCTGCTTTTCCGTCCGCTTGCCCTTGTCAAAGAAAAGGGCGTTCAGCACCGGCACCGCAAGGAAAAACACCGCGCTCACCACAAAGGAGAGCACGAAGGCCACCGGAAACCGGAAATATTTCGCGAGAAAGTCGAGCATAGGGGTGTGAGGTATGGGGTCGCTGCGCTTTGAGGTATGAGAAAAAATTTGGTTCCCTAAGTTTCTAGTATTGCGCCCTTGGCGCCATTCTTTTGCTCAGAGCCTTGCTTGCAAGGCGACCTCATTACTCAAAGCGAGTGAAACGAGCGTGCTAATAACCTCTTATTCCTCCTTATTCGCCGAAATGGAAACCTTGCGGACCTTGGCCAGGTTGCATTCGTCCAGAATGTCCACCACCACGCCGTTGGGAGCGTCCCGGTCGCTCACGATAATCACCGGCCGGTCCGGAGATTCGGCCATCATCTGGCGAAGCACCGTATTGAGGGTGGAAAGGTTCACCTGGGTCTCGTTGATGTGGATGGTGCCCTGGCGGGTCACGCCGATCAAAATACTTTCCTTGGCCAAATCCTTCGCAGAACTTGCCTTGGGCTTGGTCACGTCCACGCCGGTCTCACGGGTGAACGTCGACGTCACGATAAAGAAGATGAGCAGGATGAACACCATGTCCAACATGGGGGACACGTCTATCTTTCCGCCTTCCTGCGATCTTTTACGGATAAAACTCATTTTTGCACCTCGTTATTTTCACGAGAATCGGGATTATCATTGTCCTGGATCCTATCGGTCGGCCCTTCGGCAAGCTCAGGGACCTTCCCTCCAGGATGACTTCCGGGATTTTCAAACACAAGAGATTCGTACTTCAGCGCTTCGCTCCAGGCCTGTTTTTCCACGTCTTCTACGCGGCCCGCCAAGTAGTTGTAGGCAAGCATCAGGGGGAACGCCACCAGAAGCCCCGCCTGGGTGGTAAGCAGCGCTTCTGAAATGCCGTCGGCCAAGAGCACGGGGTTCCCGAAGCCAAAAAGCTGGATAGTCTCGAAGGTATGCACCATGCCAGACACCGTTCCCAAGAGGCCAAGCATGGGGGCGATGGCCGCACAGGTAGAAATGGTCCTCAGGGACTTGGAAAGGTTCACCGAAATGCGGTGGCGGGTCTCTTCCATGGCGTTACGCACCGCCACGGGGCCCTGGTCTCGATACTTCCGCACGTCGCACGCCAGGGCGTAAAAATAACCGTAGGGGCGGCGGGAAAGTCTCTTGAAGGCCTCTTCCTCACCCTTCTTTTCCAGGTTCTTCCAGAACCCGCCCAGCACGCCGTTCACGCTGCCGCCCTTGAGCATAAAGTAGTAGCCGTAACGCTCTATCATCAAAAACCATCCGAACCACCCCAGCACAAAGATGGGCGCAAGCACCCACCCTCCCCGAAAGAGGATTCCGAAAGCCGCCTCGATGACGGATATTTCGCTTACGGTTTCCACAGAAACTCCCGACAGTTCCTTAGGCGTTTTCCTGGGACTTTTCCTTGACCCACAGCGCGTTCAGCACCGCAAGGCCAGCGCTTTCCATGCGGCTCCGCAAAGAATCCGCCCTGTTGGTAAGGAAGGTATGGATCAGCTGCAGCGGGATAGCCACGATCAGGCCCGCTTCCGTGGTCACGAGGGCGATGGAGATGCCTCCCGCCAGGAGTTTCGGGTCAGAAGTGCCGTGCATGGTAATCACGTCGAAGAGTTCGATCATGCCCATCACCGTACCCAAGAGGCCAAGCAGCGGGGCGGTTGCGGCAAACACGGAAATCCAGGTGAGGCCGCTCTCGATTTTCGGGACTTCACGGGCGAACAACTCTTCCAGAGCCTTCTCCCCAGCCCCCCGGCCGGAATAGTCCTTCAGAAGCACCGTCTTCAGCACGCGCCCCACCTTGCCGTGGGCCCGTTTCACCTGGGCACGGGCGGTTTCCAGGTCGCCCTTCCGGAGCGCCTTGAGGGTGCGACCCGTAGATAGGCCGCCAAAGCCCGCAATCAACAGCCACAGGAACCGCCACAGCGCTACCAGCAGGCCAAGCCCGAACAGCGTCACGATAGGGTACATCAGAATGCCGCCGTTCCTGAAAAATTCCATCAGGTCGTCTTTCCAGGTGGTCTCCTGGTGGTTCGCCAGCTCGGAGGAAAGTTCCGTACTCAAGAGCACGTCCACCGGCACGTTGACAAAGGCGGAATCCTTGGCATGGGCGAAGGCGGCTTCAATCTCTTTCCGGGTCTCGGGCGTCAGGTTTTCTTGCCAGCTGAAACTGCGCTTCTTTTCGCCTGCCACGGGGAGCATCAGGGCCGAAGGCTTGATTCCGGTGAGGCCGTCGGCGGCGTCCGCAAGTTCCATGGCGTAGAGACCGCCCATGCGGAGGCGCATGCCCTGGGCTACAGACCTGCCAAAAACCAGTTCCCCCTGCTCCATCTGGATTTCGCGGGTAAAGTCCATCTCCGCGCGGGCGGCGTCGAACAGTCCCTTGGCAATGCGGACCGGGTCGTCCTTGTACAGGCCCATTTCCTTCTTCACCTTGTTCTGGACTTCTACACGCTCGGCAAGCTTGAAGGGGATTCCCTGTTCCTGGAACTTGGCGAGGGCCTCCAAACGCTCGGGGCCCGCCGCAAGAGACAAAAATTCCGCACGGGCCTTTTCGGCCTGCAGCTTGACCTGCGCCAGGTCTTCCCGGGCCACGCGCACGTCTTCGAAGAGGCGGGCCCGCTCCGACATTAGGGCGTCCACCTTCTCCTTGCTTTCGTTATACTTCTCGTTGAAAAGTTCCCGTTCCTGGTTGGCGGTCTCACGGTCCTTCCAGCGGGCGGCAACGGCCATGTCACGCTTTTTGCGGGCCTCTTCCAGGTCGGCCTTGGCGCTGTTCAGTTCCGCACGCTTCTTGACGGCGTCGATATCTGCAGGAGCCTGCTGTGCAAAAGAGGCGGGTGCAGTCAAGGCAACAGCAACAACTAGCGCCCACATTACACACTTCACATTCCACATTCCACACTTCATCACAGCCCCTCCTTCGGAACGACCACGGGAATGGTCACCAGCCTCGGGGCGGTCTTGCCTTCGGCCACCTTCATCACGTCCTTCAGGGCGGTTCGCATGGCGAGGTTGTCGGAGACGTTGTTCCAGCGGTAGGTGCCGTCGGCCCCGCGGGAGAGCCACAGCACGTCGTTACCGTCGTTGCTCACAAAGATGCTCTCCACCGCGCCGTAGCGGAGGTAGGTGCCGGGCACGCTGCGGGCGTCCACCTGCAAAAATCCCTTGTAAACCTCGGTGGTGTAGCCCAGGCGGATACGGTCATAAAAGACTTCCAGGGTGCGGTTCAGGGCGTCGTCCGCCTCGATGAGGCCCTTGTGGAGCTGGCCCGCGATTTCCTGGACGCTCTTGACGGCTTCTTCGTTGCGGTAGGGGAAGTCGGATTCAAAGACGGGGGCCAGGGAGTCGATAACTTTTGCGAGGGTCTCGCCGTACTTGGCCTTGCGGCCCTCGAACCAACGGACAGTGCCTGCGGTTTTCTGGCGGGCCTCGGCAAGGTGGGACAGTTCCGCCTTCAAGGAGTCGATTTCCGCCTTCAGGGTCTTGTTCTGGGCGGCCAGGGCCTGGACTTTTTTGCGGCCCACCTCCACGAATTCGGCGTGGCGTTTTTTCTCGGTGTCATGGAGCGACTTTTCGCGGGCGGTTTCCGCCTCCACCGCCTTGATCTGGCGACGGACGGACTCCACTGTTTCCTGGGCAAAAGCCGCAGGAGCGAGCAAGGCCGCACAGAGGAACAGCTTTACAAAAGGATGAAAATTCATAGGCGAAAAATACAAAAAAGGACCTTAAAAAGGCAAAAAATCTTATCTTTTGAAGGTGAACAAGGCATCTTTTACCCTTATTTTAGTCCTATTCCTGCTTGGCGGTCAAGCCTTCGCCCAGGGGGACTCCATTTTTGCGGATTTCTGCTTTTACAACAGTTCCGAACTCAATCCCGGCGAAAGCGGCATTTCTCTCCACGCCTACAAGAAATACAACTCCTTCAAGGTCGACATCTCCGCCGCGGGCAGCGGTTACGGCACCTATTTCACCATTTCCATTCCCGCCATAGAAAAAAAAGTCACACTCTTGCAAGGCCTTGAATACATGAGTGGCGGCGGCTCCCTATGTACAAAGCACGTGACCTCCCTCAAAGAAGATGGCAAACTGGAGTGCCGTACAGTTCCGGGGGATTGCGCGGCCACCCCTCGCGAATCCTCTTTTGAAATATTTGAAAGACCCCTAATTTCTTTTAACGCAGAAGATTCCCTAAAACTGAAACAGTTCTACGGAAAGACCTTGCCCCTACATTGGGAATACAGTTACAACATGAATCCCCAAAAGCAAAAGATTGTCGGAGACTACATCATCTACATCTCCGGAGCCTGTACAAAGGAACAACTAGAAGCCATCAAGAAATCCTTGAAAGCCGGCGAAGAGAATTGATTTTGACCCTTTTTACCCGACAATATCCATTAAGTCGTAATACATAAGGCGGGTATGGGGGTCATTATCCTCGGCATTCATCCTGCGAAAGCCGTTCTTTTCGTAGAACGGGACCGCATCCAAGTAGGCGTCCACCGTCAAGAAGCGACAACCGGTCCTGTTCTCGGTGACGAACATCCATTTGATGTAATCCAACATCCCAGAACCAATCTGATTCCCCTTTGCAGTAACATCAACACCCAAACGACACAACTTGACCGCAGGGTAACTTTTCAAACGTTTCTCGTTTGGGAAACCGTTCTTTTTGCGGAAGCGATTGAATTCAGCCTTATCCTTGAAATCGGTTATAGCAACCTTATCATTGGCAAGACTGCAATAGGCGTAAACCTTACTTGCGTCATCAATGCTAACGCAAGCATAAGTAACAGCAATCAAATACTTTTGAAAAGCAGAGGCCCGATTCAAGATAAAATCATTCAAATCCCTATCCCCGCAGTCAAAATGTTTAACTGCCTTAGCAGGGCGCAATCGGACAAAATCCAGACGGGATTTATCTATACGGTTCTGAAGCACGGGTCATCACCTCCGTTGGCCGCTTCGCGGGCACGCATCTTTGCCATGCCACGCTCATAAGCCTTTTTGAAAAGTTCGTAATTCCGTTGGATGCGGGCACGAACTTCCGGAGGTTCCGGGTGCCGCTCTTCCATACGGGCCAAAAACCGGCGAGCATCCTCGCCGAACAAAATAGGGGTCTCTCGAATTTCGCGAGCCATGTTTCCTCTTTTGTTATACCATATAGAAACTGGCCAAAGGCCAGGCGGCAACCAGTCAAGTCGGTTCCATTGTCTTAAATATACACAATGTCGAAGCAAAAAACAAGCCCCCGAACAAGGGCTTGTATTTTGTCAACAACTGTTGCTAGAACAATATGAAGGCGGCCTTTTACAGCGTGACCTTTACCTTCTCGCGCATGGCCATGACGCAGGCCTTGGCCTCTTCCACCGTATCACGGCGGGCAAGGAGCACGCCCATGCGGCGGTGGCCCTTCAGTTCGGGCTTTCCGAACAAACGAAGCGCAGTGTCGGGTTCGGCAAGCACATCTTCCAGGCCGCTGAACTTCACGTGGTCGGACTCGCCTTCCACCACGATAGCCTTGGAAGCGCTGGGGCCGTGGAAAGCGATGTTCGGGATAGGCAGGCCAAGTATTGCGCGGGCATGCAGGGCAAACTCCGAAAGGTCCTGGGAAATCATGGTGACCATGCCCGTGTCATGAGGGCGCGGGGACACTTCACTGAACAGCACCTTGTCCTTGCACACGAACAGTTCCACGCCAAAGATGCCACGGCCGCCCAGGGCGTCGGTGACCTTCTTAGCAATGTCCTTCGCCTGCTCCAGCAGCTCGGGCTTCATGGGCTGGGGCTGCCAGGATTCCTGGTAGTCGCCGCCCACCTGATGGTGCCCCACCGGCAGCAAGAAACTGGTGCCGCCCACATGGCGCACCGTCAAAAGGGTAATCTCGTAGTCGAAAGGCACAAAGCCTTCCACAATCACGCGGCTCGCCGCGCCCGTGCGGCCACCCGTCTGGGAAATCTCCCAAGCCTTGTCCACGTCGGCCTCGGTCTTCACCGTGCTCTGGCCGTGGCCCGAAGAACTCATCACCGGCTTCACCACGCAGGGGATGCCGATCTCGGCGACGGCCTTCTTGAAATCTTCATAACTATCGGCAAAACGGTAAGGGCTGGTAGCAAGTCCCAGTTCCTCGGCGGCAAGACGGCGGATACCCTCGCGGTTCATGGTCAGCTTGGTGGCCTTGGCCGTGGGAATCACGTGGAAACCTTCCTTCTCCAGTTCCACAAGCGTATCGGTAGCAATGGCCTCCACCTCCGGCACGATAAAGTCGGGTTTTTCCTGCTCGATCACGCGACGCAGTTCGGCACCGTCCAGCATGTTGATGACGTAGGAACGGTGGGCCACCTGCATGCCCGGGGCGTTAGCGTAGCGGTCCACGGCGACCACTTCGACGCCGAGACGCATCATCTCGATGATGACTTCCTTGCCCAGCTCGCCTGCACCGCAAAAAAGAACCTTGGTGGCGCTAGAACTAAGAGGTGTACCGATTTCAGCCATAAAAAACTCCTTGGTTTGCGAGAAATATAGGAATTATGACATAAAAGGGGGAAGGTTCCCCCTGTTTTCAACCTCGGCTAGGCGTAACCGAGTCTTCCACCACCCCACCACCTAAAGGTGGCCATGTACACTAAGGCCTAAAGGCCAAGTGTCCAAAGGTCGCCTAGGGGCTCCGCCCCTAAGACCCTGTAAGCTTCACTTTATCGGCTTTTCCACGAATCGACGGAGGGAATCCGAAATGCGCAATACATCTTGTACGGATATCTTTTCTGTTTCCTTGTCAAGTAGTCCCGCGAATGCGCTGTCATTAACAATCCAAAACTTGGAAAAATCTCTATTTACGTTGTTTACATAAGCACCAATCATTATGCCGACCCTGTAAACAGGGTAACGCTGATGAATCCATTCGTAGATTTTATCCTCTAGCCATTTCCCTTGAGAATCGATCTTGTTCATTAGGTCTTTTTGTAACACGCCTGTACTGTCAATAAGTTCGCCATCCTTAAATATAAAGTCTGCTTGATTATATTCCCGGTCAGGTAAAGACCAATTTTTGGAATCAATGGTAAAAATCCCCTTTGTGCTTATGACAACATGGTCTATGTTAAACTTTACAATTTTACCATTATTCTGTTTTTCACAGATTACATCGTGAAAAACAATTGTTTTGTTGGAAGAAATCTTTTCTAGCATGGAGCCTACATATCTTTCGCCATCTAAGCCTTTTCTGTAAAACCAAATTTGCCGATGCAGCTTCTTAATCTTGAAAAAAGCTCTAACGGAGAAAACAACTAGCAGAAATAAAAGAAAAATAACTGTAAGAAGTTCGACTTTCATAAAGCCGATGTAAATCATCCAAATAAAAACCGTTGCGGCAAATATTACCATTGGTAATATAAGAATTTCTGTAATTTTATCATACAGCAGATTTATTTGATTTTCAAGGGACTCCCCTTGCACATGGGGCCTAAAATGTTGTTTTCTATTCATTGCAAAATGAGGGGTTTGGATAGTGCATTGATAATTACGATTCAATTCTCGAATTTCACATCTTCCGTGTGTTTTTTCGGCCTAACAACCACCGTTCCAGCCAATTTATCGTGCCATCCCTGCTTCTTTGAATCAAAGGCAACCCACAGGAAACCAAGGCAAAGGGGAATCGCGGAAAGAATGTAAGCAAAATAGCGTCCGACATATTGGCCAACAGAAGGTTCCTTGCCGGTCCTTGCATCTACAATTTTCGCAGATACAGCCATCTTACCGGGAGTAGCCTGTTTCCAGTACCAGAAAAGCAAGGTCGCCACCACTGGGAATATGTACGACAGAAAAAAGTCCAATGGACCGGCGACAGAATTTTCATCTGTCAGATATGAAGCCCCATAAAAGGCAAGCAGTAATGGCAATGTAACTATTAAAAGCAAAATTGCGTCGATGATTGTAGCGAGGACTCTAGCCCAGAATCCGACATATTCCAATTGATTGCTTTCCATGAGGTTCCTCCTATTTCAAAACGCAGTTTTCCGCAGCAACGCCCATAACGTTACCACCATCAACTATAGTACATTCTACTATGATTCTTTGTCCTTTGTTCAAGCTTGTCAAGCTTTTTTTTGCGTTATCGGGAAAGCGAGCATGAACAAATTTTAGATCAAACGGACCACCACAGGAATTAACAAAGACAGATAGAATTCCTAATGAATTGTCTATGTTGGCTGCACACCCCGCTATCCGCACGCGTTTGCCATTATATTGTTCACCTGCGTGAATTTCGTTATTGTCATAATCGTTCAAAATTTGCTTAGCAGAAACGGAGATTGTCGGCGAAGAAAAAATTTTTTCCTGTACGGGGTTTGAATGTTGCTTGTAGGTATGATTCGCTTCAACAACATTTGATTTTTCGACAAGCGCGACAACAACCAGAATAATAGCAAAGATGGCGCAAATGCCGACAATGATGGGAAGTTTAGCAGAAGAACCTTTTACAGCAGAAGTTTGTCCTGGCACGGCAGATTTCTTTTGCGACGACCCGCAATAAGGACAAAAGTCATGTCCTTCACCAATTTCTCTTGCACACCTTAAGCAGTATTTCATATCACTCTTTCTCCCAAGCAAGGATAGGATAGCCACCATTGAGGCCGGAATCGTAGGTAAAATCGTCGCCGAGGAGTTTGGCAAAGTCGGCAGATTTCATTTCGCTTTCTGTTTTAGGTGTGGCGACTCCACCGCCATTGTTTAGACCGAAGGATTCCTGGTCACCCTGTTTCAGGTAATAATAATCTGCCATGGTGGTATTGTAGTTGTAACCAATCATTAAGCCTACAAGAGAATCACCATCGACCTTACCTGTGGAATAGGCGGCGTTGGTTACGCCTTCATTATTGTAGCTGAATATACCGCCTACATATATTTTTCCGTTCACATTGCCCGTGTTGTACAAGGAGCTTGATGTAATGAAAGAGACTGATCCAACGACACCTGCAGTGCCATAATCTCCTTCAATATCAGCCACATTTCCCAAAGAAGAAATTGACCCGTAACAAGCTACACCAAGAATTCCACCAACGTAGTTTTTTCCCGATATTACCGCACTGTTGTAAGCTTTTGTAATGTTTCCACACTCCCAAGCGTGCAATTTAGGGCAATTATAGGAGGCTTTATCTTGAGAGCTAATGCTTAAATTTGCGCCACAATGCCCTGAAATTCCTCCTACAAAATGATAACCTTTTATTTTCCCCGAGTTTTTTACGTATCGAATGTTATTTTTTGAAGAGCCCCCTATACCTCCAAAAACACCACCAACCAATCCTTTGCCATCAATAAAAGCTCTATTTTCTAAGGAATCAACCGTAATGTTGGCAGCGCAACCCGCTACCCCTCCTACATTATTCTTTCCTGTAATAAAGCCCTCATTTAATAGGTTTTTCAAAGTAGAGTTGTCTTTATAGTCCTTCTGATTAGAATTACCAACAACTCCACCAACACAGTCTTCAAAACCCAATACGCTGGCCTGGTTGGTCACTTTTTGGACGGAGCCAACATTATAACCGACGACACCACCTGTTTGTTTTCCTCCATATATCCAAGAGTTGTCCAAAGTAAGACTATGAATAGAACCACGATTATTCCCAAACAGTCCGTTATGTGTACTCGTGGTGTTAATAAACATTCCGCTTACAGTATGTCCATTGCCGTCAAATGTCCCATCAAAGGCGACGCTAGAATTTCCGATAGGCGTCCACTTGTGGAGTTTGGTGGAATCTCCGACCAAGCCACCCTTGTCATCAATGACCTTGCCGTCGTTCAGCTTGATGTCTGCCGCCAGCTTGTAATACTTGCCGCTAAAATTCTTGTCGTTAGCGTTTACAACAAAAGACAAATGTGCTAGCTGTTCCGCCGTCAAGATGATAAACGGGCTCAACTTAGTTCCCGAACCGCAGGCAAAATCCTTTGCCGTTGTGCCGTCCCAGGGCTTGCCCGGTTCCCCAACGCAGTCCTTGTCCAGCACGTCTTCTGAACTACCCGAACCCGACGAGCCGTCGCCAGACCCCTTGCTACCGGAACTGTTTTCGGTGGAAGAATTTTCATCGTCATTTGAGGACGCTGACACCGTCTGCGAGCAAGCGGCAAATATAGCCGCCATTCCAAGGATTGCAAATAACGCCTTTCGCATAAAAACCCCTTCTAGCCCTTCCGACTTGCGATTCAGGGCTACGTTGTTCGTTAATATATATTATTCAAAACGAAATAGGAGCGTCCTGAACCACAATTTTCTTAGAATCACTTTCGCGAATGACTATTCCTGGTGAATTTCCACTCTCGATAGACTTGACTCCTCCATAATAGGCATTGTCAAACTTCTTGGAGTTACGGTTAGAATCAGCATCACCCTTAACCTGGATTTCTGGCATATACCTATTCGTGATTTGTTGAGAGGGGATTTGTAAGGGGGCAAAGAGTTTTGAAGGAGCCTTAACCATAGACTCGTTTGGAGAACTTAAATCAATAGAATCACCGGGGTTTGCAACACCATAATGTTCTGCGATTTTTCTCACAATTTTTTCATTAAAATCGCCCAAAGGTTCAAAAAAAGCATTTTCTCGTATAGTTCGGTAGTCATTGTACAAGTGGATTAAATCACGCCTTAGGGAATCTTCTGTATAGATTTCTTCCCCAGCAGAACGCATGGCCATTTCCCATAGTTTACGCGCTACCTCATTCATGCGTGAAAGCCGATGGTACATGGCATAATTTTCCATACGACGTATTGCGGAAAGCAAGGCAGCCCGTGGAGCTGGATTGAATATCGCCGATGTTACATGTGCAGAGAACTCCGCATCTAAATTCAATGTTAATTCAGGATGTTCAATCTGGTCCACAAGATGCTTCGCCTCGTGAATAGCGATTTCCATAGAAAGCGCCGTCTTGATATATGTTTTCGTATGTCCTGCGAAATCTTTTTTCATCAAGGTCTTATATATTTTACTGGCCTTTCCCACATTCAGATTCAACCCTATGGAATGCCAGAATTTATCAAACCGCCGGTCTTCGTACTTTGAAAAGAACTTGCCTTGTTCTATCTCGGCGGCAATTTCTTCAACATTCGTTTTTACCATATCGTCTATTACGACAACACGATTTTCTCCCGCCGTGTAAAAACCTTGCAGAGGAGGCAGCAATCCCGGCATAATCCGTTTCAGGTTCAGTACAGAAATACTTTTCCATTTGTATTCAGATGGAGGCAAAATAACATCATCAACCTTTAATACATTCAGGTTGCTCCGCTGATTCAGCACCACAAAAAGATTGTATTCCACAAGAACCTTATTTAGGGCATTGAGATTATCCGTACTGGAAACACCACCATTGTTGTAACGGTGCAAATCATCAACAAAGTCCCTAAGCACATGTGGACTTCCAAAGAATTTTCCAAACAGGCAAACCAAATCATTTTCAAATATTTCCCGATCAATTCCCGATTTATAAGGTTCATTTTTTGTCAGGGAATTCAAGTACGGAGCAAGTACATTCACCACATAATCTTTTCTAGCGCCATTTCCAGTCCTATCAAGTAATTCCACGACCTTGGCATGTAGCATCGCCTCGTAAGCAAAGCGCAAGTTTGTCTCCGTCCCTTTTTTTACGATATACTTCTGAACTTTGCGAACTTCTTTGGGGCTAATCCCAAAGGAACGAGCGACCAAGTCCACATAGGAACTGTCGTCATTCGCTACATCTAGTTGTCCTTCATTGAATACATGATAAGCCAAAATGTCATTTTCCATCTCGGGATATTCGGAACAAGCAGAAAACGCAAATAACGCGAAGGCACCGAGCAAAAAAGCGATATATTGCATCAAGTAATTCATCTATTTATACTGAACAACATGTTTCAAAATACATTTTTCTGCCGTATATGTTCCAAAAGTCAAGCCACGACCGATACAACTCGCAGCAAAACGGTTCCCCTTTTGCAATCGCAAAATTTCTTTTGACTGCCTACTTGAAAAGTAGAGATCCATTTCCTTAACCTTGTTCGTAGGGTTTGCGTATCCAAGGCCGCCTGATTCCAGTTTTATCAAATAATCACCCCAAACATTTTTCTCTACAGAGCCGACTTGCCCTATGATACTGAAACGTCTATTTTCATATTTCACCTTGGCCTGAGCCGCATTCTGATTGTATGCCACAACAATGTCATCATGGTAAACATGCCCACCATAATCTTTTTTTGAATTATCACTAATTTCCGAAAGAAGTGATCCTACGCTAAACAATATCCCAATACCACACATAACAAAGGCTACTATACGAAAAAATTGAGGTATCTGTGAGTAAGTCCGTCCTTTAAAATACTTTCCATTCAGCATTCGTAATATGTCAATAAAAACCCAAACTGTCAGTCCTAAGACTAACAAAGCCGAAATGATTTCATGCCCGTTAGCAGCAGACCGCCACGCAGCAATAGTAAAAGCAATTTTCTCTATCCCAAAAATAGCACGTCCCCAAACAAAATCGTGGACACCAACGCTTCCGAAGAACAAAGCCACCAAAACGGCAACCACTGAATTTACATCCGATTTGGCCTTTTCTTCGTATTCGTCCAATTCATCGGAAAAAGGATTCACTACAGGTTCTTTTCTCGCCTGCACTTTCATTTGCCTGGGCTCTTGAACCGCCTGTTCCTGCGAATTAAGAGTTTCTGTATTAGGGACTATTTCTTTCTGATTTGTCGTTTCAGGCGGTTTGACGATGTCCTTTATTTTGTTGAATAGGCTTTCTATGCTCTTGACCGTATTCACCATGGCATTTTCAATAGTGACTATTCCACCATTTGACACAATCACCAATTGGCCCAAGGCCCTGTTCTGCGAAGCAACCATTCCCGACACTTTCTTTATATCGATACTTTTGCTTTTGACCGTTCCTTTCAGCGGCGTTGTCGTTACCAAAAGAAGTCTCATATCGGTCAGGGCAACAAGCCAAGAGTCTTTCCCTAACAAAGTTGTCTTTCCCGATACCGTAACCCGCACCATTCCGGCAGTAAAACCAAGAACCGATTCACCAGGTTTCAACAATTTGGCTAACGAGGTAAACTCCTGCTTGGTCCAAAAAGAATCAAAGTCGATTCCGTTCAAGGAACAGATTCCCCGCCAATCTGCATTTTCCGTCTTGACTTTATACACGTCGAACTGACTCACAAGGACTCCTTCTAGCTCCTATACTTGTACAAACAACAAAAAAAGCGTGGTGTCGAAAGTACATACTGTAATCGAGGCTCTAGCAAAACCTATCCACCATACGTACAAACGACCCACGCCCATTGCTGGACGTGAGCGTTCGCCTTATTCTAGTGGATTTGAAACTGCTAGATTTCGATTACAAGAATAAGAACTAACTCATCGTTAAACTTGCGCCTATGTTTTTTACGCCACAGGCTATGTCAGTGTTTATTTTAGTAAAAGGGAGATGCCCCGTCAAGCGGGGCATGACAAGACGGTCGGGCTACGCTCGCAATAACACAAAAAAGGGGTTTTAGGGGCCAAGCCCCTAGGCGTGGGGTGATGGAAGACCGCATAGCGGGCTGCAATCAGGGAAAAAGGAACGTACAGCTGGGCGAAGGATTATTTCTCCGCATGGCATAGAAGCAAGGTCGGCCTTTTGGACGATGCCATCGAAAGCTATTCCGACGGAGTGCCTCGCGCCGTGTTCGACAAGCACCTGGTCGATGAAGCTGAAACAATAGCTAAGTTCACAACGATGCGTGAACTACTGCTTCATATTGCGAAGATAGCCGAAGCGGAATGCTTCGTTTAAAAAAATGCCCGTTCCAAGCGCTTGGAACGGGTTTAATCTATCTATTTCAAATGGACGCCTCCGAGGAGGTGGTCACTAATGATAAAATTTTTCTGTTCGTCTGCCCGTTGGCTTAGCAGGAGTATTTCCATTCAGCTTAGCCAAAGCGGCTTCAAATTTGTCTTTTCGAATCATACTTATGTGTATGTTCGGACGTTTGATAGTTTCTGGTTGCCTGTTTGTTGGCTGCGCGGGCGTAGTCCCATTCGTCTTAGCCAACTTTGCGCGGACTATTTCAACCGGGATTACCCCGAAGTTAGGATTTGGAATAGTCGGCTTACTCTTTTTTTTCTTCTTAGCGAAATTGCAGCGGCGAGAGGCTTTTTCGCTTTTTTCAATCAAAATGAACGGATAAATTAATACATCTATAATCTCATGAAAAAAATCCCTTATCTTTTGGATATTCATGGGGAACCTCTAGCTGAGAGTTTCTGTGTCGAAAGTGAGACGAATAGAACAGTGCTGTCCCGCTTGAATACGCGTTAATTCGCACCCGTCCCTGGTAATGCAGACAGCGAGTCGATAACCCTGTTCGTCCCGCGATTTCGTGACGTAGAGCCCTTTTTCATCGAAGTCCTTAAACTCCGGGACTCCGCAAGGGTTTGCCATGAATGCTGTACCAGCCAGCGGAATGTCGCCGTAGTTTTTCAAGACTGCCGCCACATCAAGCGGATGGACTGCAATCAGGTCTTTCCATTTCGAAAATAGGCCCGTCAGTTCCTCGGTCGTCGGCAATCGTAATCCATGGGGAATGACTGTTTCGAGTTCTTCGTCACATCTGTAAAGTAGCCCATAGAGATTGTCCGCATCGTTGTCGCCGTGACTGATAGATTGGAACGCTGTAAACCGCCTCAGGTTAGAAGCGAGCCAAAGTCTTTTATTCAAAAAGAATACAGGGTATCTCCATCTATCATGGGGGTCTGTGAACGTAAGGCCGGAATCGGCAGCAAAAAATGTACTTTTCATCGTATCACCCCTTTAAGATGGAATCTTTTCCGTAAGCCACTCAATGGCGCTCGTGGCGGCTTCCAGAGGCTTGATGATGACAACTTCACCCACGGCTTCAAGAGTTTCACTAGGGTGTTCGGCGATGTGTTTGCTAGCGGTTGCGGCCGCAGATACAACCACTGTTTCGAGAATTGAGGCTATAATTGGAGCCATAATTTAATCCTTTATTTTAAGTTATCTTCAGTTTGGCTTCATTCGATTTGAAGCTGCTTAAAATTTAGCAAGGCCATTGAAATTTTCAAGTGCCTTAAATGTGTGGTTTATTAGTTTATGTGTAATTTGGATAAAAACAACAAGAAAAAAATGCATGTTTTTTTTGAGAGCTTAATCTGTTTGTGTTTTTACCAATAAAGTAATAATCAGAAAAATAAAGCTAAAAAATGAAAAGTGTACACTCCTAGAGAGGCGACAAAGTCGTCTCGAAAAAAATTTCAAGAATGGCATAATAATCGTGTAATGAAAAATTTCGTTCGACAGCAGGATAGTAACGATATGCAGCCGAAGCGCTTCTAAAAAGAATAATATCAGTACAATTATCTATCGGCCTTTTGGGAACAGGAAAGAGCCGAAAACCCACGCTCAAAACCTAGAAATTTTGTTTTGTAAAAATTTTCTTACATTCAAAAAAAAGTGCTTTTGGCCATATTTTTGTTATTACGACCTCCATCCATGGTACGATTTACTCTGTTAATAGGAACCTGGAGGCGTATAAACGCTCGGCGGCGTGGGTGCGCCTGTTCCTGCGGTAAGGTGCGTATGGCCCAGGAACGAAAGCGTCGGCGTAGCGAAATCCGAGCCTTTGACCTTGCCGCTGGCTTCTATCTGCCCGTCGCTCGCGATGTTTTCCGCGCTTAAAATGTGTGATGGAAGACCGCGAAGCGGGCTGCAATCAGGGGGATTCCTCCCCCTTTATATTATCAGGACTGGATTCTTCGACTTCGCCCTACGGGCTTCGCTCAGAATGACACTTTTTAGTCGTTTTTCACTACCATTCTTTCGTCTTTGTAAATTCGCTTCGCTCATTTACCAAATGCTGGCCTCGGTCATGTCAAACCAAGCAAGCTTGGTTGCCGCAACGCTCGCCTTATGCTAAATTTGGCCCTACCGCCAGATGTCGTATTTCTGGGGAACCGGGCGAGAACCGCCCATGAAAAAGGAAATTATTATGTCTCAAATCGAACTCACTTTCCCCGATGGCTCCGTACGTTCCGTAGCATCGGGCGCAACCGGCCTCGAAATCGCAAAGAGCATTTCTGAAGGTCTTGCACGCAAGGCGCTTGGCGTCAAACTCGGCGATAAGGTCCTCGACCTCAATCGCCCGCTCACCGAGAGCGGCACCATCAAGATTATCACGCCGAGCAACGACGACCCGGATGCTCTGATGCTCCTCCGCCACAGCTGCAGCCACGTGCTTGCCGAAGCCATCTGCGACCTGTTTCCGGGCACCAAGCTCGCCTACGGTCCGGCTATCGAAAAGGGTTTCTACTACGATTTGATGACTCCGACCCCGATCCAGCAGTCGGATTTCGAGCGCATCGAAAAGCGCATGAAGGAAATCATCAAGGAAGACCGTCCGTTTACCCGTTGCGAAGTCAGCGCCGAAGATGGCCTGAAGCGCACCGAAGGCGACAAGTACAAGACGGACAACGCCGAACGCGCTCTCGCCCGCGAAGGCAGCGACGGCACGCTCAGCTTCTACGTGACTGGCGAACCGGGCAAGAACTTTGAAGACCTCTGTGCCGGCCCCCACGTGCCCTCCACTGGCAAGCTCAAGAATTTCAAGGTGCTCTCGATGTCGGGCGCCTACTGGCACGGCGACCAGAACTCTGACCAGCTGACCCGCGTCTATGGCACCTGCTTTGCCGACAAGGAAGGTCTCGAAACTTACCTGAAGTTCCTGGAAGAGGCCGAAAAGCGTGACCACCGCAAGATCGGCAAGGAAATGGATCTCTACCACATCGAAGACCATTCTCCGGGCATGGTGTTCTGGCACCCGAAGGGCACCAAGATGGTGAACGCCCTCAAGGACTACATCCGCGGGAAGATTGACCGTCGTGGCTACCAGGAAGTGATTACGCCGGAAATCGTGAACAAGACTTTGTGGATCAAGTCCGGTCACGCCGACAAGTACAACGAGAACATGTTCAAGACGCTGGCTGGCGACGTGGAAATGGCCGTGAAGCCGATGAACTGCCCCTGCCACATCCAGATTTTCAACACGGGTCTCCGTAGCTGGCGCGACCTGCCGATGCGCCTTGCCGAATTCGGTAAGTGCCACCGTTACGAACCTGCCGGTACGATGCACGGCCTTATGCGCGTACGCGGCTTTGTGCAGGACGATGCTCACATCTTCTGTACCGAAGACCAGATTGCAAGCGAAGTGGCCGACTTCTGCGCCCTTGTCAAGGAAATCTACCACGACTTCGGATTCGACGATATCGTGGTGAAGTTCTCCACCCGCCCGGAAAAGCGCGTGGGTTCTGACGAAATCTGGGACAAGGCTGAAGCCGCCCTCGCCGAAGCCACCAAGCTCGCTGGCCTCGACTACATTCTGAACCCGGGCGAAGGCGCCTTCTACGGCCCGAAGCTCGAATTCACGCTGAAGGACAGCCTCGGTCGTGACTGGCAGTGCGGTACCATCCAGGTGGACTTCAACTTGCCGATGCGCCTCGGTGCCGAGTATGTCGGCAAGGACAACCAGAAGCACGTTCCGGTGATGTTGCACCGCGCCGCCGTGGGTTCCATCGAACGTTTCCTCGGTATTCTTATCGAAGAATTCATGGGCGATTTCCCGCTGTGGCTCGCTCCGGTGCAGGCCCGCGTGCTCCCGATTTCCGAGAAGTTCGTGGACTACGCGAAGCAGGTCGAGAAGGAACTCGTGAACGCCGGCGTCCGCGTGGAAGTGGATGAGTCGAATGAGAAACTCGGCTACAAGATCCGCCAGTGCGAACTCCAGAAGGTGCCTTACCTCCTCATTGTGGGAGAGAAGGAAGTGGCCGATGGAGTCGTTTCTGTCCGCCGTCGTAAAGAGGGTGATAAGGGTTCCATGAAGGTTGCCGACTTCCTCAAGATGACGGAAGACGACCGCAAGGTCGTGCGGTAATCTCGTGGCATAAAAGATCCCCGCCTTCGCGGGGATGACATTTAGAATGAAACGCAGACTCGGTTGAGCCTGCGTTTTTTATAAACCTAATTTATTCAAAAACTCCGAATACGAAAGAATTGGTATTCCAGCATGGCTTTCTAGTTCCGTCAAATCCTTGTCTCCGCTTACGATGAAATCAACAGGAACACTTTCTGCCATTGACAATATAAAGAGATCCTTGATGTCCCTGATAGGTGATTTTGCCTGTATTGTGATTGGAGTCCAATGGCAAACATTATCCACCATGTCAACAAACGCTTGCCGTGACTCTTGAGAAATAATAACGTTAAATTTCGGACGGGCGACCACAGTTTGAATTTCATCTAGCAGTTGTTCGCTCATATAAACTTGAACATCATTACGACATAAAACATTGGCAAGCGAAGCAAGCCGTTTGCCAATCATGAATGATATCCACAAATTTGTGTCGAACAGGACTTTCATTTCCCGTATCGAACAGCGTTGACTTCAGCGGCGATTTCTTCGTCGGTCATCATCGGGGTCTTGGGACATGAATCGACGAATTTCTGGACAATGCTCCGCTTTGACCGCACAGTCCAGCCCATGCGAGTTGCCAGCGTTTCCATGATACCCAAATCCTGGGTCGGAATTGTCAGAACAAGATCTTCCATAAAAATCCTCGTCTACAAAATACATTTTTTCTTCAAAAATGCCAACGCTGTTCAGTTAAAACACCCAATCAGTTTTACAAAATAGCGAAAAATTGCCGTATGGGTCGCAAAACCAGGCTCTTTTGTAAACTTTTTGTGCTTTTGAGTGGGAATTATATTATTTTAATTTGAAAATAGAGAGTTTAGCTCTTGTTCTCAAAGCGAAATCTCGAAAATTTCTAAGTACGGGAACAAGGCGAACGCTCACGCAGGCATGCCGCTTTTGCGGTATGCTTCAGTTTGTCATACCGACTTTTTGGTCGGTCTTTGGTCGTAGGCCAAGGGCAACAGCCCGTTTGGGGCGTGGGTCGTTTGCGTTTTTCGTACTAGGCATTCGAGAGCCTCGCTTTGGTAAATGCAACGATCTACGCCTTTTTTTGTATTCATAAAATTTGGCATGATTTTTTGCGGAATGGAATAAACTTCATAGATGTTTTCAAAACGGATACTGTTATGGTTCAAAATGACAATTCAAACAACTCGGAATCAAGAGAAGAGATAAATTCTGTAGTTGGAACGGCTGGCGTAAACAGTTCTCGAGTTTATGCAGAAAATGTGAAACTCCAAGCTCGTCAAGGCCATGGCTTTGCAGCGGAGCAGGCAAATAATGTTGATGACCTTCTCGCAGGGAAAGATGCACGAGTTGTCGGAAACGATAATGCTTTGAATGGCCCAGACAGATATTCTGATGGCACTTTTATCCAAACAAAATACTATAAAACCGCACAAGAGTCTGTTAATGCTTTGTTTGATGACAAGGGCAACTACAAGTACAAAAATGCAGACGGTTCTCTTATGGCTGGCGAGATTCCTAAAGGCCAAGGCGAGCAAGGGGTTGCTTTGTTGGAAAAAAGAATTGCAGAGGGTAAATTCCCCGGAGTATCGGACCCTAGTAAAGCGAAGGAATTAATTAGAGAAGGTGCTGCAACTTATGAACAAGCTAGAAATATACAAAAGTTTGGGAATGTCGATGGCTTGATTTATGACGCGAAACAGGGTTGTGTAGCCGTTTATAATTCACTTCCATTTCTAGGAGTTGGTGCAGCGGTTGTATTTTTCAAAAGTATTTGGGACGGGAAAGATTTTAAAGAGGCCCTGAAGAATTCTTGCATCGTGACAGTGAAAGCAGGTGGCTTTATAGGGTTGCAAACAACCCTGGTTAGTGGAATTGCGAGAACTGGATTAGACAGTGTTATAAAAAAGACGGGCATTTCCCAAGAAATTGTCAAATTGATGGGTCCGGAACTTTCAAATACTTTATTTCATAAAACTGCAAATGGTGCCGCCAGCAAAGTATTACGTGGAAACGTTATTACAATGGGGGTTTCCGTTTCCATTCTTTCTGTTAAGGATTTCTATAACTTTTTCTCAGGAGACATCTCTTTCCAGCAGTTGAGCAAAAACATTCTCCAAACCTCATCCGGTGTAGCGGGAGCAATCGCAGGAGCTTCTGTCGGAAGTGCAATTCCTGTAGTTGGAACTATTGTCGGTGGATTTGTGGGCGGAATGCTTGCTTCCAAGACGGCAAAAGGCGTTCTTGACGAGATAATAGAGGACGATGCGAAAAGAATGCTCGATATTTTGCAGAATGTCTGGGCAAATTTGAGCTATGACTATATGCTATCCGAGAGCGAAGCCGCTTTGGCTATGGCGGAGTTTAAGACTTATACGGAGAAAAATCCCAATTTCTTAAAGGATATCTTCCATAATCCTGATCACGAATTGGAAGCAAAAACAATCGTAGAACCGATTGTTGCCGCAGTTGCGTTGACTCGACCAAAAATCAAACTCCCTTCAGAAGAAGACATCCGTTCATATAATCAAAATTTGAACAAAGAACAAGATTCCCACAAGGAAAAAGACTCTACCAAAAATTGGCTGTTCCCTGAAGTGTACGAAAATATTCAGATGTCGCTTGTGATCCAAATAATTAGTTTTGGAGTTATATTGGGAATCTGTTTCTTAACAAGGGCTTTAGAATGGAACACCTTGTTTGCTGTTTCAAGACATTTACTCTTTTTTGTTCCTCTACTTTTCGCGGCAGTTACATGGTATAAGGAGGGAACTGGAACTGCAAAGGAAATGATTATTCAAGAATTTGCGCCCAAACCACTTAAAATTGCTGGAATAATCCTTACCATACCGTTCTGCATGATCCTTTTATGGGGAGGAATTGGCTCAATTCTAGCCTATTTCGGAGCAATTGGCTGGCTGACTTTTTGGGATGCCGGGTTCACTTTAATAGCGATTTCATTTGTTTTGACCATTCCCGTAATGGTCTTAGATTTGAAATACTTAATCTTCAATAGACCCGCGACTTCTACAGACGCAAAAACAGATACAAAAAGAAGCAACATTATCAAGAAAATAGTCCCAAAGCTCAGGGCTATATATCTTAAACAATATTGTATTGGAGAGATATCTTTAGACTCTTTATTGAAAGACGCTCCCGTAAAAGAAGAAAAAAAGGAGAAATGTCCTCCAAAGGAAATAGACACGGACTTGATGATATATCTTCTAAAAGTACAGGGGATATCCTTTCTTGTCATGGTGGTAATCTGCCTAACAACCTGGTTTATGGAATGGAATAGCTTGTTTGCCGTCTCAAGACACCTGTTGTTTTTCGTTCCTCTGTTTTTAGGGGTAGTCACAATCAACGATGAAGACCATGCAAAATTTACACCTAATAGTGTATTGCTCTTTATGGCGATACCCTTTGTTTCCCTTTATGGAACTGTAGTATGGGGACTTGTCGGAGGAATTCTTGCCTGGCTGGGCATTTTAAATTGGCTCACTTTCTGGGACATAGGGTTTACGGCTCTGGTAATAGCTTTCCCCTTCTTGGTGATATCTTTTTTACTGGAACTTAAAGCCGTAATTTCTGAAAATTTTGGGGGAAGCAATCAGTCAGGAACATTTAATGCCGCCAAGTACGCGGCATCAACAGGAAACAAGACCTTTGTAAGTAATCGCAGCATAGGAGTAAAAAAATGAAAAAGAGCATCATTGGCATTGTTTTTGCTTTGTTTTTTTGGGGGTGTTCTTCGGACTACTCCGCAATAAACAGTTATGAATTTATAGAGGATGCATTAGAATGTTCTTCTGACGCATCGTGTACAGCAAATTCGAAATGGGAGGAAATCGAAACCGATTCTTACGGACGCTTACGGCATACAAAGATTCAAGGAAACGATATTTCGATTTATTGGGAACCGTATCAGGTTAGTGCAACAACTATGTTGGCCGTACGTATTCAAAACAAGGATATGGATAAGTGGTACGCTCCGAATTTGACCGAAATAGGCTTTTTTAAGGCCATCGTAATTCAAGTATACGGAAACACTTTTTCAAATATGATTCTTGGACCAATAATGGGATTCTTCGCAAATTAGAATTTACTCTTGCTGAAAAAACATTATTGCATTCGCGTTAGGGATAGTGACCCCTTGGGGCGGCGCTGTGGCGCCGTTTTATGAGGTTGGACGGGAACGGAGTGAACCGGGCAACCCATAAAATATAGCCCGACCCACACGATAGTGTGGGGAACGCCCATAACAAGCAGCAGATTTCGCGGCTACTTTGAAGTGATTACGCCGGACAGCGATGCAAGGCGAGAGCAGCGACCACGCTTGCGTGGGCATTGCCGAGCCGAAGAGCTGGGATGCTTGCATCCCAATCGTGACTACCGCCCAAGGCGAGTGCTGCGGGCAAACGCGTTTGCCCATAGCCGAGCCGATGCGGGAGGCGACGATGTCGCCACAAGACTTTGTGGATCAAGTCCGGCCACGCCGACAAGTACAACGAGAACATGTTCAAAAGTGTGCAAAACGAGTGTCGCGACAAAATGCTTGCGCTTCGCTATTTTGGCATGACCGAGGCGTAGCCGCTGACGCCGTAGGCGTCAAAAGCTCGGCTACAAGATCCGCCAGTGCGAATTGCAGAAGGTGCCGTACCTCCTCATCGTCGGCGAGAAGGAAGTGGCTGACGGTGTCGTGTCTGTCCGCCGCCGTAAAAAAGGGGACAAGGGTCAGATGACCGTTGCCCAGTTCCTCAAGATGACGGAAGAAGACCGCAAGGTTGTGCGGTAATCGTCAACCACAAAACTTTCTACCGCCTTGTCACAGAAATGTGGCAAGGCGTTTTTCTTTGTTAAAGGGGAAAGCCTTCCCCTGGTTCACACTTCGTTGCACACCACCCTTTCTTGCGGGTACTCAGTCTCCACGCCCGCAAAGCCATGCAAGGCGAGTGCCACAGCCATGCTTGCATGGCTATGGCCGAGCCGCAGGGGTTTCTGTAACACCCAGGCTTACCCCGCCCACCCGTCCAAAACAGAAGACCATTGCTTTATCAGCAATGGCCTTCTGAAAAATATGTCCAACGTTTAAATTTCGAACAGCTTCATTTCCTGCTCTGTGAGCGGACGCCCCAAACTGTTTGAATAGGCGATCGCTTCATGCAAACGGAAATGACGCTCGGTTGAAGACTGTTCGGTTAAACGACCATCAGAAAAATCTTCACCGAAGCGGTCGAATTTTTCTCGCAGCATATCGCTCTTGCGTGATGCAACGACGGGTTCGAGTTCTGCTACAATCATATTATGCCTCCTCGGGAAAATAGATTTTGATTAGTTTCAATGCTCCATAACTGTCGATGAACATTTTTTGAGAATCGATGTTTCGCGCACCTAAAGTTTCACGATAATGTTCTACAAGATTCGTTTTAGCGGTAAATTGGACATAGCCCTCATTGCCGACATCCCAGCTTAACTTGCAAGCTATTGCAAAGAGATGAGCTCCTACGCCTTTGTATTTTCCTAGATGCCCGATATTCTCCGGAGCTGCTTCTACAATATCTACATGTGTATAAAATTGATCGCGGATATGCTTCAGTGCTATCATACCTTGCACTTGAGTGTCATCCTTCAACAACAACTCATAAACCTCATAATCGTGCTGATGTGGTATGCTCCAATCGAATTTCCATCCCTTTCGTTGTAGTGCTACGGCGTCTTTCTTTGAAATAGTTTTTAACACTAGCCGAAACTCGGTGTCGAGTTGCTCTCCAGTTTCTCGACACACTAGGCAGTTTGTAAGGGAATCTATTTGGATGTCAATTTCCATTGGGTCGCGTTATCCTTATCAGTGTAAATATACCTTTTTCGCACCTCAAAGGCAAGTTTTAGGGAGGTTCATTCCAAGTAGGAATCGGTTTGGCTTTACAAATCTGCTCAAAAAAGCCTTTTTCTACACAAAATTACTCCTTTTTGTAAACTTTTTGAGCGTGTTGCTCTTTTTTATGTTATTTTTAGAACAAAATAGATAGTTTTGCTCTTGTTCTCTAAGTGTAATCTAGACAGTTCCATGGCCAAAGAACTCTTTATTCCGCAAGACACAAAAGTCGATTATGTTCAATTTACAAAAAATGGAGAATGCAAATGAAAAAATTCTTATTTTTATTTGGCATAATGGCGCTATTTATGGCGTGTTCTGATGATACTTCGAGTGCCAATAACGAAAAGCAGTATCCGTTACAACTAAATGAGAATTGTGATGAATTTGTTAAAGATTCCTCTTTGTGGAGGGCTATTCAAGATTCTAATTTAACAGAATTAAAAAAAAGTATTGAGAATTGTGCTTCTTTAGATATGAGCCTGTATGACACAAACGCCCATGCAGACCAAATTGTCATTTTAGATTTGATTTGGACAACGGATGCAGATTCCATTATCTACTATCTAATAGATAATGGTATGGATTCTGTGGCTAGGAATCTTGGCAATGGATTCGCTACGGAGGCTATGTGGGCTGGCGATACAAACCTTGTCCGATACGCAATGAACAATGGTTATCCCATTAGTGGAGAAACCGTTTATCGCGCCATCACAAATGGAATGGATGGAAAATTTGGTAGTCAAGTTGCAAGAAAATGGTATTATGAATTGCTCCCTTTAATTTCCGATATAGATAGTGTTCGGTATAATGTGAACGGGGATTATTCCATTTTACACGAATTTTGCGATCAAATGCATCCTGATATTATCTTTTTGTCAGAAGAAGATCAATTGTTTTATTTCCAAGATTTAATTGATCGTGGTTATTCCGTAAATCAAAAATCAAGCGATATGGTAGAATTAGACTATTGTAATTTTGGTCATTGGAATCAAACGGATCTTCAAAAGAAGTTTACTGACATTCTTATCAAGGCGGGTGCAGATACAACTCTTGTTAAGTGGACTTATTCGGAATAAGAATCGAATTCTCTTTTTAGCAGGCGAAATCCAAGTTGGGTTTCGCCTTTTCGCGTTAGGGATAGCGAGCTTGCGAAGCGTGACCCTTTGGGGACAAGACTCGCGAAGCGAGGCTTGGTTCTGGGAGATGAGCGGCAAGCACAAGCGCAGCCGATTGCCCCTAGAATATAGCCCGACCCACGCCAGTGGGGAGCGCCCAAAAGACCAATATGCGAAGTGGCAGATTTCTGCGCCCTCGTCAAGGAAAGCGTGCAAGCCGAGTGTCGCGACAAAATGCTTGCGCTTCGCTATTTTGACATGACCGAGGCGTAGCCGCTGACGCCGTAGGCGTCAAAAGCTCGGCTACAAGATCCGCCAGTGCGAACTCCAGAAGGTGCCTTACCTCCTGATCGTCGGTGAGAAGGAAGTTGCCGATGGCGTTGTGTCCGTGCGTAAGCGCAAGGACGGAGACAAGGGCAACATGACTGTCCAGGCATTCCTCGACATGACCGCTGAAGACCGCAAGGTTGTGAGATAATAGACCCTATCGTCGCCCTGCGGGCTTCCTCCAGGGTGACAGAAGGTAAAATTAAAGCGCAGACTCAAATGAGCCTGCGTTTTTGCTTTTTCAGCGTTCACCACAGTTCGTCGCGCCATACAAATACTGCATTTTTGTACACTATTTTTCAAAATGTCATGTTTTGACACGACATTTTAGTTATATTAGTGCACATGGTAGCAGTAGTCAAAAACAAGTCTAAAAAAGAGCTGGTGTACCTTTGCACCGAGTGTGGAAACACCACGCCCAAGTGGGCGGGAAAGTGCCCGTTCTGCGGAGCCTGGAGCACCCTGAAAGAACATTCCGTCGAAATCACGCCGGAGGGCGTCCGTTCCGGTCGAGGTTTGGGCGGGCCCGTGCATCAGGTGGTAGCCCTGAAAGACGTGGCCGCCGAAGACACCAAGCGGCTCAGTACTGCCAACAGCGAGCTGGACCGGGTCCTGGGGGGCGGCTTTGCGCCCGGTTCCCTGGTGCTTATCGGCGGCGACCCGGGCATCGGAAAGTCCACGCTGGTGCTTTCCACCCTGGCGGTGATGAACGCCGCCGGAGTCAAGAGCCTGTATGTGAGCGGCGAAGAGAGCGCCGTCCAGGTGAAGCTCCGGAGCGAACGGCTGAACGTGGCCGGTAGCGACATGCTTTTGCTGTGCGAGACCAGCCTAGAAAAAATCCTGGACGAGGCGCAAAAGGTCAAGCCCCAGATTCTGGTCATCGACTCCATCCAGACGGTCTACAAGCAGGACCTTTCCGGTACGCCGGGTTCCATGTCCCAACTCCGGGAATGCACCCTGGACCTGATGGTCTTTGCCAAGAATACGGGATGCATCACCGTGCTCATCGGGCACGTGACCAAAGACGGACAGATTGCAGGCCCACGCATCCTGGAGCATATGGTAGATACCGTCATCTACTTCGAGGGCGACCGGAATCACCAGTACCGCATTATCCGCTCCATCAAGAACCGCTTCGGCGCTACCGACGAAATCGGCGTGCTGGAAATGACGGGCCACGGCCTCACTCCCGTACTGAACCCGAGCCTCGTGTTCCTGCAGCAAGGGACTCCTCCTACCCCAGGTAACGTGGTGTGCTGCACCATGGAAGGCACCCGGGCCATGCTTTTCGAGACTCAGGCCCTTGTTAGCCAGACCAGTTTTGCCGTACCCCAGCGGGTGGCGGCGGGCATCGATCCCAAGCGGCTCACCATCATCCTCGCCCTGCTAGAAAAATTCGGCGGTATTTCCATCGGAGCATCCGACGTGTTTGCCAGCATCGCGGGCGGCATGAAGGTGAACGACACCTCTTCGGACTTGGCCCTCGCCCTCGCCATCGTGAGTAACCATCTGGGGATTCCCGTGCCAAGGCAGACCATCGCCATGGGAGAACTGGGGCTTTCCGGCGAAATCCGAAGCGTCCACCTACTGGAGCAGCGACTGAAAGAGGCCAAACGACTGGGGATGAACCAGGCCCTGATTCCTGGAAACGGAAAACTCCCCGAAAGCATTCAGGGAGTTGAAATCGTGAAAGTCAGTACCATCGCCGACGCCGTCAAGTGGGTCATGGACCGACAGTAACGGCACCGTTACGCGGGTCTATTCCTTCGGCTTAGAGACCACGGGGCGCAGGCGCTTGCCGCAGAGGGTCACCACGATGCCCGCCTGGGCGAACATGTAGTAGGCGGTGTCGCGGCTGTTGTTCAGCGTAGACTTGGGGTCGTAATCGTCCTTGGTCACGAACACTTCGGCCACGCCCGAAAGGCTCACGTCCAGGGCACAACGCTCGCAGGGGAAACCGATCACGTACAGCTTGGAGCCAGGGGGAACTTTCCCGCGGGCATAATGCAGGGCGTTGATTTCGGCATGGACCATGAAGGGGTACTTGTTGGCCTCGAACTCGTGATGGCTCAGCAGTTCTCCGGAATCCGCATCCAGGATGTCGTAGGCCAGCTTCTGCTTTTCGCGGGTGTAGGGCACCGTCTCGTCGTCAAAGCCCGCCGGGGCCCCGTTGTAGCCGGTACTGATAACGCGACCCTCGGCAGAGACGAGTACCGCCCCCATCTGGGTGTTCTGATCCTTGGAGAGGCGCGCCTGGGCGCACATCATCTGGGTATATACTTCATCGCGAAGCTTGCTGCGTGTAGAGGAATTGTTCATATTACAGCAAGTCCTTGAAAAAGTCGTTGCCCTTATCATCCACGAGGATGAACGCCGGGAAGTCCTTGATAGTAATCTTGCGGATGGCTTCCATGCCCAGTTCCGGGAAGGCCACGATGTCGTTGCTCAGGATGTTCTGTTCGGCAAGGATAGCCGCCGGGCCGCCGATGGAGCCCAGGTAGAAGCCGCCGTACTTGTGGCAGGCATCCGTCACGTCCTGGCTGCGATTGCCCTTCGCCACCATGATCATGGAAGCACCCTTGCTCTGGAAGCGCATCACGTAAGGGTCCATGCGGCCGGCAGTCGTGGGGCCGAAGCTTCCGGTGGGCATGCCTTCCGGAGTCTTGGCGGGGCCCGCGTAATAAATCGGGTGGTTGCTCACCACTTCGAGCACGGTCTTCTCGATATCGGTAAGGGCCTCGCCCCTCTCCTGCTTGTCGAAGATTTCGGCAATCTTCGCGTGAGCCATGTCGCGGGCCACAATCATGGTGCCCTTCAGGTTCAGACGGGTCTTCACCGGATACTTGGTGAGCTCGGCAAGCACGTCCTTCATGGGGCGGTCAAGGTCGATTTCTACCGCCGGGGCCATGTTCACGGCGTCGCCCTTGGGCAGGTACTGTTCCGGATGGTGTTCCATCTTCTCGAGCCAGAGGCCGTTCTCGTCAATCTTCGCCTTGATGTTGCGGTCGGCAGAACAAGAAACGCCGATAGATACCGGGCAGCTTGCGGCGTGACGCGGGCAGCGGATCACGCGCACGTCGTGCACAAAGTACTTGCCGCCGAACTGGGCGCCAATGCCCGTCTTCTGGCAGATGTGCAAAACCTTTTCTTCCATTTCCACATCGCGGAACATGCGTCCGCCTTCAGAACCCGTAGTCGGAAGGTCGTCCAGGTAGCCGCAGCTGGCGAGCTTCACGGTGTGCGTGTTCATTTCGGCAGAAGTGCCGCCAATGACGATGGCCAGGTGATACGGAGGGCAAGCCGCCGTACCGAGGGTCTTCACCTTGTCGCTGATGAACTTTTCAAGGGACTTGGGGTTGAGGAGCGCCTTGGTCATGGGCCAGTAGTAAGTCTTGTTGGCAGAGCCACCGCCCTTCGCGACGAACAGGAACTTGAGGTCAGCCCCTTCTTCGGCGTGGATGTCAATCTGGGCGGGCAAGTTGCAGGCCGTGTTCTTCTCCTCGTACATGGTGAGGGGCGCAATCTGGCTGTAGCGCAGGTTCTTGCCGGTGTAGGCGTTGTAGATACCTTCAGAAATCGCCTTTGCGTCGTCGGCGCCGGTCCAGACCTGCTGGCCCTTGTGGCAAATACAGATGGCAGTACCGGTGTCCTGGCAGAACGGGAGAATTCCCTTCGCAGCCACGCAGGCGTTCTTCAAAAGCGTGAGGGCCACGAACTTGTCGTTGTCCGATGCCTCCGGGTCCTGCAAAATCTTCGCCACCTTCTGGGTGTGGGCCGGGCGGAGCCGAAAACTCACTTCCTCGAACGCCGCCTGGGCGATCTTGGTCAGCGCCTCGGGGGCGACCTTCAAAATTTTCTTGCCTTCGAACTCGGCGACAGAAATGCCGTCCTTGCCGAGGTTCACGTATTCAGTCTTGTCTTCGCCGTGCTGCACGGTCGCTTCGTATTTGAATGCCATAGTAGTTTAGGGGTTAGGGGTTAGGATCTAGGGGTTAGGGGTTACGGGGAAAGCCTTCCCCTCGCTCCATAATAGCCGACTTGAGTCGTCCATTATTTCGCTACCCCTTCTAGCGGGCTTCAGTCGCCAGCCCGCAACGCCTGGCTTACAGTTCATATATTACAAGATAAAATTTCCATGCCCAAATGGAGCGTTTTCGACTATTTTAGGCCGCAATAATCCGCAAAAAAGCGACAAAAGGATAAAAAAAGCGGACAAAATGATTTTTTTTGAAAAAAAGTGAGCAAATCGGACAAAGAAGTGCTATTTTTAGAGCGTTAAAGTTTAAACATAGAGAGGATTACTATGAAGATTAAGAATCTGTTGCTGGCAACCATGCTGGCTTCTGCCGTTGCCTTTGCAGCCGATGCCGCAAAGCCTGCCGCCGCAGCCCCCGCTGCCGCTCCTGCTAAGACCGAAGCCGCCGCACCGGCTGCTGCTCCTGCCCCGGCTGCTGAAGCCGCTGCTCCCGCAGCTGCCGCTCCTGCTGAGGCCGCACCGGCACCCGCTGCCGAAGCTGCTCCTGCTGCCGCTCCTGCCGAAGCCGCTGCCGCTCCTGCAGCCGCTCCCACAGCTGCTCCTGCTGATTCTGCTGCTCAGCCTGCTGCCGAGGCCGCACCCGCCGAAGCCGCTGCCGCCCCAGCAGATTCCGCCGCTCAGCCTGCTCCCGCTGCCGCTCCCGCCGACTCCGCTGCCGCCGCTCCGGCTGAAGCCGTAGCCGTCGCAGATACCGCCAAGGCTGACTCCGCCGAAGTGCTGGAAACCAAGACCGAAGAAGCTCCGGTTGACAGCGCCGCCCTCGCCCAGTCCGAAGCCGACAAGAAGGCCGCCGAAGAAGCCGCCAAGGCCGAGGCCGCCGCTCAGCCTGCAGAATCTACCGCTTCTGCCAAGTCCTCCATCATGGAAAACCCCTGGGAATTCCTGATTGTGTCCGCCGCCTTCGTGGCGTCCGTGCTGGTGATTATCTTCACCGGGGACTGATAAAAAGTAACGACCGCCCGTTCGTCTTTTTGAGCGACCGATGATTATCGGTCGTTTTTTTTTCACAAGGGACGGCCACACAAAAGAAATTCCGAAAAAAAACACCAAGCTATTGCTTTTTTCAAAAAAAACAGGTAGATTTATTACGAAAAGGAGTTCCTATGGGAAAAATCATTAAAATCACGGTCATTATCGCTGTCTGCCTGATTTCCGCCCTCGGTATTTACGGGATCATCCGTACAGCACGCCTCGACGAGAACACCACCGACTAGCCGACCTTCCCTTTTTAGAATCGCCGGGACTTGTACCCGGACTTTTGTGCACCCGTCCTTCGGGTGCTTTTCTATATTATCCGCATGAACTTTTTGAACAAGAAACCCCTGTTTTTTGCGGTCACCGCCGCAGTGTTTTTGGGCATTCTTCTCATTGTCTTTAGGGAATTCGCCTTCAATCCTGACACCCTGATGCTGAACAGTGACCAGCTGAACGGCATCGGCAGCCGTATACTCCGTGCCGAAAACGCCATCGTCACGGAATGGGACGATTCCCGCCTAGGCGGTGTTCCCACCATCGACGCCCTTTTTGCCGATGTCTACCACCCCCTGGTTTGGGTACAGTTCCTCACAGACCCCGCCCGAGCCGTAGGCTTCAAGTTTATCTTGACCGTCTGGGTGGCCTTCATGAGTGCCATGCTCTTGGCCTGGAACCTGACGGGGAACCGCTGGTGGGCAGCACTTCTCGGCATGCTCTACGCCTTCTCGCCGGAGTATTTCACCTACATCTACGGTGGCCACGACGGAAAGATGATGGTTTTCGCCATCGCGCCGTTAGCCATCCTCGCCATCCGTAAAATCGTGCGGGACGGAAGCCTCCCCTACCTGATTGTTCTCGCCCTCTCCATCACCTGGATGATCCTAAGTTCCCACCTGCAGCTCACCTACCTGTTCCTGTGGGGAGCAGGATTCTACACCCTCTACGAAGCTTTTTTCCATTGCGATTCCTTCAAGACCAAAGGCAAGCGTATAGGCCTAGCGGCAGCGGGACTTGTCTTCGGGCTTGCCATCAGCTGCTTCCAGGTAGTGCCGCCCTACCTGTACACCACCACCCAGTCCGTCCGTGGCGAAGGGGACCACACCAACCTGGGCCACGCTGTCAGCTGGTCCCTGCATCAAGAGGAACTGGCCCAGATGCTCCTGCCCGGGTTCATCGGGGTGGATGTCTATGAATACGACGACAAGGCCGGGAAACTGGATGGCAGTTCTTTCGTGGGATTTACCGTACAGGAATACCAGTCCTCGGGCGGGTCTCCGTTCTACTGGGGACACAACCCATTCAAGTTGGATCACAACAACGCAGGAGCACTTCTCACCCTGCTGGGATTCCTATGCCTGTTCTTGCCCGGCAAGCGCCGCTGGGCCATATTCTGGGGACTTGGAGCGGTTCTTGCCCTGAGCTACGGCATGGGTGCACATTCTCCGCTGTTCAAGCTCTGGTACAACATCTTGCCTGGTGTCAAAAATTTCCGTGCCCCCGGTATGGCCCTGTTCTGGCTGCCCCTGCTGCTCGTGATGATGGCAGCTCCCGTGCTCAAAGCCATTTCCGATGACTCTGCCGAATCCATCAAGAATCGCCGCGCCCTGTTCCACGGCGCCGTCATGTTTGTGCTGCTCCTGGTCATCGTTGTCATCGCCCGCTACAACTGGACACTCTTTATCGGGCCCTTCGGACTGGTAACCTGCCTGGTGTATGCCGCAGCATGTCTCGGCGTCATGAGCCTGGACGACCAGGGGAAGGAATTTTCTGTAGCCAACTTCACCGACAGTTTCAAGGCCGGCCTCCCCGGTACCCATCGCGCTATCCAGACCTGTGTCGTAATCGGTTTCACCTTGATCGGACTGTTCCTCATGAGCGGGCAAAAACTTCTGGAAGATGGGGTAACGGCCCCCTATTTCAAGCCCCTGAACGAAATTGCCATGCAGATGAGCGCAGGAAAAATCATTCCCGGATTTATCCTGGTACTCGTAATCGTAGCCGCCACCTTGTTCACCTTCAGGTGGAAAGCGGGCATTGCCCAAAAGGCTGGACTCCTTGCCGCCGTGGCCGCCGTAGAGCTGTTCTTCATTGACGGGGCGTTCATCCAGAACGTAGAAGCCAAGGAATACCTCCAGCCGGCAAACCCCGTAGTAGCAACCGTCAAGGCCCCCTTCAAGGCAGACAGTCTGAACACCCCCCGCGTGCTTTCCCTATCCAAGAACAAGGCGCTGGGAGCAAACGCCTTCCCGCAGTTCCACCTGCGCAACGCCGACGGGTTCCACGACAACGAACTGGCAAGCTACAGGGCTTTCCGTGGTGGCCAACAGAACGCCAACTTCCTCTTGAACATCAACAATCCCGAAGCGGCCCACCCCTTCCTGGACCTGATGAACATCGGCTTTATCATCTTCGACAGCCAGCGGGGCACGACCTACATGCCTATCCCTACCGCCATGGGAGAGGCCTACCTCTATGGCGATGCCACCGTCATGAGCGACGAAGACGCCATCAAGACCTTGCAGACCAAGGCGGCCATCCGCAAGCCCAAGGCCCCGGAACCCGCGGCAGAACCTGTTGCAGATTCTACGGCCGGAGACTCCACCGTGGCAAGCGCCGACAGCACCGCTGCGCCTACAGAAGTTGCCGCAGAACCCGAAAACGACCCCAACGTTTTCTACTACAAGGAAAAGGCAATCCTGTCCGAAAATCCCGAGCAGCCCTTAGAAGGTGGCATTGTTCAAGGGCAAGTCCGTCTCGTGGAACAGCCCAAGATGGATACCCAGGTGTTCGAAGTCGAAAGCGACCGCCCCGCCATTATAGTGGTGGCTGGTAATTACCACCCCTACTGGAAGGCTTATGTAAACGGAAAGGAATCCAAGGTCTATAAGGCCTTCGGGAACTTGCGCGCCGTAGAAGTGCCCAAGGGCAAATCTACCGTCCGCATGGAATACCGGAGCAAGCCCTTCCACGCCTGCCTCAAGGTCAGCGCACTCGCCATAGTCCTGCTTGCCATCTTTGGAGTGGCAGTGCTTGCGAGAGCAAAAAAACAATAAAAAAACGCCGCACTTGCGTTGCGGCATTTTTTCTCCGAAAAAAAGGAAACTACTTCAATCCGGAAAGAATGAGACTGGCAACGCCCTTGGCAAAATCCCTGCTGTCAGACTTCAAGGAGGCGGACTTTTTCAGATTTAGAGGGATGTTCTTGTCTCTCTTCAGATTCAAAATCAGCTGAGCAATACAGTATTCGTCATATTCGACATTCATGCCATAGTCAGCAAAGTTGAATCCTTCTGCGCCCTTTCCTTTTTCTTTCTCAAATTCGCTGTAGGCGGCATTGCAATCTTCCTTTTCCGAGGCGTACCGGATTGCAAAATTCACGGAGCATTCGTCCCCCTCATAGGAAACAGTCAGTTCTCCGGAAGATTCCTTCAGTTCGTCCACCTCGATTTCCACAAGGTCGTTGTACAAGGTCAAACGGTCGCAATCCACCGCGCGAATATTCTTGAGAACTTCCTTTTCGTCCTTAACTTCTTTCTTGTCATCAGGCTGGAACATCAGGTAAAAATTCACCAGGGCGCTTTCTGTCTTGGCAATGGAGGCATTCTTATTGAACATATTCGCCTTGAAATCCTGGGCGTAACATTCGCCTGTATAGCGGACTACACTGGACAGGACGTCTCCCTTTTCGAACACCAAACCCGGCTGGAACTTAAGCCCTTTCTTGTCCAACGCCTCAGACCAGAATCCCGTAGGGAACTTACCGCCGTCAAAATCGTACTGCTTTGGCTTATCAGCCCCTTTTTGCTGGAGCACCGCCGTATTCCTGTCCAGGTAGGCCTTAAACTTGGCCGTGGAATCCGAATCCTCGTTCGCATCTTTCCAAACAAGGTCTCCCAGTGTCCCGACCTTGCAGACCGGGTAAGTGACTGTCAAAGTAGAGTCGTCGGAATCGTAATCGTAGCTGGCCTTGGAGAGAACCATGTCAAAAGAATCTTCCAAATCAATACTGGAAGAACCGCTATCGCTACCGCAGGCCGAAAGCACAAAACCACAAGCGACGGCAACCCCAAAGGGAGCCACATACTTTTTCAAGTTCAAGTTCATCAAAAAACCTCTAACCCTATTATACATTTTTTTCGCAAAAACGCTACAACCGACCTTCGAAAAAGCCCTCGAAATCGATGTCCTTGACGCTTTCGACCACGTATTCCGGCTTCACATCCAGCTTTTCCACGTCCGAGCGCTTGGTCTCGCCGCACAGGGGCAGCACGAACCTGCAACCGGAGCGCTTTGCCAACTCGAAATCCGTATAGAGCCTATCCCCTACAAACAGGATTTCTTCGGGAGCATACGTCTTCAACAGCCCCGATAGCATAGCCGGGTTCGGCTTACCGAAACTGCGCTCCGGCTCTACACCGTAAGCCGTCTTGAGTAGCGCCATGAAACTCCCGATGTCGGGCACGGGGCCCCGGGCGTCGGGGCAAACGAAATCCGTATGGGTCACCCAGAAAGGTATCCCCCGCTGCACCCGGAACGAAAGCTCGCAAAGTTCCCGGTAGTCAAAACTGTTGTGGTAGGCCACCAAAACCAATTCCGTATCAGTTACAGATGGGCGCAAATTGAGAGAGGGATCCTGAGCGGCAAACCATTCGAAGACTTCGGGATTGGCAAAGAAATAGACGTTCTTGAGCCCTTTTTCATGTATGGCCGTCAAGGATAAAGTCAGCGCAGAAATAATGCCGTCGTCGCGAAGAGGAAGCCCCATCACGTTCAGACGGTTCTCGTAAAACACGGGAGACTTGCTGGTGTTGTTGCTCAGGTAGTAAACAGGCACTTTTGAGGCTACCCGCTTCACGGTATCTACCGCACCAGGGTACGGACGGCCGCTCAGGTAGAGGGTTCCGTCCAGGTCAAAGACCACCACTTTTACGGGCTTGTGCGCTGTCATGGGTACTAAGGTAGAAAAAATTGCTACCTTAGATGCCATGAAGACTCCCGATAGCTGTTTTTACTGCCCACAAATCCAATGCGGAAAGGCAACCCTGGACGAAAACGAAAGCGCCCATGCCGTAAAGGTATGCCGTGCTGCCCAAGGGGACGTTCTGGAGCTTTGCGACGGACTGGGCCACTTTGCAGTCGGAACCATCGTGGTTGCCGACCCGAGGGCCTGCCAAGTAGAAATTTCCCAGGTTGAAACCCCGAAACCCCAAAAGCCCCTGCTGAACCTGGCCATCGCCTGTCTCAAGGATGACGCCCTGGAAGAAGTGGTATTCCATGCCGCCCAGACCGAAATTGCAAGCATTACATTCTTGCGTACGGACTATTCCCAGGAGCCCAAGAATTCTGACTTGCACAAGCTGGTCCGCCGTTCCGAGCTCAAGAGCCTGGTAAGCCTGAAACAGTCCAAGAAGCCCTGGCTTACCGAAATTTGCGGACCCGTGGAATTCAAGGAATGGCTGAAAGGCTACTGCGGAGACCTGATCCTCTGCGATGTAGATGGCGAAAAAACAGCCCCTAAAGAAGTCACAGACAAACTCACGGCCAATTTTGCCAGTGACAAGAAGTGCGACGAAACTTCAACTCCCGTGACCCTTCTGGTGGGTCCCGAAGGCGGTTTTTCTCCCGAAGAAATCCGCATGACCAAAGAATTTACAGGCGGCAAAAGTTACGCCCTGAACCTGGGGAACACAAGACTCCGGGCCCGTACAGCTGCTATCGTGGCATTAGGAAAATTGCTGTAAAACCAGCTACATCATCCGGAGACGCATTTCGAAGACGGCACGGTCCGTCTCGTCCAAGATGCGCATGTAGGTGGCCCCGCTGTGGTCCGCACGGAAAATGCGCAGGGTCTGGCCTTCTTTGGATTCTCCCAGGTAATGAATCTCCAGCGTCGCCGGGTTGCAGAGTTCCCAGTCGGGAGTCCCGAACACGTTCAGAGCCAGCTTCACATATTCGATG
This sequence comes from uncultured Fibrobacter sp., assembly GCA_934699585.1. Taxonomy (GTDB): domain Bacteria; phylum Fibrobacterota; class Fibrobacteria; order Fibrobacterales; family Fibrobacteraceae; genus Fibrobacter. The sequence continues at coordinate 56,258 of CAKUWY010000001.1, forward strand.
TTGTTCATGTGGTGGGACATGTCGATGTGCTGGGGCAGTACCTTCTGCTGGTAAACTTCCTGGTATTCTTCTGGCTTAACGTGGAAACGATCAAATTCCGAAGCATCGAGGGTCTCCGGAAAACCTTCCGTCGGAAAATCCACCGACGAGAGCCGCAGAGGGCGATGGTTTTCAAAACTGAGGCAGCACATTTCCTGCTTGGCCAAAATGATGGGCTCGCCCTCGGTCGTAGTGATGGCGGTGTTCTCGTTGAGCCTAATCAGCTGGTTATCCGCCGGAAACGACGTGGTGACCACCTTGTCCCGCCAGTACGGACGCCTGAAAAACTTGAACTTGGCCTTGTAAACCACCCAGAAACCACCCTTCTCCTTCACCACAAAATTGTCCATCTTCATGGCGCCGAAATTTTCGGTGATATTGTCCTGGACCATAAGCACCGTCTGGGCAAGGCCCATCTTTCCGGACACGTCGATATAGGCCGACGTGATGGTCCGCTGTTTCTGGAATACAAGAGGGTTCTTTGACAAGGCGTAAATATCTATCATGGTGAGCAATATAATTTTTTAAATGGTTAGCGTTTCAAAAGGCGCATGATTCCCTGGCGGTTGTATTCCGGGTCGTCCTTGGCGAAGGGGCTTTTCGTCTCTTGACGCAGGGCGTAAATACCGCTCTCACCGCAGTCCACTTCGGTCCCTGACTTGGAGCTGACGCCTTCCATAAACAGACTGTCGGCCACCACGCTCAAGACCTCGCGAGGGTCGGTGCCGTCCAAAACCTTCGAGATGCACAGGTCCGGCAGGGCAAAAGTTTCAAGGCCCAAGGTGTAAAGCACGTCCGGACCTTCCAGGTAATTCATCCAAGGGTCCATCGGGAACTGGGCGTCGCCAAGTTCTTCATGGAATGCATCTGCGGTCCAGGCGGCGCCACTCTGCTGCATATACACGCCCAAGGCTCCTGCCGAAAGCACCTTCAGGATGGCGGTATTCACCATGGTCAGGTCCGCAGGGCTTTTCAAGCTCCCTAGCAAGAACAGCAGTGACTTGTGGGAATCGATGGCCGAAGCATCTTCTGCAGAAATATCCTGATGTTCCTTGAAGATTTCGGAAAGCCCCGGAGTTGCCTCCTTGCGGACCACCTTGAAACTCAAGGTACAGCCGGGCACCATCAGGCTAGCCGTATCGTTTTCTACTACGACATTAGGCGTTACGGCAAAAGGCTCGTCCTGAGCCACGGTCAACGGGAATGCGAGAACAAAAGAATTCATATCTGTTTCAAGGCCTCCTGTACCAAGAGGGTGAGCAAGTTCTGCGATGGCGGTTTCGGCAGGCGCACCTGTGTTTCCATGGCGGTCTGCAATGTTTCCAGGTTCAGTTTTGCCGCAGGAATTTCTACCGCGTAGCCTGCTCGGGAAAGACTTTTGGCGAGCACCACCTGTTCGTACTGCCCAGGCGTGGGCACAAAGATACAGCTGGCACCCAGAACGGCCATGTCCATAATGGTGCTGTAGCCACCTCGAGAAATGACCCAGCGGGCACGACGGACGGTGCGGGCAAATTCCGGCGTTTCCAGGTGACTGAAAAACTGAACATTTCCTTCGGTCCATGATTTTCTTTCGGCACCGGGTTTCCCGAGAATCATCACGTGATTTCCGGGCAGTTCGGAGAGCAATTCCCGCAGTCTGCGTTCAAAGGCGCTTCGGGCTGGCTCCACTCCAGAAACGACCGCTACCACGTTCAAATCTTTCGAAGTAGCGTCCATGATTTCAGGCAAGTCGTCCAATTCCGTAAAACGGCTCAACGGGCCCGCATAACGAACATTTTCCGGGCAAGATTTCACATGGGACATGGCGCCTGCATAACCGGGAGGCTCTCTCAAATCGGGAATCCACACCTGGTCGAAGTTTTCCATTTTCTTTCGATGCCAATGGACCCCTATCCCTTCGAACTTAGAGAAAAGTGCCGGAAAGGCAATACGGCACTGGTGCGTCATGTAAATGGAAAGCGCCTTCGCCGAATAAAAACCGAAGCGGTTGTCCGAAAACAGGATGTCGAATCCGTGACGGCGAACCATTTCTTCGGCATAGTGGTGTTCGTATTCAACGACCCTGTTCAAGTGGACGCTGTTTTTCAGGAGCCAAAGCCCCATGTTGAATCCGTGCTTCGGGTAAACAATGCCATAAGACGGAGCCGTATGTTTTTTCAACTCGGGAAAAATCTCGTTGTACAATGGCGCATAAGATTCCGTAACGGCAAGCTCCACCTGGGCCCCCTGCCGTAGGAACTCCTTAATGACTGGGACACAACGGGTCGCATGACCCAGTCCCCAGTCCAGAGGCGCCACCAGGACTTTCACTACCTGGCCTCCAGCCAAGCGTTGGCCCAATCGCCGTGATCGCAGTCCTTGTTGCCGCCCTGTTCCAATACCAGTTGCAGGTTCTGGACTCCGGACACATCTACTTCTATGATCTGTTTTTGCGTGGAATACATCTTGTTTGAGCGGAACAGTTCGCGACCGTCACCTTTTACCACGAAGAACGCACCATCACCGCAGGCACTTTCGTCGTCAAGGCCGATAACGCCGTGAAGCGTACTGAACCTACCCGCAATATCGTACTCCAGGACAGCATCGGCGTGACTTCCAATTCCGTAGCGGAAGGATTCTTTGTCCAGAGTTATCCCGTTGTGTTCTACCGTCTGGTCTTTTTGTGGCTCACCCCAATCCTGACGGTAACTCTTCATGGGCATCTCCGAAACCAGGGCAACGCCTTCGCCAGCAACAAACAGGTCCTTATGCAAAGTCAAGGTGTCGGCATCGGGCATCAAGCACCTCATTTCCAAGCGGTTCATACCCACGGCAAAATCCGTTGAATCCAGTACAAGCGAATCCTGGGTTTCGGATACCACCTTTTCCTTTTCGGGTTTGCCGTTGATGGAATAGGAGCAGGCCACCGCTTCTGCAAAGTTCTTGTGCAGCGACACGACGTTACTGTCCATGTTTGCCACAGAGAACCGCTGTGCATACTGGGACACGCCCTTCTTGGCGTCGATGCGGTAAATTACCAGCGGGTAGCCGAACAGCTTGGGCTCCAGAAGTACGCGTTCGTTCTTGTAGGAATCCAGAATCTCGTCAATCTGGTCGGTGGTCTTGAAACCAACCACGCGGCTCTGGCGATTCACCGAACCGTAGCCATCCTGACCGCGCACCAGGTAGATGTTTCCTCCAGACGCCTGGTACCACTTGGCAAAGGTATCCGTATCCCAGCGCTTGAACGTGCGTTCGCTAAAGGCGCTATGGCCAGAGGCAAGCATCTGCCAGGGTCTTGAGTAAATGTAGATGGAATTCTCAGGATACTTTTTCAGTTCCGTATTCAAGAAATCTTCTTCACCCAGCAATTTGTTCTTGTAATAGAGCATGTTGGCCTTGTAACTCGGCGCATGATACATCATGAGCCCAACAGCCATGGCAACAGCTACACCAAGGACCAGGCGACCTATACCGTCGGGTTTCATCTTGGAAAAAAAGCACAGGGCGTCGTAAGGGCCAAGGGCCATCAAGAGAGCGAACAGGGGCAAGGCCACCAGCACGTAACGCTGATTAATGTCAATGGTGAAGGTACCCGACACGTTCAGCAAGATGACAAAAATCTGGATGCAGAACGAAATCCCGAGAACAAAGCCACGAACATAGCGCCTAGAGTAAACCATCCTGAACAGGAGCCATACCGTGGATGCCAGCAGGAGTACCGTAAAGGACGTGTAGAACGGATTTTCGAGAATGCCGCCAAAAGCCGTATCCGGCTTCAGGTTCATCATGACTTCTACATTGGTCTTCAGGTTGAACCACAGGTTTTCAAGGGAATGAGCCGCGTGTTCCCCGCCCTGAAAATCATAACCGCGGTAAGCCGCCATGGTATTGATAGAAGGCCAGCTCACCGCAATGACCGAAGCCACAAAGAGGGGCAGTCGGTATGGTTTTTCCAAGAAATAGCGATAATAATACAGAGCGAAAGGAATAAAGGCGAAAACAGTTTCCTGTCTAGTCTGTGCAAAGAAGCCAAGCAGGGGTACCGTCAGCAAGAAATGTTTCCAGGTCACCTTGTTAGTCGGCACAAAGGCGTACCAGGCCATCAAGGCCGTCAGGAGGGCGATGTAGAGGACCTCTGTGGAGGCAGAGCGTGCCTGCAAAAGGAATATGGGCATGCCACCCAGGAACGCCGTGGCCGCAAGCGCCAAAGGCTCACTCTTGAACCATCTGCACAGCGCAAAGAAGAAGAAAATCAGGCTCAGGATGTAGAAGGGGTAATTCACCAACAAGGCGGTATCCCTGTTGGGTTCCATGAAGTTGAACACCAGGGAATACACAAAGCCGAGAGCCTTGCCCTTGAAGTTGTTCACCTCGTCGGTACATTCCAGGTTGCCGTCTTTCCAGATTCCCTCGTTGCAGATACCGCCGGAGTGCTGGAAGTACATCTGCAAGCCCATGGATTCCCAGCTGGTCTCGTCGCTCAGTACCCGATGGCTGTTCCCGATGTTTCCGAACATGAATACGGAAAACACCAGAAGGAGCACGGCCAGCCCGCAAAGGCTCTTGCCGCTGGGCAAATACCCGCGGATATGCTTTGCGATAAAGGGCAGGTTCGCCACCACGCCTACGAGACCCACCACAAACGTGGAAAGGATGGCGTAATAACCCCATTCGATATCCCACTTGCGGGCCGTAGCCACAGAGGTTCCGTTAAAAATAAGGAATGCTATGACCAGCACAATCAGGGTGACTACAAGCATGAGCCCCTGGGGTTTTCCAAGGTTCAACGACTTGAACCACTCCTTCAAAGCATTTTTCTTTTCTTTATCCTTTTTCATTTTACACTTCTCGTTTCATACTCTAAACAATCGACCCAAATCACCAACTCCTCAAGCAGATCCTCGCCTCCGCGAGGATGACACCTCTTGCGACCAACCACCCTAACCACCAACTCCTCAAGCGGATCCTCGCCTCCGCGAGGATGACACCTCTTGAGACCAGCGGCCCTAACCACCGACTCTTCAAGCGGATCCTCGTGATTCTATCGCTGCGCTCCAGAATGACAGCGAGGATGACACCATTTGTCCCCATCACACCCCATACCTCAAAGGGCCGCAGGCCCGACCTCATACCTCATACCACTAACACCTACCCCACTCCCAGCCTTTCCATGGCAATCTTCTTGCCGGTCTGGAAATCGCACTTGCCGCTGCCCAGCTTGGGCAGGCTTTCCATCTTCACCACGGCGCCAGGCACCATCAGGGGCGGAAGCCCTATCTGGCGGAGCATGTCCTTCACCTCGTCTTCGGTCTTTTCGCCGGCATAGACCAGCACAATCTTTTCGCCCTTGGACCCGTCGGGAACGGCTACGGCAAAATGGTCGATCTCGTCGAACATGGCGTTTTCCGAAATCTTGAAATCCACGGAGCCGAGGCTCACCATCTCGCCGCCCAGCTTTGCAAATCGGCTGTAGCGGTCCACGATGGTCAGGTAGCCGTCTTCATCTACATGGCCCTTGTCGCCGGTCTTGTACCAGCGCTTGCCGTTGATGACAGCTATGGCCTGGGCGGTGCGTTCCGGGTCCTTCAGGTAGCCCTTCATAATCTGAGCGCCACCGATGAGAATCAATCCGTCGCCACCGATGGGCAACTCTTCCATAGTGTCCGGATCTACAATGCGGAACTGGGTTCCAGGCAGTGGCGCTCCCACGGTCCCCGGCTTGTTGCCCTGCAGCACCGTCTTGTAGTCGTCCATCAAAACGTCCTTGGTGTTTACCGCCGCCACGGGGGTGGTCTCGGTACAGCCGAAGCCTTCGAAAATTTCCAGCTTGAACTTGGTGCGGTAAAGCTGGCGCACGTCTTCGCGAATCTTTTCGGCTCCGGCGTAGATGCTCCGCACATGGCCAAACATCAGCGGGTGCACCGCACGGTTCATGCCCCACATCCGCAAGAAAGTTCCCGTGGCCACCATGATGGTCACCTTGAACTGGGCGCACATGCGGGACACGAGCCTTGCATCTGTGGGGTCGGGGCAGGTAGCCACCGGCACGCCGTCCACCAGGCAGAGCATGGTAGTGATGGAGAACCCGAAGGCATGGAACAGCGGGAGCGACCCCAGGAACACGTCGTCAGAACCGGGGTTCAGCACACTTTCGCACTGCTTGATGTTACCCATCAAGTTGAAGTGGGTCAGTTCCACTCCCTTGGGGCGACCCTCGGAACCGGAACTGAATATAATCGTCGCCACGTCGTCCAGGGAGACCTTCTTGAAGAACCTAAGTTCCAGGTACCAGGCCGGAAGCAGCATCACCCGCAAGAAGTTCAGCACCAGGGCGGGCTTTTTCAGCTTTTCCTTCAGGTCTTCCATGTAATAGACCTTGTACTTGTCCAGAAGTTTCTCCATGGGGAGTCCCTTCTGTTTCAGCTTGTCGATAAACACCCGGGCGGTAATGATGGTCTTCACGTCGGCCACGTCACAGCAGTAATCCATGGTCTCCGGCGTGTTGGTGTAGTTCAGGTTATAGACTGTCTTGCCCTTGATGAGGCAGGCCATGTTCACGATGATGCCCGGGCCCGAAGGCGGAATCAGCACGCCCACGTTCTTTTCGCCCTTGGTAAGGCCGTCAATCATCTTCGCAAAAGTCAGGGATGCCGCCGCCAGTGCGTTTGCCGCCAGGTGGTGACCGTCGGGACTGTAAACAGAAGGTCCGCTCCCGATACGCTTGACCGTGCGTATCCAGGCAGAAGCCACCGGACGGAGCAGCCGAATATAAGATGTCCATGCCGTAATGGAAAGTTCCTGCACGGCCCGCTGGACCGTTACCGCATCCGCTTCCAGGGGAAGTTCCTCGCCAAAGGCTACGGAGATGACACGACCTTCGCTGTGAATCAGGTCCTTGAAGCCGGAACCCGCCTGGGAGTAGCTGCTCCCCCACAGCCCCTGCACATAGAACGGCAAGAGTTTCAGGTGGTGTACGTCCTTGATGGCGTCGGAATAGTCCAAGCGGAAACGGCTCATGTTGCCCGTGGCGGTCATGGTGTTCTCGGGGAACATCACCACGGCCTCGCCCCGGAGCAGGGCCTCCCGGGCCTCCTTCATGGCGGACTCCGGGTGTGCAATGTCCAGCTCGATGGTCCGCATCTGTGAAAGGAGCAGACGCACGTACCACTTTTCAAAAGGCCGCTTGGTAATCACAAAGCGCAAGGGGCGGGGGCTTGCCATCTGGATCATGGCCCAGTCCACATAAGAAATGTGGTTACCCACCAAAAGCACCGGACCTTCCCAAGGAATACGCTCCACGCCAGACACCAGGAACTTGTAATGGAACGAAAGCACCGAGCGCATCAGCTGACGGAGCAGCGTATGGGGCATGGCCATCAGGGCCCAAATGGTGCCGCCCAGGCACACGATACCCAGAATAAAGAACAGGCTCATCCGGTCCAGGTTCAAGAACCGGATAAGGACAACGGCCACAATCTCAAAGAGGAGGATACAGAGGTTCTGCACCCCGTTGGCAACCGAAAGCACGTGGCCCGCCGACCTGGGCTTGGTATGGTACAGCAGCATGGAGAACATGGGAATCATGTAGATGCCGCCACAGAAGCCCAGCAGGGTAAAGGCGACGGCGTTGTAAGGCCTGGGGATAAAGGGAATCAAGAAGATGAGGATGGCCGCCCCGGCGGTACCCATGGGGATAAGCCCCATCTCGATGAAGTTCCTGGACATACGCATGGCAAAGACAATACCCACCACAAGACCCAGGGCCGTTCCGAAGATGGCGTAGTTGGCCAAGATATCCCGGTTAAAGAGCGAACCCGAACCGAACAGGTCCTGGATGATAAACACCAGTAGGAATATCATGACCCAGAACATGGAAAGCCCGATAATGGACTGGCGGAGCGCCCGGTTCACCCAGAGCTTGCTCAGCTTGCGGCGGGCAAACAGCAGGTTCCAGTAACGCTTCCAGGGGAATTTCAGCTCGGCATCGTAGGCGCCTATAGGCGGAAACCCGAAGGTGAACAGGATTCCCAAAATTTCAAGGGCCACGAGGGTTATCCCCACAGGGGCGAATGTCTGGAGCGCCTCCGAAAGATCCCCTGTCATAGGGAGCATCCGCTCATAGGCGTAGGCGGTAACGCCTCCGCTCAGCACCAAGGCCACGAACAGGATAATCATCAGGATACCGCTCCCCTGGGTCAGGGAACGCACCCCTACCAGTTCCTTCATGTAGCCGTTCTTGGCCGGGCTCTGGAACGCCTGCAGCACAAAGAACAGACCAATGGAAAGAAACTCGAACAGGAGGTTCGCCGTACAGACCCCGTAACCGAACAGCACCACCGCAGGTAGCGAAAGCAGGGTCGTCCACCTAAGGACCCGTTCCTTGGGGAACTTGTCGGAAAAATAACCTGCGGGAGTCATGAGCAAGGCACAGGGCAGCAAGAACAACAGGTGCAGCACATAGAACTGCCAAGATCCCATGGCCGTAAAGCCGGCACGGCTCAGCACCAGTTCCATGTAGGCGACAAGGATAGTAGAGAGGGCCACCTGGGTAAAGGCAAACCCATAAAAAGCAAAAAATCCCTTAGACTTTTTCATCGGTTTATCCCGCAAATCTTTCATGGGAAAGATACATAATTAGGAGTCCTACCGGCGGGCGTCAAGCCTGCAAAAAAGAAGGAAACGGAGAAATAAAAAAATCCGGCGAGCCGAAGCCCACCGGATTCAAAAGCATTTTTCAAGAGCGGATTACTTGTTCTCGAAGTAGTAGGTGGTCAAAGTCTTGCCATCCTGAGAGAACTGGATAATCTGCTTGCCCTTGGGCAGTTCGCCGGTGATCTTGAACAGGTTTTCGGCCATGTAGGTCACCGTCAGGTTGGTACCCTTGTCCTTGTCGGCAAAGATGCCCTTCTTCTCGCTTTCTTCGAAGCCCTTGCAGTCCTTGTGGGCGGCCACATCGCCTTCCACGGCAGGATAGGTCTTGGCAATGAGCGGAGAGGTCACGGAGCTAGCATTGCGGTAGAAGACTTCCAGCTTGCCCTCGATTACGCGGGGAGCCGGCAGCGGAGACATCTTGGCAGTTTCCTTCTTGCCTTTCTTCTTGCCCTTCTTCTGGTCGGGCACCTTGGCGCCGTCGCCAGCCTGGGGGCGTTCCAACTGATAGCCGGCAATGGATTCGTTGCACTGGGTGGACCAGACGACCCATTCATTAGAAATCTTCTTGGGGCCGTTTTCTTCGTCGCCAGGCAGGTAGAGACCCGGTTCAATCTGGTCGCTATAGATGTACAGAGTCACCTTCAGGTTCGGGTTCTCTTCGGTGGTAGAAATCATGTTCTTGCTCTTGATGTACTTGGAGCGGCCGGCAAGAATCTTGTAGTTACCCACGGGGACCTTTTCGAACTTGAACTGGCCCTTGCGGAGTTCCTGCTTGTACTTGTACTTTTCCTTGAGGGTGGAGTAGATAGTGGAGTCCATCCAGACGGTGGGCATTTCGAGAGGCTTGCCAGTGAAAGCGTCACAGACTTCACCTTCGATGGTACCGGTCTTTTCGCAACCGGTGAGAGCCATAGCCACGAGAGCGGCGGTAGCACAGAGAGTAAGTGTTTTTTTCATTGTTTTTCCTTTTGAATATCTTTAAATATACAAAAACCCTCCCGTTTTAGGGGAGGGCATAAAAAGACTAGGCTTCTTCTTCGGCCTTGGCGGGAGCCGCCTTGCGGGTCTTGCGCTTTGCACCGGTGATGTTGCCGGCGAAACGCTTGTTGAAGCGGTCGATACGGCCAGCCGTATCCACGCGATGCTGCTTGCCCGTCCAGAACGGATGGGTATCAGCGGTGATTTCCAGAGAAATCACGCTATATTCAACCCCATCGATAGTCTTCTTTTCGGCGGAAGACTTCGTGGAGCGGGTGATGTATTCTTTACCCGTATTCGCATCGACGAACACGACCGGTTGATAGTTAGGGTGGATACCTTCTTTCATTTTTAAACTTCCTGTGAAGTAGTTAATTGGAGCACACAATTTAGAAGAATTAGGCCTTTTTGGCAAGCGTAGGCCCGCTTTTTTGTATCTTTAGGCCATGATTCGGAGCCGTTTTCCAAAAAGAATCGCCCACCCCGGGTGCTGGAAGTTCCTCGGACTGTCCCTGCTTGTCGGGGCTCTTGCCGCATGCAAGTCAGAGCCGCCTGTGGCGACCATCGTGGTCGTAAACAAGAAAATGCCCCTCGTAGAATGGCCCGACAGCACCTACATCGCCGACCTGGATTCTATCCTGGCCCTGGAACCGCTAAAGAAGCAGGACAAGAACAAGCCCAGCATCGCCATGAACACCTTCAAGGCGCCGAACTTTATACTGCCCTCTTCGGTGACGGGGAAAAAAACCGAAAAAGGACCCAAGGCGGACCAAGGGACAAGGACCGGCAGCGGAAAACCGGGACCGGCAGCCACTCAACCCCGCAAGGACAATTCCGCCGAAAATTTCGCGAACCAGTTCACCCAGGCCCTTTCTGCGTTGCAGTCGGACCCCAGCAATTCAAAGCTTTACAAGGTGGTTGAATCCAAGGACGGCGAGGACCTGTTCCAGCTTTTACGCCGGACCTACGGGGCGGGTGCCCAGAGCCTCCCCCGCTTTTACGTGCTCTCTACCCTGCAATCAGTAAACCCCGGCGTGATGCTGGAGCACCTGAATGCCGGAGATAAGGTGAGAGTCCCTAGGATTTAATTGCAAATGTGAAATGTGAAATGTGGAATGTGGAATGTGAGGTGTGAAATTGTCACACTAGGTTTCAATTTCTAATTCCACATTCGTCACTTCACATTATAAAATGCCCTTGCTGCTGGGCACGCCCTTCACGTTGCGGCTGGGGGCAACGGCCATGGCCACGGAGCGGGCAAAGGCTTTGAAGATGCTTTCCAGGCAATGGTGGTTGTCGCTGCCGTAGAACAGTTCCACATGCAGGTTCATGCGGGCGTTCTCGCAGACCGTCTTGAAAAAATGCTCGAACATGCTGGCCTCGATGCCGCCCGCCGTCTCGCCGGGAAGTTCCACCTTCCACACGAAACCGATGCGGTTGCTGAAATCGATGCACACGCGGCTGAGGGCCTCGTCCATAGGGACAAAGTAAAAGCCGTAGCGTTCAATCCCCTTTTTGTCGCCGAGGCATTCCACAAGAGCCTGCCCGAGCACAATGCCGATATCTTCCATGCTGTGGTGCATGTCGATAGCGGTGTCGCCCTTGCAGGTCAAGTCCAGACGAAAGCCGCCGTGGACCTGGAACAGGTCCAGCATGTGGTCCAGAAATGCATTGCCGGAATCGATAACGCCCCTGCTGGCCTCGTCCAGATTGAGGCTCAGGGAAATGTTGGTCTCGCTGGTCTTTCTTTCGATCTTGGAAACTCGCATTATTCCGCTCCTTCGATAACTTTACCGTCAAAGACCCTGAACTTGGTGACCCGGCCGAATTTCATGCCGGGCAGCGGCACGTCCTTGCCGTTCAGGTAGAACTTTGAAATGGCCCTAGGTTCGCCCACCACCACATACAGGGTGTCCGAAGATTCATAAACCATGCGGGTGCCGGCCTTGGAAAGGTTGGATTCCTTGAGGAACGAGGTATCGTCTTCGTTGTGCTTGATACCGATCCAGGTGCGCATTTCGCCAGAGGCCACCAAGATAAGCTTGGAGCTTGCACCTGCCGGAGCGGCCTTGGCCTCCTCGGTCTTGGAATCGGACGAAAGGAATATGGTTGCCGAAGCGGGGCGGTCGGATTTCTTGATAGCTTCATCCACAACGGCCTGGCTGATAGGCTGGTCCTTGGCGGGAGCGGCCTTCGCCGTATCGGCGGGAGCGACCTGGGCTGCAGAGGTATCCGCATTCATGGAATCAGCGGGAACGGCCTCGGCCCCTTCGGGCATTTCCGTGGGCGTTTCTACGGCGGGTTCTTCTTCCACCACTTCGGTCTTCACGGGTTCGGGAGCGTTCTGCGCAGGCGTCACGTCCTTGAGGAACTTGGAGGCGACCACCAGGGCAAGTCCAATAACCACGAGAATAATGACGATTACCTTCCCCTTGGAGCCACCCTCCCCTTCGGCAGAACCCGAAGGCTTGCCCGGGTTACCGTCAGAAAGGTCCGTAAGGAGGCTTGCAAACTTGGAACCGTTCTCGGCGGCATACCAGTCCAGCACCCGCTTGGAATCCAGGCCCAGTTTGGTGCTCACGGAGTTCAAATAGCCGCGCAAATAGGCCTGCACCGGAAAAGCCTTCCAGTCGCCGGCCTCAATCAGCGAAATGTTCTTTTCGGACAAACGCGTGGCCGTGGCAAGGTCTGCCACCGTCATGGATTTTGCTTCGCGGGCGCGGGCCAGGTAGGCGCCAAGCCGTTCGTCGGGGCGTTTATCTTCAATAGGAGTACTCATACCTTCACCTTCAAATTCTTAAGCATGTCCAGCGTGCGGGCTACAGGAAGCCCCACTACATTGTAATAGCATCCGCGGATAGAGCGAATCAGGCGGGCTCCGTTTGTCTGGATGCCGTAGGCCCCCGCTTTATCCATTGGGTCCAAAGAATTTACATATTCTTCCAGCTCCTGTAAGGAACAGTCCCTGAAAAACACCTCCGTTTCCTCTTGGGAAGCATCCAGGAGCATGCCCCCGTGGGCCACCGCCACACCGGTAATTACCTTGTGGGAGCGACCGTTCAGGGACTTGAGCATCCCCAGGGCGTCTTGTTTGTCCTTGGGCTTTCCGAGAGGGCGGCCGTCCAGAAACACCAAAGTGTCAAAACCCAGCACCACGGCGGAAGGGTCCTTCTTGGAGACCGCCAAGGCCTTTTGGCTAGCATTTTCGCGGGGAAAATCCAGGGAATTTTCGGCGGTAGGCTTTTCCTCTACATCGGAAACTGACACGCGGAACTTGACCCCGATTTGCTCCAGGATTTCGCGCCGGCGAGGAGACCCGCTGGCAAGCACCAAGTCCACTGATTTCAAACACTCTTCCATAGCGCGGAGAAATGTAGTAAAATAGAGGAAGCCCAATCTATCCCGCAAGGTCCATCAGGTCATAATACATGAGGCGCGTGTGGGGGTCATCGTCCTCAGCATTCATCCTGCGAAAACCATTCTTTTCGTAGAACGGGACTGCATCAAGGTAGGCGTCCACGGTCAGGAAACGACAACCGGTCTTGTTTTCAACAACGAACATTGACTTGATGTAATCCAACATTCCAGAGCCAATCTGGTTTCCTTTTGCGGAGACATCAACGCCCAGACGGCACAACTTGACCGCCGGGTAGCTTTTAAGGCGTTTTTCGTTTGGAAAACCGTTCTTTTTGCGAAATCGGTTGAATTCCGTTTTATCCTTAAAATCTGTTATTGCCACCTTGTCGTTTGCTAGACTGCAATAAGCCAAAATTTGTCCCGTATTAGGATTGGCATACGCATAACTTACAGAAATCAGGTGCTTTTGGAACGCAGGGGCATGATTCAATATAAAGTCGTTCAAATCCCTATCGCCGCAGTCAAATTTTTTGATTGAGTCCGTCGAATTTAAGCGAATGAACTTAAAAGATGATAACTCTATACTTGCTTGAACCACGGGTCAATACCTCCGTTGGCCGCTTCGCGGGCGCGCTTTTCGCGCATTCCCTCCTCGTAGGCCTTCTTGAAAATTTCGTAATTCCGCTGGATGCGGGCACGAACTTCCGGAGGTTCCGGGTGCCGCTCTTCCATACGGGCCAAAAACCGGCGAGCGTCCTCGCCGAACAAAATCGGGGTCTCTCGAATTTCGCGAGCCATGTTTCCTCTTTTGCTATACCATATAGAAAACTGGCCTAGGGCCAGGCGGCAACCAGTCAAGTCGGTTCCATTAACCAAAATATACCTATTAACAATGCAAAAAACAAGCCCCCGAGCACTTTTCGGGGGTCGATATCATACAGGAATTAGACTAGTTGGTCTTCTTGTAGTAAGTAAGGAACATTCTACCCTCAGTTCCACTGGCTTCCAGTCGGACAGGGTTGATGGGGAAGTTTCCATCAGGTGTGATGGCCATGTACCACCTGGTGTTTTCACGCATTTCAATTTCATTCATTGAATCATTGCCGGTAGTGAATTTTTCGAGGCAAACAGGCGCGGCCGGTGGTGCAAACATACCTCTGCTGTTGATTTCATCGTCATAGGAAGTGATTTCTTTGAAAGAAACTCCACTAGCGGCAACCAAGTAGCCGGTCTCATCCTTGAAACTAATCGTAGCATGGGCGGTAGCTCCTCCAGCAAAATTGATTTCGAACTTTTTAACAACAGACGTCGAAATGTTGGACAATGTATCTCCGACAGGAGTTAACTGCGTACACACTGCGGCGACGCTAGAAGATTCATTACTGGAGGAACTTGTAGAACTCACTGTACTACTTGAAGCCTCTCCTTTCAAGCACCTGACCGAGATATAACCATATCCACCGTCTTTATCGTATATAAGACTATCTTTATCAAAGGCGAGCTTGTAACTACCACCTACACGAGGCGTTGAAAAAAAGAAGCGGGTGTCGTCACCAACATAACATCGTTCATCCCAGCAACTTCCGGCCGGGAGAGCCGCAAACCCGAAACGGTCTGTTCCTCGGGAGGCACCTACGCGCGTAGAATCCAAACTTCCGCTTCCGCCTTCAATGATTACCGTTTCGCCTTCGGAAATCCAGCCAGTTGTGGCTTTCAAACTGACACCCACAGGTTCTCCGCCGTTATTTTTGGAAACATACGCAATCAGTTCTGCGTAGTCCAGGGAATCTGGCAAACGCCAGCCTGCAGGGCAAATATTAGAACTATAAACCCTGGAACTATCTTCATCATAATTCCAGTAAATACCTCGACCGTTTAAGTTGTACAACCGACCGTACTTTTCGCAGTTTTCTGCTTCTTTCATTGGGCACACCCCATACCCATCGTCATAGTTCAGGTTCTGGGCCATCCAGGTCTGGGTGCCGATGGTGACCGTCTTGTAGGTCTGTCCGTCACGGGTATCCGTCAGGGTACCATATTCAACGGGACTTGAACTTGTAGAGCTTCCGGGGGCAGCAGACCACTCCTCCACGGTTTTCCACTGCTTGCCCGCGCACTGGAACTTTTCGCGGGTGTCCAGCAGGAACGCCTGATTGCCTTCGCGGTTTTCCGTGCAGTTGGGAAGCTTTTCTGCAGAGGCGTAAGTCGTGGCCATTTCCTGCCAGCGTTCCCCGTCGCACTGGTACAGCAGGGAATCCACCGTGGATATGGCCTCCACATCCGCCAGTTTCTTTGTGCAGTTGGGCATGTCGTCGGCGGACTTGTAAACCTGCACGATGGACTGGTCCTTTTTCCACACGTTTTCGCTACACACGTAAACCGCGTACTCGCCAGAAACATAAGCGGAATCCCCCTCGTGACCTTTGGTACAGGCGGGCAGGTCGTCTTCGGTCTTGACGGAGTCTATCAGGTACTTCTTTTCTTCCCACTTGCCGCTCCGGCAGATGTAGGTCAGGGAATCTTCGACCACAAGCACCGAATCCCCCTCGCGGTTCTTGCTGCAGTTGGGCAGGTCGTCCATAGTCTGCACGCCGCCAGCAAGGGATTCCTGCAGGGAATCTGCGACGGACGAACTTGCAGGGCCTGTTTTGGTCGAATCGTCATCGGCAGATTCGGCAGGGGTCCACTTGCCGCCCCGGCATACATAGGAAAGGGAATCCTCTTCCACGAGCACAGAATCCCCTTCACGGGCCTTGCTACAGTTAGGCAAGTCCTCGATGGTATCCACGCCAACTTCTTCGGGTGTCAAGGCTTCCTTGCCACCGCCGGAATCGCCGCAGGCTGTGAGAAGCATGGCGAACGCGCCCACGAAAAAAAGTTTCCCCTTAAGCAAAGTCCCCTGATTCATAGGATTACTCCTTTTTTAGACCTAATTACAACTGATTGGCGTCCGCAACAGCCTGATATTTCGTATGGCAAAACCTCCGGTCATATCGCCGCCACTGACATACAACTTCACAGACTGGCTTGTGCCACAGTTTTTGTATGTTGCGGACGCAAATTCCCCATCGACGGTCCCCGTCCACTCAAAAATTCCGTTGTCGGCATTATCTACAACGCCTATATAGGCCGTTCCGTAGCTATCATCGTAGGTATAACCGTCTCCGACAATCTGGTAGGCGTAACCCGATGTCATCGTGAAGCTATACAAGGCTTGCAAGTCCCAACTGAATTCAGACGGAGACACCGTATAAAATCCAAGCACATGTTCGTAATCGTCATTCAAATCCAGCTTGACCCAGCCATAATAAGAACTGAGATTTTGGGTTGTCCACCCGCAAGATGCCAAGGATGTACAGTTGTCAAAGGCCCCATCACCGCCCAACACATCGGTTCCACTGATAATCCCGGCACCAGACGACGAGCTTGACACAGGAGTTATTGTTGATTGTCCGCTACCGCAAGTGGTGTAAGTCGAGGGATTCTTGGAGAATACGTTGTTCTTTACCCAGTTGCCGCTAGCGGAATAGTTCCACGCACCGGCAGTGGTGAACATGGATGCGCCCTCGGACTTGTCCGATACCGCCCAGTTGGCAGAAGACAGCTTGTACGTATCCAGCCAGGTTTGCCACCCCGAATTGGAGCCCGCGACAGAACCGTCTCCGTCGGCGTTTATAGTTCCCCATTCCGAAACAAATACGGAGAGCCCCGCATTCATGGCCTCCACGGCATTGGCCCCCTCAGAAGAAGTGGAGTGAGTTCCCGCATAGTAATGGAAGGCATACGCCACGTTGGCATCGTTAATCGGACTGCTTATGGCGGCATTGGGTTGCTGGTCCCACATCGGGGTTCCCACAATAATCAGGTTGTCCGAATACTGGCGAATGGTTGCAATCACCTGGGTAGCATAGTTCTTGATGGTGCTCCAGGTCATGAAATTCGAACAGCTTGTAGAGCCGCCTACAGCACAAGCCGGTTCATTGAAGATTTCAAAAATCACGTTGTCGTAGCCGCCCCATTTCTGGGCCATTCGACTAAAAAAGGATTTTGCGTTGGCCACATTTTCATTGGCAATGTGGGAATGGTAATCGATAATTACATAAATGTCGTTGTCGATGGCAGCCTGCACCACGTCGTCCATCAGTCCCTGATAAAACGAGGTTTTCGTAAAGTAGTTGCCGTATCCCCAATCACCATCGACGCCCATGGCTGCGCGAATCAATTCAATGTTCAATTTTTGCACCAGCCCGTTCACGGTGGATTTCGACCAGTATTTGCTCTGTGCACTGTCCATACTCCAGAACAGGCTCATCCCACGGACTTGCACTTCGTGACCCGAAGTGGAGTAGTCGTTGCACGTTCCGTAGATTCGGCCATTTCCGCTAGAGTTTGTCCCTGCCTTCAGTTCACCGTACTGGCTTACGGGACCTGGTCCTACCCTTGGGCTGAAAGAAGCCATAGACGTACTGGACTTGACCGAAGTACTTGAAGTAATCGAGGAACTTGAGCTAGTCGAAGAACCGGATACGGACGTACCGGAGGCTTCGCCATTGGAATTAGAGGATTTGCCATCGTCCATTTCCGTAGAGCCGCTACTTTCCGTCTTTTTTTCTTCATCAACAAAGTTCGATGTCGGTTCTTTCCCATTTTCAGGGGTTTGCACCTGCATTTTTTCCGTCCATGCACCATCGTTGCAAACATAAACAGTCGATTCGCTATTGGCGTAAGCTTCATTTCCTTCCCTAGAGGGTGTACAGTTGGGAAAATCGTCATCTGATTCAAAAACCGCAAGAGGTTGCCCCATCTCCTTCCAGATTCCATCCTCGCAAACCTGCATTTGATAGTTTCCATCTTCTTCAGTCACGAACAGGACGTTTCCCTCCCGTTTGGAAGTGCAGTTGGGCAGGTCGTCAACGGAGGCGACAATATTTTCGCCATCCGTTTTTCCGTTAGCCGCCGTGGTCCCGGAGTCCCCGCAACCCGTAACGACTGCGGCGACCAAACATATTCCTGCGAGTAAAAGTCCATTTGCGCTCATATAAATTCCCTTCCATTGTTTACACCACTTGGCGGCTGGGCCCGCCTATAGCTCTACCGACACCCACTGCTTGTAGCTACAACGGAACCTCTCGCGGGTATCCAGCAGGAACGCCTGTTTGCCTTCGCGGTTGTCGGTACAGTTGGGAAGAGCGTCCGAAGAGGCGTAGGTCGTGGCAATTTCCAGCCAGCTTTCCCCGTCGCAGCGATACAGCATGGAGTCCGCCATGGATATGGCCTCGACGTTCGCACGTTTCTGCGTACAATTGGGCATGTCATCGGAGGTCTTGTAGACCTGCACGATGGACAAATCCTTATTCCACACCTTTCCGCTACACACGTAAACCGCGTAATCATCCGAAACGTAGGCGGAATCCCCTTCGAGACCCTTTGTACAGGCGGGCAGGTCATCCTCCGTCTTGACGGAGTCTATCATATACCTTTTCTTCTCCCACTTGCCACTTTGACAAATGTAGATTAAGGAATCCTCGGCCACAAGCATTGAATCCCCTTCGCGGTTCTTGCTGCAATTGGGCAAATCGTCCACGGTCTCTACGCCGCCCGCAAGTGGCTCCGAGGCAGAACTTCCAGGAACCGTTCCTGTAGAATCGTCGTTGACCGTCGGAAGCGGTGCCCACTTGCCGGCTTGGCATACGTAGTTCATCGAGTCTGCCGACACCCATGCCGAATCCCCTTCACGGTTCTTGCTGCAGTTGGGCAGGTCCTCGATGGTTTCGACACCTTCGACAGCGGAAACTGGCAATTTTCCACTGCCATTACCGGAATCGCTGCAGGCCGCAAAAAACAGGGCGATAATACCCGCAGGCAATAAAACATTCTTGACAAAAACCTTTGACATTATTCGAATCCTCCGTGTAAGTCGCTTAATAAACCTCGCACTGTATCTCTGCCGTTGTCGTAATTTCCGTTTGCGAACTCTCTTTACAATAAGACTCGGGCAAGGGAATTCTGGCGTAGTAAGCGTCGAGGCGATATGTGTCCCCTTCTATAGAAACCACTGTGCTATTATCTTGACCTCTGCAGTACATGGTGCAGCCACTTTGCCACTGCTTATTTAATTCAAAACCGAGCGTGTGGGTCCCTGCCGGAATTGTGAGCTCGTTGGACTGACTACCACCATAAGGATAAAACAAATATGACACTCCCGTTACCGTGGGGCACACCATATACATTGAGTCTCCCGAAGAATCCCATACCTTAACATGCGGGCTCGCAGAGGTAATGCCATCTTCGCTAAGCTCAACGGATGCCGTTGTATCGTTCACGGGTTGTGCACCAATCCATTCGTATTCCGTAATGGGATTTGGGGAATAACACCCCTTTACCGTCCACGTTGCATTACTTCCAAAGTCGACGAGTTCGCCCTGGTCGGCAACGCAAGAACAGCCTCTCAATTTATTGGGCCGGACATTTAAGAGATTCGATGCCTTGCACTGGACTTTTTGCTCAGGCATGGCAGAAAATGTAAGAAAGTCGTCAAATTGACCTTCGTTTGGGTAGGCGACTCGCACCGTTGCGCTTGTTGTGCCGTATGTTGTGACGTAATCTATTCCAACAACTTCTCCCGCTTCGGATTCAATAGAAAACCACGACTGTTCTGCCAGGGCTTGGGTCAGGCCAGAAACACCCCAGTTCAACGTATCTCCCTGATATACCACAGAAGAAGTATCCGGCGAACAGGAGAATGTTTTTGTTGTACTTACAGGAATGTTGCAACCTACCCCTGTAGTGCTATAATAAAGTATTGGAGTTGTTTTGCTATAAAGCGACGAAGTTTTTGGAATTGGAATAGAGTAGTAATCCCATCCCATTCCGGAACTGTCGCTCTTGACATCGGGCGTATAAAACGTGACGACCACATCCACCGTCTTTCCAGAGGATTCTGCAAGCCAAGTCCCCTTTGTATCGAAGGTGAATTGTTCAAAAAAACCATAAGTGTTTACCGTACTAGCAGTGCTACTTACATTGCTATTGCTAAGAGGAATAATTGGACGGGCACTCTTCTTTTCTTTGGAGAAAACCTCCGTTCCTGGAACCCACACCCCATTTGAGGCATTGTACTTGGCTATAAGAACGCCATAGAAATTCCATGCGTCGGGGCCAGTAATGGCGGTTTCTGCCTGGGCGAAGGCCAAGTATAGTTCCTGTGTACTGGTTGCCGAAATTTTCAGCGGAACGACATACCCAAAGTTTCCCCACCCATGGTCAGGACCGGCCGTTGCTGTCGTATAGTGGACTGATCCACAAGAAGTTTCATAGGTGAGTTCTTGAGAACCGGAAGATTGAATGTCACCGTTCTTGGAAGAAGATGAATTATTGGACACTGAACTACTGGACACTGTATTATTGGACTCAGCAGACCACTCCTCTACGGCTTTCCACTGCTTGCTTGCACACTGGAACTTTTCGCGGGTGTCCAGCAGGAACGCCTGATTGCCTTCGCGTTTTTCCGTGCAGTTGGGAAGGTTTTCCGCCGAGGCGAAGGTCGTGGCCATTTCCTGCCAGCGTTCCCCGTCGCACAGGAATATCGCGGAATCCGCCGTTGACACGGCCTCCACGCTCGCCAGTTTCTTTGTGCAGTTGGGCATGTCGTCGGCGGACTTGTAGACCTGAATGATGGACTGTTCCTTTTTCCATACGTTTCCGCTACACACATAGACCGCATACTCGCCCGAAACGTAGGCGGAATCACCTTCGAGCCTCTTGGTACAGGCGGGCAGGTCGTCTTCGGTCTTGACGGAATCTATCAGGTACTTCTTTTCTTCCCACTTGCCGCTCCGGCAGATGTAGGTCAGGGAATCTTCGACCACAAGCACCGAATCCCCCTCGCGGTTCTTGCTGCAATTGGGCAGGTCATCGATTGTCTCCACGCCGCCAGCAAGGGACTCCTGCAGGGAATCTGCGGCGGACGAACTTGCAGGGCCTGTTTTGGTCGAATCACCATCGGCAGATTCGGCAGGGGACCACTTTCCGCCGTGGCATACATAGGCAAGGGAATCCTTGCCCACCAGCACCGAATCCCCTTCGCGGGTCTTGCTACAGCTGGGAAGGTCCTCGATTGTCTCCACGCCGGCCTCTTCGGGTGTCAAGGCTTCCTTGCCACCGCCGGAATCTCCGCAGGCTACGAGAAACAACGCACAGGCACTTAAAAAGACGAGCAACCCATTAATCAACTTCCCTAGACGCATGGATATTTCCCCTTTGTTATAAAGACATTTCCATAAACCACCCAGTTTGCGATACTGAATGTAAAAAAAAAAAAACAGAAGCAAGTAAATTTTCGTTTACATCACCAAACTGCCCATTTTAGGCGTTTTTTAGGGGTTTTAGGGGGCATAGCCCCCTAGGCGAAGGGGTAGGCCGAGATACAGCTCGGCCGAGGGGAAGGCATTCCCCTTTTCGATTCGAATTTCGGAATTACGATTTCAAAGCACTCAAAAAAATCCGAGCCTCATGCATAGAGCCTTTTACCCGCAAGCGGATCCTCGCATTGGTTCGACTTCGCTCACCACAGGACGCGAGGATGACGATACCCGTGCCTCGCGCCTCGAACCTCGCACCTTTTTATTACCTTTCTGGGTAAATACCGGAGTTTATTATGGAAAGATTCAAACCGCGGGACATGTTCGTAGAAGCCGGTTACGGCCCCAACTTTGCAGACCAGCTTTTGCAGAACGCCTACAGCAAGCTTTTCGAAGGCGACCCTATCGACGAGCGCATCTGCTTTGAAGCCTCCGACGACATGGCCTACATCGTGGATATCGGCCACGACGACATCCGCTCCGAGGGTATGAGCTACGGCATGTTCGTCACCGCCCTCACCGACCATCCGGAACTTTTCGAGAAACTGTGGCGCTTCACCAAGCGCTACCTGTACAACGCGGGCGGCCCCCACCAGGGGTTTTATTCCTGGCAGGTTTCCACTACGGATTTTTCCATGATGGATCCCGGGTCCGCCCCCGACGGCGAGGAGTACATCGCAGCGGCGCTGCTGATTGCAGCCAAGCGGTTTGGCCGTGATGACTACAAAGACGCAGCGGTAGAACTCATCAACATGATGCGGCACAAGCAGACCAACGAGCTGGTAGGCCCCATTATTGACCCCAAGATGGGAATCGTTAGGTTCTCCCCCGTGCTGGGCAACGACTTCACCGACCCCAGCTACCACACCGTGGCCTTCTACCGAATGTTCGCGGAAGCCACCGGCGACAACGAGTGGAACGAGATTGCCAAGCGTAGCGTGGAATACCTAACGAAGGCTGCCCACCCAGAAACCGGCCTTTGCGCTGACTACTCGGAATTCGACGGTACTCCCAAATCCATGCCCTGGTTCCCCGAAAGCAACTGCTTCAGCGGAGACGCCTGGCGTGTGGCCCTGAACCTGAGCCTCGACTACACGCTGTTCCGCGCCGACGAGCGGGAGAAGCAGATTTGCGAGCGGATCCTGAACTTCTTCGAAAGCAGGCGGCCCTACCTGGCAGACTATTCCGTCGATGGAAGTCCTTTCCCGCGGCAGGGGCGCGAGGCTACTCCGGGCGTAATCGCCATGAACGCCGCCGCCACCCAGGTGCTCCCGGCCGAGAGTCCGCTGGTTCACGGGTTCGTGCGTGATCTGGCGAACCTGTCAGTGCCTTTCCGTTTCTGGCGCTACTACGACGGCATGCTCTACATTATCGGCATTCTCGCCACCGCCGGAAAGATTGAATTTTAGATGTGAAATGTGGAATGTGTGGTGTGAGGTTACACTCAGCGTCATCCTCGCGAAGGCGAGGATCCGCTTGAAGTGTTAATGGTTAGGGGCTAGGATTTAGGGGCTAGGATTTAGGGGTCGCTGGTCACAAGATGCTTTGATGGTTAGGAAAGTTTTTTTCGAAGGAGTAAGACATGAACAAAATTTCTCGTAAAGTTTTTGCCGCAGGGCTTGCGGTTTCTATCGCATTTTTGGCCGCGGGCTGCGAAGACGTGCGGGTGGAAAAATACCCCAATGGTCAGGTACAGTTCGAAACCACCTACGTAAACGACAAGCGCGAAGGCCTGGAAAAGGAGTTCTACGAGAACGGCACGCTGAAGCGGGAAACTCCTTATAAGGAAGACCGGCGGGAAGGCCTTACCAAGGAATATTTTGAAGACGGCACCTTGAAATCGGAAATTCCCTACGCCGACGGTTACATCGAAGGCACGGTGCTCCGCTACCACAAGAACGGAAAGCTTGCCTCCAAGGCCCTGTTCCAGAAAAACAAGCAGGTGGAACTAGGCGAAAGTTTTGACGAAAGCGGCGAGCCCGCTACACACGGGAGCTACAAGGACCCCCGTGACGGTATCGCCTACGAGTGGGTCCGCATCGGTGACCAGCTCTGGACCGCCGAGAACCTGAACTACGCCACAGCCACAGGCTCCCTGTGCATGCAGTGCAACAACTGGGGCCGCCTCTACGACTTTGAAAGCGCCAAGAACGCCTGCATGGACGGATTCCACATGCCCACCAAGGAAGAATGGCAGAAGCTGATCGCCACCGCAGGCAACAAGCCCGCCCTGGCCCTGAAGGCAGGGTTCGGCTGGGACCCCATTACCGAAGGCACCAACAACTACGGCAACGGCAAGGACGAGCTGGGCTTTGGCGTAAAAGCGGGAGGAGCCCACTTCGCCAAGAGCGACGTGCCGCTCAAAGAACGCAAGTTCGATACCGCCGGGAAAAAGGCCTACTTCTGGACCGCCGAAGGCGAAGTGGTGGTATTCCACCACAACAAGGACAACGTCACCTTCGAGAAGTTCAATCCCGAACACGGGGCAAGCCTGAGATGCTTGAAGGACTAATTACAAGTGTGTAGTGTGTGATGTGAGATGTGAAATTACACATTCCACACCACACATTTCACATTAATTCTACGTCGTGTATTCCGCGTTGATCTTTACATAGCCGTAGCTCAGGTCGCAGGTGAAGGCGCTGGCAGAGGCCTGACCGATGTTCAGCACCAGCGTCACCTTGTATTCCCGTTGGCGGACCACCGCATGCAAAGCCGCCGTTTGGGCTTCGTCCAGGGGCAGCGGGCGGCCGCCTTCCAGGACTTTCACGTCGCCGAAGTAAAGGTCGGTGTGTTCGGCCACCATGTTGCAGCCGCTACTGCCCGCACTGCTGAGGATACGGCCCCAGTTGGGGTCTTCGCCGAACATGGCGCACTTCGCAAGGTTCGATGTTCCGATGAAGCGGGCCATGCGGAGAGCTTCTTCGTGGCTTTCGGCTTTTTCGATACGCAGTTCAATCAGCTTGGTAGCGCCTTCGCCGTCACGGACGATATCCTTGGCAAGGCTCTGCATGATAAGCATCAGGGCCGCACGGAACTCGCCCTGCTCGCTCAAGCTCAGGTCTTCGTAGCGCAATCCGCTCATGCCGTTGGCCAGCAAGATGCAGGTGTCGTTGGTGCTGGTGTCGCCATCCACGGTGATGGCATTGAAGGAATCGGCGATGTCCGCACGGAATTCGGCAAAGAAGTCGATGGGGAGCGAAATGTCGGTGGTAATGAAGGCGAGCATGGTGGCCATATTGGGGTGAATCATGCCCGAGCCCTTGCAGGCGCCGCCGATAGTCACCACACCCTTTTCGGTATGGATTTCTACCGCGTGGCTCTTGAGCGCAAGGTCGGTGGTGAGAATCGCCCGGCCGAATTCCTCGGAGGCGTCGGCGTGGAGCTTTTCCACCAGCTTGGGGATCCCGGCCTCGATCTTGTCCATGGGCATCAGATGGCCGATCACGCCGGTGCTGCACACCAGCACGCTCTTGGGCGCAAGGTTCAACGCCTCTTCGGTAAGGGTGGCCATGCGTTCGGCATCCTTGTAGCCCTGTTCGCCAGTACAGGCGTTGGCGTTTCCGCTGTTCACCACCACAGCCGTTGCAAAATGGGCATGCTCCAGGGCAGCCTTGTCATAAAGCACCGGGGCGGCCTTCACCTTGTTGGTGGTAAACACCGCAAAGCAGCGGGCGGCCTTTTCGCTCTTGAGAAGCGCCATGTCGGCATTGCCGCTGGCCTTGATGCCTGCGCAGATTCCAGATGCCGTGAAGCCCTTGGGGGAACACACACCGCCATTTTCCAACAGATTGTACATATCGACTCCTGCAAAAGGCGCCCTTCGGGAACAGCCGTTCCCCAAAACGCCGGTAAATTTTTTACCTTGTAGAGCATGGAAAAGAAAATCCCGTTTACACAAGAAGCCTACGACCAGCTCGTCAAGGACCTCAATAATTTAAAAAATGTAGAACGTCCCCGCGTGCTGCAGGAACTGGTTGACGCCCGCGCACAGGGCGATTTGAGCGAAAACGCCGAATACCATGCCGCCAAGGAGCGGCTTGCCGCCATCGACAACGTGGAACTGCCCAAGCTGCAAGACCAGCTGGCCCGCGCCGAAGTGGTGGCCTTTGACGCCTCCTCCGACACCATCCGCTTTGGTGCCACCGTCACCGTCAAGAACCTGAAAACCAAGCGGGACGTGGTTTACCAGCTGGTGTCTCCCGAAAGCGTAGATGCCCTCAACGGGAAAATCAGTTTCAAGAGCCCCATCGGCGCCGCCCTCATGGGCAAGAAGCGGGGCGACAAGGTAGAAGTTTCCACCCCCAAGGGCGTAAACAACTTCGAAATCATCGACTTCAAGTAAGGCGAACAGGACCGCCCGCGAGACTAGGATGATTGTAGCCCTCATTGGCAAGGACCAGTTTTCCAAGGACATCCGCATCGAGAAATTTATTGCCGATGCCCTGGGCGAACGGAAAGACGACCCTCTTTCCAAGCAGATCCTGTACGCCACGGACACGAACATCCCTTCCATTGCCGAAGCGGTAATGACCGCCTGCGACTCCGTGTCCATGTTCAGCCCGGAACAGGCCATCGTAGTGCGCAAGGCCGAAGCCCTCAAGGCAGACGACACCAAAGCCCTGGCCAAATGGCTGGGGCATGGCCCCCAGTGCAAGCTTTTGCTGGACTTCGAGACTCTCGCCGCCAACACGGAACTCTACAAGGCCCTGAAAAAGGCGGGCGAAATCGAGAAGGAATACGACGAGCCCAAGTCCTACAAGATGGCCGACTGGATTGCCTCGGTTATCCCCTCCCATTTCAAGAAGGCCATCGACAAGGATGCCTGCCAGTACCTGGCCGAAGCCCTGGGCACCGACACCAAGCTGGTGTGCGAAGAAGTCGAAAAGATCCTCCTGTTCCAGCCGGACTGCAAGAAAATTGACCTGGAACTGGTCAAGACCATGGTGGTTTCCCAGCGGAAAATCGTGGCCTACGAAATCAACGACTATTTCGGCATGCGTGACAGCAAGGCCTACGCCAAGAAACTGAACGAGATGTTCAACAACGGCGTGCAAGCGGTGCAAATCGTGGCGTCGCTGTACTACTACGCCGTTGACCTGATGAACTTTTCGGCCCTGCTCGCGAAGGGCATGACCCCCAAAGACGCCGCCGCCGAACTGGGCAAGAACGACTTTATCTTCAACGTGAAGGGCAAGGCTCCCGAATGCGCAAGACGCTGGGGCAAGCCGCTCCTGTGCAGGGTCATCCGCAGGCTCGCCGACCTGGACTTTGAAATCAAGAGCGGAAAATGCTCCACCCGCATTAGCCAGGAACTGGCGCTAGCTGCCCTGGTGGTGCGGTAATCCCCGAAAAACAAGTCCCAGAACCCCATAAGGGCGTTTTAGAAGCATTAACAAGACCGTATCACATTTGAAAAATATATTTTTCGAATGTAGGTACATTGTCTTTCAGGAGGAGAGTCCCATGAAAAAAATGTGGAAGGGCATTTTGTCCCTATTCGTCGGGATGACTATCATCAGTTGCGCCGGTACTGATTCTTCGGCACAAAAGAAGGGACATGATAATTCGAACCTGTTCAAGGCAGGAACGCCTTTTGCAGACAGCCTTGCATCAACGATGCCCGAACTCGCCCGTTCCGTATTCAAGGGTACCCTTGATTCTGTTCCAGGGGAATATTACTACCACACCACAGACGGCAGGGTTGACACGCTGTTTAAAAAAGAAGAGGGACAGTACAAACCTATCGTTTCTATCGCCTACGACTTTTTCGTTGGGCAAAGCGACTACGAGCTAAAAAAAGGCAGCTATAGTTACTTTGTAAAGGATGATGTATTAGAAGGGGAAGTATGTTTCCCAAAGTATGTCAAAGCATACTGGAACAATGGAAATACAAAAGTAATAGCAACAGGAACCCTGTATAGGGACGATCAAAACACAATTTGGCCGGATAGCGGGCACCTGGAGAGCTATTTCGAAAACGGAAAAGCCCTTGAACAAAGCGATTGGAAAGACAAGCATGTTGTCTCAAGTAAAGTATGGAACGAAAATGGGGTATTGGTAGGAGAACTGGATTTCCCACACTATTCCAAAGAATACTGGGACGATGGAAAACCCCAAAAATTATTGACAGGTCTTCTTTATAGGGATGATCAAGGCGTTATCCAAGTAGATAGTGGACTTTCCGAAATATATTTCGAAAACGGAAAAATTAAGGAACAAAACGATTGGAAAGGCAAGCAAATCGTCGCTCATAAAGAATGGAACGAAAACGGTGTATTGACAAAAGAAGTAAGTCTCCCCACATATTACAAGGAATATTGGGACAACGGAAAAATAAAAGGGGAAATAGTAGGCATCCTTTATAGGAATGACCAAGACATTATCTCGGCGGACAGTGGCTACTCGGAATCATATTTCGAAAACGAGAAAACTCACCAGCATAACGAATGGAGAAACAAGCAAATCATTGCACAAAAAGATTGGAACGAAAACGGGGCGTTGGTAAAAGAAATCGACTTTCCCAAATACACCAAAGAATACTGGAACAACGGAAACCCCAAGCAGGTATTTACAGGCCTCCTTTATAGACTGAACAATCTATGCCTTTTCAAGCCGGATAGCGGACACGCGGAAATATATTTCGAAAACGGGAAAATTAAGGAGCAGACCGACTGGAAGGACAAGGATGTTGTTGTAAGCAAGGTATGGAATGAAGACGGGGTATTGATAAAAGAGCTGGATTTCCCCAAACATTACAAAGAATATCGGGACAACGGAAAGCCCAAGGCGATCTTAACGGGCCTTCTTTATAGGAATGACAAAGGCAATTTTGATTTGGACAGCGGTCGCTCGGAAGAATATTTTGAAAATGGAAAAATCCAACGAATAACCGACTGGAAAAACAGGCAACATATCGCGCAAAAAGAATGGAACGAAAAAGGGGAAATGATAAAGGATCTTGATTTTCCAAAGCACGCCAAAACATATTGGGACAACGGGAAACCTAAAACAATAATGACTGGTCATCTTTATTGGGATGATCAAGGTGCTGTCCAAGTGGACAGCGGACGCATAGAATCATATTTCGAAAACGGAAAAACCCAACGAATAACCGGCTGGAAGGACAAGCAGTATGTCACGCAAAAAGAATGGAACGAAAAAGGACTGTTGTTAACAGAGCTAGATTTCCCCAAATCCATTAAAGAATATTGGGTCAATGGAAAATTAAAACAAAAAGCGACGGGCATTCTTTATAGAGACGATGGTAGCGATCAAAACTGTTTCGCCGTAGATAGCGGGCGCTCGGAGATATATTTCGAAAATGGAAACATCAGCCAGCAAAACAACTGGAAGGGTAAACAGCCCACCACAAGCAAACAATGGAATGAAAACGGGGCATTGGTAAGAGAGCTAGATTTTCCGAAATCTTTAAAAGAATATTGGGACAATGGGAATCTTAAAGCAATAATGACCGGCCTTATCTACAGAGACAATTACGGTGGATTCCATTTAGACAGCGGTCATTCAGAAACATATTTTGAAAATGGAAAAATCTACCAACAAAACGACTGGAAAGATAAACAGGGCGTTGTAAGCAAGCAATGGAATGAAAACGGAGTGCTAGTAAAGGAATGGAATCACCCAAAATACTTCAAGGAATACTGGAACAACGGAAAACTAAAAATGACTATGACAGGCATTCTTTATGCAAGCGATCAGGGCAATTTCCACTTAGACAGCGGACATTCGGAAATATATTCCGAAAATGGAGAAATTCTGTCACAAAGCGATTGGAAAGACAAGCAAACCATTGCGGAAAAAATATGGAATAAAAGCGGGGTGTTGATAAAAGAATTACATCTCCCCAATTATGTCAAAGTATACTGGGACAATGGAAATATAAAAGAAATAGTAACAGGTGCCCTTCATATAGGCAATCAAGGCGGCATCAGCGTGGACAGCGGACGCTCGAAATCATATTTTGAAAATGGAAAAATCCAAGCGCAGAGAGACTGGAAAAACGACCAAATCGTTGCAATCAAGCAATGGAATGAAGATGGGGTATTGACAAAAGAAATAGTTTTCCCCAATTACGCCAGAGAATATTGGGACAATGGAAAGCCTAAAGAGACATTGGCTGGACTCCTTTACAGAAACGAGCGAGGCGGATTTATGGTGGACAGCGGGCGCTCGGAAGTATATTTTGAAAATGGAAAAATCAACCAGCAAAATGACTGGAAGAGCAGGCAAGCCGCTGCAAGCAAGACATGGAATGAAAACGGAGTACTATTAGCAGAACTAAAATTCCCAAAATCTTTAAAAACATACTGGGACAACGGAAAACCCAAAGCTTTATTGACAGGAGTCCTTTATAGTGACAATCAGGGCAATTTCTCGGTGGATAGCGGGCATTCCGAAATATATTTTGAGAATGGACAAATTAAAGAGCAGAACGACTGGAAAAACAAGCAGATTGTTACGAATAAAACATGGAACGAAAACGGGGTGTTGGTAGAAGAGCTAGATTTTCCGAAATCTATTAAAGAATATTGGAACGACGGGAAAATAAGAACAATAGCAAAGGGGCTCATTTATCGAGATGATCAAGGTATCTTTCAATTAGATAGCGGTCGCTCAGAGATGTATTTTGAGAACGGGAAAATTCATATTCAAAGAAAATGGAAAGACAAGCAATGTGTTGCACAAAAAGAATGGAACGAAAACGGAGTACTGACGCTAAATATTGATTTTCCCAAATCTTTTAAGAACTATTGGAGCGATGGGAAAATAAAAGAAATGGGAACAGGCCTCCTTTATAGAGACAATCAAGGCAATATTTCTGTAGATAGCGGACACTCGGAGGTTTATTTTGAAAATGGAAAAATCAGCCAGCAAAACGAATGGAAGAACAAGCAACCCGCCGCAAGCAAACAATGGAATGAAGATGGGGTATTGATAAGAGAACTAGATTTCCCCAAATATGCGAAGGGATATTGGGACAACGGGAAACCCAAAATTATATTGACAGGACTCCTTTATAGAGACGATCAAGGCAATTTCGAATTGGATAGCGGGCACCAGGAAACATATTACGAAAATGGGCAAATTGAAGTATTGTACGACTGGAAAGACAAACAACTTGTTGCACATAAAGAATGGAACGAAGACGGGACTGTCATAAGGGAAGGAGACATCTCTAAAGAATTCCATAAGGCCTACTTCACGAACGGGAAAACCTCTGTGGAAGTGTCAGGAAAATTCCACTATAGCGATTGGAACATTATCCTGGAAAATGCCACCAAAAAGCATTGGAATGAAAACGGGACCCTAAAAAGTGAAATCGTTTTCCCAAAATACGCCAAGTATTATACCGACAGCGGAACCCTTGTAATTGAATTAGAGGGAACTTTATACTATGACGACCAAGGGGAAATCCGTATACAGGACGGCTTTCAAAAATGGTATCGCGATAACGGGAAATTATGGGAGCTTCGAATCTATAAAGGAAAAAAGTTAGTTAACAAGAAAACCTGGAATGACGATGGAACTGTAAATTCTGAAGGGGATGTGGCAAGAGGATTTTACAAAAACTACTTCTTAAGCGGTAAAGTTTATCAGGAAATATTAGGAAAATTCCACTACGATGATAACGATGATTGGAGTATATGGGATGAAATTATCTTGGAAAATGCCACCGAAAAGAGGTGGAACGCTAATGGGAATCTAAAAAAAGAAATTGTTTTCCCGAAATACGTAAAAGAATATTCCGATAGCGGAACCCTCGTGAAAGAATTAGAGGGAACCTTATACTACGATGACCAGAAAGAAATCCAGGTACAGAATGGTTTCAGAAAAGAGTATTCTAATAACGGAAAACTAGCATCTCTTCTAATCTATGGGGAGAAAAAGCTAGTTGGCAAAACGATATGGAATGAAAACGGTAATGTGTCTATTTCTGTAGAACTGCCAAACCGCTACAGGGAATTTTACAGTAACGGTAAGATTAAAGCCGAAGTTAACGGAACCATTGTCGAAGAAGACGGCTCGTTCAGAATAAAAGACGGAATATATAACGAATTCGACGAAAACGGCAAAGTCACCTACACCGCAACCTACGAGGATTTTCAGAGAATTTCTGAAAAGTGACAGGCGGCCCTAAGGGCGCCATCGCTAGAACTTCATATCCACGGGATTGAACTGGAGCTGGATTCCCGAACGGATCCAGCCGTCCATGCCGTCCTTGCCGGGAATGTTGGCCAGGTTCTCGTACTTGCGGCCTCCGCCACCCAAATAGAAGCGCAACCATTCGTTAAACTTGAGACGGTATTGAATGTCCAGCACGTACTGGGCTTCTTCCACGCCGGAGGTTGCACCTTCCACATCGACGGCGATGTCGTAATCGGTGTAGAGTTCCTTATCGCCCTGACGGAGCCACGCCGCCGTAATGGAGAGAGTGTGGGCGCCATAGGTCCAGCCCAGTTCCAGCCACAGGTCCAGAGCGTCTGCGCCGCGACGGTATCCCACGGGATAGTCCACAAAATAGGCGTCGGCGTAACCGACATCTCCCTGTTCGCGGTAG
Source organism: uncultured Fibrobacter sp. (assembly GCA_934699585.1). GTDB lineage: Bacteria > Fibrobacterota > Fibrobacteria > Fibrobacterales > Fibrobacteraceae > Fibrobacter. The sequence goes on from CAKUWY010000001.1 coordinate 88,211, forward strand.
TTGCTGCGGTAATTGCGACGGCTGGTGTACTTCAGGAGCGGAAGCCTACTGTTGTTGGCGGCGGGGTCGGTGCGGACCACCTCGAAGCGCCAGGAATATTCACCAAAACGGTTGGTCTTGACCTGATGGAAATAGCCCGCCATGTAATTCAAGATGGAACGGTTGGTACCCTTGTCGTCATCTTCGCCTACGGGGCTGTTAATGTCTTCCATGTTGATTTGCCCGTAAAACTTGGCACCGTTGGCAGTCTTGTAGCCCAGTTCAAAGGACGTCATAGCCGAGGTGTACCCCGTGGCGTAATTGTCGTGCCAATAGATGAAGGGGCTGATGGAACGGAATTCCAGGGCCTTTCCCCCCACCATACTCTGCTCCACCACGTAGGCCCAGAACTTGTTGGTCTCTACGCCAAAACGGTGGAACACCAGGTTCTTGACGTTGTCGGTGTAGGTGCGGTTCCGCTGGTTCGATACCTGCCGGCCGGGGTCGGTGCATTTCTGGTCGTAGGCCTCGGTGCCTACCGGCGGGCAGCCCGTAGAGTGGTCCGTCACATCACCAAAAAGCCAGGGGTTCAGGGAGCTGAGCATGAAATCGTAACGGAAAATGCCGGGGGCGAATTTCCAGTGGACACCGTCGTGGTAGGGCGCGCCACCCATCAAGATGTCGTTCTTGGAGATTTTCAGGTCGTCGGGGCTGAAACGGCCGAACTGCACGAAGCCCACGCCGTTAGTCCACTTGGCATAGGCGTTGTTGGGCACGTTGATGTCCAGCTCGCTGGGCTTGTAGGTGAAATTCGTTTTCCAGTCGTCCTGGTACCAGGCCTCCAGATCCTTGCGGAGAGGTGCTTCCAAAAGCACCTGGAAATCTTTGTAACCTGCACGGAAGCTAAGCGTAAAGAAGGGGTGAACCGATTCTTCGTAACTGCGGGCGTTTTCCAGCGGGATGCGGAGCCCCCGCCAGTTGCGACCGTACCAGTCCGCCGTATCGACGGCGAAGGTAGGCTCCGTAGGGCCGCCGTTGAGCCCGATGTCGAAATCCGTTCCAATCTGGAAATAGCCGGTTTCGCCATAGGCCGAGACGGACAGGCCCAGGGAGGCTGCCGCCAGTGTCAAAATCGCAAATTTGGAGCGAATTGCACCCATATACAAATAATCTAGAAAAAAGCGGTGGCGGGAGGGCTGCGGATTTTGAAAGGAGATGCCCGTGATTCTATCGGGGCGTTGCCCCTCCAGAATGACAGCGGGCATGACAAGAGTAGCGCAAGCGGTCATTAAAAACCTTCTTGTATCGAAGACTTTGTCTTCGATACAAGAAGGGATCACCCAGGCAGGGAGACCCAGGTGATCCCTCGTGTTGTGGTGGATACGCTTGCGCGTATCCGGTGTGTGTGTTAGTTAAGGACTAGAAAGAATCCAGCTTGAAACCACCATTGCGGAGGAACGCCGGCACATCGTAATCCACGCCGTTGGTCTTCAGGGAACCTTCGGCATAGTTCGTGTTGCGGGGTTCTTCCACTTCGCGAGCAGGCATTTCAGCCATGGTCTGGTGGGTGTAGGCCGGAGTGCCATAGTCTCCGTTAGAGAGCTGGTCCATGTCGGCGATGCCGGGCATTTCTTCCGTTTCAGGAAGCGTTGCCGTGGCAATGCCTTCGGGCATCATCTTCTCTTCGAAGGCAGGGGCCTGGGCGTTGAACTGTGCAGATGCGAAGTCAGCGGCAGGAGCCTGAGCTTCAACCTGGGGAACAGAGTCCATAGGGATGGTCAGGGATTCACCGGCAGGCATGGCAACCGTCGTGGGCTGGGCAAGCGCCACAAAGTTGGTGGCCGTCGGGCGCGGAGTCGCTGCCACGGGCTGGGTCTGCTGGAAACTAGCCGGACCGCCGATGGAATTTACCAGGTCCTGCATCTTGGGAGCGGCAGGGGCCATAGACACGTCGGCAGCGCTTGCAAACATAGGCTTCATCTCGGAACCAGAAGTTCCACCGCAACCGGTAGCGATAACGGTGATGCTCACCTTGTCGCCCAGTTCCGGCAGCAGGATATCGCCGATAATAATGTTCGGGTCGCCCATCTCGCCCACTGCGTCATAGAGATGATCCATGGCTTCTTCGGTTTCCAGCATGGAGAAGTTTTCGCCATGAGCAACATTCACCAGCACGCCAGAAGCACCTTCCACGTTCACTTCTTCCAGAAGCGGAGAGGAAAGGGCCATATCCACAGCCTTGATGCCGCGGCCTTCGCCTTCGGCAATGCCCGTACCCATAAGGGCGGCACCGCCATTAGACATAACCGTCTTCACGTCGGCAAAGTCCGCATGGATAAGGCCATGGCGGAACATAATGGCGCAAATACTGCGAACGGCGTTACCGAGGATTTCATCGGTAAGCTTGAAAGCACCTTCCATCGTCATTTTCTTGTCCGTACTTTCCACGGTGGCGGCAAGTTTCTTGTTGTCCACCACGATCATGGTGTCCACGGCCTTTCTCAGAGCCTGAATGCCACCTTCGGCATTGCGCTTGCGGACAGGGCCTTCGTAACGGAAGGGCTTGGTGACCACAGCAACGGTAAGAATGCCCAATTCACGGGCAATAGAGCCTACCACAGGAGCAGCACCCGTACCTGTACCACCGCCCATACCGGCAGTGATAAACACCAGGTCAGCGCCCTTCATGGCTTCCTTCAGGTCGTCGATGTTCTCTTCGGCGGCCTTGCGACCAATTTCGGGCTTGGCACCTGCACCAAGGGTCTTGGTGGTCTTCTGGCCAATGGCGATCTTGTGGTCCGCCTTGCTCAAGTCCAGAGCCATGGCGTCGGTATTGACGGCGTAGTATTCCACGCCTTCAATATTCATATCGACCATGCGGTTCACGGTGTTGCCACCGGCGCCGCCCACGCCAAAGACCTTGACCTTCGCGTTGTTGATGGTTGAATCATCCATCAGGATGTGTGAGGTTGGGGTTATGTCGAATTCACTCATAGTTTGTCTCCCTGTTGTGAGTGGTTGTTTTGGTTTTAGAAATACGTTTTAAGGACATCCTTGAACCATTGAAGGCTCTTTTTCATGGATACCGAAATCTGCTTGCCGGTCTCGCGGCGCTTGTCCCTGCGGCGCTGCTTGGCGGCATACAGCAACAGCCCGATTCCTGTGGCGTAAGACGGATTGGAATAGCTCTGTACACCACCGACTTCCCGAGGGTGGCCGATACGCACAGACTTGCCGAACACCTTTTCGGCCACGGCATCGATACCGTCCAGGGCACAGCAGCCACCGGTCAAAACGATACCGCCATTCAGCAGCACATCCATATTGTGCTTTACCAGGTCCTTTTGCAGGAGCTTGAAAATTTCTGCGCAACGGGCCGTAATCACCTGAGCCAAAAGTTTGCGAGAACACGGAACATCGCCACGGTCACCCACGCTAGGCACCGGGAATGTCTCATCTTCAATCAGGTTGTTCAGACGGCAAGTGCCATAGCGTTTCTTGATATCTTCGGCCTTCGAAAGGGAAATGGGCACGCTCAGGCTCTTGCTGATATCGCTAGTAATGGAATTTCCAGCCATATCCAGAGACGCCGTGTAGCGAACGGACTCACCCACAAATACGGCGATGTCGGCCGAACCCGCTCCCACATCGATGAGAGCCACGCCCAGTTCACGTTCGTCATCGGTCAGTACAGCCGAGGCGGCGGCCAAAGGTTCCAGCACCAGTTCTTCTACATGAAGGCCTGCGCGGGTGACGCTCTTGTCCAGGTTCTGGATGGCATTCGGGCGGGAGGTGACCACCTGAACGTCAACGCTGAGCCTACGACCGTTAAGCCCCTTCGGATTGCGGATTCCGGTCTGGTCGTCCAGGGCGTATTCCCCGGGGAACACGTGGAGGATCTGGCCAGCCGATTCCGGAATGGTGCTGGCCAAATTCTTGACCCGTTCAATATCTACTTCGCGAACTTCTCCGGTAGGTAGCGTAATCAGGCCCTTGTAATTGACGGAGGAAACGTGGCTTCCGGCAATGCCCACATAGACATCACGAACATCGAAATCGATGAAGGGTTCCAGCTGCCTAGTAACATCCTGCAGCGTTTCCACCACATCGTCCATCTCGTCAGGACGCTTCAGGGGCAGAGCCCCGCAGCAAAGGATCCTTACCGTGTTGTCGGGGTTCATAGCTCCCGCGAACAGGTTAATCTTGGAAGTCCCGATGTCGAGACCGAAAACCAGATCTTCTTTTCTCAATTCGTTGTTGTTGTCATCCATTGACACACCTCTTGTCAAAATTCCTTATGTACAAGAAACCCGCAAAACGCAAATCCACCTCTCGGGCACAGTTCATGTCCTGAGGGAAGCCGCGCTTCACCGATTCGTATAAGGTCCATAGATTACTGTCCCATTCCCTTTCGGGGAACAGAACCTTGTAGCCCACATCGCTAAAGAACACTTCATATGCCCGGTGCTCATCGCTCCAGGATACCTGAGATACAAGACCGTAAAGTTCGGCGTTTTCCTGCTTGAGCTTTTGCAGGTGAGACGCCACATCCGCAATACGTTCAAAGGCCATAGAATCCACCACCGGCAAATGGAACGCCGTAGAGGTGGACATGGGCAAGAGAAGCCCCCGTTCCGAATAAACCGTAGCATGGCTCCCTTGGAAATACGCCACCACAGGCGAGGATTCCTGCACCTTGATGGTGAGGGAAGAGGGGAAATGTTTTTCCACTGTCACCTTGTGAATCAGGGGGAGTTGCATCAAGTTTTTCTCCACGGAATCCTCGAACACTTCGGACAGGAGCATTCCAGGTTCCACCTGGGCATTCTGCACCACGTCTTCCCAGGTGAGCATACGATTTCCTTCAATATCGATATACTGCAGGTGCCGAAGTTCCATGGGGTTAAAACGTTGCAGGTAGAAACGGTTCGTCCACGCGAGGGTAGCAAGGATTGCCAGCACAAGGCCAATAATCCAGCCACGACGCTTAAACCAGCCCAAGCTTTTCTTCGCGCCATTCTTGATTTTCATGGCACGGGTACGCTTGCGCTTTTCCTCGTTGTAGCCTATACGGCGTCCAAGGAATGTGGTTTTAGGACTCAAATACATTCCTCCAAAATCTTCTGACCCAGTTTCCAGATGTTGCCGGCACCCATCAGCACCACCACGTCACCCGGCTTGAGTTCTTCTTTCAAAATCGGCAGCAGGTTCATCTGGTCGCCCACAAAGCGGGCGTTCCGGTGACCAAAGGCAAGTGCACTTTCAGAAACCAAGGCTCCGGTCACACCTTCAATAGGCCGCTCACGGGCAGGGTAAATGTCGGTACACAGCAGCACATCGCAGTTGGCAAAAGCGCTCCCGAAGGCGTCGTGCTGGTCCCTGGTGCGGGAGAACAGATGGGGCTGGAAAGCCACAATCACGCGGCGATCCGGGAAAGCATCCCTGAACCCTTGCAGGGTCGCCGTCGCCTCCGTGGGGTGATGGGCGTAATCGTCGAACACCAGCACGTCGTTCTTTTCTCCCAAGAATTCAAAGCGGCGCTGCACGCCTTCAAAGGCGGCCACGGCACGTCTTGCCACTTCCACATCGATTCCCTCTTCCATGGCAAGGGCCACGGCGGCGGTGGCATTCAGCACATTGTGCCGCCCCGGAATCTGCAGCTGGAATTCGCCGAGAGATTTCCCGTCGTTGAAAATTTCAAAATGAGGGTATCCCTTCTCGAAACGGAGGCTGTCGATATGGTACTTGGCCTGGCGGGAGAACCCGTAGGTAATCACCGGCTTGCGCACCTTGGAATAAATCTGCTGAACGTTGGGGTCGTCAATGCAAAGGATGGCCTGTCCGTAGAAGGGAATCTTGTTCACGAACTGGACAAAGGCTTCCTTGATTTCGTCAATATTTTCGTAAGTGTCCAGATGGTCGGCATCGATGTTGGTCACGATAGCGGAACTGGGCATCATGGAGAGGAAACTGCGGTCAAACTCGTCGCTTTCGGCAATGAGGTAATCCCCCTTGCCCACTTTTGCGCCACTTCCCTTGCCCTTCACCACGCCACCAACGATAATGGTGGGGTCAAGACCCGCCGCTTCCCAGATTTCTCCGACAATAGAAGTGGTGGTGGTCTTGCCGTGTGTACCGGAAATGGCCAAGGTGTATTTCATGCGCATGAGTTCGCCAAGCATTTCGGCACGGCGAATTACGGGTATGCGACGGGCACGAGCCTCTACCAGCTCGGGATTGTCGTAGGGAATGGCAGAAGAGTAAACCACCAGGTCGGCATCTTCCACATTCTTGGCTTCGTGCTTGCTATCTACGCGGATTCCCAGGTGTTTCAGGTAGTCAATGACAGAGCCCTCGCCCATGTCCGAGCCGGTCACCACAAAGCCGTTTTCGTGAAGGACTTCTGCAATACCGGACATACCGGCACCACCGATACCCACCATGTGCAAGCGACGGACACGTTTACAATCATTAATCTGCATTATGCACTTTCCTTTTCCAAAATCACCTTTGCAATCTTGTCGGCTGCATCAGGCATTCCAAGCTTCTTTGCCGCAGCCGCCATCTTGGCAAGTTTCTCGCTATCGAACAACAGGGATTCCACCTTGTCCCACAAATGATTTTCGTCGCTGTCCAGCTCCACCAAGGCAGCCCCCGCCTTTTCGACGGCACGGGCGTTGTGTTCCTGATGGTTTGCCGCAGCGTGAGGGAACGGAAGCAGAATAGAGGGCTTGCCGAAGGCAAGGATTTCTGCCAGGGCCGAAGCTCCTGCGCGGCTGATAATCAGATCCGCATGTTTCATGTAGGCGTAGATCCCGTTCAAGAATCCCTTCACCGATACGTTGGGCAGAATTCCCAGACGACCCGTAATGTCATCTACATTCTTGACACCTACCTGCCACACCACGGAAACGTCCTCGTTCCCGGTAATCCGGCCGATACTTTCCTCGATTTTCGTATTGATGCCGACTGCTCCCTGAGAGCCCCCCACGATAAACACGGCCTTCTTGCCCTCGCGGAATTCCACGGGGCGTTCCAGGCTGTCTTCGGCAGGCAATTCACGGACGGGGTTTCCAAAAATCATGGTCTTTCCTGCCGGGAAATACTTGGCGGCATCTTCGGAGGTCACAAAAACGGTCTTCGCGTAGCGAGCGCCCATCTTGTTTGCAATTCCCGCCACCGCATTCTGTTCTTGCAGGTAAACGGGGATGCCCATGCTGCCTGCGGCAAGAACGATCGGGAGCGAGACGTAACCGCCCGTCGCCACCACCACGTCGGGTTTCACCTTGCGGATTACCTTCTTGGCATTGGACAGGGACTTGAGCAACTTGTAGGGCAGCGCCAGGTTCTTGAGGAACGGACCGCGATGGAGAGGCTCCGCGGTAATGTATTCGTAGGGCCAGTTACCTGCCACCAGGCGTTCTTCCATAGAATTCTTACGACCGGCAAAGGTAATGTCTTCAACACCCATTTTCTTGAGGCTTTCGGCAATCGCCACAGCCGGGAAAATGTGTCCGCCGGTTCCACCGCATACAAAAAGGAACTTTTTCATCGTCCACTCCTTGAAGTTTCATAGTCCGTACGGGGGCGAGTATCCGTCCTGTCCCCGTTTTTCATATAGGGTTCCCAGATTTTCGTGCCTGTTCCCGGTTTCGAGATGTTCAAAAGGATCCCGATGAACAGGGCCGAGAAAATCAGGTTAGTTCCGCCAAAGCTAAGGAAAGGCAAGGGCTGCCCTGTGGTGGGGAAAAGCCCCGTACTCACGCAGACATGCACCAAGAAATTCAGGAACAGGGAAATCGTCAAAGCCACCGCCATGTACTTTCCGAAACGGCTAGAAGAATTGCGGGCGATTTCAAAGCCCTGGTAGAACAACATTCCAAAAAGAAGGAGAATGGCAAAAGTCCCCACAAAGCCGAACTCCTCGCCTATCACCGCATAGACCACGTCTTTGTGGGCCTCGGGCAGGTAGCCCAGCTTCTGCACGCCCATGCCGAAGCCGGTCCCGAAAAATCCTCCGTTTCCGAGAGCTTCAAGAGCGTGTTCTCCCTGGTAGGCCGAATTCTGGTTCTCCGCCGGATTGAAGAACGCCATCAGGCGCTTTGAGGTGTGGGACTTGATCAAAAGCACAATCAGGCCCACCGGGATGCATGCCGCAAGAGAGATGGCGATATACTTGAACCGGGCTTCCGCCACAAACAAGACCGCAAGGGTGATGCCCGCAAACAGGAGCAACATAGAGAAATTCGGTTGCAGGGCCAAGAGGATAGCCGATATCCCGAAAGGAACGGCAGGCTGTATCAGGCTGCATTTCAGGGTCTTGATTTCGGTACCTGCCACCGCAAGTTTCGCGCATATCCAAGAAATCAAGCCCAGTTTCAAGATTTCAGAGGGCTGGATTCCCCAAATCCAGCGGTTTGCTCCCTTGACGCTACCGCCAGCCACAATGGCAGCCACCGTAAGCACCGCCCCGATAATGAACACCACGCGGGAGCCCTTCATCCACACGCTGTAATCGACCTTCGAGACAACAAACATGATAACCAGGGCAGCAAGAACCTTCCACAGGTGGGCCTTCAGGTAGAATTCCGGAGAAAGTCCCCGTTGCAGGGCATGAGGCGTAGATGCCGTATAAACTACGGCTATGCCGAAGCATATCAACAAGAGCGTTGCAAGCAACAGCCACTTGTTTACGCCTATGGTCTGCAAGTTATTCATCTAAAGACAGTTCCTTATTCCCTTAAGCCTTGGACACCAGAGAAAGTTTCAGCAGGGCATCTACCACCTGCTCCATTTTCATTCCGCGGGAGCCCTTGACCAAGAGCACGTCGCCCTTGCTCACCACGTCCGAAAGGAAAACGACGGCGTCCTGCACAGTGTCAAAATGTTCCACGCAGGCCATGCCCTTTTCCTTGGCACCCTTCACATAGTTCTTCGCTTCTTCGCCAACGGTCACCAGCAAGTCAAAGTTCATTTCGGGAACCAGCGCCCCGATACTCCGGTGCAGTTCCTTGGATTCCTTGCCCAGTTCCAGCATGTCGCCAAGGACGGCAATACGGCTACCTTCCACATTCATGTTGCCAATGGTCTGCAGGGCCATGCGGGTAGAAGAAGGGTTCGCATTGTAGCAGTCCGACACAATCTTGAAACCGTCGCCTTTCTTGATTTCCATGCGCATGTTGGTGGCGCGGAAATTCTTGAGCACCTTGGCGATTTCCGCCTTGGGAACACGGAAAGTCTCGCCCACGGCGATAGCCGCCAGGGCATTGTACAGGTTATGGGTTCCGGGCACATTCAGCACAAAGCGGGTGCGGTCCACGTAAAAGTCGGCGCAGCCGTCCTCGTTCCAGCTAAGCTTTTCGGGTTTCACCACGCCACGGCGAAGCCCGAAGGTCACCACCTTGTAATTCCTGGTGGACTTCACCTTGCAAAGCCTCGGGTCATCGGCATTCACAATGAGAGTACCATTCTTCTTGAGGCCTGCGGTAATGGTAATCTTTTCGCGGAAAACACCGTCCAGGTCGCCCAGGCGTTCCAGGTGAGAAGCGCCGATGTTGGTAATCACCGCCACGTCGGGTTCTGCCGCCAGAGAAAGAGGGCGAATTTCGTCGGGACCGCTGGTGCCCATCTCCACCACGGCGGCTTCGTGCTTGTGCTTCAGCTGGAAAAGGGTCATGGGCACGCCGATATGGTTGTTGAAGTTTCCGGCGGTGGCGTGGGTCACGAACTTGGAAGAAAGCACCGCCTTCACCATTTCCTTGGTAGTGGTCTTGCCGTTACTGCCGGTAATGGCCACCTTCTTCACCTTGAAAAGCCTCTGGTATCCCTTGGCCAGCTTGAGCAACGCCTTGGTGGTATCGTCCACAGGCGCATAGGCCTTGAAGGTTTCGTTTTGGGTAGAGTATTCTTCCACGGCTGTCTGGTTTACAACGCTCATGAGCGCCCCTTCCTTTTCCATCTGGTTTACAAACTTGTGGGCGTCAAAACGGACACCCTTGATAGGCCAAAAGACAACTCCCTTGGCGCTTTCCCTGGAATCCATGCAGAGATTCACCTTGCGTTTCAGAACCTTGGGAGCAACTCCCACAGGTTCCGTTTCCAGAATCTTCAGCATTTCACCTATTGTCAAATCCAACTTCAGCATTTTTCCATAGCCTTTACTGCAATCTCGCGGTCATCAAAATGATGTTTCGTCTTTCCGATAATCTGGTAGTCCTCGTGGCCCTTGCCCGCAATCACCAGCCAGTCACCGTCCTTCAGTTCGGCGCAGGCCTTGTAAATGGCCTCTTCGCGGTTTTCCACCACGGAGAACTTGTCCGTCTTCATGCCTGCGCGCACGTCGTTGATGATGTCTGTCGGGTTTTCGGTACGGGGGTTGTCCGAAGTGAGCCAGGCCTTGTCCGCCATGCGTTCGGCGATAGCCCCCATAATGGGCCGTTTGGTCTTGTCGCGGTCGCCACCGCAGCCGAACACGCAAGAGAGTTTTCCCCTGCAAAGACTGCGGGCGGTAGAGAGCACGCGCTCTAACGCGTCGGGAGTGTGGGCGTAGTCCACAATCACGTGGCGACCGTTACGGTTCCACACCTTCTCAAAACGTCCGGGTACCCGAATGTCCGCCAGGGCCTTTCGCATGGCCGATTCCGGCACACCGACAGCCTTCGCCCACGAAAGCACCAGCATCACGTTGTCCACGTTAAAGTCTCCGCAAAGGGGCGTTTCGAATGGCACGCCGCTAATGGCGGGCAACAACATCTTCAAGCCGTCTTCGGTATTTTCGACAGGGCCTTCGGGCTTCACATTAGCGCTAACGATTCCAAGACGCGAGACAGCCACCTTGCGGCCCGCTTCAATCTCGGTCAGGGAATCGTATAGTTTCTTTCCGTAGGAATCATCTACGTTAATGACAGCCACACCGTCACCGGCAAGGTAACGGGTAAACAAAAGCTTTTTCGCCTCAAAGTAGGCGTCCATGGTCTTGTGGAAATCCAGGTGGTCCTGGGTCAGGTTGCTGAACAAGCCGCTCCTGTAAAGCACTCCAGCCATGCGTCCCTGATAAAGGGAATGGGAAGACGCCTCCATCACCAGGTCGGTACAGCCCGCCTCTACGGCAGAGGCGGCAAAGGCGTACAGGTCCAAAAGTCCCGGCGTCGTGAGGGTCGCCTGCACGGACTTTTCGCCAATCTTGTTCTTGATGGTCCCCAGCAGTGCCACCTTGTGGCCAGCAGCGGTGAGCATGGCATCCATCAAGAAGGCGCTGGTGGTCTTGCCGTTGGTCCCCGTCACCGCATGGGCGATAAGCTTACTGAATGGATCCTTGTAGAAAATCTTTGCCGCTTCCAGACGGGCCCTGCGCACATCCATCACCTGGATCCACTTGGCGGTCATTTTTTCGGGAGCGGGCATTTCGGCCACCACGGCGACAGCGCCTGCGTCAAGCGCCTTCTGGGCAAATTCTTCCGCCCCTTCCGTAGGCATGGAGAAGAACAGGTTCCCGGGTTTCACCCGGCGAGAATCGTCGCAAAGTCCAGTCACTTGGAGGTTCTGCATCAATCCTTCAGAAATCATCAGCCCTTCTCCTTCAGTGTCAGCTTGCAGGTGGCACCTTTTGTAAGTTCCGTCTCGGCCTTGGGAGACTGGGAAACCACCCTCCCCTTGCCTTCAAATTCCACGTTCATGCGGATATTGCCCATCACTTCCAGGGCTTCCTTCAAAGAAAGCCCCACCAAGTCCGGCATCTTACTCGCCGAGGTCTCGCCAAGATTCAGCACCACCCCGAAAGAATCCAGCACGTCGCTACGCTGCGAAACCACGCGTCCACCTTCGCCCTTGAATTCCACAGGGCATCCGTGTTCTGCCGCCATCTTCTTTGCTGCCGCCACCGTCATGCCCATAAAGTCCACGTTGCAGCCGTTCTTGGCAGGCACTCTCGCCAGCTTGTGGGTCAAGGGAGAAATTTCCGGGTGGTAATAGATACTTTCCACGATATTGCGGAAAATAGGCCCTGCCGTCACACCGCCGGCGTGGCCGTAGGCCTTGTCGGAGTTGGGGTCATCTACAAGAACCAGGCAAACATAGCGGGCGTTTTCCACAGGGACCATCCCTATGAAAGAGGCTACCTGGAGCTTGCTGTCGTACTCGCCGGTCTTCTGGTTGAACTTTTCGGCCGTACCCGTCTTGCCACCAATAATCACGTCAGGGATTTTTTTGCTCCTCACCTGCTTCGCCGTACCGTCGCTGTCGTTCACCACATGGCTGAGCATGCCGCGAATCTTTGCAGCGGTCACTTCCGAAATCACCCGGCGAACTTCTACCGGCTCTTTCTTTTCCACCACCTCGCCATTGGCATCGCGCCATTCCTTCACGATCATGGGTTCCATCAACTTGCCGCCGTTAGCAATGGTGGAATAGACCATCACCATCTGCATGGGCGTCACCAGCAGGGCGTGGCCGTAGCCCATGGTTTTCAGGGTGCGGTCGTCGCGGGTCAGTTCGTAGGGCTGGTAAAGCTTGCCCGATTCCTCGCCGTAGAAATTCTCCGAAGTCTTCATGCCCAGCCCAAAGTTACGGGCCATGCGGTAAAGCTTGTCCGCTCCCACCTCGTTTGCAATCTTTGCAAACACGATATTGGAAGACTGCACCATGGCCTGGGTCATGTTCATGTCACCGTACACGTGGGAATCCCTGATGGGAGCCGATCTCGGGTTCCAGCTCCAGCTTTTGCCCTCGTTGGCAAACACCTTTTCCGGGTCCACCACGTTATTTTCCAGAGCGGCAGCGGCGGTAACCACCTTGAAGGTGGAGCCGGGCTCATAAGACATGGAGACAATCTCGTTCTTTGCCACACGGCCGATTCCCTGGGTCTTGGAATTGGGATCAAAGGTGGGGTAACTGGCCATGGCCAAGATTTCGCCGGTGTAAGGATCTACCACCACGGCAGAGGCGCTGGTGGCGCTGTATTTCGTCACGCCGTCCTTCAGGCCCTTTTCCACCAGCTCCTGCATATTCTTGTCGATAGTCAGCACCAGGTTCTTGCCCGGCACCGCCTCCGCCAAGTTTTCGGAACGGGAATACACTTCACGCCTGTGGGCGTCCTGCACGCTCACCCGGAATCCTTCGTTTCCGCTCAGGCGTTCGTCAAACACGCGTTCCACGCCCATGACGCCATGACCGTTAAAGTCCAGCTTGCCAATCACCTGGGAGGCAAGTTTTCCTTGCAAGAACACGCGGCTGTAATCCAGGGCCTTGTTGGCGGTATCCCTGAAGTTGTCCGCCAGAATCACCCCGTTACGGTCCATAATCTGGCCCCGTTCGGCGTAGATGTTCTTGGAGCGGGTCACCAGGCTCATGGTCTTCTTCTGGTACACTTCCCGGTTCAACACCTGGATGTTGAAGGTCTGCAAGGTCAGCACCACCACCAAGGACAGCACTATCCATTTCAGGAATCCGAGAGGTTCAAGAGGGAATCTATTCACCTTTACCCTCCAGAACCATAATCTTCTGGGGGACCTCGTAAAGTCCGAGCCCTGCGCTATCGGCAAAGTCGGACAGGCGTTCCAGCGAAGACATCTGGTTAATCTTCAGTTCCAGCAAGAGCGCGTCGCGCTGCAAGAAGGTCACCTGCCTCTCGAGCATGCGGGACTGGCCGTAAAGGCTGTTCAGGCGGTTTTGCAGGTACAGCGGAAGCATCAGGAGCAGGGCCCCCAAAAGCACAACGCAAAAGACGATTATAAAAATCGACCTATTGGTTGCCGCCACCTTGAATTTCTCAGTACCGCTCATACCCTCTCGTAAATCCTAAGCTTCGCAGAGCGAGCCCTGCTGTTCCTTGCAATCTCCTGTTCCGTAGGCAGAATCGGCTTGCGATTCACCTTCTTCAAACGCTGGTGGTTTCCGCCGCACACGCACACCGGCAAGTTTTCCGGGCAGATGCAGGCCTTCTCGAACCGTGCCGCAGTCTCCTTCACGCAGCGGTCCTCCACCGAGTGGTAGCTCATCACCACCAGGCGGCCGCCCACCTTCAGGCAATCCACCGCGGCACTCAGGCTATCTTCAATTTCTTTCAGCTCGCCGTTCACTTCCATGCGCACCGCCTGGAAAACACGGGCCAGCAGGCCGTTCACTTCCCGCCGCTTGTCGGGGAACACCGATTCCACAACGGCCTTCACGTCATTGGGCAAAATCTCGCGACCCTCGGCCGTAACCGCAGAAGCCATCTCCACCAAGCGGGTAGAGAGCTTGAAAGCCCTGTCCATGTCGGCGTTCTTCCGGAGCACTGCGGCCAGGTCGTCGGCACTCACCGACTTCAGCCATTCCTGGGCAGAGACTCCTTCGCGACGGTCCATGCGCAAATCCAGCGGGTTGTTGCCTACGAAGGTGAACCCGCGGCTAGAATCATCCACCTGATGGCTGCTGATTCCCAGGTCGTAAAGGATTCCGTCCAGAGTGTTCGGCGCGATTTCGTTCTTCAGTTCACCGAACCGCACCGGATGCACAACGAACTTGCACTTTACACCCGCAAGGCGCCTGGTGGCAAAAGCAACGGCTTCCTCATCGCGATCAAAAGCGTGGAGCGTCCCGTTCTCATTTAGTTTGTTTACAATCCCGAAGGAATGTCCGCCACCGCCCAGGGTGCAGTCGCCGTATGTGCCGTCCGGCCTGATGCGGAGTCCGTCAAGGCACTCGGCAAGCATCACCGGATCGTGATAAAATTCATTTGTCTGTAATTTAGGTTGACGCAGGTCAGCGTTTTGCATCGTCGCCCTCCGTCAAACCTTCTCCGTAGAACGCAGCATCGAATGCGGCAATCGCATCGTCCGATTGCAGGCCATACTTGGCGTTGAAGCGTTCCGGATTCCATAGTTCAAGAGTTTTACCGCTAGCTTGTACGTAAAGGACTTCACCCTTCAGCTCAGCATACTCCAACAAGATCTTTGGAAGTAAAATGCGGTTCTGGCCATCCAACTCCACCACGGTGGGAGCGAGGCCTCTCCGAACTAGGTCGGCTTGACGGCGGTCGGACCGGCTGTCCAGGTCCGCCATGAACTTTTCGTATTCCGGCAAGGTAAACAACCGGAGAGTCTGGTTCGGGCCACGGGTGACCACGAATTCATCCCCTTCGGTTGGCCCAAGCTGACGACGGAATTCCCTGGGGAAAGAAGACCTTCCCTTTCCATCGATAGCCGTCTGGGCTTGACCTATGAAAGACGTAAAGTTCATACTAGTTTGACACATTTTACCACAACACAGTACAAATATACCACTTTCTACCACTCCGGCAACAAAAATTATGGATTTCTTACAAAATCCACCCCAAAAAGAACGACCGGACCACCAGGTCCGGCCACTTTTTAGTGAACATTTGTATATTAACGCAGGGCTGAGCCCACTTTTCCCGCTCCTTATATTATTATAAAGGGGGAAGCCTCCCCCTGATTGCTGTTTCGACAGGCATTGCGTAAAACAAGGTTGGTGAGCCTGTCGAACCATCCATCACCCCTTCCCCTAGGGGGACACCCCCTAAAACCCCCGCCCCGCGACCTTTTCTCGTCATCCCCGCCTCCTTTCTCGTCATCCTCGCGCAGGCGAGGATCCACTATCATTTTAGCGGGGATTGACTGCAAAAATGCGGGAATTCAGTACCAAAATGATAGGCCTTGTCATCAATAAATAGAAAGCGATCGTGAGTGTTCGTGTTCGGGAAGATTTCTATGGGGCAATCGGCATACTGCGCATTGTATTTCTGCAGATCCAATTCAAAAATCTTGCTTTTGTCGTAGGTGTAAATAGTCACCGAGACGCCCTTTTTCCTTTTGAGCATCATCAAAAGAGTCGTTTCGTCCACATAATTGTCCACAAGCACAATGCGTTTTTGTGCCTGGCGGATAAGGCCGCACGCAAATGCATAGGCATCGAACTCCTGACTCTCATAAAAGATCCCCTTGGTCTTGAGTTCACCGCGGTCCATTGCCTCAAAAATGGTATCGAACTTGTGCTGGTGATCGAGCAGCCGTGCATCCTGATCAATTACCTTACTTTCCACATTGGCAAGGCGTTGGATCATGCCGCCGTTATTCATTAGAAAATGACGCATTGCCACAAAAGCTTCCATAATGGCAATACTGACAGAAATTGCTGTTTTGCTATGCAAAATCCCAGATAGCATCGCGACGCCTTGTTCCGTGAACGCATAGGGATTCTTACGGCGACCGCCATTTTGCCCGGCAAAGAACCCTGTTCCCCGTGAAGTCGCAATTTGCGACTTCACGGATTCAACTTCGTTGGAATTCAACTGGAAACAGAATTTTTCGGGAAAACGTTCAATATTACGCTTTACCTGTTCGTTGATACGCTTGGTTTCAACCCCATAAAGAATCGCAAGATCGCTGTCCAACAGCACCTGCTTATCGCGAATGACCCGAATCATCTTTCCAACGCCCGACTCCATGAGCGGATTAGGTGCGATATCATCCGTTTTTTCGGTCTTTCTAGCCATCTTCTACACCTTCCGCCTACAAGCAAAAAAAGGCGGGGCAAAGTGTTCACGTGCAAATATACATTCCTCGCATGTCATATTATGACAATTTTCGAATTTTTTGGAAATTTAGGCAATTTTGACAAAAATCAACCCCGCAGAACTCTAATCTGCGTTGTCACCTTGTAACGCCTAACTTTCTTTTACTGCCTGAATCTTCTGCGATTCCTTCAACACTTCGTCCAACGTGAAATCTTCCTGCGTAAAGAAAAACGTATTCTTGCCCAAATCCTTGAGCGAAGCCCCAAAGTGGTAAGCCGTATCGTCTATGAATAGGAATCGGTCGTGCATTCCGTAACTAGGCAAGACTTGCATTGGGCTGTCAGGATATTGTTCGTTGTAAGTGGCTAGGTCCATTTCAAGGACTTTGCTTTTGTCGTAGGTGTAGATTGTCACAGAAACGCCCTTTTCCCGTTTGAGCATCATGGTCAACGTTTTTTCAGTCACGTACCTGTCGACAAGTACGATTCTTTTCTTTGCCTGACGAATCAGGTCGCAGACAAATACATAGGCATCGAACTCCTGGTTGTTGTAAAATAAACCCTTGGTTTTGAGCTCGCCACGGTCCATCGCCTCGAAAAGTTCGTCAAATTTTCGGTCATGGTCAAGCAGATGCTCGTCATGACCAGTCAAGCGGCTGTCCTGTTCCAAATCCTTTACTTCAACGTTTGAAAGCCGATTGACGAGGCCTCCGTTACCCATCATAAGGTGACGCAATTGCACGAAAGCCCGCATGATGGCTATGTTGACTTTGATTGCTGTCTCGCTTTTTAGAACCGAAGACAGCATCGCAACGCCTTGTTCGGTGAAAGCTAAAGAACGGTATTTTGTGTGCTTTCCCTTTAAATTTTGCCCCTTTTTTTCTAAGGTCGCATTTTGCGACCTTAGAAGTTGCGATTCCTCTAAAGAGAGTTGTATGCAAAAATCTTCGGGAAAACGCTCAATATTGCGCTTTACCTGCTCATTTATACGCTTCGTTTCCACCCCGTAAAGCATCGCCAAATCGCGGTCAAGCAGCACTTGCTTGCCTCGAATGATTTGAATCATCTTTCCGATGCCCGACTCCATAAGCGGGTTAAGTGCGATATCATCCGTTTTTTCGGTCTTTCTAGCCATCTTCTACTCCAATCCGCCTACAAGCAAAAAAAAGGCGGGGTAATGTGTTCTCGATGCAAATATACATTCCTCGGATGTCACATTATGACAATTGGCGATTTTCGCGGAAATTTTGGAAATTTTGACGAAAATCGCCCCCCGCAGGCGGTTGAAATCTGCTTGTTTGCAAACAGCTGTTTGCAAAATGAAAAAAATTTATGAAACAATACTTTCCCACGAGGCGAATTGCTATATTCTACATAACCAGCAAATAGCTGGTCAAGCTCACAAAAGAGCCGTTTTCTATATCGTATTATTTTATATGACGTAGGAACGGCTCTTTTTTTGTTTTTTTACCGCGCGGCGCATACCGCGTAAAGGAGCATTATGGATCCAAACCACGTTCCGTTCGAGGAACTGCCCATCACGAACCGCTTCATGTTTGCGCTGGTATTCAGCCATAAGCATATCGCAAAGCCTTTCCTGGAAGCCATCCTCGGAATCAAAATTTTTGACCTGCAGGAACCGGAGCCGGAGAAATCCACCGAAACAAGCCCCTTCAACAAGGGCGTCCGCTACGACGTGTTCGTAAAGGAACAGGGACCCGATGGTGAAACAACCCGCGTTTTTGACATCGAGATGCAGATGGAGGACTCTCACGAGCTTCCGAAGCGTGCCCGCTACTACCAGGCACTGTGCGATTCAGAAGCCCTGAACAAGGGCGAATCCTACCGTAACCTCAAGGAACAGTACATCATCTTTATTTGTCCTGACGACATCTTCAAGCAGGATCGCGCCGTCTACAGGTTCAAGAATCTGGAAAAAGGGCATCCCGAACACGAACTGGGTGACCTCTGTTACAAACATTTTTATATATTCAATAAGTACAGGGATGTCGCCGAGCAGTCGGTCAAGGAGTATCTTGAATACTTTGCGACCAACAAGGCAACATCCAAGGGAACAAAGAACATCGAACTTCAGCGGCAATGGTATCTGTCGGATAACGAAACGAGGAAGCGCTATATGACTTGGCAACAGGAATTGGATGACTTGGTGTACGATGAACGCCAGCGCACTAAAGCTGCCGAAAAACGCGCCAGCGAGGCTGAAACCCGTGCTGACGAAGAGAAATCCCGCGCTGACGAAGAAAAGTCTCGTGCGGATGCTGCAGAAAATCGTGCCGACAAGTACGAGAAGATTCTCAAGGAACACGGGCTTCTTTAAGTAGGCCCTTTTCAAGAAAATAAGTCCAAAGCCGGTCCGCAGGGGCCGGTTTTGCTGTTTTAGGTCGTTTTTTTTTCAACAAAAACGGCAAGTGTCACCTTTTGCCATTCCAAAAATCTATATTTCAAGGCAAATAGAGTTTTCTCTTGTTCTCTACTTGAAACTTCGACAATTTCTGCAACGAGAACAAGGCGACGCTCACGTCTGCGACCGGCTTAGGCCTGCCGCATCGTTTTGGTACATGCATATTTGATAAATCTGCCTGTAGGCAAACGGCCATTTGGGGCGTGAGTTGTTTGCGTTTATTCGTTGCGGGCAGTCGAAGGCCTCAAGTAGGTAAATGCATTCAACTCCACGCCTTTTTTATTTCCGAAAAAGGCTGGACAAGTGCAGAACGGGGGTGGACTCGCTGAGTTTTGCTCTTGTCCTCTACTTGGAACTTCGACACTTTCAGCAACGAGAATAAGACAATGACTCGCCGTCGCTCGTGGATTGCATGGGCGTAGTGTACCCTGGGCGTACTGTATCCGCTCGGGATTTTGCGGGTGTATTGTATTCTTTTGAAAATGTCGCGCTTTTAGGCGAGGAGTGAGTCGGCTCCCCGCCCTTTCTTTTTGTCCGCACTCCGGCCAAGCGAATCGGCCAGAACCGCTCCCGCGAGAGTGAACTCGTTCACTTTCAAAATGGAGCGATATGGCCCAGACTCGACAAAAGAAGAATGTAATCAGGGTTTTTGAAGGCTTTGCTGGTTATGGCGGAGCATCCTTTGGATTGAAAAGAGCAAAAAAAGCTTTGACGAATTTTGATTACACTGTTGTTGGTTATTCAGAGTTCGATAAATACGCTTCAAAACTCTTTGACGCAAACCATCGAGATGAGAAGGGAAATCCTATAAAGAACTGGGGCGACATTACAAAAATACACCCTGATGAATTACCTGATTTTGATTTCTTCACCGGAGGATTTCCCTGTCAGCCATTCTCTTCCGCAGGAATGCAATTGGGAACCGAAGATCCCTATGGTCGAGGGGCAATGCTTGGACATATCATTCGAATATGTCGAGTAAAAAAGCCGAAGTATATCCTTTTGGAAAATGTTAAAGGCTTTACTTCTGGAAAGTTTAAGCCCATCCACGATCAACTTGTAAAAGATTTGATTGAAATGGGATACGGCACTACGGAAGAAAATACATTGGCAAAGGTTGTTTTGAATTCAAAAGATTATGGTGTGCCGCAGAATCGGGAACGCCTTTGGATGTTCGCTCGGTTAGGAGGATTACCAGAAAACTTTGAAATAAAGCCTCCAGAAATCCATAGCGATTTGAAAATGGCAGATTTCTTAGACATTTCCCCTGAAAAATTTCTTTATCTGTCGGATGATCAAATTGCTCATTTGAAGGTGAAACACCATGTCGATTCATTTGTTGTAAAAACACCGCTGTGTTTTGACGTGTATAACAAGAAAATCAAAAAAGATGGCTATAGCATAACAATCACCCAACCGGAACATAATAGCCTTCGAGTTATTGAACCGCCTAAGAAATCTGGTAAAGACAAGGGTAAGGAAATTGTTCGAAAGATGTCCGTTCATGAACAATTTCGCCTTATGGGATTTGACATATCTCGCGATAAAAAGAGTTGTGAAATCAACTTTGACAATCAATCTTATTCGCAGTTGTCTAAAAGAGCTGGAAATGGCTGGGATGTAAATGTCGTCGGAATTCTTTTAACTCATATCTGGAGGCAACTATAATGAAAATAGATTCTGGCTCCCTGTTTTTTAATGCTCCCACAACGAAACCTGGTGCAACAGCATCATGGGGAACGGCCTTAGGTCAAGGTAAAGATAAAAAAATAAATCGTGGCTCAGATATACTTGTCGCAATGGATTATTGCAGTGTCCCAATAGACGCTGTTGAATGTGATTTAGGACAATCTGTGATAACAAAAGCAGCTGTTTTTCGAAAAGTATTCGTGTGCTACGAACGGCAAAAATTCGTTATAAGCAAGCCCTTTATTCTTCTTGTAACAAAAGAAATAGAAGGTAGTTGGAAAAACCGGTTGACCCTAAAATATGCAATATCCGCAAAAAAAGAAAATGAAGGCTTAGACAACAAAGATTGTTTGGATGAAATTTCCGATTTGTTGGGTGGGGCAAATGTATGTTGGTTTGCTTATGATATTGATGTGAAAAATCAAGACGAATTAATTTTCTCAATTATTAAGGTATCCGACAATAAAGTGGTGTATCCAGATTCTCAAAAAAGAGGGGATATTTGGAATACTTTAATCAAAAAGCAATCCACATATGAAGCGATTCAACGAAAAAATACATTTGTCAAATGGTTAGAATATAAAGATAATTGCAGAAGTCAAGTAAAAAACTACAAAACACATATTGTTGAGCTTCTGGAAACTTCTCTAGATCAAAATATTCCTGGCGAGGGAATAGGAAATTTATTCCATTTGAATTTGGAAGATTTTACATACGAGTCTGCAAGAATATCTAAACTAAGTGCATTTAAAAGATTTAATAGCAAAGATCAAACCCAAAGACCTCAAGCAGCCTTGAATCATTATTATAAGTTTCTTAATTCGATATCTTTTAATCCCATCCAAATAGTGTATTACGGTGTTCCTGGATGTGGTAAAAGTTGGATGGTGAATGATGAAATTGATAGCATATTAAAAAAACAGGGCTTGGAGGATAAAGAATTTCATAAGATTCGTTGCGTGTTCCATCCGGAATACAGCAATGCGGATTTTGTGGGACAGATTTATCCTTATGTGAAGCCAAACAACGAAGGAGTCGAATATCGTTTCAAGCCGGGACCATTTGCAGAAATTGTGCGTAGGGCTTATCACAATCCGAATGAACCTTATTTCTTGATTATCGAAGAAATCAATCGTGGTAACGCCGCTGCTATTTTCGGAGAGATGTTCCAGCTGCTAGACCGGATTGAACCAGGCGACGATCCCGATAAATCAACGGGAAACACCTATAATAAGGGTTGGAGCTCCTACGGAGTCGACAATATCGATGTAAACGCCTATATCCGCCAAAACAAGACGGATGCTGCCGACACTATTACCTATGCTGAATCTGTCACCTATGATAATCAGGTTTCGTTCACGTTGAACACCGCTATTCGCTTGCCTCCGAACTTGTCTGTATATGCGACGATGAATACGAGTGACCAGAATGTGTTCACTATGGACAATGCGTTCCAGCGCCGATTCAAGTCGAAGATGATTCGAAATTCGTTGGACGATACGGCTCAATCTGATTTGAAAATCGGTGATACTGGTGTCCGCTGGGGCGATTTCCGTGACTGGATAAATGTAAAAATTCTCGCGCCTGAAACAGGGTTGAATAAAGCCGAAGACAAGTGCTTGGGCGGCTGGTTCATCAAGGGTGAAAAGAAAACGGAGCAAGACGGCAAAGCATTGAACGAATGCAAAGACTTCCCGAAGGATGAGTTTGCAGAAAAGGTCCTCAAATATCTTTGGAATGATGTGTTCAAACGTAATGCTGCCGAAAAAGTCTTCTTAAAAGATAAGGTAACGTCGCTGACGAACTTGATTGAACAATTTGAATCGGGCGAAAAGTTTGCTGCATTTGAAAATGTTTTTGTGATAACTGAAGCAGATAAAGCCTTGCTATTGCACCAAAAGAATAATCCCTAAATGTCTGAACAGAACCCAAATGTCACAAAGTCTATGCGAGAGACGGTATCGTCTTTTGCGGATTTTTGCGTGTATGATGCTTGGCGTTCAAGTGACGAAAAGAAGGACAAATCGTTTGTCGGGATAAAGATTGAAGACAATCAACCTAAGATCTATTTCCCGATGGGGTATCGTGCGTCTAAGCCTCCTGAAGATATTTGCAAGCAAGATTTCTATCAGCTTATTGCCGTGCTGAACGACAAATCTTTGCAAAGTTATTTCACCGAAGAGGATTTGAAAAAATCCCAACTGGATTTCCCGTTCTATGCGTATCTTTCGGTGCTGCAGTACTATCTCGATTTCGGTTACTTTGTGGAATCCGAAACGATTTACAAGAAGGGTTTCTCCGGCAAAATCAGTTGGCCACGAACCATCAAAAGAATTAAGCCACAGGTCGTCAAAGACGAAGAAGGTCACGATCAGGTTGTATATCTGAACTTGATTACGCGCAAGACGAGTTACCGTGAAGACAACCTGATTACGCTCGTCCACAAGTTTTGTGTCAAAGAGGCCGCTCAACTGATTGGTCCGCTTTACGGAATTTCAGAAGACGAAGTCGAAGAACCGGAACTTTTGTTCGACTATGAACTGTTTGCAGAAGTGATTCAGGATAAAATCGCAGCGACTTTCAACGACAAACACCTGGAACTTTTCCATGCAATGTTGAAGATGGTCCGTTATTTGGGAAACAAGGAAAATCGTGGCGAAGATGGTAGTGAAAACGAGCCGTTGTTCGGCGTAAATACCTTCGCCCCCGTGTGGGAAGCGATGGTGGATAAGATTTTCGGGAAATTGCCGCAGGGAGTTGCCAAGGATAAATTCAATCCGCATTTGCGGTGGAATGACGGATGCCGCGATGAAAAACTTGATGAATCTGAAGAAGAAATAGTCCTGAACGACCCGAAACGTTCCACGTTACGCCCTGATACGATTATGGTGTGTAGAGAGGGAACATTCGTTCTCGACTCCAAGTACTACAAATATGGCTTAACTAGGTTCAATTCGCATTTGCCGGGGGCCGAATCCGTGTGCAAGCAGATGGCTTATGCGGAATATGTGGAACAGCTGATGCAAGAAAAGGAGATCCCCGCCTTCGCGGGGATGACATCGGGCAACATTTACAACGCATTCATTATGCCGTGTTGTGCAGAAATCTTGAAGAAAAAATTCCCCCTCGCGGTGTTCTCTGAAAGTGGTTTGTTTAGCATGTGCCGCGTCGGCTATATCTATGGTGACTGGAAAAACGTGGAGGACGAAAACCGATCTTATCACAAAATCGCCTGCATCCTCCTCGATATGAAATCCGTTATGCGGAACTACGCAAACAACCCCGCTGCGCAAAGTGAACTCGCGAAGTTAATCGCATTGCAATCCTGAAATCCAATGCGCGCGTCTCGTTATGTAAGGTTTTCTCCGTGTTTTCAATTTGACAATCAGTGATTGTCAAATCTCCAATCCCCCTGATTTTACTTTAAGCTAGTCCCATTACCTGGTCCTCATGCGCATCAAGAACGCTGATGAACGATGGGACATCAAGCTGTGTCATCCCGTGTCTTTTGGCAAGATTACCAACTGCATCCTTTTTGTCATGATGCAGTAGAAAACAGGCGACAGGCAAAAAAGTTTTTGCCTCGCTTTTTCTAACTTTTTTTATATGCGCTTATCCAAGAACATTTTCCCCGCCCTGTGCCTTGCGGTTGCCACTTTTGTGAACCTCGCACCTGCCGCAGAGCCCGTCTATTCCCCCTTCCAGAAAGACGCCTACCTCACCTCCTCCTTCGGCGAGAACCGCGGCACCCGCTACCACGCCGGCGTGGACTATTCCACCCTCATGGAAGAGGGCTGGGTCATCTACGCTCCCGAAAACGGCAAGGTCGAAGAAATCCGGGTCTCCCCCTTCTTTTACGGCAAGGTGATGTTCTTCAAGGGCGAAAGCGGCAAGACCTGGGTCTTTGCCCACCAGAGCAGTTTCGGCAAGCTGGACAGCCTCTATATCGCAGAGCAGTTCAGCAAAAAGAGCAACGACGTCATCTTGAAACCGAGCACTCCCTACAAAAAGGGCGACACCCTGACATTTTCCGGTAGCACCGGCATCGGTAACCCCCACCTGCACCTGGAAATCCGCCAGGGCAAGAACAACGTGATTTCTCCCTGCAGAAACGGAGTCTATTGCGGCGACACCCTGGACCCGCAAATTTTCGGCATGGCCGTGTGGCAAAAAGACGACATGACCGTCACCGGCCCCGAGGCCCTGGACAAGGGCTGCGTGGAATACCCGGGCTGGAAAAAGGAAAAGGCCTACCTGGCGGTAAAGATTGCCGACTACAGCCGCCATCCCAAAGAGAATCCCATGTCCATCCGCAGGCTCACCCTGTGGGAGGGCAAAAAGAAGGCCTACGAAAAAATCCAGGACACCCTGACCTACGGCAACATGCTGAAAATCCGAACGGAACTGCTGTGGGCCGAAGAGGCGGACACCGCCGGGGACTGGCACTTTGTAGATGCCGCCCTGAAGGCTGGCTCCAAGTACCGAGTAGAAGTAGAAGACATGGTGGGCCGAAAAACTTCACGGGAATTCACCTTCCAGGACTCCTGTGCAGGGAATGCTTCCATATTGCAAAAGCAGGTGCAGGAATCTCCCCTGTACAGCTTTATGAGCCGTAGCATGCTGGACCTCGCCCTCTGCGACAAGGGCCAAAAGTTCTCGGTGATGGACAGCTCCAAGAACATCCTTGACGAGGACCTGTGCAAAGCTTTCCCCCACCGGGGAACCACTCTCGGGAAAATCGTCCAGAAGTTCCCCAAGGCCAGGTTCATCGGGCACAAGACCGGGACCATCGCCATACACGCCGTGCACCAAGACGAAAAGAACGTGCAGTGGAACACGACCCTGGACAGCATGGCCATTTCACAGAAGATTACCAAGCTCCGCAGCGCCTTCGGCAACGAAACCCAGGTGCTGGCCGTCACCAAGACCCACACTGACAGCCTGGACTTTTACGAGTTCCACCCCAAGGGCCTCCACTTTACGGGCAGCTGGGAAGTCTGCCTGGACCAGGGCAAGGAATCCGCACCGCTCTACTGGCTGGGCGAGACCAGCCGCCGCTGGTTTATCTTTAGCAAGCAGGAGGGCACAAGCAAGCGCTGCGCCCAAGTGAACGAACTTAGGGACCTTGCAAACATCCTGAACAAGACCGCACCCACCCTGGGTACCCCCTACTGGGGCAAGTCATTCATCTTGGGCAAGGAACAGGACGTGCTGCGCATCCCGACCCTGTTCCGCTACGACGGATTCGAGAACGGCAACTCCATACAGACCACCGTGAACGGCAACTGGATTCCTACCGAATACGATTCCGAACCCCGCGAAATCGTGCTGGACGGGCGCCGCCTCAAAAAAGGCGACAAGCTCCACATCCAGCTGGAAGACGAAGCCCACAACAAGGCGGAGTTCGACGTGGTAGTGCCGAAATAGTTATGAGTTACGAGTTATGAGTTATGAGTTGTGAGGTGTGAAATTAGTCCATTTTCGTCATGTTCGCGAAAGCGAACATCTGCTTGCATCCCTCAAGCAGATCCTCGTGATTCTATCGCTGCGCTCCAGAATGACAGCGAGGATGACAACTCTTGAGACCTGCAGTCCTAACCACCAACGGCCTTACGGCCTACTAACCACTAACCACTAATCACTGACAACAACCACCCGATTAATTAATTTAATGCCCATGCGTCCGACGTTTACAAAGATCATCTTCGCAGTGGCCCTGGCCTGTTCCGGAGCTTTCGCCCAGGAACTGTGCCCGCATTTCCTTTTGGACAAGGACCTGGTGGTAAACGTAGAAGGCAGGTTCGTAAACGAGGCCAAGAGCCGCACCAGCATGGACATCCAGTGGAGGCACCATCCGGAGGCCCTGGACACTTTTTACGTGAGTTTCCCAAACGCAAAGCCCTTCCGTTTTATTACCGCGGGGGCCTACCGCTACATGGAATTCGAGAACCCGAAAGTCAAGCGGCAGCTGGGGCTGCACCACCTGCGGGAGACCATCGGCAATACCCCCCTCAGGCTAGACGACCTGGAGCTCCTCGCCAACGGGGCGTTCCTCTGCAAGGACACTACGGAGCAGCCCGCCACCGTCCTCTCGACCGCACTTTCCAACATGTGGTGGTCCATGTCCGTCAACCGGCTAGAAGAACCGGACAGCGTCTCCATGAGGGGCGCCTACAAAGAAAGCAGGCTTTTTAGAATCGGGCAGTGGAAGGACTTTTCGGGAACAAGGCTCCCGACCTTGATCAAGCTTTCGAACGAAAAATACCGGGGCGACCTTTGGGTGCGTTCCGCCTACACCGCCGAGGCCCTGAAAGAAGACCCCATAAAGTCCCGCTACAAGAACGGGTTCAACGGTTTATTCCGAAAAGTTCCGGGAGAGGGGAAACGGAAAATACCCCTCATACTCAAGCTGAACCAGGAACTCCTGCGCAACTGAGCCGTCGTAGAACCTGGACTTGTACCGTTTCCAACCGCCGAACTGCAGCGAGACACTGTTCAGCCCATTGTTCCAGGACAGCTGCGGACCAGCCTTGATTATCCCATAACCCAGGGATTCCTTTTCTACGGAGCCGCCCTTGCGCAGATAACCTGTGCGTAGGTAGTTCGTCTCGAAAACACCCGCAAAGTATTCGTTGAAGGCCAGGCGACCGTAGAACTGCAGTTCCATCAAGAAATCCCTGTTGAATATGGGCATGTTCCTCTTGTAGTCGTAGCTCTTGGCCTCAAAGTCCGTAGTGATGTCCGACAGCACGTAATGGACGCCAACACCCAGCAGGGAACCTGCCTTGAAAAAGTATTCCACCGAAGCGCCAAAGTCGAACAGCTGGGAGTAGTCCCAAGCCACAGAGTCATTTTTCCGAACATTGTCCGAAATATAGTCCGCATTCCAGGTTTCAGCGATACGGCCTGAACCGGTCACGTCAGAGGTCACCATTTCCAGGTTGGAATTGAAGTAGAGGTAGCTCTCGTACATGAACGACACCTCCAGCTGGGGATTCGTCCTGAGCGGCCTAAGGCCGAGACCTGCAGTATAACCGCCATAAAAAGGAGATACTTCCAAGGAGGCCGCCATTTTCAGGTAGGTGGGCGTAACGCCCAAGGCATCGCCGTAATTCAGGCTATCCAGGGGTTCAAGCCAGGTGTAACGCAAAGAACCCTCGGCCTGGGGCAGCCACTGCCCCCACACGAAGGGAGTGTTACCCATGAGCCGCCACGACAGGTTGGGGCCATACCTGAAGCCGTTCTGGGCACTCTGGTTGAAGTCGCCGGCTAGGGCCGATGCGGCAAACACCACAAGCACCACGAGAAAACGGGCCAATGTCATGCGAATCGCAATCATTTCAGCAAAAAAAATAAAAATAATTGCCACTTTTGCTCCACAAATTCTTATTATTAGGGGCAAATAAATCTTTATAGGAGAATCTATGAAACTCGCACATATTTGCCTCCTGGGGCTCTCCGCCATGCTGTTCTGGAGCTGCGCCAGCCGCTATTCCTCTCCGGTCCTTATCGAACGTGGCGAAGGCCGCAAGGAATATGAACGTGAATATTTCGCCATCAAGGAAAGCATGGGCATCGACAAGCGCCTGAAAGACGTGTTCAAGCAGGGCTATATCGAAGAAGGCATGACCAACGACATGGTGAACCTCCTGTGGGGACCTCCTGACCACGAAAAGACCGACGATTCCACCAGCGTGTGGGAATACTACACCCGCGAGGGCGAACTGATTACCCGCCTCTTCTGGAAGCACCCCGACGAAGCCCGCCTCAAGGGCTACGAAGAGGAATGGATCCTGGTGAAGATCGAGGGCGACCGCTACGGCGGCTCTCCGGCCCCCACTTCCAGCAAGTCCAGCAACTACTAATTTGAGCAATAGACCATATTTCAGGCCTGCCCCCGGGGTTAGGCCTTTTTTTTCGCCCGTTTTATTTCTAAATTTACGCCCGTTAAATTTAAACCCTCCAAGGAGTATCTATGCGTCAGTATATCATCGCTGGTAACTGGAAAATGAACAAGACCGTGAGCGAATCTGTTGAACTCGCCAAGGCCATCGTTGAAGCCGTCAAGGACGTGAAGAAGACCGAAGTGGTCATCGGACCCACCTACCTCGCCGCCGCCAAGGTCGCCGACGTGATCAAGGGTTCCAACGTGAAGCTCGCCATCCAGGACATCCACTGGCAGGACCAGGGCGCATTCACCGGTAAGGTTTCCGTGGACATGGTCAAGGAAATCGGCGCCGACTACATCATCATCGGCCACTCCGAACAGCGCCAGTACTTCCACGAAACTGACGAAACCGTGAACCTGAAGGTCAAGAAGACCCTCGCCGCCGGCATCAAGCCCATCATCTGCATCGGCGAAACCCTCGACGAACGCAACGGCGGCAAGCTGGAATCCGTTCTCAGCACCCAGGTCAAGGGCGCCTTCAAGGACGTTTCCGCCGAAGACGCAGCCAAGTGCGTGCTGGCCTACGAACCCGTTTGGGCAATCGGTACCGGCGTGGTCGCTACCGACGAACAGGCCCAGGACACCCAGGCTTTCGTCCGCTCCGTGGTCAAGGAAATCTACGGCGAAGCCGTTGCCGAAGGCATGCGCATCCAGTACGGTGGTTCCATGAAGCCGGGTAACGCTGCCGGCCTTTTGGCCCAGAAGGACATCGACGGTGGCCTCATCGGCGGTGCAGCCCTCAAGGCCGACACCTTCAAGGGTATCATCGACGCTGCCGAAGCCCGCTAAGACGCCGCGGCAAAGCCACAAACATTTAACCTAAGGTAAAAGACTATGACAACACTCTTTTGGATTGGTATCGTCCTCCACGTGTTCCTCTGCCTGTTCCTCATGCTGCTCGTGCTCGTGCAGAACGACAAGATGGGAGGCCTTGCAGGTCTCGGCGGAATGACTTCTCAGTCTGCATTCTCCACTGCAGGTGCTGCCACCTTCATCCAGAAGCTCACCCGCGGCGTGGCCGTGCTGTTCTTTATCGTGGTGTTCGCCCTCGGCCTGATTACTGCCAAGCAAGACCAGGCTGTGGAAGAATCTTCGATGCAGAAAGCGACCCGCGAAAATGCCGCCCAGCAGGCTCCCACCATTCCGGCCCTGCCCGGTGACTTTGCGGCTCCTGCCGCCGAGGCTCCTGCTGCTCCCGCAGCCGATGTCGCTCCCGCCGCCCCGGCTGAAGCTCCTGCCGCTGCACCCGCCGCAGAGTAAGTGTTTGCGGGAGCAATCCCGACAGTCCAACCGCTTATGGAAGTCCGCCCTGCTCTTGCGGGGTGGATTTTTCATTGCGCCGAAGGCGCAATGAAAATGTGGAGTGCGAGATGAGAGATGTAGAATTTGGAATTAGTCATTACACATTCCACATTACACATTCCACATTTCACATTAAACAACTCTCATTACACACCTCACACCACACATTTCACATTACACATCGTTTTCTACTTTTCCTTTCCAGAGGTATTTAATATGCAGAATACATTGGTCGCTCCCGTTGGCATTTTGGGTTTTGGCGTCGAAGGCCAGAGCACCTTTAACTACCTGGTCCGCACGGGCATCAAGGAAATAGTGGTCATGGACAAGAACCCGGTAACATTGCCGGATGTGCCCGCCGGAGTGAATGTCAAGACCTTCAGCGGAGAGGGCTACCTGGACGGGCTTAAGGACTGCGTGACCGTGGTGCGCTCCGCAGGGGTTTACCCCATGAGCCAGGAACTGTTCAAGTTCCAGATGAACGGCGGCCTCATGACCAGCCAGATCCAGCTGTTTTTAGAACAAACTAAATCCAAAAAGACGGTAGGCGTCACCGGGACCCTCGGCAAGGGCTCTACCGTAAGCATGATCAGCCACATCCTGACCAAGTGCGGCGTGAACAACGAGATTGGCGGAAACTTCGGCGTGCCCGCCCTGGACCTTCTGGAAAGGTCAACCGCCGACCGGGTGAGCATTCTGGAGCTTTCCAGTTTCCAGCTCATGACCCTGTCCGTTTCACCGGACGTAGCCGTAGTGCTCCGGGTCTCTACCGAACACCTGGACTGGCACAAGACCGTAGAGGAATACCGTGACGCCAAGGCGAACCTGGTCCGCTGGCAAAAGCGGGACGGGACCTGCGTGTACCTGAAGGACGCAGCCCCCACCGCCAAAATCGCTTCTGAAAGCCCGGCCAGAACAAAGTACGCCGTCGCCCTGGCCGACGGCCCGAGTGCAGGTCAAGGCGACGCCGTCATCGAAGGCGCCACCCTGACCATCGACGGCGAAAAACTGTTCCTCTCCGACTGCAAGGTGCGGGGAATCTACCAGCTAGAGAACATGGCGGCGGCGACGCTTGCCTGTAAGGCCCTGGGAATCCGGGTGGCGGACGCCCTCGAGGCCCTCAAGACCTACGAGACCCTCCCCTTCCGCATGGAATTCAAGGGCGAAAAGGGCGGCATCGAGTTCTTCAACGACAGCTACGCCACCCGTCCTGACGCAACCATCGCCGCCACCGCCAGCATGGACCGCCCCTTCGCGCTGATCCTCGGCGGCTCCGAAAAGAACGCGGACTTTACCGAACTTTCGAACATCCTCGTAAAAGAGCGCCCAAACCTAAGGCGCATCGCCCTCATCGGAGCCACCGCGCAGCGCATGCTGGAATCCCTGTCGCAGGCCGGCCTCAAAACGGCTGGCGAAAACGGGAGCGGCATCCAGGCCACCATCTTCCCCACCCTGGAAGAGGCCTTCCAGGACAGCCTGTCCATCGGCAAGGGCGGCATCGTCATCATGAGCCCCGCCTGCGCCAGTTTCGGCCTGTTCAAGAACTACAAGGAACGGGGAAAGGCCTTCGACAGGCTGGTGGAAAACTATGGCTAAACCGTAGTCTTAGTTACTAGATTGTCTTATATCAAGAAACTTCTTGAAAACCGCAACACTAGTAACTCAGAACTCGTAACTGCGTAAAATTTTTCAATTTTTACGCCCTCCCCCTTTACAAGCGGGTCACTTTAATCTAAATTTGACCCGTTCCATTAAGGACCACGCGGTCGTGGTGGAATTGGTAGACACGCTAGCTTGAGGTGCTAGTGGGAGCAATCTCATGACAGTTCAAGTCTGTCCGACCGCAGAAGAGACCCGGCTTAACCGCCGGGTTTTCTTTTTTCTATTTTTTGAACGAACATCAACCACCTTTTACTATTCTTTTGGACTGGATCCTTCGTCGCTACACTCCTCAGGATGACGCTTCTTGTCCCCAGCGGCCCTAATACCTAACACCTAATACCTATCCCTTAAATCCTAGATCCTAGCCCCTAGATCCTACCCCCTATTCCATGAACCGTTTCGAACTCCTGAAAACTTCCAAGAAATCGAAGGCACGCCTCGGCGTGGTCCACACCGACCACGGCGACGTGACGACCCCCATCTTTATGCCCGTGGGCACCGAGGCGACCGTCAAGGCGGTCACGCCCGCCCAGCTCAAGGACATCAAGGCGGAAATCATCCTCGCGAACACCTACCACCTGTACCTGCGCCCCACCACGCCCCGCATCGCGAAGGCGGGCGGCATCCACAAGTTCATGGCTTGGGATGGCCCGGTGTTAACCGACAGCGGCGGATTCCAGGTATGGAGCCTGAAGGATTTGCGCAAGATTACGCCCGAAGGCGTGGAATTCAGGAGTATCCTGGACGGTTCAAAACACTTCTTTAGCCCCGCAAGTGTCATGAACGCCCAGCGCGAAATAGGCGCAGACATCATCATGGCGCTCGACGAGTGCACGCCCTTCCCGAGTACAGCGAAGGAGGCGGAACATAGCCTCAAGTTCACCCTCAAGTGGACCGCGGAAGCCATGCAATGGCTCAAGGAGCACCCGCCCATCCACGGTTACGACCAACAGTTCTTCGGGATTATCCAGGGCGGCATGCACAAGAACTTGCGCAAGCAGGCGATTGATCGCATTGCGGAACTCGGGCCCGACGGTTTTGCGATGGGTGGCCTCTCCGTAGGCGAGCCCACCGAGACGATGTACGAGATTGCGGATTTTTGCACCGACATTCTGCCGCAGGACCACGCCCGCTACGTGATGGGCGTGGGCACGCCGTGGAACCTGCTGGAGCTCATCGAGCGCGGCGTGGATATGTGCGACTGCGTGATGCCTACCCGCAACGCCCGTAACGGCATGCTGTTTACCAGCGAGGGCGTGTTGCGTTACAAGGCAGCCCGCCATGCCGAAGAATTCGACAAGCCCGTGGACCCCAACTGCGACTGCTACTGCTGCCGGAACTTCAGCCGGGCGTACCTGCGCCACCTGCACCACGCCGGGGAATCCCTGGGCTTTACGCTGGCCAGCATCCACAACCTGCATTTTTACCTGCACCTGATGCGGGAGGCCAAGCGGCACATCGCCGACGACACCTTCGAGGAGTGGAAAAAGGAACAGTGCGAAATTCTGCAGCGGGACTTGCAGTAACCACCAACCAGGCCCAGTCTTGCTCAACTCCATCTACATCGAGATTACCGACGCCTGCAACCTGAACTGCAGTTTCTGTCCCTGCGGAAAATCGTCGCCTGGGCCGAGCGACAAATCTATCGCAAAAAGTGCGCCAACAAATTCTGGCGCCCACCGCACCTTCATGGATTCCACCCTTTTCGAACGGTGTATCCAGCAGGCGGCCCTCCATACCGAAAACGTCTATTTCCATATTTTGGGAGAGCCCACGCTCCACCCCGGATTCGTACATTACCTGAAGGCGCTAGAGTCCACGCCACCGAAGCTGAACCTGACCACCAACGGCTCCACAATCGCCCGGGTGGGCAAGCACCTGCTGCAAAGCGGGGCACTCCGGCAGGTGAACTTTTCCACCCACGCCTACGGTGAACTCGGGCCAGACCAAGCACAGGCCTACCTTCAAGACGTGCTGGACTTTTGCCAGATGGCTCTTGCAGAGCGCCCCGACCTGTACCTCAATCTAAGGCTCTGGAACGCGGGAGACTTTCCCGACGCAGACCGCCAGCGGGACTGGAACCGCCTGATGCTTGCCCAAGTCGCACAGACCTTCGGTCTCGACGGCAAAGACGTTCTAGACCCGGAGCATTTCTGCAGCCGGCACAAGAGCTTTCCCGTCCAAGGCAGGCTCTACCTGCACCAGGACTCCCGCTTTGAATGGCCCGGGTTAGACGAGAGACGAGAGGCGAGAGACGAGAGATATGTACAGGGAACCTGCCACGGGTTAGAAACCCATGTAGGAATCCTTCACGACGGGCGTGTTGTGCCCTGCTGTCTGGATTACCAGGGGCAAATCACCCTGGGAAACATCCAAGAACAGTCCCTGACCGAGATATTAAAAAGCCCCCTCGCCCAAAATCTGCGAGAAGGCTTTCGAAAGCACGAGTTGCGCCACCCGTTGTGTCAAAACTGCTCTTTTTGCAGGCGTTTCAAGTGAAAAACGCCTAGAAAGTCACCAAAAAAAGCACCAGACCCGAGAAAACGGCAATGAAGTTCGCAAGAAATGTGTTTGTTGTCAGGTTCTTGAGCATGACTCAATTTTAAAAAGAATATTCCATTTTTCAATGTAACAGAAATCACATTGCGATTTTCATCACATTTGTCAAAATGAAATTATATTTACAATAGTTATGAACGAGACCCTGTTTATCCATTCGCCCATTACCTTGGTGCTCTCCCTGGTCGCAATTATCCTTGCCGCCTCGTATTCCACCATGATGGGGCAAAAAATCAAAGTTTCGTCACTTCCCTTTGCCGTCCGCTACCTGGTAATCACCATCATCGCCTGGAACATACTTGCCTTTGTAGGCACCCTGTTCTTTAGCGGAAACCACCCCGGTCTTGGCGGACAAATCGTATTTGGGCTACAGGCCATGATCTGGATACAGGCGGGCAATACCATCTACAAGGTGGCCCTATTGAACCTCCATTCAAAATCCAATCTTCTCTGGAACATTTTCAATATTTTCGGCGTCGTTTTGGTGGCCATTTCAACAGCAATTCTATGCCTGCACCCGGCCTTCATTACCGAATTGTCGCTGTTCGGGCACCACATCTTCGCCCACCGTCCGAATTTCGTGCTGTTCAGCATCTTCTTTTTCATCTTCGTTTTCCCGGAACTGCTCCGCAGCATCTTTGTGTTGCTACGAAACGCCCTGCGCACTAGCGACCAGGCCCAGAGCCAAATCAGCATCTACATGACAGGCGCCCTTGCCTTCTTCGTCATCATCCCCCTGCTCTTCGACTTTTTTATTCCCATCATCCAGCGCGGACAGACCAGCCACTTTATGCTGTGGTACCAGTTCTCGTACCTATTCCTGACCATCATCTGCGGGCAGTACTACACTTCCATATCTTTCAGGAACAAGAGCGCTTCCTGGTTCTTGGACAAGTTGAGGAAAGACGTAGGCGACTGCTATTTCTCCTTTGACAACGAAGGGAATATCCTCACGGCAAACCCCGCAGCTGAAACCCTTTTCCGCATGACCGAAACCGACATGCAAAAGAAAAAAATCCAGGATCTGCTGCCCGGGCTGGATATCAAACACGATGGCAGCAAGAGTAATGTCAATGTCAAGATTTTGAACGAGCAGCACTCCTTCAACGTGAGCATCTACCGTATCCAAAAGTCCTTGACCACGTTCAGCAACGTGCTTCTGCTTAGCGACCAGAGCAACTCCCTGCTTTACAAGCAACGCATCGAATCCCTGAACGCCCAGTTTGCCGAATACAAGCAGGACCTGTTGCGTTACCAGGACCGTCTGGACAGTTCCCAGAAAAAATCCAACGAAAACGAATCGTTCCTCAACACCCTCATCAACGCGCTCCCCTTCCAGTTCTGGGCCAAGAACGAACACGGCGTCTATATGGCGCAAAACCAGCGGGACTTGCAAAAACGGGGCAACCTGTTCCATACCACAGACGACGCCGAAAGCATTTCGAGCTACGAGCTGGAAGCCCGAGAAAAGGGCAACCCCAACAGCCACACCAGCTATGAACTTCTGGACGGCGAAGAAATTTCCGAAGACGAAGCCAACGTGCAAATCAACGCCGGAAAATTTGTGTCCATTTTCGAGAACATGTTTATCCCCATCCTCTCCAAGCATTCGCCCTACAAGGTCATCGGTATCAAGATAGACATGACCGACCAGAAGCGTGTAGAGCGAGAAAGAAACATCCTCCAGGAACAAAAGAACATCCATTCCAGGCTCGAAGAACTGGGCACCCTTTGCGGAGCCTTCGCCCACGACTACAACAACATCCTGGGGTCCCAAATCGGATTCTGCCAGCTGGCATCGGAAATGCTTGGAACCATCCAGTCCGAAGAAGTAGACGACAGCATCAAGAAAAAGGTGCTCACCGCCGGAAACTTCGTGGCAGAAGCCACCAAGGCCGCCCAGCGGGGGAAAGTCTCGCTAGAAGAACTGCTGAACACCATACGCGGCCAGGCCAAGAGCTCCGGCGACACCATCGTTTTCGCCCCTTACATGATAATCGACGACGTGAAGAACAAACTTTCCCTGACCCTTCCGCCGAACATTTCCATCAGCTCCAGCAAGATGGACAAGTCCATCCGCATTTCGGGAATCCCCGCCGCCCTGGACCGCATTATCAGCAACCTTTCCAACAATGCCCTCTTCGCCATGAAGGAGATGGGCGGCACCCTGACCTTCGGGCTAGAAAAAGAAACCTTGGCACAGCAGCTGATTACGCCCTACGCTCCGCCTATCCCGCCCGGAAATTACGCCAAGTTTACCATAGCGGACACGGGTACCGGCATGGATTCCAACACGCTGGAACGAATTTTCTCGCCGTTCTTTACCACCAAGGCTCCTGGCGAGGGTCTGGGCCTGGGTCTTTCTTCGGCTCTCCGCCTGCTAAAAGAGGGAAATGCCTATCTGACCGTACAGACAAGGCTTGGCGAAGGAACTAATTTTAATCTATATTGGTCATTGTATAACGAATCTCAAGGGGAACAAAATGTCCACAGTTCTAATTATTGATGACGACACCCAGTTCAATCTGATGCTCAAGTCCGCATTGGAAATCAAGGGTTACGAAGTGGAAACCGCCGCCAACGGAAAAGAAGGCAAGGCTCTCTACCAGAACAAGAAATACGATGTCATCATTACCGACATCATCATGCCCGACGTAGACGGCTACGAAGTCATTCTGGACCTCCGCCGCATGGGCATGAGCGACCGGACCATCGCCGTGAGCGGTGGCGGACGCACTGCCGCCGATGACTACCTGGTGACCGCCCAGCATTTTGACGTTGCCGCCACATTCAACAAGCCCATAGACTTGCAGGCCCTCCGCGACAAGGTGGACGAAATCATCAAGAGCCACAGCTAATCCATGAATATTCTGATCGCCGATTTAGACGATTCCTTTATCAGCGACATCCGGCGTTCCTGGTCCTTAAAGGACACGGAACTTATCCTCTGCAGCGACAGGGAATCCCTAATGCCTCTCGTCAAGAAGGACTCTATAGACCTTGCGTTTATAGAGGTTCCCCTTTTGACCCATTCCAACATGGACATGGTCAGCTTCTTGAAGGAGAAGAACCCCGGCATCGAGATCTTTGTGCTCTGCGACAGCAAGAACTGGCCGGGCGCCACCAGCGCCATAGCGAGAGGCGCCAACAGTTTCTTGATGAAACCCGCCACCGTGGAGCAACTGGAAGATATCGCCAAGAAAATCCAGGCGCAACAGCAGAACAACTCCACCCACCAGCTCATGGAATCCCAGGTTTTGGACAGCCTCCTGGGAGACACCCCCGAAATGCGGAAAATCCTCAAGACGGTTTACAAGATTGCCCCCACCACGAGTACCGTCTTGATTACCGGCGAATCCGGGTCTGGCAAAGAGTTTTTGGCCAACGTCATCCACCGCTACAGCAAGCGGGCAAGTTCCCCCTTCGTGGCGGTAAACTGCGGCGCCATTCCCGAAAACCTGATCGAGAGCGAACTCTTCGGAAGCAAGAAGGGCTCCTACACGGGTTCTACCGCCGACAAGAAAGGCCTTTTTGAATCCGCCAACGGCGGCACGTTGTTCCTGGACGAAGTGGGCGAACTCTCCCCCGCCACACAGGTCAAGCTTTTGCGCTTTTTACAAAGCCACGAAATCCGTCGCGTCGGCGAGACCGAGGCCCGCTACCTGGACGTGCGCATCGTGGCAGCCACCAACCGCGACCTTCAGCAGGCCATGGAACAGGGCAACTTTCGCGAAGACCTGTACTACAGGCTGAACACCTTCCACCTGCACCTGCCGCCCCTCAGGGAACGGCGCGTGGTGATACCGACGCTGGTACGTTACTTTGTCTTAAAGAACCAGGAAGCTACCGGCAAAGAGATTAAAGAATTGGAGCCGGCGGCGCAGTACGCCCTTTCCAAGTACGCCTACCCCGGAAACATCCGCGAGCTGGAAAACATCGTGGAGCACGCCATTGTGCTTTCCGAAGACGGCGTGATCCGGCTCGAGGACTTGCCCGAAAGCGTGCAAGAAGAAGCCCGGGAAAAAACACTGGCCATCGCCCACCAGAAAAGCGAAGCGAAGGACGTGGCCGCCATCCCGTTGCAACCTTCGAACACCGCTCCCAAGCAAGAGTCGGGTCGTAACAAGAGCGAAAACGACGAAGACGAAAGCGAAATCCTTTCCCTAGAAGAAATGGAACGCAGACACATATTGCATGCCCTGAGCGTCTGCAAGAACAACAAGACCGAAGTCTGCAAACGACTGGGCATCAGCCGCGCCACCCTGTGGCGCAAACTCAAAGAACTGCAGATTGCGGTAGAAGATTAGCTCCTGAACACGTCATTCCGAGTGGCAAAGCCACGAGGAATCCAGTCCCGCTATCCTTACCATCGTCATTCAGAGTGACATTTCCAAAGCATGCCCTGACTCGTCCCGGGATCCTCCTGAGAAGCCACCTTCGTCATCCTGAGGAGCACAGCAGTCTTCGTCATCCTGAGGAGCACAGCAGTCTTCGTCATCCTGAGGAGCGAAGCGACGAAGGATCCAGGCCCATACAAAACTTGTTTTCTCAATCGGTATTTTGTACATTCCTCGACCATGAATAAACAAGGCTACACATACATTCTTTTCAGTCAGAGAAATGGAACTTTGTACACCGGCGTAACAAGCAATCTCAAAAAACGCATTACGGAGCACAAAGAAAAAAGCATTCCAGGTTTCACAAAGAAATACGGCGTTGATAAACTCGGATACTTTGAAGAATACAACAGCATTCGCCTTGCCATTGAGCGAGAAAAAGAAATAAAAGGATGGTCCAGAAAAAAGAAACTTTTTTTAATAGAAGGCACGAACCCTCAATGGAAGGACCTCTTCTTCGAACTTTAAGCATAAAACTCCCTGGATTCCTCGGTTGCACCTCGGAATGACGCAGGAGTCGAGTGCAACAGCGGACCGCTTGCGGTGCGATGTAACCGAGGCGAACCGGTCATGCCCCGCAGGGGAATGACGCGGGAGTCGAGCATGACAGCGGACCGCTTGCGGTGCGATGTAACCGAGGCAACCGGTCATGCCCCGCAGGGGTAAAACGAAGGATAAGAGTATTTCAAAGCCCCAAAAATCCGTCGTCATCCTGAGGAGCACAGCAGTCTTCGTCATCCTGAGGAGCGAAGCGACGAAGGATCCAGGCCCAAATCCTGAATCTATCATTTCATGAAAAAACTATCCGGACTGGATTCTTCGCGGTCCTTAGACCGCTCAGAATGACGACAGCAGATTAATTACAAGACAGATTTATACTTCCACCAGTGTTGCCACCAGGGAGCTTTCCTTAGAAAGTCCTGCACCGGGAAAGTCTACGCCCTGGGAGCGTTTCCAGGCCGTACAGGCCTTGGAACATACGCAACGGACCGCCGAAAGGACATCTGCCGAAAATTTATCCAGCGCAAATTCGCTGTAATTGGAACTCACCATAAAAAATCCGCCGGCGTTCAAGAGCCCCGCGCACTCCGATACCAGAGGCAGCAGGTGTTCTCGCACGTTGAAATTGCCGCCCTTGAACCGGGCAAAGCTGGGCGGATCCAGCACAATTCCGTCGAACTTGAGTCCCTTCTTCAAGGCCCAAGGCACATACTCCAGAGCAGAACCCCTGAAAAATTCTCCGGGGCGCAAGTCCAGGCCGTTCAGGGCATAATTTTCACGGCCCTTGTCCAAAATCTTTCCGCTGATGTCGGCGTTGGTGGCGACTTCGGCGCCACCCAGGCGGGCATGAACCGAAAAAGAACAGGTGTAACTGAACAAGTTCAGGAATCGCAGCCCCCGACCAGAATCTTCGGCGACGCCTTCGCAACCGGACGCACCGGCCGAAGACATTTGGCCGAACCGCTCGCAAACCTCAAGACGCACATCCCGCATGTCCAGGAACAGCCCCGGATTCACCGTGTCCAAGAGGTCCACGTGAAAACGGGCCTTGCCTTCGCGGACAGTCCCGCGGGCAAGTTCCGCCGAACCCGCCACCACATCCATACGGGGGTGTTCCAGCGAACGGCCCGAAGGGTCGGTACGGAACTTGGCCACCAGAAATTCCGGCTGGAACAAGTCCAGCACGGATTTCTTAATTTGTTCGTAATCCTTCACCGCTTCTGCAGAAAAGAACTGCAACTGATAGCGGTCGCCGAAACGGTCCAGCGTCACTCCGGGAATACCGTCTCCTACCCCGTTGAATAAACGGCAAGCGTCGGTCACCTCTAAAAGAGATGACCGTTTATCTGCCGCAATGCGGAATATGTCCATTAAACTAGTCAATCGACTCTAATATAGCCTTTTTTCTAGCGGATTCCCCGTCAAGCGGGGAATGACGATGATAATGACTGGACATCGCGACGCTCGGCTCCTAGTCGTGGGACTCGCTACGCGAGTCCATGACGCGTCGGCTCAGTCACCTCTTAATCATTCATCATATGATTGTAGAACTTGCGGTAGTTGTCCTTGTCCTCGGTCTTGCGGATAGCAATGGCATCTTGGGGATGGCGGTTCAGCATACCCGTAATCATCTGCGGGATAATGTAGCCCCATTCGTACTTGTCGCGGAGCGGCAAGAACAGTTCCTGGATGGCATCCAGTACCGGACGCAGGTCGTACTTGGGATTCTTCAAGAAGCTGAGCAGCAGTTCGGTGGTGCAGTTGCCTGCACCGCGGCCCATGCCAGACACGGAACCGTCCAGGTAGTCCACGTGGTTGATGATGGCCTGGATGGTGTTGCTGAAGGCCAGCTGCTGGTTGTTGTGTCCGTGGAAACCGAACTTCTTGTTCTTCACGATTCCCTTGTAACGGGCCAGTTCCTTGTCGATGTCTTCTTGATAGAACGCACCGAAACTATCTACCAGGTAGAGCACGTCAGCCTTGCATTCCTCTTGCACCTGGTGCAGAGCCTCGTCCAGTTCCGGACCGCGGTCACGGCTCACCGCCATGATGTTGAGGGTGGTCTCGTAACCCATTTCGTGGAAGGTATTCACCATGTCGATACCCTTGTCGATGTTCTTCACGTAGCTTGCCACGCGGAACAGCTGGTAAGGACTTTCACTTGCGGGCTTCACGGCGTCCATATTCACGCGGCCCACATCGGCCATCACGGCCATTTTCATCTTGGAGTCGATACCGTCCATCACTTTCCACAGCAGGTCATCGTCGCAAAACTTCCACGGACCATATTCCTTGGGGTCGAAAAGTTCGGGAGAATTCTTGTAGCCCATTTCCATGTAGTCGATGCCGGCTGCAGAGAGGAGGGTGTAGAGGCGACGCACAAATTCCAGGGAAAAATCGTGCTTGTTCACCAGGCCGCCGTCGCGGATGGTGCAGTCGAGAACTTTGATGGTTTCGTAGTACATGGTAAAACAGTGGTTAGGCCGTAGGGCCGTGGTTAGTGGTTAGTGATTGGGACGAAAGGTCCGTACTTTCTTGTTCGGAGGGGAATTTAGAATAAGGGAAAGACCAAATCAATGGGTTTGGCAGAATTCGACAAAATTTCTTTATTTTTAACGCTATTTTTGCGTATAATATTCAAATTTTATTGAAAATCATGAAATTTGACGCCATTACCCACCTTTTGACCAACACACCCACTACCAGCTTTCAGTATCTGTTTTTACGGGAAAGGTATTCCCTACTATTATCAAATATATTTTTTACGCACATTTTGCGTCATTTTTTTTCTTAATTTCACACCCCACACCCCACACTCCACATTCCTCACACCCCACATTTCACATTCCACATTCCTCACACCCCTTCCTTCTTTTCTATCTTGCACCTCAATGAACCCCCTATTGCAAAAAGCCATCGAAGGCATTCGCCTCTCCCCCGCCGAGGCCTTGGATTTGCTGAATAACGCCCCATGGACTGAAGTGGCGCAGGCCGCCAACATGGTACGCCACAGAATCAATCCCGGCAACAAGGTGGGCTACACGGCTTTCCGCATCGTGAACTACACCAACGTGTGCGAAGTCACCTGCAGTTTTTGCAGCTTTTGCAAGCCGGCCAAGAGCCCCGAGGCCTACGTGCTTAGTTTGCACGAAAT
Organism: uncultured Fibrobacter sp.; assembly: GCA_934699585.1. GTDB lineage: Bacteria > Fibrobacterota > Fibrobacteria > Fibrobacterales > Fibrobacteraceae > Fibrobacter. The sequence goes on from CAKUWY010000001.1 coordinate 130,336, forward strand.
CCGGCAGAAAACGCTGGAGGCAAAGGCCAAAGGGGCCGACCAGATCTTTTTGCAGGGCGGCGTGAACAGGGACATTCCCTTAAGCTACTACACCGACGTCTTGCAGATGCTCACCCGAGAAATGGGCGTAAAGGTCCGAGGGTTCTCGCCGGTGGAATTGGTGCGCATCGCCGAATTCAACCACATGGAACTTGACGACCTGCTAGACATTTTCAAAGATGCCGGTCTCAGTTCCGTACCGGGCGCCGGGGCAGAAATTCTCAGCGACCGCATGCGCCAAATTCTATCGCCCAAAAAACTCCCTGCCAAACAATGGTGCAACACCCTTGCCGCCTGCCACAAGAAGGGATTGCCCGGCAGCGCCAACATCGTATTCGGCAGTTGCGAAACCGCAGAAGAAATCATCGAGCATCTGGATTACGTGCGCAGCACCCAAGACATCGCTCAGGGCTTCAAGAGTTTTGTGGTATGGACCTTCCAGCCTCAAACGGACAAGTTCCCGATTAGGCACGTGCGGGGCGACGAATACCTGAAACTGCTGGCCCTTTCCCGCCTGTACCTGGACAATATTCCCCACATCGAGGTGTCGCTCTTGGGCATGGGCCTTTCGCTGGGAGAACTCGGGCTCCACTGCGGCGCCGACGACATCAACAGCATTGTGATAGAAGAAAATGTTCTCCAGAACCACGGGCTTACCACCATCGATCAGGCCGAAGAATTTATCCGTAATGCGGGATTCATGCCGTATCGCCGGAGTTTAAACTTTGACTAAATGACTTATTTATTTTAAAAAAAACACACCCGTTTTTCGTAAAAAAAATTTTTTCTGGCCATCCCTTTACAAGCCTGCCAAATTAAGTATCTTTCGCCTCGGATTTAAAAACGAGTATTGGCACATGTCCCTTCGGGGAGTGTGCCTTTTTGTTTGATAGTCTTCGTGACGGGCTCCTTTCCGTCTTTTCCAGATGATTCTCTTTTGGAGGAATCCTATGAAGAGTAGGATATGGGGCCTTGTGGCCCTTGGAGGAGCCTTGCTCTCCTCGACTGCATTTGCAGGAACATGCAAGAACCTTGTCTTATACGAAAATGGCCAATCCAAGGGCTTTATGGAAGAATCCACCCGGTCTTTCCCGGAAGCCCCCGAATGGTCCACCAACTGGGGCGATTTCGACAACATGAAATCCCCCTACATCCGCCTTTCGGGTATGCGAAACTACCGTGGAGACTGGACCGGCTCCCTGATTTTTGACGCCCTACCCGTTACAGTACAGGGAGGCTCCCTGAAATTGAAGGTGCGCTCCACCCAGGCTGGAAATTTCGGAGTCTGGCTTTCAGGCACTAGCGGGAACGGGAAAATCTCGTTCCACACGCTTGAAGCGGGCAAGGCTCACGCCCTGGACATTCCCGTATCATCGTTACTGGAAGGTTCTTCGGTAGAGATTGACAAGGTTGGAATTGGTCTGTTTAGCGTGCCCGCAAACCAATACACCACCCTATTTATCGACGACATTACGCTAACCTGCGCCCAGGAAGCTAATCCAAACGGAAACAGTTCCGCAAGTACAACATCCACGAGTCACGATAGGGAGCAAGTTCCCTACCCCTTTGCAGAAATAAATCCCGCTTCTGCAGAGCGCTCCGGCCTTTTCGACGATGTTTACGACAGGCCTGTCCAATCCCGTTACTCGGCAAGCGAGAAAAGCGCCCTAAGCAATCAGACTTCCGAAAAAATCGTTATCCCCGAAGAAAGCCAGATAAGAATCCTGAATTTCAAGGATTCAAAAAATCTGACTCCAAAGGAATCCTGGCGCGGCTGGTACAACAGCCTGTTCCTCGTGGAAAAGGGCAAGCTGGTAGATAATGCCATTCCCAATTCCAAGCGGATGTTCGAAGAAGCAGGAACGCTTGCCGCATCAAGCGACTACACAGTTCTGCCCCTGCTCGTGGCAAACATTACCTACGGTGTCGCCTATTGCGGAGACAGCGCCTGTTCCAAACAGGAAATCGAGAACTATCCCCTAGAACTGGTAGGACTTCCCACATCCTACGTTACGACGTCCAAGGTCCGAATCGCCTACGACCCCTACTTTACAATTACCCCCAGCGGGAAACTCCCCTCCCTTGAACTTTGTACGGGCGCAAAGTGCCTGGAACTGAAGCCAAAGTCCGAAGGGATTTTGGAATTCGATTCGGCCGGTATCCAGAAGGTACTGGTAAAAATCCATTCAGACAACAAGACTGTCGAGCAGACTCTTTTCGTGGAGGTAAAATAATGAGACGCTTCAAATTATTTCTGATGTCAATGCTCGCCCTTGCGGGAATAAACTTCGGTCAAACCATCGACTTGCAGTTCAGCGACGCCCTGGTACCCTGCCTTATCAAGGACGACATTTTTTCCAGTTCGGACTGCTATGACAAAAACGGCAAAAAAACAATCGTACAGAATCCAAGAGTGAGACTAAGGGTCATCGATCCGCCTTTTCTGGCGGAATCACGCTTCGGGTTCTATCTGGAGAAACCGTTCTTTATCATAGACGGGATACACCTGAGTACAGACGAAATACGTACCCTGACGCAGCTGCAAGACGAAACAGAGGAATTCGGCATTCCCGAAATGCTTAAATCCCTTGGTTACACTCCCGTACTTGTGCAGTTTACCCACACCGTGACCAGGTCACTCCAAAAAAACAGCAATGTCTTGGCGGCGCTCTTGGAATACCTGAACGAAAGCAAGGAAATTCCGTTCCCGAACAAGCTGCAAGACGGATTTGTGATTCTGGGAATTAGCCAGGGCGGCATTATCGGACGTTATGGCGCATACCTGTACGACCACAAAAGAAAAAGCGAAGACGCACCCATCCGCTTCTTTGCCTCCTTGGATTCTCCCCATCAGGGGGCAGTCATGCCCCGCGGACTGGTGGCCTCCATCGATTTTTGGGCGAACAAGGCCGAAGTCGCTGCCGCCGAGGCTTTTTACGACTTGATTTCTTCGCCCGGTGCAAGGGACTTGTTGATTTATGACACCCAGGCGGGAAACACCACCTACACTCCCAAAACCGGTGCCGAAAGGTTCCTTTTCGGAGACTACCGCAAGGCCGCCGAATACAAGGGTTTTCCCGTTGTACTGGTAGCACAGGGTCAACTCAAGGGAAAAGACCCGAGCCACAGCAATAAATATTACGAACTGGAGCGCCATACTGAGATGCTTTCAAAGGTAATGGGCCGAGCCACCAGTTCCATCAGTTATTCCGCAAACGAAACTGGAACATACGCCCATAATCGCAAATACGAATTCAATACCGATGTCGAAGAAACCACCAACAAGGGAAAAACATCCCTGGATTTTGTCCAGGGCAGCACGTACCCCTTCGCAAAGACATTGTATTCGTCCCTGCGCGACGGAATGGAAGACGCCCTGCCCAAGAACTGGTCCAAAAAAATAAAAGTCAAGGGCCTGACGGTCGCAGAAATTCCCCTGAAATCCTACTGGGACGACGACACCCTCTACCAGGCCAGCAGTACCTTTATTCCGACAGTAAGCGCTATGGACCTGAAATGCGATGGTGACCTCGCCATCCGCAAGGAATGCGCCCACAGTCAGGCTTCTAGCGGAATTTCTTTTGAAAGCATTGGAAACAGAAGTACCGCCAAGGCGGCCTACGCCGTTGATCCCAGCCACCCGCGGTATAACGAATCCATTAGCGGAAGGCATATCGAGTCCCCTTCCAAGGGAGGTAGCATCGACAAGAAGGTTCTATCCGGGATGCAAACCGACATTTGGCGTGTCCTCTGCGAACTGGCCAAGGCCGATTACAATTTTGCCACGAAACAATTCCGCAACCCGAAACTTGGAGGAATGTTCTCGCCAAGTACGTCCTGCATGGACCAGAGCAAGATGCCCGACCTCATCAAGAATGGCGGTATTCTCCAGAGCAAAAAGTTCAGCTATGTCCGCTACGATTTCAATACCGCCGAAACAGAACGGAAAAAAGAGGTTTCCTTTACACTCCCTGCCGGTTGGCAAAAGACCATGATTGCGGACAACGGCCTTGACGTTCCCCCTTCCAGCGTTTTTGAGGTAGAAGTAAAGGTCCTTGAACCGAAAAGCAACTGGATGAAGGCAGAACTCCTGCTGACACAGAGCAAAAACGGCGGACACCAGGTGCAGTTTGCGGAACAGAACGTTTCCCAAGACGGACTGTTCCACACCATCCGCTGGCAGATGCCCGCCACAGCTGGCGCTCTGAAAAATTTCCGTTGGTTCCGTCTGGTGCTGAATTCCAACGGCGGATACGTGACGCTACGCCGCCCGAAGCTCATCACCAACGCCAACAGCTTCGAAGAGGTTCCTCCGGCTATCCCGTCGGCCAAAATCTACCCGAATACAAACTACAAGGTTATCCCCTGGTCCGATACGATATCGGCCAAGGACTATTCCGATGCTTTGGGCTCTGGAATTTCTATTGACTTCAAATCCAACCTGGACGGAATCCATTTCGATTTGAAGAAGAACTATTCCATGGATGCCTACAAGAACCTGAATGTGGTTTACTGGCCCGGAACATGCCAGAACACATCCATTTTCTTTGATGCCAAGTCCAAGAAAAATGTGAATATGGGTAACGGTAGTTTGCAAAATGGGTATGTTAGCAAAAAATTACCTCTGTCCGACCTGATCAACACCGACATCACGCCAAAGCATTCCCTTTCCGCTTCCCGCCTGGGATTGCAGGCGATGAAATCTGGTGAAAAATGCATTGTACATTCTATTACCTTGGAATAATTTGGTTGACATTGTTCAAATAAAATAATATCTTCGAAAACTCAAAAGCGGTATCCCCTGAATCGGGGATACTGCTTTCAAGAAGGAAGAAAAATGAAAAAAAGATTGTTCACACTTTTGTTTTTATCAGTTGTGCTTTGTCTGCTTGCTGGCTGCAACAAGCCCTTTATGCAGACTATGGGGTCTAATCCTATGCCGGTCTATCATGAACCGAGATGGTCCGGAGAGCAACAGAAGAATTTTACCGTGGGTGCCGATTTATTCGGGACTCCCTATGGGATAGGCCGGAATGTGGACGAGGTTCATTCTGTAGGTGGCGACCTCTTTGCGCAGTACCGTTTTTTGGACGTGTTCTTTGTGCAGGCGGCATTTGCGGGGAATGGAGGTTCTCTGAAGTTCGACTGTAACGACAAGCCCTGTTGGGACACATACCGCAAATGGATGAATTCCAAAGAGGGTGAAGATTCCTATTCGTTCTGGTCCTTGCAGGAACAGGCGATGCTTGGGCTAGATTTCAACGTAGGTTTCGTTCAGTTCGGTTTTGGCGGAGGAATCATGCTGTCTCAATCCAACGGCGATTACGAAGACAAACGTAAGGAATTAGCAGAAGGAGATATCATAGACAGCCCTGCAGAAAGTTCCGAAATATTCCCCATGGTAGGAATCTGGTATGGTTTCAACCTTGGGAAGAATGCTCGCTATGGGGTTATCAAGAACGAGACAAGGATGGTCTTTTCGGACAATTTGTCCAATGAAGGTTCTTTGGTCGGCGGCGTAGGATCGGCCATGTCCATGGGCCTTGTCTATTACCATCCGTCCGGGTTCCACGGCGGGGTGTCCACCTCGACGCAGGAGCTGTTCTCCATAAGTCTCGGCAAGACGTTCTCTTTTTAAACCAAGTGAATATTCGCCGATATTGTTTTTGGTCATATGCAAAAAGTTCCAGAAGAATTTCTGGAACCTTTTTTTGATTAAAGGAGGTATCGTAGAATCAATCAAACGGGCCGCATTCCTCACCACACTCCGGAGGATCGCTTCCGTTTAGCAAATTCGTCGTATGAACAAGTTCCACCTCAATCATCTCGGGTGCGGCATAGTCCTTCTTTTGCATCTTCTCGATATTCATAAAAATTTCTCCTACTTGATAATTTTCTTCTTGCCGTAGTAAACACCGCGAGCGGTGGGCTTACCGTTAAGTTTGCGGCCCTTCAGGTCATAGTTCTGCAGCATCTTGAACTCGCCGGTGCGGGTATTGAGGCCGCCGATAACCGTCTTGCTCTCCTCGCCAGTGGCGCTGCGGTTCACGACCACCACGTCCATGTAATCGGGAAGCGGTTCGGCACCGACATAGGCATAGCCGGTAGATTTACCAGCAGAGTTACCATCCGGGTCATATATCATATAGGCGCGGAACGGCGTAATCCAGGCTCCTGCGGCCGCCTTGACAAACTGGCCTACTTTTACCTTGTCCGTTTCCTTTCCAGAGAATCCATAGACTCGGCCCAAGTCAGGATGATTTTCATCCCAGACAATCTTGCTGAGGGTCCCGCGGAATTCCCAGCCGTCCTTGCTCCGGACAGCGGTATTGGCCCCTTCCGTCGGCTGGATTACCATGGTGTTGCCATGGAATACAAGGTTTCCTTCACTCTCCAGCTCCACCATATAGGGCGTGTAGGCGCTGAGTTCACCGTTAACCTCTATCATCTCGACCCGCTTCTTTCCAGATGAATCGAGACCGATGCCGCTGAACGCCAGAACACAGGACACCCCTTCAATGGCATTTCTGTTGATGCTGAATGGCAGCGTGATGGTAGAATACCCGCTAGCCGAGAAGGTTCGGTTGAAGATTACGGTATCGACTTCTATGGCATTCGGAATATTCACTCCATTCGGATCGTCGAAGGCTCCATCGATAGAGGCCGCCAACTTTCCGTCGACCTCTTCCACAGTAACAGCTGCATACTGAACATGGACAGTCGATGTATAAGTTGCCGTATAGACGGCTGCCCCTGTCACGTCGGTAACCTCGGAGTCCCAGCCATCGAAGGTATAGCGGTAACTACCGTCATCGGGCCTGGTGGGATTCTCATCAGGCATAATGACGCTGGCCTCGGTGCCGTATTCATACAGACCCGACTTGAGCACGTCGCTGTTGTAGTTCAGGAAGGTCACGGTGTACTTGCGGACAAACTGGCTGAATTTCGCCTTGAGGGTCATATCCGATCCCAACCAGGCATCCATATCAACGTCCGAGCCGTCCTCAGCAACCCACTTCTCGAACTCGTAAGTGTACTGAGCATCAGCAGCCTTGACTGGGTCAACCTTCGGCAACATCGTAGAGATTTCCGTACCGTAGTCCTTGGTAACGGTTGCATATTCCGTAGTTCCGTCATCAAGCACGAAGGTAATAGTGTAGGTATTAACCGTTTCCGTATATACGGCTGTATAGCTGACATCGTCCGTCACTGCCGTCGCATTCGTGACAGCAGGATTCCAGCCCGCAAAGGTATAGGTGTATTCGGCGGTAGCGGCCTTCGTGGGTGTCGGTGCGATAGAAGAAACCAGCGTACCGTACTCATACGGACCAGCCGTCAAAGCTTCAAGAGGCGTACCGTCTTCATCATAGAACACCACTTCGTAGGTATTCTTTGTGGAATCGTAGATTGCCGTGTAAGTGGTATCGCTAGCCACATTCATCAGACCCGGATTCCACCTCTTGAAGGTATAGGACCATTCGGCTGACGCCTCTCTGGTGGGATTTCCCCCATAAACAGGCATTTCGCCACTATCATAGAAGTCTGTCCTTAGCACATTGCCATTGTAGTCCTTCCAAGTGACAACGTACTTGTCAGTGTAAAGGGCCATGTATACGGCTTCGCCAGTAACCCTAGCAAGCCCGGGGTCCCATCCTGCAAACTTCTTGCCCTGAACTTCAGGTATGATTCCGGCTCCAGGCACGTTGATATCGCCTGCAAGCGTTCCATAGACTTCGCTCACCACCGCAATCGTATCTTCGCCATTCATGAATACGATGTCGAAGGTCTTCATAGTCGGTTCATAAGTCGCCTTGTAGGTGACCGCCCCTTCCACGATGGTCTCGCTATCAAAAGCGGGATTCCAGCCTGCAAAGGCGTAAGTGCAGGAGTCATCAGCTACCTTGGCAGGAGCCGACGGCGAGAATGAAGCAACCCTAGTACCATAGGCATAGGTATCAGACCAAATCAAGTCATCATCATCCGTCAGGAAGGTAATCTCGTAGTAGCGAAGGTTCTCTGTAAACTCCGGTATATAAACGGTATCGGCAGTCACTCTTATAGGCTCGTAATGTTCGTCCACAAGCGACGGATTCCATCCCGTAAAGAAGAATTCATACTGTGCGGTAGACTCCTTTGTGGGTGCAAGTCCCGGATCGTACAGGTTGGAATTTTCAGCCCAAGTCTGTGTTTCCATGGTCGAGCCATCCCCGTTCTTGAAAGTGACGGTGTAGTACGGCGTCTCGCCAAGGCCTATGCAGCGGATGTTGTCGATGGCGAGGGAGTCCACGAGACCGTCAGCACCGTCCACACGCCAGTCAAATCCATCTACACGCCTCATGATAGTATCAAGAGGTATGTAACTTCCCCAATAGCATTCATTTTCATCGCAGTACTGTTGACGCAAGCTGCTCAGGGGTATGGACACTGTCTGCCAAGATTCGCTGCGGGATTCCACGGCGAAGGCATGGAAATTCCAGTCTAAATTGAGTCGGTCATTGATTTGCCCACTGAACTTTATGCGGAACTTGTGTGCCGCACCCTTGTAATCGTAACGCACCTCGGTGCAATTGCTTAGGTTAAGGTCATCGAAATTGTTACTACTGATGGCCGCATACGGGTCATAATCAATATTCGAGCTATCCAAGGTAAATTTCACCTGCAATGCCTTGGAAGACTGGCTACCCTTCACGGTTGTCATCGAAGTCCCAGTCTTAGGTCCTGCATAGTCAATCCACCAGTTTCCGACTGGCCACAGCGGATAGTTATCCCCATCCTCGAAGTCGTCCACCAGCGCCGTATAAGTGGTAGGCGCCTTCGGTTCAGGCAGTTCCACAGCAGGTTCTTCAAGCACGCACTCCACGTCATCAACGTAGAGGTAGCCGGAGTCAGGCTGACCCAAGACTCTGAACCGGATATCCGTAATCTCTTCAGGGGAACCGTATCCCGCAACGTAAACCATCTTGACTCCCCATTCCGTCCTAGCCATAGCCTCATCCACTTCATAGGTATAATCATCATTTTCGTTATAGCGAAGCATAACAGTATGCCCAGCCCCCTTATAGGCATATTTCAGAGTCTTACAACCTTCCAAATTGGGCACGCGAACGTTGAGTACAGCAGCACCCTCACCAGGGTCGTTGCTAGTAGGTTTAGTAGACGAAATTCCCACAAGGGCGGCACCATAATCACCCGTATAGGCGGCATCCTGCAACACCACAACATTGCATCCGTTTCCATCATCGCAACTGGCATCCCAGGCATTCGTGAATGATGACGCACCATAGTTAAAGACATAGGAATAAAGCGCCGTTCCGTTCCCGTCAAAGTCGGACACCAAGAACTCGTAAGGCTCTACCGGCGGTATTTCCGCAGGAATGACGCACTTTACGTCATCAATGTACAAGGTTCCATTCCCAGTGCCACTCTTTTGCCATCTGATATTTAACGAGGAGCCCAAATCAATGCCCGTCAAGTTGCTCAAATCAAAGGTAGTCTCCGTCCAAGAATCACTTGCCGACACCGACTTTCCATAACTAGGATCCCCATTAGCGGGTTCGTTTTCGAACGTCAAGTCATGAGCATAACCCTTGTACATGTAAGACAAAACACGACACTGGTTCAAATTATTGACATTTATGCCAGCTCCAGCCCAACCGCCAGCTACGGTAGCGACCGTATTCAACAGGCCAACGTAAGTCTTGTCGTCGTTAGCATCGTAGAAGTGCCCATAAATATTACCATTACCATCCGACTCGTTTGCTATAGTCCATCCGCCACCAGCATAAGCGAAGTCAAATTGCGACGTAAGACTGTATTCACAATATTCCGCATCACAAATTCTTTGTCCAGGAGCCTTGACACACTCCACGTCATCAATGAGCAGGTTTTCACCATCAGCGGGTCCTATAACACGCCACTGAATATCCAATTCAGAACTCAGGTCCAATCCGCCCGAGACAGCACCATCCATATCGTATGTAACGGTTGTCCACACATCTACACCATCGAACGATTCCACTTCCATATAATTCGTGGTTCCAGCGGTATCGTTCCTGTTCATGAGGGCGAGGGTATGGGCCAATCCCTTGTACTTGTACTGCAATACGGCACAGCCTTCCATCTGAAGAACATGGTCGCCAATGCCCGCATTTCCTTCATCTGCGGAGACAACGTTAAGAAGCGCACCGACTGTTCCCTGTTCGGGGTCATTCGTCGTTTTATAACGCTCCTGATAGTTGGGGTCCTCTGACCAGTCCGGATGATACCAATCGTTTGCAACGGTCCAAGATCCATCTGTAAACAGGTAGTCATAATCGCCCATTTGCCAGCCTGCGTACCCGTTGCCTTCAAAGTCATCCACCAAAAATTCCTGAGGCTCTACCGGCGGGTCATTGGAACCGCTTGACGGGTCTCCGCACTGTACGTCGTCAATAAGGAGGCTGTCACCGCTGGACGGACCTGTCACCTGCCACTGAATAGTAAACGGAGCGTCAAGGTCAGCGGGATCTATGTCGGTCAAATCAAAGGTCATTTTGACCCAGTCGCCGCTTCCTGTAACAGATTGTGCGACCTTGTCACCGAGCGTAAAGCCATGGGCAAGCCCCCTGAACCTGTAAGAGAATGTTTCGCAGCCCTTCAAGGATTCAACATGGACGCCATAGCCGGCCCAGCCGCTGTCGCCTGTAACCACGCCCACGACACCACCGACATTGGAGCCATCTACAAAGAACGTACTCTCACCATTATTGCCGTTAGTCCAGTCGCCCTCCTTGCCACTTTCATAGTAGTAGTGATATTCATTAGCACTGTTGTTTCCATCAAAGTCGTCAATCACGTAATCATGACTGATAACCTCGTCTTCATAGATATTGTCACCAAAGTCATCACCAGAATCGTCAAAATCGGGATCGTCAGCCGGAACAGCGGGCAGGTCTACATAACTTGCGCATTGGGAATATGTCATAGCAGAAAGCCCGTTAAAGACATTGGCATTTACCCACTCACCACTGGCAGAATAGGTCCAGTTAGCAGGAGATGTGTTATCTACGTCGAAGTCGGCAAAGTACTCGCTATTTTCGGCCCCATCCTTGGTCATATTCCTGCCTGCGTTCCAGTTAGCCGACGAAAGTTTCTTCAAGTTCATCCAGGTCTGCCACTGGGGATTGTTCGCCATGCTGGGGGCGCCATCGCCGCCATAACCCACAGTTCCCCATTCTGTCACAAACACGGAAAGTCCGGCCCCAAGCGCACTGTTCACGTCGGCCGACATCGAATTAAAATCATGAGCTTCAGTGCCATCGTTCTTACCCGCATAGTAATGGAACGTATAGGCAATATTATCATAACCGGTAATCGCATTTCCAACGACCGCACCGGGATTTCCAGACCAACTGGGAGTTCCCACCACAATCAGGTTGTTGGAATAGCGGCGGATAATGGGAATCACCTCGTTGGCGTACGCCTTGATTTCTGGCCAAGTAATCATCGTGCAATTGGAACTGTTGCCATGGCCCTGACCCGCCTTGCATATGGGCTCATTGTAAATTTCAAAAATCACATTGGGATAAGAGCCCCATTTTTTCGCCTGAATTTTGAAGAATTCCTTGGCACGACCTACATTGTCTACCGCCGTGTGGGAGTGGTAATCAATAATCACGTAAATATCTTGCTCAATAGCCGCCTGGACCGTTTCGTCCAGCAAATCCTGATAATATTCAGTCTTGCCATTAATGAAGTAATGCCCATTGCCCCAGCCCTGGTCGTCTACCGCCATGGCAGCACGGATTACCTGGATGCCCTGCTGGCTTACCATTCCCGTAATGACATCATTTCTCCAAAAGCGGTTCTGGCTTTTTTCATTGCTCCAGAACAGGCTCATGCCCTTTACCTGAACCTCGTTTCCGCTGGCGTTAGAATAAGCATTACAACTGCCATACACACGACCTTCGTTTTGCGCGTTTACGCCCGTCATTAACATGCCGTACTGGCTCACGGGGCCTGTGCGCAGGGGCGTGATGTCGGCGTATGCAGAGGAGAATACGCCCAGGGCAAACGTACCCAGGGCTACCAGTTTGGGGAGGCGGAGTTTTAGCATAGAACCTCGCAAGGCAGATTCGTTAATTTGTAACAAGTTAATATGGATAAAATATACTCTAAAAAAAAACTCTTTTACCCCCCCCTACGTAAAAAAAAAATTACATTAGGACAGCTAAAGCCTCGTATCCCCGTTTTCAACGCGTAAATATTCCAAATTGGATTATTTGCACAATCGAATTTTTACGAACCAATCCATTTTTCTAGATTTGGCAACGCAAAATTCTATAGGGACCACCCTCAAAAAAGGAACGAATCATGGCAAACAAAGTCTATAACTTTAGCGCAGGCCCGTCTGTCCTGCCCGAACAAGCACTCAAGGAAGCCTCGGCTGCCTGCATCGATTACGCGAACAGCGGTATCAGTATCCTTTCCATGAGTCACCGTTCAAAGCCCATCGAAAGCATGTTCGAAGAAACCGAACAGTTCCTCCGCGACCTCATGGGCATTCCCGAGAACTACGACATCGTGTTCCTGGGCGGCGGCTGCTCCCTGCTGTTCTGCATGCTCCCCATGAACTTCTTGGACCAGAACGCCACCGCCGACTACGCCCTCACCGGCGTGTGGGCCAACAAGGCCTGCAAAGAGGCTAAGCTGTTCGGTAACGTGAACGTGGCCTGCGACACCAAGTCCGAAACCTACAGCCGCATCGACAAGAACCTCAAGCTCTCCGACAACGCCACCTACCTGCACATCACCGCCAACAACACCATCTACGGTACGGAATGGCACAACATCCCTAGCCCCAAGTCCGGGTTTCTCATGGCCGACGTGAGCTCTGACTTCCTGGCCCGCAAGATCAACGTGTCCGACTTCGGCGTTGTCTATGGCGGCGCTCAGAAGAACATCAGCTGCGCAGGCGTGACTGTGACCATCATCCGCAAGGACCTGCTGGGCAAGGTGAACCGCACAATCCCCACCATGCTGAACTTCCAGACCCACATCGACGCGAAGAACATGTTCAACACTCCTCCGGTATTTGCAGTCTATGTGATGAACCGCACCCTCAAGTGGCTCAAGGAATTCGGCGGCGTAGAAGCTATTGAAAAGGTGAACCGCAGTAAGGCAGCCCTCCTCTACAGCGCTCTCGACAACTCCAAGGTGTTCGTGGGGACCGCCGCCAAGGAAGACCGTTCCATCATGAACGTGCCCTTTGTGTTCAACAAGGACGTTGTGGCCGCCGACAAGGCTGACGACCTGGCCAAGGAATTCCTGGAATTCGCCAAGGCCCGCGGTCTGCAGCAGCTCAAGGGTCACCGCTCCGTGGGTGGCTTCCGCGCATCCATCTACAACGCTATGCCGGTGGAAGGCGTGCAGGCTCTCGTGGACTGCCTCGGCGACTTCGAAAAGAAAGTTCTGGGATAAAAAAAGAGATCCCCGCCGGAGCCTGCCCTGAGCAAGCCGAACGGGCGGGGATGACATCCCTCTTTATTCGTCACCCTCGCGAAAGCGAGGGTCTTTTTTTTATTCAGCGTCAGTCTTTTTGCTGAACTTGTTCACCACGTCGGGAACAATGTCCATGACCTTGGACACCAGTGAGCTATCCTTGCTAATGGGCATTACGCGAACGTCATCGCCCTTGATGACCAAGAACGCTACCGGCTCAACCGAAGCGCCACCGCCAGAGGCAGAGGTATCGCCCTTGCCGGCATGACCGCCAAAGCCGAAACCCACGGATACGCGGCTCACGGGAACCACCGTAGATTCGCCCGCCTGGATAGGCTGACCGATGACTGTTTCCGCCTGGGTAATAAAGCGGAGTTTTTCCAAAAGAGTTTCTGCAAGTTTTTCAATAGCCATGGTTTTAATATAATAAAAACAGGTATGGGGTATGAGGTCGGTGCTTTGCACCTTTGAGCTATGAGCAAAAATAATCGCGCCAAAGGCACCTAACTAACCTCAAAGCCTTGCTAAGCAAGGCGAGCCCATTCCTCAAAGGCACATCATGCCGAGCACACAACCGCTAGTATCGTGCTTCAAAAATCCGGTCGCCTGCCACCAGGAACTTTTGGTTCAGGTCAGGCCAGTCCATGTAGCCCCAAACCACCACCACGCGTCCACCGGAGAGCTGGGTCGCCATCCCTCGGGCACCATCTCCCGCCGTGAAATAGCAGACATCTTCGTCCGGTTCGATATTCCGGGGAATCGCCCGCTTCAACTGCTTTACCCACTCCAGGTAACGGGATTCCTCTACCAGGTCCCAACTGCGGGCCACGTTCCAGGCCAGATTGTCGTCGGAATAGCTCTGCTCCAGCACAGGGAAAAAGGACTTGACACCCAAGAAATTTTTGGTCTGGATGGTAGTCCTGCCCGTCTCCCGATGTTCGAAGGGCAGGCTCAGGAACTCCTGAGGGAAACCGATGCGCACCCCCGGCACCGAACGGACAAAGCTTTCCAGGGTGCGCCGTTCGTAACGCCTGAAACTGTCATGCCGGAATACGAAAATACGGTAGTCGGCCCGAATGCTCTGCTCCAGATATTTTCCGCGCAAAATGGAATGAGCCCCCTGGAACCGCCCACTGTTGGTGTAATAGTCCAACGCATAGACGTCTCCCTTAAATTCTAGCACGGAGACATTCAGCGTATCGCCCCACTGGGTCGCATAGCGCAAGTCCACCTCGCGCACAAAGCCGTTCCCCTGCACCTTGGCAGAATCCACCGAAACACGCATAGGTTTACGGCCCTCGAACCGGAGCTTGGAATAGTCCACCTTGACATGCTCTTCGGAGCAGCCCCACAACACAAACAAAATAACGGCAAGCAAGGCTCGCATCATGATTCCCGTACCCCATAATCACAGAACTCATAAATCGGGCAGTTGGCACAACCCGCCTGACACTCACGGCACATAAAGGCATTTTCCCCTTCTTCCAAATAGAACTGCAACGAATGGGCCACGGCATAGGGATTCTCGGGATACAGAGCCACGCAAAAGTCGTTCATCATCTTCTGCTTCTGCTCAGGCGAAAGGTCTGCAAAGCCGCATTCCCGGGCAGGCCCCATGATAGAGAGGAATCGTCTTGCTCCCATGGTCAAGGGCAGGTCCGGCCAACGGAAACGCTTGAGCCCTCGCCCCACCCCATAGCCAAGACCAGCGGGAGACTTTCCGCACAGGCGGTAAATGGCGGCACAGGCCTTAGGCCGCGCGCCACGCTTTCCCATAAAATAAATCTCTCCCATGTCTCGCCACATCTCTTCGGGAGTGGAATTTGCAATCCAGTTTTTCAAGTCTCCATGACGGCGGACAAAAAAGCCTACGCTCCAAAAGATTCCCGCCACGTTCTTGAACAAAGACCAGTCCCGATTACCCAGGGCAGACTCCACAACTGCCTCGATATCGCCACCCTTGGGCACGGGCAAAGTCCAGAGCTTGTCTCCGGGGAACTTGCGACAAAGCGCCGCAAGCAGTGCGCCAATTTCATTCATGCGCAGGTCCTGATACAGGGCCGTTCCAAGCAGAGTCCAGGCGATTTTTTCGTCGTCTGTTTTTGCATGAACCGACACCTGCAAAACCGGATCGTCCAGATTGGCAAAGCGTTCTACAAACAGGCGAAGCACCCTGCCAAGGACAGGTTCGTCTTGCAGAAATCGCTTTGCAGAGACCATAGGGGCGTCACCAACGATTCGGGCCTTAAAGCGCCTCGCCCATCTTGACGGCAGAACCGAGCCTGGACTTGAACAGGTCCGGATGGCGTTCCCGGATTTTCTTGTCCACCACGAGAATCACGGTGCTGCCCATCTCGAAGCGTCCCAGCTCTCCGCCTTTTTCCACACGGATTTCGCCGGAGGGTTTCCAGTCGTAACGCTTGCAGTCCCTAGGGAGCTTGCCCGCATTTACTAGAAGCTCATCGGTGTAGGCCACACCGATACGGCCCACATTGGTAGCCCCGATTTTAACGACAAGCATCTCGGAGCCGTCGTCCAGGCGGATATGGCTGGTAAGGCGTTCATTGATGCAGAACAGACCTTCTACTCGCTCAACACTGCCCACATTTACCGGCCAGAGAGTTCCCGGACAGTAACTGGCACCCACCACCGTTCCTGCAACAGGACTGTGAATGCGGTGGTAGTTGAAAGGCGCCAGGTAAATCGTCGCAAAAGCACCGCCTTCAAACCGCTTGGCCATTTCGTCATCGCGGAGCAGGTCCTTCAACGTGTATGTCTTGCCTTTCGCCTGAATCAGTTCCTGCTTTTCGTCGAATGTGGCCGTCTGGGAAAGCACGCCATCTACCGGAGAAACAATTTCAGAGTCCGCAATCGGGCGTACTCCGGGTTTCAAGTGCCGGATAAACAGCTCACTGATGTTGGTGTAATGTTCCAGCGGATATTCGGCCTCTTCCATGTTCAGCTTGTAATAGGCGGCAAAGGCATTGCGGGCCACCTTCGAAATCACAGGCAGACGGAGGCGGGTCAAGGCACCGAAGGCACGGCTAGCGGCATTCTTCGGCAAGAGTTTCATGAAAATGTAGAAGGGAGTGTTCATTTTAGGATCTAGGGGCTAGGATTTAGGATCTAGGGGTTAGGTGATAGGTATTAGGGGCTAGGATTTAGGATCTAGGGGTTAGGGGTTTGAGGTCGCTTCGCTTTGAGGCATGAGGAATAAATCATTACACATTTCACATTCCACACTACACACTATTTAATGATTCTCTACACTTTTTAAATTCGTAGAAAACATCTTCCAGAGGCGGGGGGCAAACGGGACGGCCCATTCCTTTTCAGGGGCAACGCGGCTGGTCGTCTCGGCGGTAAATTCAGAATAGACCAGGAACACAAGCTCGCCGTATCGGGCGTCCCAAAGACTCCAGAGAATCTTCCAGGTGTAACCGCCACTGCTTCCCAGGTCCGGATCCATATACACGTCCAGCCGCACCGGCATAGAAACGTAACGCAGTTCGTAACGGCTGGCCAGTTCGTTCAGCAAGTTCCGCAGGGCCAGAGGCGGCTCGCGGACCAGCTTCTGCTCCACGCTATCCCGCTCCTGCCAGGGCGTAAAATCTTCCAGCTTTTTGCCGTCGGTAAATTCCGTCTGCAAAAGCAAAGCCGAAAGGCTGTCCATGTACAGGGTGTCCGATTCCGGCAGGCGCATGCCGGGCAGCAACAGCTCCCGACGCATCTTCGGGAAGGCCTTTACGAACAAGGAATCCTCAATGCGGGCCAGGTCAAAGTCCAGGGCGTCTGCACTATAGCTGTGACACATACGGCAAGTTTCCGGACGGCCAGCCGTCACCTTCAAGGTGGGCAACACGCCGACCACAGCTGTGGAATCCAGACGGCCGTAGGCGGCCTCGTTCCATTCCCGGTAAAACTTTTCCTTGGAAATTTTCAGCTTGATTTCGCCCCGTTCCCCGCATTCGGTGCAGGGAGCATCGCCCATGCCGGAATCACCCGCAGAGCCGCCCTCACCGCCACCGTTTTCAGAACCGGCGCAAGCAAGCAGAAGTATAGGCAAGCATGCCATCAGCAAAACGGCAAGCCAATTATTCAATCTAAAAGTCATGGATTAAATATACTTTTTTCTAGGAGATTCCCGCCGGAGCCTGCCCTGTGGCTCGGCTGGCTCGCCAACCATGGTCCCCAAGCTTGCCGAGGGGTCGAATGGGTGGAAATGACTATGAAACACATTCGTCATGTTCGCGAAGGCGAACATCCGCTAAAAAGAATGACAAAAAGGCCCGAGCTTTGCTCGGACCTTTTTAGAACCGACTAAGGCTCATGCCATTAGTCTTCGAACTTGTATTCCACAGCCTTGGCCTTGGAAACGTCAGCCTCGAGGTCGCCGCTCACCGGGAGCACGATAAAGGAGACCTTCGTGACACCGGTACCGCTGAAACTAGATTCGCGCAGCGTTATGGAATTCTCGTCAATGTCGAAGAGATCAAACTGAGCATAGAACACATAGTCATTCATCTTGTCTGTCTTGTAGTAGAAATTGTAGGCGGTGACAGTTTCCTTAGGAGCAGTCCAGCTCACGACGAACCTACCCGTCAAATTTTCATCTGCAACAGCCTTCAAACCGCTCAGGTTTTCGGGAGCCTTGGCCGTAGAACCGGTACCCGGTTCAAATGTCAGACGATTGGTTCCAGTGCTACTTGTATAGAACACACCACCGTCCTGAGAATAAGCCGTGCCATAAACCGTGTAGGTGGAGCCCTTGGTCCAGGTCTTGGAAACAGGCGCGATGGTGATGGTCTTCTTGTCGGAGCTCAGGGTCGCAGTCGTCAGAACGTCGGTACCGCCCCTGCTAACGCGCCAGTTGTTCTTCACGGAGTCGGCTACCAACTCAGAAGAGAAGGTCAGGGTGATATTCGTATTGGTATCAATCTTGCTCAGGTTGCTGTTGACCAACACCACCTCGCCAGCAGCGGGAGTCATGGTGAGAATCGGGGCCTTGACTACGTCACCAGCCCTGTACTGGCCGGCAGAGATAATCTTGCTTGCACCTGCGGCAACAGAATACTTCTTCTTGTTGAATTCCTTCTGGCCAACCACGATACTGACAGCGACACCCTCAGGGAGGTCAGCAAACACATATTCACCATTCTTGTCTGTAGTGTCAACTACTTCAGACGGCACAATGTAGTTCGGCAGGGTGGCATAGACAACCACGCCAGCAGCAGCCTTCTTGTTGCCTTCATCGTCCTCATAGAGAACCGTACCCTTGGCATTCACGCCAGTCTTGTACATGTCGACTTCAGCGACCACATCGGGTACGCGGGCCACATCGCCCATGCCCTTTTCTTCGACAACTACTTGGGTCTGGATAGTGGCATAGCCCTTCTTGGAAATCTGGAATACATGGTTACCCAGAACCTGCTTTTTCCAAGTGGAAAGACCGAATTCATCGGTCATATCGTCGTCATCGTCAACCACGGAATACACCTTGGCTTCGGCGATAGGCGAACCATCATGATTGTCCACCACCTTGATGGTGACAGTGGCTTTTTCCTTGGCTTCGTCGTTAGAATTGACGACTTCGTCGGCACCGCAAGCGACCAGGAATGTACTGGCGACCAGCAGAGCGAAAGCGGATTTCAAATTCATAGGATTCTCCTTTGATTAATTGTTGGCGAGAAAGATAGTAAAAAAGAACCTTTTTTTTGAGAACTTGCTTTATTTTTACATATAACTCGGAAAAAAAAGCAAAAAAGCAATGTCAAAGAACACCTTGAGAACAAAAAATTTACAATTCAGACGTTTTGGAGGGGAAGCGGGCAAAAAATTCCCGATGAAGTAGCATATCCCCATACCTGTCATGGTCACTTGATTTTAATTCTTCGACTGTATAGCCACTGCTAATTTGTTGTAAAACAACCTTGTTGGCGGCTTCGTCATAGCAAAAATAAATTCGGAAGGTGCGGTAGGCAAGCACACCGGTTTTTGCAATTTCATCGATGGTCAGGCGGCGGCGCGAACTGTCAAAAACATCTTTGGAGAAATTCCCACGGGAAAGCTGCACACGGGCAAAACTTTCCAAATCAAAGTCACTGTGTTCCGCAATCCAGCGGGCCTGTGCGGCAAAGGTTTCAGACGATTCTACTGTCCACGGTTCCCCCTCCTGTTTCTCCACCCAGCCCGCCTTGGCATCGGGGAAGGCATCCGCCATCGGGATGTAGGGTTTGATGTCCAGCACCGGAGTACCATTCAGCAGGTCCGCTTCATCTACATACAAAGTAAGTCCATCGACTTTCAGAAGTCGCACGCAACTAAGCCCGATAGGGTTCGGACGGTAGGGGCTGCGGCTGGCGAATGTCCCTACGCGGTCCTTGCCCTTGGGCGGCACCGGCGGGCGCGTCGTCGGACGCCAGCCCTCGTTCTCGTGAAACTGGAATATGACCCAGATGCGTTCGAAACCTTCCAGGTCTCGGAGCGCCATCTCGAAATTCAGCCCCGGCTTCAGTTCGATACGGCCCGGATGCCCCGCAAAGAGCCTCCCCTGCCGAGGAGCGTCGTACTTATAAACTGCATCACCGTAGAATGTGCCGATAGGAGAAAATTCCACAGATAAAAATATAGAATTTCCCATACTTTTTTCTAAATTTGAGCCCGATGAAAGACAAGGCAAAAAAACTGATTGAAAAGTACGAGGAACTGGAATCGGAACTGGGGAATCCGGAGGTTCTCGCCGACCAGGCCCGTTACAACAAGATCCACAAGCAGTACAAGGGTATCGAAAAGGCCGTAGCAAAGGCCAAGGAATACCTGCAGATGTTGAACGACCAAGAAGAATGGAAGGCGGCTCTTGGCGATTCCGACCCCGAGATGGTGGCCATGGCCAAATCCGAACTTTCGGACATCGAAAAGAAACTGCCCGGCGTCACCGACGAACTCCAGATTCTGATGGTTCCCAAGGATCCCTGGGACTACCGCAACGCCACTCTCGAAATCCGTGGCGGTACCGGCGGTGACGAGTCGGCCCTCTTTGCTGGCGACCTGTTCCGCATGTACCAAGGCTATTGCAGCCGCATGGGCTGGAAAATGACCATCCAGGACGCCAGCGAAGGTACCGTGGGCGGCTACAAGGAAATCCGAGTGTTCATCGAAGGCGACAGCGTCTATGGGACCTTGAAATTCGAAAGCGGCGTACACCGCGTACAGCGCGTGCCCGAAACCGAAGCCCAGGGCCGCGTTCACACATCGGCTGCGACGGTAGCTATTCTCCCCGAAGCCGAAGAAGTGGACGTGGAAATCCGCGAAGCGGACATCCACATGGACACCTACCGCTCTTCGGGTGCTGGCGGTCAGTACATCAACAAGACGGACTCCGCCGTGCGACTCACCCACATTCCGACAGGCGTGGTGGTAAGCTGCCAGACGGAACGCAGCCAGCTGCAGAACAGGCTTCACGCCATGGAAATGCTCCGTTCCAAAATCCTTGACGCCGTGATTGCGAAGAAGGAACAGGAAGAAGCGGCAAGCCGCAAGGCCCTGGTGGGTACCGGCGACCGTAGCGCCAAGATCCGCACTTACAATTTTCCGCAGAACCGCGTCACCGACCACCGCATAGGCCTTACGCTCTACAATTTGGACAAGGTCATCACCGGCGACCTGGACGAAATCATCAACGGACTCCAGATGGCCAACGCCCAGGAAAAGCTGGGAAAATTTAACGCTTAAACGTCATCCCCGCGAAGGCGGGGATCTCCTTTACGCAAAAAGAAGAGGAGATGCCCAGTCAAGCTGGGCATGACAACTTAGGAAGGGAACAATCCATGCCGCAGATGACAGTGCTTGAAATCTTGAACCGCACCAAGGCCTTCTTCGAAAAGAAGGGCGTGCCCGACCCGTTACTGGACGCCCAGTACATCATCAGCCACGGTCTCAAGATGAAGAACCGTATGGACCTGTACCTGAATTTCGAGAAGCCCCTGACCCCTGCGGAACTGGATACTTTGCGCCCGCTGGTGGCCCGCCGTGGAAACCGCGAGCCCTTGCAGCACATTATCGGCGACACCAGTTTTCGCGGGTTTGTCATCAAGTGCGACCCTCGTGCACTGATTCCCCGCCCAGAAACTGAATCCCTGGTAGATATGGCGAAGGACGCCCTAAAAGGTATCGAGAATCCTTTTGTCGTGGAAATCGGGACGGGAACAGGCGCTATCTCAATTGCCTGCGCCAAGGAAATCGAAGGTGTGAAGATTCTTGCCACCGACATTTCCGAAGATGCCCTGGCCCTTGCCCGTGAAAACGCACAGGCCAACGGACTAGACGACACGCTCAACTTTGCCAAGGGCGACCTGCTGGACGCCGTTACACTCGAGGCAATCAAGAAGGCCACCGGCGATGTGTTCGGCGAAGCCTCCACAAAGATAGACTGCCTGATAGCGAACCTCCCCTACATCCCCGACGGAGAGAAAGGCAAGCTTCAGCCAGAAGTGGACAAGTTCGATCCGGCGCTGGCACTGTACGGCGGACCCGACGGACTTGACCTGGTGCGCAAGCTGCTTTCCCAGACCGAAGGCCGGCTTAACGCAGGGGCATCCATCTTCTTGGAAATCGGGTCGGAACAGGCCGAAATCCTGAAAAACGAAGCCGCAAACTACCCCTGGCTGGAATTTTCAGGCGCCCACAAGGATTATTGCGACAACATTCGTTTTGTAAGCTACAAGGCCAAATAGATTTTTGTTCTATCTTTCCAGGAAGTGTAGGGGTACATGAGAAAGATTTTGCATACAATTCTTTTTGCTATGGCGATATTTCTCGTCAGCGGTACTGCTTTTGCCCAGGACACCGTTTATGTAATCCAGGTGGTGACTCCTGCGCAGGCGGAGGCTCTGCAAGCCCAAGCAGGGCAAAACCAGCTTGGCCTGGTATCGCAAGAACAGGGCATCCCTAAGCAACCAGCAAAAGAAAAACGCCCGAAAAGGCGGAGCAGTTTCTACCTGAACGGTGGCTTGGGATTTGATTACTCCTACATCTATTACGACCACCGCTATTACGATGAACACACCCAGTATGACGGTAACGGGGCGGGTATCGCTGGTGAACTTTCGCTAGGTGTTCTCATCAAGGAGTTTATCGCCGTCCACGGAATTTTCGACTTTTCCATAACCAACGGAGAGTACGATTTGGAAAACGGGATTCGTGAACGGCCCGTACCCAATGGCGGATACTACCAGATAAGCGGAAACGATAACGACGCCTTTGGTAACGACCTTGAAACAACAACTATCTTGGGTGGTGCAGGAATCACGTTCTTCCCTTGGCTGCACAACAAGCCAGATTCCTTTATGGGCGGGACATTCATCAATGCCGACCTACTGATGGGAATCATTTTACTGGACGACCCTTACTACTTTGACATTCGCGACAATAGCCAAAGCAAGGACTGGTTCGCCTTCGCCATGAATCTCGAAATCGGAAAGGACTGGAAGGTTTCGGAAAGGACCTACGTCGGGCTAGCCCTGAAATGGCAAATCCTTGCTATTGCTTCTGGCGATGACATGGAAGGCGAAGAGGACTACGAGGATTACTACCATCACAACCACGTGATGAATTCATTCCAGCTGCTGTTCCGCGTAAACAGAAAGTAATTACACCCCTACAGGGCAGCCGAGAGCGCCCAGCACATAGATTTCGCTTTCGCCAGCGCGATAAAAGGGCAAAAGCATATCGTCATCTACAAAACTGCTATCTACCCCGCCCAGCTGGAGCTGTTCGTTGATACGGCGCCGGAATATGGAAAAACCGGAATCCCAAGGGGATTTTTCAGGGAGTTCAACGGAGTGGGCTTTATTTTCACCACGATACTTGCGATTCATACTGACCTCTTTTTTAAGAAAGACACACAAACAAGAAAGTGTCTTTCCGTGCAGGTAAATATAGAATCTACAGCATGTCAAAAAGTGACAAAAAGAACACATATAGATCCTCGCCTTCGCGAGGATGACGAAAAAAATCGCGAGGATGACGAAAAAAATCGCGAGGATGACGAAAAAAAAATCGCGAGGATGACGAGAATAAGGCTTTATTCAATCACCGTAGCGGAGACCTTGGCGTGCCCCACCTTGTCAAGGCCGATATCCTTGCCGGCAGCCACACTTAGGTCTAAAATTCGCCCATCTACGTAGGGTCCGCGGTCATTGACCCGCACCACTACCGAAGCCCCCGTATCGTCCCGAACCACCTTCAGTTTTGTGCCAAAGGGCAGGGACTTGTGGGCACAAGTGTAATCGTTCTGATTGAAAATCTCGCCACTGGCAGTCTGCTTGCCATGAAATCCAGGGCCGTAATAGCTGGCCTCGCCCTGGAGCTTGGCGCCTATTTCGGCCTTTTCCTTAGAGGCGTAATGCTTTTCGGGAAAACGCACATAACCCTTGCGGGATGCAATTTTTGCATTGGCAGCCGCACACCCAGATAAAGCAAAAGAAAACAAGGCACACAGAGCCCACAAAAAAAAACGCGACCGAAAATAACCTCTACTCGAAATCATACATGCTGTTGTAGGTGTTCTCAAGGATTTCATCTTCCTTGCTCTTGACTTCGGCCTTCTTTTCTTCGGGCTTTTTATTGACGGATTCGTAGTATTGTGCCGACATCTGATCAATATGTTCCACACTCTGCTTGACACGCCTGCGGAGGCGGTCTATTTCGGCATCGTTTATGGCAAGCCTATGATCCAGAACCTTGGCGGCATATTTTCCCCACGGCGTTTCCCTATGATTGGAGCGCAATTCGTTCAAGACAACAGAAACACTATCACCTCGTTCCGGATCCATCTGAAAATAGACGTATTTCATATAAAGCGCCTGAACCCCCGATTCCGTTTCGGGATATTCCCGATAAAGGCTGTCGAAGGCCATATAAGCCGTCGCATAGGCGGAATCCACCAGTTCCATCTGGTCCAGCGGGATTTCCGATGCCACCGTCCACAGGCTTTCCGCCTGCAAATACCGTTCCCGAGCCTCGTCATCACGGGTCTTGATAGTCACTTTCATTCCAAGGTTCGCCTGAGCCTGCTTGGCATATTCCGTACCCGGATACTTCTCAATAATTTCCTTGTAAAGCTCTTCGGCGATGTCTTCGTCACCCTTGTACTCGTCGTAAATAAATGCCCTGGCGTACGTAGCAAGCATCACCCGCGCAGAATCATTCGAATTCTCAATGATACCCGTCAGTCTGTTTACCGCGCTATCTACCTGGTCAAGCTTGAACAAGAAAAGCTCCGCTATCTGGAACTCCGTACCAAAGAAGCTGTCCACATTGGGAATAGAATCCTTCTTCAATGAGTCGTTGTTGCTCCTCATGGCAATCAGCCGTTTAAGGGCTTCACTCAGTTCACGGCTCTTTTTTGACCAATCGTTATAGCTGTGGGAACTGTAGCTGCTATCGTAATAGACAACAGCCTGTTCATAGTTCAATGTTTTCTGTTGCTCGTAATCTCCCATATTGTAGTAGCTACGGGATGCATACAGGGTCTTGGGGTAATCCGAATTCACCTTGCGCAATATAATGAAGGCATCGGGATAGCGTTCCGCCATCAGGGTTACCTCCCCCAGTCGCACCAGGTACTCCGGCTGTTTCTGTTCATAATCGGGATTCTTGAAAAGAGCCTTGTATTCGTCGGCAGCCTTCAGGTATTCTTTCTGGTTTACCAAGCACTCCGCCGCCTGCTCGCCTGCCGTCTGCCGCTCACGCACATTCAGTTCCTGGATTTCCTTGGCGGTGTAGTGCTCCCTGGACTTTGCCCAGTCCTCTTTCTTGAAATAGAGTCCCGCCAGGCGGAAATGAGCTTTTCCCCGCATGAAGGGCGTTCCCGCCGTATCTGCCAGTACCGCCTCCAGTGCGGCAATGGCCTGGTCCGGAAATTCTGACTGTTCGTCCAGCAGCGAGAGCAGGTTCAGCCCCTGAAAATAATAGGGATGGTTCTTGCTCGCTATAACTGGTTCTAGGGCAAAACGGCTGATGTTGTACTCATGGTTTCGGTATAGGCAATAAGCCCTCTGGTACTCTACCGCCGGCATGGAATCGTAATCCGAAAAATAGCGTTCGTACTCGTCGTACTTGACGATGGCCTTGCCCCATTCTTTCTTGTGGCGGAAAGATTCGCCAATCAGGAACACCGCCTCGGCGGTACGTTTCTTGTTCTTGGGGAATCGTTCCAATACACGAGAGCCCTTCTCGATAATCTTGTCGTATTTTTGGCGTTCTTCCATTCCCGGACTAGAAGCGTTCTCGTCGGGAACACTATCAAGCCTTGCTTCTCGAAGTTCGCCAGCCTCATCGTACAGGCGTTCCGCATTGAACATGTGGTTCAAATAAGCACAGCAGGTACAACCCTCCAGCAAGAGGGCGGCAAGAGCCAATACCATATAGCGGAAACAACGCATAGGGTAAAGATACAAAAAAGTAGGGGGCGGGAAACAGGCCCTAATTAGGAAATGTGAGGTGTGAGATGTGAAATGAATCATTTCACATTACACATTCCACATTACACATTTTGCATTAAAACTCTTTTAGGTACGTGCTGTAGTCACAGAGTTTGAGACCGGCCGGGAGAACGGACTTGTCAAAACGGACCATGCGGATTTCTTTGGGCGTTCCGACAACACGGGCAAGAATTTCAAAATTATCTTGAGTTTCCCAAACCGCAGCATCAATCACCAGGTCTTCGCCGCAATCCGTTTCGCCAGTACTGTTTCCGATGCCAGAAATCCTTGAATTCTGCTTGAGGAACCTGGTGAAAACTTCCGGCGCAAGCCCAAGATGATTAGACGTGTTAGAAGAATCATAGACCACCACATGGACTTCCCTAAAACGGTTCAGGGAATCAAACACCACAGTGTAGGTGTGCTTGTAGGGGGCGTCGTAGAAGGACTCCTGCCAAACGTTCTTCTTGACAGGCCTGAAATTCTTGATGTCGTACTTCTTGAAAAATTCCGCCGGAGACGCACCGTAACGAACAAGGTAATGGCCGAGCATTGTGGAAAAATCATGGGTTGATGAGGGGGCCATAGATTCTCGCAGACTATCTACCGCACGGTTCAAGTCAGCGGCAAGTCCAGTCCCCTGCACAGGCATGGACGGCCGTGTCACGTTACATTCCTGTATGCGCTGCTGGATATCCGGATATTCTGGATCCTTGTTCTGGATTTCGCGGAACTGAATACGTGCGCGGTCATAGTCGCGGCCTTTCAAATAAGCAAGCCCAAGAGCCTCACGCAAGGGCATATTCTCGGGGTATTTTTCCACCAGGGGCTCCAAAATTTCCCAGGCCAGCTGGGAGCGATCCATAGGAGAAATTTTACCGCCGCCTGCTCCTGGAGCCGTCTTTTCGCCAACGGTAGAAAGAGCAAGCGCCGCCCCTTCAAAATCAGGCCTAAAGGCCAGAATCCGCTGGTAAATCTTTTCCGCTTCGTCATAGCGGCCCTGGTATTCCCACAGATACCCCCGCAAAAGCATAAGCTCCGCATCCAAGGGGTATTGAGTCAAGCCATAATCCAGCAACGACGAACAGCTGTCCAGATATCCCTGCTCGTGGAAAAGCCGGGCGAGCATTTCGTAACCACGAGGCTCATTCCCCGCCGAAAGGCTTATAGATGTACGAACCTCCTCGACTGCCTGAGGCAAGCGGTTATTCTCCTTTAACAGTCGGGCATACCACAATCGGGACTCCACCAAGACGGGAGCCTGATCTACCGCAATCTTTGCCATTTCGAGAGCAACCGTCTTGTTGCCCGACTTGTAGGTCTTTCGGCTTTCCAGATACTTGGAAAGCCCGGATTCCGGATACTTGCCCTGCAGTTTTCCTATCAGCAAATTCAGGCGGTTGTTTTCCAAATCTGTCAAGGAATCCATTTCGAACAAAGTATTCGCCTCGTTCCAAAGGGAGACGACCATATCTGGATACAGCAACGACACCGCATTGAAAATCTCGTTGGCCTGAGCGTACGCCCCATTACGGAACAGTTCTGTCGCACGGCGGATTTCGCCCTGAGTCTGGATAGGAAGCGATGCCAGTTCTTCCCGCATATCGGGGGAATCGCCCCTCAAAAATTCAGTTCCGGCCTTAATCCCAAAGGGAACCTCTGGAACCAACACCTTTGCCGGCGCCATGTTCAAATACAGGCGATAACCACCAAAGCCCGCCAAAGCCACACAGCAGAGGATTAAAAAAAGGTATGCCGCTTTCCTCGATGTCTCGGACGCTAAAGGCATTACAGCTCCAAAAAGTCGGAGAGTTTTTCTTTGTGTTCCTTGCTTTTTTGCAGACGCCTAAGGGTCTTGTTCTTAATCTGGCGCACCCTTTCCCGACTTAGCCGCAAGTCTTCGCCGATATCTTTAAGGGTCGTGTCCTCAGAGGTGTCCAGACCGTAGAACATCTTCAGGATTTCTTCTTCCCTACGGGGGAGCGAGGCCAAAGTTTCGTCAATCATCTTGCGACGTTCTTCTCGCTCCATTTCCTCTTCTTGCTTGCCGTCGTTGCCAAGGACATCCATCAAGGTACTGACGGTATCTGCTCCAGAACTGTTGCCCGCATCATCACCGATAGGGGCGTCCAGCGAGATATCCACAATCTTTTCCATGACCTCGATAATGTCCTTCTCGAAAGGAGCAAACTCTTCCATGGCCATGGTCTTGGCATAATCACCGCCGTTCAGCATCAAGGCTCGTTTAAAACGATTCACCAGGGCTAGCTTGTTGGGCGGAATGCGTACCGAACCCACCTGTTCAAAAAGGGCTTTCTGGATAGACTGGCGAATCCACCAGACGGCATAGGAAATGAACTTGACATCCTTGTTCATGTCAAAGCGCTTGGCCGCCTTGTAAAGACCAATATTGCCTTCGTTAATCAAGTCCAGCAGGGCAAGCCCACGCCCCTGATACTTGCGGGCCACAGAAACCACGAAACGCAGGTTTCCCCGGATCAGCCGTTGGAGAGCCGATTTACGAATTTCTTCCGTTTCTCCGGTCCTGATAATCGTCAACAAAGCCTCTTCCTCTTGCTGAGAAAGAGTCGGGTAACGGTTCAAGTCGCGAAAATAAAGTGATTCGTTAAACTCGCTCATGATTTTTCCAAAACATTCGGAGTAAATATTGTTTTTTACGCGTTTTTCGTCAATTCCTTCAGTTTGTCGTAGGGGTAAATTCCCGAGCGGTGACCATCGCTAAAGGACAGGCCTGCGGCATAACGTCCGATGGATTGAACCCTTTCTAGTTTAATATCGTCGGGAACCGTAGAATTGTCAAGCAATTTTTCACCGGTATGTTCATCTACGCACAGGGCGCAGGGGCAAGCGAGGCGGAGTTCCCTGGCCGAACAGACTCCTCGTGTTCCGTCGTTCCACTCAAAGCCTAGCTTTCCATCTTTGGTCCTGAAAACTTTCTTGGGCTGGATCATACATCCTCCTCCGGAAGTTCGTCAAAGGCATAGTTGAAGTTCTTGAGCACACCGTCACCATCGGCCTTGAATACCGAAAGGGTACGCACAACGGCATCTGCCGCCTGCAAAAAGGCCTTCGCCGATTCCGAATTCGGGTAACGAAGCACCGCAGGTGTTCCTTCGTCTCCGCAGTCGGCAACCGCAGGTTCAAGAGGAATCTTTGCGATTAACGGTACACCCCAATTTTTGGCTATGCGTTCACCGCCGCCTTGGCGGAAAATGTTGTGGTGCTTGCCGCACCCGTCGCAGATGAAATAACTCATGTTCTCCACGACACCCACTACAGGCACGCCGACGGAATCAAACATGGCAAGTCCCTTGCGACAGTCGGCAAGGGCCACCTCTTGCGGGGTAGTTACCACTACGGCCCCTGCCATAGGGCAGTTCTGGGTCAGCGTCAGCTGGATATCTCCCGTTCCAGGAGGGAAATCCACCAGCAGGTAGTCGAGCCTGCCCCAGCGCACCCGGTTCAAGAAATGCTGGATCATCTGGCTTGCCATGGGGCCACGCCAGATGGTGGCCTTCTCGGAACCGGCAAACATGCACATGGACACAATGGAAATGCCGCCCTTGGCTTCTACCGGGGCGATGGTATTGTCTTCGAAAACCTGGGGGTCCTTGTCGATACCGAACATGAGGCCCATGCTAGGGCCATAAATATCTGCGTCCAGAATCCCTACGCGTGCACCGGACAGGCTCAGCGCCATGGCGAGGTTCGCCGTCACCGTGGACTTGCCTACGCCGCCCTTGCCAGAGGCCACCCCAACAATATGAGAAACCTCGCCAAGGAAAGAAACCTGGGGCTGTTCGGGAGCATCGCCTACGCGGCCAGCATTGGAGGTAAGGGTCACCTCTACTTCAGACGCGCCCAGGCCCTTCACAATGGAAATGCACTGGTCCTTGAATCGGTCGCGGATGGGGCATGCCGGAGTCGTGAGCACCAGGTCAAAGGTAACCTTGGTCCCTTCAATTTTCAGATTCTGTACAAAGTTCAGCTCCACGATGTTCTTGTGCAGATCGGGATCCTGAACTGCCCTGAGGGCGCTTAAGATGTTTTGTTCATTCAACTGCATATCTTTCATTTTTAAACGTCATTCAGAGCCCAGCAGGGGCGAAGAATCCATTTCCGAATTAATCAAGCCTGGATGCTTCGTCGCTACACTCCTCAGCATGACTTGTATCATTTACACATCTAAGAAAATCTCGGCATTCGAAGAAGGTGGGTCATACAAGGCGGCCATTCCTCTTCGTAGTGGCTCACCAAAATAATAGTCGTTTCTTTAGAGAGCAAGTCCAGCAGGTGGAAGAACTTGTCCCGATAGCCCTTCTCCAGCCCCTGGGAGGGTTCATCCAGCAAAAGCACCTGGGGCGGGCGGATGGCGGCACGGGCCATGAGAATCACCCGCTTGTCTATGGGAGAAAGCTTGCGGACATTTTCTTCCGGGTCTTCAAAGCCCAGGTAGGCAAGCCATTCCTTCGCCTTGGCCCGTTCTTCCCAGGTGGTGTTGTCCGCCTTGCAAAGATTCGGCGTAAAGCCCGTGCAGAGCACCTCCAAGAGGCTCAGGTCTTCGCGGTACTGGAGCGCCAGTTCCGGAGAGAAGAACCCCAGTTTCGCCTTGTGGTCCCAGATGTTCAGGCCATGCCCAGGACGTTCGCCCAGGAGTGTAATGTCGTTTCCGTAAATCTGGGGGTGGTCCGCCGTCAAGAGCCCGAGCAGCGTACTCTTGCCTGCGCCGTTCTCCCCCATGACCACCCAATGTTCGCCCTTGCGGACCTGCCAGTTCAAATTTCTGATAACCGTCGTTTCGCCAAAACGGACGTTGACATTTCTTAGATCGAAAAGGACTTCGGGAGATGAGGTATGAGGTATGAGGTCGCTCGCACGCTCGCTTTGGGGTTTAGCAAGACAAATAACCTCGTAGTCCGTCAGTTCCGCCTTGCGGAATTTCGGCTGGACCGCCACATCGGGCAACGAACCGGCGTATTCCTTGAACACCTTGTTCTCGAATACAAAGGCGGGAATCTCCGGAATCAATTCGTCTTCACGAGCAAGACGCACCACCACATTCAAGTTTCCCCGTTTGGCAAGACCAGCCACACAGCCAGCCAGGTGCACGCGGTACTCCGGGTCCAGGCCGCCGAACAGGTCGTTGAAATAAACCCACTCCGGTTTTTCCATCCACATGCGGGCCAGCAACACCCGGCGGAGTTCCCCGTTAGAGAGGCTCAGGAGCTTTCTCTCCAGAATGTCCATCGGCAAGTCCGCGATGGACATGGCCTCGCCAAGCTTCGCGGGGTCTGTCTCTGGAAACGGCACGTCGTCGATATAGCGGTCCGTCTGCAAAAAGAACTTCTTGTTCAAAAGCAGGTTCTTGACCAGCGGAGCCTCCGAATCGTGCAAGCTGATAAAACGTTGCTGCCAGAAGGGCGCCAGGGCCTGCTGGATTTTACGCTGCATGGATTCGGACATGGTAGAGACATTCTTGCGCTGGTTCAAGAAATGAGTAATGACCCGGTCCAGATCCGCACCGTCGGTGCTAAAGATCTGCACCTGAGGGAACTTTTCAATCAACGCTTCAAAACGCCCGAATTCCATAAGCCACACCAATCTAGATTATTAAAAGAACATGGGCCAAAGGCCATCTATAAAAAGCACCGTGCAGCAGGCCACCAGGGCAACGCCCACCAGCCCAAACCGGAACAAGGACGCCACCACGGCCGTTACAAGAGCAAGCACTCCCGACAGCATGGAATCCGTAGAATAGAAGATGGCAGGCACCGTCATGGCGGCAAGTACCGTACAGGGGATGTAGGCCAAGAAAGACTTGACAAAGGGATTGCTCAGTTTCCCTTTCAAAAGCACAAAGGGGACTGCCCGCAAAAGGAAGGTCACCCCCGCCATAACCATCAAGAAGGCAAAGTATTCCCTAAGGTTCATCGCCAGACTCCTTGACCGGGAAGAACATGGCCCCAAAGAGGGATGCCACTACCGCACAGATGATGATGGAAAAACCGTAAGAGACTCCCTGCAGTACAGGGATATACTTGAACGCAAGACTCAAGGCGATAGCCACAACAACGACAATCAATGTGGACAGATGTTTTTTGCAGGGGGGCACCACAATGGCCACAAACATGCCATACAAGGCGACACCCAGGGCGTTGGTAATCCAGGAGGGCAAAATCTCTCCTGACACAGCCCCCGTAAGCGTCCCCAGGGACCAGCCGATATAGGGCAGCATCATCAGGCCAAAGAAATAGCGGGGAGTCACGCGGTTTTGCTGGGCCATGGACACGGCGAAAATTTCGTCGGTGATTCCCGTGGCCAGAAGCAGGCGGTAAGGCGTCGTAAAATCAGACGAGACTTTCTGGGAAAGGGTAATGGCCATCAGGGAATAGCGCAGGTTGATAAAGAAGGTGGCGATAGCCATCTCCAAAAAAGTGCCGGCGGCATCCACCATGATGTTAAGGCCCGCAAACTGCCCCGCCGAAGTCAAGTTGGTCATGGAGATGAAGGTCACCAAGAACCAAGACATGAACTTGGATCCGGCGATACCGAAAGAGAAGGACACCGCAAAATAGCCGATGCCTATGGGTAACCCATCTTTCACGCCCTTCAGAAACATACGGGCCAAAGATAGTAAATAGGGGCTAGGGGTTAGGATCTAGGGGTTTGGGGAATGAGGAATGTGAGATTAGTAATGAGTAGTCAGTTATGAGTAGTGAGGCGCGGGGCACGAGGAATGTCATCCTCACGAAAGTGAGGATCCGCTTAAGGTTTTTGCGATTAGGTATTAGGACCGATAAAAACAAGAAGATTTAATGTGGGAAGTGGAATGTAAGATGACAAATTGGGAATTATTCATTTCTCACCACACATTTCACATCACACACTTGTAAGTACCGTCGGCAAAGGCTTTACCGTATGTTGATACGGCTGGTCTTTGCAGAGCTTCCGGTCACAACGCGGACCATGTAGCTACCCTGCGGGAGTCCCTGGAGCGACACTTCCCTGGTCCCTGCGAAGCTATCCTGGAATGTCTTCACCCGGTTGCCAAGCATATCGAACACCTGTACGCGAACAAGGGACGGCTTGGGTACAGCCACGGTCAAGACATTATGACGGAAAGACATCTTAAGCTGAGCAAGAGCACCCGCAGAAATCGCCAGAGAATTGTCTCCATTCGATCCTGAGTAATTGCTGTCGGAACTCGGGCCAATGTAATTGCTGTTGGAACTGGCTTCGGCATAATTGCTGTTAGAGCTCGGACCAACATAGTTCGCACTGGAGCTGTAAACAATTTCACTACCAGAACTCATAATGTTCGACTCGCTGCTGCTAGACACTTCTACAGAGTTACTGCTAGAGACTGCCTCAGAGCTGCTGCTTTCTTCAACAACCTCGCTGCTACTGGATTCTTCGGCAGAGCTGCTGGAAACTGCAGACGCAGCAACAATATCTACGCTAATTTCGTACTGGGTCCCGTTGACCGTAAACTTCTGCGTCTGGTTTCCAACATCCATCCATTCGGTGCTATGATACGTGGGCTGGCTGATAACCAAGTTATCGTCAACTTGATTAAAGTCCAACCAATAAACATAGGCTTCATAGCTGCGTTCCCACGATTCCACACCGCTAATCGTAACTGTCACGAACGAACCGCCCTTCACAACCGTCTGCTGCAAGTTCCCGCTAATGACGAGGCCGTTGGACGCGCTTGAAACAGGCTCTTCACTACTGCTGGACTGTTCTACGTTCTCGCTAGAACTAGATTCCACAACTTCTTCACTAGAGCTGGACTCTTCAACCTGCTCGGAGCTTGAACTTTCTACAACCTGTTCAGAGCTGCTGCTCACGACAGCAATGGCCTCTGCGCTGAAGGTGGCCGTATAGGTCACATTGCCCTTCACAGCAGAAACATGAGGGTCCCAATCTGCAAACGTATATGTGTATTGATCGTCGGCGGATTTGGTAGGTGTCGCACCATCAAACATAGGCATTGCTCCGTAATCAACGGACGCGTCTGTCTCAAGCACATTCCCGTCCTCATTTTTCCAAGTGACCGTGTAGCTGCGCAAAGTCTTATTGAACTTTGCCGTGTAAATGGCATCACCACCTACAGCTACAACATCGGGAGTCCAGCCGGCAAAGGTATAGGAATACTGCGCATCGGCAAATTTTGAGGGTTGTTCGCCATCAAATGCCGGCATTGTTCCGTATTCAACCTGTGCGCTTGAAATTTCGTTTCCGTTTTCGTTCACCCAAGAAACCGTATATTTCCTCAAAATAGCATCAAAGGTTGCCGTGTAGGTAACATCACCAGAAGCAGCAACGCTTTCTTCCCAGCCAGCAAAAGTATAGCTGAACTGTGCAGTCACCGTTTTTGCCGGAGTCGCCCCGTTATACTCAGGGACATCCCCCTCGGCCACATCCTCATCGGTTTCCAGAACCGTTCCATCATCATTCTTCCAGAACACCGTATGGGTCGTCGGTCCCACATTAGCCTTAAGTGACACATTTGAAATCGTTACAGGTTCCCAGCGACTGCCTGGCATGGTAAGCGTCAGCATAACGGATTCATCTGCAGATGCCTTGAAAGTGCAGCTAATTGTCTGCTCTTTTCCTTTTTCAAGCACAGTAGATTCATCGCAGTAACTTCCAAGAACCACCTGCATGTCCATTTCGTCACCGTAGGGGGTCAAGAACACATCAAAGGAGAATACATAATCTACACCGTTTTCCACATCGCCTACGACTTTCGTTACAACACGAGGGGAAGAGTATGGTTCAGACTGCCCGACGGTTACGCCGGTTTCAGTATCATTTGTCAAACCTGCATTAGAATGCCAATCCAAATCCACCACAGTGGTCGAGGAGCCCGGCTGTTCTTCGGAAGAGCTAGACAATTCCTGGGATGAACTCGATTGTTCCTGCGACGAACTGGACTCTTCCTCGCTAGAACTAGATGCAACCTCGCTGGAACTGGATTGGACAGGAATAAGCGTACCCTTAAATTGTGCCGTATAGGTGGCCGCACCCGTCACCGCAACAATTTCGGGACTCCACCCATCAAACTCATACGTATATTCCTCGTCAGCAGGCTTTTCTGGAGTGTAACCTGTGTATTTTGGAGTCTCGCCATACCTGACATTGACAGCCTGCAACACCTTGCCATTGTCGTTCTTGAACGTTACCACATAGCTACGGACTGTACTATCGAACACAGCGCTGTACGTGGCAACACCTGTCACAGCGGCAACTTCAGGAGTCCAGCCTACAAAAGTATAGCTGAACTGCGCAGTCTCCGATTTCGTGGGCGTTTCACCATTATACTCTGGCAATGTTCCATATACCACATTCTTGTCCGTCTCGAGAGTGGTATTGCCGTTCTTCCAGGTGACCGTATATTTGTTCAGCACCTTAGAGTAAACAGCCATATAGGTAGCATCGGCGTTTGCAGCCATGACTTCGGGATCCCAAGAATCGAAAGTATAGGTATATTGGACATCTGGGGCAAGCGTAGGCACCGCACCATCATATGTGGGAACAGAGCCTTTCAAAACGCCTTCATCGGTTTCTAGCGTTGCGCCATCGGCATTCTTCCAAATCACCGTATAGGTGGGGGTACTAGAGGAACTAGCAACGCTAGAGCTGCTTGTCGCTGCCGATATAGTCAATTCAAACTGAAGCGATTGCCCATTTACTGTAAATTTTTCAACTGCACTATTGTTATTGAAATAGTCAGGAACAATACCCGAAATGGTGAGCGTTCCGTTATTCACCTTAAAATCAAGGAAATAAGCGTTCCAGGAACTCCTTGTAAACGATGTTACGCCAGTGACCTTAACCGTATCGATAGCCGTATTGCGTGCCACCGTTTGTTCCAAATCGCCAACAACACTGTACACCGCATTGGAAGAACTACTGGGAGGGGCTACAGAACTGCTGGACGGAGTCGCAGAACTGCTGGATGCCACAGAAGAACTGCTCGGCGGAATCACGGAACTGCTGGATTTTGCAGAAGAACTGGAAACCGGAGCATCTGGGAGACCTACGCACTTGACATTGTCAATCTGGAGCGTGCCCTTGTCGCCTGTGGAGCCTTCGATTTGCCAGCTGAAAGCCCGCACATTTTGTTTTGCATAATCAAGAGTCACAGAAGTTCCCCAACCAGTCTGCTGCTTCAAGGAGGACCAGGAGATCCGTTTGGTCGTCCAACTGTTGCTTCCATCAACAGCCATCTGATAATAGTTATATCCCGTAGCTTCAGACGGATTCTCCACGCGGAACGAATGGGCGGCACCTTTGTAATCGTACTGAAGCGAGGTGCACTTCGACAAGTTTTCCGTAGTTTCACCATCTGCATTCACGTCAACCACAATTCCCACAAACGGACTGAATTCGTAACTACCCTTATTCAAGGTGTAATCCATCTGAACAGCCCCCGTAGAAGCATTTCCATTGACAAAACTAAGGGTTGACGTGGACTGGGCCTGATTAGAATTGTCGTTGTACACATCCCATTTACCGCCCCAAAGAGAAATATCATCTTTGTCTTCCAGGTCATCCACAAGGGCGTACTTCTTGGTTGTAGTGGCACTGGAGCTAGATTGTGCGGCACTGGAGTTAGGCTTCACCGAGCTGCTTGATGCAGGCTGGGGACCAGCGGAACACGCCGTATAAGATGTGGGGAGCTTTGAAAAAATGTTCGAATTCACCCACTTTCCGCTTTCGGAATAGTTCCAGGCACTGCCATTAAAATAGGAGGCACCTTCATTCTTGGTGGAGACAGCCCAGTTCGCACCCGAAAGTTTGTACTGGTTCATCCAAGTGAGCCAAGTAGATGCATTATTGCTCACACCGCCGTCACCGTCGGCATTGACCGTGCCCCATTCCGAAACGAACACCGAAAGCCCGCTGTTCATAGCCGAAACGGCATGCGAACCTTCGTTACCCGTGGAATGGGAACCGGCATAAAAGTGGAACGTGTAGGCAATGTTGTTTTTGCTATCCGTCACCTCATTGTTGATGGCATAGTTCGGGAACTGGTCCCAGCTGGGATTGCCGACCAAGACCAGGTTGTCGGAATACTGGCGGATTGTGGCGACCACGGCGTTCGCGTAGGTCTTGATTTCGTTCCAACTTTGGCTGGTAGGTTCATTAAACACTTCGAAAATCACGTTGTCATAACCACCCCATTTCTGAGCCATTCTGCTAAAGAAGGACTTTGCGCTGTTCACATCGGAGCTGGCCTTGTGGCTGTGGTAGTCGATAATCAC
The DNA here is from genome assembly GCA_934699585.1 of uncultured Fibrobacter sp. Lineage (GTDB taxonomy): Bacteria > Fibrobacterota > Fibrobacteria > Fibrobacterales > Fibrobacteraceae > Fibrobacter. The sequence continues at coordinate 167,630 of CAKUWY010000001.1, forward strand.
GTAGATATCATTATCGATGGCCGCCTGCACTACGGCATCCATCATGCCCTGATATTTACTCTGGTTGGTAAAATAGTTACCGCTACCCCAATCCTCGTCTACACCCATGGCGGCACGAATAAGCTGGATGTTCTGCCTCTGAACAAGTCCAGTAACCGTGCTAGAATTCCAGAAGTCTCCCACATCACCTGCAATACTCCAGAACAGACTCATACCCTGCACCTGGACTTCGCTACCACTTTTGACACCTTGGCAACTGCCATAAATGCGGCCCTGACCCGCAGAGTTCTTGCCGGCCTGTAACTGACCATACTGGCTTACCGGACCCACGCGCCCAAAGGAAAAAGAAACCAGGCAAAATGCCAGGAGAAGGAAAAGAGTCCTTTTCATACAATACCCATCTCTAGATTTGTGATAATTTGCTTAAAAAATAATATCTAGCGAGTAAGCGTTCAAGTCAAATTATGGTAACAATTTGTTACCAGGGTAAACAATTTGTAAAATTAAATTTTCAAGGCTTTTTTGGACTCGTAACTTCGTTTTAATAGTAAACACCAAACACGGAGATAAATATGACCACAATCCAAGATACCCCCTACGGGAACCTCATGACGGACCTGCTTTTCAAAAAGGCCTTCAACCCCGACAACGAATACACCAAGGTAAACCTCATCAACCTGATAAACGACATCCTCGCCCCGCAGCTAGAATGCCCCGTAGTAGATGTCCACTCCCGCGACAAAGAGCAAAATGCGAGCGGAAGCCATGCCAGCCGTTGCAGTATTCTGGACCTGCACTGCATAGACAGTGTAGGCAGGCTTTTTTCCGTGGAAATTCAAATTCGCTGGATGGAACATTTTTTGAAGAGGGTAGTCTATTATGCAAGCCAAAGCATTGTCAGCCAGGGAGTTCCCGGCAGCGATTGGGACTACAACTTCAAGCCAACCTATACTATCGCCATCAGCAACGACAATTACATTTCCGACGACAGATTCGTGCACCATGTGTCCTTTTGCGATTTGGAAACCAAGACCCGTTTTGGTGGGTACATAAACTTCACATTTATCGAATTAAGGAAATTTCCAGGACTAGACGCACGGTTAAACTCGCTAAAGGCCTGGACATACCTGTTCAAGAATTTACACAAGATAACAAAGCTTCCTGACAATCTGAAAGATGAGAAATACACCCGCTTGCTGGAAATCGCAAAAGTTGCTAAATTCAACAGGGACGAACTGGAAAAATATAGGAGTGAAGTCATGAGCTTGGAATGGGACGAATCGGCAGTTCGAATAAGCTACCAAAACCTAGGCCGAAAAGAAGGCCGAGAAGAAGGCAGAGAAGAAGGCAGAAAAGAAGGCAGAGAAGAAAGAACCCGCGAACTGGCGAAGGGATTCCGAGATTCGGGAGTTCCCATTGAATTGATATCAAGACAATCAGGTCTTTCCGAAGACGAGATTCGCAGTTTATAACCTCTTTGTTCCCTTTTAATTTACTCTGGTTTACAATATAAAAGAAGCGGATTTTTCCGCCTCTTACGTTATTCAAAGTTCAGCCGAATCGAGATGGCGGTTCACCACCGCCACGATGACTGTATTTTACTTACCGGACCTGCATCCGGATGGTCTTGGCCATGGAGCCCTGCTGCACGCGCACGATGTAGGCGCCCTTGCCCATGCTACCGAAGGTGTGGGCGAAGGAGCCTGCAGCCATGCTCTCGCTGTGGCTTTCGATGGTGTGGCCCATCATGTCGAACACCTGGACCTTCACGAGGCCGGCCTTGGCCACAGTGACCTGGAGGGTGTTGCCGTGGATGGTGGCGGAGAGGCCTGCAGGAGCCCACCCTGCAGGCCGTTTAATTGCATCCGAGGAACCGCCGGCACAGGCCGTATAAGACGTGGGGTTAGAAGCCAGATACCCCTTTACCAAGTTACCGCTTGAACTGTATTGGAGACTATACCTGCTCGCACCGCCAGAAAAGGCCGCCGTGCCCTCGTTGATCTTGGATGCAGACCAGTTGGCCCAAGAAAGCTGGTTCTGGTCCATAAAGGACTGCCAGCTATCATTCTCGCTCTGGCCGGGATACCCCTTGCCGTCGGCTGTACCCGTACCCCATTCGGAGACAAACACGGGCAGGCCCGCCGAAAGGGCCTTGGACACATTGCCACCCTCTGTGCCTGGGCTATGCGTCATGGCGTAGTAGTGGAAGGTATAGGCCACATTGTTGCCAGGATCGTTCACCACGTTGTTGATAGCGCTATTTGGAGTTGCGGACCACCTCGGGTTGCCCACAAGCACCAGGTTATCGCTATACTGGCGGATAACCTGAATGACCTGCTCGGCGTAATTCTTCACCGTGCTCCAGCTCTGCTGCTTGGGCTCGTTGAACACCTCGAAAATCACGTTGTCGTAACCGCCCCACTTCTGGGCCATTTCACTGAAGAAACTCTTGGCGCTTTCGGTCTGGGTTTCCGCCTCGTGGCTATGCCAGTCGATAATCACATAAATGTCGTTGTCGATGGCACCCTGGACAACGGCATTGACAAGCTGTTTTTGCGTATTGGGATCCATGGCATAGCCCTTGGCCGGACCACCCCAGTCTTCTGTTCCGGTGGCCATGGCGGCGCGAATCACCTGGATGTTCATGTCGGAAATCATCGTGGAGATTGCGTCGGCATTCCAGAACTCAATGGCCTGATCCATCAGGGACCAGTAAAGGCTCATGCCCTTCACCTGGACCGGGGTGCCGTTATACGTGGGGCAAGAGCCGAAAATCCGGCCCTGTCCGCTAGAATTTTTGCCAGCCTGCAACTGGCCATACTGGCTTACCGGTCCGACTCGACCGAAAGAAAGCGTGGCAAGGCCCAGGGCCAAAAGCAAAGTAAGGGATTTTTTCATGCAAAACCTCTTAGTAGAATTCTCCACCAGTAAAAATAGCCTGTACTTTTAGGGAATGCAACAAAAAAACAGCTTTACCCTGTTACGCCCGTAAACAAACTACAAGACAAAAGCCCCGTCCGTGGGGACGGGGCTTCTATCAAATTGAAGTGGTTCTAGGCTCTACCGGACCTGCATCCGGATGGTCTTGGCCATGGAGCCCTGCTGCACGCGCACGATGTAGGCACCCTTGCCCATGCTACCGAAGGTGTGGGCGAAGGAGCCTGCAGCCATGCTCTCGCTGTGGCTTTCGATGGTGTGGCCCATCATGTCGAACACCTGGACCTTCACGAGGCCGGCCTTGGCGACAGTGACCTGGAGGGTGTTGCCGTGGATGGTGGCGGAGAGGCCAGCAGGAGCGGCGACCACGCCGATGGCGGTGTTGGCGTACGGGTTAGTGCCAGTTCCAGTGCCAGTGCCAGTTCCGGTGCCTGTACCAGTACCAGTGCCGGTTCCCGTACCCGTACCTGTTCCAGTGCCAGTGCCCGTTCCGGTACCCGTACCAGTGCCGGTGCCAGTAGAGGGATCCTTTGTGGTAATTGTTGCGCCGGCGCAACGGAAGTTATCCACATAGAGCTTGCTATCAGAAGCGGTACCCTTGACTTCCCAATGGAAGGCGGTAATCTTGCTCTTGTCCAGCGTCACAGATGTACCCCAGGTAGGATCCTGCTTCAATTCATCCCAGCCAATCGTTGCGGTCGTCCAGCTTGCAGAACCGTTAACCACCTTGGAATGACGGTTATATCCGGTCAGGGTCCCCGTGCCGTCGCCGGCCATAACGGCCTTGAAGTTATGGGTGGCGCCCATATAGTCGTAAGAGATGGACGTGCACTGGGAAAGGTCGTAGGCGGCATTCTCTGCTGCAAGATTTACTCCCATGGCAACATACGGGTCGTTTTCGTTGCCGCCCTTGCTAAGGGAGATTCCTTCAATGCCGGCCATGCTGGTAGATCCGCTGGGGCCGCCGGGAAGGACGACCTTGTACCCGCCATATTCAGGGTCCGAAGCGTTGGAGAACGTAGATGCGCCCTTGTCGCCGCTGTCATTGTAGGCAAACCAGTAGCCACCGGCGTTGGACTGGTTGTCGCCGTCTTCGAAATCATCGATGTTAACCGCGCTAGCTACCGCAGCAGAGCTTTCCACGGAAGCAGAACTCTCTACAGAAGCGGAAGATTCCGGATTTTCAGAAGCGGAGCTTTCTACGATTTCAGAAGCGGAGCTCTCTACGATTTCGGAAGCGGAGCTCTCTACGATTTCGGAAGCGGAACTTTCTACGATTTCGGAAGCGGAACTTTCCGGTTCTTCAGAGGCAGAGCTAGACGCAGAAATACACGGCGTTCCCTCCCAATAATCCCAAAAACCTTCAGCACTGGTGCTGTTGGGGGCTTCGCCTTCTGCGGTACTCTTTTTCTTATAACACTGGTTCCATTCGGCAGGAGCAAGGCCTGTGTAGCACTGTCCATCAACCACCGCCGTTCCAGCCTGGAACTCCACGCAAGGCTGCGATGAAACGTCTTGCGCCATAACAGCCGTAGCCGCTAACGCCAAGAATGTTAAGGATTTTTTCATAATTTTTCCTCTTTTTTTGTTATTTCCGTGAAATATACGATTTTATGTCAATTTTGTTTAGTAAAATATCATTTACTTGGTATCTTTTTCGAAGCAAAAAGCCCCTCTCGGAGGGGCTTTTCAGCGATATCTCAATGTCAGACAACGAGTTAGTTTTCGTTGTTGTGCATTTCCATCTGTTCGCGGTCCATGGTGTGCTGCAAGTATTCCTTGAAGTCACGGTCAATGTTCACGCCGTCGAAGTCGATGTCGTCGTTTTCCAACACGAACACGGCGCTGGGGTTATCGAGCCAGCCGACCACGTCCACGCCTTCGAGTTTCATGGACTTGTCACCAGCAGCCTGGGCCACGTATTCCACCTTGGACTTGGCCACCCAGCCCTGACCGCAGTTGCCCTTGACCAGAACCTCGGTATCGCCGTCCTTGACGATGGTAAGTTCATCGTTAAAGCCTGCGGTGCAAACCACAGAGCCACCGCCCTTCTCCTTGGTCAGGTCAATATCGCCCAGCTTGGACTTGACTTTGTTGGGTGCTGCGAAAGCAGCGGCAACCATCAGAGAAAGAGCAACAAACAAAACCTTTTTCATGTTATTCCTCGAAACGGGATAAAAATATTCGTTAATGCAATAGGAATATACCTTTTATTTTGGCAATTTGTGAGATATTCTTTTAAATTTTTACAATATGAAGCGTTTTTTTTGCATTTTGTTGATTTTTCTGGTGGTTTTGGCCGCTTTTGCCGGGATTCAAGGTAAAAAAAGACTGAACGCCGTCTCAAATAACTCCGAAACAGTACTCCTGGAAATCCCCAAGGGAAGTTCCGCGGCCAAGGTCGGCCAAATACTGGACGAAAAAGGTGTCTGGAAGGACGGACTGGCATTCAAGGTCCGGAACAAAATGGACAAGCCAAACCTCAAGGCGGGCTGGTACGAGATTCCGCCACGGCAGACCCTGGAACAGATTTTCGCCCTGCTTGCAAGCGGCAAGAACGCCGTACGCAAGGTGACTATTCCCGAAGGTCGGGCAAGCTGGGAGATTCCCGCCTACCTGAAAAAGGCGTTTCCCGACTTGAACGAGGACCGCTGGAACAAGTTGGTCCAGGACCCGAAGTTCGCCCAGTCCCTGGGCGTAGACGCAAGTTCCCTAGAAGGCTATTTGCTGCCCGACACCTACCCCTTCGCCATCGATGCAAACGAAGAGACCATCATCAAGCAGATGGTGGCAGCGAACCTGAAGGTGCGGGACGAGATGAAAGGAAAGCCCGGCTCCAAGTGGGCAACCCTCGGCAGCTGGCACAAGGTTCTTACCCTTGCAAGCGTAGTAGAAGAAGAAACCGGCAAGCCCGACGAGCGGTTCTTGATTGCAGGCGTTTTCCACAACAGGCTTGAAATCGGCATGCCCCTGGGGGCTGACCCCACGGTGCGGTTCATCTTCAAGAACCTGACAGGGCCCATCTACAAGAGCCAGCTCAACAGCGACAGCCCCTACAACACCCGCAAGTTCAAGGGTCTGATGCCAGGCCCCATCTCGAACCCAGGGCGCAAGGCCATAGAGGCGGCCCTATTCCCAGCCGACACCAAGGCTCTTTACTTTGTTGCAAAAGACGACGGTTCGGGCACCCACTTCTTTAGCAGCACGCTCACCGACCACAACAAGTTCAAGGACGTAGCGGCGAAGAATAGAGGGGAATGAGTTGTGGGGTGTGGGGTGTGAGGTGTGAAGTGTGGGGTGTGGGGTGTGAGGTGTGGGGTGTGAAAAATGCAAGCGGATCCTCGCCTGCGCGAGGATGACGAAGAAGGTTCGCGAGGATGACATCTCTTGAGGGCCGCAGGCCCGACCTCACTCCTCAAAGCGAAGCGACCTCAAACCCCAAGCCCCTAGATCCTAACCTCAAGCGGATCCTCGTGATTCTATCGCTGCGCTCCAGAATGACAGCGAGGATGACAATCCTAGCCCCTAGATTCTAGCCCCTAGATTCTAACCCCTAGAAACTATAATTCCCGACGCGGATAAAGAAGGTGTAGTCCATCACGTCACCCAGTTCGTCGAGAGTTTCGCGGTCCACCAGGCGGGACATTCCCGCAGATACCGAGATGGACTTGTACGCAAAGCGTAGCGTCGGTTCCAGAATAAACTTGTCCGGCCCGAGGTGCGCCGTTGGATTTTCTTCGAAGTCCCGCACGTAGGCACCAAACACCCACATGCCGAAAATACCCTTATGAAGCCCGAGGTTTATACGGGCAAGTCCATAGTGGTGGCTCAGCAGTTCCGGATTGTACCATTCCCCAGTCCAGGGGGTGGCCGCAACACGCCTGCGGTAGAAATTGTCCAGCGGCAAGAGCCCCGTCGATTTGGGATAGACATAACCATGACCTTCGTCGTGATACATATCTACGCCACCACCCAGGAAAAGTCCCAGCGTCAAGAAAGATACCGGTGAACGGCTGGCGTACATTTCCAGAGAAAGCTTGTGGTATATGGGAATTAGATCCGCAATGTCAATCTTGTAGCGCACGGACTGGAGTCCCCATTCCAGGAACAGGGACTGCCCGCCATACGAAAAGAACGGATCGGTATCGCCTTCGGCATAACGGTACTGGAGAGACGGTGAAACGGGCCATGTTTCCAAATCGTCCATCCGGTACACCTGGGCAAAATCAATAGTCCTGTCTCCCAACATAAATGTAAGCGATGTCACTTGGTGGGCTGTCAAGTGGTAATCTACCCACATGTTAAAGTCGCTGCGTTTTTCACCGCGAGGCGTCGTGAAATACGCGTTGTCTTCTAAATAAGATTCAAATGGCCGCAGGGTCTGCCAGTCATAGCGGAGCCCTACCGACCAGTCCCTGTTCCACAGGCGGGAAATTTCCAACTTGGGACTTACGCCGTATGACCTTGGGCCTACGAATCCCGAAACCCCGAGAGCGATATCCATCTGGTTCACGAAGGAGAGCGTCACATCGCCGTAAGCGTGTGGCCCGATGGCGTTGGACCCGAAACCGCCCACAGAAACATCTACCGTAGGTGTCACCTTCGCACCGACCAACACGTTCCCCGTAGGCAACATGTCAAAGGAAACGGAATCGTAGGCAGGCTCCTTGGAAATTTCTTTCAAAAAATTTTCGGGCGCCACCATGCCCGTGTCGCTTTCGTTCCAATAAGAGGCTATAGTGGAATGTGTTTCTGCAGACAGGCTGTCAAAAGACGGCTTGAACTTGAACCATGGCGCAGCCACCTTCTTGAAAGTCAAATAGTCCAGCGAGTCGTTCCTGAAAGGGATTAGTTCCGTAGCGTGGCGTTCCAAGGCAGAGAACCCCGCCTGAATCCATGCCGTAAAAGCAGAATCCGTAGCGTAATGGGCGCGGAGCACCACCCCCGATTCCTGATAAGACAAATTTTGCAGGGGCTTTTCGAAAAGAATACGCTGCCAGGGAGAATTCCAGGACGACACGGAAGCAAGAGCCACCCGGGGGATGCCCACCGAAATAATGGGAACCTGGTCGTAAACATCTTCGTAAGGCACGGCAAGGCCCGGACACAATTCGCCTGAGTTGTAGTTTTCAATCAACGGCAAACTCTTGAACACATACTCCGAAGTATTCCATTGTTCGCCGTTACAGCCAAGCACCGTAAAGGGAATCACCGCCCCGCGAGGTACTCGGTTCATGGCTTCTTGAAAGCGGAGCTTTGCAAGGGCATACCTGTGGGCGGATGTGTCGGGTTCAAAGGACTTGGGAATTTTCCGCAAAGTCATGGACGAATCCGGCTGCAACGCATAACGGTAGCGCAGGCTCGGCACGCCGTCGGGAGAAATGGGCCACCTGGCCTGTTCCTGCTTTTTATTGTACAGGTCGTCGAACATGTTATGGCCCGCGTAGCCCTGCAGGTACGGGTCCAGAAGCACTCGCTGGATATCGTCTAACGTCATGCCGTGAGTCCAGAGGTAACCCACAAAAGCGCCCCACGAAGTACCCACCACGGAATCGATACGGACCTTGTAGGTTTCGATGGCATAGAGCACGCCCAGGTGGAACCAAGGAGAACGCTCGCCGCCGCTGAGGTAGAGGACGGATTTTTTGGGACCTGAATTCAGACTTCGGATTTCGGAATTCGGATTGCCTGAATCGGAAGGACTGATTTCGCCTGTCGACAAATCTATGGTTACGCATTTCCACGATGCGTCGGGGGAAGCCTCCCCCTCGCTCCCGCCGCATGCCACTCCCGACTCTCTCTTGTCATCCTCGCGTAGGCGAGGATCCGCTTGAGAGGATTGAGGAACGTCATCCTCGCGTAGGCGAGGATCCGCTTGAGAGGAATGAGGTTCAGATGTAGGGGGAACAAGACTATCCGCAGGGGCCTGCGCCGTAGAATCCTGGGCAGCCGTCATCTGCGACAGCAGACTGTCGGCAGGCTCTGCAGGCAACAGGGAAAAAGCGACCAACAGGATGGCCGCCACCTTCGGCAAGAACCGCCTAGGCAAACCTTGCGGGATTGGCCACATACTTAGCCGCCACCTCTTGAGCCACGTAGCCGGAGCGCACCAGTTCTGCAAGGCTATCGTCCATCAGCATCATGCCTTCGGAAGCCGAAGCCGCAATGACCGACAGCAGCTTGAAATGGTCTCCGGTGCGGACACACATGGCCACGTTCTGGGAATTGAAAAGTACTTCCCAGGCGGCAACGGCACCGGAACCTTCGGCAGCTCCCGGGAGCAGGCGCTGCACCACCACCGCCTTCAGTGCAGAAGAAAGCATGGTCCGGACCAAAGCCTTGTCTTCGGGCTTGGCGGCCGCCACAAGGGCGTCCAGGGCACCGGCGGAATTGCCGGCGGTCACGTTACACACCACCAGGGCACCTGCCTCGGCGGCCTGAAGCATAGGCAAAAGGAAACTGGGGTCAAAGTCACCCATCCACAGCAAATCTATTCCGCTGCGAATAGCCTGATCCACCTTCTCGGCCACGCCACCGACAGAATCCTCCAAAATGAGGCTGCTGCCCTGCTTTACAGGAAGTTCTTGGGCCTTGTCCAAGAAGCAGGCCCTTAAAATCTTGGATTCGCAAAGGGCGCCCACATAAGCCGTGGCGCTGGTAGTCTTGCCGGAGCAAGCCGGGCCAGCAAAAAGTACTAGGCCGGAACTGAAGCCCAGCATATTCTCTACAGCAGGAGGAACTCCGAGGGCGTTAAATTCCGGGCACTCGTTCAAAAGCGGGCGGAACACGGCCCCGTTGCCGAGAGCCTCACGGAAATACCGTACGCGCCAGCGCATGCCCTGCCAGGGCCCGCCAATCATGGAGCCGGATTCCCCTTCCAGGGAGCCCAAGAATTCAGCCAAGGAACCAAAGGGAATAACCGGAGCGTCGGGAACGGCGCAAACCTGCCCCGCCAAACGGATTGCGGGGGCTGCCCCCTCGGTTATAATCAGTTCGCTACTGCCGGTATTGACGGCATATTCCAAAAGAGATTCAATTTCTGCAGCCATCTTTATGCCTCCCCGCCTGCAGGATGATACGCCGCAAAGCGTCTAATGTCGTTTGCCCGTTTCCAGGCCTCTACACCGTCGATGTAACCCGCTTCCACGCATTTCTGCAGGGAATCGTCCAGGGTAACGCCCTGGTCTCGCTGGCTACTGATAGCGGCATTCAGCTGGGACAGGTCACCCTTGCGGATCATGCCCGCAATAGTAGGCGTCACCCGCACGGCTTCGGCGGCAAGAACCAGGCCCTGGTTATCTACCACAGGAACCAAGTGCTGCACGATAACGCCCTTCAGCTGGTCTGCCAAGGAACTGGCCAAAGAAGACCGTCCGCTTTCGGGAACAGAAACCAGGAGCCTCGAAAGCAGGGCGTGGATGTTGTTCCCGCGGGTAACGGCAAACACCAGAGCGCCGGAATTGGCGGCCTGCAAAAGCAGGTTCAGCTCGTCCACATTTTCCAGATGGTCAAAGCAAATCACGTCGGCACCGTCACGCATGGCAAGGGCGATTCCGTCTAGCCCCGTACGGACATGGAGTCCCACCTCTTTCTGGACTAAAGCGCCACCACCGCCCTGCAAGATTCTTTCAATAGGCCGTTCGATGGTCTGGATGTAGCACGGACGGTTTGCGGCAATGGTTTCGGCGAAGGCGTTCACCGTAGTGGTGCGCCCGCTGGCCGAAGGCCCAGCTACCAGCACAAGGCCGCTGTTGAGTTCCGCAAACTGGGTGCAGAAAGGCGGAAGGTTCAGAGAATCCAAAGCCGCCGCCTCCGTAGGAATCACCCGGATAGACACGCTGGGAACGACCCCGTTCCAGGTTACGGAAATACGGGCACGACCCACACCAGCGAGGGCGATGGTCTTGCTGAAGTTCCTGCCGGCCACCACCTGGTAATCGTCGGCAAAACCTTCGGAGGCTTCGGCCAAAAGTTCAGAGATGCGGGTCTTATCTACCACCTGTTCGGTAGCCGGGAACAGCGCACCGGACTGACGCATAACCACCTGACGGTTGGAATAAAGGTAGATGTCCGTAGCTCCGTACTGGCGAGCAAAGGCAATCATCTTTTTCAAGGACATGATGGGGAGCAGCGTCTGGGGCGCTTCTACCGCCGTTCCCTCTCCAGAAGAAAGGGCGAACTGGCGGGGCAGTTCCTGCTCGCCTTCTTCGGCCGAATCTTCGCCTAGTTCCTCGGCAAGGGCGATGGTCGAGATACTTGTAGTTTCCAGACCGGAAACCTTTTCCACCACCATGTTGGACGAAGATGATTCACCGTAAATGTTGTTGCCCTCGATTTGCAAGGCGGGTTCGTCATCTACAGGTTCGGCCACGGCGGGTTTTGCCTCTACAGGAGCGGGCTTGGGTGCCGGAGCTGCGGCTGGAGCTGGCTTAGGGGCAGGGGCAGCGGGTGCAGCCTGTGCAGGTTGGGCTGCAGCGTTAGCGGCTGCATGCTTCGCTTCCAGGTTCTGCACAAAGGCAAGGACCTTCGCGTACATGGCCTCCTGCAATACGCCAGCCTTTACCAGGACCTGGCCAATATCCATAGATTCCGTAATTTCGCCCCAATGGGCCTTGACCTGGTCCTCCGAAACCACCTTGTTGTGGACGAGGACCTGTGCCATATACTGATTTCTCATAGGAAATCCCTCCGGCTGAACCACCAACTAGCGATGGCTAAGAAAACACCAACATAACCGATTGCGTAAACCGTATTCCAGAAAAGATACATGTCCGGCAAAGCAAGCCCGTGAACCACGTAGCTGGTCACATTGTAACGGTACAGCCCCGGGAACACGGCGTGAATCACCACGGCCAGCTTTTCCAGCAGTGCCGTAGAAGTATCCCCCATCTCACCCATGCGACTGGCAAAACGAATCTGCTCCAAGAGCTGGTTGCTCAGGTGGCCTGCAAAATAAACTCCCAGAGTGAATAGGGCACTCAGGATAGTGGAACTGAAACTGCTGAACAGAAGCGCTACCGCAATCACAACCGCCAGTTCCCAGAAAATCAGGTAAATCGCCGTCAGCAGGCTTACCGTAGGTTCCGAATTCGTGAGGAACAAAATGGAGTAGTAGATGCAGGTGAGAAGCGCCAAATGGACGGCCACCACCGCCAACAGCCCAAGGTACTTGCCCACGATGAAGGTGGCGCGACTGATGGGCTTGGACAACAGGGTGAGAACCGTCCGCCTCTGGATTTCCTTTTGCACCAGGCTGATGCCCACGAAAATGGAAATCAAAAGACCCGAAAGGCTCATCACCGACAGGGTGGTGGACTTGATGACGTATGCCCGGTCGAATACGGACCATTCGCCCAGCACGATGCTGAACAGGGCAAGGCCCACGGCCAAAAGACCGATATTGTAAAGAATCTTGTCGCGGATAGATTCACGGAAGGTATTGAGGGCAATAATGCCGATATGCTTAAGCGTCTGCACGGGCAATCTCCTCGGTCAAAATGTCTTCTAGGCTCGGACGCTTGTGGTCCATCTTTTCTACCGCAATCCCGTTATCCAGGCAGTAGCGGAGCAGCCGGTCACGGGCGGCATCGTCAGCACAGATGACCTCCTGGGGGTGTCCTGCCAGAGCGACGCCTTCGGGCAAGTCCTTGGCGGCAATGGCGATGCGGGTCCGCACATGGTATTCGATACCGCAGGAATCCGTAATTTCATCCACGGTTCCTTCGCGAACGATACGGCCATCTACAATCATGGCCACCCGATGGCTGATGGATTCCACGTCACTCAGAAGGTGGCTGGAATAGAAGATGGTCACCCCGTCCCGGTTCAGTTCCAGAATGGCCTCCCGGACATCGCGACGGCCCATGGGGTCCAGTCCGCTCATGGGTTCGTCCAGAATCAACAGCTTGGGCTTGCCGAGAATGGCCTGGGCAATTCCCACACGCTGCATCATACCCTTGGAGTACGAACGCAGACGGCGGTCAATCCAGTCCTTGTCGGCATGGAGCAACTGCAACGCCCAGGTGATGCGTTCGTTCAGAAGGTTCCCTTCTAGCCCCACCAGTTTGCCGTAGAACTGGAGCAGTTCACGACCCGTAAGGTAGTCGTAAAAGTAGGGCTGTTCCGGAGAATACCCGATAAAACGGCGGCTCTTGACATCGCGGGGGCTGATGCCGTTTACCAGCACCTTGCCGGAATCAAAATTCAAAAGGCCGGTCAGCACCTTGATGGTGGTGGACTTGCCCGCCCCGTTGGGGCCGATAAAACCGTATATCTGACCCGGCTCCACATGAAGGCTTACATCCTTCAGGGCCAGTTTCGGTTTCATCAAGAAACCGCTCCTGTAGGTCTTGTGCAAATGCTCAATCTGAATCATACAACTACTCTCACTCAGACTTCTTTCCAAAAGCTCTTTCTTCTGCTTCTTCTATTTCATGGCGCCGTCTTTCAGCGCGAATTTGCTTGTTTACGAAGAAATAGACAATAGCCCCAACAAAGTACACAACGACACCCGAAACGAAGAAGGGGTTAAGAAACGACCTGGAATTGAAGGCCGTTTGCTCCAGACCAGGGAACAGGTTCATCAAGTAGCCATTTCCAGCCAAAATACTCAACACAATCAAGACAAAGCCCAATCCGCGGAGCACGAAGGTCAGGATTATCAATTTGTTCATCTTTACCTCTCTCAGGACTTCCTGTTCCTGAAAAATACACATTTTAGGGATGTTTGATATGTTTGTTATTCGTTCTAACCGATGTATATGGGCCGTAATTGGCGAAAAACGCCAAAAATCCGCGATTTCCTCATATCCGAGTCCTTTCGCAACAAATCTCTTTGCCACATTCATATTCGCAAACAAACCAATCCGCGCTTACCACCTCGTAGTCGGAACCGCCGTTGAACACGTTCAGCAGGCCGTATTCCTCGTGGAGCTTTTCCATACGGACACGGACGCCGAATTCTTGTGAAAGCACGCAACAAAGGGTACACAGGTCCTTTTCCGAAAAACGCTCAGCTATGCGAGGGTCCTGGGGTGCTACGACATGAGTCGCGTCGTCGTTTTGAGTTCGTTCCTGGCAGCACGAAATTATAAATAAATTATCAGTAAACGAATAATCTTTAGGAAGGGTAGCATGTTGCCCACCTATCCAAAGCTTACCAGAAATGCTATACTCGTGATCCACTTACAAATCCATCCCGATCAAGGGGCCTTAAAACTCATTTAACATTAGGATTTTCAATATAAAAAATTATATTTACAGCAAAACAGGCTACATTGACAAATGTTCTACAACCTGAGCAACCATCCTCACGTCAACTGGGGGAACGCGCAACTAGAGGCCGCCCGCAAGTGGGGGGACATAGAGGACGTTCCTTTTCCAGAAGTCAACGCCCAGCTAGACGAACAAGACATTCTCCGCGCCGCACAGGAAAGTGTAACAAAAATACAGATGTCCAAAGACGACGCCATTTTTGTCGCTGGAGAATATGGGTTTGTGTTTCCGATCATCGACGAACTACTTAACCAAGGGAAAACGGTCTTAAGCACTGCTTCCGAGGACAAAACGGCTTACCGTACCGCCGATAACGGAACAAGTGAACGAATCATTCACTATAACTTTCTCAAATTCATCCCCTACCGCAGGTTCCAAGGACAGCTCTCACCCGTTAGCAAAAAGAAAAAAATCGTCTTAAACTGCAATGGGAATCGGCCCTTTGAAACTTGGGACAACTACGAGAAAGAAACCGTATCGAAACTCGGAAGCGTAAAGGATTTCCCGATAGAAGACTTCTCTTTTCAGGGCCTTAAAAAGCAGGACAAAACCATAGAAGGCATCCTAAGAGATATTGATACCATGGCCCCCAACGCCATAATCCTTGGTGGGACTTTTTATCCCTTTTTCATAATGGCAGATGCGCTCATCCAAAAGGGGTACGACATCTACACCAAGGCGAGTAACCGTAATGTAACCGAACACCTTAATGCAGACGGTTCAACCACAAAAATTTCTGAATATTCATTCAAGAAGTTGCGTAAGATTTTGAGATTCAACTCTCTAGGAGACAACAATGGAAAATGATCTGCTAGACAAGGAAGTCCTGTGTCTTATCGACATAAGGCAAATCCAAAAATATCTGTTTCATACCAACGGGCCTATGGAATCCCTTGGCGCAAGTAACGTCCTGAGCGTCATTCTAGACGATGCATTAGAATATGCCGCAAAAAACATTGACACTCCTTTAGATAAAAGCCAATTCGATTTATCCAGCAACGCCGAAGACAGGCAGATTCCATACTTTCATGACAAAAAAATATTAGTCCAGACAATCGTCATTTCAGCAGGAAACGCCTTTATACTTTTTAGAACGGGTAGACTCTGCAAAAAAATCATTCGCAAAGTGTCTCGTTACTTTCTGGACAAAACCCATATCCTTGAAATTTCCGCATGCGCTGTAGAAAGAACGGACTCTTTCCACAAAGATATTGATGCAATCTTTAACAAATTGGATTTAGTAAAGAACGAATTTGCGTCAGCCCACCCGTTCTTGCCCCCTGCCATTGCAAAGAAAGAAAAGTATACGGGAGAAGCTGTTTTTAAGATCCTTGAAAATGGCGAAGAGATTTCCAAAAGTTCTTTTATTCTCAGACAAAATGTAGCCCCCACAGACAACATTGTAGACATAAAAAAAATCTCCCCTGCCAAAGGCCCAGGAGGAAAGTCCTATGTGGCAATTATCCACATGGACGGAAATAATATGGGTTCTACTATAGGGCAAGTGGTTCCCAAGGAGAAAAATTACGAAGAATGCATCATAATCAGACGAATGATTAACAGGAACATAACTGAGGGTTATAACGATACTTTGAATAATACCGTTGATTACATAAGAAAAAAATACTACCCTAAATTTTCCGACAAAGAATTTTTCCGTGAATTAGCCTTTTTTCACCAGGGCGGCGACGACATCAATCTGGCCTGCAACCCCACAATTGCCATACCTTTTGTAGAACGATTTGTTCGGGAATTAAGAAACATCTGTCTCTGGAAAGACGACAAATCTGAAGTCCATTTTTCTCTATCGGCAGGGATCGCATTCGTTTACCCAGATTCAAATTTCTTTTCGGCGTTTAACATGGCAGAAGAATGCTGCTCCAATGCGAAAAGTTTCGCCAAGAAACCCGAGAATTCTATAAACGGACTTAGCGGAACGTGGTTTGATTTCGAATTTCAAACAGACCAAAAAATTCAGCATCTGGACACAACACGAAAACGATATTTCCGAACTTTCGAAAACATCAACATGCAATTACGCCCTTACACGCTGGACATTCAAAAGCAAGACGACATCCGACATTTTGACCACGTGAAAAAGAAAATAAAGACCTTGCAAAAAATAAAGTTAGGTAAATTAAAAAACTATCTCCTAGAACGATCCTATTCTATAGGCATCATAGAATTCGAAAATTTCATTACAAAAATGGCACTGGACGGCATAAATCTCAAGGAGATGCTAGGGGACCCAATTATCATAGATTCCGACAACGAAAGAATCGCCACATGGTACGATGCCTTTGTTCTAAACCATTTTATGAAGGAAGAACCATAAAATGAAGTGCAGAGTATTCATCAAGACAAAAAGCTATATTGGACTAGACTTTGGACGTTTTTCTGAAGTTTTTCTTGACAAGGATATTCCCGTAGATCCTAAAGGGCTTCCGTACATTCCTCTAGATGCAGCCCTGCTTTCAGACGATTCTAAAAGCCTCGATATTCCTCTCGGTATTGCCCGCTTAAAAAACTATGAAGGTCTTTTAAGCGAGTTGAACCTTATCAATAACCTTGAAGGGGTTTCCTCTAAAATCGTCACGGAGCTTTATACAAAGATCATTACGGACAAGGATGGTCAAACCTATCGAGTATTATTGCCGGATTTAACCTTTGTTGCCAAATTGGATATAGAAGAGAGTAAGTTTGCGATTATTGAAAAAAAGCTCTCATCAATCCACCAGATCGGTATTATAAACGAGCTTATCAAGGGCCTTGTGGACATTTCCGTAGAAAAAAGTACAGGCATCTCGCTAAAACGCGGTCCATTAAAGCTATCTGACAAGAAAACCTTCTCTAGGATAGATTATACCCTTGAAATCCGCTCGCCCCTTTGCATTTACACCCCATACGAAAGGGATACAAAGACCCGTTCCTACATACCGGGCTCAGAATTATTGGCACATCTTCAAAAAATCGCCACAGACACAGACCAGGACATATTGGACGAACCCGGCCTTATATGCTCCAATGTCTATCCGACATGCAATGACCTACGAGGGATTCCCGCCCCTTTAAGCATGGTTATCGAGAAGCTAAACAAAAATTCTCTGTGGAGCAAGCTTGCCACGCCTCCCAAAGACAAGCCCTCTATCCAAACAGTCCGTATCAACGGCGATTATATCATCGGACATAAGAATAAGACCGTCACACGATTCTCAACGGACATAACCTCTATCTACCCGGTACAAGCAAAAACGGAAAACCTTTGCGGCAGTGATGGCGTTAGGGACGCCATCAAGGAAGGCCAGATTTTCAAGGGCTATTTCAAGGGTTCCGACAAACAAATTAGGACCATTGCACGATTATTAAGTCAAAAGACCTCCTTCAATATCGGTTTTTATGCAGACGAGGGATATGGTGAAGTATTCTTAAAGATTGATCATGTAGAAGAGCAAAGCGAAACCCAACCCTATTACGCTCACACTTTTGATGTATTCGCCTTAGCACCCGTCATTATGTATAATTGCAATGGCCTATACTCCTATAGTGCCGATAGTTTCTTGAATTTGCTGGAAGAAAAACTTGACGTGAAAGGCAAACTGGAATTTGTTACCAAAATGACCGATTCCGGATTGATTTATCCCATTAGCAAAAGTATGGAATCTTGCGATGCACCAGTCAAAAGTCTATTAATGGGCAGCTGTTTTAGAATCAGAACAAAAGACAAAAGCCTGATTGACATAGGCGCCATTAGGAGAACATTTGTAGGATGCAACACAAGATATGGCTTTGGCGAGATTCTTGTACAGGCGCCAGATGAAAAATTTTATAGAGTCTGCGAAGACCGCGATCCAGATTCCTACACTGTTGTTAGCCCCCACAACACTAGCGATCTGGAATCAATGGCAAAACTTTGTCAAAATTTGTTAAAGCGGATTTTGCACTACAAAATTGCGAGAGTCGCCATTGTGGATAGCGAGGACAACTTCAAAAAAGGAAAAACTCCCCTATTCCTTTTGAGAAAAATGGCCGAAAATTATGCGCCTGGTACAACAGACGAAGAACTAGAATCTCTATACCAGGAGGTCTTAGAATATGTTGCTGAATGATATACTCAATTCCAAATTTTTTGATAGAATCCCTCAAAAGGGCTACATTTACGCCATATTCAAAACCGGTGTTATTTTTGAAAAATATGAATTACATCCAACCGGATTCAAATTCAGTGGAGACACTGTATTTGAAAAGACTCCCCTAAGAGAACTTCATTGCTTTGACGAAAACACTGAATACCGTTTGATTGTCCAAGACAATTCTCCCTGTGCTTGCCCCATAGAAAAAGTAGTCTCCGCCGAAGAGGAAAAGGATATTCCTGCGGAACTTTTGCTTAGCGACGAAATGCTGTTGGAAGAAATATATACAAAATGTGGGATAAAAAAGATAACCATTGTCAACCGATACAGTTATTCTTTCTTTGATACGCTGCAACTTGATGATTATAGAATGACCCTTTGATTTAGCGATGAACGCAAGCGATCGAAAACTACTTCGGGAAACCGTTGACCTGGCATGGCCTTCCGTATTGGAAAATGTTTTTGCCGTGCTGGTGGTTATGGTAGATACGTTCATGGTAGCCTCCCTCGGGCATGCCGCCGTGGCCGCCACAGGGTTGACGGCTCAGCCCAAATTTTTCTTGATGGCTCCCCTATTCGCATTAAACGCCGCTAGCGGCGCTATCATCGCACGCAAGCGTGGCGAAGAAGACAAGATTGGCTCCAATATGGTTTCAAAGCTAATCCTGTTAATGGCCGCCACATACTCCATTGCCATAGGAATAATCTGCGTTTGCCTATCCAAACAGATTGTAATCCTCTGCGGAAGCAACCCGGAAACAACCGAAATGGCCTCGGTCTATTTCGCCATATCCATGGGCGGGCTGGTTTTTACGGCCCTTACCATGATTTGTAGCGCCATCCAGCGGGCCATGAAAAATACCAAGATTTCCATGTACGCCCATGTTGCGTCCATGGTCGTAAACGTTTTTCTGAACTACGCACTGATATACGGGCATTTCGGATTCCCTAAGTTGGGCGTTGTGGGGGCTGCCATTGCTACTGTATGCGGGACATTCGTTTCGCTCATCATTGTAGGCCTATCGCTAACTAAGAATAATCTGTTCATCAACTTGCCCTACATTATCCGCTCCAAGCAACGCATTGCAAAAGAATACGTCAAGAGCGTGGTGAGGCTTACTTCAAACTTCCTCTCTGAAGACTTTATCAAAAGAATTTCATTCTTGTTAATAGGGATTATAGCCGCAAAAACAGGAACCGAACAGTTTGCCGCCCATCAAGTGGGCATGACGCTGTTGAACTTGGCTTTCGCCTTCGGCATGGGCATGCAAACGGCAAGCGTCACCCTGGCCGGGAACGCGCTCGGGAAAAAAGACATTGCCCTTGCACGGAAATATACGTACAGTTGCATCGGCAGCGGCATTCTTTTAGGACTAGCCGTAGGGCTCTGCATATTCATTTTCGGAAAGGATTTTTTCGCCATATACTTCACCAACGACTCGTTCCTGGCTATCGGAAAAACCATCAGCACCTTTGCAGCTATCATCATCCCTATCCAGATATGCCAGGTGATTTATAGCGGAAGTTTGCGAGCAAGTGGCGATATCAAATACACCTTAACGGCTTCTACCTGCACTATCGGATTATTCAATCTGGTCGTTGACTTTGTCCTTGTCATTATCCTTGGATTTGGAATCAAAGGCATTTGGATAGGAACTTTGGCGGGTCAAAGCGCCCTTGCCCTAGCACATTTTTTACGTTTCCGTTCTGGCAAGTGGACCAATAAAAAACTGTAGGAATTGCAATGGCTCGCGCACGCAAGACAATTACACCGGATCCGTATGCGAAACCGATAGCGAAACCGCTACCGCCCGAGCAGAGTTTGCCGGGGCATTTAAAGCAGTTCCAGTCGCCGACGCGGGCGAACTTTGAACTGGTGAGCCCCTATGGTGCAGCAGGCGACCAGCCGAAGGCCATCGAAGAACTGACGGAAGGTTTCAAGCACGGTGAACAGTTCCAGACGCTGCTTGGCGTCACGGGTTCCGGCAAGACGTTCACGATGGCGAACGTCATCAAGAACGTAGGCAAGCCGACGCTGATTTTGACCCACAACAAGACGCTGGCGGCGCAGCTCTACCAGGAATTCAAGGCGTTCTTCCCGCACAATGCGGTGGAATACTTCGTTAGCTATTACGACTATTTTCAGCCCGAAGCGTACATTCCGCACACGGATACCTTCATCGAGAAGGATGCCAGCATCAACGACGAGATTGACAAACTCCGCCTGCGCGCCACCGCAAATTTATTGACCCGCAGGGATGTAATTATCGTTGCCTCCGTGAGCTGCATCTACGGTTTGGGTAGCCCCAGCGAATACTTTGATTTGATGGTTCGCATCAGACGAGGTGACGTTTACGACCGGGACAAGATTCTGCATGACCTCGTGCGAATTCAATACACGAGAAACGATTTCAGCCTGGAACGCGGCAGTTTCCGCGTGCACGGTGACGTGATCGAGATTCACCCGAGCTACGACGAAGAAGGACTCCGCATCGAACTTTTCGGAGACGAGGTGGACAGGCTCGTGCGCTTCAATATCATTACCGGCGAAGTCACTCAGGAAATGGACGAGATGACCATCGCTCCGGCGAAGCACTTCGTGACCAAGGAAGAGGGCCGTGCAGGAATCTTGCAGCGCATGCAAATGGAACTGACCGACCGCCTCGCCGAGCTCGACAAAGAAGGCAAAGTGCTGGAATCGGCCCGCCTTAGTAGCCGCACCCGCTACGACATGGAAATGATTCGCGAAACCGGCATGTGCAGCGGTATTGAAAACTACTCCCGCATTATCGAGAACCGCGCCCCGGGTACGCGCCCGTTTACGCTTATTGATTACTTCGGTGACGACTGGCTCTTGATGGTGGACGAATCCCACGTGAGCATTCCGCAGGTGGGCGGCATGGCCGAAGGCGATAAGAGCCGCAAGACAACGCTGGTACAGTACGGGTTCCGCCTCCCCTGCGCCCTGGACAACCGCCCGATGAACTTTGCCGAATTCGAGTACATGTACCCGAAGCAGGTGTTATTCGTGAGCGCCACCCCCGGCGATTACGAACTCACCAAGACAGGCGGCGTGGTTACCGAACAAATTAACAGACCCACCGGACTTTTGGATCCGAAAATCGAGATGTTCCCCATCAAGGGCCAGATGGACGTGCTCCTGTACCGCATCGAGGAAGTCGTCAAGAACGGCGACCGCGTGCTGGTGACCACCCTCACCAAGAAAATGGCGCAGGACCTCACCGACTTTTTCGTGGAAGCGGGCATCCGCGCACGTTACTTGCACAGCGATATCAAGACACTGGAACGCCATGAACTGATCCGGGGCTTACGCACCGGAGAATTCGACGTGCTGGTGGGCATCAACCTGCTGCGCGAAGGCCTGGACCTGCCCGAAGTGAGCATGGTGGCCATACTCGACGCCGACAAGGAAGGATTCCTGCGCAACTACAGGAGCCTCATCCAGACCATGGGCCGCGCAAGCCGCAACGTGAACGGCACCGTATTGCTCTTCGCAGACAACATGACCGACAGCCTGGAGAAGGCTATTTCCGAAACCGCCCGCCGCCGCAGCGTGCAGGAAGAATTCAACAAGGAACACGGCATCACGCCGAAATCCGTGACCCGCAAGCTGGAAGACGACCTGCGGATTGCGGATCCCCTTGGAATCGACGGTGACGATGCTGTCGATGAGAACGAGGAGATCCCCGCCTTCGCGGGGATGACAAAAGGGGAACCGGGCATCCGCCCGATGGAACCGCTGCAGCCCTCCAAGTTTAGACGAGAGAACGCTCGCAAGCGAGCTACAGGCGAGAGACGAGAGAAAGGCTCAAGGCACGATGTAAGAAAGGAGATCCCCGCCTCCGCGGGGATGACAAGTTCGCTGGAAGACCTGGAGCGCCAGATGAAGGACGCCGCCGCGCGCCTCGATTTCGAGGAAGCGGCGCGGCTGCGGGACATTATCCGGAATATGCGTTAGGGACAGTAACCCCGTAAGGGTACGAGACCGGACAACGGACGGGCTCGGTGAGACGGGGCGGAACGCCACGGCGAGTATGGCCCGACCCGCCCTTCGTGATGAATTGCGCCAATCTTTGGGGCGGGGAACGCCAAAAAAAGCCGTTTTCCTTGAAAATTTCGCTTTTTCGTTTGCTTTTTCGGCCATTTTTGTTTATTTTCAGAGTCAGAAACTTTTTATGAGGGAACAACTATGAATTTTATGAAGAAACTTTTCCTGGGCTCAGTATTCGCCCTGGGTTCAATCGGCCTTACCGCTTGCGGTGACGACAGTTCCAGTGCCGGCGATGGAGACTCCTCTTCTTCTGCAGAAGAACTGGTCCTTTCTTCGGTCTCCGAGACTTCGCCCTTGGCGGACTTTTCCGAGGTCGAGGCAGAACGTACTGCTGACGGCAAGGGCGGTTGGGTTCTGAAGCTCACGGGAAATATCGCTACCGAAAGTGATGCCTTTGAAACCCCGGGTTACAACGGCGACCCGATAACATATATGGTTGATAGCCTTTCTTTCGATGTAGGCAGAAAGGAAGACGGTAAGGTAATCAGGGTCGGCAATCTTCCCGTTCCTGTCAGAAGTACTTTTAAATTTCCAAAGGAACAATTCAATCCACTCTTTGCCATTGACGAAATACCTCTGAACCAGGACAGCATCGGCTGGGGAGATTTTGTACTGTACATTACCGTCTATATGAGTGGCAGCGCGGAGGAAAAGACGTACGCTTTTACTGCCCGTCTAGAAGCTGAATTTGATTTGCCGAAGCCTGCCGAAGTTTCTTCTTCTAGCGTCGCCGAAGTGTGTACGCAGTTAACTCCTGTCGGAGATACATTGTCCAACATTTCGACGTCTGTTGTTAAAAAGTTCGAAATCAATTTTGCTGGAGGAGCTACCGCCCATGCTACGATTAGTTTCAAGGATGAGACCGGCTACTTGGTTGCCGCTAGTGGAGTTTCTTTCAAAGAAATCACTTCCTATGACGATGAAATCAACAGCAGAGGTATGTTTGCACCACCGGCCGCGCCTGTTTGCCTCGAAAAATTCACTACCGGCAATGATTCAATGAATGAAATTGAAATGCGTGAAAACACCAGGTGGTACATGGCCATCACACCTGATGGAAACTTCCCCATCAACCCTGTCCGACTGGAAGCCAGTGGAACTGAGGGTAGAATGTTCCTTACTTACTACAAGAAGACCAACTAGTCTAATTCCTGCATGATATAGACCCCCGAAAGGGGGTCTTTTTTTGTACTCTGCTCTCGCATTTTACACTCTTCGAGTGTCTTTTGCTAGGCTCGGAAGTGGGCCTGTAAACAGTCCCGTTTCACTCGCCTTACGCAAAAGTTTCTAAATTTACGCCCGTAATTTAACAGGAGTAAACTATGCTCAAGAAGCTTTCCAATTTCCCTGGCATCAAGGGACCCGTTGTCACGATCGTGATGGACGGTTTTGGTATCACCGATAAGGTCGAAGGCAACGCCATCAAGGCCGCCCGCACCCCGACTCTCGACAACCTCTTCAAGATGTACCCGAACGTTCTCTTGAAGGCCCACGGTCGCGCCGTCGGTATGCCGACCAACGAAGACATGGGTAACTCCGAAGTCGGCCACAACGCTATCGGTGCCGGCCAGGTTTACAACCAGGGTGCAGCCCTCGTTGCAGACGCCATCAACAGCGGCGACATCTTCGGCCGTGACGCTTGGAAGGAAATCTCCGGCAACGTTCGTGAAAAGAACACCGTTCTCCACTTCATCGGCCTCTTCAGCGATGGTAACGTTCACTCCAACATCGCTCACCTCAAGGCCATGGTTGCTCAGGCCAAGAAGGAAGGCGTCAAGAAGGTTCGCGTTCACATCCTCCTCGACGGTCGTGACGTTCCGGAAACCTCCGCTCTCGATTACGTTGGCCCGTTCGAAAAGTTCCTCGACGAACTCCGCTCTCCGGAATTCGACGTTTGCATCGCTTCTGGCGGTGGACGTATGCAGATCACCATGGACCGTTACAACGCTAACTGGAAGATGGTGGAACTCGGCTGGAAGACCCACGTGCTCGGCGAAGGCCGCTACTTCGACAACGCTACGCAGGCTATCGAAACTCTCCGTGGCGAAACCAAGGCTATCGACCAGGACCTCCCTCCGTTCGTGATTGCTAAGGACGGCGCTCCGGTGGGTACCATCAACGATGGCGACTCCGTGGTGTTCTTCAACTTCCGTGGCGACCGCGCCATCGAAATCACCCGTGCCTTCGAAGAAGAATCCTTCAACGAATTTGACCGCAAGCGCTTCCCGAAGGTCTGCTACGCCGGCATGCTCCAGTACGACGGCGACCTCAAGCTCCCGAACCGCTTCCTCGTTCCGCCTCCGGCAATCAAGGAAACCAGCGGCGAATGGCTCGCTGAAACGGGCGTCAAGCAGTTCGCTTGCTCCGAAACGCAGAAGTACGGCCACGTGACCTACTTCTGGAATGGTAACCGTTCCAGCAAGTTCGACGGCGAAACCTACCTGGAAATCGAATCTGACGTGGTTCCGTTCGAACAGCGCCCGTGGATGAAGGCTGCCGAAATCACCGACGCCATGATCGAAGCTTTGAAGAGCGGCAAGTACCAGACGCTCCGCTGCAACTTCCCGAACGGCGACATGGTAGGCCATACCGGTTCCTTCCGCGCTGCCACCATGGCTATCGAAGCTGTGGACATCGGCCTCGCCCGCTTGCTCCCGGTGATTGACGCCCTCGGTGGTGTCGCCATCATCACGGCTGACCACGGTAACGCCGACGAAATGTACGAAATCGACAAGAAGACCGGCATGCCGAAGGTCAACAAGGACGGCACCTTCAAGGCAAAGACCAGCCACACCTTGAACAAGGTTCCTTGCATCCTTTACGATAACGTGACCGGCGGCAAGCTCGGCCTCAAGGAAGGCGACTGGGGTCTTTCCAACATCGCTGCAACGACGGCCAACCTCCTCGGCTTGGAAAAGCACGAAGCGTGGGATGAATCTATGTTGATTATTAAATAATCAACATAATGTGAAATGTGTAATGTGAAATGAGGAACCCACGAGGGTTCCTTTTTCATTCGAGGTTTTAGGGGCAGGGCCCCTAGGAGAAGGGGTAGCGGAAGATGCGGCAGGTATGGAACGGTGGCCCCGGCACTGGGGCCGGGGTGACAGCGGGATAGAGCCGCAGCTGGAGCAACCTTTGGACACTTAGCGCTTTAGCGCTTAGTGTACATGGCCACCTTTAGGTGGTGCGGAAAGCCTTCCCCCTTACCGCAAGCGGCGTAATCCCTTGGGCATGGGGACTTCGGTGCCGTCTTCTTGCAACAGGTAGATGTTGTCCAGGCTGATGTAGCCCTTGCCGCTGTAACGGGCCCTGAAGGCGAAGTTCTTGATTTGCTTCGGGTCCAGCTGCGGAATGGTCTTGCCCCAGCCCTCCTGGGCCATGTTTTCCCAGATGAGGGTGTCACGGACCCAGGAGCCGCGGGTGTTTTTCAGGCGAACCATGAATTCGTCGTAGTCCTTCACCTGCTCGCTGGCGATTTGCACCTCGAAATAGCCCTCGGGATTGTTGTGGTTGGTAGCGTAGTCGAACACGATGCCTACGGAATTCCTGACGGCTTCGGGGATTACGTAGTAGGCGCCGGCGAAGTTGGGCCAGCCCTGTGCAGGAGGCTGCTCGATGATGAAGTCGTGACGAATGAACCCACCGTGAGGGGGTGCCCCGTTAAAGACCTTGGCCTCGATACTGGTAGCGTTATCGCCGTTGGCCACCGGATACCAGTCCACGGCATCCAGGCCGTTGTCGAAGTTCTGCATGACGCTAGTGGTGCGGTAAGCCCCGCGGATGCGGAAGGGAATCTTGAATTCCGTAATCTTGCCGCCCAGGCCGCGAATCTTCAGCGTCGCCGTGGCAGGCCCAAGTTTCACATTTGCAGGCATGGGAACTTTCACGTGGAAGCTCTCGATGGAGGCGTTCCACAGGCCGTCATCGGGCTTGAACCACTTGACGATCCCAAGCTCCGGAATTTCAAGTTTTCCTTCTGTCAGCTGGCCGGACTGCTGCACGGCGGTGGCGAACAGGTCCAGGGTATCGCCTGCAAGCAGGACCTTCTTTTCGAGGGCAGCGGCAATGACACGCGGGTCTGCGGCAGAATTTTTCGTCGCCGCGTCCAGTCCAACCACCTTCGGGTTAATCTGCACAACGGCAAGTCCAAAGGGCGGAACGGCAATGTCCCTGGACTTGGACGGATTGATGCGACGTCCGCTGGGGCCCATTTTCGGGTAGGGGTAGGCGTGCGGACCAGTCCCTTGCCATTTAAACTGTTCGGGTCCAAAAATCTCTACTTGCGTGCGGACGAGATAATTTTCGCTCGCCCGGTCAATCTGCACCAGCTGCGTGATGTCGGAAAGGTTCACCAGCATCACCCGGGCAGAATCCCCCTTGCCGATGGCGTAGGCCACCACGTCGGGACTGTTGCTCTCTACCGGCAATACCGCGAACCCGCTTTCCAAAAAGTCCATGAAGGTCATGTAAACGCCATAGTATTCCGCCGTAGGTTCCAGGGATTTCCAGTGATTCCAGGAGCCTTCCTTGAGGAGCGCCGTCATGCTGATAGTTCCCCAGGTGTCGTCGGGCCCTTTGAACAGGTTGCCGAAAGCGTCCCAGGGGAGCACCTGCAGGCGGTTGCCAAACCGCATGGCGTGCTGGGCAAAGACGCTGGCCATAGCAGCGGCCTGAGGGTAATCCATCAGCAGGCTGTAGCCTTGCACGCAGGTGCTGAACTCCGAAAGGAACACCCGGCGTTCCCCTTCCAGGTGGCGTTTCATCCACATGTCCAGCGTGTCCATGTTGGGGCCAACGTCCAGCATGGACTTGAGCATGTCGGCGGGCTTCGGGTCATTGGGCGTCCAGTAGGGGTAGTTGTGCAGGTCCACCACATCCAGGTAGCGCTTGCCGTCTTTCCTTTCGGCCTCCCCCACAATCCGCAGGAACTCTTCCATCCAGTACTTGCCATCCAGAAGGCCCGCGCCCTTCTGCTGCATCTTGTGGGTGCTGAACAGCGGGCCATGCAAGATGATGCTGGAATCCACCGCCTTCATGGCGCGGGCGTATTCCAGATAGCGGGCCGCGTACTGCCTTGCCGAAATGGGGCCGGACTCTTCCCACTCGCCGTCCAGTTCGTTGCCGATTTGCCACTGCTTGATGTCGTAGCCCTTCACCTTGTTGGCATACCGCACCCAGGCGGCGGCCTCCTTGGAGGTTCCCGTGCCCGCGTTCACGCAAATGACGGCCCTGGCATTGGGGAGCGTCTTGATGTATTCCATGAAAGTCTCGAAATCCCACTTGATATCGGTCCAGTCCGTACGGGCGATGTCGCCGTTCCTGGTAGACATGGCGTAGAACTTGTAGTTGTTGCCTGCAAGCAAGTCCGTCGCGCCGCTGTAGAGTTTCATCTCGCAAATCTGCACGCCCTTTGACGGCAGGTCCGTGGTCTTGAAACGAACAGCCACGTAGCGGGTATTGATTTGCTTGAACTTGTATTTTGTGGTGGCGGAGTTCACCCGCACCGTGGCTTCTACCTTCAGCTTGTTTTCAAGAGCCTGGTGCACGCCGGGGTATTCGGCGTAGTCTTCCGTCCAGTAGGCCAGTTCAAAAGCCTTAGGGCGGAGGCTCCCCCAATCAATCTGAATAGAATCCAGGTTTACCTTTTCGGGAAACTCTACCACAATCCAGGGCGGGTCCACCGGGTCCAAAATTTCGCCCCACCACATGGTCTCCATCTTGCCGTCGGCCAGGTGGCTCCGGCGGACAAAGCCGTAGTTGTCCTTGGTGGTGCCGCGGTAAACAGTCTCGCCCAAGAATCCCCGGGCCCACTTGGTCTCGTCGGGAATCCAGAGTCCCGTTTCGTCGTACTTGCCGATGCCGTTCCAGTGGTAATCATTGGAAAGGCTCCCGTTGGGAAAGCGATACAGGGTGTAACCGCCGTCCACAAGTGCAGGGGTCATATCGTAATAGCGGCTAGGCGGGTTCCAAATGGCCAGGTCGGCGGACATCATGTTGTCCTTGTTGATGACAACGCCGGGGTGCAGGTCATCGACCTTGACCACGTTTTGGGAAGCAAAGGCCGGCAGGACAAAAAAAGCCGCAAGGGCAGAAACGACAAAAGTTTTCATGAGAACCTCTTGTTACAATATACATCAAAAAAAGATCCCCGTGATTCTATCGGGGCTTTGCCCCTCCAGAATGACAACGGGGATGACAATCGCCGCAAAAGCGGATGACTTTCGGATTACTTCGCGACGGCCAGTTTTACTTCGCAGCTGCTTCGAAAGCGCGGCCAAGCTTTTCCAGTGCCTCGTCGCATTCCGCGGCAGAAACATTCAGCGGCGGGAGCATACGCAGCACGTTGCCCTTGGCGCTAAGCACCATGAGTTTTTCGCCCCGGGCGGCGGCGATGATGTTTCCCACCGGCATTTCTTCTGCAAGGGCCACACCGAGAATCAGTCCTTCGCCACGGATTTCCTTGGCGAAGTTGTACTTCTCCACAAGGCCCGCCAAGCCGGCCTTCAGCTGAGCGGAGCGTTCTTCCACGTTCTTCAACAGGCCCGGAATCTGCTTCACGACAGCGAGACCTGCGGCGCAAGCAATGGGGTTACCGCCGAAAGTGGTACCGTGGTCACCAGCCTTGAGCTGGTCGGCAATGTGCTGGCGCAGGAGAACCGCACCCAGCGGGAGACCGCCGCCGATACCCTTAGCCAAAGAAACCAGGTCCGGATTCAGGCCGTACTTTTCGAAACCGAGGAAGGTTCCAAGACGGCCCACGCCAGCCTGCACTTCGTCAACAATCACGAGGCAGCCGAATTCCTTCTGCAGGCTGTTGATGGTCTCGACCATTTCGGCAGAGAGCGTCATCACGCCACCTTCGGCAGCAAGGCTTTCGAGCATGATGGCACAGGTATTGCCGTCTACTTCGGCCTTCAATGCAGCGCAGTCGTTCCATGTGACATGCACGAAGTCACCCGGCATGGAGCCGAAGCCTTCGCGGATAGCCGGCTGACCCGTTGCAGAAAGAGCGGCATAGGTACGGCCATGGAAGCTGTTCACGAAGGTAATGATTTTCTGCCGATTCTTTTCGCCCTTCCGGTTGAAGTACTTACGTGCAAATTTGATACAGCCTTCGTTGGCTTCGGTACCGGAGTTGCAGAAGAAGGCCTTGTCAAACTTGGTGATTTCAAGGAGGGCCTTGCCCAGTTCGATCTGCGGGTAGTTCGGATAAAGGTTGCTGATGTGGTTGAAGTGGTTCATCTGTTCCACCACAGCATCCTTAATCGCCTGGTTCTGGTGACCGAGCGCATTCACGGCGATACCTGCGACAAAGTCCAGGTACTTGTTTCCCTGATCGTCGTAGAGGTAAGAGCCTTCGCCCTTCACGAAGTTGATGTCTGCCTTGCCGTAGAGCGGCGCGATAATCTGTTTGTCCTGTTCTAGCAGGTTAGCTGAGGATTGTGCCATAGTTTAAATCTCCATTAATTTGTTTGCCAAAGTGTTCCGCGTCTTTCCATCCAACAATATGGATGCTCTTGAGTCCTCGTCGGATCGACTTGAAACTCTCACGGACTTTGGGAATCATACCGCCGGAGATGACGCCAGCTTCGATCAGCTTTTCAGCGTCCGCCTCGCTCAGTTCGGGAATCACATTCTTGTTTTCGTCCATCACGCCCGGCACGTCGCTTACCAGCACAAACTGGTCGGCTTCAAGAGCCACAGCCAGTTCGCTTGCGGCCGTGTCGGCGTTCACGTTCCAGCTCATACCGTCACCGATGGAAATCGGGCTTACCACCGGAGTCCAACCGGCGGCCCACAGGTCAACTACGATCTTCGGGTTCACTTGCTTGATTTCGCCCACCAGGCCAAGGTCTACCTTGCCCTGCTTCTTGACCACCTGGAACAGGTTGCCGTCCACGCCGGAAATACCAATGGCATTGCAGTTGTTGTTCAGCAACATGCGCACCAGCTTCTTGTTCACGTGGCCCGAGAGGGTCATTTCCACCATCTTCATGATGCCGGGAGTCGTGACTCGGAGGCCGTCGATAAATGTAGGTTGTTCCTTGAGCAAGGCGATATTTTCATTGATGTCCTTGCCACCGCCGTGAACCACAGCCACCTGACAGCCACTACCGGGGAGGGTCGAGACTGCCGACACAAAATCAGCCAGCTTGGCTTCGTCGATAGCCAGGCTGCCACCAATTTTTACAACCACTTTTTTCATTTTTTGCGAGGTCCTCTCGTTTTATTTTTTCGGAGACAAATTTAGAAAAAGTAGTCAGAGGGAAATGACTCAATACACAAAAGGGGGAAGAATCCCCCTCGTTCCAGCCGAATGTCATCCCCGCGAAGGCGGGGATCTCCCTTCGGCTTTCTCTACCCCTTCGCCTAGGGGCTCCGCCCCTAAAACCCCGATATAGAAAATGACGCTTACTTAAAATAGGCGTCAAAGCAAGTCTTCTGATTACTCCGGCGATGAGCAGCACTAAAAACGCAATCCGTTTTCACTTCCGAATCCTTAACGAATTTGGTTTTCATTACCATTTTTTCATTATCATAGAAATTGAATTGCCCTTGTTTCATTCCATTTTTACATACTCCTGAAACAGAAACAACATGACCTTTGGCAACGGTCTCCCCATAATCAATCGTAAAGAGTTTTCCGCTACTTGCTTCCGGTTTAGAACAAATAGTACTCATCAATGCGTCTAGTGGATGAACATTTCCACTAGACGCAGCAACCTTAGCAAATCTGTCGGTATTTCCATTTGAGTAGGTAATGCTTTCAACATCGCTCTTCTTGATTGTATATACAGGACCTTCTAAATTATCCAAGCGCTTGTATTGAATTTGAGATTCTCCTATTTCAGTCACCTTCACAGTGAGCGAGTCACCCTTATAGAAACGGATCACGTCCTGACCGAAAGTCAAGGTAAAAGGCAACAGTGCCGCAATTGCCAAAATTCGGAAATTCATATTTCAACCTCTCTTTTAAGGATTGGACCGTCTAAAACCACTCTAGGTAGTCCTTTCTCTGGAATATATATAAAAAATGTTGTTTTAAGCTTTTTTTTGTTCTTTTTTTCAATTTCACAACATAAATTTCACGTTTTCGCCTATTTTTTTATATCTTTAGGTCAGACACAAACCAAAGACACAAGAGGTAAATTATGGCTATTTCTAAAGTTTGGCTGGATGAATCCAGCGACGAATGCGTTTCCTGCGGCGCTTGCGAAGCAACTTGCGACGCAGTGTTCAGCGTTCCCGAAAAGATGCAGGTGAAGGAAGGCGTTGACTATTCCGCTTACGAAAGCGAAATCAAGGACGCTGCCGACTCCTGCCCCGCCGGCGTCATCAAGTACGAATAGTATTTAGCAGTGCACATCGCGACAAAACCATTAGAAAGGACCTCCCCTACGGGAGGTCTTTTCTGTTGCACCCTGGGCATCTAGTGCAGTTGGTTTCGTTCTAGTGCAGCCGGTTCCACTTTTTCATTTCCTTGTCCAGAAAAGTATCCACGAATTTCGCATAAATTAACGTGGTGTCCAGGTTCCTGTGACCAAGCAGCTTGCTTGTGGCCGGCAAGGGAATGCCCAGAGTAATGCAGGTGGTAGCGAAGGTATGCCTGGCCAGGTGACAGTGGATATGCTTGTAGTAGCCCAGTTTCTTGGCGGCACTACGCAAGGTACGGTTGAAATGGGAATTTTCCACCACCCGGAACACAGGGCCGTCCGTCAACTTTTCGGGCAACAACAGCCTCGCCTGCAACGGGATGGGCACGTACACCGGGTCGCCGGTCTTGTGCATCTGCTTGCGGATTTTCCAATCAAAGATTTCATTCGCGTTCAATGACAGCAGGTCGCTATAGCGCAGCCCCGTAAAACAGCTGAACAGGAACACCCGCATCACATCCTGTTCCGTCTCGGTCAAGAACCGCCTTCGGTCCATAAAGTTCAGGTACAGGCTCTTCAGTTCCCGCACCGTCAAGAAGCCGCGCCGGGAAAAGACCCTGCCAACCTTGATCTTTTCGAAGGGCTTGCCCTCCACCAGACCGTCGGCCATCATCTTGTTGGTAAATATCCGGAACACCGAAAGAGCCTTGTTCACCGTAGCAGGCTTGTCGCCCCGCTCTTGCAGGTGATTTCTAAAACCACGAACAAACTCTTCGTCTATCCCGGCACAGTCCAGGTCTGGCTTGTAGTACTGCAACTTGCGCAGGTTCCAGTAGTAAGTTCGTATAGTAAGGGGCGCAAGATTCTCCTCTTCCTGCGCCAGATACCGCTGTGCCACATCGTAAAAAAGCATATAGCCTCCTTGCCAGCTATCGCCGACAAAAATCCCCGGACACCCGGGGGCAGAGGCAATTTATCATAACTCAGGAAAAAACTTTTTTTACCCGGCTTACAATCAGGTTATTTTACCGAGAACAGTTCCGAACGGTGTATCCCTTGAGCGCGGGCCCGAACAACATATAAACCGGAGCCAGGAACATCCATCGAAAGGTTCGCCGTACCGCCATGAACAAGGACAGACCTTGTGGCAAGAACCCGACCCTTCAAGTCCAAAATATCCACGCGGGCCATTTTTCCTTCCAAATTGCCGGAGGCGTTGAATGACACCTGCAATCGGTTTCCAGACCTTACCGTGTGCAAAGCACCTAACGAAGCCTTCGCATAGGCCTTCGCTTCGTCCGTAACCCGGACAGTAGCGTTCTTTGCCGACTTTCCAAGAGACACCTGCAAAGAATCACCCGCTTTCAGTTCCGTAGTTGCACCATCCACAGTCACATACACGTGTTTTCCCAAAGCGGATATTTTTTCTGCACCGTTGACAGAAATGTATCCCGCACGTTCATCACTAGCGTCAAGACGAAGTGTCCATTCTTGAGCATTACCTGCAGAGCGGACCGACTTGGCCAGCAGGCGACCGTCTTCTACGATAGACAGGTTTACCCGTTCGCCCATGCTAGCAGGCGGCTCATCAACCACAAAAGGATGACTGGCAACGCCTAGCGTATTTCCGGCATCGCGACGGCCATTTCGATCCGAAAGAACCAGCTGCAAGCACCAACCATTGCGGGACTCCGCTTTCGCCAGGGATTTTTCATTTTCGACAAAGCTCTGATTTTCGTCATCTTCTTGAGCTTCCAAAAATACGGGAGTCGTCGAAGCTTTCCAGGTCATCATCTTCGAAACCTTGACCCAAGCCGCCTCGTAGGGCTCCAAATAGCGGGTTTCCTCGTAATCGTATGTTTTTGGATTATAGCGCCAGAAAACCGTTTCCGAGCCGAAATCGCCTTCAACCATCCCTGGATTTTCCGAGAATAGGTCAATGCGCCAACCATAGGGGTTGGAAATCAAGTTCCACCCGGTATAGGAACTGTCCAGAAGCCATTCAACGGCCATTTTGTCGTCATTTTCGGCTCGAAGTACCAGCGGCTCGCCCTTTAGGGAACTGTACCAAAAACCGCGATTACCGGCAAGGGAATCTTCCTTTTCAAACTTTTTGTAACGCCAGAAATCTCCCGTATCACCGTCATCCCACCAATACAGGTGCTGGTCATCGTTCCAATGGAAGGAGGACTTATCGACAGATGCCAGCGAGACCATGTACCACGTGTTAGGCTCACCACCTAGTGTTTTTTCAACCGTCAAAGTGTCGCTGTAAACGGCATCTTCTTTTGAGTCCTTTAGCGAAACATTTACGGAAAACTCGCCCATTTCCTTCATACGGAAAACAAGAGTTTTTTCGATTGCGGAGGCTACGGAATCTCCCAGCAGAGAATCCACCACCGGCTTCCCTGAACGAAGATTCTTGATTTCTATACGGGCAGTTACCTTGCGCCTTGCATCAAAATCCGAGCCCTTGAAGGCAACTTGCAGCGCGCGGCCTGTTTGCTTCATCTCGGCACTGACAATCTCTAACGGAATGGTGTAATCAGGTTGCTGTTCCGTCGAATCACCTTCGTGGTGGTCAGCACCGCCAGCGCTGCTTTCAACAGGCAAGTCTCCACTGCCAGAGCTGTCTTTTGATTCAGATCCCGAACTTTCTACCGGTTTGTCGGAATTCGAACTCTCGGTCGGCGCAGTGGATCCAGAACTTCGTTCAGGATTTTCGGAATTCGAGCTCCCGGCAGGCGCAGTAGATCCGGAACTTTCCACCGGTTTGTCAGAATTCGAGCTCCCAGTCGGCGAAGTAGATCCAGAGCTTTCCACCGGTTTGTCAGAATTCGAGCTCCCGGCAGGTGCAGTGGATCCAGAACTTCCTTCAGGATTTTCGGAATTCGAACTACCAGAATTTGAAGAACTCGGAGCGAAACCTTCGAAATACGGGAGACCATCGTTTACATTGTCCGTCCGATTCCATACCTCACTTCCGTCATTGAACGCCTGAGCAAGGGCTCCCGATTTCATATCTTCGGAATCGGCAACGCCATTGGCCAACTGTCCGCCAGCATTGGTGGCGATTATCTTATTATCGGAATCGGTTATCAACGTTCCATCAACATCAAGCCCATTCACTCCGTTTCTCACATTCTTGTAAACATTGGCAGAAGTGGGATTTTGCCAATCGGAAAGAGTGTAAGAACCGATCCCCAAAGAAGTAGATGCATCCTGTGTTCCGTAATGGTAATTGTTTTTTATGGATGTTAAATTGTTGTCCCCCAGGTTTTCATCCAGTTTCCCCACCAGGTAACCCACGTTACCCGTACCGGAAATATCCCCGATGGAATAGGTATTCTCAATGGTAAGCGCCGAATTTTCGGGAGATCGGCCACCAATAACCCTGAAATTACCGACGAGGCCGCCGACCTGCGTCGTGTCAATCACTCCTTCACTGCAACCCGCAGAAATATCGCCAATGACGGACGAATGGACTATGGAAACAGCATCCGTAGCCGAAGCCCCTTCCTGCATTTCGCCGACAATTCCACCAACTTTCGCGCCACAGTTTCCAGTAATTGAACCCTGGAACAGGGCGTCTTCCATGTTCACAGATGTAGCCCCATTCCCGCTGTATATGGAAACACCCCACAAACCACCCATGTAATCGCCACCGGACAAGGTTGCATTGACAACCGTATCACCCACATAGGGGTTGCTCCCATTATCATGGGTAAAATAACCGGCAATACCGCCGATATAGGAAACCCCCGTAGACGCCCAGCAACGAGCACTCACTCCGTCCACCTTCACGTTGGATATTCCGCTTTCCCAGGCCAACTGCAAGCGACCGAAAACGCCTCCCAAAAAACAGTCCAGCCAGTCGTTTTCGTCTATACCGCGGACCGTAACCGAACTCACCTTGATGTTGTCCACGCCCTTGATGTTCATGGCATACCCAAAGGCGCCTCCGGCATTTTTACCCGTAACGGCGACATTCCGTACAACCGCGCCACTTACGGGTTCCGTATGGTCCGCAAAATAGCCCACCACGGCACCTGCATAATCTCCGTAAAACTCCGAATTTTCCACTTCAAAAGCCACCGTGGCCGTGGGGCAGGACTGCAGTTCCGGAATAATTCCCACATAGGCGCTGGAAGCGGACGTCTTGAAATAGGCCTCGCTAAATTTCAAATTGCGGATACCGCCCGAGGAATTGCCAGCAAAAGACGCAAAGCCCACGAGCCTATCTGCATCGGATTCCCCCACATAGCAAGCCCCCGATATGGTGTAGGGGCCGCCCACGCCAGATTCCAAAACCTGGCTTCCGCCCATGACAATGGTTTTTCCCTTGAACGCCGTTGCTCCGTCATTACAGGCATCCCCGTTGCGGCCAGCATACTCAATATTGGATGTAACGCTGACAATGCCGTTGGAATTGACGGCAAGCCATGCGTTCAAGTAGGTGACGGCATCGCCAACGCCGTCACTATACCACGAGTCAAAACAGGACTCACCAGATTCGGCAGCCCCCGTCTTCTGGAAAAACTCCAAAACCGGAGCCCCTCCCGCAATTTCCTTAAAACAAAAATTTTTTGGTTCAGCGGCAAAAGTCGTCAAAAAGCTCGCCAAACAGAGCAAGACACAAAATTTCAATCTAATTTTCATGAAAAACCTGACTTTTCGACAAAAAAATAAATTCTTTTGCGGAAACAGGATATTATTTTTTCGTTAATTAGACTGGCTGTGTCCCTTATCACATAGGCTAGGCACGCTTGGAGCGTTTTCTGAAGCTCTTGACCAACAGGGCGGCGAGGATGCAGTACATTTTTTCTCTTTTTTTGCGTTTTTGGTGTATTTTTGCCGTTTTCTCAACAGCGCGGGCCAATGATAACAAATTTTTACCTTACTTGCAAGGCGTTTGTTAAGGAATTTTTACTTTATTTTTCTTACATGAATCCTCGAAACCGCTAGCCCTAACACCTTAAGCGGATCCTCGTGATTCTATCGCTGCGCTCCAGAATGACAGCGAGGATGACATTTCTGGCACCCCAAAGTCTCCTGTGACCAGCATCCCTAACCACTAACCACTAAATCCTACCCCCTACTACCTAACACCTACACCCCTCATTTTTTGTAAATTTGGGGCCATGAAAAGATTGTTGATGATTCTTCTCTGTCTGGCGATGGCCGCAACGGCCCGCATGTCGCTCCAGGTGGACAAGGACCGCGTAGAAGCCGGCAAGACCTTCAAATTGATGCTCATCGTGCCCCTGCAGGAACTCCCCGCCGAAAGGGGCGTCCCGCAGCTGGAAACGCGTAACGGATTCACCTTCCTGGGCCTAGACAGCGCAGAACAGGTCATCCGCCCCGATTTCGAAGACATGTTCAACTCCTTCTTTGGCGGAGGTGGCAGGCCTTACAAGGCAAGGGTCTATAATTTCAACATCCGCGCTCCCAAAAAGACAGGCTCCCTAGACGTTGGGCAAATCGAATGGAACATCAACGGAAGCGTGCGCACCATCAGCGGAAACATTCCCATAAATATCCAGCGGGCCTATAGCGACGAGGCCGTATCCGTAAGTCTCACCCCCAGCAAAAGATCCATCTACGAAGGTGAACAGTTCTACGTCACTCTCGGGTTCCACACCTACGAGCATTTCGAAGGAGGCCTGCAGGCCACCGACATGAGCACCGGAAACGACTTTATCGTCCACCGCGGCGACCTTTCCACCATGGAATTCAAGCCCGTCGAAGGCACCCGCCGCGAAATGCAAGCCAGCGCCAAGTTCGCCTGGCTCTCCCCTACCAAAAGCGGCACACTGCAAATTCCGCCCTTCAAATTCAAATACACCAAGCGCGGCGAACCGAAAATTGTAGAAGAAAAGAAGCAGATGGGCGGAATGTCTTTCCACAGCCAGTCCATCAAGCAGGAATCTATCGAAGCCGAAACCCAGACTCCGACTGTAAACATCACGGTAAAGCCTCTCCCCGCCCAGGGCAAACCCGCAGACTTTAGCGGCATGGTAGGCGACTACAAGTTTAGCGCCGATTTCGACCGCACAAACCTGAAGGTAGGCGAAGCCCTGACGCTATCCATAAACATCAAGGGCGACGGTACGCCTGGCACCATCACGGACCCTAAACTTCCCGATTTCAGCGAGTTCCGCTCCGTCCCGCCAGAAAACAACATCTCCAAAAAGGTTACGGGGAACAAGGTCGTCACCACCAAGGACATCAAGGTTTTCCTCTACCCCAAAAAGAAGGGGACCTTTGAAATCCCGGCCATAAACTATTCCTGGTTCAACCCCGCCAAGAAAAAATATGAAACAGCTACCGCAGGCCCCTGGACAATAGAAGTAGAAAAAGGGGACGCAGGTGCCGAAGCCATTTTCCAGGGTCCCGTGGCAGGGTCCGCAGGCCCAAGCGCCGTGCAAAAACAGGAAATCGAATCCCTAGGTAGCGACATCCGGTTTATTCACACCAGTACTGCAAAGGCGGACACAGCCGCTCCCTACAAGAGCGTGTTGTTCTGGATTCTCTTTACCGCAGCCATTCCCTTCTACATCGCAGCCACCCTTCTTGTCAAGATCCGTCGCAAGCGTAACAGCAATGCGGCTCTGGTCCGCAAGGGGCATGCCAACAAACAGCTCAAGGAAAAGTTCACCCAGGCCCGCAAGGCTCTCGAAACAGGCGACGGCAAGGGATTCTTTGCCGCTCTCGAAAACGGGCTGTTGAACTACCTGAGCGACACCACCAACCTGGAATTCAAGGGCATGACACGCCCCCAGATGAAAGAGGAACTGGCAAGGCTCGGCGTGAAAGAAGAAACCATTGCCGCCATCGACAGCTGGCTTGATAAATGTGCTTTCGTGCGCTACGCTCCCGTGACGGCCACGCCCGAAGAGCAAAAGCAGATGCTTGCCGATGTGGAAAAGCTTTGCGAGAAAGTGAGGTAGCTTGGAGTAAAAGACGTCATCCTGAACGCGAAGCGTGAAGGATCCAGGAACAGAATCCCTAAATTTTGAGCTGGATTCTTCCCCTGTCGCGTTACTCGCTCCAGGGTCAGAATGACGAAGATACGGGAATGAAATTGATTGTTATCTAGACTTGGAACTTGGAACATGAAAAAAACTTTGTTTATCCTTTTGACTTTCGCTTTTGCCCTCGGTTCTGCATGTGCTACCGAAAAATGTGCAGGTCTCGAAGCAGGAGCCAAAGCCTACAACGAAGGCGATTTCGAGCGAGCCGTTGACGAATGGCGGAGCTGTGCCGACAGCGGCATTAACGACGCAGACCTTTTCTACAATCTGGGGAACGCCTATTTCAGGAGCGGAAAGCTGGGATTCTCCATTTTCTACTACAAGAAAGCCCTCCGTCTTAGGGCCAACGACAGCGATATCCAGCATAACCTGAAATACGCCCAGGCCATGACCCGAGACAAGGTGGACGAAGATTCCGAAGAAAACCCCATTCTGAACGCCCTTTTCCAGGCGCACCACGCCATTTCTCTAAAGACGCAGCTCTGGATTATGCTCGGCATTTTCTGGGCCATAGCCATTGCCGCCGTGCTGACCAGAATCAGCCTGCGCGAAAAGGCCCGAAACATTTTCACCGGAATCATCTTTGGGCTTACCATCATCTTGGGCGTCTTTGGCGCCAGTGCCGGCTACAAGATTTTTGTTCTGGAAACGGACATCACCGGAGTTGTCACCGCCAACGATGCCGACGTGACCAGCGCTCCAAGCGACAAGTCCCAGACCCTGAACACCCTTTCCGAAGGAACGTCTTTCCAGGTGCTTTCCACCCAAGGAAATTTCGCCGAAATCCAGCTGGGCGAAAAAATCAAGGGCTTCGTCAAGCTGTCCGACGTAGGGATTGTGGAGTAGTTGCGAGTCGTGAGTTGTGAGTTGTGAGTTATGTGGTATGAGATATGAGGCACGAACCTCAAAGGGAGCCTTTGGCGACCGAGCTCACACCTCAAAGCGAAGCGACCTCAAACCCCTAACCCCTAGATTCTAGCTCCTAGATCCTAATCAAACCTAAGCATCAGCGCGATTTCGAACTGCAATATCTGCCGCAGGTGAGGTGTCTCATCGTCCAGCTTTTCGTGGATCTGACGGTACTCGATGTAGCTGCTCATAGAAGCGATGCGGTTGAACTGGTAGCCTGCGCTAGGCCGCACGAACCATTCGTGCGTGCGTGAAGGCACCGTGCGATCCGTCTTGTGGAGTTCCGGCTTGTAGACCGTATAATCGTATCCGTCGATACTCCACTGCCTGAACACTCCATCTGTGCCGCTAGACTTGTTCCACATGTCGTATCCCGGGTCAGGGTCGTATTCCTTGCGGATGGTCTTGTTGTAGTCGTAGCCGGCGGTAAACTTCAGGTCGATATCGTTTTCTAGCTTGAAATACCATTTCCACAGCTGGAACCCGCGCTTGGTCTTCAGCGGGTATGAAATGGTCAGGTCGTTGCCGATATTGATGGCAAAGTCGTTGTACAGGGAGGTATGAATCCAGGGAGTATCCCAGAAATAGTCCGTTGTATCCTTGGTATTGCCGTCAGTATTGGGCCAATAAGGGCTATCGAGAACCTCCTCTTTCGGACGTCTATCCGTTGATTCAATCTTTAGACGAACAGCATTGTCAATCCTCATGTTGCTCTGGGTCAAGAAAGACAGGCGGACCAGCGGATTAAAGTTCCATAGGTGGGCCCAAGAATCTTCGGCGCTCTGGAAAGGCCGTACCACGGTAGTTCTGGTATAATCAAACCGATGGGCTGCACTGACGCTCTTGAAACCGTTCAGGAACGACACACGCTGGGAGAAATTAGGCACGTTCACGCCAATGCCTATCTTCGGCCACACCGTAGTGGTATCCAGGTAAAGGGGATATTCTCGTGACTGGTTGAATTCTTCACGCCACATCAGGTCTCCTGTAACGCTAATATCCCAGATAGGCAACACAATACCCGTCCCTATCTGGAACTGGCGAGACACAGAATGTCTGAAATTACCCTGATAAACAAGGGTATCTACATGATGGTTGCGATATTGGGCAAACCGTGTAAAGTCATCACGATGGTCAAGCCCCATATCTCCGGTAACAATATTCCAGAAGCCCCTATTGCGGTACCCATTGCCTAGGCCTAGGCCATACAGGTAATACTCCATCGGTGTCACGCCCTGTTCCTCGTACAGTTGAGAAAGCGTA
The DNA here is from genome assembly GCA_934699585.1 of uncultured Fibrobacter sp. Classification (GTDB taxonomy): domain Bacteria; phylum Fibrobacterota; class Fibrobacteria; order Fibrobacterales; family Fibrobacteraceae; genus Fibrobacter. The sequence continues at coordinate 208,626 of CAKUWY010000001.1, forward strand.
AAGTTTTCACCCACGGTGTTCGTCGTGGTCTGCCAACTCATGCGTATTTCATTCCACTTGATTTTGTCGAGGGAAGTAACCACCACATTCTCCCTGCCGAAATTCTGGAAGAAATCGATAATGCGGAACGTTGGACTGAACTCAAACCGGTTCGTCTGGGAAATGGTCCAGTAGTTCTTCTCGATATCGTTGGCATCCAAGAAATCGTACTCGTCGGGAATGGTCTTTTGCTGATTAAAGTCCGAAGAAAAGGATGTATTGAACGGAATGAACGGAATAAGCCTCGGGTTGAAACCTATCTTGAATTGCTGGGTACGAGCCCGTTCATTGCGCAAAATTCCATAGGACCGTCCATACTCTCGTGTTCCAACGCTATCCACGCGGTAGAAGGCAGAGGTATCATAACGGATTTCGTAGGTTTCTGGGTTCTGCATGTCGATTGCCCATTCTCTGCCATCTTCCATAGTCCTAGCAATCGTATCCCGAGGCACAATCACCACGCTGTCCTTGGAAACATAGACCTTGCGGTCCGTATGGTCATAGTCGAATACGTAATCACTAGCAAAAAGACCGCCTTCTTTCGTGGTAAAGAAATTCTCCTTCACAAAACCTTCCCGGTCGCCACCCCCCTGCATATCACGGGAGATGTTCAAAGAGTAAGACGTATTCAACCAAGAAAGGATATTCCAGCGCATGTTCAATTTGTGATTCAAGTCCGCAGTGTAGGTTACCACCTTGGCCACTTGGGGTTCCACGAAGTCAGGGTCTCTATCCTGATCCACATAACGCACATAATTGAAATCAAACAAAGTCACATCAAAAGTTTGAGGCCAGGGTTCAAATTCCGTTGCCGCCATAGTCTTGCTAAAAGCATTGTCAAACTTGGAAAGTCCTTCAAACGGTTTTTTTCGGAACAGGGTAAACGTTCCCAACTTGTACTCCAAAATAGTCCTGTAGGAGTATGTAGAGTCGGCGCTGGTAGTAGCCCGACCTTCGGATTCCGCGTACGAATAGCTTGCCGCCGGCCTTTCCAGAAAAATTTGGGATAGAGCCTCCCCTATCTTCGAATCCGAAGCCTTGTAATCCTTGCTATAGCTTACGCTAAAGCTCTTTTCACGCACATAGGATTCATAGCCCTTGGATTCGGTTTCATCCCGCAATTCCTGCTCCTTCTTGTTGGAGGTTACCGACAGGTCGTTCTGGAACATATCCTTGGTCAAATTCGAGAAACTGCTCTTCTTTAAAAGAAGGTCATCCGTAGGCTTCATGTAGGGGCGCTTGGTAGTACTGCTGTAGCCGAAGTTCATGGGAATATGGAATCCGAGACTATCGGCCAGGAACTTATTCAGGCTGAGGTTCAAATCTCCAGCCACATCTAACTGGGACGCTGCATCCGAAAGTTTTGGTTTCGGAGAGCCTCCTGTAGTTGAAAGGGTTGCAAAATCACCATCCTGATAGCGTATTGCTCCGGACAACGAAATAAAGTCCGCAAACTCCACCTGACCAGAAGTTCGTGCAGCATAGCCCCACTCCGTATCCATGCTGGAAAGCCGCAAATCATCAATCCAGAATGTACCCTTCAAGTCTGCAGGGGACGCATCGGCGTCGGCAATGACAACAAAGCGAATCCAGTCAATATGCGTCACAGAGGGGTTACCCACCAACTTGATTTGTTCATCACGGGAACTTCCCTCCACCTTACGAATCGTAGGCTCCAAGAAGGGCGGCTTGCGTCCCCGTTTCATATTGGAAAAATCGGACAAATCCATAGCAAAGGCGTTGTCCAGCCAGTTCTGTTCATGACAGTCACTTGCACGATCTCCCGAATTGCAGTTGTACCGGACCGGACGGAAACTCCACTCGTAATAATCGCTGGAACCGTCCAGAGAGCCTTCACCGAACTGGATGGCAAACCGCACCGGGACTTTCGCCGCCTCTGTCGTGTAATGAATTTCCATCTTGATGGACTTATAACTGGACAAATCCTTCACATCGTTTTCAAAGACGCGGGTTACCCCTACCTCTTGACCAGGATTCAAATTCTGATAATCCAGAACCAAGGCGGTTTCCTTCAGAGGGGCGTTGGTTTCGGAATCACGTTCCGTCTTGGTGTTGGGGGACTTGGTATAGATATTGGAATCTTCGCGGTTGTTGATGGTGGTGACCTTGATGTGGCTAGTGTCACGGGTGTCCATAGATTCCTGTACCTGGGTGGGTACACCGTTCACTTCCACCACCTGGGAATTTTCCGTAGAGCTGGTCTTGTAGAGGTCGGCCACCGTGGTTTCCTCCCAGGAATTTCCCACCACAGCCAAACTTACAATCTGTACCTTGGATTCAGCCACACCCGGATTCAAGCCACCAATCCAAAGTCTTGAATAGAGGGCTTCGGCTAGAATGGTCTTGTAGTCGCTTCCTGCGGGGGAAACAATGGTATCGTACTGGTTCAAGGGAATACGCCACTTGCGCCAGCCGTTTTTCAGGTCTTCGTAATCCATGTGGTCTGTCTTGGACAAATCGATGCGGTAGCGCACAAAGCTAATGTCCGTGTCCAGAGACCCGTTCTTGTTGATGTCTTCGGTATCGTACAAGCGTTCGCCAGAATTGTTTTCGGTACCGTTTATATGAACCGACGGATCGCTTTCGTTTTCCAGGTCTTCGTCGTAATTATCACGGGCGATATCCTTTTCAGAAGCATCCGAATTTGCAGCCGTAATCTCCGTAGAAATGCATCCCGAAATACGGCAGTCCCAAACCAGGCGTTTTTCGTCAGAACCAGAAACCTTATCCAGACCATTGTCGGTGCGGGCGACGGTTGTACCCAAATCGTTTTCGCCGTCATATTCCTCATTAGGTTCATAGCCATTGATAGAAAGGTCCTCACTCATGAGACCCAAGTCCAAGTAGATAGAGCCTACGTTTCCTCGAGCTACCACTTCCAAGTACTTCATTTCGCTCAGATCCTGGTAGTAGGAACTGTTAGGACGCATGATACCGCCCCAAGAGTTGCCCACCAAGTTGTCGTTGGCACGAAGGGTCATCTTCAGCACTGTCAGGTGTTGATTATCTACATCGGAATTACCAACGCTAGGATAAATGTACTTGTACAGTTCCGTCGTATTGCTATGCCAAACGAATTCACCCTTGTGGCGATAGTCCTGGTTCTCGATATAGGTCGAAGGTTGGCGGGCGACACCTCCCGGAGGCGATGCCGGGTACCACGAAAGTCTGGTAAGGGGATAAGTAAGGCCAGAAACCGTAGATTCAAAATCTTCGACAAGGGCTTCATTGTCCCCGCTGGTGTTTGCGTTATGGCGACTGGCGGCAAATTCCGCCTCGAAGCGCCAGCTGGACTTGGCGTCCGTCTGAATTCCGGGAATCAAGTTCACGAAGTCGGTCAGAGCCTGTACCGTGTCCTGCAGACGCAGGTTCATGCCCCACAGCACGCTGGAGAAGGGCTCGTTCCCGAGGGTCGGGGTCTTGGCCGTGGTGCTCTGGCTCTTGTACAGCGCGGTGACGCCGAAAAGGGAGCCCGTACCAAAGCCGTAGCGTTCCAGCGGGAGTTCCGCTCGCGCGCCCAACAGCAACTTGTTGTCTATCTCGAACAGGGGTTCGCATTCAAAGGTGACCTTGATTTCCTTGTTGGGGTCCAGGGCGCGCTCGCTCAAAAGCTCAATCTGACCAAGCTCGTAGTTCACCTCGTAGTCCGTTCCCCGAATAAGGGTGGTAGAACCTGCAGTCAACTTTTCTGTGCCCGGAGAAATATCCATGCAAGAACCCGCACTCACCGAATAGCTAGAATTCGGATCCCGGACGCTAATAATGGAGTTACGACGTTTACCCACAGATTCAAAATAGAAGCGGCTGGTAAAGCGGTTCAGCTTGTAAACAGGCAACGTATAAAGTTGGGCCATAGCTCCAGTAGAATCCAACAAGCGAAGCGGTTCCAGGCAGTTTTCGCGAGCACGCTCCGTAGCGCCCGCTCCTGAATACTGGGAGAGGGGCTTACAGGGGAGCCACATTTCGCCGGTGTAGTTTCCGGAGGCGTCCTTCTTGAAGATGGTCGCATCGTTCACCAGCGGGCTTCCAGTGGAGGTGTCCGCCACCCCAAGTGTCTTGAGGTAAGTGCCTGTCATGCCGGACTTGTTTTTGAGACGCAACACAAAACTGCTGGAACTTGCATCAGAAATTCCCACGGAATAAACGTTGCGGAGCATCAACTTGTCGATATCCGTCAGTTCCGAAAGGGTGGCGTCCCACTGGATCAGCACCATGCTGGAGCCGTTCCTGATGGTGGTACCCGTGCGACCGCTACCGTCGTTACTCCAGCTGGCCGCCACCAGGGTATTGCGGTTCACCCCGTTGATTTTCAAAATACCCGTCTTGGGGTCGTAGGTGTAATCACTGCTGGGAATTTCCACCATGCGTTCCACCAGTTTCGTAATGGTTTTACCGCCAGGCGTCTTGTACACCACCGTGATGTTGTCCACCACGTCCTTGGCGTTGTTCAGGTTGCTGCGCTTAAAGAGTTTCAGGTTCGTGGCCGGGTAGTTCGAGGTGGTGCGTCCGGTAATGGCCGCACTGATGTAGTTGTCCCTGGCCTCGTGGTTCAAGAAGTAATAGCGGTAGGCCACGAACTGCTTGTCCAGGATCTGGAATTCCGTCGTAGACTCGTTGGCGTTGATGGTGTATTCTTCCTGGGAACCACCATCTTGGGATGCAATAGTGGTAAGCCTCCAGTCCCCCAGCTTCCAGTCCGCCTTGATACCGAATAAGCCCTGGTGGTTCTCGGAATAACCCGTCAGCTCTGTACCCGAAAGGGTCAGGGAAGTAGTACCCGCTTCCACCCTCTGGAGGATGTAGTCCTCGAATTCGTCCTTGTAGGATTCTTCATAGACCACCCTCACCTGGTTCTGGATACCTAGGCCCGTTTCCACGTTGTTGATTTCCACCGTAATGTAAGGGCCAATCTTTCCCTTCACCATAAAGCTCGGGTCGTACTGCAAAGAAAGGGAGGGCACCAGGCTCGTGTTGGTGCTGCCCTGAGCGTCGTCCTTTTCGGCGTAACCCTTGAGGCGTATGTCCATGGTTCCCTGGAGCATCAGCTTGGGCTTGTCCAGGCCAAAATCCTTCATCCAGGCGGGCATGGTCACCGGCACCGTAATGTCGAATACAGAACCTGTTTCCGGCGTTTCATAGCCGCCGTCCTTCTGGCCTACCAGGCCATTCAGCCACAAGCTTTTGCGGCCCACGTCGTACATGTCTGCCACATAGTCCGTCAGTTCTGGGTAATGGGCTGTCCAGAGTGTCGTGGTGTCACGGGAAATGCTGTTCACCCGCTTTTCGCTCACGTCCATTTCGCGGGTGGCAATGTCGATGTCATGGCTATAGACCTGCCCCCTGTTGTTCTTCATGAGCCTGGGGGACGCCCCGACGCCGCCGAAAGGGAGTATCCCGTTCAAGGGGGTGGCCGAAGGGGGCAATTCCATGTATTGATAGGTAGGTTGCCACTCCGTCTCTGCCGGGTCCGGTTCTGCCTCTGTTGGCACATAGCCGCTGGAGTCCGCCTGAGCCCACAGGGAAACACTTGCCCACAGGATGGACAAGCCAAAGGCGAACAACCCCAAAGGGGTTCTATGCAAGAACCTTTTCAAAATATTCCGTCACAAAATACTGAATTTAGGGGTCCTAAATCCACTATTTTTTCAAGATTTTCGGGGAAATTAGAAAAATATGAATAGGGAGGGGCGAACGCCCCTCCCTAAAACCCTCCCCTACACGCTCATAACTACCATTCCTCAGGAACTGTTCGTTGGGAGGTAATTATTAGCGTGGGCGCAAACTGCGTTTGCGCATTATTACAGGATTACAGGAACAGTTCGATTCCGCCGCGAACCTTTTCCCATGACTTGTTCTTCTTGCACAGGAAATCCATCATCTTTTCGTAGGTGGCGGTGTTGGCGAAGCCCTTCCAGAGCCTGCGTTCCACGGATTCGCCGCTGTCCTTGTCGATGGTGGTAATGGTATCGTAGTAGGCCGGATTGTCCTTGAATTCGGTAATCAGGATTCCCTTCAGGTCTTCCGTGTAGATACGGGAGGCATACTTGAGGATAGAATCGTTGAAGTTCAATTCGTTTTCCACCAGCCATTCGAAATCCTGGATAGGATCGCCATAGACAAGCCAGTGCTTGAGGGCGAGAGCCACCACCAGGTCCTTCACGGCGCTGCGGAAGATAAACTTGTCTTCGAGACGGCCATTGAAGGTAATCTTAGTCAGCGGGTTATCGTCGTTGGCCTCGATGGAAACGCCCTTGCCTGGGGTCACGCGGCGGATCTTGATGGGAAGACGGCTAAGGAGCTGCCATGCCTTGGTGAAGGCGATGGTCTTGCGCACAAAATCCTTCTCCTTTTCGGGAGCCACGCGCACAAAGGCGCCAAAGCAACGCTGGTACAGGGTTTCCTTGTCAAAAATGCAGTCGCTAGAGCGGCATTCGCTGAGCTTGCCGTCCATCATGAAGAGGGTCTTGGCCAGTTCGGGGCGCATACGGACTTCGAGCTTACGGGTACGGGCCTTGAGGCGCACGCCGTCCTTATAAACATAGGTAAAGCCTTCTTCCTGGTAACGCTGCCAAATGAAGAACTGCAGGTCGTCGGCGGCGCGCAGGTGGTAGCTGAACACCGGGTTCTGGCGGTTGTTGGCCATGGTCACCTGGTTCAAGAAGTTGTCGGCACCGGGATACGGCACCACCACCTTCACCAGCACCTTGGGGTTCACCGGCTTCTTGCTCTTCTTGGCATAGTGTTCGTAGGTAAACAGGGACTGGGCGCCGTTAATAATCTTCGGGCGTTCGATGTAGAGCACCTTCTTGCCATCCCGTTCCTTGAGGCGCAGGTCATCACCCGTAAGGGTCATACCGTTGTGCAAGAAGGGGAAATCGTCCACGTTCACGTTCTGGTCGTCGTTACGTTCCATGGTCTGGAAAGCATCGATCAGGGCCGCATTGGTGTGGGTCAGGTTGCCCAGGTAAGTACGGATGTTGGAACTCACGATAGCCATGTTATGCTTGGTCTTGAGGCGCTTACCCAAGTTCACATGGTAGTCATAAATGGTGCGGATGGGGCAAAAACCGAGGAAAAGTTCGCCGTGATCGCTTGTGAGGTGCAAGGGATCGGAATCCATGACAATTTCCAACTTGTCATCGGCGCTGCGGAAATCGCGGGTCAGGTCGTCGTGTTCGGCGATAATGTCCAGCTTGGCCTTCACCTCGTTTTTCCAGATGGTGAGCTTGCGGCGCATGTCCTTGAGGGTGCGTTCCAGTTCAGAGTCAGTAATGTCGCGGGTAGCGCGGGTGCGGAGCACCGTAATCTCCAGGGTCTCCATGTAGGGGCGGCTTGCCGGAGTATCGTCTCCCTCTTCCTCGTCGTCATCGCTAATCTTGTTCACTGCCCAGGGGTCGGCCTCTTCGCGCAGCGACATAAAGAAGGGATTGGTGGGGTCGCTGGTGCGGAAAACGGCAATCTGGAGCTGTTTCAGGTCGGCATTCAGGTGAGAAACCACTTTCTCGAGGGGGGTATCCTCGTCCAGGAATATGAAGAATTCCATGAAGCCCTGGGAGTACTGGAAGCCATGAAAGCATCCGTTCTCGTCCAGATTCAAGTGCCGAAGGGCCTTGATACGGTCATTAGGGTCATTGGGGTTCAAACTCAAGAGGCTAGCCACAAATGCTAGGCGTCGTTCCTGGGATTTTGTCAGTTCCATTTTTTCCTCAATTTTAGGCTTCTGCCATATTTTGCCATTAAAAATAGTTTCAAAAGCCTTACTTTGGGCATAAAAAATAGTAAATCTTAAAAAAAATTTCCACTTTGGCTCATATTTGGTGAACAAATGTATAGTTTTTTGCTATTTTTAGCACATTTTAGGCGGCTATGCCCTTTTTTTTCTCAAAAATGCTATGATTTATAAAGTGAGTATATATAGGAGAGTCTTATGAACCTGCTCGATATTATTAATAAAGCCAAGGCCGAAAAGGCCAAAACCCTGGACCTATCCCAGCAGGGACTTCGCCTGTTACCCCCCGAACTTTTCGAAATCCAGTCCCTGGAAGAGCTGAACCTGGACCGCAACAAGCTGGTGGAGCTCCCCGACGACATCGGGCTCCTGAAAAACTTGAAGAGCCTTTCCGTCAGCGAAAACGACCTGATGGAGCTTCCGGATACCATCGGGAACCTCTCCGCCCTGGAGCACCTGTACCTGGGCTACAACAGCCTGTCAGAGCTCCCCGCCACCGTCGGAAAGCTCACAAACCTCCATACGGTGAATATCGCAAAGAACCAGCTCCTGGAACTTCCCGACGAAATCGGCAATTGGACCAAGGTGGTGAAACTCTCCCTCCACGACAACATGCTCACCACCATCCCCGATTCCGTCGGCAAACTGAAGAGCCTGGTGAAGCTGTACCTGGACAACAACGACCTGACCGAGGTCCCCGCCACCCTCGGGAACCTCGCAAGCCTCGAAATCCTGATGATTTCCGGCAATCAGCTGAGCGTGATTCCGCAGGAATTCGGCAAGCTTTCCAAGCTCCGGGAACTGGTGCTGGACGCAAACCAGCTGGAGACACTGCCCGAGGCCCTCGCCGACTGCAAGAGCCTCGAGACCATCTCCATTAACGAGAACCCCATGGAAGACGGCCTGCCTCGGGCTATCCTCGACAAGAAGGGGCTGAAGATAGACCAGTAGTGCGCCGCAGGCGCAATGTGAAATGTGAGGTGTGAAGTGACAAATGAGAAATTAACAATTCCACATTCCACATTCCACATAGCCATTCTCTCCCTCTTCTTGCTTGCTGCCTGTGGGGACTTTATGGAGCCGGTGGAAAGCACTCCGGAGCCCACTGCCTACGAGTTCAACTACTGGCTTTTGAACCACACCTATCTGTACGAAGCGGAACTGAAAAATTTACCCGCGGTCGGGGACAGCATTCCCCTTTTATACTCCGCACTGGAAGACCGCTACACCCGATACTACCCTCCCTCCAAGAGCGAGGCCGCCGAAAGCCACATGAACACCTCTATCGTGGAAGGGGAATTGGGCATGGAGTACATGATTGTCATTGAAGAAGGACAAATCAGCAATTACCCCATCATCATTTCTAGAGTTTATGCTGACAGCCCCGCAGGTAGGGCCAATGTCCCCCGATTTGGCAGGATTCTTGAAGCCAACGGCATTTCACTTGCCGGGCCAGAATCAAAATTCATTTACGATTCCATCGTGGATTATTCCGCTGAAATTTTCCTTAAGGTTTTTTTCAGCGACAGTATATACCATTTTGACTTGATTAAGGAAGATGTCTATACACCGACAGTGTTCCTGGACACCATTTCATCTGTCACTTTTATAACCATCACCGAATTCAAGTCTTCTACTTCTGACAGGGAAAACGGGACCTTTGGAGAACTCAAGGCATACATCGACTCCACATCCAACACACCTGCTCCACGTGTCCTGGATTTACGGAATAATCCCGGCGGGTTAATCTCCCAGTGCCTATCCGCTGCCGACCTTTTTGTCAAAGAGGGAGTTCTGTCCAGTCGAAAATTTGTAACTTTTGCACCAGATGGGAAAAGAGACATAAGAACCTCGACCAACATGGCAAAATCCGGAGACTCCGGAGAAAACGGGAAATTCATCATGCTTGCCAACAGAGCTTCCGCATCCTGTTCCGAAATTTTTATTGCAGCCCTCAAAGAACAAGGAGACATTCCTCTTGCGGGAGAAACCACTTTCGGAAAGGGAATTGGCCAGAGTCAATGGAAAACCATAGAGGGAGGCTTCGCCGTTATTACCAACCTGGAATTTTTCACACCCAAGGGTAACTCTTACCATAAAAAAGGAATCAATCCCGACTACCCCTGTTCGGGAAGTCCTACACGAAATTGCGCTCTGGAAGCTATCGGCCATCTGTTCGGCAGCGAAAATCCTGCCAAGGCTAACAAGGGTTTCCAGAAACTTTCAACAGAGCGACAAGCCGTACAGAACATTCTTCTGACATCAAAAGATGCAAGTCCAGTAACTAAATCGAACCTTATGACAGGTGGAGCCCTGGACACCTTGATAAACCACGCCAATCACCCCTACACCCCATAGGCCATCATGAATCAGAAAAACATTTTTTTCTATGCCCTATCGGCAGCAACACTCCTTTTATGGTCTGCCTGCACGGTCAAACATGCCGACGACGAAATCGCCATGCCCTGCTTCGGCGACCAATGTGAAAATCAAACAAGTGACGATGACAGGGTTCTTTCCGTCGCCGAGCAGGAAATGCTGGAGAACTATTACATCCTCTCCGTCTATTTCATCGATTCCAAAAAAAAGCTCGATGACATTAACCTGTATATAGGCCAAGGTGAAAAAGCAGGTTTTTCTCCCGAGTATTACGAATATCCCGACATCTACTATATGTATAGCATGATGGGAGACGATTATACCCTGTACTTTGGTCCCTACTATGCCAGCAAATACGATTTTAGTTCTTCCACGGACCCCATATACAATTTGGGAGTCAGTCGAGAATCTATCAATTCAAAAGTATTCATCACTCAGGTTTTCCAGGACGGTCCTGGCGACAAGGCGGGTCTCAAGGCGGGCGACACCATCCTATCCGTCGGGACTACTGAGCCTGGCGATGTCGGAGCATTCGATAGACTTACTTCTGGAAAAGACGGCGACGAAATAAAGCTTCGCATTTTAAGAGAAGCTGACACGCTGGACATTTCTGCACAGCTGTTCTGCTACCTGGAGCCTACCGTATTTGCCAGTTTCAAAGATTCCATTCCCGTTATCAAGATTACAAGCTTTGAAACCAACAGCGCCACCAATTGTGCCGATGCAAATGATCAAAACTCCGACAAGGGTACAAAACACGAGGTCCAGTCGATTCTCAGCAAGACCAGCGGTCCCACAGTTATCGACCTTAGAGGAAATCCGGGAGGTTCCATTCCAGAGTGCATTGGAGCCGCCGAACAATTCCTTTCCAAAGGGGACTCCATCGTCATTCTGGAGTCCACGGCCGTAGCCCCCGACTCTGTCAGCCAGATGATTATCACTGAACGGTTCGTCGCCACCGAAGACGGCGTTGGAAAGGGGCGTTACTTCGTATTCTTGGCAGATTCTGCAACCGCAAGTTGTTCAGAAATTTTATTGGCCGGCGTCACCCAGAATCTGAAATCCCCTATTGTCGGTCAACAAACCTACGGAAAGGGAATCGGCCAGTATTACATACCCACATACGCCGGAGGCTACAGCATTGTCACGTCCTTAAGAATAAGCGACAAGGACTTCGTAACCTATCACGACAAGGGTTTCTTGCCCGATTACGACATTTCCGACTCCTTGAAAGCCCTGGAAAAAGCTGTAGAAATAGCCAAGCTAGGAAAAGAAAAGAGAACCAAGGGTTATGGTACAAAGGACCAGGGACATTTCAAAAACGCCCTTGCCAAAAAAGCAGGATCCAAAAACGCCTTGCCTAGAGGCGGAGCGTACAAGATTATAAAGAATCCGCTGATAAAGTAGTGAGTTATGGGTTATGGGTTATGGGTTATGGGTTATGGGTTGTGAGGTGTGTGGTGTGAGGTGTGTGGTATGAAATATGAGGCACGAACCTCAAAGGGAGCCTTCGACGACCGACCTCAGACCCCTAACCCCTACAACCTACTACCTAAAACCTAATCCACCACCCGCATGTGGACCATCACGTCGGTGGTGTCGTTTGCCTTTACAGCAGGTGCAGCCTGAGTTAGCTCGATTTCCTTGCGAATTTCCGACACCTGTTTCTTGAGGCGAGCAAGGCGGGCCCCTTCCAGCTTGGGTGTTGCAATCATGGTCTTGGAAAGCGGGTTTATCCAGGCACCATTGGCGTCCTTGAATCCAAAATGCAGGTGAGGGCCAGTGCTACGGCCCGTTGAGCCTACCCGCCCGATGGCCTGGCCCGGGGAGACTTTTGCGCCTACAGCCACACCCCTAGACTGCAGGTGCATGTACCAGCTTACGGAATTATCCCTGTGCTTGATGGCAATCTTGTTGCCGCTGTACTCGTCATAACCCGATACGGTCACATTCCCCTCAGCGACAGCATGAACCACAGTGCCTGCCGGGGCTCCATAGTCCACACCATAATGAACCTTGCGCTGACCAGTAATGGGATGAATCCTGGAACCAAAGGAACTGGTAATACGAAGGTGTTCCAGCGGGTAGCGAAGCCCGTCAAAAACCAAAGCGTCGCCCGCTTCGGTATAGTGGGCGTTATAGGAACTCTTGGGGTCTTCGTCTTCGTAACGGAAAGCTTCATGGTGGCCTACAATCCTTCCGTCAAATTCGGCGTAAATGACCTTACCGCCCACCCAGATGGAATCCTGATAGTAGGAATCCTCCAGAAGCACACGGAAACGGTCTCCGGCGCGGGCCAGCGGGAACGCCACCTTGCACTGAAGCACTCCGCTCACGATACCCACCATACGGCCAGGGATTCCCACCTTGAAAAGGATTCCGTTCAGCGTACTGCCTTCTTCCAAGGCGCCCTCGTAAACGGACTGTTTCTTGACCACAGGCTTTTCGATAAGCTGGTAAGTGAATCCAGTATCCGTCTTGCTCACCAGATGAACCATTATGGGGTTGGGCGCATAGCGGAAGCGCTGAACCCTATTGGTTGAATCTACAGAAACGTAAAAAATTTCGCCAACCCGAAGCTTGAATTCCACACTATCCTGCATGGCGGTGTAAACCTTGCCAAGATCCTCCTCCCCGTGGCTTACCTGGGCCTTGAGTCTTGTAAACAGATGGAAGGGGCCCTCCCCTGCACGAACGGTATCCCGAATGACCCGGACATTGTGGACCAGGGCTTCTGCCGAGGCAATTTCAGCATTCAGGGAATCCACGCGCGCTTGCAATCCCGCACGTTCCGTTTTTAGACTCTGGATAATTTCTTCTTCGTTACAGGCGATAAACGGTAACGACAAAAACAGGGAAAGAAAAGCACGCAAGAAGAATCTCATAAGGCAAATATACATAATATAAAGCGACACGTAACCGACAAATCGGAGCATCAACGGCATCAAATTCTAAATTAAGGCCATGCGGACTTGGCCAACTATTCAATCATTCCTGCTATGTAGTGCAGCAATCATCATAAACGCCTGCTCCGTAAATCTTGTACAAGGCGACGGAAACAACGAACCTCTAACCGTACCAGTAAATGCTACGGCGAATTCAACTCCGCTTTTCAGTAAAATACCCCTGGTTCTCGGGAACGATACCCTGTGGCTTTCGGAAAGCCTGAGGAAAGAATACGACCGGGCCGCCAACCAGGATGTTTACCCCCGCGAAAAATGCAATGGTTCGGCAAGCATTCGGGCACAGGTGGTACAGAATGCCGAAGCCAGTCCCTGGAGTATTCTTTTGTTTGTAATTCCCTTCTGGCCCGTGACGCCCGTGGACGAAACCTGGATCTACACGCTGAACGTGCAAATCCATTGCGACGGCGTACTTGTCAAGCAGGCCGAATACAAGGAAGAAGAAACTGTCAAGGCCGATCTTTACGGCAAATTGCGAAGCGACCTTTTGAACGAGGCCTCCAGGGACATGCACCGCAAGCTGGTCCAAAGGCTCGCCTTTGAGTTGAACTACCCCTACAACGCCGACATGGGCATGCGCAGCGATTACTAAATTTGAATCATGGCTCATACCCTGTACATTGTAGCGACCCCTATCGGGAACATGGAGGACATCACCTACCGTGCGGTCCGAACCCTGAAAGAAGTACCCCTGGTGCTTGCCGAAGATACGCGCCACACCCGGATCCTCTTCGACCATTTCGGGATTTCCACTCCCATGGAGGCCTACCACGACTTCAATAAAGAAGCCGTTACTCCCAAATACGTGAGCTACCTGAAAGAACAGGGAGACATAGCCCTGGTCAGCGACGCGGGCACCCCGGGAATTGCGGACCCGGCCTTCAACCTGGTCCGGGAATGCGTTCGCGAAGGTATTGACGTGCGGGCGGTCCCTGGACCCTGCGCCATGGTGACGGCTCTGGTCAGTAGCGGTATGCCCACAGACCACTTTGCCTTCCAGTATTTTTCGCCCAAGAAGAGCGCCCAACGGCTTCACCTTCTGGAAAAACTGAAAGACGAAGAAGCCACCCAGATTTTTTACGCCAGCCCCCATAACGTGGACAAGTTCGTAGCAGAAATCCAGACGGTCTTCGGAGATATCAAGATTGCACTGATGCGGGAGCTGACCAAAAAATTCGAGGAACACCTGATTGGCACTCCCGAAGAAATCCTCGCCCACTTCAAAAGCCACCCGCCCAAAGGTGAGTTCGTGCTGATTTTCAACCCGAAGGACAAAAGCGGGCTGTGAGATTAGGTTTTAGGGGCTAGACAACTAATGACTGATATTTTGAACAGACTGAAATCGTGGATTGGGGCATTGCCGAGAATGTACCGGATTTTTCTCGGGTTTCTGTTCGTGGCCGAATTAGGCCTCTACCTGGTCACTCCCGACGAGCCGGGACTTTACTCCTGGAAACCCCAGTTTATCCCTTTCATTGTCACCCTGCCATTCCTCTTTGTCAAGAGCGTCCGCAAGCCGTTCAACCGTTTTGTCTACAGCTACGCCCTCATCTCCTTCGCCTTTCTCGCCCTAGACTACCTGGCAGGCGGGCATGCGGGACTCGTCCAGATTTCTGTGCTGTTCATCCCCTTCGGGCTTTACCTGCTGTACCGTTTTGGCGTGTGGAATTTCAAGAAGCTTCGCGAAAGGGAATCCCGCACAGCGTTGTTGCTTTCCTCCATCGCCTGGGGAGCCATGGCACTCGCCTACCCGCCACTGCCCCTCGGCCCAGCCGCATTGCTATTGCTTGTACCCTGGTTTATCGCCATGAACCGCTACAGCCGTGGTTCTGCCATCTTTGCCACATTCTGGTCGGGCATGGTGTACAACGGCATCAACTACTACTGGATTTTCAACGTGATGAACGTGGAGACGGCACCATCAGGACTCATCTTCTTGGGTGTGGTGCTGTTGGTGGCATTCTTCAGTTTCTACAGCGTGGTAGCAGCGTTCGTCTACACCCTCGTCAAGGACATCCGCATCAAGGGCTACCGGATTTTCTGGGGACTCTACCCCGTTTTTTACGCCGGGCTCGAAATGACCCGTACCCGCGGGGACTTTGCATTCCCCTGGAGCCACCTGGGCTACGTGTTCGGCAACTACCTGGAACTTTTGCAAGCCCTTTCTATCATCGGAATCTTCGGCTTCACCACCCTGATCGTGGCAAGCAACATGCTTGTTGCCGAAGCATCCAGCAAACCAGGAATCAAGAACAAGTGGCCATTCGTTATTCCCGCTTTGATTCTTGCGGTATTATTCATCCATGGCAGAATCACACTGTCCGCTCTTGACGCAATTCCATTCCACGGAAGTTCCGAACCGCACACTCCCCAAATAGCCATGGTGCAGCCCTGTATTCAACAAGGCGAAAAATGGAGCAAGGAACGATACGACAGAATTATCGAAAAGACCCTCGGCATGGTCCGGGACAGTGTTAAAGCGGAGACAGACCTGATTATTTTGGCAGAGACTGCCATACCCGACCACATCCGTAGGCAACCTACTACTATAGCGCAATTGCACAAAATGTCCAACCACATGAACGCAAGCATCCTGGTGGGCGCCCTAGACTTCAAACGGAACAAGGAACCTGGTGCAGTACGCCGCTACGAGGTATACAACGCATCCTTCCTGTTTACTCCAGGCGACAGCGACTTTCCCCAGCGTTATATCAAAAAACATCTGGTTCCTTTTAGCGAGCGAATTCCCTTCGACGACATATTCCCAATCCTGAACTACGTGGACCTGGGTGAAGGGGACTTTGTTCCCGGAAAGGAAACTCCCGTGTACGGCCCCTTCTTGTGGACACCTTTCATATGCTATGACGCCATCTTTGGCGACCTGGTGCGGGAAGCCATTCGTGCAGGTTCCAGGTTCATGGTGAACATTACCAACGACGGATGGTTCGGCCGAAGTACAGCGCCTTACCAGCACCTGAACCTGGTACGCTACCGCGCCATCGAAAACGGCATGCCGACGGCAAGACTTGCCAATAGCGGAGTGTCCGTATTTATAGACCAATATGGCCACATGGACAAGAACACTCCCATTTTTGAAGACGCCGTCATCCAGCGCAAGATGCAACTAAAGACCAGGGACACCCTGTACCAGCATATAGGCGATTACCTTGAGACCGCCCTGCTCTGGTTCTTCGCTATTTACTTGTTAGCGGCAATCGGATGCCGACTGAGATTCTCGCCTACGCGAGAATGACGAATATCGTTTTGCAAAACAGCACAGACTACAGCAAAAGCTGCGGCGGCCAGTGGCCCGCCTTGGGGCGTTCCTTGAAAGTTGCCCCCGGCATAAGATCCTTGAGTTTCAACGTCTGGGCAGGTGGAACGGCACGGTCCATACGGCCGTAAACCACTTCTATTCCACTACAATCCTCTAGAGGCTTCGAAATTTTATTGTCTGCCAGATAAGTAATGCCCTTGGCCAGTTGCTCGGCGTTCATCTTCTTGGCGCAGTCCATCCAGTCGTCTTGCCACTCGCCGAATTCGTCTTCGAACTGTTCCGCAAAAGAATTCAGGCCCGGTTCCGTAGTCGTCTGCATCTGCCTTGCCATAAAGTGCAGGTTCGTCTCCGTCCAGTCGCTGTCTTCGTCGCAGAAGTCCGCATAAGGCGAAAGCAAAATCCATCGCTGTGCCGACGGTTTTTTCTTGTGGTGCATGAGCAAAAGAAACGCTCCCATGCCGGAGCCTACCACCACATCGGCCTTGGAAAGTCCAGGAATCTTGTAAGGGTCCTCTAGATTATCCGCCATGGCCTCGTAGGGTACAAAAGTATGGTCGGCAGAAGATTCCACTTCTGTCAAGTCGTCTTGCCATAGCGACAAGTCCGACGCCCAGTCCGGTAACCAGACCCACTTTTCACTCGACTTTGCCATAACCCAGATTAATCACCCTTTACTAAGACTCTCCTAAAAAGGATTTCTCTATAGAAAGATATATAGTGAAATCAAGAAAAGAACATTTTTTTTGTTTTTTTTTACTTTATGAGATAGATATATGCTTTTTGGCCGAAAAATCTGCATTTTTTTGATATTTATCACACTTTGCGCTTGGGGCACAGCCATAGCCGCCCCCCTGAGACTCCATGACGAAAACAGGGTCCTGAGTGCGACCCAAACCCGTTATTTGGAAAAACTGGCCAAGGAGCTGGAGCAAAAAACCGGGTTCAGCCTGTCTGTAGTTCTGCTGGACGACAGCCGGAACAAGCGGGATTTTTCACCCGACAGTAATGAAGTCCTTCTTTATACGGCTTTCGTGCAACAGTTGCATCAAGTAAAGCTTGGAAAAAAACTGGAGTCCGCCATTCCAAAAAGCACCATCGAAAAGCTCCAACAGGGATACCTTTTTCCGGAATACAAGTCCGCCAGATATGACAAGGGGACTTTGCTACTAGCTTACCATCTTTCAAACGAACTTGCAAAGGCAAAGGGCACGACATTGGCTACAGAGCCTCCGGAATTTGAAAGCGTCGGCAGCCTCAATGCAGCAGGCTGGGCGTTTGTCGCAATCATCTTTTCGCTGGTGTTTTACGCCCTGTACAAAAGGGGACGCCGCACCAGCGCCGGTTCCACCAGCAGCCGATTCCATTACGGACGGTTCGGCTGGAGGTAGTTTTTATGAAAAGAATATTGAGTGTTCAAGAATTAAGGCAATCTCCCTGGCCAGCCAGATTTACGGAAACCTTCGGGGAAAACCTGATTTCCGCATTCCTTTACGGGGACTGTCTGGAAGAAGGCTTCAGCGCCCTGGAAAGGCCCTGGACCGTGGCTTTCATATTGAAAGACGCTTCCGCTACGGAGGTCGACAAGCTCAAATCCTGGAGCAAGAAGGCACAGCGCGAAGGGGTGGAATTCTCCTACGTTTTCTCCAGTGCCGAGATTCTCTCGAACCTGGATACTTTTCCGCTGGAATTTCTGGAAATGTCATGCCGGAACCAGGTCCTGTGCGGTATCGCTCCTTTGGAAGGGTTCTGCCCCAGCAGGGGTGCTCTTGCGGCACAGTGCCTGCGAGAATGTAAAGCATTTCTGTTCCACAGGCGTCTTGACACCAAGCCCAATGCTGCCGACTACCTGCAGGAACTTTCGCCCCTGCTAAGCGGCGTCTACTACCTGAAATGCGGGAACTATCCCGAAAACAGGCGGCAGGTCATCGATGCTTTCCCGGAAATCAAGTCGTCGGGAAGCCTGCTGGACGCCTTGCAGAACACCATAACAAATATATGCGTTTATCCCCAACAGTCCTAATACCAACGGTTAGCGGATCCTCGCCTTGGTTCGACTTCGCTCACCACAGGACGCGAGGATGACTCCTCTTGAGACCGGCTATCCTAACCACGGCCTTACGGCCTAATCACTAGCCCCTAGATCCTAACCCCTACCACCTATAACCTACGACCACTCAATGAAACAACTCGTTAAAAAGACCGAACTTGAAAACGGCATCACCATTCTCACCGACTACATGCCCCACGCCTATTCCGTCGCAGTAGGCGTCTGGGTCCCACGGGGCAGCCGCCACGAGGCAAGGGACGAATACGGCCTGAGCCACTTTTACGAGCACCTGGTGTTCAAGGGCACCAAGAAGCGCAGCGCCCTTCAAATCGCCCGGGCCATCGAAGACAAGGGCGGGAACCTGGAAGCCTATACCACCAGACAAGAGACCGGCTTTTATGCACAGATCGAGCGAAGTCACCTGGCACTGGCCGTAGATGTCATCGCCGACATGCTCATGAACCCCCGCATGGACAAAAATGAAATGGAAAAGGAGCGTCGGGTGATCATCGAGGAGATTCACAGTTACGACGACATTCCCGAAGAAATCGTTGGCGAT
The DNA here is from genome assembly GCA_934699585.1 of uncultured Fibrobacter sp. Classification (GTDB taxonomy): domain Bacteria; phylum Fibrobacterota; class Fibrobacteria; order Fibrobacterales; family Fibrobacteraceae; genus Fibrobacter. Next base: position 227,640 of record CAKUWY010000001.1, read on the forward strand.
GTTTTCAACGCCATCCATTTCCAAGGCTGCGGGATTGCCCACTCCATCACGGGAACGGTCAAGCAAGTAAGAGCCCTTACCCACCGCCAAATGCTCAAATACAAGCAACAAGTAATCAACGAAATCCCCCTACTGGTGTGCGCCTCGGGCAAGGTGGACCACGAAGAGCTCGTAAAGCTTTGTGCAGAAAAATTCGCCTGTAAAAAAACACGCGGACCATTGCCAGCAGACACATACAAGGCCAACAACAGCGTGAAAGTTGTACAAAAACAGGATATCGCCCAATCCAACTTGTTTTGGGGCTTGAGCTTTGACCGCAACCTGATGGACGAGCGGGGACGTTGCGCTCTCTCCCTGTTCAATGTGGCCATGGGCGCAGGCATGGCCAGCCGTCTGTTCCAGAAAATTCGCGAGGACAAAGGACTGGCCTACTCTGTCTATTCTACCGCCGACATCTATCGGGACTGCACCGACTGGGGCGTTTCTCTGGCGACGGAACCACAACAGCTGAAAACGGCTATGGAACTTTCGCTAGACGAGACCCGTAATTTCTTGAAGCATGGTTTCCGAAGGGGGGAATTTGAGCGCATCCGCACTAACATCTTGGGCGGAATGTATCTAGGCGCCGACAGCCCTGAAAAACGTGTGGTCCGAACAGCAGAACAAATCCTGCATCTGGGAGAATTTCACTCCATGGAGGAAAGCGAGCGGATCATCAAGAATATGCCAGAAGACGAAGTCGTCGAGACGGTAAATAGCCTCTTCGACGCAGCGAAATTCTCCGCTGCCGTGGTGGAACCCAAGAGCAAGAAAAAAACCGTCCTCGAAATGAACTTCTTTTAAGGGTAATCAAACACAATAAAAAAGGAACTCCACCATTTGGCGGAGTTCCTTTATACATGTTAGGTTGGGCCCCACCACTTCGTGGATGAGGCCAACCTCAGGGTATAAAAAAAGAACCAACAACGTTGGTTCCTTTTTTATACCCCCAAGCGGTTTCGAACCGCTGTTGCGGGAATGAAAATCCCGAGTCCTGGGCCACTAGACGATAGGGGCGTCAAGTAAGGCCAAATATAGGAAACTTTATTTCTTTGTAAAGGGTGATACCTTAAAATTTTTACATTTTCAACGAAGATGTTGAAAAAGTGGCTCAAAAAATCCCTTTTGAAAGGCATTTTGCGGTTCCTGCCGCTGGCCATTGCCTCCAGTGCCGCCGATGGCGCCCTGCTGTGGGGAATCCGTTCCTTCATGGATTTACTCTCCCAGGAATCCACCTTTACCCTGACGGAATGGGTGGCCCTGATGGTCCTATTGACGGCACTCCGCCTAATTTTTCTCTTCGCCAAGGTCCGGCAGAACGAGACCTGGATATTCTCCATCAGTTCCACCTTGCGGAGCTGGTTTATCCGAAAACTCCGAAACCTGTCCCCCCGATTTTTCCACAATCAAGACTGCAACACCCAGACAGAAATGGCCTTCGACGCCATCCATACCATCCAAAGTAACGGAAACGTCTTTTTCCAGGCGACCCAGGCCATTTTGCAGCTCCTCGTTTTCATTCCCGTACTGCTCTATATTTCCTGGCCCCTAACCCTATTCCTTTTCTTGATTATCGTGCCCCTGGTAGCACTCCTCCAGCGCAAAATCCACCGCATGGGTCCCGAAGAAGAATCCCTGCTATTTGAAAAGTCTAAATTCCGGAACAACTTCGACATGACCAGGCGACTGTTCCGCTCCTGGAGCGTCCCTCAAGAAAGGGCTACCCTTTCTGCGACACTCCAGAGCGACTCCCGAAACCTCAGCGAACATACAAGGCGCTTTTCTATACGCAAGAACGGCCTTTCCCTGGTAATGGAATCCGTTTCGGTGCTGTCCATGGTATTCGTCCTCGCTTTCTGCGCCATCCTTATCGCACAGGGCTGGATGGACAGCAAGGGGCTCATCCTGTTCTGTTCCGCCGTACTCCTGAGCTACAAGCCGGTCAAGGAATGTTCCCGTGCCCTACCGGAATTCCGCGCTCTGGCTAGCGCCTGCGCCTACCTTTTCAAGTTCGAGACCATCCCCGAAAAAGCACCCGCACCTTCTGCCAGCGGAGACAATCTTACCGTTTGTCAGGGAGATTTTTCGTACAAAGGTCTTGACGACGAAAGTTCCGAAACCAAGGTCTATCGAAAACTCAATCTCAGTTGGAACACAAAACAGCCCGTGCTCCTGAAAGGGCAAAACGGTTCCGGCAAGACTACGCTACTACGGCTCATTGCCCATCTAGAAGAATGGAGTCAAGGCGAAATGAGCCTCCCCGAAAGCGCAAGTCCCGACGGAATTTTCCTCATGTCCCAGGATTTGGAGCTCCCGCCAAAAAACTTCCTAAAAAAGATGCTGGAACGAGGCCCTTCGCCCCTTTTGCAAGGCTTCATAGAGGCCTCCCGAATCCAGAAGTTGCTTTCCAAGGAGTCCCTCTCCGGAGGAGAGCGGGCCAAGGTGGCCCTGCTGTGGGCGTTAGCCTCCCCTTCCAAGATTTTACTGCTGGACGAACCTCTGGCGGGCATTGCCCTGAACGACCGTGCCCCCATCCTGGAAAGGCTTCTGGAGACCTGCGAAAAGCTGGGCAAGTGGCTCCTGATTTCTAGCCATGACCGCCTGCCCGAAGCCCTAGAAAACAAGTTCCTGCTGGTGGACCTGGACCATGAAAAGTCTCTATAGGTGGAGAGGTTATATTCTGGGCGTGCTAGGTCTCGGACTTATCGTCGCGCCATCATCCCCGTTAAAATATGGACCCACTATAATAGCGACAATCCTCCTTATCGTAGGCATCCTGCTCCGGATTTTTGCAAGGCGCACCATCGGCGAACACACCCGCGGAAACACCCACGCGGCCCCCACCCTAGTCACCACCGGAGCTTACTCCCTGATGCGGCACCCGCTCTACGTTTCCAACAGTTTCATCGCCAGCAGCGCCATCATTTTTCACCTTGGTTTTTCTGCATGGACCATTCCTTTTTTTGCCGCCCTTTTCGCCCTGGAATTCGCCCTATCGAAGACAGAAGACCAGTTCCTGAAAACCACCTTTCAAGAAAAATGGATAAAATGGAGTGCAAAAACCTGGGCGTTTTTTCCAAATCCACGAAATTTTGTGGCAACCGCGCAACCTAGAACTTTTTTCCAAACCCTACGGGCGGATTTTTCTACCTGGCTATGGGTCATTTTGTTAATTTTCCTGTTGTACAGTAGAAAAGTTTTCTTTGGAGCGTAGATGTTCAACGCATTCAGTATAGTCCGCGAAGTGGCAGGAATTGTGGCTGGCGCCACCGCAAAAGTCCCTGCCATCGAAAACCGGTTCCATATTTCAGAAAGGCTGGACGGCGACTGGCCCGAGGGCCCGTTCCTCTGGCTGCATGGGGCAAGCCTCGGCGAATGCCGGATGCTCCTCTCCCTCGCCGGATTCCTGCAGCAGGACCTGCCCGACTGCCCGAAAATTCTCATCACGACGCAGAAACCGGAAGTTGTCCATTTCCTAAAGAATTCGGGCAAGAACATCGAAGCCGCCCTGGCTCCTGCCGACACGCCCTCCTCCCTGGCGAAGTTCATCTCCAAGGTAAAGCCTATCGGTCTTATCCTGGGAGAAAACGAACTCTGGCCGGGCTACCTTTCCGCCATGCGGCGACTTTCGCTGAAGCCTTCCGTAGCCATCGTTTCCGGCAGGTTCCACAGGGCGCTGCCCTTCCTGGATTACAGTTCCGTAGGGTTCGCCGCCATGCAGACCGGTGCCGATTCAAACCGAATCCAGTCGGCCTTCGACGGAACCTGTTCTGCAAAGGCCTTTATCGGCGGGGACTGGAAACTGCTCTCCTGGGCCAAGTCCGGCAAAGAGGTCGTCGCTCCCGAGAATCCTAGCGTAGATACGGCATTCCTGTCCATGCACTTTGCCGAATGGGCAAGCCTCAGCCGCATGATTCTTTCTTCCATCAAGCATCAGGAATCCGTAGTGCTTGTTCCCCGCAGGCTCGAGGAGGTAGAAACCTTCCGCAAGGCCCTGCTGGAACAGGAACTGATTGTAACGGAGTGGCCTCTGGTCCAAAAGGGCGCCGTCGCCCTGGTCACCAAATTCGGGCTTGTCCCGGAAATCTTGAAAATGTCAAAGTCTGCCGTAGTGGGAGGCTCCTTCAGCCTGACCCTCGGGGTCCACGATTTCTGGGAACCTCTCCAGAACGGCGTAGCCACCTGCGTCGGTCCTTACTCCAGAGGGCAGAGGGAAACCGTCTGTACCCTGGTCCGCGAAGGAGTGCTGACACAGCTCCAGACCACCGCAGGCTTTGCCGACCGGAACAAGGCCGACATCCGGATGGTCAAGTCCTTCCTGGAACGGGAACGGCTGAAAATCACGGAATCATACCAGCAACTTGTAGAATTTTTGAAAGACCTGCTCAAGGCACAAGGCTAAAAACATGAAGAAACTGATTCTTGCCACCCCTCGCGGATTCTGCGCCGGAGTAGACCGGGCCATTCACGTGGTGGAAAAGGCCCTGGAAAAATTCGGCTCCCCAATCTACGTGCGACACGAGATAGTCCACAACCGCTATGTAGTAGAAACCCTAAAATCCAAGGGCGTCATCTTCGTCGATGAAGTGGACGAAGTTCCCGAAGGTTCCGTGGTCATCTTTTCGGCCCACGGAGTGGCGGACCACATCTACCAGGACGCCGAAAACAGGCATCTGAAGGTGGTGGACGCCACCTGCCCCCTGGTCCGCAAGGTCCATTTCAGCGCCAAGCGCCATTTTAATGCCGGACGCCACATTATCCTGATCGGGCACGCCGGACACGCCGAAGTGGAAGGCACCCTGGGGCAGCTCCCTGAAGGAGCCATCACCCTCATTAGGAACGAAGAAGACATCGAAAAGCTCTCTTTCCAGGACAGCAAGGAAATCGCCTACATCACCCAGACCACTCTCTCCGTGGCCGAGACCCGCAAGATTATCGCCAAACTGAAAGAAAAATTCCCGAACATCATCGGACCAGAAGCCGGGGACCTGTGCTACGCCACCGGAAACCGTCAGGCCGCCGTTTTGGACCTGTGCTCCCAGGTGGATCTGCTCCTGGTGGTAGGGGCAAAGAACTCCTCCAATTCTTCCCGCCTTATGGAACTGGGACTGGAACAGGGCATCAGGAGCCACCTGATCGAGTCCGTCCACGACCTGGACCCGGAATGGTTCCAGGGGGTGGAGACCGTGGGGCTCTCCAGCGGTGCCAGTGCTCCCGAAATCCTGGTCCAGGAGGTAGTGGACTGGATAAAGGCGAAATTCACCCCCGTAGAGGTGGAAAATTTCGTCAAATTGGTGGAATCTACCAAATTTAACCTGCCAAAGGAACTTCAAGACACCTCCCAGTCTTGACAATTCAACCACTTTTAACTAAAATTGGTGTCCGTAAAAAACAACGGAGTTTTATTATGAGCCGTATTTGTGAAGTCACCGGAAAAGCCGGCCTCGTGGGCAACATGGTTTCCCACTCCAACCGTAAGAAGTTGATGAAGCAGCTTCCCAACCTCCAGAAGAAGCGCTTCTATATCCCCGAAGAAGATCGTTGGGTTACCCTCCGCGTGAGCGCCGCCGGCCTCCGCACTATCAGCAAGTGCGGTATCCAGGCTGTCGCCCAGGAACTCGGCATCTAATTCTCGCCAAACAAAACTGAAAAGCCGCCAAAGTCTTCTTTGGCGGTGTTTTGTGTATTGTTTAGAGACTAGGGGCTAGGATTTAGGGGTTTGGGAGGCACGAGGTGCGAGGCTCGGGGTTAGGATAGCTGGTCTCAAACCTCATAGTCCTAATCACTTATTAATAAACTGCGGAGTGCCCTTGTACTTGGCCATGCTGGCCATGATATTCCCCAGTTCCCAGTCCTTTTCCTTGAACCGGCGGCGGAGGATGGCCACGAAAACTTCCATAAGCATCTCGCAGTCATAGACGGCGCGGTGCATCTTTTCGGAATCGATGCTCATGGCTATCTCGTTACGGCGCTTGAACAGGTTCGCCATGTAACCCAGCTTGTGGTTTTCCAGCTCCGGCAGGATTGTCCTTGAAACAACAAGACTGTCAATCACCGGATTCCCAGGAACCAACTGGGGATTCTTGGCGTATGCCGCACGCAAAAAGCTGGCATCGAAGTTTGCGTTGTGGGCAATCAATATAGAGCCCTGACCACAGAAAGCCGTAAAGCCCTTGAGACACTCGCCTACAGGAGGCGCGTTCTCCACATCCTTGTCGTAGATGTGGTTCACGTTGGAAGCCTCGGCGGGGATTAGCATATTGGGCTTTACGAAGGTTTCAAACTCGGAAAGCAGCTTGGGCACAACCTTGCCGTTCTTGGTTTCCACCGTAAATTTCACGGCACCGATTTCAATGATTTCGTCTTTCTTGTTGTCAAGGCCAGTCGTTTCCAGGTCAAAGGCCACGAATTTTGGAGCTAAAGCAATCACGGTACATCATCCTTTTGTTTTTGACAAAAATACTTAATTCTCACGACAATTGTTGACATAGGCAAGGGAATTATAAACCTGTCCCAAGTATGCAAGGTGAAATGTCGGCCGTACTGCACCTGGATTTCCCACAACGGTCGTCCCGATTTCCTTGACAGCCAAAGGGATCCGGGTTTCACAATCCCTGCAGGACCGTGCGGGCCGTCCAGGGCCATGCCTGCAAACTGTCCCGACTTTAAAGATTCCAGCAGATGCCGCACGTTGAGGGCTCCGTGACTGTCGGACCCCCTTGTGACAACATACCCTAGTCGTTTGGCGGTAGCGCTAAAAAAATCACCATCCTTAGACAGGGAAACAAAAGCGTGGACCCCCATGTCCTTGAAGGCAGCACAGCTGGCCAGCAGGTCCCTGTGCCAGGTTCCAAGAATACCCGGACCGAACTCCTCGGGGGTCTCCAGGCGAACCCTGAGGCTCCTTAGCCAGAGGCTCACCAGAAAAGAGCCCATTTTCACCTTGAAACCGCTAAACATAGCCTAAAAATTAGTTTTTTTAGCCTTTTGCCCTTGGAAAAAGGGTTTTCATTACCTATATTAGGCCTCACATTGGCGACGTACCCAAGTTGGTAAGGGGCGGCTCTGCAAAAGCCTTATTCATCAGTTCGAGTCTGATCGTTGCCTCTCGAGACCTCCGCAAGGGGGTCTTTTTTTGTGGGCCGTGCAGGAGCATTCCTTTTTTTTCCATTGTCAAGGGTGTTTTTTGTCTTTTTTTCGCAAAATTTTTCAAAATTCCAAAAAAAAGTTGAAAAAAATGCTTGTCAAGACCTAGAAAAAAAATTTTTTTAGGACTATTTTTGAGTTCAAATGTTACGATTCACTCAAGATATCCTTCTGGCACTGCGTTCCATCGCCAACGAAGAAGAATCTCACGAAATGTCCAAAAAGGCCCGTGAGCAATTCGACTTCCTCGGAGTGAAACTGGTTCCCCGTCGGGAAGTGACATACCCCATATTCGACAAGAACCCTCCCAAGAACGATGCGGAGCTGGTGAGCCGGATAGAGGACATGTGGGCTCAGCCCTATCGGGAAATCCAGTATGCTGCCTGCGACTACCTGTTCAGGCACAAGGGCATGCTAGGAGGGCAGCACCTCAACTTTTTAAAGAAACTGATTAAGACCCGCGCCTGGAAAGACACGGTGGACACTATCGCCGCTTGCATCCTGGGGGACCTGGCCCTGCGCTTGCCCGCGCTCCATGCCAAGATCGCCTCCTGGATTCGGGACCCGAACATCTGGGTTCGCCGTAGCGCCATCATCTTCCAGATCCAGTACAAGGACCGCACCGACTGGCCCCTACTCCGGCAGTTCTGCCTTACCTGCGCCAAGGATGACGAATACTACATCCGTAATGGCATCGGCAAGGCCCTGTCCGAATATGCCAGGATAAACCCCACCGAAGTGCGCCGCTTTGTGCAGGACAACAGTTTCGCCGAGCAGACCACCCAAGAAATCTTGCGGATGATTTAAAATTTGCCGAAAATGCGTTGACGGAAAGCACAAATTTCCGTCAAACGCCTTTTTTCGCCAAATCCGGTTCTTTTTTCGGAGAATTCATTTTATATTGTAGGTATGGAATTCAAGATTCCACACATTTTTGCCGTTTTATTTGTGGCATCGGCTCTCTGGGCTCAGGACTTGTCCAAGCCCGTAAGTGACGTGCAGATTTTCCGCCCCGAAAAGCGGGAATCCAACATTCAGCTGGTGGATTCCAGCAAGGCCAACACAGTCTTGCTCAACGTGGACATCTTCGGTAGCCTGGATGTAGGCTCTTACTATATCTTGTGGGACATGGTGGACCTTTCCGAAGACATCAAGAAGATGATGACCACCAGGGATTTCGCCCGTGACGAATTCTTTATGCAGAACATCGACCGCGAGCAGTTCGAACAGGAACGCATACTGCAGCTGTTCGAAGACCGCAAGCGGGAATTCTTCGCCATCTTCCCCGAAGAAGCCCTGAAGGAATTGCGGGAGCAGCAAGAGGACGAGGAGTAATTTGTAGTGTGGAATGTGAGATGTGGAATGAGGAATGCAAAAAGCATGCAATTATTCATTTCACACTACACATTTCACATTGTTAGTATAGAGGGCTGTGTATTGTGTTTAGCAGCGAGCAAAAATTTTCAAATTGGAAAATTGCGGGTTTCGATAATGCTCCCGCCCTGCTTTTTGAAGCGCTAGAAAGCACCCATTCCCTAATGAAGGCAAAGGCCGCCGCAGGAGAAATTGCCCCCGGCACTCTAATTGTAGCCGACACACAGACCGCAGGCCGAGGCAGGCACGAACGCACCTGGGACTCTCCTGCCGGCAAAAACCTTTATTTCAATATCCTGATACCGCTAGAAGGAATTTCTCTTTCTTCAGCGCCGCAAATCACCCAGGTGGCAGCCCTTACCTTTGCCGAAGTTTTCAAGAGCTTGCAGGACGATTCCAACAACCTAGGGCTTGGCAATCTGGACATCGGCAAGGTGTCCGTCAAGTGGCCAAACGACGTTCTTTGCGGCACCCACAAGTTCTGCGGAATTCTGGCAGAAGTAGTTTACGCAAAATGTGCCGATGGAACGCCGAGGCCCGCTGTCAGCATGGGAGTCGGCATCAACGTGAACAGCGATCCCGCTGATTACGCCCATCTGGGTCGAGCCGTTACGACGCTCAAGGATATATGCGGACAAAACATCAACCGCGAAAAACTCTTGCAGATGCTCGTGGCAAATCTGGAACGGGCCATCGGTCAGTTCCGGGTCTTCGGGATATCCCCCTGGGTCGTCGCCTGGCGTAAGATGGACCAGTTCATCGGAACTCGGGGCACCATCGTCGTAAACAATCGCTGTACCGACCAGAATCGCGACAGCGGAGCGGGAGTACAAAAGAAAACAGGCCGCATCATCGACATGAACGATGACGGCAGCCTACAGTTTCAATGCGACGATGGCAGCGTAGAGACGGTATATTCCGCAGATTTGGAAATTTAACTACAGTTTCCGCTTAAAATACAGGCTTCCGCCAAGAGAAACGGCCAGCACCACAATCATAGCGGTAAGGCCCATTTCGGCCAAGGGCTTCTGTTCGCCGGCAACACCCGTTTCAATCAGGACAATTAAAATCAAAGCTATAACGGCACTTACAGAACCCATCTGCTGAAACATCTTGATTTTGTCTTCGGTGCTAAACTTTCCGTCGGGGCGTTTAATAAAGGGCATCGACGTTACCTCCCATGCAAATCCACACAATAAGTCCGACCATCACCAACACGCTGATAGCCACGTTGGCCAAAAAGAAATCTCTATTCATGGCATCCAGGTCATCGGACTTTCGGAACAAATGAATATAGAGGATTGCCGCGGTCATTAGACCCGTCACCACCCACCAAGGGGCTCCCATACTCCAAAACACACCAAAGAAAACGCATAGGGCAAGCATGGCCACATGACTCCAGAAGGCAATCTGCAGGGCACGTTTGCGACCGAAACGGGCCGGCACCGAATGGAGGCCCATCTCTCGGTCAATTTCTTCGTCCTGGGTAGCGTAGATAATGTCAAAACCGCCCATCCATAGCATCAGAATCACCAGGAGAAAAATCGGGAACACCGCAAACTCGCCCCGGATGGCTATCCAGGCTCCCAAGGGGCTCATACCGATGGCAAAGCCCAAAAACCAATGGCAAAGCCAGCTAAAACGTTTCCAATAAGAGTACGAAAGCAGGAGCAACCAAACGGGCAAGGCCAGCAGACCGGCGAGGGGTTGCAAGAGCGCTGCAAACAGCACAAACAGCACGCCGTTTACGGCCAGAAAGGCGACAACCGACGCCTTGCTCAGGCGCCCGGCAGGCAGGTGGCGCCCTGCGGTACGCGGATTCTTGGCATCGATATCGGCGTCGGCTATGCGGTTAAAGCTCATGGCGCTGTTGCGGGCGGTCACCATACAGCCCACAATCAACGCTACAATCTTGACCGCCTCTGCGGCATCCATGCCGCGGAAACCCCGAGCCGCGACCCACATGGAACCTATGGCAAAGGGCATCGCAAAAAGCGAATGACTGAAACGCACCAGGTGACCGAACTCTAGAATTTTCTTTAACATAAATCATTCATCGCTTATTCAAGACTTGGGACTGGATCCTTCGCCCCTACGGGGCTCAGGATGACAAAAGAGGGTCAGGATGACAAGTGGGTGTGCGGCGATTCCCATGGCTTCACAATCCCGGCACAGTCCGCAGCCGAACTCGCCCCTAAGTGCTTCAGGACCTTTGCCACCACAGTATCCACAAGTTCCTCGATAGAGGTCGGCCTGCTGTAAAACTGCGGCGAGGCCGGAATTACAACCGCTCCTGCACGGGTCACTCGTTCCATATTCTCCAGGTGTATCAAGTTGTAGGGCATTTCCCGAGGAACAATCACCAGTGCCCTACGCTCCTTGAGACAGACATCAGCACTGCGCACCAGCAGATTGTCGGAAGTTCCCGCAGCAATACGGCCCAATGTTCCCATGGAGCAGGGGACCACCGCCATGCCGGCGTAATCGGCAGAACCGCTGGCACATTCCGCAAAAAAATCATCTACATTGAACACTCGGTCGGCATAGTCAAAAAGGGCGCCCTGTCCTTCGTATTCCACCACATCGCGTCCAGGTTTTGTCACAATAAGTGATACTTCGTGACCAAACTTTTTCAAATACATGGCCGTGCGGGTCGCATAAATTGCCCCGCTGGCCCCAGTTACCCCAAAGATATATCTAGCCACGGGACGCCTCCAAAGGTTTCCTCAGGAACACCCCGTAAGAAATGCCACCGTTGAAGCTTTTCACCTTCTCCACCTGGAATCCGCATTCTTTAGCCATACGGCAAAAGACCTTTACAGGCAAGAAACGTTTAATAGAATTTACCAGGTACTCATAGGCCTCTTTCTTGCCGCTAAAGAAGGCTCCAAACAGCGGGATAAAAATCGGAGCAAGGATTCCGTAAAAGAACCGATTGAACGGATTCCGCGGTGCGAAAAACTCCAACACACACAGGTAGCCCCCAGGCGCAAGCACACGGAAACTCTCTTGCAAGGCTCCTTTTGCATCGGGAACATTTCGCATCCCAAAACCATTCAAAACAACATCGAAAGAGGCGTCTGCAAACGGGATCCGCATGGCGTCCAACTGCACGGGAGTTGCCACCGTCTTCTTGCCGGCGGCACCTTTCAACATACCAAAAGAAAAATCCCCAAGCACGGCCACGTCAGGCTTTACGCACAGCTTTTCATAAGTTACCGCAAAGTCACCCGTGCCACCGCAAAGGTCCAGCAACCGTCGGCCAGCGCCGTACCGCTTTAACTGCCGACAGCAAAAGCGTCGCCACAAGATATCCTGCCCACAACTCAGAAAGTGGTTCAAAAAATCATAACGACTTGCAATGCCGTCGAACATTTTGCGGACGGGACTAATCACACGGCAAATGTAGAAAAAGAAAGCCGAAAACTACTTGAACGTAGCCGTATAGGTTGCTTTATCCAATGGCGTAACAATACGAGGGTTGGACTTGTCCCCATCGTCCCAGCCAGTAAACACCGCAGAACCGTTCGGTACTGCCGTCAATTCCATCTTATTGCCAGAGAAGAACTTTCCTGTGTAAGAAGTGCTGGGGAGCTTGCCGCCTTCCAAAAGAACGGCTCCGCTTCCAGAGGCGTTGATTTTCACGGTTATCATGTTCCCAAGACCAAATTTCTTCTGATAATCACTTATCACGGTACCATCCCGCTTTTCCGCCCAGCTTTTCATGCAGGATCCAGAAATACTAAAAGGTTTTTCGCATACATTGTAATAACCTCTATCAGTCTGGTCAAACTTTTTCATATCCCTTTCCGTCTCCGACTCATCCAAGGTGGCTGCCATGGATTCCAGAATGGAGTTAACGCGAGAGGAATTGGCAAAATCGTTGAACATGACTGCCGAGCGGTTGATAAACAGTCGCTTGAAGTTGGCATTCTTGATTAGATGGTTGAAAATACTGGCAAAAGCGCGCTTATCCGTGTACGCTTTACACCCACCACTTGCAATCCAGTCGAACATGTTGGTTCCTTCCGCATTGGCATCATTCTTAAAAGATCCACACGCTGTCCAACTCCAGTCCAAGCCGTGGTCCATGTCGTAAGCCATAAATTTATAAGGTTGATCAGGGCTGCGCCAGGCACGCACATTGTTACCTGGCCAGTCCCCATTGTGCATATAAATTTCAAAAGACATGTAATCAGCAAAATTAGCCATGTCCATCATAGTTTTCAACGTAGCGTAATCGGCGTCCGAAACAGCATCATTCTTGTTCACCAGGTCCAACAAATCCGTCCAGTTCTTCGTGGAATTCGTATTGCTGGTAATATCGTGCCCTAAATGTTTGATAACCTCCACCGAATTGGCATCTATTCCATAATTCGTTTCCACATAATGCTTGTTGAAACGTTCCCGCATGTCATGGATTCCATAGTAGTTGCCGTTATAGAAAACCACCACCTGGCGGCTACGCTGGTAATCCACACCCGAGCCCTCCAGCAAGGCTCCCGCCATGGCATCCTCCAGATAATCGCTCACATAGCGGTTCCCGTTATTGCGTAAATTAAAGCTCCTGAATGTGTTTGCCGTCTCTTTGCGGGTCTCGAACAAGGGATAGTGAATTTTTCCGTCCTGATAATCCTCGCGCATCACAACCGCTATAGATTTCTTGTTTTCAAGGCGGCTCCAGTTTCCAAACAGGGAAATTCCCGCATCGACGTCAAAGGCTGGGCCATCGGAACTGCTTCCGTTTTCAAAATATTCGATATGAGCAGGGAACTCGACATCCTCGTACAGGCCCTTCGGGGCGCACGACGGGCCGGAACTGTAACAATAGCTGGCATCCACATAATGTTTTTGGAAGAAAACAGGATCCACGCTTACCGCCACCACAGGCATCTTTACCGTCTCTCCTACAAAGATTGTCTTGGTAATAACCTCCTTGGTAAGGGTTCCACTCTTGAACGCGGAACAGCGAAGTGGCGTATTCTTGGATATGGTCATGGAGGCATTGAACTCTTTTGAAGACGATGTCGGCGCCGAGCCATCTGTCGTACAACGAAGAGTAATCCCCGATTCCATGGTCGGTGGATTGATGGTCACGCCTTTTTCGTCATAAAAGCCAGCCTTGATAGAGCTCAAGTCCACAGACGGAGCCATAGCGTCATAGGCGGTAGATTCGGTATTTTTCTTTTCGGGTGTAGATTTTCCGAAATACTTCCAAGCGCCTCCATCTACAATACCCCAGCTCACACCGCCCGCAAGTTCCGGATAGTCGGCAGTATCCCGAATGGCATTGCTCGGATCGATCAGATAAATTGTTCCGCCACTTTTGTCCAGTTTCCAATTGGTGTGTGTACGGCTATGCAGCACGTTCTTGTCGGCATCTACCGTATCCTTGATTCCATAAACCGTTACAACATCTTTTTTGTCACAGAAAATCGTACGGAAAGATTTAGGCGGAATCCATTCGTTACCAAAAACCCATTTCTTGGGTTCTTTCAGGTTTTCAACCAAGGCGTATCCTTTCAGGTTCGCCGTATCCGCACCGCTGTTGTATATCTCAACCCAAGATGGGTCATCGCCATCCCTATCCATCCAGTCCAAATTAAGTGAAGCTATTTCGGTAATAACCAAAGCGGAATTGCCCACATACCGCAAGGTCGTATCGGGATATACCCGCACGGTGTCCCTGATGGTATCCCCGGTCAAGGAATCGATTATAAAGCCACTCTTGGAAGAGGAAGACCCCTCCTCTGCCGCCACAGTGCCAGATCCATTGGAACAAGCAAGATAACACGCCGCAACAAACACGGCAAAGTATGCCTTCGCTACGCAAGTCCAAATACGCATGACTATTCCTCTATATCCTACCCAAATTTATATGTTTTTTGGGAAAAATGCCAGTAATATTCTATTTACCCTTGACAAATCGCACACTTTCATCTATTTTTGGGCTACAATTTGGTTCTGTAGCTCAGTTGGTAGAGCAGTGGACTGAAAATCCGCGTGTCGTTGGTTCAATTCCAATCGGAACCACGAAAAGCTTCGGTTTAACGACCGAAGCTTTTCTTTTTCTTACATTCAGGCGATTGTACCCCAAATTAATGGCGGTACGGACCGTAAAACTCATCCCAATGGGCCAGCAGCAAGTCCACCAACTCCGGCTGGAACTGCGCTCCCCGCTGCGCCCTAAATTCTTCACGAATCCGTTCTTCGGGCCAGGGTTCCTTGTAACAGCGGGGACTGGACAGAGCATCCAGCACGTCGGCCACTGCACATATCCGGCCAGCCAGGGGAATCATCTCTCCCTTTAGCCCGCGAGGGTAGCCCGAACCGTCCCAACGTTCGTGGTGGGAACCGGCAATAGCCGACGCAAACCGCAAAAGTTCCCTCTTGGAGGTCTTGAGCATTTCCTCGCCAATAATGGCATGGGACTTCATCACCCCGTATTCCACCTCGGAAAGCTTGCCGGGCTTGTTCAGCACGGAATCGGGAATGCCGATTTTTCCCAAATCGTGCATGGGAGACGCAAGCCTGATGCGTTCAGCCTCTTCTTCGGAAAGGCCATAGTGTTTGGCCAGGATATAGGAAATTTCCGCCACCCGCTGAATATGATCTCCCGTCTCCTGACTGCGGTATTCGGACGCCTGGCCCAATATATGGATAATTTCCCTCTGGGTGGCCTCTTGTTCTGCAATAAGACGCGCCGATTCCACCGTCTTTGCGGAATAGACTGCCGTGAGAATCAGGCGCTCAAGGTCCTGGCGAGAAAATACCTGGGTGTTTCCCTGCTTGTTGATAGCCTGAAACGCCCCCATTACCGTCCCCTCCGTATCAAAAAGAGGCACTGTCAGTACCGATGTCGTGTGGTAATGGGTCTTTTTGTCACTGCGGTGGTCAAACCTGGGGTCCTGGTAGGCATCTTCTATCAGCAGGGGCTCCCCGGTCCGTACAGAATAGCCCACAAAACCAGCGTCCAGAGGAATTCGGAGCTGATCCACGCCATGGGCCACCTTAGTCCAGAGCTCGCGGGAATCGCGGTCGATCAACCACAAGGAACAACGGTCCGCAGACACCATCGCGCGGCCCAAATCGGCCATGAGAATCAGGAGATTGTCCATTTTCCGCTCTGCCGCAATCTTCGGCATATACGAAAACAGCAAATCCAGGATCCTTCTCGACTCCAGGGTCTCGTTGCGACCTTCTTCCTTCATGACGCCAAAGATAGAAAAAGTATTGACAGAGCCCCCATACTTTTTTATTCTTTACCCGCCCTTTGGAGGAATAGGCTAATTGGTAAGTCAGCGGTCTTGAAAACCGCCGCCGTCAGGCTTGGGGGTTCGAGTCCCTCTTCCTCCGTAAAAAAACGCCCCGTAAGGGCGTTTTTTCTTTTTCAACCTCCTTGTCATGGTAGGTCATAAACGAGAACTACACGATCCCTAAAAATTCCACATGGCTCCTACAGTAGGCACTACCGTGAACCCGCCATCGCTCTTGTCGGACTTAAAGGTATCCTTACGATTGACATCGTCATTGTCATATTCGTCAGTAAGCAGCCACACCGCAACAGGTGCCCAACGGCCGCCAACGGAAGCGAACACGCCCACATGATCGCCGAGAGCCTTACGGACAACCACGTCGCCACCAAGGGTTAGGGCTCCCAGCGTCACAGATCTTGTCCAGTCCACCTTTCCAAGGTCTGGATGCTTGTAGGTTTCCGTGTCCCTCGTAAACACGGAGCCTTCAACACCGACTTTCGCAAAGACGGCAACGGTCCAGTCCGGCGTATTCACGAATCCGTAGCCGAGACCCACTTCTCCTGCAAAGTAGGTGCCCACATCGGCGGATTCCTTTTCATTGTACTTGACATCATCCGTGAACGTGGCTCCGGAACTCAAGTCCGCGCGAACGGCAAATCCGCTCTTGCCGATTCCCATATAACTGAGGTTTAGCCCAGCGCTCACCAGAGAGAAATCTGATCCCTCTACATCGTACTTGGAGATGGGGACGATAACACCAGCACCCACGAAATGAGTCCAGCCCTTGTCCGTTGTCGGATTTGGCGAAACGGTTGGTGAGCTTGTCGAACCATCGGCGGCAAAAGCGGTAGCGGCAGCGAGAATAGCAGCAGTAAAGAATGTCTTTTTCATGATGTACTTCCTTTGAATTAAATTCTTGTTTGTTTACACCTGTAATATACCCACAAAAATCCATAAAGTCAAATGCATTATTTTCATTAAAACAATAGATTTTTGTTATCAGTTCTCACAACTCATTACTCACAACTCAAGACTCATCACTAATCCACCTTCCAGAAGGCCCTTCGGTCAGCCACATAGTCCATCGTGGCGCTAAGGGGCATATCGTAAAGCAGGGTACATACCTTCGTATCCAAGGGAAAATCCTTACCTAAGGCATCAAGGCAAGCTCCTGTAGTCGCGCCAGTGGTATAGACATCATCTACAATGATTACCGTCCCACAAGAAGGGAGTTTTCTCGGAAGCGCCGGTTCAAAGGCGCCGGCCACGTTCTGCTGACGCCCCTGCTGGGAGAGTTTTGTCTGAGACACCCTGAAGGTCTTTCTTTTAAGCCAACGACACACCTGGCCACCCGTCAGCACAGCCAAAGCTTGGGCAATCATTTCAGCCTGGTTATAGCCCCGTTCACGAAAACGAGCCCTATGGAGCGGAACCGGCACAAAGTAAAGCGGACGCACAAATTCCGGAAACAAGTTTTCAGAACGCCCCTGCATAACGCAGGAGTGCTTTACCAGGTAGGTGGCCATTCCGGGAATGCCCCGGTATTTCAATAGGTGTATTAACCGTCGGGTCAATTCTTCCATAGGGAACAGGCAAACCACATCATCCGAAGGACGCCGCACCTCCTTAGAAAGCCCGACAAGAGCCTTCCGACATTCAGGGCACAGCCACGGGTCAAGGCTCTCCGAAGCAGAACCACAACCAAGACATTCCATTCCAAAAACTAAATTGGACCAAGATTCAAGCATATTTCCTCACAAAAAAAAAGCATCTACTTGTATAGACGCTTTTTTCACCGAAAATATGCCTAAAAAATTTCAGATTTTTGAAATTTTACAATTGTCGCTTACTCTTGCAAGCGGTATATCTTTACGGCCTTGATGTAGAAGGTCCTTTCTTCACCGCCAAGGTTCAGTTCAAAGCGGGCGAAGGGGGTACTCTCTTTCGGGACAAACTCTATTTCCACAGACTTGCCCGAAGTTCCCACATCCACATGTTTCTGGAAGCCGATGGTATCGTAGTCATCGTACGCCCCGATTCTTGCAGTAATTTGACCTTCGACATCGGACCAGATGGTAAACACGCATTTGTACTTTTTGCCAGCAAGAAGCGCCACATTCTCTTGGATGAGCTGGACACTGTATGAAAACCTACCACCCCGAGTCACCTGAATTTTTGCTAGATGGTCACCTTTATCATCTTCTTCGACAGAAGCCTTCGACCGACCTTCAAACTGATCAAACACAATCCAGCTATAGAAATCCTTTGAAAAATCACCATTGGAAATTGTATTGTCGCTCATGGAACCGATAATACCTTCCCAAATGTCCAGAACATATGCCTCAGCTCCTTCTCCATCGGCAGTTGTGTAACCGTAACGGAGAGGACGGAAGCTAGAGATAAACTGAAGATTCAGTTTTTCCCATATTGAGGTATTGCGTTTTGCATCCAAGTAAATCACGCCATCGTCTGCAATTTCAGCATCAGAAAAATCTATGCCTTCTACGAAATAGCGCGGATAGAATACTACAGACAAATTCGCAACACTGTCCGAAACCTTTTCTATCTGAGAATAGTGATATCGGAGTTCAAATTGTTTGAACCAAGAAAGCGAATAGCGAACAGGAACATACTTGCCTCCCAGCAACAACCGACCTTGTACACAGGCTTTTTCGTCAACCGGTCTGAAGGCAACACCCATTTCTTTCAGGTAACCCTTGTCTTCCAGATCGATATTCTTGAAGGGTTCTGCCACCTGGTCCGCATTGGTGAAGGAGACCTTCAAAGAAGAATCCTGTGCATTTTCACCAGGCCACAGCTGTACGCCCTTGGCCACATCAATGCTTACCGCCACATAATAGCTGGAATAAGAACGAACCTCAAAGAAATCCAAAGCAAAAGAATCTAGCAGCAGAGGTTCATCCTTAGCGGCCGTCTTAGCAAGAGAATTAGAGGAAATTTCGGAATAATCAACAGAGAAATCTGCAGTAAAGGCCAAGGACGGGTTCCCGATTTCGATACCCGCCACAGACTTATCATCGGAACAAGCAACAAAAACCATGGCAGCGCATGCCATAGTCAACAAATACCCAAATTTAAACCCCGCAAAGCGCATTACATTCCTCGTGTTAGGGGGAACAACTGGATATTAACCTGAACTACGTCATCGCCTTCTCCAGCACCGGCAGAAAAATCTAGTAGTTCTTTGCGCATTAGTTGGATTTGTTTTTTCAAATTGGGGAAATCTTTGTGCCTTATGCTGAAAGTGAGGGCCGAAAAGTCCCTATCCTGGCTTGCCAGTTCGGACAACTTATCCTTGGACAGGGAAAGCATCTGCTGGTGGTACTGCTTTACCATCAGGTCCTGAACTTCGTCGTCAGTAGTGATCATAGGGTCCCGCTGGCGGAATCCGTTGGCGGTCTTGACCAGAAGTCCCAGTTCAAGAAGAAGGCTGAAGGATTCCTGCACCTGGGCGGGAGTAACCTTGCCGTCAAGACGCTTGGAAACCCAGTCGGGAATGGGCCTGAAGCCCTTCAGGGAAACCATTTCCAGAATGACGGAATGGTGCCATTCCCTAAAAATGCGGAGCTGGGCCTGGTCCATCTTGTGGAGTTTGGAATGGGGGCTTGCCTTCACCAGCTGCTCGTAATAGACCTTCTTTTCTTCGTCGTCAGTGGCCTGGTTAAAGAACACCAGATTCTCGAAATAAGTAGCCCGCTGCTTAATAAGCCCAAGACCGTGGATAAGCTTAGTGACGGTGCTCTTAGTAATATTACGCTTGCCGTCGATAGTCAGTTTCAGGTGGGCGTGACTGGAAAGTCCCGCTTTTTCGGCAAAAAAACGCAAACTGAAGGCCGGCTGGGTCTTCTTCTTGTATTCGTAGTAGTCCCGAAGATACACGCGAAAATTCGTGTATTGCAGCACATCGGGCTCTGTCAATTTTACACTTTCTCCATTTTCCATACCCTAAAAATAGAAGTCTAGAGGGGCAAAGGCACTGTCCGATGGTTAATTATCGTTTACCTAAGTAACCAACAGCGGCTTTGCCGCTGTGAGTTATCAGTTGTGAGTTATGAGTTGTCGGTATTTAATTTGCCGCCGGAAGCGCGATTATAAGAACCCTAGACTCATAACTCATTACTCAATACTCATTACTCATGCCTCAGAGGGCCGAAGGCCCGACCTCATACCCCTCAGTCACGAGCGAGTTTCGACAGGCGCAGGTGGTCGTGGAATTTCCCGCGCAGGCATTCTAAGTCCCTAGAAACGCCTTCTTCCTTGAAGCCGCACCGCTTGGCCAAAGCGATGCTCGCCTTATTTTCTACAGCAGCCGTAATTTCCAGGCGGTTCAATTTCAAGGCTTCGAAGCAGAACTTGCACAGGAGGTTCAGGGATTCCGTCGCGAGGCCGCGGCCTGTAAAGTTCCGCCCGAGCCAATAACTGAGAGTGGCCGAGCGGTGCTCTGGATGAACCCAGCCGATAAAGATGCAGCCCGCAAGATTATCCCCGCCGGCAGTTTTCTCAAAAACGCCCCAGCAGGCACCGTTACCCATCTGGGCTTGCATCTCCCAGGTTTCCAGACGGTCCATAACGTCTTCGACGGAAGTGCAATCAGGAGGCCAGGGCAAGAACCGCGAGAGATGCTCCCGGGATGCTTCAATCAGGCGGTAAAGACCTGCCGCATCAGGTTCGTGTAGCACCCGAAGAACAACCCGCTCGCCAGGCAGTTCCGTTTCGGGAATTTCGTCTAGAATCATGGGCAGAAATGTAGGAAACAGGTTCGAGGTTCAAGGAACGTCATCCTCGCGTAGGCGAGGATCCATATACAGATCTCGCCAGTAGATGCCCGCCTTCGCGGGCATGACAATACTGGTGTTATCAACAGAATGAAGAAAACAGAAAAGCCCGCTGGCATAAGTCAGCGGGCCTTCAGTGCGGATGAAAGGACTTGAACCTTCATGCCCTCGCGAGCACTAGAACCTGAATCTAGCGTGTCTACCAGTTCCACCACATCCGCGTGGTGCACCAAATTTTGAAAAAAAAGCCCGTTTTGTCAAGGGGGTAGCCCGATTATTTCTTGAAAGGGAACGCTTCCCGAATCCAATCCAGGTGGTGGCCTTGCCAATAGCTCCAGTCGTGCTCCCCAGAGGGGTCATACCTCAGGTCGCAGTCCGCCCCCACATTCTTGCAAAATTCCTGAATCCAGGGGATTGTTTCCGACGGAGGATAGAGCCTGTCGGCACCGCCCTGCAAAAAACGCCACTTGCCGGAGCCCATCTTGGGGGATGCCGCAACAGCGGGAGCCTCCCCCAGCAATTTGCCATAGGAACTCACCAAAAGCCGGTTTTTCACTCGGCGTTTTCCATACATGGAATAAACCAGAACCCCAAGAGAGCCGTCAGAGACGCCCACAAGGGAGACCTCTTCTACAAAACCCCTCCGCCTCCTGGCAATGGAATCCAGGGCCGCATCCACCGCAGAAACCATCACCTCCGTCGCCCAATGGTTTTCTTTGCAGGCCGAAGCGCTCAACACCACCACATCCGGGAAAATATCCGAAAAGGCCTCCCCCGCCACCAAGCCCTTTTGACAGTTGCCACTGGTCATGCCGCCGTGGAACCAGACCACCACATCCTTTTTCGCCGCATGTCCAGGAAATGACGCCTTGACCTTGGCCTTTGAATCGTATTCGGGCCACCAGATTCCGACAGGTACTCGCAACACAGTGCCGGTAGCCTTTATCGGCAGAACCGAAACCGTCAAGGAATCCCGACTAGCCCCGAGGGCCAGGGATACGGCAAGCAACAGCACCCAAAGAGGTTTCATCGTTTGTTTCTTATGGCGAGGATAAAGAATATCAGGAAACCGACTGAACAGACCCCGATGATTCCAAGGGCTATTAGGGAGTTGACCAGCTGGTATTCCGACACCGTTTCCCAGTCCAGTTCACCGTAGGTCGAGGCCAAGGACTTGACGATATAGCGGTTGTCGGACAGCCTAACGGCACTGATTTCCAGGGGAACATCCCCCACGTTGATAGCGGCAAAGCTGAACCAATCCGACATTTCGTCCAGCATTTCTTCCGACGCGTACAGGACAAAGGTAGCGCTGTCGTCGCCGTTTATCCTAAAGAAAGTCTTGTCCAAAAACGGAACGTTGCTGCCTCCAAAGACGCTGGGGATAGCGGCATAGGAGACCCGTCCATAAAAAAGGTGTTCTTCCTTGAAAAAGCTCTGCAACACAGGCCCTGCGTAGGACACGCACCAGACCACCGCCAACAAGAACAGCAAGGCAAAATTGAAATAAATAGAACGTCTTGAACGAAATCTGGGCATCGAAAATTATTGCTTGGAGCGGAACATGAAGAAAAATGTAGCTAAAAGAAGCACCAAGGTCAAGAAGTAGAAGACCAGGGGAATCTTTGCGTTCAGGGCGATTTCGTTTAACCGTTCCATCTGGAAAAACTGAATGAGTTCCTCGCTGTTCAGCATGGCGGCATCGTTGTCGATGCGGGCCCAGGCATGGGAAAGATCCACGTTGATGTTCAGCAACATGTCCAGCTGGTGCGCAATACTATCCGGAAGCCCAAGTCCCTCGGGCCGCACCACCGGGAACCCGGCGCGAGCAGAATCCAGAAGTTCCCGAACCACGTATTCCTGATTGTCTGGCAGGCTATTTACCGCATAGGACAGCTGCTGCCAGGAACTCAACCACTGGGTCCTGACCGTCAGGTAACGCCTGGCCGTAGAAACCTTGCCCAAGACCTCCCGTTCGAAACGGCTTACCAAAGCAGAACCAGGGCGTTCAAAACCGAACCCCTGCAACTCGTCCATCTGGCGGGCGAAGGATACCGCCATTTCCCTGAGGGTCATGGTCTCGGACAAGATTCTCATGGTGTCCAGACCGTAGCCGCTACGGGCGCGTTCCATATCCTTTGAAAGCCTGGCGTCCAACAGCTGAAAGTCCGAAAGGGACTTGATGTACTGGGAATAAAGGACCATCTGGGGTTTCTGGGAAAGAGAAAACAGGATCGTGAGCCCTACCGTCAGGGCCACCACCATCCACACCCAGGGTGTTTTCAGCTTAGAGCGGAATGTTTCCTTGATAGACTTGTTTTTCAATTCATCCACAAAAAGAAATTACCTTTTTTCTACCTTGAATGCCATGAGATTCTTCCGTTTTGCCACTTTTTTTTGTGTATTCGCCTTCTTTTGCGGCTGTACCGTAGAAAGAGCCGAAGAACAGGTGGTGGAACGACACGCCAACGGGGTCAAGAAAACCTCCGTATGGGTGTATCCCGACGGCGAAATCCTGAAGCGGAACGAGTGGTACAACAACGGCATCAAGGAATTCGAGATCCCTTACAAGGACAACGTTCCCCACGGTGAAATCAAACGCTGGACCGGACTTGGAAATGTAGTGATGGTTGGCCAATACAAAAAGGGCAAGCGCGAAGGCAAATGGACCAGCTATTACGGCGACAAGAAGGTAGAGGCTATTCGTTATTACAAGGACGACCACCCCGTAGGGGACTGGGAAGGGTTTCATTACAACGGCAACAAGGCTTTCGAGGAACATTACAACGACAAGGGCGACAGCGTAGGCGTGTGGAAAAAATGGTCCAAGAACGGAAAGCTCCAAGAAGAAAACAGCTGCCATGGTGGCGACAGTGTGGGAATCATCGTAGAGTATTACGAAAACGGAAAACGAAGACATTCCACAAGCTGTCGATACGGAGTATTTAACGGTCCGCAAATCACCTACGCCGCAGACGAAAAGAATTCCTGGCTTGTTACAGAAGGTTACACGGACGGCGTGCTGGACGGCCCTCGGGAATTCTACCTCACTTCCGAAGACGGATTACTCCCCTACAGACGGGAACGGTGGAAAATGGGAGCAAGGGATTCCGTCTGGCGGCTGGACGACGGCCACCTGCACCTTGTAATCGAAAGCGAGTTCGTGAACGGCACGGGAATCGGATACGGCCAGTGCGAAGACAACTACGGGATGATTTGTGCCGAGACATCCTTTGTGGCGGGCGTTCCAGGCGGGACCCTAGACAGTAGCGCCGTTCTCGGGAAAGCCGTCTCGGGCGCCACCCTGTGGTTCTACAAGAAAGGGCACGACCTGCGTTACGAAGAAATATGGGAGAACGGCGAGATTGCCATAAGCCGGAGTTTCTACCCCGACAGCCTAGGCGGGAAACTTGCAAGCGAGGCCTTCTGGAAAGAGGGCAAGCGGAACGGAATTTTACGCAACTGGTACAAAAGCGGTGTGCTGCGGGACAGCCTCTCCTTTGTGAACGGAGAACGCGTCGGCGAGCAGTTCAGCTACGACAGTACCGGCAAGCTTACCATCCATAAGACAGAGGCCGGCAAGAACCGGCCCGTGATCATGCACCTCCATTAATCAATTCGCAATTACATATCTTCTAGCTGTTTACCCTTGGTTTCCTTGATAAACTTTGCCACGAAGAAGATGCTGAATATGGCAAAGAACGAATAGATACCATAGGTGGGACCAACGCCAAAGCCGTCTTCGCCCGTGAGCACGGGGAATGTCCAGGTGACCACAAAGTTTGCAAACCACTGGGCCAGCCCGCAAATGGCGATGGCGATGGTGCGGATACGGTTGTTGAACATTTCGCCCAGCATCACCCACATCACAGGACCCCAGGTCGCCGCAAAGAAGGCGATGTAGAGGTTTGCCGCTATCAGGGCCACAAAGGCAGCAGAATCAGACAGGGCTGCGCCACCGCTACCCATGAAGCAAATCGTAAGGGTACTCAAGGTCACCGCCATGCCAACGCTACCGATAAGCAGAAGGGGTTTACGGCCTAGCTTGTCCACAAGCAAAATGGCGGCAACGGTCATCACCAAGTTGATGGCGCTAGAAATCACGCTGGTGAGGAACGCGTCGCTTTCACCAAAACCCACACTCTGCCAGAGCATGGTGCCGTAGTAGAAGATAACGTTGATGCCAACCAGCTGCTGCAAAATAGCAAGGCCCAAGCCAGCCCACAAAACCGGAGTGATCCGCTCCTTCTTGTTAATGACTTCCAGCAGGTCGGTAAACTTGGCGGGCTTTTTATTGCTGAAGGAGCCTTGAATCTTTTCAACTTCTTCGTCAACCCCTTCGGGATTAATTTTGGCAATAACTTTCTTGGCTTCGTCCAGGAGTCCTTTGTGAATCAGGTAACGGGGCGATTCAGGAAGCTTCCAGGCGGCATAGCCGTAGATTACCGACGGGATAATTTCGACCCAGAACATCACCTGCCACGCCTTGATGTGACCGAACATCGGGTTGTTGGCCGAACCCGCAATGCGAACGATGAGGTAGTTCGAAAGGAGCGCTACAAAAATTCCTATCACGATAGCGAACTGTTGCAATGAGCCCAAGCGTCCACGCAAGTGGGCTGGCGCAGTTTCTGCAATGTAGATCGGTGCGATAATGCTTGCCATTCCAATGCCGAGCCCCCCGATGATACGCCACATAATAAAGTCCGGGATGCCGAAGGGGATACCCGACCCGATAGCGCTCAACAGGAACAAGTCTGAAGCAAAAAGCATACAACGCACGCGGCCGAAGGCGTCGGCAATCCGCCCGGCAAAAAACGCACCGATAGCAGCCCCAATAAGGGCCAGGGAGACAGACCAGGCCAGTTCATAGTCCGTCGCGTTGAAGTGTACCTTTAACGCCCCGTTTGCCCCGTTGATGACGGACGAGTCGAACCCGAACAGAAACCCGCCAATGGCGGCGGACAGGGTTATGAGCACTATGTGTTTCATTTGCGGATTTGCGTTGGACATCAGGCCTCCCTTGAATTGAACCATCTTCTCTAATTATACCCGCTTTACGCCAGAAATGTCACACGATAGTATTATTTTTACAAAAAATGCTATTCCAAATTGGAATAATACGGGTCCCTGTGTTCCATGGATAATTTCGGGACCCGATAGCAAAGTCTTTAGCGTGTAATGCTAATCGGCCTTGCCTCACGGTAACTGCCGGAGGAGACCTTTACGATGTACATGCCCGCAGGTAGCCCTGCCAGGTCGAAGGAATACGTGTGCGCCCCGGCATTCAACCGGCCCGTGATTTCTTGTGTCACAAGGGCGCCATAACCCGTAAACAGGCTGATTTTCACGTTGTCCCTCTGGGGGAGCGTGTACTGCACCATAATCATCCCGTGCTGCTTCTTGAGCTGCATATGTGTCGGAAGCCCTTCGAGGCCATACATCAGGGCCGTCGTCGTTTCGCTTGCCCCGCTGCCCTCTTCGTTGGTGATTGTCACCCGGACATTGAACAGCACAGAATTCTTGCCATTGGAGATTCCCTGTGTAAAGCTATAGGTTTCGCCGTTGGAAACGCGATTCGGGTAGTGGCCCACAGAAAGGGTCCCCTTCGACAAATCGGCTTCGCTGAACACATAGGCGTTTTCGCCCCATTCGACAACCTTGCCATCGCTTCCAAACCAGTGTCCGGGGGCGTTTGCCGTTGAACGCAGGACCTTGTTTCCTCCTGGTTCCTGGGCAAAGAAGGTCGCCTCAGAAAGGGCCGATGCCTTAAGGCCCAATTTCAGGGCAACTTCGTCCACGTCAAAATTCGCCACGACAGGAGCGTAATTTTCGTCTATCGGAAGAGTGACCTTTATCTCGTAAACCGCAGTTTCCCCCGCAGGAGCATTTACGGAACTGCTTGACACGGGCACGGCACTGCTCGAACTTGCAAGGGTTTCGCTACTTGACGATTTCGGTATGGCACTGCTTGACGATACTGTCGTTGCGCTACTACTGGAAACTGGATTCTCGTCAATTTCCGGCCAATCGTATTCCAGTTTGAAATCGTTATAGTACTTCGTATTTGCATCCCCCGCAGCGTTGATACCTTCTTCGGGCTTGAGACGGTAATCGTAATGGTAGGTGCGCATGTCGGGATTTTTGGAATAGGCATAGTCGGTATTCACCACTATCGCAAAGGCCATCTTGGAGCCGCCGGTGGTACTCGGGGTCTTGTCCAAGCGAAGAGTCGCCTTTTGATTGCCCTTGACCGGTTCACTGTAGACCGGGGTTCCATCGGAAGCGCGGTAGGCAAGCACAAGGCGCATATTGTCGTTAGTCGCGTAAGACCCGTTCGGGGACATCGTCATGGCGATTTGCGTTGCGTCTTCCATGATCTCAAGCGGAATGACATTGGAACCGGACCACCCTGGGGTCGTCTCCTGGTTCGGCACCCAGTTGCCGTTGCTTACAGTCACGCTTTGGTAGGGAGTCATTTTCCAGGTGTAACTATAATTGCCGTTATCCCAGTAGTCCTGTTCCCAATAACTTTGCCCTCCGAAATTCTGGTTCAGCAGGTTCTTTATCTCGTTAGACCATTTTTTCATGTCGAGCATGGCAAGTTTCGCCCGGAATTCCGTAATAAGCCTGCGCACACCTTCGTCGCCAAGGCCGATATTGAGCCCGTAAGTTTCAAGCAGGTAGGTCGTTTCGCCGTAGGCGTGGCCATAGATCCAGCGGACCGAACCCGTACCCAACCAGGTTCCCATAAACGTAGGGAAAATGTTGCTGTACTGTGCGCCACCCAGCAGGGAACGTTGGTTCTTGCCGGTGACTCCCTGGGCACCGGGTCCACCAAAAGTTCCATCAATGAGCCAACCCGAGTAGCATTCGATGGGCATAAAGGGAGCAATGACCGTCGCCGCATTCAGGAACCCCATGCCGCTGTAAACGCCATCACGGTGACTGAACATATCCTGTTGAATCCAGGTGTTGCCCGCTTCCTGGAACCAGTGGGCATCCTTCGCGCCGGGGTAACCGTTCGTCATCGAGTGGATACCTTCGTGAATCATCGCATCCATCTGGGCCACACGATCACGATAAGGGCAACTCGTATTGAAACTATACAGCGGATAGAACGAGGCCGCCACAGCCGTGTAGCCCGCCACCCAAGTTTGCCAACCGCCCGTCGTGTCTTCCTTTGCGCCACCGGCACATGTACCCGAGCCATAGTAGTAAACGGCACTGTACTGGCCGTCCTGCGCCTGGGCATCCGGGGCCCATCCCAGGGTATCGTAAAGGTAACCGAAATCGGTATCGTACTTCTTGAGGATACTATCGATGGTAACATCCGTAATGCGGCTGTCGCGGTCCTTGCCCCAATAGAAGGCCCACCACTTGCCGGCCTTCTTGCCGGTCACTCCCGAGCAGTTGTTGTTGAACTTGGTGGGCGGCTGGATATCTCCGAGATTTTCCCTGGTATTGTAATCCAAATCCGAACGGTAGGCAGGCCAAACGTAGGCATCGCCATTGGCGGCAAATACATCCGCTCCCATTCCGGCGACAAGTGCCGCCGCGATTATCCATCCTGTCATTTTTTTCTGCATAAATAACACTCCTGACATTGTCCTGCGCAATAAATAGAATCCCTTTGCCCCAAATCCCAGTTTTTTTTCACCCGTAGAAAAAGATTCCGTGTTAAAAGCGTGTAAAAACCCTATTTTTGCCTCCATTTGTGTAATTTTTATTACACATCAAAATCAAAAACACTCAATATTTACAAAATTTATTGATTTTTGTGTAAAAATTATATATCTTTTGGAGCGTGAGTATCGCACTGGAACATCTATTCGACTACGACGATTTCCGCAAGTTCATGCAGGATTATTTCGAAGAGCAGAAGAAAATGCGCTCCGTGTTTTCCCACCGTTTCTTTGCGGCAAAAGCCGGATTCAGCAGTTCCTCTTACTGCCTGAACGTAATTCGCGGGCGATTCAACCTTACGCACAAGTCCATCGAGAAAATTTCGAAGGCTATGGACTTTGAGCCCCTGCAAAAAGAATACTTCGAGGCGCTGGTGCAATACAACCAGGCAGAGCAGGTGGACATCCGGGAGCAGGCGTGGAAACAGATTCTGCAAATCCGCAAGCAGATCGAGTTCACCCATGTCACCACCCGCGAGCAGGCTTACTTTAGCAAGTGGTACTACCCTATCATACGCGAACTCGCCGTTGACCTGGACTGGCACGAAGACTACCGCGTGCTGGCACGGTCGCTCACGCCGCAAATAACGACAGAAGAAGCCCGCAAGGCGGTGAAGAACCTGCTGGAATGGGGACTCTTGAAAAAAGAGGGCGACCGCTACGAACTGACTTCGCAAATGCTGGACGCCGCAGAAATTCCACCCATTGCACTCCGGCAAATCCGACACGAGTACATACAGCATGCCATAGGTGCAGTGGAATCCATGCCCAAGGACGAACGCTTTGCCACGTTCACGACCCTTGCCATGAGCAAAAGTTCCTATGATTACGCCGTAGAAATTCTCGAGGAAGCCCGCAAAAAAATTATAGCCCGCGCGTCCAACGACACCAACGTGGAGCGTATTTACGAAATGATGCTCGTGGCGTTCCCGATGAGCAAGATGCTCACGAAGGAGGACGAAGGATGAATCGTTTGATAGTTTGGCTTAGACAACCTTGCCGTGAGTGGATGGCCGTTTTTGCCGCCACCCTTGCCCTCCTCGCTTGTTCAAACAGCAACGATGTGGCTGGCGGCGTTACCGATATCGGAAATTCTGTTGCACAGGAACCAGACTCGGTTGTATTCTGCGGAACCGTAGTCAACATGCAGGGCAAAAAAATGCCCGCCGCACGGCTTGCGCTGTATTGGGACAACGGCATTGAAATTGTCGATTCCCTAGAAACCTTTGCCGATTCCAACGCACAGTTTGAACTCAAGATGCCCGCCGACGATGAACGTATCGGCAAGCAGGCCACACCAGAACTCTACCTGTACGCCGAATCGGGTGCACTTTCGGGACTTTCTCTCCCGCCAACTCAAAAGACAGAGGAAATCCGCATCGGCACGAACAAGGCTGTCCGGGGAAGCATTTCTGGTGCAACGTCTGGATTGGTCCGTATCGGCGGAACACACCTCATGGCCGAAGTGCAGGCAGACGGATCCTTCCGTTTCGATTCGATTCCACCCGGCATACAAGAAACGTTAATTTATTCAGAAAGCGCTTCGGTGACGGGTTACATCTCGTTCTCGATACAGGACGCCGGCGACACGCTGGTACTTCCGCAACTGGAAAACTTCGGAGGACACCTTTGGAATCCTGACCTTGACCTACTCGGGGAAACCTACGGATTCACATCTTTTCACGCCGACGATGTAAGCGAGGCCAATACCGGATGGACCGCGATAAACATCGAAATGAACGGCGACGAATATGTGTTTGACCACAACGGAAAAATTGCAGACAGTGTAAATTATGTAGAGGGCGTAAGTGGCAATGGCGTGCTGCTTGAACCGGGCCAGTATATAGACCTGGACACCCTCAACCCAACCGGCGGAGATTTTACCCTTTCACTGTGGACAAAATGGAGCGGTCCAAACGGAGAGCACCAGGCCCTGTTCTGCCAGCGCGCCTACTGGAGCGATTCCACGTCGAGGTTCCAGTGGCATTTTGAGTCGAACACCGGTTCATTCACCGTAATGAAAAGCATGCCCAACTATCCCGAAGCCATTTTCTTC
The DNA here is from genome assembly GCA_934699585.1 of uncultured Fibrobacter sp. Classification (GTDB taxonomy): domain Bacteria; phylum Fibrobacterota; class Fibrobacteria; order Fibrobacterales; family Fibrobacteraceae; genus Fibrobacter. The sequence continues at coordinate 257,992 of CAKUWY010000001.1, forward strand.
GGCGATTCAAGCAGTGTCCCTGTGGGAGAATGGGCGTTCCTCGTACTCGTTTCGAAAGATCACATGGTGAGCATGTTCGTAAACGGCAAGCCCGTAGGCAATGCGCAGGAATTTGTTCCGAATGACCTGAACCGGAGCGTTCCTTTCCGCGTGGGCGGCAACGAAATCAGGACCGAGACCTGGAATGGCGTTATCGACGGCGTAAGTATTGAAACCCGCGCCCGCAGCCCCGAGTGGATAAGGGCAAAATACGAAAAAAGCAAGCCCTAGAAAGAACGCTTTTCGCTCCTTTTTCTATCTTTACGCCCGAAAGTTTAACGCCTAATAGCTATGAGCTATGAGGTATGAGGTCGCGCACTTCGTGTGCTTTGAGCTAAAGAATCACGCCAAAGGCGCCTGATACAAAAGCCTAGCATAGCTAGGCATCCTCATTGCTCAAAGGAAACCGAAGGTTTCCGCGCTCATGGCTCACAGCCTGGCCGAAGGCCGAGAGGTAACCCATGTTTCGTGAAGTAAAGAAAGAAGAGACCTTGCGCAAGCGCCAACTTCTTCGCCTCGGCCATGCCTAAACAAGTTTAGCCGCGGCTCTCGGCTTGCGAAGTTGTCCCACAGACCGAAGAGCGCGTATTTTTTCCCTAGTTTTGAAACATTCATAGTCATTTTTTTCTAAATTTCCCCGCGTTAAATTTTTAGAGGTTATTGTAATGGCTTTGTTTCGCGAAGTAGATAAAAACGAAACGTTCCCTGATGTTGAGGAGCGTATTCTCGGATTGTGGGACAAGGACGAAAGTTTCAAGAAGTCGCTTGACAGCCGTCCGGAAACCGAACCGTACACTTTCTACGATGGCCCTCCGTTTGCAACGGGCCTTCCGCACTACGGTCACTTGCTCGCCGGTACCATCAAGGACATCGTTCCGCGTTACTGGACCATGAAGGGCAAGAAGGTTCCGCGCGGTTTCGGTTGGGACTGCCACGGCCTTCCGATTGAATCTTTGGTGCAGAACGAACTCGGTCTCGCTGGCGTTGCCGAAATCCAGAAGCTCGGCGTCGACAAGTTCAACGAAACTTGCCGCGGCAAGGTGCTCAAGTACACGAGCGAATGGAAGAAGACCGTTCGCCGCATGGGTCGCTGGGTCGACTTCGACAAGGGCTACAAGACCATGGACAAGAACTTCATGGAATCTGTGTGGTGGGTGTTCAAGCAGTGCTTCGACAAGGGCCTCATCTACCAGGGCTACCGCATCCAGCCGTACAGCCCGGCTCTCGCTACTCCGCTTTCGAACTTCGAAACGAACCAGGGCTATAAGGACCGTCAGGACCCGTCCCTGACGCTCATCTTCCCGCTCAATACGGAGGTCGCCAAGTTCAAGGACACGAGCATCCTCGTGTGGACGACGACCCCGTGGACACTTTATTCCAACTTCTGCATTGTTGTGGGCCCGGACATGGACTACAACCTTGTGGAACAGGATGGCAAGAAGTACTGGATTGCCGCAAGCCGTACCGCTGCCTACTTCAAGAACGCAAACATCGTCGATACCTGCAAGGGCTCCGAACTCGTGGGCAAGGACTACGAACCGCTTTCCCGTATCTCCGACGAATTCGTGACGCCGGACCAGCTGTCCCGCCACTACAAGATTTACCCCGCCGACTACGTGAGTACCGAAGACGGTACTGGCGCCGTGCACACCGCTCCCTCCTTCGGTGAAGAAGACTTCCAGAAGGGTGCTGAACTCGACCTCGGCCTTTTCGACCCGCTCGATACCGAAGGCAAGTTCACGGACAAGGTCCCGATGTGGAAGGGCCTCGGTGCGAAGGAAGCCGACAAGGAAATTATCCGCTACTTCAAGGAACAGGGCCGCGTGTTCAAGCAGGACACGATTGTGCATAGCTACCCGCACTGCTGGCGTACTGGCGTTCCTCTGATTTACCGCGCCCTCAAGACTTGGTTCCTGAAGATTGATGCCCCTGTCACGAGCAAGGACGGCGTGACCAAGACCTTGAAGGAATGGATGGTCGAGAACAACCAGACCGTGAACTGGGTTCCGGACCACATCAAGAACGGACGCTTCGGCAAGTGGCTCGAAGGCGCCCGCGACTGGAACCTTTCCCGTAACCGTTTCTGGGGTACGCCGATTCCGGTGTGGCTCTCTGACGACGGCGACATGATTGCTGTGGGTTCCATCGAAGAACTCCAGCAGCTCACCGGCGTGAAGCTCGACGACTTGCACAAGCACTTTGTGGACAAGCTTACCATCGAAAAGAACGGCAAGGTCTACCGCCGCACGCCGGAAGTTTTCGACTGCTGGTTTGAATCCGGTTCTATGCCGTATGCCAGCCGCCATTACCCGTTCGAAAACAAGGAACTCGTGGAACGCAGCTTCCCGGCAGACTTCATTGCCGAAGGCCTTGACCAGACTCGTGGTTGGTTCTACACACTGACCGTGCTTTCTAACGCCCTGTTCCAGAAACCCGCATTCAAGAACGTGATCGTGAACGGTATCATCTTGGCCGAAGACGGCTCCAAGATGAGTAAGTCCAAGCGCAACTATCCGGACCCGAACGACCTCATCGAACGCACGGGTGCCGACGCTATTCGCTTGTTCATGATTAACTCTGCAGCTCTCAAGGCCGAAGACTTGCGCTTCAGCGAAGAAGGCGTGAAGGGCATCGTGAAGCAGGTGATGTTGCCGCTTTGGAACGCTGTTGCATTCTTTGTTTCTAACCACAACGCCGACGCCGCCAAGGGCCAGCTCAACTGGAAGCCCGGTCAGGAAGTCAAGAGCGAGAATGAACTTGACCGCTGGATGCTTGCAACGCTGCAGGATCTCGCTGCCAAGGTCGAAGTGGAAATGAAGGCTTACCGCCTGTACAACGTGGTGCCTGCCGTGATTGCCGCGGTGGATGACCTCACGAACTGGTACGTGCGCCGCAGCCGTCGCCGTTTCTGGAAGTCTGAAAACGATGGCGACAAGAACGCCGCCTACGCAACCATGTACAAGGTGCTCGTTGACTTCTCCAAGATTCTCGCGCCGTTCCTCCCGCTCCTCGCCGAAGAAATCTACCAGATTCTCGTTCGCGAAGTTGATGCTAATGCTCCGGTGAGCGTGCACCTCTGCGAATTCCCGAGCGCCGACAAGTCCCTCATGGACGAAAAGCTTGTGGAACGCATTGCCATGGTGCGTAGCATGGTTGAAATGGGCCGCGTAATTCGTGCAACGAACAACGTAAAGAACCGTATGCCGATTGCAAGCATGACGGTCGTTGCTCACGGCGCCGAAGAAAAGAATGTTGCTGAAACGATGAAGGATTTGATTCTCGAAGAACTCAACGTTCGCGAAATGAAGTTCCTCGAAGATGAGACGAAGCTCGTGCAGCTCTCCGCCAAGCCGAACTTCCTCGCCATCAAGGCGAAGGGCCCGGATTACGCGAAGAACATGAAGGTGATTTCTGCCAAGCTGAATTCGCTGACCGTCGATGAAATCAAGGCTCTGCAGAATGGCGAGACGATCAAGTTCGACTTCGGTGAAGTCGGTGCCGACTGCTTGATGCTCAACCGCATCGTGGCCGACGGCATGGCCGTGGAAGCCAACCAGCACTTCACCGTGGCTCTGGACTTGAAGATTACGGACGAACTCCGCCGCGCCTGCGTGGCCCGCGAACTCGTGAACCGCATCCAGAACCGCCGTAAGGATCAGAACTACGCCATCACCGACAAGATCGAAGTGACGCTGTTCTCTGCAAGCGAAATCTTCAAGCAGGCTGTTGCCGAAAACGAAACCTACATTGCCGGCGAAACTCAGGCCGTGAAGATTGCCTGGGCTGCCGCTGCCGATGGCCTCGAGGCCAACGACGCCGACGGAGAGGCCTTCGCTTTCACGACGGTTCGCGCATAATTGACAGGAAAATCATCCCCGCTGTCATTCTGGAGCGGAGCGATAGAATCGTGGATCTCCTTGCCAAGGGCGTAATCGAAGAATTACGAAAAAAATAGACCGTAGCTCATCACCGCTGCGGTCTTTTCTGTACAAAAATCACTCTAAATCAGAGATTGTTAAGTTCTTTATGCTAGGGGTCTGAAACCCTTGTGTTGGGAATTAAAAATTTTGATTTTTCTTCTTTCGTTAATTGCGAAATCTGGACGCATTTCTTTTTTGCATACTCAAACATCGCCCGCATATCAACGAATGCGGGTAATGTATTGATATCAATGGGCGAATAACTGTCTTTGAGGTATTCTTTATATTTCTTCGTCAGTCCAGTCATAAGTATATACCTCCATAATATTTTTCATCTGCTCACTGAAAATTCCAAAATGAAATTGGTGTAGCATGCAGATTGGAACCGCGCCCAATTTTTCGACGTAATGACCAAGCAGCTTTTCACTTGCTGCAAACCCAAATACATCTCCATTGTATCCATAATCTTCCGATTTTTTCCCTGCTATGGCAAATAAATGACCACCTACGCCAGAATACTTAATGTTCTCAGTTAGCAGTTTGTTGTTTTGCGGGGCGGAGCACATCCACTGGATGTAGATTGCCTTAGCGTCAGAATTGTTTTGTAGAGAAACCAGCCCTTGAATATCTACGGTTCCCTTAACAACAAGAGCGTAGATTTCAGAATTTTTTGCCAAAGCTCCCCAATTTACATACCAACCATTTTGCTTGTTATATTTTGAAAGAAAGGATGACCGACGAATGCGTACGACCTCGGTATCCACAAGCTCACCTGTGGAATTGTCCTTGAGACAAGGGGTAAAATCATCAATATGTACAGAAATAAATCCAGCCATATCACCTCTTGTACAATATAGATTTTTCATTGTTATTTAGCAATCGATTTAATCGGCTTAACCTTGTGCATTACAACTTGGAATACCCTTTTTCTTTATAAAATAGCGAGCGTCGCCGTTTCCGTCACAAAACCGGTCTCTTTTGTAAACATTTCATGCGGTTTCGCGGAATTTTAGGTTATATTTAGGGTGTATATGTCGAACGTAAACTACATAAACCGGCGCTTTCTTTCGAAAGCCGGGACCGTTTTCGTTTGCCGCGGGGGGCATCTCCCGTCGGCCCGTAAACGCGTTGCGTTACCCCCCCCCGTGTAAACTTTTCTATACACGATGTGGGCGATTTCGCCCTTGCGGATTCGCGGCACCCAGTCCAAACTTTTGCGGACAGCCTCCGCAACATGTTCACGCCTGCACTTTTGCACGGCGCGCCTTGTCGCATTTATAAATCGAGGACAACACCATGAAAACCATGCCAAATCCGAAAAAGCATTCCTCCTGGAGCCGTTTACTCCACCTGTCATCCAAGAGCGTAGCGATAGGAGCCATGGCGACCCTTCTTCTTGCCGCCTGCGGTGGCGATTCCGGCTCCAACGCCAAGGAAACTCCGGTTGAAGATATTGCACCCCGCGAAGTCGAAACGGTCTATGACATGGGCCGCTGCACGGCGGACCGCGAGGGCGACAGCCTTTACGTAATGGACGTGATGAAGGACTTCCTTTGCACGGGCGGCAACTGGCTCGATCTGAACCCCGCCGTCCCGGAATCTAACAATGCCCCCTCCTCGTCATTCTCGACCCCGATCGATAATCCGGCGTTCTCCAGCGCTTCCACCCGGCCCGACCCGGTCGCGATCCTTTACGAACTGGGTGCCTGTTCCGAGGCCCGCGAAGGGGAACTTGTCTACGTGATTTCCGAGGCGGCCTACTTCAAGTGCTCCGGCAAAAAATGGTCCGAAGCCGCCGCCCCGAGTTCCTCTAGCGTTGCCTTGAGCAGTTCTTCCGCATGTCTTTCCGGGCAAGGCGCGGAGTGCCACGGCGAAGAATCCAGCAGTTCCGTCCTCCTCACCGACGTGGAGACAGTCTATGACCTCGGCCGCTGCGACACCGCGCGCCAGGGCGAGCGCATCTTTGTCAAGGCGGATACCACCTACTACACCTGCGATTCCGCGAAATGGGTCGCGGACAAGGTGAAGGGTTTTGTGATAGAGAACCGCTCCATCATGGGTGTCGCGCAAAAGGGCCCGTTCGAATTCAATTCTTCGCTGGTGCTTCGCGAACTGAATGACACCCTGGCCCCAACAGGCCGCACCTATGACGACGAGATTTCCAGCAACAAGGGCGACTTCGTGATTCCGAAGGTGAGCCTGGTTTACCCCTACGCGTCGCTCGAAGTGACTGGCCGCTACCGTAACGAGGTCACGGGCGAATGGTCCGGGGACTCCATCACGCTCCGAGCCCTGACCGACCTTGTGACCATCGACGGGCAGCCCGCGCTCACCCGCACCGAAGCAAACATCAACCTGCTCACGCACCTGGAATACAACCGCGCGGCTTACCTGGTGCGCAAGGGTTACAGCGTGTTCGCCGCCAAAAAGCAGGCCGACCAGGAAATCATGACCGCCTTCGATTTCGCGACGACCATCAAGTATTCCGAAGACCTGGTGGTATTCCGCGACGCGAACGATGCCGAACTTGCCAACGGGAACGCGACGCTTCTCGCCATATCGATACTCTTCCTCGGCGACCGCACCGACGCCCAGGTAAAACGGGCCATCGACAAATTCATTGCCGACATCACGCCCGATGGCGAGTGGAACGACCCGCTTACCAAGGCGGATATGGCTGACTTCGCCTACGAACTGGATTATAGCACCGTTCGCGCCATGGTCAAAAGTTGGAACATCCTCGAAATTCCGAGTTACGAGACCTATCTCACCGCGTTCTGGAACAACACCTACGGACTCGGCGGCTGCACCTCTGTGCGTAACGGTGTCGTTGCGCAGAATACGAACGAACTCAGCAAGCGTCACGGCGAATACTTCACCTGCGCAAGCGGCGCATGGCGGCCATCTACCACCTTCGAGAAGGACACTTACGGATGGGTCAGCGGAAAGTCGGGCGACTTGAAGAAGGGCAACGTGACCGACACCGTGTATGTGTATAACGACGGCTGGAAGGTTTCACCCGTGGAGACCGCCATCGGGATGTGCACTACGGCGGGCAAGCTGGATTCTACAAACAACGTGTGGTACATCTGCCGCGATTCCAGGTGGCAGACCGCAACGGCGTTGGAGTACGACACTTACGGGCTGACTTGTACGGATGGAATTGTCGTAGCAGGAAAGGTAAATACAAGTAGTTATTACGCCTGCGACGGCGGAGTATGGAGAGCGGCAACGACCATTGAAAAAGATTTGAACGGAGTGTGTGACGCTTCAAGGGAAGGATTCGTCGGAAAGTCCGGTTCCACATACTACATCTGTAAATCGAACGCATGGACTACGGCAAGTGCATTGGAATATGATACTTATGGACAAACTTGTACAGAAGGAAAAGTTGTTGCAGGGAATGCAAGCATCAACAGTTATTATGCCTGCGATGGCGGAGTATGGCGAGCGGCAACAACCATTGAAAAAGATTTGAACGGAGTGTGTAACGCTTCAAGGGAAGGATTCGTCGGAAAGTCCGGTTCCACTTACTACATCTGCAAATCGAACGCATGGACTACGGCAAGTGCATTGGAATATGATACTTATGGACAAACTTGTACAGAAGGAAATGTTGTTGCAGGGAATGTAAACACCAACAATTATTACGTCTGCGATGGCGGGAAGTGGAGAACGGCAACCTATATAGATATAAATTCTGGAACAATGACAGATTCTAGAGATGGTAAAACCTACAAAACTATTAAGATTGGTTCTCAAATTTGGATGGCGGAAAACCTGAATTATGAAATCTCAGATAGCTGGTGCTATGGAAACAAAGAAGACAATTGTGAAAAGTATGGCCGTCTTTACACATGGGCTGCCGCCATGTCTGCAGTTCCTAATGGCTGGCATTTGCCTACAAATGAAGAATGGGGTATTTTAGCCACAAATGTGGGCGGAGTGGCAAATGCTGGCACTAAGCTCAAGTCTAAAAACGGGTGGGATAGCGGCAATGGTACAGATGATTACGGCTTTGCGGCTTTTCCCGCTGGTTACCAGTTTTCGGGCTCCTTCAGCGGTTTAGGCAGCTACGCGTACTTCTGGACGGCCACTGACTTCTCGTCTTCCAGCGCCTACTGCCGTGGCTTCAGTGCGGGCGCATCGATGGATTCGTACTACGACAATGAGTCGAACGGTTACTCTGTTCGTCTCGTCAAGGATTCCGAGTGAGCCTACGTCATTGGGCGTAGAGCGAATTGGGCCTAGGCCGCCCGCGGCCACGGCCCCACCCCTAACCCGCGCGAAGCACGGTCGCGGAAAAAGGAAATTTATTATGGGATTGGATATCAAACATAAAACAAAGTTACACCAATTTTACGAACTAATCAAAGAGTTGAGAAAAGTAGGCATCATCCGGTCTGACAACATATTTGGCGATATCGGTGAATTTCTTTGTAATCAGGTTTATCCTAACTTGACATTGGTTCAATCCAAAACAAATCCTAGTTACGATGCAACGGAAAATGAAAGAAAAATACAAATCAAATTCAGCGACTCCACTAAAGCCAAGAACATTCACGTAGGAGACCCAGATAAATATGATGAACTTATCGTTGTACTAGGTCCGAATAGCGTGCACCGATATAAGAAGGAGGACTGTTCACGTAAGGGAAAAATCCTTTTTTACCGATATACAAACCAAGATGTGAAAGAAAGATTTATAATCAAAAAGGGGTTTTCTCTTTCGCAAACAAAGCAGTTCAAGCCTGCTGAGCAGGAACTTGAATTATAGGTCAAATTTATTGAGAACGTTATTATGGCAAATCATCTAGAAAAACATGAACATTATGTTCAGGGAAAACAAAACGAAGTCAAGACTCTATTTATTCTGGAGTCTCCTGGGAAAACAGAGCTAGAAAAGGGATATCCATGTGCAGGTCCAAATGGCGAAGTTATGTCAAAAGCACTTCTCAAAATAAGTCCCGTTTCAGACAAAGCTTTTGGTGAATTGATTGCTGGCAAAGACCCAAATGTCTTTCAATATGCAATTTTTGATACTTTCAAGTTTCCACTAAAAAAAGACGATTTGAAGCCAGGTGAAACTCTTAATGAAAGCGAATCAATTTGACAAAATCTAAAGGATGTTGAACAAGATAGTTGGCACCAATGCAAGAAAATGGGATGCCATTCTGCTAAGATAACGAATAAAATATTAGAACTTAGCCGGAGTGCCCCTAGCATATTCGACGAATATAAAAATACCTTGGGTGATTGTCTTAAATCGTTTCCAAATCTTGAAGGAATCGTTGTATGTGGATTTATCGCTCAATGTATGTTTAAGGAATATTCAGGTTTAAGTGAGTGGCCTTATAATAAATGGATTTCATGGACTCATGAAAATGACTTTTTTTGCGATTTGTAAAGCATCCTAGATCATGCTTGGATGATAAAGGAAATGTAATTGTAAAAAACGGAAAAGTTGACTGGAAGTATTCCAAGCATAGAAAGAATCGCTAAAAAATACATTTGGCGAAAACGAGTAAGACATTTTTTCATTTTCGCGTTAGGGATGGAAGCCCGAAGGGGTCGGACTTTGACGAGTCGATTCCGGCTCAATGGCAGGAATGACGAAATCAAAGGCTGAACGGACGCACGGCGACTTTGTTGTTGTTTTTGAAATGGCCGTGCGATAACGCGACAGCCCGACCCACGAAGTGGGGAACGCCCCAAAAATTTAGACCGTAGCTCACCGCTGAGGTCTTTTTTATAAACCTGCACGATTTTAGTCAAGTTGCGACTAAGCGAGAAAGTCCTTATTCCGCGAATCCCGGAGGGGGCAGGTGCATGCCGGCCATCAGGAGTTTGTTGTCGCGGGCGTATTGCATGATGCGCTTGCGGCTCTCGGCGGATTTCGGCTTGTCCATGTCGTAGTTTGAATTGATTTCGGGGTGGTCCTTCTGCAGGGCGTAACCGTGCATCAGGTCGCCGACGATAATCAGGTTCCCAAACTGGAAGGCGGTATGGCCCGGCGTATGCCCGATGGCATCCATCGCGAGCACGCCATGGGGGAGGCTGTCCCCGAAGGCGAACAGGTGCAGGCTATCCTTGTAGAGCGCCATGATGCCTTTTTGCAAGTCGTTTTTCGGGATGTCGTTCATCCAGGCGTCGTATTCCACCTTGCCCGCATAGACGGCGGCGTTCTTGAATGCCTTCGTGTCGTTGCCCGCTTCGTCCTTCGCGACAAGGCCCGCAATATGGTCCACATGGAAATGCGTAAGGTAGATAAGCCCGATGCTGTCGGGGCTCACGCCGAGAGTGGCGAGGCGGCTCATGAGCTGCCCGCCGAATGCCCCGAGGCCAGCATCGAACAAGATGTACTTGCCGTCGACCTTCACGAGGAACGTGCTCACGCTGGAAGGGATGCCGTCAGGCAAGTTCAGACTTTCGAACAGAGAATCGCTGGCGTCGCTAAAAAGGCTGCGCGGGTTCAGCTTGTTGCCCGCGTTGTCCTGAATCCAGGTGACGCTTGCCCCGTTTGAAAGCGTAATCATCTTGGTGCCCTCGACCTGTGCGGCGGTTTCAGTACCCGCAGTTTCTGCGGTGGCGGTTTCCTTGGCGGTCTTGGTGTCGCTGCAGGCAATAATAAAAGTCAAAAAAACAACGCTCCCAAAAATGGCGGAGAATTTCTTCCACATAGCGGGAAACTCAAGTTTTTCGCCCAAATGCCCTGTTTTGTATATCATAAAGTCTCCTGTATAGAGACATATATAACAACAAAACTGATATTCCTAAGTTATTTTTCGGGTTTTTCCTCGATCTTCACGATGGGTTCGTCCATCATGCGTTCGGCGATAACCTCGGGAGTCTCTTCGGCAACGGCAGCGTTGGATTCTTCGGGCATCCAGGGCTTGTCCAGGCTCTTTTCCCAAGAAACGGTAGGCGCCTGCACCACCTCGTGGGACGTATCCACCACAGGGAGGCCGAGAATTTCGCGTGCCCGGTTCAGGGCGGCGTCAATATTGCCCAAAGCATTTTCTTCGCCCAACTGTTTCAGCACCCCTGCGCGGGTCAAGGCCACCACGGGCTGGGCATGCACACCGCTCAAGAGCAGCTGGGTGCCTTCGCTATTGCAGCGGTTCAGCAGGTCCTCGATCATCTGGATACCGGCGGCGTCAATACTGGACACGCTACGCATACGCAAAATGAGAATCTTCGGCTTGTCGGAGATACGGGCCATGGTATCCTTGAACTTGTCCACAGCACCAAAAAACAGGGAACCGGCCAGTTCGTAAACGGCCACGCCCTTGGGTACCTGGCGGCTGAGTTCGTTGTGGGCCGCCTCTTCGTCGTCTTCCTTGAGGGCTTCGGTCACCGTCTCCACTTCGGCAACATCGCTCATGCGCTTGATGAAGAGAACTGCGGCCAATAGCACTCCCACTTCGATGGCCACCGTCAAATCGATAATCACCGTGAGGAAAAACGCCACCAGCATCACAATTACGTCGCTCTTGGGGGCCTTGAACATCTTGATAAAGCTCCGGTAGCCGCACATGTTGAAAGCCACCTGGAAAAGCACGGCAGCGAGAGCAGCCATGGGAATCATCTCGGCGTACTTGCCAAGCACCAGCATAATAAGCAGGAGTACCACCGCATGCACCAGGCCCGAAACCGGGCTCACCGCACCGTTACGGATGTTGGTTGCCGTACGGGCAATGGCGCCCGTAGCGGGAATACCGCCGAATACAGGAGACAAGATGTTGGCGATACCCTGGCCGAAAAGTTCCGTGTTGGAGCGGTGCTTGGTAGAGGTCATACCGTCGGCCACCACGGCACTGAGCAAGGACTCGATGGCGCCCAGCATGGCGATGGTCAAGGCCGGCTGGAACACCTTCTGCATCATTTCGAGGCTAATGTTGGGCAGATGGGGCACCGGGAATCCGCTGGGGATATGGTTTTTCATGCCGATGGTCACCACGCCGTGACCGTTCACCGGGTCGTCCCAGCCCAGCACCTTCACAAGGACCGTGGCCACCACGATGGCCACCAGGGAACCCGGAACCTTCGTCGTAATTTTCGGCCACAAGATACATACAGCTAGAGCAACTAGCCCCACGATAACCGCATATATATTTACAGTGTCAAAGGAAGATACGTAAAGCTTGATCTTGCCAACGGCATCGGCAGGGTCCTTGGCCAAGAATCGCAAGCCAAAAAAGTTGGGCACCTGGCCGAGCGCGATGATGATGGCGATACCCGCCGTAAAGCCAACGGTCACCGGGTAGGGGATAAACTTGATGATGGCGCCAAACTTCGCCAACCCGAAAATCACCAGGAAAATACCCGCGAGCAAAGTGGCCGAAGCTAGACCGTCGTAGCCGTACTGGCTTACGATACCGTAGACAATCACGATGAAGGCGCCGGTGGGCCCACCAATCTGGAAACGGGAGCCGCCCAAGAGGGAAATGGCAAAGCCCGCGATGATGGCGGTGTAAAGCCCCTGCTCGGGACCCACGCCCGAAGCGATGGCGAAGGCGATAGCCAAGGGGAGCGCCAAGATACCCACGATGAGCCCGGACATCAGGTCACGGGTAAACTCCTTGCGGGTATAGCCCCGTCTTACAACACGGGCAATTTCCGGGGTAATCGTCGTCTTGACGCCAGACAGGAAACTCTTGACAGATTCCTTGGCATGGATACTAGTCATCGGGCACTCCGTTCTAAAGAACGGCGCCAAATTTAGAAAACTTTACAAGCCCCGTTAAGGGGGAAAGGGGGAATAAAGTCAGTAAGCAGTGGTTAGTAATCAGTAAACACTAACCACTTACAAAAGTCCCTTCTTTGCGGAGCGCATCAGGTTCTTGACCTGCTTGTTGGTCAGCTGGGGCACGTCGGCGTCGCGTTCGCGGCGGGACTTGGGGGCGCACTCTTCGCAAAGGAGCCTGGTCACCGTACCGAAGCTGGTGGCGCCGTCCATCTTGTCGGCCTGGCGGGAGCGGTAAGGCTTCACCAGGGCTTCCTTGTGGCACTTGTCGCAGATGCCCATCTTGGGAGGAGCGGGTTCACGTTTCTCTTTTTTCTTCTTTTCTTCTTCGTCCATGGCCCAAGCTCGAGCGCTAGCGGCATTCTTTGCGGCAAAATGATCATCAAAAAGACTCATACTAACTCCTATTTCAACTCTTTTAATATACAATCTTCCAGGAACATAGAAAGCAGGGTGATGCACAAAGAGGTGGGTTTAGAGGCCTCCGAAAAGAGACTACGGCCGAACTTTCCCCGTTCCTCCTGCTTTTCCAGGAACTTTCGCACGTGGGATTCCCAGTCGAAGACCCCGATGCGTTCCGGTGCCAAGTCCACAAAGCCCCGTATGGCCTGGTTCAGCAGTTCCACCTGGTCCGCCCCTTCCGGAAGCATTTCGGTAGGAATTGTAAGCAGGTCCATTTCGGACTGGGTCTTTTTCAAAAGTTCGTCCAAAAGCATGCGGTAATTTTCGGCTACGGCTTCGGCACTTCCCCGTTCCCGTTTCAGGTCAGAGAACCCTAAGGCAAGCACGATACGACCCGCCTTCTTGCCGATAACGTCAGAAGAGGCCCGGGCAAAAAGCTGGGGAATCGACAGGGGCAAGGGAGCGTTGATGGAAAACTGCATGGGCCGGTTGGGCTCTGCGCACAGCAGCATCTCCGAACAGCGGAAGGCGGCTTCGCCCTCGCTCCCGAGCATTTCGTCCCCGATTATCAGAATCCTGTTTTCCACACTTCTAATCTACACATTCTCATCCGGCTTGACCACCGAGAGCACCCAATAATTTCCCGTTTTCTTCCGAGAAAGCACCTTTATGCCGTCGGCCACCAGGGAGCCCGGCACGTTTTCGATAGGGGTACCATCGTCCAGGTATATTTCCAGCAGCCGACCCGCAGGAAACCCCGCCATCACCAGGCGGGACCGGACCGAGTTTCCGGGGCAGGCCACGCCCCGCAAGTCCAGCACCTTCGGAAACTCCATCTTCAGGCTCTCCGGAATGGGCGCCGTCTTGGACCGCTCGCAAAAGTCCACAATGGCCTCCGCATGTTCCTCCGGACTCTGCACCCACTCCCCCACGGGGATTTCGGCAGGAGCCTTCGCCAAAAACCAGGCTAGACCATCGGTGCCGGTAAGACTTGCAGAACACTCCCTACGGACCCAGTCCGTGCAGGCATACCCCAAAAGCTGGACCAGAGACTTGCCGAAGCCCTCTTTTTTCCGGTTGTTTTCAACCCAAACTAAAAGCGGATTTTTGTTCATCTGGCAGTGCCTTGTCAAGGGGTAAACCGAGAAAAATTTCTTTTTTTTCAAAATTTCCAAAAGCGATAAAAAAACTATCAAAAAATTCGTATAAGGTGTAGAAAAGTTTTGTTAACCTTTCTATAATTGGCGTCAAGCATTCAAGTATGCAAAGGTTTTTGGAATTATGATAAACAGTGTCCTACTCTATGCGATGTTCGTGGTGTACGTCATCGCAGGCGTTGGCTTGGTCATTTACGGTTTTAGTTGCTATTACAGTATTTACCTGTTCCTGAAGAACAGCCGAAAGACCCGTCTTACCGACCGCAAGAACATTCTCCAGTTTTACCGTGAACATTCCATGGCGGACCTGCCCCAGGTTACCACCCAGCTGCCCGTGTTTAACGAAGCCAACTGCGTGGAGCGACTGCTGGAGGCGGTCTGCGCTATCGACTACCCCAAGGACAAGCACGAAATCCAGGTTCTGGACGACTCCACCGACGAGTGCTACGAAGTAGCCAAGAAAAAGGTGGAAGAACTGGCCGCCAGGGGTTACGACATCAAGCTCATCCACCGCACGAACCGTTCCGAATTCAAGGCCGGCGCCCTCAAGGAGGCCATGCAAATTGCCAAAGGCGATTTCCTCGCCATATTCGATGCGGACTTCGTGCCCGAGAAGGACTTCCTCCTCAAGACCATCCCCTACCTGGTAATGGACGAAAAGATTGGCCTGGTCCAGGGACGCTGGGGCCACCTGAACCGCACCGAGTCCGGTCTTACCCTTGCCCAGTCCATCGGTATCGACGGACACTTCGTGGTGGAACAGTCCGCCCGCAGCTGGGGCAAGCTGTTCATGAACTTCAACGGTACCGCCGGCGTGTGGCGCAAGCAGGCCATCTACGGCGGTGGCGGCTGGGAAGGCGACACCCTGACCGAAGACATGGACCTCTCCTACCGGTCCCAGCTGGCCGGCTGGAAAATGAAGTTCGTCTTCGACGTGATCGTGCCCGCCGAGCTCCCCAACGACATCAACGCCTTCAAGGCGCAGCAGTTCCGCTGGGCCAAGGGTTCTATCCAGACCGCCATCAAGATTCTGCCCCGGGTGCTCAAGGCGAAGGTCCCGCTCCGCGTAAAGATCGGCGCCATCCTCCACACGACCCACTACTCCATCCATCCCTGCATGTTGTTTACCGCCCTCTGCGCCTGGCCGTTACTTGCCTTCTTTGAACCGGTGGCACACCTGCCGGGCTGGGCCTACACCATCGGTTTCAGCTTTATCTTCCTTGCCGCTATCGCTCCTTCTGTGCTTTACTTTGTGGCCCAGCGCTGCTCCGGCTATACCGGCTGGAAAATCCGCCTGCTGAGTCTGCCTATCTTGATGGCCCTTGGCGTGGGCATCGCCGTGAGCAACTCCCGTGCCGTGTTCTCCGCCGTCATCGGAAGCAAAGGCAGCTTCGTGCGTACACCCAAGAGCGGCGGCTCCAAGAAAAAGGCCAAGAGCCACTACGCCCAGAAGTTCCCCTGGCAGGCCGTTATCGAGCTTGGCGTTGGCGTTTACTGCATCTTTGGTCTTCTGGAATACATCGGCGCCCAGAAGTTCATCATCGGACCGTTCCTCGCCCTCTATGCCGTCGGTTTCCTTTCCGTGAGCGTGCTCTCCTTTATGCACTACATCGGAAACATCATTGAGATGCACCGGGCTAAGAAGAACGGGTAAGACTCAAGCCTCAAAACCTACTTCGTTATGCAGATCCTCGCCTTCGCGAGGATGACGTTCCTCGAGCCCCGAACCTCAAAACCTCTTATCTATCGTTGCCGGGTCTGGATTCACCACGACCCGGTTTTTAGTTTGTATCAAGTCCTGTAAGAGCGCTCCCGTGCTGGTCTGGTAATCCCTCTGCAGCCGCACGTAGTCCCCGTGCATGCCTTTCCAAACGCCAAAGGCCACCAGTGCCACAATTCCCGCACAGGCCATGGTCACCACCAGCTCCATCAATGTGAATCCGTCTCTTCGCACCGCACAATCCTTTTCAAGGTCAAACCGTTCCAGTATCCCGAAGTTTCGTGAACGGCCACCCACTGCAAGGGGGCTCCACCTGGAACACGTTCAAACGACAGTGAAAAATCAATCCCCTGCCTGGATACCGGAACCATGGTCAAGGCCGTGTCGGCCTGGTCGCGCCTAGGCTTTACGCAGGGGGCCGGTTTTGCCACGTTCTCTTCCATCAGGGCCACCGCCTCCAAGAGGGCAAGACCCTTTTTGGACTCCCTCTCCTTTATCTGCGAAAAACTGACGATGGTGTGCCCGATTCCCATGGCTCCGATAGAAAGCACCACCACGGCCACCATGACTTCCATCAAGGTAAAGCCCCGTTTCATAGGCGCCCCCAGATTTTGCGTTTGCCCTCTATAAAGGCGGGGAGAATCGTCCGCTCCACCTTTTCTGGATATTCCACTCCCAGGAAACCGCCAGGAGTTTCTACGGTGCCTTCCACAGCCGCACTCCCGAGAATCTCGCCCCAAGGGAGGTTTATTCCGAACACATCCTGGCCGGTAGCCACCACCGCCGTCGGATACGCCCCGTGAACCCGGTCCCGCAGCTGGAAACTTGAAGCAAGTACCATCCCGCGAAAGCGAACATCCCCTTCGGCACGAAAACTCCCGCGGGAAACAAGCTCCAGATAATCTACGGACACCTCCCCCTGGAACACCACGTCTCCCGAGGTAAACAGCCGGAGGGTATCAAAATGGGCCTTCCCGCGGACAAGGGCGGTTCCTTCCACCCAGAAGCTAGCCGAACGAACGCTGTCGGAAAAATTCATCTCAAGATCGCCCTGATGAATAGCGCCCGACATAAACTGTTCGCCCTGGAAATAGCGTCTATTTCCGTACAGGTCTTTTTCCGCCGTCATCTCCTGCAGCCGCTTTTCCAAATCGGCCCTGTAGGCGGACATCCCGTTCGACCATTCCCAAAAAGAAACGTCGTGAGGTTCCGTTCCCGCCACAAAGCAAAGCTCCCCCACGCCCGACGCCTTGCCGGAACTGTCCACGACAGCAGAAGCGCAAATCTTTTCCCAAGGGCCGAAGGGTGCCGCCTGCACGGGAGGCAGCTCCGGATAATACCCCGACGGAAACCCCTGCAAATGGAGCAGCACAGCGGATTCCGCCTTGTAGAAATTCTCGAAATCCGACTTGAACCGGGCATACACCGGATTCATGTGCCCCGCCGACTTCAACAGGGTGGTAAAGAGCAGCGTCAGGCTCAGCAGCAGAACCGCCACCAGGGGCAGCACGAACCCGCGGGAACTAGGGCGCACCATTGAGCACCTCCCACTGCGCACCGCCGCACTCCAGCACCACCCGGTCCCGAAGCACGGATTTCACCCGGTACGACTCCAAGGAATCCCCCGCCCTTTTCACGACCCGCGCACCGGCGAACACACCCGAAAACAGCCTGTCCCCTACGATTCCCTGAACGGAAATAGACGGCCTTGGGCACTCGGTAGCCGCCTCTCTGGCTTTCGGGCGCGAGCTTTTTGCAGTTTTTTGGATACGGGGTTCTTTTGATATGGGCCCTGTCGCGGGTGTGGATAGCACAGGGGCCTCCGGACCAGGCATCGCCACACCGCCGGCATCAAGATTTTCCCGCACAAGGATTCCCGCAAACATCATCAGGAAAAATAGAATTAAAGAAAGTCCCGCCGCCCTCCCCCGCTTCCTGGATTCGAGATGCAGGCCCTTCCAGAACGGATCCCGGGCGGCTTTTCCAAGTTGCGCCGCCCAACTTTTCGCCGGGTCGTCGAAGTTTACCTCCAGGAATTCCAGCTCGCCCTGCCGGAAACATCCCGCTTTCGAGAACAGCGGGTCCTGCCGCAAGAATTCGTCCATCCGCGCAAGCCGATTCAGCGCAAGTTCTTTTCCGCAGGCTCCCTCGTAGCCCCGTTCTTCGGACCAGTGGCAAAGCCTGCCCTCGTAAAAGACCAGCACGTACAAGGTGCCGTTCACGATAGCGGCATAGCGAAAGTTCTCGTAACTCTCCCAGGATTCCATCTGGGCATCGGCCCTGGCATACAGGAACAGGGAACGAGGCAGGGCGCGCCTCCCCCGCCAACAACGCTTGCCGAAACCTTTTACGCTACCGTCGCTTGACCCAGGCGAGCCGAGGATTACCAGGTATCGGTGCCTGCGGCCCTCCGGCGAATTGAAGGACACCATCTTCCAGAATTTTGGAATACCTTCCACTTCCGGGAAATCCCTTCGGAAATATTCCAGCAGGTTTTCGGGGGCAAGACTTTCTTCAAATCCCGTCACCAGCTCCCAGGTGCAAATCCGGGCGTCAACGCCCTGAACGCGGACCATCAGAACTTCACCTCCGGAGTGATGAAGATGGCAAGTTCGCTTTCCTCCTCTTCTTCACTCTCGTAACTGAACAGCCTGCCGATGAACGGGATGCTCCCCAGGAAGGGTACGGCCGTGCGCACCTCGGTCTTGTTCTTGCGCACCAGCCCCCCGAGGCAAAGGGTTTCCCCGTTTTTCAAAAGCACCATGGTCTTTAGGTTCCGGGTGCTGATGTCCCGCGGGCCGTCACCGGAGCTGCGTCCCGCCGTCTTGATTTCGGGAGCCACGTCCAGAGTAATCACGCCCTCCCGGGTTACCGACGGCGTGAGCTCCAGAGAAATACCGTCATTGAAGGAGCGGTAATCCGTAATGGGGTAACCTTCGGCGCTGACCTGGCTCACCAGGTAATAGACCGTATTGGTTACGTTCAGTTCCGCCTTGTTGCCGTTCAGGGTGGTAAGCCGCGGGCGGGCAAGGACCTTCGCCTGGTTGTTTTCTTCCATGGAGGCAAGCTCCAGCTCGAATCGGTCCGGCAAGATGCCGATTTTACCGACGGCCCCCTTGCCTGATGCATCCTTCCCCAAAAAATCCAGAAAACCTTTCAGTCCCAAGTCGCCTTCCTTGGTGCGGCGGCCAGAGCCTCCCCGTAGCCCGATTTCAAAAGCGCTCCCCTTCCGGAATTCCACAATCACGCAAGAAAGTGTCACCTGCATCAGGGGAACGTCTATTTTCTGTAAAAGGGCCTCCGCCGATTCAATCCGGTCGGTGGCTCCCGAAAGCAGCACGGCATTCTGCTCCTTCACTTCCGAAATCGTCATCTCCGTTCCAGAAAACATCTTTCCCAGCTGTTGCAGGGCGTGCTCGCAAGAGACGTGTTTCAGCGGGTAAAGTTTCGTCACCGAAAGAGGATTTCGGTTTCCTCCCTCCGATACAGACAGCGTATTGGAATCCAGCCGGAAGGTGTATCGGCTCCCCCGGAACAGGGCTTCCAAAAAATCCTGGAGGCGCACGTTTGAAAAATCCAGACGGACCTTTTCCTCCAGGTTCCCGTACATGGCAAGGTTCAATTCCGCAAGGGCGGCAAGCTCCTTCACGGCCTCCCCTACGGGGACGCCGTCCAGATGGGCTTCGTAGAGCGAATCCTCTTTCCAGATTCGTGCAGACGATTCCGGTTGTGCGCCCGCGGCCTCCCTGCGGTCCCCCGCCTGCACCACCGCATGAACCATCAGGCAGCCGTTCTTCTTTTCTACCCCAAAGCCGTTGATTTCTAGCAGGGAGCGAAACGCACGCTCCAAAGGCAGGCTGCGGATACTTCCGGAGAGATTCCCATGGACATCCGGTTTCCACAAGATGTTCAGCCCTGTAGTGGCGCTGAACTCTTCCAGAAATTCAAGAACGTCCTTGTCCTGCACCTGGACCGACACCAGGGAATCCTGCAGGCGGATGTCGCTTTTCCCGCGAAGCTTCCGGGGCTCTATTACCAGCAGGTTCTCCTTCTGGACCAGTTCCAGCCCGTTGGATTCGCACAGGGCGGACAAGCCTTCCAAAAGGGAAACTCCTTCCAGATGGAATGTGACCCGACGGTCCACGCCGGCATCCACCATCACGGGAACATCGTAGGCCAGCGACAAAGAACGGGCCACCTCCTGCACGGGAGTGTCCACAAAATCAAGGGTTACAGTGCCCGACGCAAGGGCGGCCAACAAAAGAACTAGGGGGAAAAGGGCACGCACCGCAAGACCTCCATGAAAGACATATTCAAAAGAGATTCCTGCGGAATCCGCCGAAGAACGCTGCTAAAGGGACCCTTTAGGCATTCCGCGGGGTAAAATACAAAAAAAGAATTCCCCGAGACTAGCCCGGGGAAGTAAAAAAACACTAAAGCCTTAATTTTCTTAGGCTTTCTTTATGTTTCGGTGTAACCCTAAAGCTTTCACAAGCCTTCTGGATAGCCTTGTTGTGGGTCCAGGGTTCTAGTTTGTGCTCCTGGATATAAGGTATTGTAGCATCGTATTGTTTGGCCAGGGCGGTGGCAAAATACCAAGCTACCATCATCTTCACGTAGTAATCTTCGCGATGGACCTTTGCCACCCACTTCAGGTATTCCGGCTTAAAGTCTCCGTCCAGAAAAAAGTTCATCAGCATCTCGATTCCAAAACGCACCACGTAAGTGTCGTCTTCTACCTGTTCGCCCGAAGCCAGCCGCCCGCGAATCCAGAGCTTTATGAATTCCAGCAGCTTCTTGCGGTTTTCCTTTTTCCCTAGAACCTTGGGCCTCAACTGATCGCAAGTGGCCCAGTTGTCCACATAGGGTAAAAAATTTTCTACCTGCGCAATGCATTCGTCAAAGTCCTTGATGTCCGACAGGATAAAGGAATGGACCTGGTTCTCGTCGTAATACTTGTGCGGGAGCTTGTCCAGAAATTTATCGATGTTCGGGTCTGCCGAAAAATTCTTGGCAATGAGTTTCAGGTCCGGAGTCCGCACGCCGATAACGATGTCCGCAGGAATCGTAGGAATGAGCCTGCTGTGAAAGGCCTTGAACTTCAGGTCCTGAGCATCGATTAGGGCCTCTTGAATCCGGTCTTCTACCGAAATTCCCTTGGCAGGCGTTCGTTTCATAAAGGCCTACTTGGACTTTTT
Source organism: uncultured Fibrobacter sp. (assembly GCA_934699585.1). Lineage (GTDB taxonomy): Bacteria > Fibrobacterota > Fibrobacteria > Fibrobacterales > Fibrobacteraceae > Fibrobacter. The sequence continues at coordinate 279,174 of CAKUWY010000001.1, forward strand.
CTTTTTCAGAGTCCCGAGTGTGCCCTTGCTGTATTCGCCTATACAGGTGACGGCTTCCCGGGTGCAGGGCGACTTGGGGTCGTAAAAGACCTTGCGGTCGTTCTTGAAGACTTCTTCGATAAGTTCCTTGCCGGGAGCGTTTGTGCCCTTCTGGTATTGGATATCGTAAAAAATGTCAGAATCGCGGGTAACCACTTTGATTTTTACATCTACGACATAAGCCCCATGGCGTCCTGTAAACTGAAATCCATAAGGAATTTCTGCCAACTTGAAATGCTCCAGTTCTGGACCAGCATACTCCAGATCGTCCCAATCGGCACATTCCCCGTTGTCACGGGCCTTGAACCAGCCTTCAGGATCCCCCTCGTTGGCATCGTCCATGGCCACATTCAGGGCGCTCAAGTAGCCGTCCCTGACTAGGGCTAGTTCTTCTTTGGCTTCGTGGTAGGTGTCCATGTCGCCATCGTAGGCAAAAGGCATAACGACGGCAAAGGCAATCAAAAAGGCAAACAGACGCATTTACTTTCTCCTAAAAAAAACTCCCTTCAAAAATATAAATTCCACATTCCACACCACACATTCCACACTGATTACGCTTCCCCGATTCGGGTCATCTTCAAGAGAGGCACGCCCGCTTCGCGGCTTTCGGCGAGGTTTATCTCGAAGTCGATACTCCAGTCGTTGAATTCCTCCTCGTCCTGTAACATCTGCTGTATGTGCATCACGTCACCTTCGTAGGTCACTATGGTGTGGGAAAGTGCTCGACCTTCTACATCCAAGCGGAACTTGTGGTGTTCTGCTGTGTAGGCGGCCATAATTTCGGTAAGCGTGTTTTCGGTCCAGGGTTTGCCTTCGCCGTCCACGAGCATCTGGCCCTCTTCCAGGTCGTCGGCCAGGCTGTCGAGAACTGCTGCAAAATCCTGCTTGGAGAGGTTTCCCATAATCTGGAAGATGCGCTGACGCACCATACCCAAGAAACGTTTCTTGTCGTAGGTGATGTCGGCGGCGGCCTTGTCGGCACCGAAGGCTTTTTCCGCTTCGTCTTCGGCGGCTCCCTCTTCCAGGCGTTTCTGGTAGTCTTCGGGGTGGGCCATCTTTTCCCACTCTTCCAAAAGGCTCGAGTCGGTGCGGCGGATCATGTCGCCCAGGTAGTCTTCCATTTCCCGGAGTTCGTCGTTCTTGTAGCCGTCGGGAACCGTCTGGCTCAAAACCTTATAGACGTAGTTCAGGTGTCGCAGCAGAATGGCTTCCATGCGTTGCAGGCCGTACTGCTTCACGTAGCCACTGAAGGTACTGAAACTTTCGAACATCTCGCGGACAATGCTCTTGGGCTCCACGTTTACATCTACCCACGGGTGGACTTCGGCAAAGGCGTTGTAGGTGTCGTAGATAAAGTCCCGCAGGGGCTTGGGGTATTCCACCTTTTCAATTTCTTCCATGCGCTGGTTGAATTCCATGCCCTGGGCCTTGAGTTCATCAAGCCTTGCGTTCCGGGCCTTGTTCTGCTGAATGCGGAGTATGGCGTCGGGATTTTCCACGATGGATTCGCAAAGGGTAATCACGTCCAATGCGTATTCGGGACTTTCCCTGTCCAGTTTCGGCAAGGTATCCACCAGGTAAAGGGAAAGGGGCTGGTTCATGGCAAAGTCGTCTTGCAGGTCCAAATTGACCCGCAAGTGGCTGTAGCCCTCGGCCACGGGCTTTACAAACTCTACGATTTTCTTTTCCACAAGGCTTCGGAACAGTTGGAAAGACCTGTGCTGCAGTTGCTTCTTGCTGGCGGCACTTTCGTGGCAGTCCTTGATGAGCGTGCGCATCGCCTTGCAGCCGTCGGTCTCGCGGCTCAGGATGTTCAGGAGCATGCCGTGATCCACATGGAAACTGGAGGTGAGCGGTTCGGGCTGCGCGTCAATCAGGCGCTTGTACGTATTCTCGTCGAAGGGAACGTAGCCGTGCTCGGGCGGTTTTCTCTTCTGGAACTTCTTGCCGGTCTGGCGGCTCTTGGCCTCCAGTTTCAGGTTCTCGATGACGTGTTCTGGCGCCTGGGCCACCACGTATCCGATGTTGTCAAAACCCTTTCGACCGGCCCGGCCTGCAATCTGGTGAAAGTCCCGAGCAGTGAGAATCGCCGTCTTGTCGCCGCTATATTTGCAAAGCTGAGTAAAAAGAACGGTGCGAATAGGGACGTTCACGCCTACGCCAAGAGTGTCCGTGCCGCAAATGACTTTCAGTAAACCCTGCTGGGCGAGCTTTTCGCAAAGAATGCGATACTTGGGGAGCAGCCCCGCATGATGCAGGCCAATCCCCTGCTTGAGCCAGCGCTTGACATCGGGGCCGTAGGGGCTAGAGAACCGCACTTCCTTGATGGCCTCGTTTATCTTGACTTTCTCTTCTTTGGTGCAGAGGTCAAGACTCATGAAATTCTGGGCGTTGCTTGCGGCAGCGGCCTGGGTGAAATGCACCACATAGACGGGAGCCTTGCCCTCGTTCACCAGCTTTTGCACTTCGGTGGAAAGTTCCGTGGTGCTGTAGCTGAAATCAAGCGGGACAGGTCTCTGTGAGGAACGAACCGTCACGGACTCCCTGCCGGTGTGCTTCGTCATTTCCCGCTGGAAAAATTCCGTCGCACCGACAGTGGCGCTCATCAGGAGGAACCTGCTCTGGGGTAGCGTCAGGAGCGGAATCTGCCAGGCCACGCCGCGTTCCCTGTCGGAATAGTAATGGAATTCGTCCATCACCACATCGGTAATGGTAAGTTTTTCGCCCTCGCTGAGGGCCATGTTGCTTAAAATTTCTGCCGTGCAACAGAGTATAGGGGCGTCGTGATTGACGGTGGCATCTCCTGTGGAGAGCCCCACGTTCTCGGGTCCGAATTCCTTGCAGAGGGCCATCCATTTTTCATTGACCAGGGCCTTGATGGGGCAGGTATAGACGCTTTTGCGCTCGTGAACGATGCTGTCAAAATGGAGCGCCAGGGCCACCATGGATTTTCCGGAGCCTGTGGGCGTATTCAGGATAACGTTCTTGCCGTCTAAAAGTTCGAGGATGGCCTCTTCTTGGGCGGGGTACAGCGTGGTTCCGCGGGACTGCGACCACTCCATAAAAGCTTCCAAAATGTCTTCGGAAACAACCCTTGAACGGTCCCCGCCGCTTTTCTCGGCGAGTTTTGCAATGAAATCCTTGAGTGTAACCCTATTCTGCTCGGTCATGGAGCCAAAAGATAACTATTTTAGTCCTTATGAAAGGAATTGTACTTGCCGGAGGCTCCGGCACAAGACTCTACCCGCTGACCATGGTCACGAGTAAGCAGCTGTTGCCTGTTTACGACAAGCCCATGATCTATTACCCGCTTTCCACCTTGATGTTGGCGGGCATTCGGGAAATTCTCATCATTTCTACTCCCACGGACTTGCCGAATTTCGAGCGTCTCCTTGGCGATGGATCGGCAATGGGACTCAAGCTTTCTTACAAGGTGCAGCCCAGCCCCGATGGTCTCGCTCAAGCGTTCATTCTCGGAGAAGAATTCATCGGCAACGACTGCTGTGCCATGGTGCTGGGCGACAACATTTTCTACGGGAACGGATTTAGCCCTCTTTTGAGAGCGGCGGTGAAAAACGCCGAACAAAATGGCCGTGCCAGCGTGTTCGGCTACTATGTGGAAGACCCGGAACGTTTTGGCGTGGTGGAATTCGACGAGGCGGGTAAGGTGATTTCTGTCGAAGAAAAACCCAAAGAACCCAAGAGCAACTACGCCATCACGGGGCTCTACTTCTATGATAACCGTGTTTCGGGATTTGCAAAGGCCCAAAAGCCCAGTGCCCGTGGGGAACTGGAAATTACGGACCTGAACAAGACCTACCTGGACAAGGGCGAGCTGGACGTGAAGCTGCTGGGCCGCGGGTTTGCCTGGCTGGACACCGGGACCATGGACAGCCTCATTGAAGCGGGCGAGTTCGTGAAGATGGTGGAAAACCGCCAAGGCATCCAGATTAGCGCCGTAGAAGAAATCGCCTACAGGAACGGTTGGATTACCAAGGAAAAGCTCCTGGAATCAGCCGCCAAGTACGGCAAGTCGCCCTACGGGCAGCACCTGAGGAAAGTTGCGGAAGGAAAGATAAAGTATTAAACAGTGTGTAATGTGGAATGTGTAATGACCAATTAGTCGTTTCTTTTCGCACATTTCACACTCCACATCTCACATTTAACAATTTTTTCACTATGAAACGTTCTATTGTCATCACCGGCGGCGCGGGCTTTATCGGGAGCCATGTGGTACGCCTATTCGTGAATAAGTATCCCGAATACAAGATTATCAACCTGGACAAGCTTACCTATGCGGGTAACCTGGCAAACCTGAAGGATATCGAGGACAAGCCGAACTACAAGTTCGTGAAAATGGACATTTGCGACTTTGACGCTTTCTACAAGCTCATGCAGGATGAGCAGGTCAACGGAATCATCCATCTCGCTGCCGAAAGCCATGTGGACCGCTCCATCAAGGATCCGTTCACCTTTGCCAAGACAAACGTGATGGGGACTCTCGCGCTTCTCCAGGCTGCCAAGCTCTACTGGGAATCCCTCCCCGAAAAGTACGAAGGCAAGCGTTTCTACCACATTTCGACGGATGAAGTCTATGGCGCCCTCAAGATGAACCACCCGGAAGGCATTACGCCCCCGTTCACCACGACGGCAAGCTCCTGCGAACATCACCTGGCCTACGGCGACGACTTCTTCTACGAGACCACAAAGTACACGCCGCACTCTCCGTATTCTGCATCCAAGGCGGGCTCCGACCATTTTGTGCGCGCGTTCCACGACACCTACGGCATGCCGACCATCGTGACGAACTGCAGCAACAACTACGGTCCGTACCAGTTCCCCGAAAAGCTGATTCCGCTGTTCATCAACAACATCCGCCACAAGAAGCCTCTCCCGGTCTACGGCAAGGGCGAAAACGTTCGCGACTGGCTCTTCGTAGAAGACCACGCCCGCGCTATTGACGTGATTTTCCATAACGGCAAAATTGCCGAAACATACAACATCGGCGGCTTCAACGAATGGAAGAACATCGACATCATCAAGGTCGTCATCAAGACCGTCGACAGGCTGCTTGGCCGTGCCGAAGGCGAGGACATGAACCTCATCACCTACGTCACCGACCGTCTGGGTCATGACGCCCGCTACGCCATCGATTCCACCAAGCTCCAGAAGGAACTGGGCTGGGAACCGTCCCTGCAGTTCGAGGAAGGTATCGAAAAGACGGTGCGCTGGTACCTCGACAACCAGGAATGGCTCGACAACATCACCAGCGGCGACTACGAAAAGTATTACGAAACGATGTATAAGAATAGGTAGTGAGTTTTGAGGTCGCGACTATGTCGCTTTGGGCTAAAGTAAGGCGCCATAGGCGCGATTATGAAATCTCATACCTCAGAGGGAGTCCTGGAGTGAAACGATAGGACGACCGTGCTCATACCTCATAACTAAAAATCGGAGATTTTTTATGTCCAAATTCAATTTCATTAAAACCTCTATCGAGGGCGTGACGATTATCGAGCCGACGGTCTTTGGCGACCAACGCGGCTACTTCATGGAAACCTACAACAAGGGCGAGTTCGATGCAGCAGGCCTTAACATGGTCTTTGTGCAGGACAATGAATCCCGCAGCAAGAAGGGCGTGCTCCGTGGACTCCACTTCCAGAAGAAGAATCCGCAGGGAAAGCTCGTCCGCGTCATCGAGGGCGAAGTCTTTGATGTGGCGGTGGACCTGCGCAAAAACAGTCCGACATTCGGAAAGTGGGAAGGCGTTACTCTTTCTGCTGAAAGAAAGAATCAACTCTACATTCCCGAAGGCTTTGCCCACGGCTTTGTGGTGCTCAGCGAAACGGCGACATTTGTTTACAAGTGCACCCGCCTCTACGACCCGAAGGACGAAGGCGGCCTCATGTGGAACGACCCCGAAATCGGCATCGAGTGGCCGGTGGGCAACGGTTTCGAACCGCTTCTTAGCGAAAAGGACACCAAGAACCCAGCCTTGAAGGACTTGGGCTTTGCTTTTGAGCTTTAATCCGAAATCCGAGTCAACTCTTTTTTTCTATCATTACATACGATGAAAAATATTCTAGTCGTTTGTACAGGCAACATCTGCCGTAGCCCTACAGGAGAATACCTTCTGAAAAAAGAGCTAGGCGAAGGTTTTAACGTGATGAGTGCCGGGCTTGGTGCCTTGGTGGACCACCCAGCCCACGAGACCAGTCAGAAAATTGCCCTGGAACACGGGGTGGATATGAGTGCTCACCGCGCAAGGCAAATCAACATGGATATCCTCAAGTGGGCAGACTTGATTTTGGTCATGGAAAACGGTCACAAACAAGAAATTATCCGAAAGTACCCCTGGACCGAGGGCAAGGTGTTCCGCTATGGAGACAGCGTACAAGTGGACATCCCGGACCCCTACCGCAGGCCCGAAAGTGCTTTTGTTTTAGCATGGAATTTTATTTCGAAATTGACTCCCTATTGGGTCAAAAAAATCAAGGAAAGTGAAGGGCAGGCCTAGGCCTGAAATGATTATGAAAAAGATGAAATTCTTATTGTTGGCATCTGCGGCACTTATGCTAAACGGTTGCTTCTTTGCACCGCAGATGAGAATGTACGAACCTAGCGATTCCTCCGAATACAATGGCATTTCGGTGTACCTCCATTCTATCGAGGATGGTGATTTCGGTACAGACATCAAAGCGAACCTCGCAGGAGATTCCACAGTGGCCTATAGCGATTTGTCCGAGCTGGTCGTAGATTCTATTCCCAAACTGGAATACCGCATCGGTCCTCTGGATATGGTCCAAGTGGTGGTGTGGGAACACCCAGAACTAACATCTCCTATGGGTCAGTACCAGCCTGCAGGCCAGAAGGTGACTACCGACGGCAAGCTGTTTTACCCCTACGCAGGAGAGCTCCAGGCAGCAGGGCTTACTGCGCAGGAGCTCAGACAAGAGATTACTAAGCGCTTGTCCGATAAAATCCTGAACGACCCCCAAGTGGATGTCCGCGTGACCGGATACCATAGCCAAAGGGCCTTTATTGCTGGCGAAGTAAAGAACCCCGGATATGTATCTTTCTCTGAAGCTCCCTTAAGCATTCCTGTAGCAATCTCTCAGAAAGGCGGATTTGACAAGGAAGCCGACCCCACCCAGATACAGCTCCGCAGGGGAAGCAAGCTGTACAAAATAGATTTCAATGAAGCTTTTGAGAAAAACCTACCTATTGACAAGATCTTGTTGATGCCCAACGACCAACTGTTCATACCCTCCGTGAAATCAACCCAACGGGAGAACGAAGCCTACGTAATGGGAGAAGTCCAAAGAGTCGGCCAGATTCCTTTAGTTGACGGTAAGGCTACCCTTATAGAAGCTCTTTCTATAGCAGGAGGCCTACAGGCAATGAATGCTTCTTCGAGAGCTATCTACGTTATTCGAAACACCTCGGACAAACGAATTGACGTATTCCACTTGAACGCCAAAAACGCCATGGCCCTTGCAATGGCTGGCCGTTTCGACTTAAATCCGCATGACATCGTCTATGTAGATGCCTCTGGTCTTGCCACTTGGAATCGTCTCATCAGTTTGATTCTTCCATCGGTCCAGACCGTCTATTATGGTGTGTTGACTGCGCGTAACGTCCAGTTAATCAACAATTCTATGGAATAATTAAGGATGCGTCATGATTAACCTTATTCTTTGCGGTGGCAGCGGAACTAGGCTTTGGCCCGTAAGCCGCTCGCTGATGCCCAAACAGTTTGCTCCGCTTTTTGATGGACAATCCCTGTTCCGTAAGACGGTCAAGACCAACTCTGCCGTCTGCAGTTCTCAGTTTATTGTGAGCAATGCAGATCAGTTCTTCTTAGCCAAGGACCAGCTGGAAGCCGAAGGCAAAAAGGGTTGCATGTTCCTGTTGGAACCGGTTGGCCGCAATACGGCACCTGCTATTGCTCTAGCGTGTCTAACCCTCGACGCCAATGAAATCGTCCTGGTTTCTCCGTCGGATCACGTCATTCGTAAGAAAGACGAGTACAAGAAGGTGTTACTTCGGGCCGAAGAGCTGGCCCAGGCGGGAAACCTAGTGACCTTCGGCATTACGCCTACCAGCCCAGAAACCGGCTACGGCTATATCGAAGCCGACGGCGAAGATGTAAAGCGTTTTGTAGAAAAGCCAGACCTGGCCACTGCTGAAAAATACCTGCTGGCCGGCAACTTCTATTGGAACAGCGGCATCTTCTGCTTCAAGGTCAAGACTTTCTTGGACGAACTGAAAAAGTATTCTCCCGACATTTTGAATGCGGCAAAGATCGCGCTGACCCGCGCCAAAAAAGAAGATGGCGAACCTATCCGCATCGCATTGGAAGACATGAAGGCCATTCCCAGCAACTCCATCGACTATGCCGTGATGGAAAAGTCCTCCAAGGTGAAGGTGGTTCCCAGCGACATCGGTTGGAGCGATCTGGGCAGTTTCGACAGCCTTTATGGCGAATATCCTCACGACGAGAACGGCAACAACGTGAACCCCCGCCACATTGCCGTAGGAACGAAGGATTCCCTGGTGATGGGAAGCCAGCGGACTATTGCCACCATCGACCTGAACGACATGCTTATCGTGGACACTCCCGATGCCTTGCTGGTGGCGCCTCGTGCAAGCAGCCAAAAGGTAAAGCAGGTCGTAGAAAAGCTGAAAGAAAAGGGCAGTGATTTGGTGAGCGTTCCTCAAACGGTAAACCGCCCTTGGGGAACCTACTCCGTGCTGGAATCTTCTGAAAGCTATAAGATGAAGCGTATTGTGGTAAAGCCCGGCAAACGCCTCAGCTTGCAAAAGCATCTGCATCGTTCGGAACACTGGGTTGTGGTGAGCGGAACTGCCACCTGTACCGTAGGCGACAAGGTGTTCTTGGTGCGCCCGAACGAATCCACCTATATTCCGGCAGGGACGGTACACCGCCTGCAAAACGAGGGCAAGCTCCCGCTGGTCATCGTGGAAGTCCAGGTGGGTGAATACACCGGCGAAGACGATATCATCCGTATGGAAGATGACTTCCATCGCTGTAGCTAGATTTCTGTTCAAAAAGGAGATAAAGATGAAAAAATTCACTCTGCTTGCAGCTGTCGCCTTGTTTGCCTCCAGCGTTTTTGCTCAGGGCCTTGGCCTCGGTGCCCGCATTTCTTACCAGTCCGAAGCTATGATGGGTGACGACGCTGAGTTTTTTGCGGACGAAACGGTTTCCTCTGGCTTTGGCGGCGGTATCGACGTGTTGTACCATTTTAGCCCGATGGTTGGGCTACATTCGGGGGCACTTTTCCAGCTCAATGCTTATTCCTGGACCGTAAGTACTGTCGATTATAGTTACCTGTTCATGAACCTGCAGGTTCCCGTCCTGGCGAGGATCAACTTTACTCCTGGTTTCTTTGCTGAAGCGGGTTTAGACATGTCCATCAACATGATGGCCTCTGCTTATGACGAAATTTCAGATGAATGGAATGACATAGACAAGTGGAACACCTTCCAGCTGGGGCTCACTGCCGGTGCGGGTTACACTCTGTGGTTTGGTCTGGAATTCAGCGGACGCTTCAGCTACGGCTTACTTGATCCCATTGATACAGACCCCACTCCCGATATCAAGCCTTTCCGCTTCCAGTTTGATATTTCTTACTGGTTCAAGAAATAATCAGGGATTTGAAGCAAAAGAAAAGCGGGCCGCAAAGCCCGTTTTTTTTGCGCCATCGGCGCCATTATTTACCCAAAGGATTGCGAAGCAATCCGACCTCATACCTCAAAGGGCGAAGCCCGACCTCACACCTCTTAGAACTGGGAGAGGAATCTCTGGTCGTTGCTCGTCAGCAAACCGATTTCCGGAATCGCGTGGCGGAGCATCGCGATACGGTCGAGACCGAAGCCGAATGCAAAGCCCGTGTACTTCTCGGAATCGATACCGCAGTTCTTGAACACGTTCGGGTCCACAGAACCGCAACCGCCGATTTCCATCCAGCCGGTTCCCTTGCAGCGACGGCAACCCTTGCCACCGCAGAACACGCAACTCACGTCCATTTCGGCAGACGGCTCCGTAAACGGGAAGAAGCTCGGGCGGAAACGGGTCTTGACGCCTTCGCCGAACAGCTTGTTCATGAACACCTGCAGCACACCCTTGAGGTCTGCAAAGCTGATGTTTTCGTCGACCACCAGGCCTTCGCACTGCTGGAACATCGGAGCGTGGGTCGCATCGTTGTCGACGCGGAACACGTGACCCGGAGCAATCATGCGGAACGGCGGTTTGTGCGTTTCCATGTAGTGGATCTGCGTGCCGGAGGTGTGCGTACGCAGCATCACCTTGTCGTCCACGTAGAACGTGTCCTGCATGTCGCGGCTCGGGTGGTCAGGAGGCGTATTGAGCGCCTCGAAGTTGTACCAGTCCGTTTCGATGTCGCGACCGAAGTCCACTTCGAAACCCATCTGGCTAAAGAAGTCGATAATCTCTTCGCGCACGTCGTAAAGCGGATGCGTGCTGCCCGCCGGGATGCCTGCGCCCGGGAGCGTCGTATCTACAAAGCCGCTTTCCAGCTTCTTCTGGAGGGCAGCCTGATTCGCGGTCTCGATTGCCTTGTCGATAGCCTCGGAGACGGCGACCTTAAGTTCGTTCACGAGCTTGCCGTAAGCCGGACGTTCCTCGGCGCTCAAGCTCCCCATCTGCTTCATGAGGTCAGTGACGGCCCCCTTCTTGCCCAGGTACTTCACGCGGAGGTTGTTGACGGCTTCTTGGTTCGTAAGGTCGGTTTGCGCAAGTTCTGCGTCAAACGCCTGCTTTACATTGTTAATAGCTTCACTCATAGTGCGGGTAAAGATAGAAAAAATTATTCCGGCTTCGACTTCCCGGTGAAATTCGTGCTTGTTATCTTGAACACGGTCACGGCGGCGGCCTGCGCGGGCGTGAATTCGAACTTATGCGGGGCTGCGTGCGTAGACTGCGCGGAACCAGAAGGTTGCAGAGCATGAGCGGATTGCGGCGCACCCGCAGCTTGCCTTTCCATCAGGAGCGTGAGCCCGCGGCATTTCTCGGCAACGTCTTCGACGATTTCGGCTTTACCCTGCCCGACAACGCTTGCGTAAAAGCGCCCGCTCTTGCAATAAACATCCTCGTGAATCTCGATGCGGTTCTCGACGCACATGCTGAACGCCACATTCGGATTCTTGCGAATGCAGTCGAGCTTCTTGCCGACATGCGCGCAGTGGAAGTACAGCTCCAGAACGCCGCCCTCCAGGCTGTACCCGAACGACAGCGGAATCACGTAGGGCATACCCGCATTGGCATCGTCCGCCATCGCGACATGGCAGGTCGTACACTGCTCGATAATTTTTACGATATTCTCGTCGCCTACAACTTCTCTATCCTTGCGTCGCACTAAAGACTCCTAGAACACCCAGTAGTTGGCGCCCAGTTTGAACGTAAGGTCTTTTGCCCCTCCAAGGTCCACAAACCGGCCCTTGGAATCGGGGTAGAGTTCACTCAGACCGAGCCCCACGCGGAAATCGACACCGAGTTTATCCAAAACGTAATAACCCGCCCCTACAACCATTCCAAAACCGAATGTGGACTGTTCCACTTTTTCGGAAACAGAAACAGTAGTAGATCCTGAAGTCCCCTTATTCTTCACAACGGCCTTGAGGGATACATCGCTCTTTAAATTGACTCCAAGTTTTGGACCAACATAGGCATAAATTTTCGACGTGGCATTGGCCCGTACAAGCAAAGGAACTTCAAGGTTCATCTGTTCAAATTCACGTTCGCCCAAATCGTCGTCTTGGGAATAATTGGCATAGCGGAACAAAAGTTCCGGAGTGAAATGAATCAGAGAAGAAAATTCGTAACGGCCGACAGCACCTAATTCCAGATCAATTCCGCCTGGATTATCGTCATTCTCACCACCGGACCAGTCATCTTCTAGACCCCAAAGCATTCCGTAGCCCGCGGCAATGCGAGCCCCGAGACCAATTGCAGGGGCACTGGTTTTGGAACCAGCCTCTCCAGAGTCTTGTGCCAAGGCAAACGCCACTGCACATAAGATGACCATTACAGATGTTAGAATCTTTTTCATTATTTTCTCCTGGTTATTTCCAAATATAATTTCATTCGGACACAAGGCGCCACCGTGCGGCGACAAGACGCGTCTATCTTGTGGCAAGACGTGCCGAAAAAATCTCGAAGTCCTCCGGCGTGGTAAGCTTGTCGTTCATGGCGTTCCCCTGCACAATGAAGACGCTTTCTCCAAAGAATTCCAGAATACTGGCCTCGTCGGTGGGCGTAAAATCCAACGGTTCGCGGTCAATTCGACCATACAAGCTTTTCAAGAGCGAAACGGATGCGGCCTGTGGTGTCTGGGCGAGCCAGACCTTCTTGCGGTCGATGGTCCTTTCCACCTTGCCGTCTTCGGCCACCTTGATGGTGTCAACAGCGGGCTTTGCCACCAGGCAGGAGCCTTTTTCTACCAGGGTCTTGCAAACATTCGCGATGATTTCCTTAGAAACGAATGGTCTAGCCACATCGTGAACCAGCACGAATTCCGCCTGGTCAGAAAGGGCGTCCACACCGTTCCGTACCGATTGCCAACGTTCCGCTCCGCCGACGACAAGGACTAATTTACTCAGGGTCTCGGCTGGCAAGGTTTTGGAAAGGCCCGATTCTCCATAAATCTGTTTTTCGAAATAATCCTTCCAGTCGGCGGGTACGGCCATCACCACCTGGCCGATTTCGTCCATGCTAAGGAACGTTTCCAGGCAGTAGAAATAGACCGGCTTGCCGTTTAGCTGCATCAGCTGTTTGGGGATGGTTCCGCCCATCCGTTTTCCGATGCCACCTGCCGGGAGCACGGCGGCAAATCTACCCTTGAAAGAATCACTCATAACGTGAGAAAGTTAGTAAATATCTATCTTTGGGCTCGTATGAATACCAAGATTTACTATACCCTCACAGACGAATCGCCCTTCTTGGCGACTCAGTCCCTGCTCCCCATCGTTCGCGGTTTTGCAAAGGCCGCCGACATCGATGTAGAAACCAAGAATATTTCCCTGCCGGGCCGCATTCTGGCCGCCTTCGGCAAGGCGAGCGACGACTTGGATTTCCTCGGCAAGCTCACGCTTGAACCGGACGCGAACATCATCAAGCTCCCGAACATTTCGGCTTCTGTGCCGCAGCTCAAGGCCGCGATTGCCGAACTCCAGAAAAATGGCTTTGACGTGCCCGACTATCCGGACGCGACCGCGAATGACGAAGAGAAGGCAATCCGCGCCAAGTACGACAAGGTGAAGGGTTCCGCCGTGAACCCGGTGCTGCGCCAGGGCAACTCTGACCGCCGCGCTCCCAAGGCAGTGAAGAACTTCGCCCGCAACAACCCGCACAGCAACGGCAACTGGAACACTTCTGTAAAGACGCATGTGGCAAGCATGCAGGCCGACGACTTTTACGGGAACGAAAAGTCCATCACCATGGCCGACGCCGACACGTTCAAGATTGAATTTGTCAACGAAGCAGGCGAAGTGACGGAACTCCGTGCCGCAAAGCCGCTCCTGAAGGGCGAAATCATTGACGCTACCGTGATGCGCATGGCATCCCTCGAAAAGTTTATCGCCAATACCATGGCCGAAGCTAAAGCCAAGGGTCTCCTCTTCTCGGTGCACCTGAAGGCTACCATGATGAAGGTCTCTGACCCGGTGCTGTTCGGTGCGTTCGTGCGCGTGTTCTTCAAGGATGTATTCACGAAGTACGCCGACTTGTTCAAGGAACTGGGCATCGATGCCAACAACGGTCTGGGCGATTTGTACAAGCGCCTTGAAGGCAACGCGAAGGAAGCCGAAGTTCGCGCAGCCATTGATGCAGCGCTCGCTGCGGGTCCGGATCTCGCCATGGTTGATTCTGCGAAGGGCGTTACGAATTTGCATGTGCCGAGCGACGTGATTATCGACGCCTCGATGCCTGCGATGATCCGCAATTCCGGCTGTATGTGGAACAAGGAAGGCAAGTTGCAAGAGACGATTGCTTGCATTCCGGACCGCTGTTACGCCGGCATTTACGACGAAACGATTGAATTCTGCAAGCAGAACGGCCCATTCGACCCGAAGACCATGGGCACCGTGCCGAACGTGGGCCTCATGGCCCAGGGCGCCGAAGAATACGGCAGCCACGACAAGACTTTCGTTGCAAAGGGCAAGGGCGTTATCCGCGCTGTGAATAGCAAGGGCGAAGTGCTCTTGCAGCAGAATGTTGAAGCGGGTGACATTTTCCGCATGTGCCAGGCCAAGGACGCTCCGGTGCGTGACTGGGTGAAGCTCGCAGTGACGCGCGCCCGCCTCAGCAACACGCCCGCGATTTTCTGGCTTGACCCGGAACGCGCTCACGACCGCGAAATCCAGAAAAAGGTGGAAGCCTACTTGCCGGAACACGATTTGAACGGCCTCGACATCAAGATTATGAGTCCGCGCAAGGCGATTGTGGAAACCATGAAGCGCGCCAAGGCCGGCCTTGATACCATCGGTGTCACCGGCAACGTGATGCGCGACTACCTCACGGACCTCTTCCCGATTCTCGAAGTCGGAACCTCTGCCAAGATGCTCAGCATCGTGCCGCTCATGGCAGGTGGCGGCCTCTACGAAACAGGTGCAGGCGGCTCTGCCCCCAAGCAGGTGCAGCAGTTCCTCGCCGAAAACTACCTCCGCTGGGATTCCCTCGGCGAATACTTCGCGCTAGTGCCCGCCTTCGAGCAAGTCGCCCTCAAGGACGGCAACAAGAAGGCGAAGGTCCTGGCCGACACGCTGGACGAAGCGAACGGCAAGATTCTCGAATTCAACCGCACGCCGGCCCGCAAGATTGGCGAGCTCGACAACCGCGGCTCACACTTCTACCTGGCCCTCTATTGGTCGCAGGCGCTCGCCGCCCAGAAGGACGACGCGGAACTTGCCGCCAAGTTCGCCCCGGTTGCGAAGGCCCTCGCTGAAAACGAGCAGAAGATTGTCGCCGCGTTTGCCAACCAGCAGGGCAAACCCGCCGACATCGGTGGCTATTACCTGCCGAAGCCGGAACTCCTGAAGAAGTGGATGCGCCCGGTGGCTGAATTCAACGCCGTGATTGACGCGCTGTAGTCCGCCCGAAATAAGCGGTCGCCTACCCGTTGGTTTCCTGGCTTCCTTCGATAATCCAGTTGCACAGTTCCAGGATTCCGTCGTAGTCCGGAATGCTCTTTACAAAATCCTTGGACTTGGCCCGTTCCACAAAGCTGTTCCAGGCGTTTTCGTTCTTGGCCTTCAGGCCCAGGTGCTCTTCGATGGCACCCTTGGTCCACACCCAGATTCCCTGGCTCCGGAGTTTCGCGTGGATACTCCGGATGGCAAATTCCGCCTCGGGCATGGACGCCATCATGGAGTAGGCCATAGAAGCGCTGATATTGCTGTGCTTGCTCACGGGGAGCCCGTTGTTCAGCCGCAGGTGATGGTGGAACGCCAGCTCCCTGAACAGGTTTCTGCAGAATTTTACGTCGGGGTCGTTGGCTTCCAAGAAGCCGTCCCGGGTGGCCGTGGTAAAGGCATAGTCCAAATCCACAATAGCCCGCACAGGCATGTCCATGGCGTTCAGCACCTGCATGCTCTTGCGGGTATTGCTCACGCCACCCTGGCGCACCAGGGCACACTTGATAAGGGCAAAGGATTTTCCGGTAATGCGCTCGAACAGGGCGGGCAGCACTCGCCATTCCGTCTTGCCTTCGGTCAGCAACACATAGTCCGCAAACAAAAGTTCGTTACTGTTGCTCAGGCTGAACAGCATCTGCAACTGGCTCGGGGCATCTTTCACCACCTGGTGCACCGCATCTTCGATACGCTTGCGCATGAAGGTGCCCCGCTCCTTGTTCTTGCGGATCAAGAGAGAAGTACTCACATCTTCGCTGGTCACCATTTGGGCGCTGTGGGTCGCAAAGACAACCTGGTAACCTTCCGTAGATAAATTCTTCAGGGCCACCCGCACCAGTTCCACCGCCTGGGGGTGCAAGAACAGCTCCGGTGAATCAATCAGGAGCATGGTGCGGCTCAGGTAATGGTTGTTGTGATGCTTCTTGATTTCGGCCAGGTAGCGGACTAGGGCCATCTGGATAGTCCTCTGGCTTCCAGCACCCATACGGCTGATATCCCGCTCAAAGCCGTCGTCTTCGTCAATCACCTTGAGGCTCGCCGTCTTCAGGAACGTGGCCAAGGTCGGAATGGGAATGTCCAGCTCCACATGGACGCTGGGGAAAAGGGGCTTCAGCTTTTCGTTCACGTCCCGGTCAAAGGAACGGATTTCTTCGGCACGGTTTTCCCCGTCCGGCGAAAGCAGGTCCTTGAACTTGTCCAGCACATCGTTGAACTCCCCGCCAAAGCGCCTTTCGAGAGGCTTGAAAATCTCGTGGAGCAGTTTCGAAAAAACTTCGTTCCCTTCGAAATCCCAGATAGCAATTGGCTCCGGGAACATCCGCTTGAAAGCGTGCTTGAAATTCTCGCCCACCAGAACCCAGCCCTTGCGGTTCTCGCTCTGGCGGTTCGGCGGCACCTGCACCCAGAGTTCCACGTTCTCCGCCGGCACTCCCGGCACCCGCTGCAGCTTGCGAATTTTCAGCCGGTCCCCGTTCAGGAACGGACGAATTTCCTGGGCCTTTTCCTCTCCCAAACGAGTGAGCACGTTCTCCGAAATCCCCTTGAACAGGCCCTCCACCTCTACAGGACGGTTCGCGTCG
The DNA here is from genome assembly GCA_934699585.1 of uncultured Fibrobacter sp. Classification (GTDB taxonomy): domain Bacteria; phylum Fibrobacterota; class Fibrobacteria; order Fibrobacterales; family Fibrobacteraceae; genus Fibrobacter. The sequence continues at coordinate 295,967 of CAKUWY010000001.1, forward strand.
TCAAAGAAGGACACGTCCAAGGAAAATGGCGAAAGCAGCCAGCGGATTCCCATAAGAATATTGGTTTTACCGGCATTGTTGTAGCCTATCAAGGCGGTCATGTTGTTCAGGGGAAACGTCTCCCTCTGGATAGACCGCAGGTTACAGATGGTAATTTCGGACAAGCATAAAGATTCGGGCTGCATGATTTGAATATACAATATTTTAGGGGTTAGGGGCTAGGATCCACTATCATAGTCTCCAAAGCAGGCATATAGCGTCTGTTACCCCAAAGGGGGGGGGGGAAGTCTCCCCCTTGGTTGGGCCGCGCCCAACCTACCCCCTCGCCTAGGGGCACAGCCCCTAAAACCCCGCAGCCTATCTTGAACAAAAATGCTACATTCAGGCCATGATTTGCCCCTTCTGCAAGAACGACAACGACAAGGTGGTCGATAGCCGCGTCAGCGGTGACTCCATCCGCCGTCGTCGGGAATGTACCGCCTGCGGTCGCCGTTTTACCACCCGGGAATACATCGAAATCCAACCGCTTATCGTGGTCAAGCGTAACGGCGACCGGGAACCCTTCCAGCGGGAAAAACTCCTGGCCGGTATCGCCAACTCCTGCAAAAAGCGTCCGGTAACCCAGGCCGCCATCGAAGAAATCGCCTCCACCATCGAAAACAACCTGATTTCCAACGACAACCTGGAAGTGACCTACGACCAGATAGGCAACCTGGTCATGCAGGAACTAAAGAAACTGGACCCGGTGGCTTACGTCAGGTTCGCATCCGTCTATCGCGAGTTCAAGGAAGTCGGGGAATTCGTGGACCAGATCAAGACCCTGGACAAGTAACAAATTCGCACAAAAAAAGCCTCGCTTAAGCGGGGCTTTCTCGTGGTCGATACAGAACTCGAATCTGTGACCTCTACCATGTCAAGGTAGCGCTCTAACCAACTGAGCTAATCGACCAATAAGGTAGCCCAATAGTAGAAACTTGCCCCCCTTTTGTCAAGGGGTCAGCGGGCATCCGGGTCTACCCAATAGCGCAAACGGCCCGTAATGTGCAAATTGGGCAGGGTGTCGATACACCTCCCGGAGCGGCAGTCCGGGGTGTACAGGTCCAAGGTGGCGGTCCAGGTGGAGTCGTCCTTCTGGTCGAACCGCACAATGCTGCTGTCGGCCAAGATGGGCGCCTGGGTCAGGGAGCCGTAGTTGAACCAGGAGTACTGCTGCACCACCGGGTTGTCGCCCAAAACGGGCCTGTTCACCATAATGGAAAACTGGTCTCCCCGTTTGCTCTCTTTGGCCCTGGTCTTCACGAGAAAATACCGGTGGCTATTCTTGATAAAGGGCACTTCCACGTCGGATTCCGCCAGTTCGATGGTCCGTTCGTCTTCGTCGTTGATCCTGTACTTCAGGTAGCCGCCGCCATCCACCTCCCAGCCTTCGTTAATATCTGCGCAGGCCATCAACAGAACGGCGGCGGCAAGGCTGGTTTTCAGGCGGAAAGGAATCATGCCCCTAAACTAGAAAATTATCTTTGGGCTATGGAAGGCGAGTGGCAAACAGTTTCTACGCTGAACGGTACGGTCTATCTGGCGGTTGTCCCGAAGGCCAATCACAGGGAGCATATTTTCGAAAAGCTCTCCCTAGCTCTCGGCTGTCTCATTACCGCACAGGACCTAAAAACCAGGCCCGGTTCCACACGGCCCGAATTTCCGGAACTTTCTGTCGATGCCAACTGGACTCATTCCAAGGACGTCTGCGTGCTGGCCTATTCCAGGGAATGCCGCGTCGGCATAGACCTGGAATTCCATTCCAGGAACCGTCTCAAGCTTGCCGACCGTTTCTATTCCGACGAAGAAGTTAAGAGAATCCACCAGATTGAACAGACCGAAGGCGAAAGTGCCGCCATCAGGCTTTTTTACGCCCTCTGGTGTCGCAAAGAGGCCTTTTTCAAGTGCTTCGGCGGAGACTTTTTCGAAGGAACACTACGCAGGTCTCTTCTCGAAACCCGCATAGAAAACGTTCAATTGACGGACTTGGATCCGGCACCCCTCGGCATCCAGGGAGAATGCTCCCTGTGCCTTGCCACCATGCCTTTGGGCTAGTTCTTTACTTCGCCTTCGGGAGCGTTCCCATTCCCATGGGGCATTTCCAGGGCGTACAGGGGCAGGGCCACATATTCTTCGTCGTCGATAATCAGGCGAATCATGTACTTGTCGGGCCGCTCTATCTTCAGGCGCTGCATGTTCAGTATCAAGTTCATGGCGGCCGTGTCAAATCCCTTCGCCACAGGCTCGAAAGAAACGTTGGATTCCATGCCGGGAACAATGGGGTGTCCACACACGTCCTCGATAGAAAGCACCAGCTTGTGCACTCCGGCCTCGGCCCGCTGGTAACGGATACGGAAGGCCGCCGCACACTGGGGAATCACCAGCGGGAACTGGGAAAAGATTCTGTCAAAAGAACCGAGAATGTTCAGGCGGCCGGCGGCACCGTTGGCCGTCGCTGCATCGCAAATAGAAGCAATTTCAACAATCATATTAAGGTTTGGTGTTGAAGGTCCAACTTTCAGAAATATTTTTCATGAATATGGGTCCATTGTTCTGGCTTGCGGCTCCCACATTTGGCCAGGCAATCATAGAAATGTAAACCATACCATTGTTGGCGATCGCTATATTAGGGGAAAATCCGTAAAGGTTATAGCCATGACTACTGTAGAATGGACCCTTGAAGTATGGAAGCTGATTCTCGCCATAGGGTCTCCACTGGGAGCCGTCAAAGAAGTAGGCATGGCAGTGAGACAGCCCTCGTCCATTGTCGTCGATGACGGCGTAGACTTTCCCGTTTCGTGCCGCCACTTTTATGTTGGAGGGGAGCATTCCCTCTTGCAGGTTCCTTTCGGCTGTCCAGTTAAGAGTGCTTCCTGAAAGCGTCCCCTTCTTTACGTAAGGGCCAGCTGCGCCTACTACAGAAGATCGGTTGAGGTAGCCCATATAGACTGTTGAACCTTCCGTGGCAAGGCTTATAGCGGCCATTTCTCTGCTTATCAGGGTTTCTCCCTTGGCAACATTATAGTTGTTGGTGTTACCGTTATAAATGGCATAATAAGTATTGTACCATGAGGTGTTGTCTGTAAAGGTGGTAAGTAACACACCGTCATTTGAGAAAATCGCATTTACTTCCCTTGAAGTTTTGCTTGTGGATATCTGCTTGCTTTCCCAGGCATTGTTTTTCCAATAACTAAAGTATGGATAATTGCTCTTGACATATGCCACCACGGGATTTCCGGAGGTGGGGTGACACGTCAAGTTTACGGACGTGACTGAAGTTATGGCGTTGCCGAAAGATGCCCAGGGAGATGTTCCTGCATTAGACTTGTAAACTTTTAGGGTGTTTCCTTTGGTAAGAACAGCCAGGAACAAATCATTTCCGTTGCTGGCCATTCTTAATGCAGTGATAGAATCATCGACACTGATTGCTGCAGTGCTTAAATTTGTCCAGCCAGTGCCGTTATAATTGCGAGACACTACCGTTTGGGCTGCAGTTAGGTAAACAACAGAAAGATTGTTGCCGACCGTAGTAATGGCAGGTGGTGTACGAACCGTGGTCTTTTCAAGCACGGTGTCATTCGCAGCGGCTAAATTCTTCCATGCTCTACGGACATAGACCGTTCGACAAGTGGTTTCAGCCTGGTGGCGTCTCAAGAAAGCAGCAGACGGGTGTAGCGGGTCTGTTGCCGAGATACTGTCACGGAAATCCAGACAAATAGAGAAAGAACCTTCGTTAATTGGTCTACGGAATGCTTGGTTAAGCTCTGCAGATGAAGTATCAATGCTTCCGTCTGCATTTCCATGGTAGAACGTTGAACTAACGTTGCTAAACTGCCAATAGTAATCCCTGGTGTTTTCGTTGCCGATGGTGCCGATAACCGATTGAGATCCGCTCCACTCCGGAGAGTTGAAGTAAATGGCCTCGCCACTTTGTGCTTCATCTCCGCTCCAGGGATAAATCGTGTCAACGGCGGTAATTTTTCCCACGGGAAGGTCGTTTTCAACCGTCAGGACCTTAACGCGGGAGGTGTCACGGAATACGGCCTTGGTTGCCTTTTCTTCGGCAGATACCACGCAGTACAAATCCCTTCCTTGCGCACTAAGTGTTTCTCGATAGTCGTAGAACCTTTCTCCATTCTTGTAATAGTCTAACTTTCTGAGGTTTTCGGCTGCTTGTTTTGTATCATCATAGAAACACTGCCAGCTATACCAGTTGATTCCCTGCCATACATTGTTGATTGTGGCATTCAAGAAGAAAACATCTCCCTGCACTACGTAAATCTGTGTTTCGGCGACAGAAATGACAGGCTGTTCTGTAGAATAGGTAAGGGTCATTGTATCGGTAGCGATATTTCCGTCGTCATCGGTGGCTCGGGCGACGCAGTAATAGTTTACCGAGGCCGAAGGGGCTTTCCATGTGGTATCATAAGTAGATACTGTTTTCCAGTTGTTATTGATGTCCGTAGCGTTTGCACCACAGCTCCATTCCCGCTTGGCAATGTAGCCCCAGGAGCCTTCGTAACTATCGGAGGCCGTTGCATTCAGGATGATGTCAAAACCAGCACGGATAGTTCCCGTTTTGCGAGAAACTGTCACTGTGGGCGGAGCCAGTTCCACGGTGAACCGTGTTGTATCTCTTGCGGTAAGGCCGTCATCATCGGTGACTTGTACAATACATAGGTAATTGTTTTGCGGAGTATTAGGCAAGGTCACCAGATAGGTGTTCTTTCCAGTGTTGGTCAGCTTGCTCAGTATATCGTGGTCGCTGTTAGGACCACAGCCCCATTCGTAGGAGACAATTCTTCCAGGTAATGTTGTTTCGGAAGAGTCCTTGGCATTGGCGTACAAGGTCAATGTATCCTTGATGGTCCTGGTATAGGACTCGTTCAACGTGACCGAGGGGGGCGCTCGGAAAACTTTATAGGTTACCGTGTCTAACGAATAAAGGGTCGCGGCACTTGCGGCCATGTCTTTTTCGTCTTCGTCGACTGCTCGCATAACGCAGTAGTAGTTCCCTGGCGACTCTGGCATAACGACGCTAGGTGTTTCCCCCTTGCGCCCTTGCCAGGAGCTGCTCCAATTGGATACTTTCAGATTGTTCAGGTTTCCACCACAAATATAGTCCACGTAAATGGTTCCTCCGAGCGTGTTACTTGCGGTGTACTTCAGTTGCTCTTGATCCTTGATGGTGACATTCTTGTTGTGAATGTTTAGACGAATTACCGGAATATCCTTGATTATGTTGAACTTGAGTGTGTCGAAACCGGTTTGGTTGTCATCATCGGTTGCTCTAACAATGCACTTGTAATTTGTCGCTTCAGTATTGGGTAATTGAATTTCCATGGAATCGGTATGTTCTTTTTTTGCCGGGGAGATAACCGTGGTATTAAAGGACCCGTTACCGCATTTCCAGGCAACTTCTTGGATTGTGCCATACTTGTCCTTGGCCGTATATTCGAACTTGTATTTTGCATTGACCTTTCTAGAAATGACTCCGTCATTGTCGTCTACCTTGATGAAAGGCGGGTCAGTGATAACATTTACCTGCAATGTGTCGGTTGCAGTTTTGGAATCCATGTTGGTCACTTTCGCGATAATCCTTTTCACTCCCGCCGTGGTCCATGCCTTCGTGGGTGTAAGGTTGTTTGCTGCAAAGCAATTCTCGGTTGCAGTGCTGCCTTCCACACAAATCCAGGTGAGCGTGTAGTCGTTTGTTGCGTCGGAGTTGTTGCCTATGGCTGTGGTGGATAAGGCAATCTCGTCATTTAGGGTAATTGTCGTATCGTAGGCGGGAGCATCAATGTTCACCATAGGACCGTCGCTGTAGAATCCAAAGCGAACAATATTGGAAACGGCGCCATTGTCTGCTATCGCTTGCATGGTGTAGCGCGTATTGGCTTCTGCATTAGGAAAATGCTTTTTTTGCAATTGAATTTGCGCAACGCCTTCAGAAACAGAAATTGTTCGTGGAGAATCCCCCGGAACATTAGTTTTCCATGTCACTTCGCTAACGGCAGGCTTTGCTTCAGCAACGTTTGCTTTAAAGGTGAGTGTGCCGGCATCTCCTACCATGGCCGAACTAGCGTTGTTTACGGTAATCGACATGTTGGTTGCCGAAACGACAAATGTGAAGGTAGTGTCGGAGTGGTAACCAGCACTGTCTGTCGCAGTTATCTTGAAAGTGTAGTTTCCATCGGGCAGAGAGGCCATGTCTACGCTCCATGCGTAGCTGCTCAAGTTCGAAAATTTGCATTTTTCATTTTTTGTGTTGCAGGTATCCTTGCCTAATAGTGCTATGGCGGTTTTAACCTGAGAACCGTAGTCACTGAAGCGGCCCGATACTGTAAATGCTCTCGTAGAAACAGTGTCTTCGAAGCCCTTAATGTTGTATATCCGCGGTGGAGCAGGGTCTTTCAGCAAAATGGGCGGTAATTCTTTTTCGTCGCCAGCGTTGATGTTCGGGGTCCTTGTAGTGACCTTTACAAAACCACGTCCGGTTTCGTCTTCGGCAATTAATTTGAATGTCCCTGCTGGTAAATCGGATACCCTAAATTCACCCTTTGGTGTCGTGCTAGCGGTGTAAACGTTGTTGGTGTCGGCCACATTGATTAGAGTTATTTTGATACCCGAGTGGACGGACAGGCCTTCAAATTTGGCGATACCAGTAAAGTCACAGGTGGCTTTGCCGGGGCCAAGGTAGAAGAACCGAGGCCGCTGGCCTTTTTTCGTTTTGATTTTTTCAACAACTACGGTATCGTAGCCGTCGGTTACCCAAACATCCCAGGAGAAATACCTTCCTGTAAAGCCAAGCTTCTTCAGGGCGTTTTCCCCATTCTCTATGACAGCAAAACTAGTGGATGCACTATTCTTAAGCACCAAGTCGTAGACATTGGACAGGTTCAGGTCGTCGTCCTGGTTGTCCGGTGTGGCGGCTACTCGGACATAGTACCTCAGTTGATCTTCATTATCTCTGTCGTGGCCCTCGTAGAACAAGCGGAATGATTCCACGGAGTCGCTTATCCTCTGCTGGTCGTCCGGGCCAAGAATCTTGATAGTGGGCAACTGGTTGAAGTGCAGGTATACGCTGTCCTTGGTGGTGTTCTTGTCATCGTCTGTGACGATGATATAAATCTTTTGGTTCCCAAGAGAATCTGTCAACGTGGAATCGTAGGGAATCGTAATTATCAGGCTATCCGAGGACTCACTCTTGGTGTATTTCCAGTCCTTTGCATCTCGTTTGCCACTTGCATCCACATCGACCTTAAAGGATGTTATTGTACCGAAGGAATCTAAAGCAAGAATGGGGAATGAGATTGGACTCTTGGCTCTAGTCCACAGTGTGTCCTTGGGAACGCCTAGGTAAGGTGGGGTGTTAATCACTCTGATAAACTGGTCTTTACCGGCGGTGTCCGTTGCACTGTTTCCGTCAACGGCGACGAATAAGGGTGAATAAATGCCCTCCTTCAAATAAACCCAGGATTGTGGGGTGGCGTTGTGCCCCGTGACCAGGGCCTTTTTCATCTGGTCCTTCCCCTTGCCGGTAGTGTCCTTTACAAGGCTGTCCAAAATCCACTGATACAGGTATATCTTGTCGGAATTGTAACGTAAGAAACCCATCATATGGATGGTGTCGCCTATGGTGACCGTAACGGTGTCACTTACGATAACGGAATCAGGATTGGGCAGGTTGATAATGGAATCGGCAAAGGCGTCTGGATTTTCGAATGGAGTCTTGTAGACGAACACTACGGAGTGGTTGTTCCGCAAGTTCACGTTTTCCTTGATGGAAGACTCCCTGGAACAGTTTACCAAGGCCGTCGTGCACAGGATTAGCCCAAACAAAAAAAACAAAGTCTTTAACCGCATTATTCAATCCTCTATAATACGCACTTCACGATATAAATTTATCTTTTTTTATGAAAAAGGGGCTGTGCTGCCCTACCGATTTTTGGGAGATTTTATGGAAAACATTCCACTTTGGTACGGATTGTTACTTTTTTTTGCCTTGGGTGCCTGTGTAGGTAGTTTTTACAATGTGATTGTTTACAGGATGCCTCGTGGGATATCGCTTATAAACCCGCCGTCCCATTGCCCCCTGTGCAAAAAAAGGATTCCCATCCGCTACAATCTCCCCATCGTTGGCTGGCTCTGGCTGCGGGGTAAAAGTGCCTGCTGTAAACAGCCCATCAGCGTCATCTACCCCATCGGAGAATCTCTGTGCGGCCTGTTAGGAGCCCTTGCCCTTTTTTCGGCAAATTACGGAGTGCCCCTCACTGCGCCCGTGGCCAATTGGGTTGATTCTCTCGCCATGTTCTGGTTGCTCTTGGGCATGTATCCCGTATGTGCCGTCGACATTCAGTACAAACTAATACCAGATTCTATATCGGTAGGCGGCATCGTCGCAGGCCTTCTGCTTTCCATGTTTCCAGGAGGTATCACGCCCCTTGAAAGCTTGTTGGGAGTGCTGGGAGCAGGCGGCGGGCTTTGGCTTTTGGGATTTGCCGCTTCGAAAATCCTGAAAAAAGAGGCCATGGGCTTTGGCGATGTCAAACTGCTGGCGGGCTACGGGGCCTTGATGGGGCTAAACGGTGCCGTAGAGACCCTAATCCTTGCCGCGTTCCTCGGCATTATCGTCATGATTCCCTGGGCAAAGATTATGGAAAAGAAAGGAAAATCCGACGGTTCCGGCCAGATTCCCTTTGGACCGTTCCTCGCCGTAGCCGCTCCGGTCATGTACCTGTGGGGGCAGCGCCTGCTGGACTTGTACGTCCAGTTCATTGTCGGGGAATGACCTTCCCATAGTCAGGAAACAAAAAATCCCGCCAAAAAGCGGGACTTTCGTTGAGCTACCAGGATTCGAACCTAGACAAACAGAGTCAGAATCTGTTGTGCTACCATTACACCATAGCTCAATGTGCCCCCAAAGTTAGAAAAAATTTCCCGTTCGGCAAGGGGTATTTCGCTAATTTATGTCGGGAACCGTATAGTCTATGGTATATTCAAATTCGCGACTCGTTTTAAAATCTGGTTCAATGGGCCATTCCAATGTCGCTACATAGGCAAACTTCTTCAAAGGCACCCCTGCGTCAAGCCATGCCTTTACCCTTTTCGGCTCCCAAGGATAGAGCACTATAGTCTGCTGTCCTGGTGGACCCGCCGGGAGAGTATGATTTTTAACTACGCCATCAGGCGATCCCATGTCACATGTACTTGTCCTTATAAAATTTGCCGTTCCCACGACTCCCACAAGTATGCTGGCCAGAGAATCTGAGCATGGATCCTTGCCATTATCCCAATAGTTCAATTCGAACACGAGAGTCGATGATATTGTTTGCAGGGCGGTTTTTCCTACAAAAAAGGTATCCCGCAAGCCCATCAGCTCTTCCTTTTGTATGTACCGGGATGTTCCCGCAAGCCCAAGTTTGTAAGCATAATACTCCACCCTGAACGAATCGTAAGGCACCTCTTCCGGAGCAGGTAAAGTCCACCGACCAAGGGTATCGGTCAGAGCATGCGGAGGAAATGTACGACCGGAAGAAACAATTGAATACTGGGAACTGTCTCCAAAAAGATACCCCAAACCAAACAAATCCTTGGCGACATAGACTCTCGTATCAGCACGGCAACTGTCCCCCACGCACTCAGTCCTGGCACTTGCATCAATCTCTCCCGAAATGTAACTGGCCCGGCGCTTTGTAATGGACGGTCCTTTCCACACTTGGGTTCCCACATCCAGGGTATCGCCTGCCGCCTGTACCGAGGGCATATCCCATTCCATGTAGATAATCGAATCCGCAACGCCAGACTGGTAAAGCTGCTCCACCACGCTGGAGTCCTTGGGGCAAAGTCCCAAGGTTCCCTCAAAATCCCTAGGCACCAGCATGGCATAGCTGCCAGAAGCATCCACCGTGTCAAAGATGGGCAGATATTTCACATAGACCACGAAACGGTTCTCCGGCAGCTGGACATTGTCTTGGAATTGAACGTTTCCTTTCACTAAGAGGCCCTTATCCATCGTCAGCAGCAGGGAATCCCCCGAAGCCTTCACTTCGGGCAAATAGAGAATTTCGCCAGCGGAAACATCCTGGGCCAGCAACTGGACCGGTTCACCCGTTTTTTCATGGAAGCTGAACCAGCCTAGGGCGTCCGTCCGAGTTTCGGCAAAGTCCGGACGGCGAGTGGCGGATTCCGAAGCCACCGACGCCACCATTCGCACCACCGCGCCCTTGGCCGGGGTGCCATCTGCATGGAGCACATTGCCCGCAATCGTATTTTCAGTCTGGGTAGCCGTTCCCGCCACGTCCTTGCTGCAACACACAAGACCTAAGCTCAAGGCAAAGGCCATCACCAGTGACAACAACTTCATTTTATCTCCTTATGAGAAACCTTCCGTTCCTCGCTCATGGGGAAAAACTGGACATTCAATTCGCAAACCATCGTTTCTCCTTCATCTGACTGTACAATATCCAGAATTTCTTTCTGAAAAGCCTCGATTTTTTGGTGAACCCGTATCATGCCTTCGGCGGATACACTCATGGTAGTGGTAGAAACGTTCCTGCGATCAATAGAATAGCGGTCCAGGGCTTCCTTGCCCAGGTCTATCATTTGCTTCTGGAACTGGTGGACGAACAAGGCGGAAATATCCTTGCCACTGCTCACCGCCTTATCTACAGAACGAAAAAATCCGTTTTCCTTTCGAATTAGCTCCAAATCCTGCAAAAGCCGCAGCGTCTGTTTTGCTTGAGGTACGGAAATTTTAGGATTCAAGAACCCGGCCAATTCCTGCACGTTGGTTTCATTGATATTCAAGATGGACAGCGCCTCGCGAACAGCGACATGATACCATTGTGCGTAATACCCCTGTTGATTTTTAGTTAGAATCTTGGCAGATTTAGGCAATAATAAGCTCATCCTTTCAAATATCTGCTGCTTCGCTTCTATCGTTTCAGCGTGGGTAAAGTCCACCATCAGGCGAAAAAAACGGGCTTCCTTTTCGTTCAAGCCCAGACCAACAATGAATTTCGAAAGCATCTGAGGAGTCAGGGATCTCCGTCCCTGGACCAAATCCAGGTAATAGCCCGACGAGGAATACCCCGCCTTCTGGGCGAAGGACCTGTAGGAGAAGTACCGTTGCAGGACCTTGTGCTGTTTGTAGTAGTCCTGCAGGTACTTTCGGTAGTTGTAATAATCAAAGATACTCATCAATTTTTGAGAGAAATTGTGAACATTTTTCAACCAACAAACCAGTGAAAATATACAAAAATAGCGAATTATCGGTAACATCGCTTGTATTTGAGATGTTTCTTTTTCTGTTTTTTTTCTTATAATACGGAAACACTTTTTCTAGTGTATTTCGCCTTCTCGCTTTTTTTCTAAAATTGGGGTATGAAAGTAAGAGCTCTTTTAGGGGATTTGACGAGCCGTGGATTAAGGCTAGTAGGGATTCTTGCCGTCATTTACGTGAGCATGGTGTTCTACCTCGCCCTGACGGAACGGCGTAACGCCTACCCCAGGGCCATTCCCCACAAAGAAGCCCGCGCCGCCATCGAGGGCCGCGCCCAAGGCATCAGCTGCACCCTGCAAGACGGAACCGTTCTCGAGGGCTGGAAGATGGGCGAAACCAGTGCGCCAACACTGCTCTACTATCCCGACGCCGACGAGGACGCCGCCCAGTTCCTGGCCGAACTGGACAGCATTCCGAGAATCACGCTGGTCTCTTTCAACTACCGGGGGTCCGGCAACAACAAGGGAACGCCGTCAGAAAAGACTTTTTCACCCGATTCCAAAGAGATTTTGGAATGCGCCACCCAGGTAAACAAAGCCACGCCGAAATTTATCGCAGGACGCGGAACTGGCGCCATCCTGGCGTACAATGCCAGTACCAAACAGAACAAGCTCATCTTGATAGACCCCGTAAAAAGCATCGCCGATGCCCTTGTTTACAAGTACGGCGTCTTCTATCCGAAGTTCCTCGTTCGGGCGGGAGACTCTATAAATACTGGGGAAAAAGGCCTTGCCATAGACCAAGTTGGAATATTACTGGATAGAGGCCAGTTTAGTGACCGGGGGCACATTTTCGCCCAAAATTTTCAGGGGGCAACCGTCTGGAAACGAGACGGCGGCTCGTTTAGAGCCTTTTTGACAAAAATCATACAAAACCAAATTTCAGACTAATTCCTACTGATTTTTGTATACAAGATTAACGTCATATCCCTAAAAACCGCCCTCAAATCCGAAATTTTTACTATGTTTCTTGACGGAACCCACCAACATTTTTAACTTGTTGGGCGCTGGGGAACGAAAAAAGAGGTGTAAATAAAAATGGATAACTTTGTAATCAAGATGGACATTCGCGGTTTTGTCCGCTTTAGCGGCGAAATCGTCAAGGAACTGAAACTGGACAAGACGCCCTTTGCAGACCTAGAAGTGGACAAGGCTGGCAAGCGCATTGCCGTGACCCCTTCCAAGACCCTCAAGCCCACGTCTTATCGTTTTATGCCCAACGGAAGCGGCTACCTGCTGTATTTCAAAGGCGCTTTGAATGCCGTCGGATTTCAAATCGCCACCGGAGCCTATACCGTGACCAAGGAGGGCTCCCGCATCGTGTTCACCGGAAAGACCCCAGCCAAGAAAAAGGGGGCCTGGGAACCCATCGCCTGCCGTAATTCGGTCGGGCTTCCCATGCTTTCTATTGATTCCCGCGGAACCATCATCTTTGACAAGCGCACCAGCACCGCTATGGAAACCGTCAAGAACGACACCATGATTGCGGAATACGACGCGAACAAGAAGGTCTTTAAGCTATCTTTCGGCAAAAAAGGTTTCATCAACGTCCGTACCATTGCAAGCCATGCAAACGCCTCTTTCATGGGCACGCTTTCCTCTCACGGAATTGCTCTCCCTACCAAGAGCTTCCGCACAGACTGCAAGGTGAACGGCAAAACACTCACCTTCAGTGTTGCCCCGCTTATCGCGGCGCAAAAGGCTAAGAAAGGCTAAAAATGATTGACGTACTCAAGGCGTTCTACACCATCCACTACAACTTCGCGGCAGTGAGCGTGCTGTTGCTTGGTCTGGTCATATTTCTCCTGACCAAGAAGAACTACAAGTGGACCATAATCATCACTGCCGTGCTGATTGTGTTCAATGTGTTCCTCTACAAGCGGACCGAAGGCAAGTCGTGGACCATCTACATCGATCTTCCCGAAGACGCCGGCAACTCGTTCTACAAGCCCCAGCCCAAGGAATTGACCTTCTCGGTTCATAAGGATTGGGTCATCGTAGATGACAAGGGCGAAAAGCACCACTGGTGCTGGGTAGATGACTATTGGGACAAGTTTGCCAACACGGACCTTGTGGCCGCCATCTGGGGCGAAAACTCCAGCAAGAAGTTGATGAAGTCCACAGAAAATCGTGCGAACGACGCGAGCAATCAGCAATAGCTCTATTTCTTGAATTCTTCAATAGAAAGCTCACCTGCCTCAAACCTAAGGTAGGTGAGTTTTTTTATCCATTCCCCAGGAGAGGCCACCAGGCCAGACCTGACAGACCAGACGCCGGGAATATGATGGTGTCCGTGGATACAAATCTGGCAATTGTTTTTTTCCATGGCCCGCTCCGCCCACGCCAGATATTCGTCCAACTTGATTTCGCGGTCGGCACCAAATTTACGGCTGCGGCGGCCCACAAGTCGGGCAAGGGTCATTCCCCAATCCGGGTGGATTTGTCGGAACAGCCACTGATTAAGTGGACAGTTCAATATTCTACGAAAGAGGCGATAGCTCCGGTCCGAGCGAGCCACCCCGTCGCCGTGAACAAAAAAGAAGGTCTTCCCCTGGATATCCAGCTTCAAACTTGTCGATACCTGTACACCCAAATTTTTCGGAAAGAAATTCCCATAGGCAAAATCGTGGTTGCCTCGTAACAGATGCACCTGGACGCCGGACTCAACCAGCTCCGCAAGGGCTCGGAACAATTGAAAATGTTCCCTGTTCACATAGTAGCGGTATTCATACCAGAATTCAAACAGGTCGCCCAAGATGACCACATGGCTTGCCGCACCTTTCCAAGAGCGCAAAAGATCAACCAATAGTTTTTCTCTATAGGGAACAGCCCCAGGAGGTTCTACTCCCAGGTGGGCATCTCCAAGAAAGTATGCGGGCTTTTCCATAAGCAGAAATTTAGTTATTAGGATTTAGGGAGATGTTGAATGTGAGGTTCGTGGAACGTCATCCTTGTCCCGGAACACTTCGGCTTCGCTCCGTGCAGCCTTCTTCCGGGATAAACTGGCGAGGGTCCGCTACAAACCTCCAACCCTTGCGAGAAAAAAAATCCCCCGCAAACGCAGGGGACTTTCAAATTGCAAAACAGGCCGATTACTGTGCAGCAGCGGGTGCAGCGGCAGGAGCAGCAGGCTGAGCAGCCGGAGCGGCGGCAGGAGCTGCAGCAGGCTTAGCTTCGGCCTTAGCGGCAGGGGCGGCGGCAGCCGGAGCTGCGGCGGGTTGAGCAGCAGGAGCGGCAGCAGCGGGCTTGGCAGCAGGAGCAGCCTTTTCGGCAGCGGGCTTAGCTTCGGCCTTGGCAGCAGCCGGAGCTGCGGCAGGAGCAGCCTTGGCGGCAGGGGCTGCGGCAGGAGTGGCCTTTTCAGCAGCGGGCTTAGCTTCGGCCTTGGCGGCAGGGGCTGCGGCAGGAGCGGCCTTTTCAGCGGGCTTAGCTTCGCCCTTGGCAGCAGCGGGAGCTGCGGCAGGAGCAGCCTTTTCGGCAGCGGGCTTGGCTTCGGCCTTAGCCGGTTCTGCCTTAGCCTCTTCCTTAGCAGGTTCAGCAGCGGCAATAGCGTTGGAAGGTGCGCCCGGAGCGTGGGTATCAATCAGTTCCATCTCGAAAATCAGCATGCTGTTGCCGGGAATCTGCGGGCCACGACCGCGGGGGCCATAAGCGAGGTCGCTAGGAATCCAGGCGGTGACCTTCTCGCCCACCTTCATGAGCTTGAGCATTTCGGTCCAGCCGGGGATCACGGCGCCGATGGGGAACTCCAGAGGTTCGCCACGGTCAACGGAGCTATCGAACTTGGTGCCGTCCAGGAGAGTGCCGGTGTAATGGACCTTCACCACGTCGGTATCGGAAGGAGTTACACCCGTACCTTCGGTAATCACCTTGTACTGGAGTCCACTTTCGGTGGTCACCACACCTTCGGCAGTCTTGTTCTGAGCCAAGAATGCTTCGCCCTTGGCCTTGTTCTCGGCGGCGGCGACGCTATCCTTACGGGCCTTTTCGGCCTGGCGGGACTGGGAAAGTTCGGTCAATGTCTGGAAAATGGTGGAATCGGCCATCAGGTACTTGGCGCTATCCTGCTTGTAGCGTTCCACAAAAGCCTGGATAAAAAGGTCCAAATCCAAATCGATGGAATCGCGGGCCACCAGCTGGAACTGGGCCTGGTTTCCGAAATGGGCACCCAGGGCATAGCTATACTTATCCTTTTCGGTGACCAGAGCGGTCTTGGTCTTGGGGCCCTGGCACAACTGATCACAACCTGTCAAGAGCAGGGCAAGAGCACCTGCAGCAACAATCACTTTTTTATTCATAAGTTGTCCTCTTCTTTTGAATTGACTCCCATAAAATAGTAAATTTTGCTTGTAAGTGTTCAAACAATACAGAAAACACATTTTTCAAGGATTCTTATGTGCGGAATAGTCGCCTATATCGGCCAAAATGAAGCTCTTCCTGTTCTCGTGGGCGGCCTTAAAAAGCTGGAATATCGTGGCTACGACAGCTCGGGGGTATCCCTCATCGACCACGGGAAAATCAAGACCGTCCGTGCCTCCGGCAAGATTAGCGCCCTGGAATCCAAGCTCAAGGAAACCCCCGTCCAAGGAAACATCGGCATCGCCCACACCCGCTGGGCCACCCACGGCGCCCCTACCGAACAAAACGCCCACCCCCACACGAGTTTTGACGGAAAAATTTCCATCGTCCACAACGGCATTATCGAAAACTACGCAAGTCTCAAGGCAAAACTTATCGAAAAAGGCGTCACCTTCAAGTCCGAAACGGATACCGAAGTGGTTGCCCACCTGATTGCCAAGAACTACAGCGGCAACCTGAAAGAGGCTGTGCTGAAGGCTCTCTCCCTCATCGAAGGCACATTTGGCCTTGCAGTGATATGCAGCGACGAACCAGACACCCTGATTGGCGCCCGCCGAGGGAGCCCTTTGATTCTCGGTATCGGGAACGAAGGTGAATTTTTCTTGGCCAGCGACGTGTCCGCCATCATCAACCACACCCAGAAGGTGGTATACCTGGACGACAACGACGTGGTGGAAATCAAGCGGAGCGGATACTCCATCGTGAACATGAACAGCCACGAGGTGACCCGCGACATCCAGGACGTGGACTTTGACGCCGAATCCATCGCCAAGGGCGGGTTCGCCCACTTTATGCTGAAAGAAATCTTCGAGCAGCCCGAAGTGCTCAAGAACACCATGCGCGGTCGCCTGCTCATCGCCGAGGGGAACGCAAAGTTGGCTGGTCTCGACACCAACATCAAGGAACTTAGAAACATCAACCGCATTATCATCACCGCCTGTGGCACCAGCTACTACGCGGGCATGGTCGGCGAATACATGATAGAGGATTTGGCCGGCGTTCCCGTAGAGGTGGAATACGCCTCGGAGTTCCGCTACCGGAACCCCATCATCAAGCCGGGGACCTTGGTCCTTGCCATTTCCCAGTCCGGCGAAACTGCCGACACGCTTGCGGCATTGAAAGAAGCCCAACAAAAAGGCGCTACCGCCCTGGCCATCTGTAACGGTGTAGGTTCCACCATCGCCCGCACCAGCGACGGCGGCGTGTATCTGCACGCAGGTCCGGAAATCGGTGTGGCCAGCACCAAGGCTTTCACCAGCCAGGTGACGGTACTTGCCATGATTGCCCTCTTGCTCGGCCGCCAGCGTAGGCTCAGTTTCGAAACCGGAGCAGACATTGCCCGAGCCCTCACGGAACTCCCCGCCCTGGTAGAGGAGACTTTGAAGCTCTCTGACTCCATCGCCGAAATAGCGAAACAGTATGTGAAGGCCAACAACTTCTTGTACCTGGGCCGCCACTTCAACTACCCCGTGGCTATGGAAGGAGCCCTGAAGCTCAAGGAAATCAGCTACATCCATGCCGAGGGCTACCCCGCTGCCGAAATGAAGCACGGGCCTATCGCCCTCATCGACGAGAACATGCCCGTGGTGGTGATTGCCCCCAAGGACGCCCTGTTCGACAAGGTCATCAGCAACGTGCGCGAAATCAAGGCCCGCGGAGGCCGGGTCATCGCCGTCACTACCGAAGACTGCAAGCCCCTGGACGAATTTGCGGACCACCTCATTAAGGTACCAAAGACCATCCCCATGCTTATGCCCATTGTGACCTGCGTGCCGCTGCAGCTTTTGGCCTACCACATCGCCGTGCTCCGCGGAAACGACGTGGACCAGCCGAGGAACCTGGCTAAGAGCGTGACGGTGGAATAGGCATTCGGCCAGTGATTGAGCTAGTCATCCTCGCGCAGGCGAGGATCCGCTAGAGAACTGCAAGCGGATCCTCACATTCGTGAGGATGACGAAAGAAAATGATTTATTTTTCATATCTCACTACTCACAACTCATAACCGACAACTGAAAACTCGTAGCCGAATTTCTTTTTCTACATTATCTCACAATGACCGATATCGAAGAACAGGAAGATTACGAAGTACGCATCGGGTCCTTCAACGGCCCCATGGATTTGCTTCTGTACCTGGTCCAGAAAAAGGAAATGTCCCTGGACCAGATTCCTATCGCCGAAATTGCCGACGATTTTTTGATGTGGGTCAACAAGATCGGGGTCACCGACCTTTCCAAGGCGGGTGATTTTCTGTACATGGCAAGCCGCCTCATGGCCCTCAAAGTCCAGGAACTGTTGCCTGCCGAAGAACGTGACCCGGCCATTATCGAAGAGTACAACGAAGACCGCGAACAACTCATGCGGGAGATGCTGGAATACCAGCGTTACAAGCAGGTGGCAGGCGGCCTCCAAGAGATGGAAAGCGAGAACTACGGCACCTACAGCCGTGGCCGCCTGGAAAAGACCCAGAACGACGACGAGACCCTGGCTGACGCCAATATATGGCAGCTGTTCCGGGCCTACCAGAAAAGCTTAAAGACAAAGATTTCGGAGACCATCCACCACATCGAACTGGACTACGTGACCATCCAGGACCGCCAGCAGGCCATCAACAACTACCTGAACGTCCATGGCCGAGCCCTTTTCGAAGACCTGCTGGACAACGACAGCCACCCCATCGTTGCGGCGGTGACTTTTATGGCCCTGCTGGAGATGATCAAGACCGACGAGCTGGTGTTCCGCCAGAGCGAACTCTTTGGCCCCATCTGGATTTACCGTAAAAAGAACAACGAAGAATACGCCGAAGAAATGGCCCACGAGACGGTATTCCTTTCCAAGGACCCGGACGTAAAGCCCGGCCTTGTAGAAGAAATCCGGCGGGAGGCCACGGCACGCTCCCAGGCTGGGAGCGTGGGCGACATCGCTGCCGTGATGCGCGAGGCCCTTTTATGGGCCAGCCGTGGCCGGGACGTAACCGAAGACGACCTGATGGCCATGCTGGAAGGCCGCGAAGACCTGAGCGAAGTGCAAGAAGACCCCTTCGGCGACAAGGACGACACCCCGGCAGGTACCGCCTCCACGGAACAGCCGCAGGAACCCGCACCGTCCGTTGTACAGCCTGTGGAGCAACCGCAACCGACAGCGGATCCTCGTGATTCTATCGCCACTACGTGGCTCCAGAATGACAGCGAGGATGACAAAGGAGAGTCGGCTCAGGACGAAACCGCCGAACCCTCTACTCCAGAGAACAACGAAACATCCCAAGATGACGAAGGCCCCGTCGTCTATGGAGCCGAAGAATAAGTCCATCATTGTCATGTTCGCGCAGGCGAACATCTATTATCAGTACTGTACATAGATCCTCGCCTTGGTTCGATTTCGCTCACCACAGGTCACGAGGATAACGAGAAAAAAGGAGCGAGGGTAACGTTTACTGGAACTTGGCGGTAAACTTGTCACCATCCTTCGGCGACACTAGACGCAGGTTCTGCGTGTTGTCATCGGTCCAGCCCTTAAACACCGCCGTTCCCGAAGGTACTGCCTCCAACAACATATCATTTCCCTCAAAGAACATACCGGTATAGTTCGTACTAGGTAGCGTCATGCCATCTACAAGCACTTTGCCGCTACCCTGCGACGCGATAGTGACGCTAATATCACTGCCCAAATCGAATTCTGAACAAAACAAGCTCCTGCGACATCATTCCTAATAAAATATATTATTTTACTCGCAATATTATTTTCATCAGTCTTTTTTCTTTTTTTCAGGTCATACAAAAATCCCCCGCTTTCGCAGGGGATGACATCAATCAAAAGTGTTTATTAAGCAGCTACGGAACGGCTCTACTTCTTTATAATGCCCTTTCCGCGTTTGGCGCCCCACATGTCGGTCTCTTCGGCCTTACTGCCCTTGGCCTTGCCCTTGCTGCCCAACTTCACGAAAGAGGTCAGCTTGGCAATGTAGGCTCCCGTACCCACCAGGCGTTTCTTGTCCGAAAGCATGTTCCAGGCGATGTAGAAGTTACCCTGGTTTGTCCGACAATCCTTGCCGCCAAAGTATTCCTTGTTGAACTTCGCCTTGTTCACCTTGTCCAAGCAATATATCTTCTGCTTGTCCCCGGCTACATAACCGCCCAGGTTCGTAAAGTACTTCACCTCGTACTGGAAATAAACCTCTTCCCATTCCGCCTCGTTTTTCGGGTCGTTAAAGTATTCCTCGATTCTCGGGTCGCGATTCACGAACGAACTGATATCCGACATCACGATAAAGCCCAGGGTATTCGGGTACATCTTCTCGATTTCTTCTTTACCGTAAGATGTTGGCACAACGAACGCTTCCGATATGGGAGTCGTATTGGGGTCAATTTCCTTGTTCATCGTAGCGAACTTGACCGCAGAAACTTCCACCGAGTAGTCACCCACAACCGTGAACCACGGCGAAGGCGTTCTCGGAGAGACATCGTAATTCGTCGGAGAGTTCCAGTTCTTGCCGCTATCGGCGGCAACTCGTGCAATATCAGTAGAAGTGATATCGGTCGTATCGCCCCAAATCAAGGCATCGGCACGGAAACGGATGTAGTCTCCCAGACGGGGAGCGGGGTTCTTGTCACCCTGGCTCTTGTCGAACACCATCACCAGTTTGTCCGAGCCAAGCCCGTTAGGAGCAGCGTTGGCCGTAGTGTTGACATAGCGTTTTTCCTTGGAAAGGTCCTTCGCCGAGTTCACGTAGAAACTGAAGGGGGCGTTCTTATAGGTATCAATGAGCATCCTTACCGGCTCGGACAGGGTTACCGTCAAGCGGCTCAGCTGGTCAGAAACGTTATCTACACGGGCGGCAACAATCACCGGGGCAATTCGCTCCGTAGTATTCCTGTCGAAATGTACCTTGTTCAGTCTCTTTTTAGAACCATAGACGAAGGTTGCAAAGCTAAGCAACTTGCCTGAACCGGCTGTTTTTATATGCTCCGAGAACGCCGTATCCTTCACTACAAAGGAGAGCACGTTGTCGGCCTTTCTTGCCTTATGGGCCGCCAAGATTTCGTCTTTACTGAAGGTGTAAGAACACTGCACCGCGGAATCCTTTGAAGCCGTGGAAAGGCTATCCTTGAAATAGTTCCTTGTGGTAACGTGCTCTTCATCCCAGTTCAAGCAGATATGGTCAGGCAAGGAATCCTTGTAATCGCCCTTTTCGTTGGGCTGGAATGCCCTATGGTAATAAATGGCGATGGAATCCGCACGACCATCCAGGTATTCCTTGGACGGCGAGTAATACGGCTCAACAATGCTCAGGTCACCCTGGGGCTTTCCATGGGCGTCGAAAATATCCACCAACTGCGGGTAGGGTACCGGAGGCTCCCGGAAACGCATGTTGATATAGGACGCCGCAGTCAGCAGGTTCACGTCATTGGCTGCAACGAGGGTGATGTAGGCGGTAGAATCCTCTGTATATTCCTTACTGGAGCGCACAGAAATAATGGAAAAACCATCTATAAGGGGTGAAACACCCGTAACAAGTACACCCGAAGATCCGTCATACTGGGCCAGGGCAATATTGCAATCCCTACAGATATCGTTCGTAATGGGGTTGATGACCAGCACATACAAATCCACGTCGCTACCTATCCAGTGGAAATACTCGTCACCGTCCGCAGTATCTGGGTCGCCCGCAATGGGATGTTTCCAGCTGAGGACTTTCCCAAGAGAATCGATATCCACCGGAGTGGCAAAGTGAAGCTCCGGCACATAGAACGTGATTGTGGCCTTTGTTTTCAAGGAAACATCTTTCTTCTCTTGCTTGCTGGTCATGCCGCCAATCGTCTGTTCGACCCAGATGGTGTCGATACCCGTCGCCCCAATGGTCCTGGGCTGAGCGAGGTTCAACATTGCGGTATCCGTCTGGGATGCGTAGGCATTCATGCCTTGAGCAAGTACCAGAGTATAAGACTGTCCCACAGCACCCAGCAGGTCCACCTCGCCCTCGGCGAAAGCAGAAACATACACCGGCACGCGGGTGCCGGCAAGGCCCTTATCTACGAAGGTCCACTTGGTGCCAGACTTGTAATACGTGCTTGCAGTATCTCCTTGGTTTACCGTATAGGTGGAGGTTCGGGTCATCACGTCCAGCGTACCTGCTATACGGAAGGAGATATAACCCCCTTTACCTTCTTCACACTTGCCGTTCTTGTCGCAGAATTCAATCATCAAGCGATAGCTACCCGGAGAGAGCCCGTTTATCTTATTCGGATAAACCTTGGGGTTATACGGGTCGGAGATGTCTATACCTCCCTTCTGCATGCCTGACTGACCCGGAACAAGTTTCGCCTTTTCTTCGCCGTTTCTCGTAACAATCCTGTATTGCAGTTTTCCGTGCTTTTCGATATCCTTGCCGCAGGCATGGACAGTGCCCTTGTCATTACTACCCCCGCCAACACCTGCCGCAGAAGCACAGGAACCATCACCGCTCTTATCGTAGCATACTTCGTATTTCACTGAACCGTCGGTGTTAGCACCGTTCGATGTAACCGAGACACCAGACGTCTGCCTAATGAACATGTTGGTCTTGATAATCACATTGCTCATGGTGGTACGGCGGTCGCAGAAGAAGATGTCCAAGCTGTATTCAACACCCGGAACGAGGAACCCTGCACCATAGGTATCATTTAACTGCTTCAGCTGCACATGGCCTGGAGCGACCAGGTGGGTTCCTCCGTTGTCCACAACAATCTTCTTGTTGATGAACACCCAGATATCATCATCTCCGCGGAAGGTAAATTCCTGGTCTTCCTGATAGGTGAACTTGGCATGGGATTCAAAACAAAACTGCTGGTTGTGCTGGCCTTCCCAACGAGGAGCATTCCAATTCCATACGCTTGGCATGTCACCATTGGAAAAATAATGGCCCTTAGCGCAACACTTTTGCTCACTGTCACTGCAAGTATTACCCTTTTTAACTTGTTCATTCCGATTGTTTTGATCCTTTTCTTCCCAGCAATGTTCTGTTAACCCACCACAATCCACACTACCAGGCCCATCCCAACCTGGGCCTTTGCAGTACCTATCAAAATCATCGCCATCCATAGTGAACGGAACCGGCCCCTGGGCATAACGTTTCGTTCTACAGGCAGAGCATGCCTTAGGACTAATTGATGTGACAACCGTAGCATCAGTGGTGTTATCGACAGGGTGGAATCCCGTATGCCCAGCCATCGTCTCTGTATCCGAATCAAAGGCCCACCGGCCATCACTCGCTCGTTTGAATGGCATATCGTAACACTGTACCTCGTTCAGGCCTTCCTCGTAATTAAACAACCTGTTGAAATTTTCTACGGAACCAAAGCACTTTATGCCATTTCCTCCTGCAGTAGTGTTTAGCTGGGGTTTGCCATTTGCCCCCAAGTCCGTCTGGACAATACCAGTATGCACACCAAGACACTGGCCAGCATATCCATCATCTTGTTTATTGGTAGAAAAGATGTGCCCATATTTGGATGTCCACAGGGATTCATCGGTGTCATAAATGACGGCAGCCAGTTCAAAAGTACACACGCCATCTACACCAGGATCGTCAATAAATAAGCCACCAGTAGCATCTCCACCATCAGGCCACTGGGATTCATCAGGAATGTAATACAGAGTCTTTTTCCCGTAATTTTCCAAAATTTCCTTAAAAGGCAACGGCGTAGGGTTCTCACCGGCGCCAGCAAATCCCTCTTCTCCAATTTTTTCATCAGGTGCGTTGTTATGGTAGAAAACAACCTCTTTCGGGGGATCATTGTAGGCCATCCTATACCAACCGCACATATCTGGGGCAACCTTCATCTTTTCGCCCGCACCACCGTCGGCACTAATCATCATAAAATCGGACTGCCACTCCTTGTCGTCGGGCACAAGGACATAGATATAGCTCGCATTAGGAGGATTCTCTCCAGTGTAGGTTTTACCTGGATTATAGGGGTCTTCTTCCACATAGAGGTCTTTATTTGGACCCGGACAATCTATATGTCCACTTTCGCCAATCTGTCCAGAACCATTCCAAGTTGTCGATGTCACAATAGAGCCACTAGCCCAAACATCATCGTAATCCATCAAGCCAATGTAGTTTTTGTCGCCCCAGCCACTGTTTGCAGCAGTGCTTAGATCCATCACATAGTATTCACCCTCCTTTTCAGTGACTTGAGTGGATTTTTGTTGCAAGGCGACATAAACCTTACTCCATGTCGAAGGAGCCTTAAAATGGAGCTTACCACTGCAAGCCGCATCTGCTGTACCGCTGAAAGCGCCGACCGCGACCAGCAGTGCCGGTAGGACCTTTCCAAAAACACTCTTCATACCAGATATGGAAAACCTTTTTGACATAGATTTTTCACCTTTCTTATATACTACAAACGGTAACAGGCCATAAGCCTGTCACACAATACCCCCAAAATCTATCCTTTTATCGTCAAAAAAGCAAACGGAAATTTGAAAAAAAACGGCAAAATTCAAAAAATCGTGAGCCAAGGCTTTCATTTCGGCGGGACGGCCCGCATTATGTAAATTTTTGTTTTCGCTTTTGCCGTGTTCGGACCGACGAACACCCGACAGAGGAATGCAAGCGGATTCCCACCTCCGTGGGGATGACGAGGTTATTCATGGGAATGACAAGACGAGGGTTTACTATATTATGTCATTATGAAGAAAAAAATCCTACTCCCCATTTTGGCCACAATGGCCCTCTCCCTCACGGCCTGCGGCGGGCATTTTGCCAAGACCCAGACCACTGAACAGCAAAATGCTCCCCTGGACTGCACAGGCCTCCACATGAAGCACGCCCAGTGGCACTTCACCGATGCCAACGGCCTTGCCCTAGATGTAACCGGTGCCTGCCACAAGGGCATGAAGCACGGGAACTTCGAGTTCCTCGTCGACGGCAAGAAAGTCGCCGTCACCAAATTCATCAAGGACAAGGAAGAAAAGACCTCCTGCTCCGCCACCGCAGAAAAGACCAGGGATCCCCTGGAAAAGTGCCTCGCCAAGGTGGGCAAGTAATTATCAAATTACCCTCAAGGAGCCGCGGCAACGCGGCTTTTTTTATATTGTAAATGAAACAGACGTGGAGAAACAATGGGATACGATTACACAAGTCACAGCAAAAAATTCGCCATTCGCGTTTTGCTCGCAACGTTCCTTTGCGCCGGAGTTGCTGTACTTTTGGCATGCAGCGACGACAGTTCCTCCAGTGCAGGCGATGAGCCTGCCGTATCCACGAAGACAAGCGCCCTAGAAGTGGACGAAGAACACAACATAATTACCTGGACAACCGAAAATTCCAAAGACATGTGCCTCCTTGAAAACGGCTCATTCACATGGAAAACAGTGAACCTGGGATTCTCTAAGGAATCCGCCCGATACGAATTCCGGGGCGACACCCTGGTACTTTACCCCCTGGTTTACAACAATGGGGAACAAGAACGATTCGGTCACATGTACCTGGGCGGTACAGCGGGCAAGATATACGGCACTTGGAAGGCCCTTTTCTGCGACTTCGACCCGGTAGAAAAAAACACCTTCTGCGCAACTGGCGACGTCTTTACCACAAAGACCATTACCCTTTCCAAGGGAGAAATGATCACCGAAACCCTATATGACTTTGAAAGGTACAGCGCCCAGAAAAGCGGGAACCTGGTACTTTCTGAATTGACGGCAGACATTCTCCGGGCTTTGAAAGGAACATTTGAGCTCTACATTCCAGGAGCATTCGTCGATGACTCCGCAAGAGTCCTGAGCCTTATTCAGGAATACAAGATTACCACAGTTTCGCAAACCAAGACATCCATCAACTTCAAGATGGATGACAAGGAATACGCCCTCAAGTACAACGAGGCCGAAGAGACCTTGGCCAAGGATGGCAGCGAAAAGGTGAACCGCACCGTAAAGCTGGAACTATCTTCGGGAAAAACCACCTGCAACCTGGACTTTGAACGGACCTTTATGGAAAAATCCCTGTGCAAAAGCGAAAACAAGGACTACCTTGACATAAACAAGGAAATTATTGACGGACAGGGAAACACCCTGGAATACGCCGTTGCCTACCTGGCCAACAACCAGGAGGAATTCGAGAAGTGCGTCAAGTCCGTTAGCCCGGCTTCAAGCAGCAATGGACAAGGCTACGACGGCGAACTCAACTAAACAGCTAGAGAATCATTTAAATCTTTAGCGGATGTTCGCCTCCGCGAACATGACAAAGACAGGCATTTCTTTCACATTTCACACTACACACTTCACACTGCAACACCCCATATCCCTTACCGTCTAATGGTCGGGACGGCGGCAAGGAGCGTCTTGGTGTATTCGTGCTGGGGGGCAGTCAGAACGGTTTTCGCCTCGCCCCGCTCTACAATTTTTCCGAAGTACATGACCAGAACCAAATCGCTCAGGGCACGCACCACCTGCATGTCGTGACTGATAAATACAATGGACAAGTCCAGCTCCTTGCGCAGGTCGTCCAGCAGGTGCAGAATCTGGGCCTGAACCGAAACGTCCAGGGCGCTGGTCACCTCGTCGCAAAGCAAAATCTTCGGCCGGACCATCAGGCTCCGGGCAATGCAGAGGCGCTGCCGCTGCCCCCCCGAGAATTCGTGGGGGAACTTTTGGAGAGACGGTACAGGTAAGGAGACCCGCTCCAAAAGTTCCTTTGCCCGTGCCTCCGCCTCAACCTGCTTTACACCACGGGCAAGCAGCGGCACCGTCAGAATTTCAGAAACCGTCTGTCTCGGGTTCAAGCTGCTGTAGGGATCCTGGAATATCATCTGCACCAGGTCCGAAACCCGCCTGCCCGAAGCTTCCAGCCGCCCTTTCGCCACATTTTCTCCAAACACCCTGATACGCCCCTCCGCCACAGGGACAAGCCCTACCAGGGACTTTACCAAGGTGGTCTTGCCGCAGCCGGACTCTCCCACCACCGAAAGAATCTTCCCTTGGGGCAAGTCAAAAGAAACCCCGTCCACTGCCGTAAAATAATCCTGGACCTTTCCCAGGACTCCACCACGACGGGGAAACCGGACCGACAGGTCCCGGACTTCCAGCACAGGAATTTCCGTATTTTCGGACAAACGAAGCTACCCCTGTTCCTTGCCCGATTCATCTTCTAGGCTGTTCAGGGCTTCTTGGACATTCTGTTCCGTCTTCAAAAGAATCTGCCGGCACTTTTTCAGCAACTCCGTGGCCTCCTTGACCTGGTCCGAAAGCTCGTCAATTCCCATTTCCGAGTTGTCGATACGCGTCAGGATGCTTTCCAGACGGTCCATGGAGTTCTTGTATTCCAAATTTTCGGTACTCATATCCGAGAATATAGTTACATTTAACGAACATGGATTTCAACATGTGGCATAGGCATCCCGTTTTTTCACAGGTCCGTCTCCTTTCTGTGGCGACGGCGTTCCTGCTTGCGGCCTGCCTAGACATTCCGGATACCCCCAAGCCCCAAAACACTGCATCTTATGTGACGGTCTATGCCGTCCAAAAAGGCAATGCTGATTCCACCAGCCTAAAAATCCACCCCGAAAAATCCGCCACCCTCAAGGCCGTGGTGCACCCCAAGGGCTTGGAGTCCGAGCTAAACTTCAGCTGGTACAGGGATTCCCTGCTGGGGAGTGGCGTCACTTTCAAGATTCCCGCCTATCCAGAAGAAGACGAAATCCCCAACAGGCTTGTGGTAAAGGACGGCGAAGGAAATTCCGTCTCGTCGGATTTTGAAATTACCGTCAATAGCCCGCCCACTTTTATCGAGGACTTTTTCCCGGCCCAAGGTGATACCCTGTACGGCACTATCCGCACTGCGTTTACCTTCAGCTGGAAAGCCTACGACAACGAAGACGCTTCGCTAGACTACATCTTGAAAATTGACACGGCCCACTACCATGTAGGCGCCCTGGAAAAAATCCAGCAGTCTGGTCTCCATGCAGGAATTCACCTTTTCCAAGTCATCGTGAAAGATTCCGAAGGGGATACCGACACCCTGCCTTTGGTCAAGTTTTACGTGGTTGACACTCTGGAGGCGAAAAGATGAAGCATATCGCCGCCATATTTGCCACCTTCGCAGCCTTTGTATTTTTAGTCGCCTGTTCTGATAGCGACCAGTACCTTTACGATGAAGAAGATTCCGTCGCCCTCCAGATTCACGCCGAAATGACCCTCACCTACGGAACGGACTCCGCAGAGGCTTGGGCGGACCAATATCAATGTATCGATAATTGTACCCCGCAGGTTATACCCTCACGCGTGAGGGCCGATACCGTTACCTCCAAGGATTCCGTCATCTTTATCGGAGAAATCATGCCAAGCAGGCAGGCCCATTACCGCGAGTATTTCTGGACCCTAGACGGCAAGGAATTTTCCAGCGACATGAACTTCCGCAAACCCGTCACAAAGGCAGGATACCACGAAGTGTGTTTTGTGGTGTTGGACTACTACGGCGACACCCTGAGGGACACCCTCCGGCTCTGGGTTTCAAACCCGCCTATCATAGAGACCCAGGGGTTCATTCCCGCCATAGGGAGCCAGGGACTTTCACCAAAGGAGGGCATCACCTTCGCCTGGCACGGCTACGACCCCGATTCCATCTCGAAGGTGTATTACAAGTTCGAAATCCGGGAACCTCGGGGTATCCGCTATACCGACGATCTTCACCGAAAGCTTTACACGACCAGCAATGACATCTTGGATACTCTTCTGGAAGAGCCTTTCTTTACCTACTGGGATAACCCGGGCTCCTACCATCGGCTAGAAAACTTGAAGTTCTACACCTGGAGTGTCCGCGCCATCAACGAGTTCGGACAGGAATCGGACAGCCTTATCCAGGGAGAATTCTTTACCAAAGGACACCGGAACGAAGGCGGAGTCCAAACCTTCATTCGTTTCTCGAACGAATCCCTTTACGACAGATACTATTTCAGTTACCTCGGAAAAATCCATCTAGACATCCTGGACTCCTTGTCTAATCCAGTGGTTGAACACGAGGTAGGTCTAGACACGAATCAAGCCGTCATCTCACCGTTGGAACCTGGAAAATACAGAATTATCGCGAGCCTACCGAAACTCACGGACTTTGTCCCGGACACTGCCGATGTCACCGTCCTGCCTGGAGAAATTGTCATCGCGGACACCCTATTTCTCAAGGACACCGTCCCTCCGTCCAACAAGTACCTCTCCCCCGAAGGTCTCCTACAAGACCAAGACTCCCTGGATTTCAAGGACACCCTACGGTTCTATTTTGAGGACCACGGCGGAGACCTCCGCCAGGAGGTTCTCTGGAACGGACAGGAACTACGCGGCTACGACCGCCGCAACACCCTTTATAGCGACGACCACACCTCGGACACCATTCTGATAACCCTCCCCAGGTCTTACAAGAGTTGGACCTACCAGTTGCTCACCCTCAAGGCTTTTGACTATAGTGGTAACACCAATTTCAAGACCTACGTCATAAGGCCATCCATGGAAAAGCCCGAACCGGAAACCAGTTCCTCCAACGCAGAAATTTCCAGCAGCGCAGGAGGCAAAAATGAATAGGCTGTTCTTTGGCGCTGCTCTCGCCTACCTTTTCTTGTTTGTTGCAGGTTGTCGCGAAGACGCCCTGATTGGACCTGGCGACATTCAGGCCCTGCAAGCCTACATGACAATCGGTTCGTACAGTGAAAACGGGAAAATTTACATCTCGCCATCATCTGACAGTATATACTTACAGCAAGGATACCGCTATACATTTGAAGCCAAATACCTTGTGGGAGGTCACGAAATCCGGCCGGACAGCGCCCAAGAGGTATATCGTTCCCATTTCTGGGATCTAGGGGACGATTCCGTCAACGCCACAATCCTAGAGCATCTCTTTGATTCCGCCGGATACTACCTCTTTGTTCTCAACACCGTAGATTACGGTGACGACACTTTAAAGGATACGGCCCATATTTTTGTCAGCACCCCATTGTCCATTCATCTGAGCGCACCCGCCGAAGGTTCAAGCATTGAACCCCTTTCCGATGATTATGTTGAAATGAACTGGGACATTTCTGGCATCGACCCCTGGGAAAAGACAAGTTGCTCCATTTACGCAGCCGTCGCCGACGACATCGAGCTGAATAGAGCCAGCAGCTATTTTAGCCGACCTACATCTAGCTGGCTTGGCGTCTTAGACACGTTGGATCCTCTCTACACAGGGGACTGCCAGAACGGCGCTTTGCTCAAAGGCCCCTTGATTTCAGAGGAATGGCTCAAAAGAAACGGTTTTAACCTCAGGGACACCTCCCTTACCGTCTATTGGGGAGTTAAAGCCACCGCCTACACCGAAAACGGTTTTGAAGAATACTCCTCAGATGTTTCGATGTTCAACACCCTTTTCCTTGGAGGCGACTCCTCTGTCATCCAGATTAAGCCCACCTACGAAAGCCTCGTGACGGGCACAAGCGTTTCTACCCGAATTGTACTTGTCAGTGCATTAGGAGACACTTTAAAGGATTTTCTTTACGACACCCCAAAGCTGGCGACGAGCGTCAAGGTAGCCCCCCAAACAAGGCTTCGCCTTTATGCCCACGAAACAAAACTGACCGATTACGAGCCCAAAGCCATTACCATTGATGTTCCCGAGCGCTCCATGGTCCGGCTTGCCGACAGCATCGTCTTTACAGACAAGATTCCACCCAAGGCCGCTCCCGTAAAAAACGATTTTGCGTTAAGCGACAGCATCAAGTTCTATTTCATGGACATGGGTTCTGGAATCAACCCCACCCAAAAGAAGTTTATCCTCGCCGATTACGACACCATAGACGTGGTCTACGAATCGTCCACACTCTCTTTTGCGAACCCCTGCCGCAGGGAATGCAAGATAAAGATTCCTATTCCCGACAACGCCAGAAACCGCAATACCGAACTATTCTGGACTATGACTCCGTTCAAGGATTCTCTCCACATCGCAGGCCCCTTTGTCCAAACGGAGGAACAACAATGATTTTCAAAAAAGTCATTCTGTTTTTCCTGTTTTTGCTTTGGGGGCTTAATTACGCCGACGATAAAGATTCCCGTGAGCGGTATTTGCACGTATCCACCAACCCCTCTGGAGCAGACCTTTACGTTGGAAACGCCCATCCCGATTTTTCCAGGAATCCGGACTACAGGATACCCGCATTCGTATCTGTTCCCCTGGACAAGGACCAGGTCCTCATCACCCTGTTCCGTCCAGACTTTAGGGACACCAGCATCAACGTGACCCTTTCTCAAAAAGATACGTCCTTCTTAATCGTGGCCCTCGTCCCTGCCTTTGACGAGACTTTCCTACAAGAGCAACAGGCGGACTTGAATCACCGAAGCCGGCGAAACCTGGGACATCGTCTTATGATAGCCTCCATAGTGCCACTAGCCGCAAGTGCCATTGCCGCAGGTGTTGCCGCCTACGAAATCTGCAAGGCGAACGATAGTAAAAAGAGCATCGAAAATACCGTCATTACATCGGGAGACAATTACCGACAAGAGCAAAAAGATTTCGAGGAATATCGGGACAACGCCAAAACAGCCAAAAAAACAGCTCTTGTTTCCCTTGTAGCTGGAGGCATCATCCTTTCGGTCGGACTCTTTCTATCTTTCTAGGTGTATCATGAAATCCACGTGTATCGCATTAATCCTTCTGCTCGCCCAGGTCCTGCTTGCCGCAGAACAACAAGGGCCTTCTGTCAGCGTGGAACTTTTATCCGGCACAAAGCAAAAAGCCCAATTCCTCGGTATTCAAAACGATACCGTCCAGCTGGGCGGCTACATCAACAACAAGTTTACCGTTGTCCGTATTCCCAGAGAAAAATTCAAATCCATCATAGATTCGTCGGGCTCGGACTTGCTCCAAAACAAGGTTGATTCCACAGCCATCAAAACGGATACTACAGCAAATTCGGTCGATTCGGCACAAACGGCAGCCGACAGTTTAGGAGCAGATTCGCTTGCCCACCCGCAAGTCACCGAGACGCCGAAACCTCTTGAGCTTTCGTCCCCTACCGTGCTGGTCAGTTTCGAAGACGAAATCGGAGACTCCTCCTTGGTTTTACAAATCAACACCCTCGCCGCCAGATTCCTGTTGGAAAGCGGCGAAAAAATCCACATCCTAAAGAAAAAGGACATTCCCGACTGTAGCGACAATATCTGCCTGCAGGATACCCTTTCTTCCAAGGGCGCCACCACAATCTATTTTGGGAAAATCGTTCCCGTACAAAAGAAAGATTCACTTATGCTCCTACTTACGAGGGTGGTGTTTGAAGAAGATCTGCCCACCATCTACAAGAGCGAATTGAGAATTTCTCGTTCCAAGTCCGCCAGCGACCTCATCTCCAAGGACAAACTAAGAATTTTTCTACTGGAGGCACAAGGCAAGGACGCCTCAAACTTGAAAAACAAGACGGGTTATATCGACATCGATACCGACCCTGAGGGCGCAACCCTTTCGATGCCCGAGGAAAACGCCCTGTGCAGATCTCCCTGCACCATCCCTGTAAACGACACAGCCGCCGTCACCATTTACGCATACTGGAACGTGGATCAGCACCTGTGGGGAGGTTCCGTGACCAAGCACCCCATACCGGGCGACACGGTAAGGACATCCATAAAGCTAAAGCGAGTCAATCCCGAACTCAGGGTTATTACCAACCCAGCAGGGGCAGAAATTTTCTCTAGCAAGGGCGAAATCACCAAACGCAGCAAGACTATCGGGGTTACTCCAGCAAGGTATCCCATTCTGGAACCCGGACTAGTCCAGTTTAGGCTCCGCAAGCTCGGATTCAAGGACACCCTGGTTGCAGTCTATGTCCCTCCCGTCTCCGATGTGACCGTCAATGTGGAAATGGAACAGGAAACCAGCTTCAAGGAAATCCAAACACAGCAGGAATGGGAAAAGGGTCGTAAGAGAATCCGCCTTGGGCACACCATGATGGGCGTTTCCATCGCGCCCATTATCGTAGGCGCCCTATTCACCTACCTGGCCCAATTAGATTACAGAGACGCCGAAGACATCAAGGACGAGCTTGGCTACTCCGCCACCATAGGGGGAGAATCCTACCAGAAAAAGGTAAAAGAGAACAAGGACCTGGTGGATGACGGCGACCAAAAGACCGCCATCGGCCTCTCTCTTATCGGAGCAGGTATCTTGGTCCTCGGTGTCGGATTCGTCATTTCTTTCTAAACATCCAGAAATTGACCCAGAAAAAGGCGCAAAGCGCCCTGGCACAACAAACCACCACGCAAAAAAGTTAAATTTGAACGCGATGCGTAAAGTATTACTTATTTCCCTGCTTTTTGCCGTGGCCGCCATGGCCGCCGATTTCGAGCGCTCCAACTGGAGAATGCAGCTCTATGTTCAAGGTGAATTTGCCTTTTTGAATTTCCAGGACAAGAACCCCGAGCTCTTGCTTGATGAAATTGACAAAGAGGTGATGACATTTCCCATCAATGCGGGTTTCCTCTGGAGTCCGCTCATCACGCCTTTCTACAAGGCGGACATTCCCTTCACCTTCTGGCTAGGCGTCGAAGTCAACTCTATCCAGTTCGGCGAAATTGCCAAAGACCCCAAATTCTACTTCGAAAGTGACAACTGCGACAAGAAAAATGGTTGCGGCGACGCCAATAAGGGAGAATCTCTGTCTTTCCGTTCTTACGCCCCCTCATTCTTGGCCGGTTTCTCCTTCAACCTCATCGGCGATCTGGACATCAGGCTTCTGGGTGGTTATGGGTTCCAGTTCTTCTCTTTCTACGACGAACGTTTTTCCCACACAGACCAAAAGACCAGCATCATTCCAACCGCATTTGTTTCGGGAGCACTGGAATACAAGATTGGTGAACTCTTCAAGGATATTGATTTCAAGGTTGGCGTAAACGTCCGCAAGGAATTCTTGCCCTACGAAGACGTCAAGGCCACAGGAAAAGCCCCCAAGGCCAACGAAGACGCCAGCATCCCCGCAGGCTACTCCGGTATCGAATTCGACAAGATTTCCTACAAGTTGCCCGTACGTGTGGGCCTGGAAATCTCTCTTGACTTTGGCCGCGAAAGCCGCCGCGACCGCCGTATGAGGTACGTACTTCACGATCGCGACGATGTGCTCCGCAAGAACAGCGAAGTCAAGGATACCCTCTCCGACTGGGACTGCATGGCCATCGAGCGTGACTACCGGTTCTTCTTGGACGAAGACGGCAACCTGCCCGACATGAGCGAAGCTTTCA
Organism: uncultured Fibrobacter sp.; assembly: GCA_934699585.1. Taxonomy (GTDB): domain Bacteria; phylum Fibrobacterota; class Fibrobacteria; order Fibrobacterales; family Fibrobacteraceae; genus Fibrobacter. Next base: position 329,864 of record CAKUWY010000001.1, read on the forward strand.
CCAAGACCCAGTTCTCCGACGTGCTGGAAAGCTTCCTCGCCTTCTGCCACCCCGAAGACCTGGCCACCAAGGAAAAGCTGTACGCCACCCTGGATACGGGCAAGGTCCAGTTGAAGGAATACCAGACCAAGCAAGAAGATTCTCGTTTCGAGCAGGTCATGGCGTCCAACGATCCCGAAATGCTGGCCATGTACCTGGAATACTATCCGGACTCCCCCCACAGGGCCGAAGTGGAAGCCAAGCTGCAAGTGCTGGGTGAATACCACAAGTTCCGCGAGATTCAAGCCCAGAACACCTTCAAGGCCTACCTCACTTACCTGAACGACAATCCCAATGGAGCCTTCCGCGACGAAGCCGAAGCGGGAATCTTCGAACTGGTCAAGGGAAGCGGCCGCCTGAAGGATTACGAGATTTACCTGAAGCGGTTCCCCGAAGGTAAGTTCGTGGAAGAGGCCAAGGCAGCCCTCAAGGGCGCAAATGCCGATGCTCCTTCCATGATAGAAGCCCAGACCGGCGAGTCCGAAGAAGAGGCAGAGCCGGCACCAGCCAAGAAGCACAACAAGAAAAATCAGAAGAAGTCCAAGGGCAAAAAGAAGAAATAGACTTTGAAGTGTGGCGTGTGCCGCACCTTTACCCCGTAGCCCTCATTGTATGAACTTTAAAGCTCTCGCAATCCTGCTATTCGCGTTTTGTGCCGTTGTTTTCGCCCAACCTGGGGTTGAGGTTGCCATCCAAGACTCCACCGCATTGCAAGGCACGGCCTCTACAGGAATTTACACCCAAATTATCGACTGGTACAACAACAACCTAAACTACGGCACCATCACCCTTCTCATGGCCGTAGAGAGTTCCTTTATTCCTTTCCCATCGGAACTGGTTGTGCCCCCTGCCGCCTACAAGGCATTGCAACCGGGATCTGACCTGAGCATCGTGTTGATTGTGCTATTCGCCAGCATGGGCGCCCTTATCGGAGCCTTTATCAACTACTTCTTGGCCAAGTTCCTGGGGCGTCCCATTGTGTACAAATTCGCCGATTCCAGACTGGGACATTTCTTGCTCATTGACACGCAAAAGGTCGAAAAGGCCGAAAACTATTTCCGCGATCACGGGGCCATTTCCACCTTCGTGGGCAGGCTTATTACCGTCATTCGCCAACTGATTTCTATACCGGCAGGGCTATCCAACATGAAGCTCCTGCCCTTTACGCTCTACACCTTTCTTGGCGCCACCATCTGGAACTGCGTGTTGGCGGTTCTCGGATACCTGGCTCACGGCCAAAAAGACATTATCGAAAAGTACAACTCCGAACTGGCCATCGCTCTGCTTGGCTTCGGCGCTCTTTTTATCGGTTATATGGTGTGGAATGCGGTCAAGCCGCGCAAAAACTAGTCCTTGACGCAGCGGACCGAAAATGCGTTTTCTGTAGAATACAGATTTTCGTGAAAGGTTTCGTCTCCGAATTCTAGCATGCGAGCGTAAGCTTTCTTGGTCTTTTTGCCCTTTTCCCTAGAAGAACTCCAGAACAAGGCTCGTTCCTTTATTTTGTCAGATTTTGCTCCATCTTTGGCAACATAACCAGCAGGTAGGGCCGCAAAACCAATGTCGTCTGTTCCGGTATTTATGACTTCGTACTCGTCCAAATATATAGGTTCACCGGTGTGCTGGTCAAAAATTTTCTTCTTTTTTTTCTTTGTTTTCCAGTCGTCTTTTGTTCTCAGGGCATTTCCCGGTTTCGACTTGGAATTTTCGGAAACATAGGCTGTCAGTTCGCGCCATTCCGAGCGGGACGGAAGATGCCAGCCTACAGGGCACGCCTTTTCTGCCTTTTTCCAGGTATAGAGACGGCCATATTTTTTGCAGTTGTCAATCTTGCGTTCATAGCACCAGGAATCGTCCATATGCAAATTCAGGTTCTCGGCCATCCACGTCTGCTTGCCGAGTTTTATGGTTTTGTAAGTCTTTCCGTCGCGATCATCCTTGAAGGATCCCTTGACAGGGGCAGACTGGGCAACGGAGAATAACCCTATCATACACAAACAAACCATCAACTTTTTCATACGACACCCTTTAATCATTTTTACTTACATCACTCCAAATTATACATAATATGCGACCGTCAAGACACACTCCCGTCATACAAAAAAGCTAAAAGTCGCAATTTTTGACACAACGGTTAGCCTGGAACTCAGCTTCAAGGACTTTTATACCTTTATTGTAGCGACGATAACTGCCATGACGGAGCCCCCTTTCGAAAGTCATTTCCTCTTTGATTGCCCCCAAATCATCGTAGAGTCGCGCCACTCCATGGATTTGACCGCGAGAATACGGAATCTTTCGGCGGAGGGTTCCCCGTTCATCCCATTCTTCGCTTTCACCTTCAAGAACACCGTTCTTGTACATTTCTCTGGACTTTTTCAGTCCGTTGTCGTGATAATTAACGGAAGGACCGTTTTCTACACCAGCCTCGTAAGAAATCTCTTGCCAGGGTTTTCCGTTCTCGTAAAAACTTGAGAAAGTTCCTTCTAGTAGCCCGTCACGATAGAACGCCTTAATGGCAATTTTCCCGTCAGGGTGATACGACAGGGACCACCCTTCCTTGACGTCAGTTCCATGCTGCACTGTATAGATTCGTGCGACATTTCCATCTGGATAAACTGTTTTTACGGTATCCAAAGAAACGCCGTCAGCCTCCGCGGAGGTTGCAAAAGCAATAACAAGAAAAACGATAAAAAAGAGCCGTTTCACAGGCTCAAATGTAGCTATATCAACTCCGTTTTTTTATCTTGTGAAAGCCAATGCGCGTTACATTTCTAAATCCTCCATTCCACCCGATGTTCAGTCGCGAGTCCCGCAGCCCCTGCGTGACCAAGTCCAGCACTCTTTACTGGCCCATGTTCTTAAGCTACGCGGCCGGTTCGGTGGAAGCGGATGGTAACGAAATCCAACTTATCGACAGTCCTGCCATGGAACTGGACCTGCCGAAAACTCTGGATGGCGTCAAGAAATTTGACCCAGCGCTGGTCATCTGCAGCACGAGCACCCCGAGTATTCTGAACGACCTCAAGGTGGTGCATGCCATCAAGGACATGCTCCCGAATGTAAAGGTCGCCATCATGGGCACGCATGCCACCGCCGAGCCGCTAGAATCCATGGAGATGGAACCCTCCCTCGATTTCGTGATTATCGGCGAGGCGGACTACACCTGTAGGAACCTCGTGAGGAGCCTGCGGGGCGACGGTGTTCCCGTGAACCAGATCGCGGGACTTGCCTTCCGTAAGGCGGACGGCACCACCGACTTCCAGCCCGAGGGCCCGAAAATCGAGAACCTGGACGAACTCCCGTGGGTCTCGAAGGTCTACCGCAAGCACCTGTACAGCTGCTACAAGAAGTACTTTTACGGTGCAAACCTGAACCCGCTGATTGTTATCCTGAGCGGGCGCGGTTGCCCGAACCGCTGCAGCTACTGCGTGATTCCGCAGACGCTGAACGGTCACAAGTTCCGCCGCCGCAGCCCGAAGGACGTGGTAGATGAACTGCAGTACATCAAGGACAATTTCGAGGATTTGGGCGAAGTCTTCTTCGAAGACGACACATTCACCGCAAGCCACGAGCACGTGCGCGAAATCTGCAACCTGATTCTGGAACGCGGCCTCAAGATTACGTGGAGCTGCAACGCCCGCGCCGACGTTCCGCTGGACTTACTCAAGCTGATGAAGAAGGCGGGCGGCCGCGAGATGTGCGTGGGTTTTGAAAGCGCTTCGCCTGTGGTTCTCGAGAACATCCACAAGGGCGTGAAGAACACCGACAAGGCAATCGAGTTCACGAAAAACGCCCGCAAGGCAGGCCTGCTGGTGCACGGCTGCTTCATGGTGGGCAACCCCGGCGACACTCCGGAAACGCTCCGCATGACGCTGGACTACGCCAAGAAGTTGAACCCCAACACCGCGCAGTTCTACCCCATCATGGCGTATCCCGGCACCGAGGCCTACAAGGAAGCCCTCGAAAGCGGCGCATTACAGACAAAGGATTACAACCAGTGGTTGGACAAGGACGGATTCCACCGCACCACCATCCAGCGTGGCGAACTCAGCAGCCAGGCACTTGTAGATTTCTGCGACAAGGCCCGCCGCGAATTCTACCTGCGTCCGAGCTACATATTCCGTCAGGGGATCATGGCTCTCAAGAATCCTCGGGAGCGCTACCGCGTGATGCGTGGATTCGGCACGCTGGTGAAGCACCTGTTCCGTAAGCACGGGCAGCTCGCCCCTGTGGCACGCCAGGCCCCGACGGTGAAAGAGTAAGCGATAGACAGCAAACAATTAAAAGAAAACCGCAGCGAGATTCGATACGGTTTTTCTTTTGCAATCTTTTTCATTAAACCAATTTTCAGGAGAATCGAGTAGAGCGAGGCGGCAGGACCGAAGCTGTACAAGCGGTACAGCGAGAGTCCGACAACGAAGCTATACGAAGATTATCGTGAAAATTTACCGGCCGGCGAACTGGTCGCCGGTTTTAATTTCCGTTTCCTTCGAGCCGTTCAAATTCACAAGACGACTAGGGTCATAACGCATATCCCGAGCCAAACCTTCACGGAGTGCGTGCAACCTGTCGAAAAATTCCGCCGGCTCTTGAGCCGTAAGCAAGGTCTGCCGAACCTGCATGGCCGCATCGTCGGAATCTGCCAGATTCTCGCCTTCGCGAGAATGACGAATGTTTGAGTCTCCGTAGCCATTCAGAGACTTTTCACTCCCGTCTAAACAGAACCCCTTGCAAAGTCTTGCCGCCAGCTGCTTGAGGCGGCCTAGCGCGCCCAGTTCCGTAGAACCGTCTTCCAGTTTGAACTTGTAGTAAAGCGGGAACACGTCCAAGGCATCTACTGCAGAAATTTCCTTAGGAGCAAGGCCTTCCCAGGCATCGGCAATCTGGCCGAACAGCCAAGGATTGTGCATGGCGCCACGCCCAATGGACACGCCGGAGACTCCGTAATTTTCAATACGGTCAAAAGCCGTCTCCACGCTGTTCACATCGCCGTTCCCGATTACAGGAATCTTCGCTACGGCGGCCACCTTCCCTATCCAGTCCCAGTCGGCAAGGCCGTTATAACCCTGCAGGCGAGTCCGTCCGTGGACGGTAAGCAATTCTACACCCTCGCCTTCGGCAATCTTCAAAGTTTCCATCACGTTGATACTTTCGGAATCCCAGCCGATACGGCACTTGAGGGTAAGCGGCATCTCCGGGCAAGAATGGTCCAATGCCGCGCGGACCTCGTGCAGGATTTCCTGCAGGCGGGGCAGGTCCCGAAGCAGGCCCGAGCCGCTCCCCTTCCCCGCCACCTTCGGGGCGGGGCACCCGGCGTTTACCTCTATGAACTCAGGATGGAGCTCCAAGGCGATTTTCCGGGCGGCTTCCGCCATCTTGTCCGGGAACCTCCCAAAAATCTGGATACCGAAGGGGCGCTCTTCCGGGAAAAACTTCAGCTGCTTGTGGCCGTCCAGCCTAAAGACGGCGTCTCCGTCGGTAGGCACGAACTCCGACACCAGAAGCCCCATGCGGTTGCCCGACAGCACCCGACAGAGCCTGCGGAAAGGGGCATCCGTCACCCCGTCCATAGGGCTGAGGATCGTATTGGGAAAAATCTCCCTGTCCCGGAGCCTAAAAGAGGTCCTTTTCGGCTTTTTCACAACTTTCAACATTCTTACCACATTTATTCACAAATTTTCCGCAATGAAAGCCCGAAAAAAATATTTATTTTTCGCTAGACCTATACGCTAATTCGTTGTTAATCCTATATTTAAGTCGTGCCTAACGTAACAAAACAATCTCTTATTCTTGATATAGCCAAGTCCACAGGGCTTGCCCGCAGCGACATCAAGGTCGTGGTGGAACAGTTCTTGGACCTGGTGGGTGAAAAACTCATCGATGGCAATACCATCGAAATCCGTGGCTTCGGGACCTTCGCCTGCAAACCCCGCAAGGCTCGCCCGGCCCGCAACCCCCGCACCGGCGAGACCGTCCTCATCGAGGAGCGCCTGGTGCCCACCTTCAAGTTCAGCAACGACATCAAGGACAGGATCAACACGTTGGAAAACATTGCCGCCGAAGCCGAAAGCCTCCCCGAGGTCGCAACGGAAACGGCACAGGACTCCGAAGGCTGACCCGAGTCGGCCTCGTGCCCGCGACACCAAATCAAGAATTGATAAAGCCAGGCCTTCTCTCAGGAGAGGGCCTTTATTTCGTCTTCTGTCAAGAACCGCCAGCCCCCCGTGCCCAGAGACCTGTCCAGCAGCACCGGTCCAATGGCGACCCGCTCCAGGGTTTCCACGTGATTGCCGACAGCGGCGAACATGCGGCGCACCTGATGGTACAGGCCTTCGCCGATGGAAATGACCACGGAGCCGTTCTCTACGGAAATTTCCTTGGCCTCCACCGGGCGGCGTTCGTCCTTCAGCATCACACCCTTCAGCAGGTCGCTTTTCTGGCCTTCGGTAAAGGGCCGGGCCAGGGTCACGCGGTATTTTTTCAGCAGGCCCTTCTTGGGGCTTTCCACCTTGTGGATAAAGTCCCCCTGGTTCGAAAGCAAGATCAGTCCCGATGAATTGGCGTCCAGGCGGCCCACGGTCTGGATGCCCATGGCCATAAAGCGGTCCGGCAGCAGGCTATAGACCGACGGATAATCGCGAGCGTTGTGGCTGCACTCCACATCTACGGGCTTGTACAGCATCACGTAGAGCTTTTCCACCGTTGGGATTTCTTCGCCGTTTACCGTGATGAATTCGGGCCGTTCCTTGAGTTCCAGAAAAGGGTCTTCCACCACGTTGCCGTCCAGTTCCACCAGGCCCATGCGGACCAGGGCGCGGGATTCCTTACGGCTTCCGAAGCCGATGGATGCAAGCAGTCGTTCCACAGTCAAAGCAGGCATTATTCCTCCACCAGCCAGTTCAGGATTTTCGTACGCACGTAGCCCAGTTCAGGGAGATTTCCGGTCTTGAGAACCGCTGCACGGCGACGCCAGAATACAAAGGCGAATATGCCGCCATATACGGAACTGACCGTCAAGAACCAAACCGTTCTGCACAAATTAACGGTCGCCTCGATGTGGCCTGCCGACTGCAAGTCATGATCGCGGGTCCAGTCCATCCGCAGGTCCCAATCTTCTAGAAACGGATAGCCCTTGAGCATGGCGTTCAGGGCGGCTCCATAGCCCATGGACTTGTAGTCCATGCGGATCCCTTCTACGTAGCAATCCCTGAAACGCACTTGGAATACGTTTAAAAAACTGTTCAGGATTTTCTTGCTGTAACGCAGGCCTCGTTCGTCAATGTCCGGAGTCAACAGCAGGGTCCAGAATTCCCGTTCCGTCAGGCTTTTCCTGGCTTCAGGCTCAGGGCACGGGGTTTGAGGTCGCTTCGCTTTGGGGTATGAGGTTTGAGGCTCTGAGGTCGAAGCTTCAGATGCGGGGTTCGGGGATTCAGGCTCAGGGCGCGAGGCGCGGGGTTCGTCATCCTCACGAAAGTGAGGATCCGCTTGAGGAACTTCGGGTGCGGGGTTCGGGGATTCAGGCTCAGGGCGCGAGGCGCGGGATTCGTCATCCTCACGAAAGTGAGGATCCGTTTGAGGGGTTTGGGACGCGGGGTTCGAAGCTTCAGGTTCGGGGTCCTGCTCCTTCTCCACAGGCTTTTCTTCTGCAGGTTGCTCCGGTTCTGGTTCCGGATCCTCCTTCGCCTTCCATTCTTTCGTGTAGTTCCAGAGTCTTTTCTTGAACACGAACAGGTCTGCCACAAATCCCGATTCCGTCAGGTGAAAATCCAGCCGGAACACCACAGGGAACAGCAAGACAACTGCTGCGATGATGGCGACAAGAATCAGGACCAGGCTGAAGACGCTCATTATTCCGCTTCGTCGGCCTTCTTGCTGATAATGTCAATCAGTTCGGCAAAGGACTTGGTCTTGAGAATCTGGCTGAACTGATCCTTGTAGTTACGGGCGGTAGAAAGGTCGTCGATAACCAAGTCCCAGGCCATCCACTTGCCGTTTACCTGGGTCATCTTGTATTCCAGAACGGCTTCCTTGCCCTTGTTCCACAGGTGGGCCACCACGCGAGCCTCGTTATCCTTTTTCATCTTGGCGGGTTCGTAAATCGTGGAATCCGCACGGTAGAGTTCCAGGCGCTTTGCGCTGGAGTTGCGGACCATGCGCTTGAATTCTGACACGAACTTTTCTTGGGAAGCGGCGTCCTGGGCGTCCCAGTCCTTGGCCGAAAGGCTCTTCTTGGCAAGCATCTCGAAGTCGAAACTATCGCTCAGCAGGTCCTTGACGCGCTCCTTTTCCTTGGCAGTATGGTTGGACTTTTTCAGCAAGGCCTGCAGTTCACCGTCCTTTTTCTTGATGGCGGCAACAGGGTCTTCGGCGGCAAAGGCCACCAGAGAAAGGCCAACAACCAAAATCATCAACTTCTTAAACATGGGAATTTACTCCTTTTTAAAATCTGGCTTGATAGTCTTTTAAACTCAACCCCATCCTGGCAATGAGTTCCGCCACTTCCACATTGTACTTGCACACCGCAAAAAGGTAATCTTTCTGCAAGGTCACGTTCTGGGTGTAGGCGCTTACCAGTTCGCCCGTCTTGGACTTGTCCAGGTCGTACTGCATGGCGGCCCCCTTCAGAATGGCTTCGGAGGCCTTGAGGCTTTCTTTCAGGGCTTCCATCTTTTCCTGGGCGGCGACCACCTGGTAATACTGTTCTTCGGCCTTGGCCATCAGGCCGTCCGCCGCATAGGCTTCTTTCATTTTCAGGCCACGGTATTCTACCCGGGCTTCGCGGTAGCCAGCCCACTGCTTCCAGAAATTCAGCCGATACCTGAGTCCAATGCCGATAACGCCCGAAAGCTTGTTCACGGCGTCTTCGGCAAAGGCATCCTTCTGCATCACCTTGCGGTTTCCGGCCCAGCTTTTTACGTATTCCACTTCACCCAGCACAAAGAACTCCGGAGCAAGCTTTGCCTCTGCCAAATCCATCTGGGTTCTCTTGGCGATAAGCCCCGCCGAAAGCTGTTTCAACTCCGGATTACTCTGCAAGGTGAGCATCCGCACCTCTTCTAAGGGGGGCAATTTTTCCTTGCGGGGAACAAGCACCGTATCTTCTGCGGCAAAGACATCGCCATCCTGCAGGTTCAGCGAAAAGCGGATAGCCAGCTGCACCCGTTTCATGCCCAGTTCCGCCTCGGTCACGCCCTCCTTGACCGTATGCATTTTCGCCTTCAGGTTCAAAAAGTCCATCTGGCTCACATTGGGATCGTCGTCGTCCAGGGCTTCTTCCATCTGCTCGTAGGCCTCATCCACACGCTTCTGGGCATCGGCGGCCAGTCGTTTCATTTCAAGGGCCAGCAGGTAGTTGTAATAATAGGTCTGCAGTTCCACTTCTTTTCGCAAGAGTGCGTTTTCGATGGCAAAGGACTTCTGCTGCACATCCGCTTCCAGGGCCCGCTTGCCGGAGCGGTACTGCCCCAGGTTCAGGGGCTGCACGAATTTCGCCTGCACTCCCCAGAAAGGGCCCATCTTGGAAAAGTCATAGACATCGACCGTATCGCCCCAGTTATCTACAGATTCCTTAAGACCGGGGGCGGGGCCCACCATCATGGAAACGTCCAGGGTGGGCAAAATGGCTTCGGCCTTCAGGCTCTGGATTTTTTCCTTTTTCGATTCGGTTCCAAATCGGGCTTCTGCAATTTGCGGGTCATTTGCAAGCCCAGCCTCGACAAAGCGCAAACAGTCGTAACGGACTTCTCCCGCTACGGCAATGCCTGCAAGCATCGTCAAGAGCAAAAACTTTTTCATCAAGTTAAATTTATAAAATTGGACGGCTTGCAAGCATTTTATACTTGGAAATGACACGCTCATAGTAACGCATGGGCAAGGGCCTCCCCCGCTCCAGCAGTTTGTCCACGGCGGAATGCCCCAGGTTGTAGGCCACCAGGGCTTCTTTCCAGTTGCCGTATTTTCCGATAAGGCGAATCAGGTAGGCCGTTCCCACCGTCACGTTCACCTCGGGCTTGAACAAATCCTCTTCGGAATTCACCCGGAGTCCAAACCGCCACGCCATCTTCTGGGCCGTTTCAAGCTTTATCTGCATGAGCCCGAGAGCTCCCGAAAAAGCTCCCGACTGCATGCGGCCCCTAGCGTTGGGGTTACCGTGGCTTTCCTGGGCCACCACCGCAAGCACCATCAGGGGGTCAATGGAATAGGCATGGGAAATCTGCCAAAGCTGCTCCGTGAGACGACGGCGGGCATCTTCCGAAAGTTTCTTTTCCGACAAAAAATCTACGGCCCGGTCTATCCTCACATATTCCAGAGTCCAGTTGCCGATTACGTCCAGCTGTTCGATTTCGGCCCTCAGGGCACGCTCTTTTTTGGAAAGGCTTTCCAGTTCGCTGCGCTGGAGCCCCCAGTAAAAAACAAAAGAGAAAAGGACAACGAAGGTAAGTCCAAAGGCAAGCACCGCCACAGGCGTCGAAAGTCCAAGACTATTCTTCACGCCGGGTATTCTCCAGGTGCTTCAGGTAAGAAACCCAGTCGCGAATAGCCCCGAAGGAATTCAGCTGGGATGTATCTTCCACCACGCCCAGCCTTTTCAAGGGGCCAATTGAAGATTCCAGCTTGTCGATTTCCTGCACATAACGGTCCCGCTGGCTTTCCAGGGCCATAATTTGGGACTGCTTGTCGGCAATGTCTTTCCCCTGGGCGGCAATGATTAAGAATAAAGTAACAAGCCAGCCCATTATCAGCACGCCGGCCGCAATGGCCACACTTGGACTCAGGCGAAGTCCCGTCTTTTTTCCGTAATAGACGCCTACCTGCTTCAGCTGCTTGGAAAGACCGGAACTCTTGTAAGCCTCGCGACTTTCATGGATTTCAAAAATATTCTTGTATCTGGAAAAATATTCCAATAGTTCTTCGTTCCTGAACAGGAGCACCATAGTAGAATTCCGCTCCCTGGTCTTGTTCATCAAATCCAGGAACATTTCCAGGTAGTCATCTACGGCAAAATGAGCACGCTCCAGATTCAAGAAGAAAAACACTCCGGGGCCAGACATCAGGGAGTCCAGCTTTTCCCGAACGGCCGATAGCTGTGCCTTGCTCAGGGAACCCGACAGGGAAATTTCCACGTCGTTTCCAAAGTCCTCTATCTGTATGTCAATCAGGTCCGCCCTCATGCATCACCTCTTGGAGAGCGTCATGTTCATCTTGCATTCAAATTTTTCCGAGGCGGCCAGGGACGATTTCCAGAAAGGATAAAGGCGAATTCCCTGGAACATCTGGGGGGCCGCCGCCGAAGACGCACTGAAAATCGGCCCGATAAAGACCGGCGTTGGCGTCTCGAATTCCAGTTCCATGGCGGCATTCAGGCTAGAATCGAAAACCTTGAACTTCTTTGCATCCGGATAAATGAAAGGCTCCCTGCGGTCCCACTTGACCTTGGATCCGTCCGCGACAATGCATGGGCCCTCGCCCGACTCCAAAAGTCCAAGCTCCATCAATGTCCCGAAATAGCAGGGATTTTCCTGATAGGTGGTGTTGGCCACCTCGTAAGCCACTCCTATACGGGGAGACCCATTGTCAAAGTGCAGTTCCTTCTTGACCAAGAAAACGCCCTGTTTCTCGCCGACACGGTAGCCCTGTTCTCCGCTCAGCTGCACCTGGGCACTGCCGCTTTCCCGTTTCACCTGGTAATCGTAATGTTCCAGGAACAGGCGGTCGCGCCCGGCCAACAGCACGCCAATCTGCTCTGCGGTCAGGTCCTCATTGGGCAACAGGCATTCCGCGAGGAATAAGGCCGGACCACCGTCATCGTGCCAGGCATTCACCAAATTCACGGCAGGAGTCTTGTGGTTGAACAACCTGAGAATACCCCCCTGGTTGTAATCCACCAGGCAAGAAATCTCCGGATTTTCCACCCAGATCTGTTTCATGCCCTGAAGCATAAAATCGCTCACGTCTATACGCAGGCCCGAAAAATTCATTCGGGAATCCAGGTCGTGAGCGGCCTTCTGCAGGTAGCGGAAGCCCCACTGGCGCACCTTCAGGCTGCGCATGCCCTCGTCGTCTTGCAGGTTCCGGTAGAAAATCGGCGACATGGCGGGCAGAAGTTCCTCGTAGAACTTTTCCAGGTCCTTGCCCTGCAAGTTGCCCTTGCCCCTGTGGAACAGGTTCAGCAGGTCCTTTTGCAGGGTATTGATTTCGGGACGCTGCACAAGCATCTCCCGACAAGTGTTGGCCGCAAAGGGGAGCCCCAGCTTGCGACCCGCAGAAACAAGATTGCTGAGAGCACCTTCCGGCTGGAGCTGGTTCACGATATAGCTCACGGGCCAGGTCTGCACCTCGTTCGTCTCTACAAAATCCACCAAACGCTCGAAGAAGCCCACGATTTCTTCGGCCTGCGGGGGCAAGTCCAGCAGCACCACCACGGGCTTTTCTTCGTGATTGTAGGATTCCGCAATTTCCCGCCAGCGAAGGTCGTCTTCGCCGATAGCCTTGGAAAGTTCGTCAGAAACAGGAACCACCCGCATCAGGGAGCCCTGGTCTTCGACAGTGAACCAACCCGAAACCGGAGAATTGCGGCCCAAGGCGTCCCGGACGGCGGCCTCGCTTACCAGCGCGTAGTCAAAGGCGCACTCCTCCAGCACAGAAATCATGCCCATTTCCCAGACCAGGGACGAATTGAAATAACCCTGGGGTTCCAGGCCCAAGAAGGATTTCAGCTTGGACCGGTGCTTTTTCAACTGGCGGACCTGCAGGTCCTTCGGGAACAGCGGGAGCATGGGGTCGTAAAAACCACCGCCCAAAAATTCAACAAGACCCTCGTCAACCCCGGCCTTGATTTTACCTATGGAAAGGGGCTTCGCCGTCTTCTTCAGCATTTCCATGGTAGGGCCGTCCATAAAGATGGAGCACTTCACCTTCCGGTAGTTCAGCAAAATCTCAAGACCGTCCGAGAGGTTCCGGGCCACGGCCTCCAGATTGCCGTAGGCCGTCTGGGGCGAAAGCTGAAGCAAAAAAGAAACGACGGGTTTCATGGGATAAAGGATAGTAAAAAAGGGGCTAGGGGATAGGATCTAGGGGCTAGGGGCTGGGGAAATGTGGGGTGTGAAATTAGTAATGAGTTGTGAGTTATGAGTTGTGAGTTCTTATAGTCGCGCCTTTGGCGCCAAACTATATGCTGAGGACTGAAAACTGACGACTGACAACTCAGTATTTTTGTGTAGGGGTAGGCCTCCCCCTGGCTCGCACGCTGTTGCTCGCCACCCCCTCGTGCGTCGGGGGCAGCCCGTCACGGGCTCGGGTCCGGCAAGGAGGTGAACGTCAAGCGGGCCCTCGCCTGCGCGAGGGTGACGAGGCGGGCATAAAAAAAGCCCCACTCGCTGTTTACAGCAAGGGGCGTGAGCCGCAAGCGACTCGTACTGACGAGTCGTGGCGGCGACCTTTGGCCACTTGGCGCTTCAGCGCCTATGTGGACAT
>CAKUWY010000002.1 GCA_934699585.1 uncultured Fibrobacter sp.
TTCACTTCGGCGAGGAACGCCATCGTGGCAATGGAATCACCTCCGAGCTGGAAGAAGTCGTCTTCGATGCCCACGCGCCTTTGCTTTAGCACCTTGGCCGCGGCGTCGCAGAGTTTGCGTTCCAGGTCGTTTGTGGGAGCTACATATTCCACCGAGTAGCTCTTCTTGTCGGGAGACAAGAGAGCCTTCTTGTTCACCTTGCCATTTGGCAGCAGCGGTACTTCGTCGATATGCACATAGTAGGAGGGAATCATGTAATAAGGCAGGGATTCCCCAAGCTTTTCCTTCATCTCCTTTTCGTCGAAAGCGAGTCTGTCGGTATAGTACAGGCAGATGAACGAACGGTCCGATTCTTCGAATCCCTTAGCGCAGCACCAGCTCGCGCCTGTCGCCTGCTTGAAGCTCTTCTCGATTTCGGCGGGCTCGATGCGGTTGCCGTTGATTTTTATCATGTCGTTGGCGCGGCCGACAAGAATCAGGTTGCCGTCGGGGAGCTTCTTGCCCAGGTCGCCCGTATGGTAGAGCCCGTTTCTCAGAGCCTTCGCTGTCTCTTCGGGCAGGTTGATGTAGCCTCGCAAGAACGGATTCTCGAAGGCGATTTCACCGACCTCTCCGTCGGAGACTTCATTGCCGGCTTCGTCCAGCAGGTGCAGCGTTATCGTGTCGTTGTTGGGTTTACCCACGGGGCAGATGTCATAGGGCTTGTCGATGACAAACTGAGTGAGCGTAAATGCGCCTTCGCTCATGGAGTAAGTGTTGACAAGGCCGATCCCATCCAGTGAAATCCCGTTGGCGGGTTCGCTACCCGTGAACACGTACTTCATGTCGGGACCCAGGTCCTTGCCGATGATGCGTATCATCGAGGGCGAAAGGAAGGCTGCCGAAATTTTGTTGTCGAGGAAATACTGCTTCAGTTTGATGGGGTTCTTTACGATATCGTAGGGGATGACGTACATCGTATAGCCAATTTGAACCTGGCTCAAGACCAGTTTTGTGGAGGCTACGAAGTTGAACGGTGAAATCTGGGCGTACCTGGTTTCTGGGAAGACGCGCCTGCCGTCCTTTGACCTGGAGGACAGGCTGTTGACCTTGATGTTGCCGTATTCGTGGAGCACGCCTTTCGGGAATCCTGTCGTGCCGGAGGTGTACACGGCAAATGATGCCGAATGGTCGCTCGCTTCTACATACCCCTCTTCGTAGGGTTCGTTTGCCATGGAGTCGTAGAGGGCCTTGTCCAGGAAAACCTTGCAGCGAACATCCCGCCTGATATAGGCGATGCGGTCGGGAGCGTAGTCGTCCTCCACCACGGTGAATGCGGCTCCAGCCTTCCAGACACCTAGCATGCAGGGAATCATATGGATGCCGCGGGGCATGTCGATCATGACGAAGTCGTCTGCGGCGACACCTTTCCTTTTTAAGTAGGAATAAATACGGCCAGAAATCTGTTCCACCTCGGAAAACGTCAAGGTCTCGTTTGTTCCGCCATCCACGAGCATCACCCGGTCAGGGGTCTTTTTCACGCAACCATACCACCGGGTCAAGAAGTAAGGGACTGTATCTAGTAAGGAAAGGTCCATGGTTTATTACTCCCTGTCTAAAAGTCCGAAAAAGAATTTTTCCTTGAACGGGTTGTCGATGACGCGGACGGGCTTCAGCTGGTTTTCGCTTACGCCTTTTTTGAGCATGACTTCGCGGTATAGCATGTACGTTTCGGGAAGAACAAAGTCAAAGAGCATCGGTGAAAGGATTTTTTCCTTGATTTTGTTTCCGTAAGAGGGGTTCGCGTAAGACATTGCATCTTCGGCTACATCCCTACAACTGGGAAGCTGGTTCTGGGGCACATGCCCCTTGGCTTCCATCAGTAGGTGATAGCGCCCAGGCTTGGTCGAACGGTCGGCGTATATACTGTAGTCTAAAACATCCTTACCAATCTTTTCGGAAATTTTTTCGGCCACATACCGAATGCAGTCTTCGCTTGTCTTTTCACCGGCGAGGGATATCATTTGATTTTTTCGATAGTGGAAGCAAACTTTTGGGGATTCCCCTTCATAACCAACGACGGTGATGACGTCGCCAATGCGGTAGCGGTAGAGGCCCGACAAATTCGTGATGACGATTTCGTAATCTTTCCCCACTTCAAGTTCGTTGAGTAGCAAGGTGTGCTCCATCACTTGTTTTTCGTCTTCATAATCCAAATCAACGGGGATAAATTCGTAAAAACCACCCTCGGGGATAAGCGTGTATTCCATACTTTCGACTTCAGTCACGACAGCCATCATCGCCTCAGATGCGGCGTAGTTGCCAAAAACCATGGGAAGGTCTCCCGTATATCTTCTAAGCATCTTGGTGTACGATACAAAGCCGCCAGCTCCAATGGCGTTTATGTATTCCAAATTTGGCCAGACGCGCCTGACGAAGGGCTTGTCAAAACCTTCGCCAAAAATTTTACGGAGTTCAGTTGCTCGCTCTGGGTCGGGGCGAAGTTCGCTGTTGAATTTTTTACGAAGGCTGATGCTTATTTCAACATCCTTGTTAATAGCGCCTTTTTCGATATCATCGCACAGTGTTTGCCAGTTGTTTTCGATGTACGACAGAAGGTCATAGGCAGCTGTGGAGAATGGTGCGGCAAGGACGGTTACGTTAGGTTCCTTGAGCCCGTAAAAAGCCTTCAAGTATTTGAAGTTCATTTTTTCGGAACTGTAAAGAACTTCTTCGGGCGAGGCAACTACACGTTTCATGAGGTCTCGCACAGCCCAATACATCTTTCCCGAAATGGCTCCCGTGCTGGTGCCATCCGCCACTGTCCCCTGCGAAACGACGGCCGTGAGAATGCGCTTGCCGTTTTTCAGCTGGCGTCCTTCTTTTTTCTGAACGTATTCTGCAATAAGGGCGGTGGCTGCATTTGAAGTGTATTTAGCATACAGCTGAATTGTTTTGTTGGACACGGGAATTTTTTTGGGAACACCCACACTACCCGATGTGGTCGCATAATGTATAATGGGGTAAACGGTCATGAGTTTTTTTTCGCCCTTGACCATTCTCTTGATGTATTCATCGTAATCGGAATATGTTGAGAAGGGGACGGTTTTCTTGAATTCATCTACGGAATGGATGTCCTTGAAGTTGCATTTTGTACCGTATTCGGTATTTTCGTTATCCCTTATGATGGATTCCAGCAGTTCTTTGCAGAAAGTTCCTGCGTGAGCACATGTTTTTTTGAGTCCGCAAAGGGCTGCTTTCCCGGCTTCCTCGGGTGTCGGTTTCTTTTCTTCCATATCGAAATTCCTTACATCAAGAGTTGAATGAAAATTACTCTATCGTTAAAATGTCTGTAAACCCAGTTACGTCCAGAACTTCCATGACAAGCGGAGCAACATGGATTACTTTCATCTTTCCCTGCACATCCATGATTTTTTGGGCTGAAAGAATTACACGGAGCCCTGCGCTTGAAATGTATTCAAGTCCATCAAAATCAATGGTGAGGTCGGTAACCCCTTCAATCGATTCGCTAAAAAGTTTACTGAATTCGGGAGCTGAATTTGTATCTAGCCGGCCAAAAACATTAATGGTGAGTTTGCCATCGGAAAGGGAAGATTTTTTTATTTCCATGTTTTCGTCCTCTTTGTTCTTTAACAGTTACAATATAAAACTTAATTCCGCAAAAAGAACTTCATCAACCGCCTGGAATGCATATTTAGGGAGCTTTGCCCTACTACATCGCGGGCTACGACCATATCAAGGACGTCAACAGGATAAAAAAGGCCTGAGGCGACCACTACACCGTGCCGATCCCGGATGTCGTCGGCAGGGGGCCCAAGAAACTGGCCGAGGAGGACGTGGAACGAGAAGCAAAGGCTGGCAGGAAATTTAGGTCCAACTTGGTCAAAAGGATGAACGAACTTCTTGTTCGGCAGGTAAGGCAGCTGGAACTTCTGGACGGAACCGATTCGTTAATGGTTGACTTCGACCACCAGGTCGTGGCCACCGCCTTCGCCAAGAACTTCTACGTATACCTCCAGAAGAAGGTGGATTCTCAACCTTTACTCTACACATGGCTGTTACAGACAACTTTACACCCTACTGAACTAGCGCGCAACTGCAGGAAGCTCCCCTATCTGCCTTCTGGCAGGTTTTGCATCGAACCCGTATTTGGCCCCCGACGGGAATTTATTGGGACGGAGACTTCGTTTCAGGACGTGTTTTGCCGTGCAGTGGAACTCGGAAATCTCAGAACATTTCCCGCAATCCGCGATTGGATGTTTTCGTGCTATAAAATCGCCTTCTGTACTAAACACTTGACAACTCTGCAGAATTAAGGTCAAAACTAAATTTCAAAAAGTTTGTCGCATAGAGGATACGGAAAAATATGGATAATATAGTGCCGCCCACCACAGGTGATGGAATGCAAAAACGCTCTAAGAACCTGATGCGTTATCGAAGTTTTGTTCCCATAACAAGGACGACAACACCTATCGCGATGGACTGATAAATGTCTAGTGAAACTATGAATAGGGTAAAAAATATAATCAAATGCACTTGATTGCAATTGCCTGTGTTTAAAAAACTATATTGATGGTATGAAAACCTATGCGAAAAAGAGGAATCTGCTGTTCAACCTCACGGCTGTGCAGCCCATTCATAGCGCCAAGTTCCATGGCGGTGGTTCTTACGGAGAAGTGATTTTTTGGGCGCTGGCGAAGCGCGGCGTGCAGTTCAGCTGCGCCTATGACAGCAAAAAGTACCTAGATCCGGCGATTCTCGATGCGTGCAAAACGCAGAACATTCCGCTGTTCGATATCAGCGAAAAAACGCCGCAGCAGATTATTGACGAAAACCAGATTGATACCTTCTACACGCCGCTCTATTCGCTCGAAAAGAAGTGGGCAATAGACGTGAAGGACTTCGTGTTTACTTGGCACGGCGTGCGTGCGCTGGAAATGCAGTACAGCTGGGCTGGCGGCGGTTTTGCCAAGAATCTCGGACAAAAATTTGAGGCGTTGGTTCGTTACCGCGAAAGCTGGAAAAAGTATTTCTACAAGCCCAAGTACCAGGACTTGGCGCGGCGCATGGCGGAGTCGCTGACTTCAGGCCCGAACGGTCGCAAGGTGCGTACCATTACGGTGAGCGAGCACAGCCGCGCCTCCATCAAGGCGTTCTTCCCGGAACTCATGGACCTGGAAATTCCAGTGTTCTACAGCCCCATGAGGTCATATGAACCCGAAGGATTCTTGCCGCCGGGAGTTGCCGCGAAAAAATACTTTTTGCTCACCAGCGGAGCCCGCTGGGAAAAGAACAACCTGCGCGCCGCCCGAGCCTTCGATGAACTGGTGGGCATGTATGAATCGCAGGGCAAGTCGCTCGACATGAAGATGGTCATTACCGGCGCCACGAATGCGCGTGCCTACCTGCGCCACCTCAAGCATAAAGACCGCTTTGTGCTTCTCGGCTATGTGGAAAGCAAGGAACTGGAATTCCTGCACAAGAATGCATACGCGTTCGTATTCCCGAGCCTGAACGAGGGTTTCGGCTACCCGCCGGTGCAATCCATGCGCTATGGCGTACCTGTGGCCGCAAGCGGCACCACTTCCATTCCCGAAGTTTGTGGCGATGCAGTACTGTACTTTGATCCCTATTCCGTGAGCGAAATCAAGAACCGCTTGGTGCAACTGCTCGATTCCAAAATTTACGACGAGTATGCGGCGCGCGCACCGAAACGATACGCGCATGTTCACGCCCGCCAGGCCGAAGATTTGGAAAAGGCGGTAGATTTTATATTGAACCCGGACGGTAAAGCGTCGCCCCTTTAATTGTCATCCCCGCGCAGGCGGGGACCTTCCTTGCTTTTGCCTATGCGTCTGATTGATAAAATAATTTCTTATTTGAAAAATCCCTTCCTCACAATGGCACTCATTGCCCTTGTGGTACAGAGCGTTTTACTGGTATTTTTCTACAGCTTGCCGGACCCGCTCGGACTCTCGATGGCCGAGATGTTCGAGGGCAAGACCCTCTGGCAGATTTTTATGGCCTTCGGAGCCATTCTCGTAATGGCCGCCCTTTTCGGCTTTGCACGGGCTCCCCGCGGGCTTGCCGTCTTTTATGCGCTCTACTTCTTTATCGCCATCGCGGACTACGATGTTTTTCGTTTTTCGCACCAGCGGCTTTCGTATTCGTTCCTCCGCACCTATTTTCACATTTCAAATATCACCGATGCCACGACGGTTTCGACTCTCGGTGGCGACCTGCTCGGGACGGTGCTGTGGGTTTCGATGGTCGTGCTTTGCTTTTCTGGCGCCATCGCCTATGTAATTGCATACTCGCTCAAGCTCCGTAAACAGCGCCGTTCGCTCGTGCTCACCAATAGTGAAGGCGGCTGGAAGCCTGCCTCCCAAAAAACGCCTGTCGCGATGTTCGCCATCGGCATGGCTCTATCGCTTACGCCGCTCGTACTGTTCCTTACGGGCACTCGCGGCTGGATTGAAATCCCGGTGACGCACACGAAGGTGGATATGCGCTTTACGCTGGGCAAGCACACGCTTACGGCGCCCGTCCTGCACATTGCCGCTGTTGAAACCTTTGAGTTCATTCACGACAACGCCAAAATCACCAAAGAACTGGTGAACGATTTGGATGCTTTCTTGCCGAAGGATTTTGCGACAGGTCGCAACGATGCTCTGGAACTTCCGATGTACCGCAATGCCCCCGCCCACGAGTACAAGGCGAAAAAGCCCTACAACATCGTGTTCATCATGGGTGAATCATTCAAGGGCCGCATCTTCAACAAGATGCTCGCGGGCGATACTGCAGTAGCCCCGAATATCTGGAAACTGGCAAATGGCGGCTATTACGCCAAGGATTCCGCCGGCAATGCGCTGGGTGGAGCCCTCTGGTTCAAGAACGCTTTTAGCGGCGGCTACCCCACCGTGCGCGGCACCATGGCCACCTACATGGGGTTTCCCTCTCACCCCAACCGCGACGTACCCAGTTTCTATGCGGCGAACAAGTTCAAGGGCTGGCCTGAATTTTTAACAAATTATCACCGAACCTATGCGACCGTTTCTAACCCGATTTTTGACCATACCCTCCCCTTCATTGAAAAATTTTTCGGCAAGGATTGGCACCTGATTGGCGAAGAAAAAATCGAAGGTTCTGCAGACAGCCTGGGAGTGGATCTCGCCATTGATTTGCTCAACAAAATGCCTACGGACAGCTCCTGGGAACTTTCGTTCAACACCATTTCTTCGCATATTCCGTTCTACGGCTACCCCGATGCTTATGCCGAAAAACCCGAAGACGCCATGATTCGCTACCGCAATGCGATACGCTATACCGACCAGCAGCTCGGGCGATTCTTCGATGCACTCTCCACACGCCCCGATTTCAAAAATACGGTAATTATTATTTTAGGCGACCACGACACTCCCGTAGATTCCGTAGATTACCTGGTTCCGCAACCGCTTGGTCTTTCGGCTTCGCAAATCTTTATCGGGATTTTCTCGGCTGACACAGCTCTCTTTAATGGGCTTACCATTCGCGAAGATGTGGCCTCGCAACTGGATTTAGGGCCCACGATTTTTGACTTGGCTCAGGTCCGTGAATCGAACCATTTCTGGGGTTATGACTTGCTCGCTCAGGAACGCCCTGCAGAACAGCCGTCGGTATTCTTCTCGCAGAATGCCTACTACCTCGGGTTCCGCGACCACGTGCTTGCTGGCGGCCTCGAGAACGAAGACATATACCGCGCCGCCCCCGGTGGCGAATCCCCGTACGCGCTCACGACGGATGCAAGCGACCTTGCCTGGAAAAAGAAGGCTGTTGGGGCCGCCAGAGCCGTGCGATCAGTGCTCCGCAACGACATCATGATGCCGTAGGGTAGAGCCCTCTATCGCCCTATTTGACCGATTGTCAATAACTTGGGTTGTATGCCGTGCCGTCTGCTACCCTTTTTGTTATATTGCCTCTTATGGCTAACAAGAAATCATTACCCGAAAGATTTTCCAACTGGTACATTCCCCTGATTTGCAAACACAAGTACAAGGCCCTAGCCTTTTACTTGGTCTTGGCGCTCCTTTTTGCCGTACCCATCCTCTTTAAGCCGGGCCTCAAACTTGATGCCGACCTTTCCCACTTGCTGCCCGAGGGCACTCCCAGTGTAAAGGCTCTCGAGGAATCTTACCAGCGTTTTGGCTCTACCGACAAGTTCATGATTGCCATCCAGAGCGAAGACGTGAACCTGGTGGTAGCCCTGCAGGATTCCATCGCCGATTACATCCACAAGAATTGGGAAGGCGACTTCGTCTCCACACAAGTAGATAACGACAACCAGTTTTTCAAGGATAACGCTCTCCTCTACCTGCCCATAAAGCACCTGGAACACATCCGCGACAACTTGGAAGAGCTGCAGCTTGAAATTGGCCGCAAGAACGGCCCGCTGGTAGTGGATTTGCTGGGCGACCCCTCGACAAATTCAGGGACCGATAGTGCGACAACAGCCGAGCCCGCGAAAAAGGAACGAGTCTGGATCGACGAAAACCTGCCGCAGGAACTGGGTCTCCCCGACGAAGCGGTAAGCGCCTTTGCCGCATTCTTCAAGAAAGACAAGGCCGACTCCGTCGATATAGCGAAGGCCGCAAACGAAGAGGAAGAATGGAATCCGAAATCTACCATTCCCACAGAACTCAAGAACCGCCTGATTGGTTCCCCGCGCCCGGATAGTACCGGGAAGATTCTCTACAACGGCGTGGTGAACGCGAAGCTCATCAAGCCCTCCACGGACTATGAATTCGTGACCCACATCTTGGCCCGTACCGATTCTCTGCTGGCCTATTTCAGCAGCAAGACCTATCCCGTTCCCACCCGCTTTACGGTGGAAGGCACCTACGAGGGCCTCAAAGAAGTGGACGAAGTAGCCAACGATTCCATCTTCTCGTTCGGCATCAGCCTGGTGCTTATCATCTTCCTCACGATTTTCTTCTTCAGGAGCGTAAAGGGCCCGATTCTCGTGACGGCATCGGTGCTCTACGCCTGCCTGCCGACGCTTGCGTTTACAGCTCTCTTCTACGGCAAGCTGAACCCCTTCACAGTGTTTGTGGCCTCCATCATCTTGGGCATCGGTATCGACTACTCGATTCACATCTTGGGAACGTCGCAGAAGCTGCTGCACAAGTACGCGACCTTAGAAGAAGTGCTGGAACATGCCCAGAGGAAAATGCTCAAGCCCTTCATTCTCGCAAGTTTCACGACAATTGCCGCCTTTCTTACGCTCCTTGCCGCACACTTCCGCGGGTTCTATGAGTTCGGCGTGGTAGCCTCGATGGGCGTGCTGTTCAGCATGCTTACCTCAGTGCTCGTACTCCCGGTGTTTATCAAGTGCATGGGCGGTATCCCGAAGGCTCCGGAAAATTCCCTGTTGCCCAAGTCCTGGGACGAGGCGAAAATCCTCAAGTTCTTCAAGTATGTGGCCTTTGCGAGCTTTGCGCTTGGTGCAGTTTCCCTCTGGTTTGCACAGGATGTGGACTTTGAGCACAACCTGCGTAATCTGCGCCGCGTATCCACCAACGTGACCACCTCAAAGAACAAGATTTCTACGAAGGTGACGCGCGCGACAGGCAAGGCGGTAACGTCGACGCCGGCAGCCGTGATGGGAAGCAAGCCCGAACAGCTCGACAAACTTTATGACACGCTGATGGTGCGCCTCCATGTGGAGCACGATTCCACCCTCGGGAGTTTCCTCACTCTCAAGAGTTTCGTGCCGCCCAAGGATTCCCAAGAAGCCCGTCTCGAAGTGATTGAAGAAATCCGCGACCTGGTCGAGGCCCGCGTGTTCGACCGGGCCGAAGGCGATGATTCCGTAAACATCGGGAACCTCCGCAAGCTCTCTTCTGTAGAAAAGCCCTTCACCGCCGAAGATGTACCGAGCTGGACTCTGGACCTGCTTCGCGAAAAAGACGGCAGCTACGGAAAAATCGGCTTCATCTATGGAGATTTCCCCAGCTGGGATGCCCATGCACTGCATCGTTTCCAGGAACGCTATGGACACTGGAATTTCGACGGCGAAGAGCTCCGAACCTTCTCCTCGCAGTTCATTCTTTCCGACGTGATCGATTCTGTAAAGAAGGATAGTTTCCGCCTGGCACTGGTCATCATCCTCGTGATATTCGGTACGCTGGTAATCTCTTTCCGCAAGCCGAAACTCTTCTTGGCAGGCTGTATTTCCTTTGGCATGGGAACGCTTTTGACCCTCGGGCTGCTCGGCCTCTTGACGGACCTGTTCGAGTTCGGGAAGATAAGCATCTACAACGTGATCGTTATCCCGATGGCGCTCGGTATCGGAATCGACTCCACGATTCACATGATTACCTCGTGGATGAGTGACAAGAACCTGACGCTCCGTCAGTTGATGGATACCACCGGCCGTAACGTGATGGCAAGTTCCACCACGACCATCGCGGGCTTTGTCGGGTTCCTGTTCACGACGCACCGCGGCCTCAAGGGTATCGGCGACCTGGCCTGCATCAGCATCGCCATGTTCCTGATTACAAGCATCATCTTTACGATGTACCTGTGCGGTTCTTGGCTGAAAAAGAAATAGGTTGCGCCCCGCTATGAAAAAATCCATCGTTCTTTTGCTAATCTTAATTCTCGCCTCCCTGGCGTTTTCCGATGTGAAAAAGAAACGCTTTGACATGGGCGATGTCAAAAAAGCGACTTCCACAGAGCAAGTCGCTGCACCCGGTAACGGCAACACCTCAAGCGAGCCAGTAGCCCCCACTGTCTCACCTAAAAAGCAAACCTCGTTTTACGCCATCATCGCCCAGGAACAAAAAATTCTCCGTGAAAAACTCACCGCCGTCATTTCGGCCATGAAAGGCGGCGACTGGGGCGTCATCTGGAAATTCCTCGCCATTTGCCTCGTGTACGGCATGCTGCATGCATTGGGCCCCGGGCACGGAAAATCCGTCGTGGTAGGCTATTTTATAGCCCGACGCGGACGCTGGAGACAAGGTGTTGCCCTGGGAGCGGGCATTACCGTGACCCACACCATGAGCGCCGTCTTGCTTTTGCTTATTTTGTATGCCATTTTCAAGGCCACCGTATTCAACGCCTTTGAAACCGGCCGTATAGGCATCGAAAAAGCAAGCTATGCGCTGGTGATGCTTACAGGCATTTTACTTGTGGCACTCGGCATCCGCGATATTATCACGCAACTAAAGCAGGCCAAAATGGTTGCACAGGGTGGAGAAGGCGCAGAACATAGTTCGGAAACGCCTCTCCCGCCCATTGCCCGCTGGCGCGAAATCATCGGGGTGGCCGCCGTCACGGGAATTGTTCCCTGCCCCGCCGTGGCGCTGATTGTGCTTTTCTGCCTGCTGAACTCCATGGTGGCACTTTCCCTCTTGGGAGCGCTCGTCATTTGCATCGGCATGACCATTACCAACGTGGCCTTCGGCATTGCCGCCGTCGCTTTCCGCAAGGGAATCGACAAGGGAAGCGCCCATACTAAAATCGCCACGAAAATCTACACCGTCGCTACATTTGTTGGCGGTATTATCATCTTTGTTTCGGGACTGATGCTGTTCAGCAACATGTTCGCCGGCCGGGTGTAAAAACTCTCAACAGTCAAGCTATAGCTGCGTATCTACAAGAGCCTTCTTTTTTTGTAGATACTCTATGTATTCTTCGACTTTAGCCTTACGAGAATCAAACAGGAATATGCGGCCGCCATTTTCGTCGCCTATTTCCTTCATTTTCATGATGCGCACGTAACCCAGTTCCTTGCTGGCCACGTAACCCGTTACGTATTCAGGGTCGTCAGAAATGCAGAGTTCCGCCACCATGCCGGGAGCATTGGCCATGGCCTGCTTCAGTTCCGGGACATTCGCCAAATCCAGGTAAGAATTTGACGCCAGCAGAACTTGCTCATGAGAATTTCCGTCTTTTGTTTTGCGAATTAAAACTCGGGAGGCTTCGGGAGATTCCATCAGGCGCATGGTACGGTACGTGTGGTTTTGCCGCATCTCCGAAAGAGCCGCGTCCGTAAATTTACTGATAATGGTTGACATTATATATTCTGATATTTTTTACTCTAAGATAGTTTTTTCGGGTACCTTAATTCTAACACACAAAAATCAAGTACAGCATTACCATTCCACTTTCACAAGCAAGCTGAAATTTCGATCCTTTTCTGGCATTACTGTTTTTAAGTGCGACAGGTGGTTGCGTACACCAGCATCAAAGATGTTGTCTGCGTGAAAAAAAAGGCTGTAACGTGCGAACGCAAGCGACCATCGGAATTCCAGAAGCATTCCGAAGGTGATGTAGCCGGGCGTGCGCACTTCGTAGCGGTCAACCTTGTAGTGGGCAAGGTGTAACAATTTCATCCGCAAAAAAAATGCGGACAAAACTCCAAAACACCTAGCGATTTTCGCAAGGCAAAAAAGGATGTTACGGTCAATGTTTTTTTTAGAAGTTATACCGAGAGGATGGGCGGGGCGCGGGGCCTCGAAAAAAGAAAAAGAGGATTTTTCTTGAAGATGCGGATTTCGCATGCAAGTTCACCGACAACTATCAAAAATACAGCGACATTGGGAACATCTCCATTATAATCAAGACCATTTTGTACCAATGCACAGACCGGGCAATCGTCATGCTCGTCAAAGTCGTCATGATGGTGCTGCGCAATAGAGAGTAGGCCTGCCATCACGAACGCAACGATTATGGTCTTGAAAATTTTCACTTTCTCTTTTATCCGCTAGTGATAATTAATCGTTTCTCATGATGGCGTTACGAATAATGGGAAAACCGCCAGCCTCTTCGTCTTTTTCGTAATCGAAATCGCCCTCAATGGTGATGGGGTCACTTTCAGCGGGGTATTGTTCAGGAAATTTTCGGGGTTTCAAAAGTTCAAAGGCGAGTCCCTGTGAACAACAGGCTAGGGCATCAGCGATGACACAACCGAAGAAGCGGCGTTTCGTTTCTTCGTCATAATAAGTGGAAAATACACCTTTCATCTTGATTCTCTTGCCGACAAATTTTGAAGGATCGGTCACCATCTGATAGACCTGGGCATAGACCATCGTGCTGCTCATTTTGGCAAGGTTGATGTCTATTTTAGGCGACATGCCCGGTTCTTTTGCGTTAGAAAAAACGACCATCGCAAGCAACAACAAAAAGATTATTTTTCTCATATCAGCTTTCCCTGTTGCGAATCAAGCTGATCCCGTAGCATATTCCGAAAGCAAAAATGTCGGCGGCAACAATGGTGGAGCCAACGGGTGTACCTGCAAGGATAGCCACTAGAATTCCAATTAGCGAGCAGGCCACCGAGATAACGGCTGCTGCGACCGTTACCGAAAAGAAACTCTTGAAAATGCGCATGGCCGAAAGAGCTGGGAACACCACCAAGGCAGACACCAGAAGCGCCCCCACCAGATTCATGGCAAGCACGATAATGACAGCGACAATGATGGCTATCAGCAGGTTAAAGAGCGTGGTGTTTATGCCGGTTGCCCGTGCAAAATTTTCGTCGAAGGTGATGGCGAAAATTTTATGGTAGAATAATACGAAGGCGGCAAGAACTGCGGCAGAAAGTATTACGCAAAGATAGACTTCTTCAGTTTTGAGCGTGAGAATCGAGGTTGAGCCGAAAAGAGTCGTGCATACATCGCCCGAAATATTTGCCGATGTAGAAAATATGTTCATCAGCAGATAACCGATAGCAAGGGCACCGACTGAAACCATGGCGACTGCGGCATCCCCCTTGATGCGAGCGTTCTTGCCAGTGCAGAGCAAGAGGATGGCGACTGCAACTGTCACGGGCAAGATAATGAGCATGTTGTTTGTGACCTTGAGTACCGAGGCTATGGCAAGAGCCCCGAAGGCCACATGGGAGAGGCCGTCACCGATATAGGAGTAACGTTTTAGTACCAAGGTTACGCCCAGGAGCGACGAGCAGAGCGAAACCAAGACCCCTACTATAATGGCATAGCGCACAAATGGAAAATCTAGGTAGAAAAGAAGCTTATCTATTGGCATACCGCACTGTCATCCCCGCGAAGGCGAGGATCTCCTTGGCTTTATAGTTTTATCTTTCTTTAGTTGATATCTTATTGAAATCCATGACGCGGGTGGCATCGTCCAGGGCGGTATCCACGTCGTGGGTCACCATAACGACTGTCATTCCCTTTTGGTGCAGGTCATCGATAACGCGGTACATGGTTCCGGTAGATTCAGGGTCTAGACCGGTAACGGGCTCGTCTAGCAAGAGCAGGCGTTCGGCGGCGCACAGGGCCCTCGCCAGCAGTACCCGCTGCTTCTGGCCCCCCGAAAGTTCGCGGAAGCAGGACTTTCGCAAACTTTCGGTTCGGGTGAGCGCCATGCATTCCATGGCGCGCTCCCGGTGCGCCGACTTGTAAAAAGGCAACAGCCGGTGTTTCCCCTGGAAAGCCGACAGGACAATCTCTTCGACGGAAGCGGGAAAGTCTTTTTGCACCACCGTCATCTGCGGCAAGTACCCGATTTGATTGCGGTTAAGACCGCCACAGAGTTCAATGCTTCCCGACTTGGGCGAAAGAAGGCCGGCAATTCCCTTCAGGAACGTGGTCTTGCCGGAACCGTTATGGCCTACAATACAAAGGTAATCGCCTTCGTTTATATCGTAATCTAAATCCCGGACCAGATCCTTGCTACCGTAGCCAAGAGTTAGCTGACGGCATTTTATAAGTGTCTTTGCGTTTACCATTCGTTAGTCATGCCCGCGAAGGCGGGCATCTCCTATAAATGCTGCTCAAAAGCCTTCTTCAGCACGTTCAAATTATCCTGCATGATGCTCAGGTAATCACCCCCGGCCTTTATCTGTTCGTCCTTCACCGACTGCATGGAATTCAGTATCAGCACTTCGGCGTTTTTCGAATTCTTGCTGGCATCGAGAATGGCACGGGCGATTTTTCCATCGCTGCCGTCAATGGTAAAAATGGCAGGCAGGGCAAGGGAATCCATTTTACCCGCAAGGAAGGTTATCGTCTCGAAACTGGCCTCACTTTCGGCAGAACAACCTACAAATGCAGCATAATACATGATGCCGTAATCGTCCACCAGATAACGGAAGGGGAAACGGTCACCGAACAGGATTGTCTTGAGCGTTGCATTTTCTATTGTGGCACGATACTGGGCGTCCAGTGCACTGATTTTTGCAATGTAGAGTGCCGCATTCATGTGGTATTCCGCGGCATGAGCCGTATCCAGTTTTGCGATGGACTCTGCAAGAGCCTTTACCAGTATTTCGGCGTTCTTCAGCGATAGCCAAATGTGTTCGTCGTTCTCGACTTCTTCCTCTTCGTCGTGATGGTGATGCTCGGAAGTCGCCTCGGCTGGCTCGGTGGCATTGGCATGCTCATGATGTTCGTGGTCATGTCCTTCGGCTTCTTCACCGTGTTCATGATGGTGCTCCATGCCCTCTACGACTTCTTCTTCCTTCACGCGGTCGCCGAGAGCTTCCATCAGGTTTATTTGCACTCGCCCTTCTTTCGGAGTCGCTGCAAGAGCCTTCTCGATCCATTCGTCGGATTCGCCGCCTACATACACCACCATGTCAGCACCTGCAATGGCCGCAATATCCTGAGCCGAAGGCTGGTAACTGTGCAGGTCTGCGCCGTTCTTGATGAGCAATTTCAGGTCAACAGCGTCGGCACGCTCGCCGAGCACGTTCTTGAGCCAGTCGTACTGCGGGCATGTCACGGCAACAACGGAAATTTTTTTCGCTGCACCCTCGGTCTCAGATTTTGTTCCGCAAGCAGCCAACAACAAAGTCACGGCGAGGAACGCCTTGACTACAAATCCCTTAAACATGGTGCCTCCTTGAGTGGCGAGGCTTTCCGGAGCAGCCTGCACAACGGCCAAGCAGCACCGACTGCTGCTGGTCCAGTTCAAAACCGCTTACCCGCTGCACGGAAAGCTGCAACATCTTGAGAGCGGGACCGTCCAAGTGAAAGAACTTACCGCAATCCTTGCACACCAAGTGCATCTTGGCTTCGCAACGGCCAGGACCCGTATAGCGGTATTGCAGTTCGTTGTTCTCGGCCGCACCCACAATCTGGATCAGTCCGGCTTTTTCGAGTCTGGAAAGGTTCCTGTAAACGGTGCTCAGCGAGATTTCGGGCAGGCTCTGGGCTATTTCAGACGCCTTGAAAATCCGGTCCGGATTGCCTACCATAAAGTCCAGAATCTGCTGTTTTGACAGGGTTTTGTATTCCATTTTTCCTCTATTTGCACGATTTGCGAATGATTCGCAAATTCAAATATAGTCAATTTGCGAATGATTGTCAATTCTGGTATTTTGGGGATTTTAACCCTACAGGGCCGAATCCAGCACCATCATGAGCGTGAAGCCCACGGCAAAAAGGATGGTGCCGGCATCAAAATGCTCTCCTTCGCTGACTTCGGGGAGCATTTCTTCGATAACAACATAGATCATGGCCCCTGCCGCAAGTGAAAGCAGATAAGGCATGAATGGCGAAAGAGCCTCAGCCGCAATCAGCGTGATTAAGGCTCCTACGGGTTCTACCGCTCCAGAGAGCGCGCCCAGTGCAAAAGCTTTTTTGCGGGAAGCCCCTTCGGCACGGAGCGGGAGCGAAACCACCGCCCCTTCAGGGAAATTCTGGATGGCGATGCCTATAGCGAGCGCGAACGCTCCCGAAAGCGTGATGGCCACATTCCCCGAAAGCCATCCCGCGAAAACGATGCCGACAGCCATGCCCTCGGGCAAGTTGTGCAAAGTCACCGCTAGCGTAAGCATGGTCGTACGCTTGAGTTTAGCCTTGGGACCTTCGGGCGTGGCGCTGCCCAAATGTAAGTGGGGCGTAATTTTATCCAGAACAAACAAGAATAGAATGCCGGCCCAGAATCCGACCGTCGCCGGGATAAAAGCGAGTTTGCCCATCGATTCGCTTGCGCTGATTGCAGGCAAAAGCAGGCTCCATACAGAAGCTGCCACCATGACGCCCGCCGCAAACGAGAGCAGGCCGCGTTTGAGGTTTTGACTCATCTGCTTTTTCATAAAGAATACGCAGGCGGCGCCGAGAACCGTCCCTAAAAACGGGATGGCAAGACCTTGGGCAATCTGTAAGACGGGTTCGTTCATACATTAAAAGATAGCATAATGCGTATCAGTGTGTCGAGATTTTCTCTAGGTCCTTGATGTCGTGGCTGTGACCGTGCTTTGCATCAGAAAAAACATGGTTGTGCAAATGGGAATGCATAACAACGTGTGTATGGGTTATGCCGCCATGCGTGTGCGTGAAAATATGCTGATGCATGTGCGCATGCGAGCGGACAAGCGTATCGCAGACCACAAAAATGGTACCGGCGATCATGGCCAGGAACGCCACGATATATTGCAGCGTGATTTTTTCGTTTAGGAGCACAACAGAAAAAAGAACGCCGATAAAGGGCGCGAAGGCGTAAAAGGCGCTGGTCTTTGCGGCTCCCAGGTATTTTTGTGCGCGGATGTAGGTGAAAATGCTCAGGCCGTAAGCCACAAAGCCGAGCAACAGGGCGAGCGGGATGTATTTTGCGGCGAAGTTCATTTCGCCTGTAGTAAGCGAAACGACGATGGAACCGATTCCAGAACAGAGACCTTTTATGGTCACAATCTGGTATGTGCTTTTGTCCGAAATTTTGCGGGTGCAGTTGTTTTCTAGCCCCCAGCAGATTGTCGCTCCGAGAACGAAGATGGAGCCGACAGAAAAATTGAAACTGTCGGTGCTTTCAAATGAGAGTATGAAACTGGACGTCGTTATAAATAAAATCGCAATCCACAAACACGTAGACACTTTTTCTCTAAAGACGAACAGCGCAATCAGCGTTGTCGCGACGATTTCGAAGTTCCCGAGCAGGGAGGCGTTGCTGGATGTTCCGTACTTGACGCCGAACATGAGCAGTATGGGGGCGACAATGTCGAGCAGGACCATGCCCAGCGTGTAGGGGAAATCTTTTTTGCAGAGCCGTTCCGATTGGGGTTCGCGCCGGATATGGAATAGGTAGAGAATGCCGATGCCGAGCCCTGCGCCAATATAGAGCAGTCCCGCCATGAATACAGGCGAAATGTGGGCCAGAAGCATTTTGGAGCAGGGAACATTCAGTGCATAAAATGCGGCCGCCGCTATCGCGTAAACAATCGCAATGACATTCTTGTCCATGATTTAAATGTAGAACTTTGCATGAATACTAAATCAACAGTAGCCATATTTTTTACGGAAGGCCACGACGCAGATTGCGGTAACCGCAAACGAGGCGATTTCAGCGACAGCGCACGAACTCCAGATGCCGTCAAGCCCAAAGAAAATGGGGAGCGCAAGCACGGCGGCGATTTCGAACACGAATGTCCGCAAGAACGAAATGAGAGCCGAAACCAGGCCGTTGTTCAGGGCCGTAAAGAACGAGGAACCTGCGTAGTTTGCGCCCATCAGCAAGTAGGCGAATGAATAGATGACGATGCCGTGTCGAATCATTTCGAACAAGTTTGGATCGTAGCCGCCGAAAATTTTTGCTAAAGGTAAAGCCAACACTTCTGACGAGGCCGTGAGCACGACACCCGCAACCGCGACAATCACGCAATCCATACGGAATAGATTTTTGAGTTCGCTTGTGTTGCGGGCTCCATAATGGTAGCTTATGATGGGAGCGCGTCCAAACGAATAGCCTGTAAAGAATGTCGAAAAAATGTAGCTTACATACATGATTGCCCCGTATGCGGCAACGCCCGTATCTCCGGCAATTCTGATGAGCTGGAAATTATAGAGCATGCTTACGATGGACATGGCGATATTTGTAACCAGCTCGGAAACTCCGTTCGACATGGCCTTCGATAAGGCTTGGCCATCGAAAACGGGTTTCACGATTCGTAGGGGAGTCTTGTTGCGCGAGAGGAAAAATACGAACGGGGTGAATCCTCCGATGGACTGCCCGATAATGGTCGCCAAGGCCGCTCCGGAAATTCCCCACTCTAAAACGACAATGAACAACAAATCCAGAACAACGTTTGTGATGCCCGCTATAACCGTAAGTGCAAAACTCAGCTTAGGCTTTTCTGCCACAATCATGAAACAGTAAAAGAGGTGCTGCGCAACGAAGGCGATTCCACCAAGGGCTGCAATGCGCCCGTAACGGGTCGCCTGCGAAAGGAATTCGTCGCTTGCACCCAGGAATGCGGCGATGTCTTCCATAAAATAGGACGCTGTGATGCTTGCGACAATTCCATAAGCGAGTGTCGCATACACGATTGTTGAAAACGCCTTGTTCGCCTTTTCTTTATCGCCCTCGCCGAGGAATTTCGCAACGAGCGCACTGCCGCCGGCCCCCATCATCACGCCCGGAGTGGCAATCAGCATAAGGATTGGCATGACGAGGTTTACGGCGGCAAAAGAAGTCTTTCCGACAAAGTTCGAGACAAATGCGCCATCGACAATGCTGTAGATGGTGGTAAAAAACATTGTCAAGATAGACGGAAAGACGAAGCGAAGAAGCCTCCCGTAAGTGAAGTGGTCCGAAAGCTGAATCTGCATTACAGTTTCCAGCTGACGGCTTCACGGCGGGAATCAATGAATCGGGCGTAGATTCCGCCGTTCTTCACGAGTTCTTCGTGCTTGCCTTGCTCCACGATGCGGCCCTTGTCCAAGACGACAATTTGGTCGGCGTGGCGCACGGTCTTTAAGCGGTGTGCAATCATGATGACCGTCTTTTCCTTGGTCAGTTCCTGGATAGCGTTCATTAGGTCGCGCTCGTTTTCGGGGTCCACGTTAGCGGTGGCTTCGTCCAAGATGATGACGGGGGAGTCCTTCATGATGGCGCGAGCAATCGAGATGCGCTGGCGTTCGCCACCACTGAGGCTTGCGCCGCCTTCGCCGATGACCGTATTGTAACCGTCGGGGAGCTTTTCGATAAAGTCGTGGCAGCAAGCTTTCTTGGCGGCTTCAACGACTTGTTCGTGTGTTGCGCTCGGGTTTCCGAACTTGATGTTATTTTCAATTGTATCGCGGAACAGATACACGTTCTGGAATACGAAACTGAAGTTTTTCATCAGGCTGTCCATGCTGTAATCTTGCACGCGGCGGCCTCCCAAAGTGACTGAGCCTGCATTTACATCCCAGAAGCGTGAAAGCAGGTGGCAAAGCGTTGTCTTTCCAGAACCGCTCGGGCCCACGATTGCCGTGGTCGTCTTTTCGGGAATGATAAGCGTCACGTTGTCAATGATCTTGCGCTTGTCGTAGGCGAAATCGACGCCGTTTGCCTTGATGTCGTGATTGACGGGGGAGAAGTCGTCGCCTTCGATATCCATGGTCGGCTTGTTCAAGATGTCATTTGCGCGGTTGACCGAAATATCGACTGTACGGAGGAGTGCTGCGTAGCTGCCGCCCAGTTCAAGGACTGCAAATAGCATGAAGGAGCACACGAGCATGATAGCACAATCGGCAAGTTCCATGGTTCCGTTCAAATAGAAATGAATCGAGAACATCATGATGGCAACACCAGTGAGCTTTGCAATAAAGGTCTGCAAGTTCGAAAGCGGGACGCACTTGAGTTCCATGCTGATGTTTGCTGCTGTGCACTTGTCGATGACTTCGTTCAGTTCCTTGGAGCGCTTGCCGGTCATGTTGTAGGCCTTGACTTCGGCAATTCCCTGGATGTATTCGAGAACTTTTTCAACGACCTTGCTGTCGCATTCCACTTTTTCGTGCGAAATAGCGCGAACGTTCATGCGCATGAGCGTGTTGATGAACTGGAATGCGGCGAAACCAATGGTTGCCACAATTGCGATTCGCCAATCAAAGAAGGCAATCATCAGGATAATTAGAACCGTGTCGAGAATGCCCTGCGTGACCATCATGACCACGCGTGTGGCCACGTCGCCAAGCTGTTCCATGGTGTTGGTGGTGACGGAGGTAATGTAACCGAGGCTGTTCTTGTTGAAGTAGCCCATGGGCAGGTAACGCAGGTGTTCGGCGATTTCGATGCGCTTGGAGGCACAAGTGCGGTAACCTCCCTCGGTTTGCCACATGCTCATGATGCGCTTGGTGACGGTTGCGCCGATAAGGCTTGCCACCATGATTCCAAGCGAAAGCCAGACAGTATCCATGGTAAACGACGCTTCGCCTTGTACATGGCGAATGACACCCTGCAACATGACGGCCATGGCACCGATGCGGAGTGCCATGAAGAAGGAATTGAAGATTCCCACGATGATAGAGCCGTAGAACTTGTGGCGGTTTTCAGCATTGCAGAAATTGAAGAATTTAATGAGTGTATCGAACATTTATGCATCCTCCTCGGAATCCTTGGCACTGATGTGGGCCTGCCACATGGACTTGTACAGACTGCCCTTTTCGAGTAGTTCCTGGTGCGTGCCGCAGCTGTCGATGTTGCCATCCTTGATGACGTAGAGTTTGTCGGCATCTTTGACGGTAGAAAGACGGTGCGCGATCACGATGAGAGTTTTGCCTTGAACGAGCTTTGCCACGGATTTCTGGATGATGGCTTCGTTTTCGGGGTCGGTGTAGGCGGTCGCTTCGTCGAGAATCACGATCGGGGCGTTTTTCATCATCGCGCGGGCAATGGCGATGCGCTGGCGTTCGCCACCGGAGAGGTGGGCACCCGAGCCTCCGACAATCGTGTCGAAGCCATTTTCGAGACTCATGATGAAATCATAGCAGCCGCTTTGGCGTGCCACCTCTTCGACTTCGGCATCTGATGCGGTCGGCCGCCCGAGTCGAATATTTTCGCGAACGGATAAGTCGAACAAGAAGTTGTCCTGCGAAACATAAGCAACGCGGCGGTTGTATTCTTCGAGCGAAAGATCCCTGATGTTCACACCGCCGATTTCGATATCACCGCTATCGGTATCCCAAAGTGAGGCAATCAGGCGGGCAATTGTCGATTTGCCCGAACCGCTCGGGCCCACGAATGCGGTAAAGCTTCCTTCAGGGAGTTTCATGCTGATGCCGTGAAGAATTTCCTTCTTTTCTTCGCCTTCGATACCCTTGTGGTAGCTGAATCGAACATCTTTCAATGTAATGGAATTGTCAGCGGGTTTACGCTTGTCGGCCGCGGGGCGCGCAAGTTCCTTCATTTCGAGCACCGAGCCGACTTCACCGAAAATAACGCCCGCCTTGCTGATGTCGTCACTGTAACTCATGATGGTGAGGAGCGGCATCATGATACTCACCGAAACGATGATGACGGTGATAAAATCAACGGCCGAAATGGTCCCGTTGAAATAGAAGTAACCACCGAACGGCAGTACCGTCAATAGTGTAGCAGGAGCGACCATAATGGCGATAGAATGCGGCCAAATGCATTTGCGCATCCATTCAACAAAACAATCGCTCCCTTCTTTTGCGGCTACAACAAACTTGTCGTATGACGATTTTGACTTGCCGAACGCCTTGATGACTTCGATACCATTGATGTATTCAACAGCCGTGTCGTTCAGGGCTTTCGTTTTTTGAACAGAATTGTCAAACCACTTTTGGGCGCCGCTAAACATAAATACCATGGCGATCATTCCGAAGGGGAGTGTGCCAAGCGAGGCAAGCCCCATGCGCCAATCGATATGGAAAAGGTAGACGAACATGAGCACAGGGAGAATCAGGTTCGAGGTAAATTCCGGGACTACGTGCGCAAGCGCCGTTTCCATGCTGTCGATGCGTTCTACCAGGATGTTCTTGAGAGCGCCCGAGGGCATGTCGAGAACAGAACCCAGCGGCACACGCGAGAGCTTGTCACAAAGGTCCTTGCGAATGTTGCCGAGAACGTTGAAAGTCGCTACGTGCGAAAGCGTCGTGGATATACTGTGGAACAGGACATTTCCGAACCAGAATGCCGCAATAATCAGGCATTCCTTAAGGTAGACATCCCAGTCGCGCACGCCCGAAAGCAGTTCGCGCACGATGTTTGCGATAATGATGTAAGGGGCGATTCCGCAAGCGACGCGCAAAAGCGCAAAGAAAATGCTTGCGATGTAGTATTTTTTCTTGTTTTTGGCAAACAAGAAAATCCAAGAGAGCAGGGATTTCTTTTTCATAGAGTTTCCTCCCAAAAGGGCTGAATCAAATTTTGGAAAAATGCGCTTTTATTTCTACTCCAAATGGATTTTTGCCAAACCTTTTGGAGTAGAATTTTCTTGCGCTTATTTCTCAATTTGGACGCGATGAAACGCCTTTTTGCATACAAATTGACAACTCTCGTGTTGGTGATGGTTGCGATAGCCTCTGTGGCAGCGCGTGCACAAGAAACGGTGAATGGCGAAAACGCCGAATCTGCTGAAGAAATCACGAATTTTGACGATGTTTTTGGCGAGGAAACATCTGAACAAGCGATAAATGATGCTGCGAATGCGTCTGTAAATAAAAATGCGAGTGATTCGCAAATTGGAGTAACGGTCCTCGACGAGATGGGCGTCGAAGGTGAAGGAATCAACGAATCCGCTCCCGTCGACAAGAAAACCAAGGCAGAATCGGTCAAGGTGATGGACGCCACGGAACTGCAAGGCTCCAGCGCCACCATCGCAGATGCCACGAATCGATCTTCGGGCGTGAAAATCCGCCAGTCGGGCGGCATGGGCAGCGAAAGCAAAATCAACATCCGCGGCATGGAAGGCAAAAATGTGAAGGTGCTTGTGGATGGTGTTCCCGTCGATAACGGCAACGGGAATTTCTCCGTCAACGATATTCCAATCGACAAGATTGACCGCATCGAGATTTACAAGAGCTATGTGCCTGAACGTTTCGCGACCGATGGCATGGGCGGCGTCATCAATATCGTGACGCATGACTTGCCCAAGAGTTCCATTACGGGCTCTTACAGCTTCGGGAGTTTCAACACGCATAAGGCCTCGCTCGACGCAAAATACGTGTGGGTAACTGATTCGGCCAAGAGCCGCGCTATCGCCACCGGAATTTCGGCCTATTACAACTACTCTGACAACGATTACGAATTCACCACGCCCTACATGGACACGGTTGTAACGCGAGATCACGATCGCTATTACAGTTACAACGTGTTGCCTTTTGTCTCCTTCGAGAAATACTTCTTTGACAAGGCGACTTTGGGCGTGATTTACAATGCGATGGATAAGGAAATCCAGTCGAACGCTCACCGCATTGAAGAGGCGACTGCAAATGCGCAATCGTACGGCGTGAACCTTTCCCTTGAAAAGGCAAACTTGTTTGTGAAGGGGCTTTCGATGGGACTTTCGTTCAGCTATGCTTACGGCAAGGAAGTTGTTGTCGATACAAGCCACACGTATTATTATGGGTGGGGTAAAGATAATGCCCGCGAAAGTAAGGCTGCCTTTGGCGAAATTTCTCTCGGCGGAGCATCGCACATAGAACGCGAAAACCAGACTGTTGTCGCTCCCTGGAACTTCGATTACGCCTTTACAAAGAACCATATCCTCACTTGGAGCGGCCTGTACCGCTATGAATCGCAAGATCCGACCGATAAACGATCGGTTAACGGGCAAAAACTTAACAATGCCGGATTTCCGGGCCATAGCCATTCGGTTGTGTCGGGTCTCTCGCTCGAAAACAACTTCTGGAACGAACGCATCCAAAATGTGCTGGGCCTCAAGGGGTATTATTATGTCATCGAAGCCGAAGATGATGGAGAAAACAGAATCCAGCAGCTGACCGATGACTATGCCGATAACAAGGATTTTGGCTACAGTGAAAATCTGCGTGTAAAACTGATAGATCAGTTGTCTTTCATTGACCAGCTTGCTGTCAAGGGCGGCTACCAGCACAGCCTGCGTTTCCCGACCCGCGAAGAAATCTTTGGTGACGGTCTGTATGTGGTGTGTGCCCCGAATCTAAAACCCGAAAAGTCGGACAACTTTACGGCAGGTGCCGAACTCGACCTGCGGCAAATTCCCTTACTGTTGAAACTGCACCTGGAATTCAACTGGTTCTACATGCTCATGGATGACCGCATTTATTGGAACAACTATGTCTCGATTCCACGTCCGTATTACAACAGTGTCGGTACCAAGACGACGGGCTTTGAAATCGATGCCGCAGTCGATGTTAACGAATACATCTCGCTCACTTACAACTTGACAAGGCAGAATCCCGAAAGTCGCGAGGCGGACATGGCGTTCGGAATTGCGAAGGGCCTGACCGTACCGAATATTCCCACGTTTTACATGAATTTTGGTGCGGAATTTCACGTCGGCGACTTGCTCTTCCGCGACGATTTCTTCAAGATTTACTGGCTTGCAAACTACACTGGTGAATATTACTACTCGTGGAAGGTCTCCAAAAAACAGGACCGCACCATTCCAAGTTCCTTCTCGCAGGACTTAGGCGTAGAATACTCGATTCTCGCAAATAAGCTCTCATGGAATTTTGAGGTGCGCAACTTTATGGACAAACTCGTCTATGATAAGTATGGCGAATCCAAGCCCGGTCGTACCTTTGCAACCAAAATCAAGTTTACACTATAAACAAAAAGGAAAACCAAATGAACCTCTTTACGAAAAAAAATACAAGGTCCCTGAGCTTGCCGAAGGGCCTCTTTGCGGCGGTTGTCGCATCCACGATGATGCTCGCAGCCTGCGGTGACGATTCCAGTTCTAACGCTTCTAGCGATGAACCGTCCAAGGAAAGCGGCGATCTTTACCTGCTCTCCTTTATGATGGAAACTTCGCAGTTCTTTGGTCTGGGTTCGCTTTCCGATAATCAAGCCAAAATGGTTGAGGGCTTTAACGAAGCTGCGAATACGGGTGCGGTCGCTTACTACGATGGTTCCGTCTATACGCTTGTTGCTGACGATGGTGGAAATAGTACGCTTTCCCGCTATGAAGTCAAG
The DNA here is from genome assembly GCA_934699585.1 of uncultured Fibrobacter sp. Taxonomy (GTDB): domain Bacteria; phylum Fibrobacterota; class Fibrobacteria; order Fibrobacterales; family Fibrobacteraceae; genus Fibrobacter. Next base: position 25,855 of record CAKUWY010000002.1, read on the forward strand.
GATAACAAGATGTCAGACAAAGCTGCTGCTACGGCCAAGTTTACGGGAACAAACGCGATTATGATGAAGTTTGTCGACAAGAACAAAATGTATGTAGAGCAGGCCCTGGGCGATGCCATTACGGCAGTTGACCCGAAGACTCTTGAGACCAAGGCTACCATCGACCTTTCCGGTTATATCGACGGGGAGAGCGGGGCCATGAGTTCGGTTCCGGGCTCCTCTGTGATTCGCGACGACAAGATGTTTGTATCCTTGAATCAGTTTGTCGATTTTGACAACGCAATCGCCGGCCCCCGCGCCTGTGTGGCCATTATCGACGTAAAGACTGACAAAGTTGATAAGGTCATCTACAGCGACAAGGTCGCGGCAGTCGGCGGTATGGATGACATGAACAATACAGCTTCCTTTGTAGACGAAAAGGGCGACATTTACTTCTACTCCAATGCGTCCTATAGCTTTATCGAAGGCTATCAGGAAGGCTGGGTGCGTATCAAGAGCGGCAAGGACGAATTTGACAAGGACTGGGTATTCCGTATGCACGAAGCTGCCTACGACGGCAAGAAGAGCAACAATAACAGTCTGATGGTCGGTGGCACCTATATCGGTAATGGCAAGTTCTTTGGATTCTTCGGTACATTCTCCGATCCAAATAACTGGTACGATTACGAATGGCAATACGTGGTTGTCGATGTCTATAGCAAGACTGTCGAGAAAATTAACGATCTCTCTCCGACCATCTCTTGGTTTGCCCCCTCTATCCACCTCGATGCCGACGGCAAGAGTGTTCTCATGGGTCACGCCAACAAGCAGGGCGGTGCCATCTACCGTTACGACATCGAGAGCGGCAAGGTCACCAAGGAAATGGACGTGACCACCGGAAACGCCTATTACATCGTTCCGATGGCTGACTAAGATTTAGTCCAATCACCATACAATAAGGCCACCCTGCAAAAGTGGGGTGGTTTTTTGATTCTTTAAATTTGGCGATTAACCTTTCCCATATGGCTTGCTCAGGTAAACAAGCGCCGTGGTGAGCGTGTAGTCGGCAAGGAGTGCGGCTCCGAGGCCCACGATGGAGAGCAGGCCCACGTTGTGGAGGGCCCCCATAGGGCTGAAGATGAACACGAAGAACATTGCGCAAAGGATGAAGGTGGTCATGCCCATGGTCTTTCCGATTTCGCGGTAAGAGAGCAGTAGCGCGTGCCTGTAGCTGCCCGTGCGTTCAAAGCCGTATTTGATGTGGTTGTTCATGTGGATGGTGTCGTCAACGGCGATGCCCAAAATCATCGGCATCACGAGCATGGTGATCATGTCGAGCGGCATGCCCGAATAGCCCATGACGCCACCAATCAGGAGTACGGGCGCTACGTTTGGAATCATCTCAATAAGGCCCGCCTTGATGCTCCCGAATGCAAGAATCATCATGATGGCGATAATCACGAACGACCCGCCGAACGAGCGCAAAAGCCCGCCGACCAGTTTGCCGTTCATTTCGGCGTAGTTTACGACTTCGCCCACGACAGAAGTCTTGGCGTCCGGGAAAATGCGGGCGGCATAAGCGTTTGCCGAATCCAGATCCTCGACGATTTTGTTGGCGTCGTAGCCCGAAAGTTCTATATGGATGAACGAGGTCTTGTAATCTTCGTCCATATATTCGAAAAGTGCTTCCGGGTCCGAAATCTCGTACAGGAAAAGCAATTGCGTGAGCATGTCCTGTGCGTCAGGAATCTTGTAATACTCGATACTGTCGGCATTCAGCGTGCGGTTCATCTCTTTCACGAGACGCGTCACCGATTGCACGCGCGGCTTGTCGCCTGAAATTTTCGTGAGCTGGAGCGTTCCGAGTTTCTGTTCCAGTTGCTCGATGCGTTTCATGTTGGCAGGGTCCTTGAGCGCGTCGTCGTTATCGAATTCCACCATCACGTTAAAGTCATAGAGGCTTCCGAGCTTTCCGCTGAGCATGTCCTTGAGCCGCACCACGAAGGGAATCTTTTCACCCATGGTTTCGGTGTAGTCCATGTTCACGTCGATGCGCATCATTCCCGGAATTTGCAGCAACATTACCGCCGCCGAAATCACCGCGATAACAATGCTGTGCCTGCAAACCTTGCGCCCGAAATATTCAAAGAGAATGTCCGCCTTGGTGGCCCCTGCCGACTTTACTTGCGTCGGGTCGGGTTTTGCATTCTTGCCGAAGCTCATGAAGATCGGAATCAGGATGATGACATACAAATAAACCATCGTGACGATGCCTGCCGAAATGCTTCCAATCCAGCGGATGGGGCGGATTCCTGCGAACAGGAACGAAATCAGCGATGCGACTGTGGTAATGACTGTAAAGAGGATGGGCCAGCCCGTTTCTTCGACGGCGCAAATTACGGATTCGCGGCGGTTGCCCGTGCGCCTAAAATGCATGCGGAATGAATTGATGTAGTGGATGGAATAGCCCACCGAAAGCGCCATTCCCAAAAGCACCGGGAGTGCGACCATGCTCTCGTCGCCGACAACACCGAGCCACGCATTGATGCCAAGCACCGAGGCGATGCCGCCAACTGTTGCAATCGCGGGCACCACCACGCCGCGCAGCGAACGAACAAACAAGATAAGACATACGATCATCACCAGGAATCCGAAACCGATGCGCATGGCACATTCCCGCGAAATGACCTCGTCTTCTTCCATCTCCGTGTAGCTCATGCCCGTCGGGAGCATTTCAAACTTGTCACTCTTGAATTCGTCGGAATAGATGATGTCGCGTGCAAAAGGCGCAATGCTGTCTTTGCCAAAATTGACGCCGCCCTCGTATGATTTTAGCGCGAGAATAATCCAGGTTTCTTTCGCGTCGTCCGAGACGATGTTGTTTACGAGGGATTCGCGGGAAAGAATCAATTGCTTTTTCGATTCCAGTTCCTGCGGGTCGTTGGGAACGCCTTCCTCAAACGGATCGATGACTTCAAAACCTTCGTCGTTTGCAACCGGAATCGACAAATTGTGCGTCAGCGAAACCACACGGTCGGCATACGGGACCTCGTTTTCTAGCTTACGCGAAAGCTTGTCGATTGCCTGCAACACCTCTGGCGCAAAAACGTCGTCAGCACGGACCATCACCATGTAGCCGTCATCGCTGCCGAACATTTCGTTGAAGTGTGCCTGGTCAATCTTCACCTTATCCCAGTCATCGAACCAGTCCTCTTCACTGCTGCTCATCTGCAAATGCGGGAGCCCGAGACTCGCCAAAACCGTCACGACCAGCGTTATTAGCAGAATTAACCAGCGAAACTTGACCTGAAAACGCCCCAATCGTGCAAAAGCCTTGTTGACACGAGAAACTTGCATTATAAAACTCCTCTAAAAGCCCCAACGGAATGTGATTCCGTCGGGGCTGCTTCAATTCAAAACACTATGAGAAAGAAAAGGGCACTTTAGGCGGTGGCGAGTGCCTTGCCGAGATCCTGGCAGGCGGCCTTGCCTGCATCATCGGGAGCGTTCTCGATGGCGAGCGGATCTGCAACCAGCACGAGCCCGGCGGCTTCGGCGTCGGCCTTCCACGGGTTCATCCATTCGCCGCCACCCCAGCCATAAGAGCCGAACAGGGCGACTTTCTTGCCGTTGAGTGCGGGCTTGACGGCTTCGTAGAAGGGCTGGAATTCGGAATCTTCTAGTTCCTCGGCGCCCATGGCGGGGCAACCCAGTGCATAGCGGGCGTATTCGCCCAGCTTGCCCTGTGAAAAGTCCGAGACGCTGAACACGTCGGCTTCGGCGCCAGCGGCCTTTGCCCCTTCGGCGACATACTTCGCCATCAGTTCGGTGTTGCCGGTTCCGCTCCAGTAAATGACTGCGATTTTTTCCATTGTGATTCTCCTATTGACGAGCCTTCGGCTCTGTTGTTTGTTAAAAGTTTTACCCTACGGCGAGCATCGGTAGCGAGTAGCCGCGTTCAAAGAGGTTGCTCATGACCGTAAAACATTTCCTGAAACATTCAAAGCGTTTTTCCGCCGTTTCTACGTCGCCATAGACCTTCCAGTAGCCACAACTTTTGCAATTTTGCCCGCCATTGGCGATGAATCCCTTTACGTCTTCGAGCGGGTAGCCCAAGAAAAGCCCGATTTCGTGCGGAAAGCAGTGACACTTGCCGATGCGATACGTCAGGTTTGCAATGAGTTTCTCTTCGTCGAAGTACTTGTAGTCGTATTGTTCGAGGAATCGCCGGACATCGCAGGCTTCGCACAAACACTTCAAAAGGTTGCGGCGGTAAACGTACACGAAACTTCGCCCACAGCGTTCAGCAACGACGCGCACGAATACGCCTGACGGATTCAGGTCACGGTTCCAGCGGGCGAGCAAAGCGCAAAGCGGTTCGTGCATCGGCATACAGTTTTCAACGCAGAAGAGGCTGCCGACTTTGCGGGCGGCAAGCGTCGGTGCACACTGGCGAACCAGTTTGTAATCCATCAATCGTTGTGCAGTCATATAAAAAAATGTGAGATGTGAAGTGTGTGGTGTGAGATTATTTCATTATTCATTTCACATTACACATTTCTGTTTACTTCTTGTAGTTTTAGCATATGTGCAAATAGGCCGCCTTTCGCCTTGAGTTCGGCGGGGGAGCCTGTTTCGGCGATGTGGCCATCTTGCAGCACTACGGCCTTGTCGGCGTTTGCGATGGTACGCATGCGGTGCGCGATGATGATGACGGTCTTGCCCTTCACCAACTGCGAAATGCCGCGCTGGATCTTAGATTCATTTTCCACGTCGAGGCTTGCGGTTGCTTCGTCAAGCAAGATAATCGGAGCATCCTTCAACAGGGCGCGTGCAATCGAGATTCGCTGGCGTTCTCCGCCCGAGAGTGTTTCACCGTTTTCGCCGATGACGGTATCGTAACCCTGCGGCATTTTCTGCACAAATTCGTCGCAGCCCGCGAGTTTTGCCACCTTCAGAATTTCTTCGTCGCTGGCATCGCGCTTGCCGATACGAATATTGTCCTTGATGCTCGTATTGAACAGCACCACGTCCTGGAAGACGATGGAGAAATTCTTGAGGAGCGTTTCAGGGTCAATTTTGCTGATGTCCTGCCCGCCGAGGGTCACCTTGCCGCCTTGAATATCCCAGAAGCGTGCCGCGAGTTTTGCTGCAGTCGTCTTTCCGCTGCCGCTCGGACCCACAAGTGCGGTGATTTCGCCCTGCTTTGCCGTGAACGAAACTTTTTTCAGGACTTGCTTGTTCTCGTTGTAATTGAAGTCGACATCCTTGAATTCGATATCGTAATTCTGGGGAACGAATGTCGTTACGCCTTCCTGAGGTTTCATCTGGTCCATTTCGCGGAACCGACGCAGGCGAACATTCACAAAGAAGAGCTCGGCGAGGTTGTTGAACACCAGGAAAACCGGGTTGTAAACAGTCGCCGCGCACACGATGAATACCAGGTAGGTAAACACGTCGATTTCGCCCTTGGTCCAGAGGCGTGCGCCAGTAATCAGCACCGTGGCAAGGCCCATCTTGAGAATGCCTTGCGCTGAATTCAGGAACGAGCCCACCTTCACGTCGGAATCCATCTGCGATTTTTCGTATTTGATGCAATCCTTATCGAAGTGATTAAGGTAGGCGGTTTCACCCGAATACGAGCGGATTTCCTGCACGTTTTCGAGACCCTCCTGGATATCTTCCATAATCACGCGGCGGGCGTTATATGAATTTTCGAACCAGCGGTCCTGAATTTTCTTGGAAAGCGCAATGAGCAATGCCGCTGCGGGTACCACCCAGAAAAGTGCGATAGACATTTTCCAGTTGTAGCAGAACAGCATGATGCCTATTATGGTGACGCTCCCGATGGCGGCGAAAAGTTCCGGCACCGCATGCGAGAAAATCATTTCGAGTGCGTTGCAGTCGTCCATGATGGTCGAAGTCAAGTCCGAAAGATTCTTCTTGCCAAAGAACGAGAGCGGCAACTTGCGGAGCTTTTCGGCAATCGAGATGCGGCGGCGCATGCTTTCGTCGTACACGCTGCTGTAAGTCGCGCTGTACGAGAACCTGTAAATGACAAGCATCACGATAAACAGGACTACCGCAATTCCTACGTAGAATAAGGTTCCGTGCGGAGTTTTGCCAGCAAATTCACCAATGCCCATCTGCTCCATCAAAAAGTAAAAGAGCATCATCATCGGGAACATGAGCGAAACAAAGTGCAGGAATGTCCAGACGACGCCACGGACAAACGTGCGCGAGCCTTCTTCCGAAAGAGCAAAAGTATTCTGAACCCACTTATACATTTTCGCCTCCTTCATTATCCTTGGAATTGTCGAGGGTCCATGTGACAGACTGCTGGTATTCGGCCCACATCTTGGCGTAAATGCCGTTCTTTTCAAGTAATTCGCTGTGCGTTCCGCGTTCAGCGATTTCGCCATCTTCGACAACGATAATCTGGTCGGCGTTCACCACGCTTGTAAGCCTGTGGGCAATCATCAGAACGGTCTTGCCGGCGGCAAGCTTGTGCAACGCTTCTTGAATCAGGCGTTCATTTTCGGGGTCTGCAAAGGCGGTCGCCTCGTCGAGCACAACGATGGGGGCGTTCTTCAAGATAGCGCGCGCAAGCACCACTCGCTGCTGCTCGCCACCCGAAAGGTAAGTTCCCTTGCTCCCGATAACGGTATCAATACCGCCCGGCAGCTTGTCGATGATTTCACGGCACTGCGCAAGGTCAAGAGCCTTGTTTACCTGCTCGAGAGTCGCATCGGGCATGCCGTAGCGAACGTTGTCCAAAATGCTCATCTTGAAAAGGCGCGTATTCTGGAACACGAACGAAACGTTCTTCATCAGTTCCTTCGGGTCAATCTGCTTTACGGGAACACCGCCAATAGTAATCTCGCCGCTATCAACATCGAAAAAGCGCGGTAGGAGTTTTGCAATCGTACTCTTGCCGCCGCCCGAAGGCCCGACAAGTGCCACCGTATGGCCCGCCGGTACCGAGAGCGAAATGTCGCTCAATACCTGCTTGTCGGTATCGGGGTAGGTAAAGTTCACGTTCCGGAATTCCACATCGAACTTTTGCATCGGCACCGGATTTTCGCAAACTTCCAAATCCTTGGTGCGTGCAATATCGTTGATGCGGTCAACCGCGATTCCCGCCTGGTTCGTGGCATTGCTCAGGTACATGCTGCGCATCACGCACTGCGAGAATAGTGGTGTTACCAACACGTAAATCATCATGTTCACGATGGTGAGTTTTACATCGCCGTCGTTACCGATAATGAGCGCTGCCGTCGGCACCAGGAACAGTACGAAGCCGTTCACGAGGGTCGTGTAGATGCAGTAAGGGACTTTCCAATTGTCGGAATAGGCCGTCACCATCTTGTGGTAAGTCACGATGCTATTGTAGAAACTCTTGAACGAAAAAATGGTCTGCTGAAAAACCTTGACTACGGGAATCCCACGCACATATTCCACCGCTTCGGAGTTCATCTCTTCGAGGGCCTGCATATAGCGTTCCATGAACTTGGTTCCCCTGCGGCCAAGGGTACCCAAAATGAACAAGGCGTAGGCGATAGGCACCAAAGAGGCAAGGCCGAGTCGCCAATCGAAAACGAACATCATCACAAGTGCCACGATGGGAATCAGGATGGTGCCCGATATATCGGGCATTTCGTGCGCGACGAAGGTGTGCGTAATTGCGGCATTGTCGTCAATAATCTTGCGGAGCTTGCCGGTTGGGTTCTTGTCGAAAAATCCAAGTGGCGCAGACATCAATTTTTTCATGGCGAAGCGACGCAGGTCACCTTCGAGCCTGAATGCTACCAAGTGCGAGCAGGCGAGGGCCGCAAAGTAAAGCAATACGCTTGTGACCGAGGCGAGAACCGCTCCGATGGAGTAGTCGAAAATCTTGATGTTCGTCATGTCGCCGCCAGAGATAACCTCGCGGACAATGAGCCACATCAGTAAAAACGGCACGAGCCCCGCGATGGCGCTCAATGCCGAGAGAATCAATGCTAGCGGGAACAGCGGCTTTCGCGAGCCCATGTATGCGTAGAGTTTTTTGAAAGTGTTTTTCATAGTTTAGTTGTAAATGTTGAATGTGAAATGTGGGATGTGAGATTATAATGAACTGTCATTGCACATTCCTCATTACACATTGCACATTGTTATTATGCGACGTTTGTCATCCTGTATTTTTTCCTGTATTCCTTCGGGGTCATGCCCATCACATCCTGGAAGGCGTGGGCGAACTTGCTCCCGTTATTGTAACCGACTTCGCCTGCAATCTCGAGAATTCCACGGTCGCACTCGCGAAGTTGCTTGGCAGCCAGTTTCATGCGCTCGCGGCGAGCGTAAGTGAAAACGGGCATTCCAAAAACATTCTTGAAGCAGAGTTTCATTGCGGTAGGCGGCATGTCAAACTTGTTGGAAAGTTCCTCGATGGTGAAATGACTGTCCATGTTTTCGCAAATGAACGAACGGACGCAGTAAATTTTTTCAATCTGTAACGAAGACAGATTATATTCGCGGCAAACGTATTCGCGTTGCTGGTCAAGATTTTTCAAGGTCAACAAAAGTTCCAAAATGGCGAGCTTGCCGTATTCGTCCAACGCCGATTTAGACTTGTTTTCGACCTTCTCGAAGGCACGTACAACTTCTTCTTTGGTGTGCACGATAAACGGGCGACCGGGTTTGCAGAAGTTTTGGGCAAGATTCTCAATATCGATTTGAAAGCCCGCAAAATGTTCACGGATATACTTTTGGGATTCCCCATAAAACAAAATACGATCACCGGAATAATCCGCAGAACGGGTCAGCGCTCCCGAAGTCCAGGCGTCGTAAACCAGCAATTCTCCAGCTTTCAGCTGATTACAGGGAAGGACTCCTCCAGCCCAACTGATGTCCCCTTTCCTGCAAAATTCGAGAACTAGAATGGGTTCCCTTGCGAGTGTCGTATGGTAGCACCCGATTTTGTACAGCCATTCAATTCCTTTTATATTCAGCATATTAGCCCCGTCTTAAAAAGTAAGCCAAATCTAACTTATGTCAAAATATTTGTCAAGGCTAATTTTATTCCCGTAAAGCCACATCTTTGTTACAAGATTGTCTATTTAGAGCCAAAAATGCCTAATTGGAGTGTTATCTTAGGCAAAATATCCCCGACCATTTGGATTTTTATAACGCTATTTGGAGTAGAACGCCCCTCAAATCATTTCTAAAATGCTCCGCAAAATTAACAACCGCGGTTTGTCCGCATCAATTTCAAGGAGTATTTATGAAAAAAAGATTCATGGCGGCGCTTGCTGTTTCGCTCGGAATGCTTGCCGCTTGCGGTGACGATTCCTCTTCTTCTGCTAATGGTGAAAATGGCGACTACAAGCGCGACTTTGCGACATCGATCTCTACCGGCGAAACAATGTTCATCGGCACGATGTCGCTGGACCATACGGACGAAATCGGCAAGGATTACGTCGAAGTCGGCACCCGCGCAGGCGTAGTCTATTACGACAATTCCTTGTTCATTGCGGACCTTGACGTGGGTTCCATTGCACGCTACAGCCTCGATGCAAACAACAAGATTGGTAGCAAGACGGCTGAACTTTCGCTTGCGGGCGTATGGGCGAACCACATTTACTTCGTGAACGAAGAAAAAGCCTACTTGGGCGGCATGCTTGATTCGCTTCTTATCATCAACCCGAAAACCATGAAGCGTACAGGCGCAATTGACCTTTCCAAATACAAGGGCGACGACGCTCTCGCGGTGAGCCCGGGTACAGGCCTAATCGTGGACGGTCGTCTCTATGTCGGCCTGTTGCAAAACGTGAGTGACTACGCTACCGGCAATACGGCTCAGGTCGCAATTATTGATGTCGAGAAGGATTCCGTGATTGCCGTGGCCGAAGATGACCGCGTTGCTGCCGTGGGTTCGCTTGATGACTCCCAGAACCATGCGTTCATCGTTGCTGATGGCTACATCTACTGCTACAGTAATGCTTCTTGGGGTTATGCTCCGGGCCAGAAGGATGGCTTCTTGCGTATCAAGGTGGGCGAAACTAAGTTCGACAAGGATTACGTGTGGAACGTTTCGGATGAAGTCGAAATCAAGGACGTCACTAAGAAGGGAAATTACAAGTACCTTGGCGTGATCAGCCTGCCCAAAGACAATATCGTCTATTCCTTCTTGAACGTGATGGTGGACCTGCAACAGGTTTGGACCGATATGGATAGCTACCACAACAACACCTGCAAACCGGTTGAAATCGACTTTGTCAAGAAGAAAATGAAGGCGCTCCCGATCGGCTATTCTTCTAGCTGGGCCAGCTATGGTACCTACGTCGAAGAAGATGGCAATGTCATTTTCGGGGTCTCTACTGAAGAAGACGGCAATGCCTACTTCCGTTATGACCCGAAGAAAGAAAAGGCCGAAAAGATCGCTACGGTCGAGCAGATCCCGATGTGGATGGTGCCTCTCGAGTAATCGATAACAAACGTTTATCCTCATAAAACACAAAAATCCGTTCCTGCCCAAAGACAGGGACGGATTTTACCGCAAAATGCGCTATAGTGCACAACGAAAAAATGAATATTTATAAGGCAACAACACTTGCGATAATTACGGCGGCATTCTGCTCTATAGCGGCCCGTGCCCAAGATGATGAAATTACCTCAATAGACGATTTTCTGGAGGAATCTGCTCCAGAAAGTAATGCGACAACTGATGACGCAAACGGCGCGGCGGAACAATCCAAGGCTCCTGTCGCAAATGCTTCGGGCGTCACGCAGCTTGACGAACTCTCGGTGGAATCTGAAATAGAAGCGGAACAGGCGAAGCAGGCTAAAAAAGCGGAGTCTGTGGCGACGATTGATGCAGCCGAAATGCAGAATACCAGCAAGACTATTTCGAAGGCGGTCAATTCCGCTTCGGGCGTGAAAGTGCGCAAGTCCGGCGGCATGGGCAGCGAAGGCAAAATCAACATTCGCGGCATGGAAGGCAAGAATATCAAGGTGCTGGTAAATGGCGTTCCGGTCGAGACGCAAGGCAACTTGGGACTTGACGATATTCCTATCGATCAGATTGCCGATATCGAAGTCTACAAGGGCTATGTTCCGGCACGTTTTGCGACAGACGGCGCAGGCGGCGCCATTAATATCGTTACCAAGAAACGCCCCGCCAATTCGGTGGATGCGTCCTACAGCCTTTCGAGTTTCAATACGCACAAGGCTTCTGTTGCCGCAAGCCACTTGATTGATAGTATTGCGGGCGGTGCAGGCTTGGAAGTGGGCGTGTCGGGTTATTTCAACCATTCCGATAACGATTACGAATTCACTTCGCCTTACATGAAAAGTTCGACAGGTAAAGATACGAGCATCGTTCGCGATCACGACCATTACACCTCTTACAATGTGCAGACTTTTGCAAACTTGATGAATGCTTGGTTTGACCAGATTTCGCTAGGAGCAAGCTACGGTGCATACGATAAGGAAATTCAGGGTGATGCGAATCGCATTATCGAAACGAAGGCTGAAGGTTACAACGTTGGTGCGACATTTGGCCTCGACAAGAAGAATATCTTTGTGAAAGACCTGAATTTCGGTAACCGTTTTTCATTCGGATACAGCGAAAATAAAATCATTGACACGAGCCGCGTTCATTGTCGCAACTGGTATAGCTGTGATACGGCCAAAAAGAATGTGGGCGAGTTGACGATGATGGGACTCCCGAAACTGAGAACGGTGCAGGCGTATGATTTCAACGATTTGCTGAATTTGGATTACCAGTTCATTAAGAATCAGTTTGTTTACTGGAATACGCTTTTCCGGTACCACAAGGAAGATCCCGAAGATGACGTGGGTTCCGAAATGGTCGGATTCAATACGGCAGGCTATCCTGGCAAAACGATTTCGTTGACGACGGGTCTTTCGCTTGAAGACAATTTCTTTGATTCGAGACTCCAGAACCTGTTGGGTTTCAAATTCCATTACATGAAGGCAGAAATTTCAAATACTTCCACCAGTATGATACAGCAAGCGGTATTGGAAAAGAATGATTATACGGACTTTAGCTACGACGAAAGTATAATGTTCCGGATTGTAAAGCCTCTTGCGATCAAGGGCTCTTACCAGCATGCAGTGCGCCTGCCCACGCCCGACGAACTCTTTGGCGATGGAATCCGCGTGAGTGCTGCGACAAACCTCAAGCCCGAAGAAGCGGACAATTTTAACGTGGGGCTGTCTCTTGATTTGCAAGAAATTCCGCTGATGGCACGATTCCGGTTTGATGGAGACTTTTTCTATTCCTACTACAAAAATCGTATTCACTATATGAGTACGGCGCAGATGTCGGTACCATATTTCAACATGGATCCGATTCGCGGCTGGGGCTACGAAGGCGACGTGAAACTGGATGTGAATGAATGGGTGCTGCTCGGAACGAACTGGACTTTCCAGGATTTGCGCAACATTGATTACAATGCCAAGCAAGGGATTCCCGAAGATGCCATTATCCCAAACATTCCCAGATTCTTTATGAATTACATGGCGGAATTCCACATGGGCGATATACTCAACAGGAACGATTTTGTCAAGTTCTGGTGGGCCTCAAATTATACCGATGAATATTATTATGGCTGGAAAATCAGTTCCCGCCAAAATCGAAAAATTGAGGCATCGTTTACGCAGGATTTAGGTATTGAATACTCCGTGTGGGACAACAAACTGGCCTGGAGTTTCGAGGTTGACAACTTTATGAACGAAACCGTTTACGACAAATACGGTGAAAGTAAACCCGGCCGAACCTTTGCGACAAAGATTCGATACAGTTTTAGATAAAAAGAGGATACAATGAGCCTTCCAAAGATTAACATCGAAAGAATTAACGAGCGGTTCGGCCGTTTTGGCGAATTTTTGCTCGCACACCGTGCCATTATGCTGGTGGCGTTTATCGCTTTGCTTGCGATTTCAGTCGTGGGCATGAAAAAAATCTACGTCGAGGCGTCGTGGGACAGCTACTTTATCGAGGGCGACCCGATGCTTGTCGAAACGGACAAGTTCAAGGAAACTTTCGGTAACGACTATTTCGTGGGCGTGCTGGTCGAGAGCGACCATTCCATCTTGACGCCGGACAACCTGAAGCTTTTGCGCGAGCTTTCGAACGAACTGCGCGACAGCCTCTCGTATTCCGATGGCAAGGCGACTTCGATTGTCGATTTGGAATACATGCTCGGCACCGAAGAGGGCATGGAAATCACGCAGATTGTTCCCGAAGAAATCCCGACGGACGAGGCGGGACTTGCCGAAATCGAAAAGCGCCTGGCCGACAAGCCGGAATTGGCGAAGAAGCTGATTTCGAGCGACCGCAAACAAGCCTTCATCAACATCAAGCTGCGCCCCTTCCCCGAAGATTCCGTGTGGAAGGCCGAAGGCGAAGCGAAGGGCGTGAAAGCAGAAGCGCCTGACATGCAGACGGGCCGTGAAACAACAGAAATCATCGCGAAGGAAAAGTATGCACCGCTGCACCCGCGTGCTACAGGCATGCCCTACCTGAGTTTCCAGAAGCTGAAATACATCGGCGAAGAAATGGGCCGCATTTTCATCATGACGATTCTCTGCGCCATCATTGTGATGTTCTTGGTGACGCGTTCGCTCCGTGGCATTGTCTCTCCGCTGATTACGACTTTTGCAGGCGTCATCATGACATTTGGCCTGGTGGGTTATCTCGGGCTTTACATGGATGCGACCAACATCATGGTGCCCGTGATTTTGGCCTTCGCCGTCTCGATTGCGTACAACATTCACATCAATTCCTTCTTCCGCAAGAACATGATGCTTACGGGCAAGCGCAAAGAATCGGTGCTTTTCGCCATGCGTGAAACGGGCTGGTCGGTGCTGTTCTCGGGCCTTACCACCATTGTCGCGTTGCTCAGTTTCCTTTCGGTGATGCTCAAGCCGATCCGCTCCGTGGGCATTCTTTCGTCGATTGCGGTCGGATTCATTTTGCTTGTAGCGTTGACCATTTCGCCGATTCTCTTGAGTTTCGGTAAAGACAAGAAGCCAAACGCCAAGGTACTTGAACGTGGTGACACGCGTATGGGAGTCATTCTCGATTCCATCGGAAAATTCGTTCTCGGACACGGCAAGCCGATTGCGATTGTATTCGCCGTCGTGACGGCAATTTCTGTTTTCGGGCTCACCAAGATAGAACCCGCCTTTGACGTGGAACGCACCATGGGCCGCAAGGTCGAATACGTGAACAAGATGCTCTACGTGGCAGAATCCGAAATCGGAAGCTTCTACTCTTACGACTTGGTGATTGACTTTGGTACAAACGACAAGGCCAAGGAAGTCGAAAACCTGAAGAAATTGGAACAGTTGCAGGATTACGCTGGCCGTTTTCCGCTCACCAAGCGTTCCACCTCGATTCTCGACATCGTCAAGGATTTGGACCGCACGCTGAACGAAAACCGTCAGGACATGTACACCATCCCTGAAAACGAGGAACAGGTGGCACAGATGCTGTTGCTCTACGAAAACGCAGGCGGTAGCGAAGCGACTTACTGGATGGATTACGATTATAGAAAGCTCCGCCTGATGGTGGAAATATCAAGCTACAACTCCAACGAGCTCCAGAAGGAAATCGAGGACTTGCAAGATTTCGCCCGGGGGCTCTATCCGAACGCGAAAGTGACGGCCGTGGGTAACTTGCCGCAGTTCACCGCCATGCAGCAGTACCTGGAAGTGGGCCAGATGACGTCCTTCCTGATTTCTGTGGTGATTGTGGCAGTCCTTTTGATGATTGTCTTCGGCAGCATTCGCACGGGCCTTATCGGCATGATTCCAAACATTGCGCCGGGTATTTTCGTTGGCGGCTACCTCGGGCTCACGGACATTCCGCTTGACATGATGACCGCAACACTCATCCCGATGATTATCGGTCTCTCGGTGGATGACACGATTCACTTCATTAACCACGGGCATGTGGAATTTGACCGCAACAAGGATTACCGCGAGTCCATTCTCTGCGTGTTCCGCACGGCAGGCCCCGCACTCGTGATGACCACCATCATCATGGTGGCGACCTTCGCAGGCTTTACCACCTCAAAGGCAACGCAAATGTTCAACTTCGGTTTCGTGGTGTTTATCGGCCTTGTCTCGGCACTGCTCGCCGACCTGTTCGTGACACCGCTTTTAATCAAGAAATTCAAGATTTTTGGAAAATAGGAGAAAAATATGAATATGAAATTCGCAAAAACAGCCGCGACAATTATTGTCGCCTTGAGCGCCATGGTGAGCGCAGAAACTTTGACCGGCCGCGACATTGTGCAAAAAGTGCATGACCGCCCCGATGGCGACACACGCAGTTCCGAACTTTCGATGACTCTCATCAACAAGAGCGGAGCCAAGCGTGAACGCAAGATTACCTCGTTTGCGATGGACGTGGGCAAGGACACCAAGCAGATTATGTTCTTCCGCTACCCCAACGACGTGAAGGGCACGGGATTCCTGACGGTCGATTACGATGACATCAACAAGGATGACGACAAGTGGCTTTACCTGCCCGCCATGAAAAAGACGCGCCGCATTAGCGGAAAGAGCTCCAAGACCGATTACTTTATGGGTTCCGACTTCACTTACGACGACGTGGGCCAGCGCAACATCGACGAAGACACCCACAAGCTCCTCCGCGAAGAAAAGGTGGACGGAATCGATTGCTGGGTAGTTGAATCCGTGCCGAAAAAGGGCGACGAAATCTTCTCGAAGAAAATTATGTGGATCCGCAAGGACTGCCTGATTGCCGCCAAGGTGGAATACTACGACAAACTCGGCAAACTGCACCGTTTGCTGAAGGTCGAAAGTGTCGTTCAGGTAGACGGTTTCTGGGCAATCGGCAAGATGACCATGGAAAACGTGCAGACCAACCACAAGACCGTCCTTGAATTCGCAGAACTCAAGTTCAACATTCCGCTTGACGCAAAGACGTTCACCGTTCCGCGTTTGGAACGTGGATTATAAGGAGACACCCCCACTTTTGTCATGCCAGCCCCGCATCAAGTGCGGGATAAACTCCGGCGGGCATCTCCCTTTCCAAAAAGGTTTAAGTAGAAAAGGAGATTCCC
Source organism: uncultured Fibrobacter sp. (assembly GCA_934699585.1). GTDB lineage: Bacteria > Fibrobacterota > Fibrobacteria > Fibrobacterales > Fibrobacteraceae > Fibrobacter. The sequence continues at coordinate 41,934 of CAKUWY010000002.1, forward strand.
GATCAAGTCGGGAATGACAGATTAAGGAGGATTCATAGTGATTAGAAAATTCAGCGCAGCATTGTTGTTGGCGGCAGCGACCGTCTTTGCCCAGGATTCTCCGTTTCAATTCAACGGGTTCGTGGACACGTATCATGCCGTGCAGACGGAACATCCGCACGACTTTACGACATCGCGGACTCGCCTGCGTGCGGAACTCCGCGTGGATTACGAGAACGCCTACCTGTTCACCAGCCTGAATGGCGTACACAACAGCATTCTCGAAGATCGCACCGGAGTCCAGTTGCAAGAGGCGTATTTCAACTACCAGAACGACTTCGTGGAATTCAAGGCGGGCCGCCAGATTGTGGTGTGGGGCGTTGCCGACGGACTTCGCGTTACCGACCTGATTTCGCCTGTTGACTACACCGAATTCATGTCGAGCGATTACGATGACATGCGCATGGCCGTTGACGGTTTTCGCATCAAGTACCCTGGCGAGCACATGAACGCCGAAGTCGTTTACGTGCCTGTTCCGCGGTATTTCCAGATGCCGCTCGGCGAAGACAATCCCTGGCGTCCAAACCTACCCGAGAAAGCAGGTCTCGACTTCCCTGAAGGTCCCGATGGCAAATTCAAGAACGGAGATTTCGGAACACGAGTTTCGTTCTTCCTCTCGAATCTAGATTTCTCCATTTCGGCGCTCCATACGCATAACCAGTCGCCTGTCACCGTCGCAGGCTACGACCCCGTCAAGGATTCCATTGTCATCCACGGCATTCACGAAACAATGACTATGATCGGTGGCGACCTCTCGATGCCTGTCGGCGAATTCGTACTCCGTGCCGAAATCGCAGAATACTTCGGCGAAGCGCTCGGTTACGCAAGCAACCTCGATTTCGCACGCAAGAACACCTTCAATGCCCTCGGTGGAATCGACTGGTACGCCGGCGACAACTGGACTTTTATGGTGCAGTATTTGCACAAGTACATCGCCGACTATTCGCATAACCTGGCCGCCGAAAAGAACAGTTCCGAAATGACCTTCCGCATATCGAAGGAACTGCTGAACAACACGCTCAAGCTTTCGCTCTACGGCATGCTCGACATCGACAACCTCGGCTACTATGGCCGTGCCTCGGGCGATTACTCTGTGACCGACCAAGTCATGATTTCGCTCGGCTACGACCACTTTGGCGGCAAGTGCGGACAACTTGCAGGCTACAAGAAAAACCGCGAAGTCTGGGCGAAAGCGAAGTATTTTTTCTAATAGGATTCCGTCATCGAGCAAATGAGCCGTTCCCAATTTCCCTGCAACGGGTATTGTTCGGCGATCTTGCCGTGGTCCATGCGTATAACACTGTTGCAACAGTTTAGAATGAATTCGGGATCATGGGTAATCACGAGAAGTGTTTTTCCGCTTACGGCAAGTTTCTGAAGGGTTGTCGACACGGCAAGCATCTGCTTGTAATCCAGGCCGCTGGTGGGTTCATCGAACACGACGATATCGCGACCGCTTGAGACTCCACTACCGATAGCGACGCGTTGTTTTTGCCCGCCCGAAAGCGCCATCGGATGTTCATTCGCATATTGTTCCAAATTCAAGTCGGCAAGAATTTCGAGAGCAGCCTTTTCATTTTGCGGACGCATGCCCAGCAAGATTTCGTCAAGGACGCTTTCTGTAAACAGTTGGTGGTTTACATCCTGCATAATCAAGTACGCCCCGTACTTACGGGCCTTGCGTTTTTGAAGCCAAGTCCCGCGAAGCCCGCATAGCACCTGGGCCAGCGTCGATTTGCCAGTACCATTATGGCCGATAATGGCGGTGATTTGATTGCGGGGGAGTGAAAGCTCCGGAATATCTAAAACAGGGAAATTGTGATTGTAGGCGAAATGGAGATCTTTGAATTTGATTTCACCCTGATTGGATCCATAGACCCTATCGCCTTCGGCTCCAGGGTGACAGTTTTCTCCCAGTTGTTTCAAGTTCATGCAGCGCAGGCCGAGGCTTGCCGCATATTCCGGGCCTTTCGCTTCAAGTTCTGCCGGAGTCCATTCGTGTGCAATGCGGCCGTCTTTTACATAGCAAATCCGGTCCGCGATTTCGCGCAGGTAATGGATGCGGTGTTCCACGATAATGACGGTCTTGCCGCGAGATTTCCAGAACTTGATGATTTCAGCGAGGTCTGCGACTGCTTTCAAGTCAAGATTAGCCGAGGGCTCGTCAAGAACGAAAATTTCAGGATCGGTCGCAGAGACTGAAGCGCAGGCGATTTTCTGCTTTTCGCCACCGGAAAGGTGAAAGATGTTTCGACCCGCCAAATGTTCTATGTGGGTTTCCTTCACGACGCGATTCACGCGTTCCCTGATTTCTTCCGGATCCATCCCCAAGTTTTCACAGCCGAAAGCGATTTCACTGTCGGTATCGATATTGAAAAACTGCGAACGCGGATTCTGGAAAACGGATCCCACATGTCTTGAAATTTCGGCAAGCGTCATGTCGGCGGTATTCTTGTCGCCGAGCAATACGTCACCCGACATCGTTCCCGATTGATAAAGCGGAATAAGCCCGTTGATCAGCTTAGAGATTGTCGTCTTGCCGCAACCCGATTCGCCTACAAGCACAACGCATTCACTGGACTTGATTTCAAAATTCAAGTTCTTGATGACGGCGTTGTCAAGAGATTCCGTGTAGGAGAAAGAAACGTTTTTTAATGTAATAGTCATTTCTAACAAGCAAGGAGATTCCCGCCTTCGCGGGAATGACAATTAAGGGACTGACCGAGAACAGAATGAAACTACAACAGCCAAACAATAAACAAACACGACAACATCTTGAACATGGAACCCGATTTTGACCATGCAACTGCGTCTCGTTTCTGGCGAAAGTCCGCGCGTCACCGCCGCAATAGAAAGTTCATCCCCGATTTTCGTAATAGAAACCAAAAGCGGTACCAGCCTATATTCAAGGAATGCCACTGGACTTTTTAAAGTCCGCCAGCTGAACAAGCGAATTCCACGCATTCTCATGGCATTGCCAATCGCACGGGATTCATCAAACACCGTCGGAAAAAATCGAATCATCACAATCAAGGGTATTGTCACTTTGTTTGAAATATGCATCCGCGACATGCACGCCAAAAATTCATTGACTTTGGTAGTTGTTATAACATAATATAGTACAACACAAGCAGGCATAATGCGGTACATCAAAAACAACGATGCAAGAATAATCGTACCCGAAGTACCAATATCCATTTTTTTCGCCGAATCAAAGAACAAGGCTGCGCCTAGATAAACAAAAAGAAAAGTGAAAATAAATTTCCACTTTCCCTCAAATAATAGCAATATAGACGTTACAACAACCATCAGCAAACTATAGAATAGTGGAGCGGTAAAAACCATGCCGTTTGCCACCACCGCTAATAACAGTTTTGTGCGCGGGTCTAATTTCACTGAGCAAGTCCAATGCGTTCAAAATGCTTTTTCATCATGCGACGGGCAATAAACCCGCCCACAATAGCTCCTGCGGCCCCAAAGCCAAAAAGTCCAATCAAAGGCCAATAGCTGCTAGAAAGCTCCGCCAAATGAGCAATATAAGCCTTATCGCAAACAGAACTGCAATACGCCAAGTATTCTTCGGTCGAAGACCAAAGCGGAATCATCATTGAAGAAGGCACAAAACTAATCATCACATTAGCAAGCAGACATCCCACAAAATTCTTGTGGAACAGCTTTAAGCAAAGGCCCGCCAAACCGCCATACACCACGCAAAGCAAACCAAAAGAAATTCCGTGACCAGAGATTGTCATGACAACGCCGAAAAGCGTGCAAAGTAGCACGCAGCAAAGTAAAGGTCTTTCTACTTTCGAAAAGAAAAGGAATAGCGGGACGCTCGTCACCAAGCTCACCGCGCATGTGGAAACCACAATAAACGCAGGAATAAAACCGATGCTTGCGCAAATTCCAGAAAGTACAAGGTAAAGTGCACCAAAAATGCCCACGTTCACCAGGTCGCGGACCAATGTATTCGATGATTTTTTCCCGGTCGATCTTACATTACTCATATACACAAATCCTTTTATTAGAAAATCAGCAGTCCGATGTGGTAGCCAATAAAGGCGAGTCCGAGCGAAAGTGCCAAATAATACCCCATAATGGTGGCCAGCCACTTGAACGAGCCAGCCTCGCGGTAGGTAGTGCCCATCGCCAGCACGCAAGGAACGTTGAACATCGACGCAAACAGGAACGCGAGCGCTTCGGGCTTGGTGATGGTACTTGCAAGAACCTCGCCCAAGTTTTCACTTGCCGCCACGCGGGTCACAAGAGAGAACGCCTCGCCGGTGTGGTTGAAGAGCGTGCTCATGATGCCAAGCGAAGCTTCCTTACTGAACATACCACCCAAGTAAGAGATAAATAGCTCCCAGCGCATTCCGAAGAACATCGTCACCGGTTCAATCGCATTGCCAATTTTGTAAAGGAGAGTATTTTCCACATTTCCGTCGCCCGCGTAAGAGAGCGCCCAGAAAAGGGCTGCCACCATCAGGATCATCTTCAAGGCCTTCTTGAAAATGCCCCAGGTGCTGCGCCCCACCATCGCGGCAATCATCTTCCAATGCGGCTTGTGATACGGCGGGAGTTCCATAATCATACCCACTCGTTCATTCTGCGGGACAAGCCTTTTGCCGAACAGGCGCGAAGACAGGTAAAAGCTTGCAAAAATCAGCACCACGTAACCGATGCCGAACAGCGGAGCCGCCGACCCGAAGAATGTCGACGCTAGGAACAGCACCACTGCCACCTTGCTCCCGCACGGAATCGCCCACAACAGAACGAGCGCAAGCAAGCGTTGCCCACGGGTATCGAGCACGCGCGTGCCGCATACCGCACCCGCCGTGCAGCCAATTCCGGAAAATAGCGGCATAATCGCCTTACCCTGCAGGCCCAGGCGCGAAAGCCAGTTGTCGAACGCATACGAGAAACGCGCCATATAGCCGATTTCTTCGAGGATGCGGAATACGAAAATGATGGAGAAAATAAAGCTTGTCATGCAGATGGTTATGCATGTACCGCCAACCAGAACCAGTTTGACAAACGAAATAACGACAGGCCAGACACCGAGCGAATTGCCCACACGTTCCGTAAGCGATTCTAGCACAGGCTGCAAACCAAAACCGATTCCCATGCCCGGGAAAGCAAGAATCATGCACGCAATCAGCGAAACAACCATGATTCCGAATGCAAAGAACTTGCCCTTGATATGGTGCGTCGCGATACGGTCCCACTTGCTAAAGACCTTCTCGATAGACTTGGGCGTCGCCGATTCACGCACAATCTTCGAAACCCAGCGGTACTTGGCCTCGCCGGTGAGAATACCGCCGTCACGCCCATCTTCGCTATCGAGAATCGCGTCAATCGCATTTTTACGGGCGAACGGAAGCATTTCATTCACGACATCGCAAATGAGTTTGTCTTTTTCGAGGAGTTTTTCTGCAATCCAAATTTTTTCGCATACGCCATATTCAAAGTCGCCGAGGGCAGCTTCGATGCGGCTGATAACATCTTCTCCTTCCTTTTTTCCGTCAACGAGTTCCTCACGCAAGCTGCCACTATCAAGGCAAATAGGTGTCTTGATGGCCGAAACCATCTTCTTGAAGAACTCAGGATATCGTTCCGTCTCAGCCGCACTGAAGCCAAGCACCGGAACGCCGAGTCGCTTTTCAATCGCACTCACGTCAATCTTCTTACCCGCCGCTTCGGCCACATCCATCATGTTGAGCACCAGCATCACGGGCATGCGAATGCCCACGAAATCCGCCAGCATGTAAAGGCTGCGTTCCAGTTGCGAAGCATCTACCAGAATGCACACAAGGTCCGCCTTGCCGCTCTGAATGTAGTCGCGGGTGACCACTTCTTCTTCGGAGTTCGCCGAAAGCCCGTAACTGCCCGGAAGGTCAACTACCTTGTACGTAACACCATCAAAAACAAAAGAACCTTCGGCCTGTTCCACCGTTTTGCCAGGCCAGTTGCCCACGCGCTGGTGAAGTCCCGTAAGGTTGTTAAAAAGCGTCGATTTACCAGAATTAGGCTGTCCGAGCAAGGCAATAGTCTTGATTTCGCTCATTTTTACGACTCCACCTTGACAAAAATCTGTGAACTTTCCTTATGATTGACGGCGATAACCGTATCGCGACAAAAAACAAGCACCGGCGAGCGCCCGTCGTTCTTGAGGAGTGTTAAGGCAGAACCCGGCGTAAGTCCGATAGAAACAATTCTTGAAATAAAGCGGGAATCGCCCTCGATCTGGGCGACGGTCCCACAACGATTCTCGCCCATTTCGGCGAGTTTAATGGTGTTTTCAGGTTCTTTTGGCATGTGCCAAAGGTAGATTCGGGGGCAAAAAAGTTCTACTCCAAATGGATTTTCAAAAAACCGTTTGGAGTAGAATTTTTACGCTAAAAAACCTCAATTTGCCCATCAAATGAGCATTACCCCTAAAATAATGCCGATTTTTGAACCAAATCGCAAAAATCCCTATTCCGCATTCACTATGCGGCGTGTATTTTGCATGGGCATTGTTATAGCTGTATTTTTGCATGCAGGCTTTTACGCTTGGGGGTTCTTGAAGCGTACGCAGGTGGTTACGACCCGCGAAGATGCTGAAGTGATTCATGTAGAGCGCCTACTGCTTCAACCCCCTCCGCCACCACCCGAAGTCAAGAAAATCGTTAAAAAAGTGGTCCGGGCAAAGATTATTCCGAATATCGTACAAGACTCTGTGCCAGAACCTGAACCCGAGCCAGAACCGGAACCGATTATGGTCACAGACGCTGCACCCGTCGAGCCTGTTGTCGAACCTGCTCCAGAGCCTGTCGCGCCCCCACCGCCTCCTCCGCCACCGCCAAAACCTTCAAAGGATTCCCTGATGAAGGTGACAAAAGCGTACCTTATCGGGCTTTCCAAGGCATTCGAAAAGCAAAAAGACTACCCCGCTACAGCCCGCCGCTTAAAGCAAGAGGGCACAGTGCGCATACAGTTTACGGTCGCCAAAGACGGAAGCATCAGCGGGGCAACCGTCTCAAAGCCCTGCCCCTATTCCTCGCTAAACGAGAGTGCCCTTGCCGCTGTGCAGGCCGTGCCAAAGTTTGAACCAATTCCAACAGTGCTCGGAAAAGAAACATGGAAAATGGAGATTCCGATCAAGTATAACCTTCATTAATAAAGGAGATGCCCGCCTACGCGGGCATGACAAAAAAATGAACTACATCTTAGACTTTATCCAACAGGGTGGCATTATTGCCTATGTACTCGTGGCCATGAATTTCGTTGGCTACTCCATTATCGTGTGGAAAATCATCTCGCTGGTGCTCTTTAACAGAAGTATCCGTATGCGCCTTCCCGCAAAAATTCTCCATCGCGTGGTTAGCCATAACACCGACCACCACATTATTATGGAAAGTATCCGCACCGAAATCGCTCTTGCTTTTTCTCCACTACAAAAGGGCATGACCACCATTGAAAACATCGCCAGCATTTCTCCGCTGCTCGGTCTTTTGGGTACCGTATTTGGCATCTTTAATGCCTTCAGCGTCATTGCCGTTTCAGGGCTTTCTGACGCCGGAGCATTTGCCACGGGCATCAAGCTTGCCCTTATCACCACTGTGATCGGGCTTGTGGTTGCTATTCCCCACGTTATTGCCTTCAACTACCTGAATGCCCGTATGGAATCGGAGCAGGACAATGTGGAAAACGATGTGCTTTTGCAGTTGGGCCGCATTCTCAAAGAAAAGGACCACATACGCTCCCAAAACGAGGATGCATAAATGGCAAAAAGAACACGCCGAATCCGGCCCGACATGACGCCTCTCATTGACTGCGTCTTCTTGCTACTTGTATTCTTCTTGGTGACGTCAGTGTTCAAGCAAGACGAATCCGTACTCAAGCTATTTTTGCCCGAAACGCAAAGCGAAGTCAAGCGTGACACTCCCGAAGGCCTGTACATTGAACTTTCCGAGACAGAACTCGCCTTTAATGGACAGCGGGGCACTCCCGATGAACTCCGCGAAAAAGCTGCAACAGTACAGAACAAAAAATCTCCTGTCGCCATCAAGATAGACAAGGGTACAACTTACGAACGTATCGCTGTCATTCTTGATATTTTACAGGTGCAAAAACTGTACAATATTCAGTTGATAAACGAGATGGAATCGGAGTAGGGCTAACTTTTTTCACGCTAACTAAGTTAAATAGGCTGAACTAAATTAGAAAAAATCTAACAATGTTAGTCGCACGGAAGCTACACAGGACTTGGGCTTAAAGTCTGTTTATTAGTTTGTATGTAAGTTGCTTTTGAATGAAATTTTTGGTAGATTATTGTGCAAGGAACAACAAAGCTTTAATGGAGATCCCCGACCAAGTCGGGGATGACATTAGGGCGAAACACAAGGAGTAAACTATGTCCGTATGGAAAAATGAAAAGTTCTGGTGTGTGATGGCAGGTGTCGTTGGCCCGGCTATCATCAAGAAGATTCTCAAGGCTCCCAAAACCCGCGAATATGCCGTCAAGGGGCTTGCCGAAGGCATGAAGCTCACCGCCGATGCCAAGGCCGCCTTCCAGGATATGAAGGACGAAGCTGCCGACATCTGCAACGATGCGAAGAAAGAAGCAAATAAATAATGTGTAATGTGAAATGAGAAATGTGTAATGGCTATTCTACATCACACACTTCACATTTCACATTGATTGTTTTAACCATCAATCATCATGATTTATAAAATAGTATATGACCAGCCGGGGCGTATCCGCTTTCGGGCGGGGGCCTACGCGTTTGAAAAAATGCATGAACCGCGCATCCACAAGGCATGCGTGAGTGAACCTTATGTCCAGAAAGCGGTAGTCCATTCGGAAAACGGCGGCATTCTGCTGGAATACGAAGACGGCTATCGTGAACAGGTGATTGATTTTGTCCGGAATCTGGACATCGTAAATCTCCCTGAGAGCGAGCCCGATACTGAATATCAACTGCAGGAACTCGATACGCGATTCAAGAACCGACTCGCGTTCATGATTGCGCGGCGTTACCTGGCCAAGTTGCTGATTCCGGCCCCCATTCGCACGGCACACCTGATTTACAGGGGCCTCAAGTTTGTGGCGAAGGGCTTGAACTGCCTTGGCGAAGGAAAGCTTTCTGTCGAGGTGTTGGACGGTGCTGCCATCGGGGCGAGCATCTTGCAACGCAATTACGAATCGGCAGGGACCATCATGTTCCTGCTGAACGTGAGCAGCCTTCTGGAAGATTACACCAAGGCCCGGACCCGCACCGCCCTTACCGCAAGCCTTGCCGTGAAGGTGGACAAGGTGTGGATTGTCAGGGACGGCGTCGATGTTCAGGTGCGCATGCAGGATGTTCAGGTGGGCGACCTCGTGCGCGTGCGTTCCGGCAGCATGATTCCGGTGGATGGAACCGTTGCGGAGGGCGATGCGTTCGTGAACGAAGCGACCATGACGGGCGAATCGCAGGCGGTGCACAAGACGGTCGGAAAGTCCGTTTTTGCAGGTACCGTCGTGGACGAAGGCTCCATCGTAGTATTTGTGCGAGCCGTGAGCGGCAACACCAAAATTCAAAAAATCATTGAACTCATCGACCGCTCCGAAGACCTGAAGGCCTCTATCCAGAGCCGCGCCGAACGCCTTGCTGATGGTATCGTGCCGTTCAGCTTTATCGGATTCGGGCTCACGCTCCTGTTTACGCGTAACATTACCAAGGCGGTCTCGATTCTGATGGTGGACTATTCTTGCGCCATCAAGCTTTCCACCCCGATTTCGGTGATTTCGGCGCTGCGCGAAGCGGCCGACCGCAATATGACCGTGAAGGGCGGCAAGTACCTGGAAGAATTTGCGCTTGCCGACACCATCGTTTTCGACAAGACGGGAACGCTCACCAAGGCGGAACCGAAACTCGAACGCGTGATTCCGTTCGGAGACCGCAGCGAAGAAGAAATTCTGCGCATTGCCGCCTGCATCGAAGAGCACTTCCCGCATAGCATGGCGCGCGCCATTGTGCGTGGTGCCGCCGAACGCGGAATCGACCACGAAGAAGAACACGCCGATGTCAAGTACATCGTGGCGCATGGAATCGCGACGACTCTCGACGGTGAACGCGCCGTTATCGGCAGCAAGCATTTCGTCGTCGAAGACGAAAAAATTGCAGTGGGCGAGGCGGAACAGAAAAAGATCGACGAACTCGCCGGAGCCGCTTCCGTGATTTACCTGGCCATTGGCGGGAAACTCGCGGGAGTGCTTTGCATTAGCGATCCTCCGCGGGACGAAGCTGCAGAAGCCATTCGCATGCTGCGCGAACGCGGAATCAAGCATGTAGCGATGATTACCGGCGACAGCCAGAAGGCCGCCGAACGTACGGCGCAACTTTTGGGCATCGACACATTCTTTGCGCAGGTGCTGCCCGAAGACAAGCATCGCTATGTGGAAAAAATGAAGGCCGAAGGCCGCCGCGTAATTATGGTGGGCGATGGAATCAACGATGCGCCCGCATTGGCCGCCGCGAACGTGTCGGTCGCCATGAGCGATGCCAGCGACATTGCCCGCGAAACCGCCGACGTGACCCTCCGCAGCGAAGACCTGCGCGATCTCGCCGAACTCCGCACATTGAGTACGCAGCTCATGGAACGCATCCAGGCGAACTACCGCTTTATCGTCGCCTTCAACACGTCGCTCCTGGCCGCAGGTTTCTTCGGGATACTTGCCCCCTCGACCTCGGCCCTGCTGCACAACCTCTCGACCATGGCGATTTGCGCCAAGAGCATGACGCCGTTGAAGCAGGTGTAGGACCGCAACGCTCAAAATCGCCTAAATTATCAAAAAAACGCCCCCGCTCAGAGCTACTTGAGCGGGGGCGAAATCGTTCCCAAAGAGACACAAGGAGGGAATTGGATTTTTGCTTCAACCTGGCAGGCTCCATTCTAACCCTATGGCTACAATTAGAATTTGACCCGCCAATTCAAAGTTAGACAAATCTAACAAGAAAAACAAGGGTAAATCTGCGATTTTTAGTAAATTTTTGAATAAAAAGTTAGTCTCCCCTAAAAAAGTATGCCTTTTTTAATAATTTTAGCCTTGCCTAATTAGCCGAAAAGAACTATATTAGCCCCGTCTAATGACGATTGGACAAAAATTATCCCGTATAATCCGAATCGGAGGCCTCGAATGGATCATACAAAACTAAGCCAGAGTCTCGAAGACTACTTGGAAATGGTGCACATGTTGCGCCTGGCAAACGGAATCGCCCGAGTCAAGGACATTGCCGCAGCCCTTACGGTCAAGATGCCGTCGGTGGCAAAGGCGATGATCGAACTCAAGAAACTTGGGCTCGTGACTCAGGAACCCTACAGCGGCGTGGAACTCACCGAAGAAGGGCAGCGTGTCGCCGCCATGATTCTGAACCGCCATATATTATTGAAGGGGTTCCTGATCAAGCTGGGCGTGTCCGAAGCCATTGCTGACAAGGACGCCTGCTGCATGGAGCATATCCTTTCGGCGGAGACTCTTGGAAAAATCGAAGACTTTATGAAACCGGCGGAGGCTGCGCCCTCGCCTAAAAAAGCAAAGAGCGTCAAAAACAAGAAATAGGCTGGAAATCGCGGCTCATGCGGTATCCGGCCTTTTATATGAGGATAAAATATGAGCTGTAATTGTGGTTGCGGCGGAAAGTCGCAAACGAAAAAGTGGAGTACCGAGCCCAAGTTCTCGGAACTCAAGAAGGGCGACAAGGTAGAGATCGTCGGCTATAACGAAGGCGATTCTGCTTACAAGTCCAAGTTGCTTTCAATGGGCCTTGTGCGTGGCGTTCAAATGGAAGTCTTGCAGGTGGCCCCCCTCGGCGATCCGATTGAAGTAAGCGTACTGTCTTACAGGCTCTCGCTCCGTAAAGAAGAAGCCAACGTTCTCAAGCTGAGGAGGGTATAATGGCTGCCAGAAAACTTTTGACGATTGCAATTGCCGGTAACCCGAACTGCGGTAAGACGGCTCTCTTTAACGCGCTTACGGGTGCCCGCCAGCATGTGGGTAACTGGCCCGGCGTGACGGTCGAAAAGAAGGAAGGTTATTTTGAACTGGGCGACCGCCAGATTCGCCTGGTGGACCTTCCAGGTACTTACGCTTTGTTCGCAAATGCCGAAGACGAACGCGCTGCTGTCGACTACTTGCTCAGCCGCGAAGCGAGCCTGATTATCAACATCGTCGATGCGACGAACCTGGAACGCAACCTGTTCCTCACGAGCCAGCTTGCCGACATGAAGATTCCGATGGTGATTGCCGTCAACATGATGGACATTGCCGAGAATCGCGGAATCCAGCTGGATCTCGACGAACTTTCTGATTTCTACGGCGTGCCGTGCATTCCGCTTTCTGCGGTGAGCGAAAAGAGCGTCACCAATTTCATTAGCCAGATGGGCCACGTGCTTGCGAGCCCGATGCCGCTCCCGAAGCAGATGGTTTACGGCGACAAGGTCGAAGAGGCCGTGAAGGTTTTGGAACCGAAGGTGGCGACCGTCGCAAAGCTCTTGGATACGGATGCTCGCTGGGTTTCGCTCATGTACTTGGGCAACCAGAAAAGCTATGCAGACAAATTTGCCGAAGCGGGCGTGAAGCTCGATAAGGCCGAAATCGTGAAGATTCTGGGCGAAGAGCCGGAATTCGCGATGGCTGAAAACCGCTACTCCATTTCGCACGAGGTAGCGGGGAAGGCGACTGTTTCTGTCCGCACGAAAAAGACATTCTCCGACAAACTGGATGCTGTTCTTTTGAACCGCTGGGCTGCACTCCCGATTTTCCTTGTCATCATGTATTTGGTGTTCTGGATTGCGGTGACTATCGGTTCTGCGTTCATTGATTTCTTTGACGTGCTGTTCGGTGCAATTTTCGTAGATGGCCTCGGCTACGTGCTGGGCGATGTACTCGGTTGCCCGTCGTTTGTCACGGCAATTCTCGCTGACGGTATCGGTGCCGGTATCCAGACGGTTTCGACCTTCATTCCGGTCATCTTCTTCATGTTCCTGTGCCTTTCGTTCTTGGAAGACTCGGGTTACATGGCTCGCGCGGCTTTCGTTGCAGACCGCTTCATGCGTTTCCTCGGGCTCCCGGGTCGTGCCTTCGTGCCGATGATGGTGGGCTTTGGTTGCGGTGTGCCGGGCATTATGGGCTCCCGTGTGCTGGAATCCAAGCGTGAACGCTTCCTCACCATTTTCCTGGTGCCCTTCATGAGCTGCGGTGCACGCCTCCCGGTGTATGCGCTGTTTGCGGCGGCATTCTTCGGCAAGATGGCGGGCACGGTGGTGTTCCTGCTTTACCTCGCCGGCGTGCTGTTCGCCGTTGCCTACGGCCTCTTCTTGAAGAAGTCCCTGTTCCAGGGTCAGGCCAGCAACTTTGTGATGGAACTTCCTCCCTATCACCTGCCCAAGTTCAAGTCCCTGATGATTCACTGCTGGCAGCGCCTGCGTGACTACATCTGGCGCGCCGGTAAGGTGATTACGCTTGCCGTTGCCGTGCTCGGGTTCCTCAACAGTTTCGGTATTGTCGAGAAGATGTATGTCGATGTGAACGGTACCGAGACTGAAATCGTCAAGTCTGAAGATGGCTACCAGATGGTCAAGGAAAACGAAGAAGGCGAAGCTGAAAATGTTGCTCTCCCTGAAGGTTTCGTAGTTGACGAATCCAAGATTTCTACCGCTAATGAATTCACTGCCGGTAACGGGGATTCCGAAAACAGCTTGCTCTCTGTAATCGGTAAGGCCATTACGCCGGTGTTCGAACCGTTCGGTGTCGAAAAGGAAAACTGGCCGGCCTCTGTGTCTCTGTTCACGGGCCTGTTGGCCAAGGAAGCCGTTATCGGTACCATGAACTCCCTCTATTCCATGGTGGGGGAGAATGCCGATGCTCCTGCAGAAGAAAATAAGGCTGCGAAACCTACTGAAGAGCCGAAGGCAGAAGAACCCGCACCGGAACAAGTTGCAGCCGCCGATACAAGCAAGGTCACTGAGCCTGCCGAAGTGACCGCTGCTGTTGCCGCTACGGATAGCGTGAAGGCCGATTCGACTGTTGCCGCTGCTGATTCCGCTGCAACCGATACGAATAAGGTCGCTGAGCCTGCCGAAGAGGCTAAAACTGCCGCCGCTGAATCCGCAGAAGTTGTTGCCGAAGCCGCTCCTGCAGAAGAAAAGCCGCTTATCGTAGGCGTTGACGAATGCCCTGCCGAAGAAGAGGAAGAAGGTGGCGCTCCCGACATCAAGGGCGCTGTGCTCGAAGCCCTCGGCTCGATTCCCGCTAACCTCGCCGATGTCTTTGGCTCCCTCACCGACCCGCTGGGAACCACCGGTGAATTGGAAGGACAGGAAGCCGCCGAACTCAAGAAGGAAACTCTGGACAAGATTACCGACGCCAAGGTGCTGACCTGCGAAGAATATGCAGCCATCGAAACCTTTGGCGAAGAAGAAGAGGACGAAAAGACTCGCGAAGCCGTGTTTGCCAAGCTCGCTGCTGCCGGCCTCGAACTCTCCGAAGACGAAATGGGTGCTCTCGAAGAAGGCGACCTTTCCGAAACCGCCGACATCTACGCGAACCTCCGCTCTTACTTCCACAATGGCGGTCATGACGGATTCAACTGGCAGGTGTTCGCATTCCTCATCTTCATCCTGCTCTATGTGCCGTGCCTTGCCGCTATGGGCGTGGTTGCCCGCGAAATCGGCCTCGGTCTTGCCATCCTGATGGCGACCGTGCAGACGCTCCTTGCCTGGGCTGTGGCGGTACTCCTTTACCAGGTGCCTGTTGGTGGAAACGTGACATGGATTGTCGCTGCCATCGTGGTGCTTGTGGGTACGGGAATCTTCCTCAAGCTCTTCGGCATGAAGGCCAATAAGGAAAAGAGATTCGAAGACTAACCTTTGGAATCAAGAATAGGGCTGGTAGGCCCAAATCCTGCCAGCCCTTTATTAGAAAGTTTAAGTTAGACTAAACTAACAAGCCTATAACAAAACAAAAAAATCTCATAGGAGAATACCTTACAATGAAATCTCGTTCTAATCTCTTGTTCGGCCTTGCTGCCGCCTCCGTGTTTGCGATACCCGCATTCGCTCAGGAAGCTGCCCCTGCCGCCGAAGACCCTGCTACAGCTCCTGTTGCTGAAGCTCCTGCCCAAGCTGCTCCGGCCCCTGCTCAGGAAACTCCTGCTGCGGAACCGCAGCCCGCTGCCCAGGCTGCTCCCGCCGCGGAACAGGCAAAGGTCGAAGAACCTGCTGCAGCTCCCGCTCAAGAACAGCCTGCCGAGCAGACCGCAGCGGCACAGCCCGCCGAAGAACCCAAGGCAGAAGAAGCCAAGCCCGAGCAGCCTGCCGAACAGGCCGCTGCCCCCGCCGATGCTTCGGCAAGCTCAGCAACCGAAAACACCAATCCCGGCGAAGTGGCTAATGCTGCCGGTAACGCCCTCGACATGCTCAAGGCCAGCATGAACGAAGGAACATCCGAAGCCCAGATGCAAGTCAAGTATAATGGTGAAGTGGAATTCGACGCCTACACGGGCAATGTCTGGGTAGAAGACGACCTGAACCATTCCTATGCATCCACCTTCGACCTGAATTTTGAAATTCAGTTCAACGAAAAGTGGTCTGCCTTCGTAGGCCTCGAAGCCGACGACGAAACCACGGATCCTGCCGCCGTCTATAACGGAGCCTACATCCAGTACCAGCCTGCAGAATTCTTTGCCGTCAAGGCCGGTGACCTGACATACTCCGAAGGTGCATTTGTGGCCTACTACGACTACGATGATCCTGCCGACAACGCCGCCGGCATGAAAGAACATGACATCCGCGGTCTTGAAATCGATCTGGCCGGATTCGTGCTCGGATTCGGTTTCGGTCGCGGAGATAACGACTGGGCCGACGACGAAGGCGCCAAGGTTTACAATGTTCACGCCGCCTACGAATTCGACTACGCCGGTCAGCACCTGCGTCCGTATGTGGACTACAAGAGCTTCCAGACCACACAGCATAACGAACTCCACGCCGGTGTTGAAGCGGGCCTCTCTCTCGGTGGCTTTGGCTTCCGCGCCGTCTATGGATTCCACGGTGACTACCTGATGGACGACGGCGACGTGGCAAAGGGACAGGACTGGACCTCTACCGCCCACACTTTCTTGGCCGAACCTTCCTTTGAACTGGGCATGTTCGAAATCAAGACCACGGCCTTCTACGCCCTCATCGACAGGGGCGATGCCGTCGAAGACGCCAGCGATCTCGACAACGGAGAAATTCCCGAATACTTCTTCGCCTATGCCGAGCCCGCCCTCAAGCTTGCCGAGTTCATCAAGCTGGGTATCCCTGTAGAATACCACACCCACACTCTGGATGACGACGACGAGACCGCCGCTACATTCGACGTGGGCGGACGCGTCTACATCACGCCGGTGGAAAACTTGGAAATCACCGCCTTCGGCATGGTGGACATGCCCATCCAGGACAACGAAGACGACAACGCTCTCCGCTTCGGTGTGGAAACCGTGTTCAGCTTCTAGTTCACAAATTCAGATTTCCCCAAAAACCAAGGGACCGCGGCAATCGCTGCGGTTCTTTTTTACTCTCTATAGAAAAAACTGATAACTCTGCATAAGAATTAAGTATTGGACATAACGAAAAACCGCTTCTATATTTTGCGCAACAAAAAAAACGGTGCAATAGCACCAAAGGAGAGTGCAAAATATGGCAAGAGTAAAATTTATTGAATCTGTTGACGAAGCTCAAGGCAAGGCCAAGGATGCCTACGAAAAGCTGATCTCTACCGACAAGATCACCAACATGAAGCGTGCGCTGCTGCAGGACTACGCAACGTTTGACGCCTTTATGGGTTGGTACACCAGCTGGGCCCGCCTTGTAGAAATCATCGGCCAGCGTGCCGCCACTGTGTACGCCCACGCTGTCTCTACAACAAACAGCTGCCAGCTCTGCTCGCTGTTCTTCATCAGCGACCTGAAGGCCCTCGGTATCGACCCCAACGGCTTTGAATACGAGAAGAACGAAGAGATTCTCGTGAAGCTTGCAAGGCAAATCGTGAAGGACCCCACCGCCGTTCCGGACAGCTACTTCGAGGAACTACGCAAGTTCTACAACGACTCCGAGATTGTGGCCATCGTAGGCTTTGCGGCCCAGATGATCGCCACCAACAACTTCAACTCGGTACTGAAAATCGACGTGGACCAGCGTCTGCTCCCCATCGTTGGCGAGTTCAAGCCCGCCACCTGGAGAAAAGACATCAAGTAAGTTTGTACTCTCCGTACAAGCTGGCGTTCCCGAGAGATTCGAAGTCCATTTCCGGGAGCGCCTTTTTACGATTTTGGGCGCTCCAAAACAAAGCGCCAAAGGAATTTCAAAATGTCAACTTCTAAATTTATCGAAACAAAACTCATTCACGGCGGCATCGATGGCGACAAGGTCACGGGAGCTGTCAACGTACCCATCTACCAGACTTCTACCTACAAGCAGGCGGGTCTCGGCGAAAATACGAGCTGGGAATATTCCCGCACAGGCAACCCCACCCGCGCAGCCCTCGAAGCATTGATTGCCGACCTTGAAGGCGGTGTAGCAGGCTTTGCCTTTGCAAGCGGCATGGCTGCAACTTCTACTGTGCTCACGCTTTTTAACAAGGGCGACAAGATCATCATCTCAAGCAATGTGTACGGCGGCACGTTCCGCGTTCTGGACAAGGTTTTCAAGAACCTGGGCATTACTTACTCTATTGAAGATACCACCGACTTGGCGACGCTGGATACCAAGGTGACGCCCGACGTGAAGGCCTTCTTTATCGAAAGCCCGGCAAACCCGCTCCTGACCGTGACGGATTTGGCTGGCGTCGCAGCCATCGCCAAGAAGCATGGAATTCTGACAATTGTTGATAACACCTTCATGACTCCTTATTTGCAGCGTCCGCTGGAACTTGGCGCCGACATTGTGGTGCATTCTGCAACCAAGTATCTGGGCGGCCATAGCGATGTGGTGGCAGGCCTTGCAGTGACCAACAATAAGGAAATTGCCGACCGCCTTGCTTTCACGCAGAATGCCGTAGGCGGCGTGCTTGGCCCCTTCGATTCGTTCCTCCTGATTCGCGGTATCAAGACGCTTGGCGTGCGCCTCGATCGCCATACCGAAAATGCGGAACGCATTGCCCGCTACCTGGAACAGCATGAAGCTGTAAAGCATGTTTATTATCCGGGCCTCCCGAACGCTCAGGGCTACGAAATCAACAAAAAACAGGCCAAGAACGGCGGCGCCATGATTTCGTTCGAACTTTACGAAAACTACGACATCAAGAAATTCTTCAAGGCTCTGCAACTGATTTCTCTCGCCGAAAGTTTGGGCGGCGTCGAAAGCCTTGTATGCCATCCGGCCACCATGACCCACGCTTCCATCCCGAAGGAAATTCGTGAAAAGGTGGGTATTACCGATGGACTGATTCGTTTGTCTGTAGGTATCGAAAAAATCGATGATATCATCTTGGATTTGAACGCCGGCATTAACGCCGCAAAGGAAGCATAATATGCATTACTATGAATCAATGCAATCTTTAATCGGGAAAACTCCGCTTGTAAAACTCTCGCACGTGGGACTCCCCGAAGGCGTAAACCTGTTTGTGAAACTGGAACTCCGGAACCCATCGGGCAGCGTAAAGGACCGCACAGGCCTTTACATGGTGAATGACGCCCTCGCAAAGGGAACGCTCAAGCCGGGCGGAACCATCATCGAGGCAACCGCAGGCAACACCGGCCTCGGCATCGCTTTCGCATCGCTCAACCGCGGCATCCGCGTGATATTCGTGGTGCCCACCAAGTTCTCGCAAGAAAAACAGACCCTCTTGCGCGCACTCGGTGCAGAACTCATCAACACCCCACGCGAAGAGGGAATGCTGGGTGCCGAAAAAAAAGCCGAAGAACTCCTGAAGCAGATTCCCGGCTCCGTATCGCTTAGGCAGTTCCGCAACATGGCCAACCCCCTCGCCCATTACGAAACCACCGGCCCCGAAATCTACGAAGACCTGGACGGACATGTGGACTACGTAGTGGCAGGCGCAGGCAGCGGCGGCACCTACAGCGGCATTCTCAAGGCTCTCAAGGAACGCAACCCAAGCATCAAGGGCGTGCTGGCAGACCCCGTAGGCTCTACCATGGGCGGCGGTGAACACGATGACTACAACATCGAAGGAATCGGTAACGACTTTATCGCCGACACCATGGACATGTCGCTGGTGGATCAAGTCATCAAAATCAACGATGACGACGCCTTCGGCGGCGCTCGCGAACTCGCCAAGAAAGAGGGAATCTTCGCAGGCTCCTCTTCGGGCGCAGCATTCACCGCAGCCAAGAAACTCATCGCCTCGGGTGCCCGCGGAAACATCGTGTTCGTGGCCCCTGACCGCGGCGACCGTTACTTTAGCAAGGGATTGTACCCGTAAATTAATTTGTTGGTACAATATGTTCAGCCTCAATAACTCCGCTTTCTCGGCGGAGTTTTTTCACAGCATTGTTATAGCCTAAACTTATCACCAACCATAATTAAATAGTATGCATTTATGCCTTGACAGGGCGAAGTTCTTATTCTATTTTATTTCCTACAAGATTGGTAGGGATAACAAAATGGTTTGTGATTCCCAATGCATTCGAAGGAGCGCCTATGAGTACTGAATGTCGAATGCCGAGAGGCATTCTGAAAACGAACTAGCCGGAAGCCTTTTATCCTTGAGGTTTTGCAGGTTAGAAAAATCAAGCCCAAGGATATTTCAAAAAAAATTTAGCGAGCGAAGGGTCCTCATGGGACCCGGTTGCCCGCTGCAACCTAAAAGGAATTTTTACCATGACAACACAGAACAAACTCCATTTTGAAACTCTTCAGCTCCACGTTGGCCAGGAACACGCAGACCCCGCAACCGATTCCCGCGCGGTGCCTATTTACCAGACCACCTCCTACGTTTTCCACAACTCCCAGGACGCTGCCGACCGTTTTGTACTGAAGGCAGGCGGTAACGTCTATGGCCGCATCACCAACAGCACCCAGGGCGTTCTCGAAGAACGTGTTGCCGCTCTCGAAGGTGGCGTTGCCGCCCTCGCCGTGGCTTCCGGCGCCGCAGCCATTACCTATGCGATTACGGCACTTGCCCGCAAGGGCGACCATGTGGTGGCACAGCGCACGGTTTACGGCGGTACTTTCAACCTGCTGCAGCATACGCTCCGCACCTTCGGTATCGAGACGACGTTTGTAGATACCCACGATCTCAAGAGCGTCGAGTCCGCCGTCAAGGAAAACACGAAACTCATCTTTATCGAGACTCTCGGCAATCCCCATTCCGACATCCCGGATATCGACGCTATCGCAAAGATCGCCCACAAGAACAAGATCCCGCTGGTCATCGACAACACCTTCGGTACGCCCTACCTGATTCGCCCCATCGAACACGGTGCCGACGTGGTTGTGCATTCTGCCACCAAGTTTATCGGCGGCCATGGAACGACCCTCGGCGGCATCATCGTAGATAGCGGCAAATTCGACTGGGCGGCCAGCGGCAAGTTCCCGCAGTTTACCGAAAAGAACCCGAGCTATGGCATTCCTTTCGTGGCCACGGGCGCTGCGGCATATGCCATCTACATTCGCACGATTCTCTTGCGTGACGAAGGCGCTGCCATTTCTCCGTTCAACGCATTCCTGCTGCTGCAAGGTGTAGAAACCCTATCGCTCCGCCTGGACCGTCATGTAGAAAACACCAAGAAGGTCATCGAGTACTTGGTGAAGCACCCGAAGGTTACCCGCGTGAGCCATCCGAGCCTGCCGAACCATCCGGACCACAAGCTTTACCAGGAGTACTTCCCCAACGGAGGCGGTTCCATTTTCACCTTCGACATCAAGGGCGGCCAGGCCGAAGCCTTCAAGTTCATCGACAGCTTGAAAATCTTTAGCCTGCTTGCAAACGTTGCCGACGTGAAGAGCCTCGTGATCCACCCCTACACCACCACGCACTCGGAGCTCACTCCGGAGGAACTGGCAGCAGCCGAAATCACTCCGGCAACCATCCGCGTGTCTATCGGTACGGAACACTACGAAGACATCATCGCCGACCTGGAAAACGGCTTCGCGGCAATCTAAACGAGTCGTGAGTTATGAGTGGTCAGTTTTGAGTAACGTCATGCTGACGGGCGTAGGCCAGGAAGCATCCAATCCAGCGGTAATTTTCATCATTAGGAAATAAACGCGGGTCTGGATTCTTCGACTTCGCTTACGCTCCGCTCAGGATGACCTTTTTTTGTACGGAGAATACAATGATTGATTTTGAATACTACAACCCTGCAAAAATCATTTTCGGCGAACACAGCGAACAGAAACTGAAATCGCTTTTGGTCGCACACGGCGTAAAGTCGCTCCAGCTCGTTTACAGCGGCGACTTTATCAAGACCCTGGGCATTTACGACGTAATCAAGGATGCTGTTGCAGAACTCGGGATTCATTTTTCGGAAAACGGAAACGTGGTGCCGAACCCGTCCATCGACCTGGTTCGCGAACTCGTGAAACAGGGCAAGGCGAACGGAGTAGACTTTGTGCTTGCTGTCGGAGGAGGAAGTTCCATCGATACCGCAAAGGCGGTGGCGCTTGGCATTCCCTACGACGGAGACGTGTGGGACTTCTTTGAAAAAGACGTCTCGCCCAAGCAGGTCTTGCCCATTGGCGTGATTGCAACGACGGCTTCGAGCGGTTCCGAAACATCCAACGCGGCCATCCTTTCTAGCGGGCAGTGGAAGCTCGGTTTCGAAGACGACCGGATTATTCCGAAGTTTGCCATCATGAACCCGAAATACACGGTGGGCCTGCCGGCGTACCAGACTTTCGTGGGAATTGCCGATGTGCTTTCGCACTTGCTGGAACGTTATTTCTCGGACGAGAAGTACTCCGACACCACAGATTACCTGATTGAGGGAGCAATCAGGGCTCTGTTCGTGAACGCGGACAAGCTCATCGCCAACCAGAAAGACGTGAACGCCCGTGGAGAAATCCAGTGGCTCGCCAGCGTGGCACACGGCGGATTCTTGGATGCAGGTCGCCGCGCCGACTGGGGCTCGCACCGGATCGAGCACGAACTTTCTGCTCAATACAACATCACCCACGGCGAAGGCATGGCGGTGGTGACGGTGGCCTGGACCAAGTACATGGCCGAGAAAAAGCCCTGGAGGCTCGCCCTCCTCGCAAGCCGGGTGTTCGGTGTGGATACCTTCAACTACAGCGAAACAGAACGGGCCTACATTCTGTCCGAAAAACTGGCGGCGTTTTTCAAGAAACTGCACCTGGCCACAACGCTTGCCGAGCTGAAGATCGGCGACAAGGACTTTGACGCCATGGCAGCTCGTGCAACGCGTAACGGCAAGGTCGGGCATTACGTACCGCTGGATGCTGCCGCCATCAAGGACATCTTGAAACTCGCGCTGTAAGATTCACCAATGAAACCTCAAAGAACCGCGGCAATCGCTGCGGTTCTTTTTTATTGTGCGGGGGAAGCCTCCCCCTGATTGCAGCCTTGCTTCGTCGAATTACACCCCGCCACCTTTCTCGTCATCCTCAGCAAGTCTTCCATCACCCCCTCCCCTAAGGGGCTTCGCCCCCTAAAACCCCCTTCCATATTCCTTTTCGTCATCCCCACGACCATTCTTTGTCATCCCCGCGACCTGTGGTGAGCTGCGTCGAACCAAGGCGGGGATCCCCTATCATCTCCGTACATAGCAAATACTTCATCGCTCCTTCTTTATGCAACAGTATATGAAACAAAGTGTTCTATATACAAAAATATTTTGAAAAATTATGTAAAATTTTCGTATTTTTTATCAAAATAAGCATTTTTGTTTCATAGACTATTGACTTTCAGGAAAAATAGTCGTATATTTATTTACGATGAAACCGATAGTCGAATATTCCGATTTCCGCCAGTACATGCTGGACTACTACGAGGAGCGTAAGCGCCGTTCCGTTTTTTCGTGGCGCGAGTTCTCCAAGATAGCGGGGTTCACCTCGTCTTCTTACATGAAGGTAGTCTGCGACGGTAAAAGCAAGCTCTCCCGTATCGGCGTAGAACGCACGGGGGCCGCCATGGGCCTCGTGGGTTTCGAGATGGAATATTTCCGTGCCATGGTTGAATTCGGCCAGGCGGCCACCGAAGAAAAGAAGAAGGCCGCCTACGAAAACATGCTCGCCATCGCCAAGGTCCACAAGGTCCGCGTGCTGGAAGGCGATCTGTTTGAGTTTTATGATTCCTGGCAGAACCCCGTTGTACGTGAGCTCGCCCCGCTAATGCCGGGCGCCACTCCGGGCGAAATCGCCAAGAAATGCTACCCCGAAATGACCGCGGCAGAAGTCCAGCAGAGCCTAAACTTCCTCACCAAAGCGGGTCTCCTGAAGAAGGCAGGGGACAGCGCTTTCGTGCAGGCAGAAACATCCATCACAGGAACGCCGGACGCCACGCGGCTTGCACTCAGGGGAATGCACCGCCAGATGTCCAAGCTTGCCACCCCTGCGTTGGATCTGCCTGTTGAACAACGCAACTTCAGCGGAGTGACCATGGGAGTGTCCCGGGAAAGTTACGAACGCATCGTGAAGGTGCTGGACGAATGCCGCCGCCAAATTATCGCCATCGCCGCAGACGACAAAAACATCGACCAGGTGTACCGCCTGAACCTGCAGCTTTTCCCCCTGACCAAAAACGTGAAGGAGTGCGACCATGAATAAGCCTTCCCTCTTGTATTTATTCGCACTGTTTTTCTTTGTGGCCTTCTTGAGCATCGGCTGCTCCGATTCCACAAGCAACCTTGCTGGCACCGCCGAAGAGACTAACGAAATGGCCGAAGGTCAAGATGCGCTCTCGTCCAGTTCCGAAATCATTTCCATTTCCTCCAGTTCTGAAACTTCCACCGATGTGGGTAAGTCATCCAGTTCGATAGCGTCTGCCCCCAGTACACAGATTTCTAGCAGTTCCCAGGAACCCACCAGTTCTTACGGAGAAAGCGATTCCAAGCCCGGGCAGAGTGCATCCACTCCCGTTTCGGGCAGAGACCCCAACAGCTTTATCGCCCAATACGGAATCCCGGACATCCATTACGACAATTCCGTCTTGAGCGCGACGGTTATCCAGAACACGGTTGATACGTCCCCAAGCACCACCGACCCCGACAATAGCAACGTTCTCTTTAACTGCAACAAGCCCGGGATCTGCAAGATTCCCGACGAGACGGTACAAAATATAAAGTCGATTCAAGACAAGATCGAAAAACTCAAGGCCGACGGGACCTGCAGCGCAAGCGGTGCCGAAGATTACGGTGCCTATGTGCTGGTCGTTGCCGGTGACGGAAGGCCAAATGTCTTGACTGCGGTCAGTGCAAACTCCATGACGGTTACCATTGTAGAAATGGAAGGCTGCAGCTATTCGACAGAAGAAAAACTCTATGCATTCCTGTTTGTTTACTGTGGTAATGTAAACCTTGAAGCCGAAATCATCAAGGAAATGAAAACTATAGAAAAGCCGGCAGGCAAATGCATCGATTTAGACTTTAGTACGGGATGGGTGAATAGACAGTACTAAAAAAGGAGCAACGATATGAAACAACAAATCGTAAAAATCGCTTGCGGGTTTGCCGCAGCGGCGCTGGCCATCTCGCTCACCGCCTGTGACGACAGTTCTAGCGGGCCTTCGGGTGATGACCTGATCGAGCCTTCCAGCGAAACCGTCACCAGCTCCGAGACAACCGGAGACTCCGCCGATAGCAACGAGAAATCTGCCACAAGCCAAAATGGCAATTCCTCAACGAGTCAAGAGGGAGGCTCTTCAACATCCACGGGCACTAGTTCCTCCTCCGCGGAACTTAGCTCTAACTCCGTAGAAACCTGCTCCCACATTACGGACAACGAATGCCTCATAACACAAGGCTGCGCCATGACCCCCTGCATGGATGGTACCAAGGCTTTCGACTGCGCAACAAACCTCGACTACGTCTGTAAAGGCGGTACTTGGCAGGTTGCCGAAAGCTGTGCCAATATTTCCGGTGTCGATGGGAACGACAGGTGGAATTGCGACGAAGACGACTTCACTCTCACTAAAGACTGCGCGGACAATTCCATCACCTATATGTGTGTTAGCAATCGCTGGTTCAAGACTGAAGACTGCGACCCCACCAAGCCCAATTGCGGCTTTGACGATTACACCATCTGTGAGAAAACCATGCTCAAGGCATATTGCCTCAAAACCGAGTGGCTAGACGAACCCTGCGATTACGGAAATGATCCAGGAAGATTTCTCTATGTTTATCATAATCCCGACGACCCCAATGATTTGGGACACAATCAAGTGCGCTATTTCTGCAATGCCAGCGGGAACTGGGAAGAAGAAAACTACGGTTGCAGCGACCCCATGAAGGACTGCGGTGGTATAACGCCCCCTGCGAAAAAGATGGTGCAAAGATGATCGTTGAAGGATATACCTTCCAGTGCATCAACTATAAATGGACAAGACTTTAAGAAGGAGAATCACCATGAAACATCTTACAAAAATCGCTTGCGGGCTTGCCGCAGCAGCACTCACCTTCACGCTAGCGGCCTGCGATGACAGCAGCAGCGCCACCGAGCCCTCGTCCGAAGAAATTTCCTCTGAAAGCAACGGCGGCGATGGGCTAGATTCCAGCGAATCTACCAATCCCGAAAGTTCTGCTGAAAGTTCCGCCGAGGGCGAAGGTAGCTCCACATCAACAGACGATTCATCGGCATCCCTTGACGACAATTCCAGTTCGTCTTTGGCCGTAACCTGCCAGGCCCTCACTCTGGAGTGCTATTCCGCAACACAGCTCTGCAACAAGGGGTTGACGGAGTATTGCGTCAATAGTTCCGCCTCCGACAACAGCAGCTCCAGCGCAGAAGAAACTTGCAAGCATGTTTCCGATGTAGATGGAGGCACTTGCCAAGACTATGACGTGGTCAAAGACTGTGCCACCGATGCATACGCCGAATGTCGCAATAATGCTTGGACCCTTGCCATCATTGGAGCTTCCTGCCCGACAACAGGCAAGGAAATGACCGTCAATGATATAAACCTTATCTGCAACGAAGGCTATTGGAAATATGAAAGTACCATCGACAAATGCCCTCCCGAGAGCAGCTGCCAGCAGCCCAACTATAGCTGCGGAACACACCCCATCAACGGGTTTAGCTGCAGTAAAGAAAACGGAAAGGTCGCACAACTTACCATAAGCGTCTGGAGCAGTGCTGCCGACTGCATGTATCAATGCAATAACGGAAAATATAGTGTTGTCATGCCTCTTGCCCCAGCAGGAGACTAACCATCCAAATTATTTCCGCCAGCCTTCCATAATCTTCATGCAACCGGCGAGGAGTTCGAGAGAGCGCTCCTTATCGCCGGTTTCTACGTAGCAGCGAAATTCCGGAGCGTTTCCGCTGGGCCGCAGGTGCACGATATCGCCGGAATCGAATTCCATACGGTAACCGTCGGTCTCGTCGATGGAGACGATGTCTCCGTGGAAGGGTGCAGGCATGTTGCCGTTTGCATCGGTCTTTGCAAAACGGCTAGGCTTTGCCGTAAGGGTGCCAAAAAGTTTCTTGCCCAGTTTCTGCTCGCGGATTTCGGCAAGCTTTGCCTTAGAGGTTTCCGTCGGGAATTCCTTGAGACGGTCACTGAGCGTAAAGCGCTTGGGGAGCTTTTTCAGCAGGTCCACCACGCACATCCGCTCTTCCCGGACACGCACCATCACGGCAAGCATGGGGAGCAGGGCATCCCGGGTGGGGAGTGCCGGCAAGGTGCGGGTCACCCGCGTCTCGTTACCGCTGCTGTCACGTTCCGCAAATTCACGGGTCAAATCCGTCTGCAGCAAGAAGCCTCCGTTGGCCTCGTAACCGGCAACGCTTATCATAGAGTCGTTATGGTCCACCAAGCTTTCCATACCGGCGATTACGTAGGGGCTTCCTATGCGGGTGCGGCAAATCTTTTCGAAGCTTCCCGACTTTTCAAGCGACGTGTTGCAACTCACGGGAGTTGCAATGCGCTGGATACCCAGCGCCTGGGCAGCGAGGATGCCCAGCACGTCGCCCCTGAGCCACATGCCGGTATCGTCCGCCAAAAGCGGCCGGTCAGAATCCCCGTCGGTACTGAAGATGGCGTCCACAAAATCTTTGTGGGCAAAATCCCGAGCCAGCTCTTCGTCTTCTTTACGAATGGCTTCGGTATCTACCGGAATAAACGTTTCGCTCCTGGCGAAGGGCTTCACGGTGGCACCCAGGCTTTCCAGAACCTTCACCACGATGTCGCGACCCACGGCGGAATGCTGGTACACGCCGATGGTAAGCCCCGAAAGGGCCTTGCTCCCGAAAAACGCTGGGTAGCGATTTACGTAGTTCGCTTCGGCCTCGCACTCTATGGCGGGCAACTCCGGAGCCGACTTCAGCATACCGGCATCATCAAAAATCGATTCATCAAAATCCACGAACTGGGAAACGATTCCCTGTTCATCCTTCTTGGAAATTTCACCCTGAGGATGGTTGAACTTGATGCCGTTACGGTCCGCCGGAATATGGCTCCCCGTCACCATAATGGTAGGGAGCGCCTTGTTTATACCGTACAGCGCAATGGCCGGGCTTGGAATACGGCCGCAATAGACCACCTTCCAGGCGCTGTCCTCACCCGCTTTTACCAGCGCCTTCAAAATGCGTTCCGTACTGGGCCGCAGGTCGCCCGCAATGGCGATGGTGTGTTCACACTTGTAGCTGGTCTCGCAGTACTTGATAAAGGAGCGGGCATACACATAGCACACCCGGTCCGTCATGGCGGTCACAAGCCCGCGGGCACCGCTGGTACCAAATGCCACGCCGGACTGTTTCATCACTTCTTGCATCGTAACGTTCATAAAAAACCTCTATCGGCAAGCGCCGTCTTTTGCGCAAAAATAAAAAATCCCGACCCACCAGGCCGGGATTTAATTCATATCATCAAGGGATTACTGGAGGAGCATTTCCAGAGCGTTGATATGGGCCCTCTGGAGCTGCTTGAACTTGTTCTTGGAGAGCTTGGTCGTAGAGGCAGCGGTCTTAGCGAGGCCATCACCGCAGTAGTAAGCTACGTCGTACATGTCTTCACAATAAGATTCGGCTTCACTGCGGCTAGCGTCGTAATAATCCATATACTCATTCACACAAGACTTATAGCTGGCCTTTACACTAGTGCAATAAGGATCTTCTTTCGGTTCCGCGCTGCTACCGGCCAGGTTCCGCAGAATCTTCCCGACACACACGTCGAAATCATCCATATTGGAGTCTTCCATATAGGAGACCTGCTTATAGACCGTACCGTCTTCAGTTTCAATCTTTTTCGGATCATCAAACTTGCCGAGGTTATCGCTATCGCAGTCGCCCTTGTTGACACGACCGGACATATAGTTCAATTCGCAAGTCCTCTTGTCTGTGGCTATGGTCATGCCAATCTCGTACTTTTCGTTATCCTTATCCAGATTTATCTTATTCACCGTCACGGACACCTGAGTTTCTTCATCCACCACGAAGGTAAGAGAGGTCGTAGTCCTGTTCTTTTCTTCAATCTCGGCCCTCTTGCGATACGTCTTGACGCCGGCGGAGTCTTCTTCGGTAAGGTCATATATGGACGGAGCGTTACGGTCTCCGTTGTAGATAGCCTGGTACAAATCAGCGATATATTCAGAATTCATATAGTCCGTGAATTCCTTTTCTTCGGTTTCACGCGGCTTCTCGATCATAGTGATATCATCACCCGAAATCTTT
The DNA here is from genome assembly GCA_934699585.1 of uncultured Fibrobacter sp. GTDB lineage: Bacteria > Fibrobacterota > Fibrobacteria > Fibrobacterales > Fibrobacteraceae > Fibrobacter. The sequence continues at coordinate 70,785 of CAKUWY010000002.1, forward strand.
ATGGTGACGTCAGTGACGTCGTCCTCATCCACGCAGGGGTTCTTTGCGCGCTTCTTTTCATATTCTTCTTCGAATTCTTCGTAGTCGGCAGCATCCAGTTCATCTTCGGAAGTCACATCGTACTTTTTGAGGATACTTGCCTTGACTTCGCTGCAAAGCTTGTAGCAGGTGGTTTCTTCTTCATCGTTGTTATAGGTGCAAAGGGTAGACTGCCAGGTGCCGTTCAGATTCCCGTTTGTGCCACCCACATACATTGCGCCATATTCGGTAAAGGACTTTCCGGAGTGGAGCACGAGGGTATCGCCCACGAACTCGTACTTGAAAGTCATCTGGCTTACACCCACATCAATGGTCTTCCACGAGAAGTCAAGGCCGCTCATAAAGCAGCCTTCCACGGACTTCTACAAGTAGGGCTTGATGAGGCTCTTGCTTTCATCAATGACCACAAGGCCATGCTGTTCGGTACCATCGCCACCGGCAATGGAATTGGAACCGCTGTCGCTGTCATCACCACAAGCATACAGCATGGCAACAACGCCCGCCATCGCGAGATATTTGATTTTCTTCATAAGATTACTCCTCTTGTAAATTTCCCAACAAGTTAGCATTTTTGCACTCCTTTTTCAATCTTTTAACAAAAAAAACGGCCTCTTGCGGTATATTTGTGGAAATAAGCACTTTTTACGGCAGAATTTCGGCATTTTTCCTTGTCACGCATTTTTTCTGTTTTTTTATTAGACAGTTAAACTTTTTTTTACTATCTTTGGCGCGGACTAAGTAAAGGAGATAACTATGACCAAAGCTACAGCTAAGACAACGAAGGCCCCCGCAGCCAAGAAGACTGCCGTAAAGGTCGCCCCGGCAAAGAAGACCGCCACTAAGGCTGCCGCCCCCAAGGCCACCGCATCCAAGGCTGCTAAGCCCGCTGCCGAGAAAAAGGCTGCCGTAAAGGCTGCTCCGGCAAAGAAAACCGCCCCCAAGGCCTCCAAGAAGGTCGCCGTGGTGTTCGAAGCCAACTGCCCCCTGGCCACTACCGTTTCCGTTGCCGGTTCCTTCAACAACTGGGCTATCGACAAGGATATGCTCAAGAAGGACAAGAAGACCGGTCTCTGGGTCGGCAAGGTCACTCTCGACTCCGGCGTTTACGAATACAAGTTCGTCTGCGACGGTCAGTACTGGGACGAAGGCGACAACAAGATCAAGCACGTGTAATCTAGACGAGAGAACGCCGCTTTGCGGCTACAGACGAAAGACGAGAGAGGTTTCGGTCCCCGAGGCCTCTTTTCATTTTGTGTAAAGTCAGCACAAATCCCACGCCATCCATTTCTCTTTCCCCAAAGCGAAGCGACCCCAAAGCACGTCAGTGCGACCTCATACCTCATAGCCATTTTCTATCTTTCCCCCCATGAACTATTCCATCCCCCAAGAAGTTTTTGTGAAGGCTGCCGAACAGTACGGCACCCCCCTCTGGCTCTATGACCGCGCGACGATTGAGAAGCGCGTAAAAGAGGTCCAGGTTTTCGATACCGTTCGTTTTGCCCAGAAGGCATGCCCGAACCTCTCCATCGTAGCGCTGGTACGCAAGCTCGGTGGCGTGGTGGATGCCGTCTCTGCAGGCGAAATCGTCCGTGCGTTGAAGGCGGGTTTCAAGGGCGGCCAACAGAAGGGCAAGGCCCCCGAAATCGTCTACACCGCAGATATCTTTGACCGCGACGCGCTTGAACTCGTGAAGAAGTACGACATCGCGGTGAACGTGGGTTCACCTGACATGATCCAGCAGCTGGCCGATTTCGGCGTGAAGTCGGAACTTACGCTCCGTGTGAACCCGGGATTTGGTCACGGGCATTCGAGCAAGGTGAATACCGGCGGCCCGCTCAGCAAGCACGGCGTGTGGCACGAGCAGATCAAGGACTGCGTCAAGCTGGCACAGGCAAACGGGATGTGGATTACAGGACTCCACATGCACATCGGTTCCGGCTCCGACTTCGAGCACCTCGCACAGGTTTGCGACGCCATGGTGGACGCTAGCCGCCGCCTGGGCTCTCACCTCCGCACCATCAGTGCAGGGGGCGGCCTCCCGATTCCGTATCACGAAGAAGACAAGGGCAACCGCATCGACATGCAGGCCTATTACGACCTGTGGGACAAGGCCCGCAAGAACATCCAGCAGAGCATCGGCCACGAGGTTCACCTGGAAGTCGAACCCGGTCGCTACCTGGTGGCCGAAAGCGGTTACCTGATGGCCGAAATCCGCGCCGTCAAGAAACAGGGCGACAACCTGTTCTACCTGCTGGACGCCGGCTTTACCGACCTGGTGCGCCCGAGCTTCTACGGCAGCTATCACGGCATTTCCATCATCGCCCGCGACGGTCGCGAGATGAACGAGATGGTCGACGCAGTGGTGGCAGGCCCGCTCTGCGAATCCGGTGACGTGTTCACTCAGGAAGAAGGTGGCTTCGTGGTGACCCGCAAGCTCCCGAAAGCAAAGGTCGGCGACTTGCTGATTCTCCATGACGCAGGTGCCTACGGTGCCGCCATGAGCAGCAACTACAACAGCCGCCGCTATGCCGCCGAGACCATGTACACGAACGGCGAGCTGAAGGTCATCCGCGAAAGACAGACTTTCGAACAGCTGTTGCAGAACGACAGGGTGATTGATTTGTAATGACGTTTCCTTACGTCATGCCGAGGAGCTGCGCGACGAAGCATCCAGGACACAAGTTCTTGGCCGTCAGTTGATGGTATAAAATTCGTGTCTGGATCCTTCGCCCTATCGCCTGCGGCTCCAGGGCTCAGGATGACAAAGGGGGATGAAGGAACATGTTCAACAAAGCGACCATCCAGGAACTGCTCACCAAGGGCAAAGCCCAGGGCATCTTTAGCAAGGCCGTGGCAGGTTTTGTACTGCCCGACGGTTCGCGGCACGTTGTTGCGCTGGACACGGCAGAAGATACCATCTTCGACATCGCCTCCCTTACCAAGGTCTGCCCCACCTCGACTCTTGCCCTGTGCAGCATTCTGCGGGGCGAACTGGATGTTGACGCCAAGGTCATAGATTTTATTCCGGAGCTGCACACCAATTACCGGGACGACATCCGGATCTTCCACCTGCTGACCCACAGCCTGGACTACCGGGTACCCATGAAGACCCTCCGGACGCTCCCGCCCGAAAAGATTCTGGACGCGCTGTTCACTTACCAGTTCCAGATTCCGCCGGGCAAGGCCTTCAACTACGGAAACCCGCCCAGCGTGCTGCTGGGGATCGTGCTGAACCGCCTCACCGGAAAGTCCCTGCAGCAGCTGGGGCAAGAGACCTTCTTCGAGCCGCTCCAGATGGAGCACTCCGGCTGGGACCCGCTGGAACGTTTCCCGAAAGAACAGATCATGCCCACGGAAGAATGCGAATTCCGGGGCCGCACCATCCAGGGGGAAATTCACGATGAAAGCGCCTGGGTTTTGCGGAAACTTTTCCCCGTAGGATCTGCCGGTATGTTCAGCACCGTCCCCGACCTGCTCCGCTTTGTGCAGATGGTCTTGAACGACGGCGTCTTCGAAGGCAAGACCGTCGCCCCCAAGGGGCTGCTTGACCTGGTAAGCCACAACGCTTTCGCCCCGGAGGTGGGGGCAGAAACGGCCCTGGGCTGGGAACTGAACGCCGAGCGGTTCATGGGGAGTCGCCGCTCCCCCCGCATCTTCGGAAAAACCGGTTTTACCGGAGCAAGCATCGTGGCCGACCCCGAAAAGGGAGCGGCCGTAGTCCTCCTGAGCAACTTCACCTGGCCACACCGGGAACCCAGCGCCGACCGCATCAACCAGTTCCGCGCAGCCCTTTCGGACCTGTTCTTCGGGCAGGTCTAGCCAACGCCTCTTGCACCCCACGGTTGTCCCGCGGTCAAAAATGTCTCGGACAAAAACAAAAAGGCCCCGCCGAAGCAGGACCTTTCGAGTGGACGGTACTGGATTTGAACCAGTGACCTCTGCCGTGTGAAAGCAGCGCTCTAAACCAACTGAGCTAACCGTCCGAGGTGAGTGCAAATATATAAAAGGGATAGGAGGTTGTCAAGGGATGTTAGAGGGGTTAGAGATTAGAGACTAGGATTTAGTGATTTAAAATCACGCACTTCGTGCTTCAAACTTTTCCCTAGCCCCTAGATCCTAGACCCTAGACCCTTATAAATACTTGTCCTCGGCGCCCTTGAGGATGGTCAGGAACTCCGCCGGGGTCTTGGCGGCAATCAGCTCCTTGCGGACGTTGCCGTCGGCCAAGAGGCGGCTCACCGAAGACAGGGCCTTCAGGTGCGGTCCGACGGTGTTTCCGGGACTTACGATGAGAATCAGCAAGTAAACGGGCTCGCCGTCGAAGGACTCGAAATCCAGCCCCTTTTCGACAGTGGCGGCCACCATGCACATGCGGTCCACGTAGTCAATCTTGGCGTGGGGCACGGCCAGGCCGCAACCGATACCGGTGGAACGGGTCTTTTCGCGGTTCCAGACGGCCTCAAAAATTTCGTCGCGATGTTCCAGCTTATAGGCGCTGCAAAGTGTATCCACCAGTTCGTTCAGAATGGCCTCCTTGGTTTCGCAAGGAGAATTGATCAAAATGCAATTATCTACAAACCGTTCAGAAAGACGCATATCGTTATCCTCTATCTACAAGATAGATATTTAGAAAATTTAAGGCCTTTTTGCCAAAAAATAAGGATAAAAAAAGGAAAACCGTCATTTTTCGTTCAAAAACGCGGAAATTTCGAATTTGGAATGGAAATCCGACAGTTTTTCAAGGGCTTCCGTCATCACCGCCACCTGGATTTGACCGGGGGCAGCCACATGACCGATAGCCCCGTAGGTCAGGTTCGCCCCCTCTTTCAGGGACCAAATTCGGCTTACCCGACCGAGATCCCCCATGCCGAAGGCGGCAAAAAGTTCAAAGTCGCCAGAAAATTTCTGCGTGAACCTGTACAGACGGTCGCAGTCCTCGTCGGAATTGCACATGGCGGCAATTTTCAGGCCTTCGGCCCCTAGGCGGGAAACGTCTCGGGCGTAGTCCCGCAGTTCCATGTCCGTAGGCGTGCGGGAAAAATTGTGCTGTGAAATAAGGATTTTCACGTCCCGACGGTCTGCCAGGGCGGACAGCTTTTCGTAGTCGTAGAGGCAGTCCTGCTCCAGGTCCAGCCAGCCCGGCACCTGCTCCGCTTCCAGAATATTTTTCCACAGGGGCAGGCGGTCTCCGGCACGGGAATCCTGAAAGGCCCCGCCATCCCGCTTGAGGCGGATGGTGCCTATCTGCATGGCGTGGGGCGCTACCTTCCGAACCCGCGCCGAAAGGGTGGGCCAGAGGGACTCTTCGAAAAAATCATACCGGATTTCTAGCGCCGAACAGGCCTGCAGGTCCAGAAACACGGGGTGCATGGAGTCCGACTCTATGGCGGAGAGGACTTCGGGACTGACAAGGCCTACCAAAATTTTATCGTTGCACGCGGGCATAGGCCAAATATAGGAATCTTTACATTTTGCAAGGAAATGGCGATAATTCAGTGTTGAATAATTTCTAAATTGTACTTGAACAAAAAGGATTCATTATGGCTGACTGTAGCGAAAAGAAAGAAAACCAGACCCCCGAAATGATGAAAAAGGCCGAGGAGTTCCTCGCCTCCAAGCGCAGGATTTTTTTGTGGGGCGGCGTCGATGACGAAAGCGCCGAACGCATCGTCAAGCAGCTCCTGTACCTGGATTCCCTGAACCACGAAGACATCGTGTTCTTTATCAACAGCCCGGGCGGAGTGATTTCTAGCGGTCTTGCCATTTACGACTGCATGAACGCCATCAAGAGCGACGTGGTCACCGTCTGCTGTGGTCAGGCCGCCTCCATGGGAGCTGTCCTCCTCACTTCTGGCGCCAAGGGCAAGCGCTACGCCTGGCCCAATGCCCGTATCATGATCCACCAGCCTCTGATTCACGGCGAGATCGTGGCGCCCGCCAGCGATATCCAGATCCAGGCCGAAGAAATGCTCCGCATCCGTAACATCACGGGCAAGATTCTTGCCGAAACTTCGGGCCATAGCATCGAGGAAATCGACAAGGATACCGAACGCGACAACTTCATGAGCGCCGAAGAGGCCAAGGCCTACGGTCTGGTCGATAAGGTCGAGAGCCTGGTATAATGGGACTTTTTTCTGCCATCAAGAGCGGCCTTGCCAAGACCCGTGACGCCCTCATGGGCGAGCTCAAGGGTATTGTAGGCGCCGGGAAAATTACCGACGAAACCCTGGAAGAGCTGGAAGAGCACCTCATCAAGGCCGACGTGGGCGTCGAAGCCGCATTCCTGTTGACCGACGCCTTGCGCGAACAGGCTCTCGGCAAGTCCCTTACCACCGAGCAGGTTCTTGACATTATGCGGAGCGAGGCGGAGCGCCTTCTGAAAGACCCGCCCCCCTTTGAACTCAAGGGCAAGCCCCATGTGGTGCTGGTCATCGGTGTAAACGGTGCCGGCAAGACCACCACCATCGGGAAACTGGCGGCCCGCCTCAAGGACGAAGGCAAGAAAGTGATGATTGCCGCCTGCGACACCTTCCGTGCGGCAGCCATTGACCAGCTGGAAACCTGGGCCGAACGTAGCGGCGCCGAATTCGTAAAACATCAAGAAGGATCCGACCCTGCTGCAGTGGCGTTCGACGCCTGCAATGCGGCCGTGGCCCGCGGCTGTGACGTAGTGCTTATCGATACCGCCGGCCGCCTGCACAACAAGGACTACCTGATGGAAGAACTCAAGAAGATAGTCCGCGTCATCAAGAAGGTGAACCCCGAAATGCCTCACGACATGTGGTTGGTCATTGACGGCAACACCGGTCAGAACACCATCAACCAGACCAAGATTTTCAACCAGAGTTTCCCCCTTACGGGCCTGGTGGTCACCAAGCTGGATGGCACGGCCCGCGGTGGAGCGGTGCTTTCCATCGCAAGTTCCCTACAGATTCCCATCCGCTGGATTGGCATGGGCGAACGCATTGACCAGCTGGTGCCTTTCAGCAAGGCCGAATATGTAGAAGGCCTTTTCGAAAACGCCCTGGAAAGCGAAACCTGAAAACCGTCATGACCGACGTTCAAGCGCGAATTATCAAGAATTCAAAAAGCGTCGCTTGGCGCACGTTGTTGATTCTTGCTTTCGTAGCGTGCCTATGCCTACAGGTGGGCTGCGACAAGAAAGCCCCTTCGGTAGACCAGAAATTCGTGAACACCTACACCGAACTGCTGATTGTCGAACAGATGTACGACAAGGATTCTCCCGCCGCAAGACTTCGCCGCAAAGCGGTCCTGGACAGTGTCGGCTACAGCAGGGAAGATTTTTTAAAGAAGGCCAAAGTCATTCTCGACGACAGGGACATGTGGGTCCCGTTCCAAAAGGCGGTCATTGACCGGCTAGACACCTTGGCAGAGCAAACAAAAGCCGAACCCGGGCGAAAACGTAGAAAGGAGTAACGATGTCACGCGTTGTTTCTTGTATGTGCGTTTTGGTGGCTTTGGCAATTGGCGCCAATTCCCAATCCCTGGTCCAGTGGATGGATTACAGCACCGCTCTTGAAAAGGCAAAGACCGAACCCAAGCTCATCTTCGTGGACATGTACGCCGATTGGTGCATTCCCTGCCGGGTCATGGACAAAAATGTCTATATGAACCCCACGGTGGCCTCCATACTGAACAAGAAATTTTATCCGGTCAAGCTGGACGTGGATTCCGAAACGCCCATTGTCTGCGACGGAAAAAAGGCCACCGCCAAAAAATGCTTCTCCGAAGTGTGGGAACTGAACATTCTCCCCTCTTTTGTGCTGGTTGCACCCAAGGGACTTTCTATATTGACGGTTACAGACTCCATGTCGCCCCAAGAAATGCAGATGCTATTGGACAAGTTCCTGGAAAAAGAAAAAGAATGGATTGAACGATGAGCGAGCAAATTCTTTTCTATTTGCAGATATCCTTCTGGGTGCTACTCATCCTCTTTGTCCACTGCTATGTGCTGTTTCCCATCACACTGCCATTCGTTAGCGAAATTTTCAAACGAAAGGAAACCGAAAACAAGGCCGACTGCGACACACCCAAAGTGTCCATATTGATTTCTGCGTACAACGAAGAAGCTGTTATCGAACGGAAGATCCAGAACCTGCTGGAACTGGACTACCCTAAGGACAAACTGGAAATTCTCATCGGCGACGATGGCTCTACGGACAAAACCGTTGAAATCGTAGAACGGTACAAGGACCAGGGCATCACTCTCGTCAAAGCCCCACAGAATGCAGGCAAGGCCGCCATGCTGAACCGCCTGGAAAAAAAAGCTTCCGGCGAAATCCTCCTTTTCTGCGACGCCAACACCATGCTGTTCCCAAACGTGGTGCGCAAGCTTACCGACCCGTTCAAAGACAAGAAAATTGGGTGCGCCTGCGGACACCTGATTCTTACCGACAAGAGCGGTACTGAACTGGGGCGTGGCGAAAGCGCCTACTGGGACCTGGAATCCGAAATCAAGAAGTTCGAGGGCATGATGGACCTGCTCATCGGTGGTAACGGAGCCCTTTACGCCATCCGCAAGGAACTCTACACCGACTTGCCCACCAAGAAAAGCGTCATGGACGACTTTTTCGTTACCACTAAAATTTTGCAGAAGGGCTACTATTGCACCTTCATTTCTAGCGCCATCGGAGCCGAACAGACCTCCAAGGAAACCATCGGGGAATACCGCCGAAAAGTCCGCATCGGCCGCGCCAACTTCAACTACCTGCTTTCGTACCTGCCGCTCCTGAACCCATTCAGGCCTCTGCGATGCTACCTGTTTTTCTCGCACAAGATTTTGCGCTGGTTTTCGCCCCACATTTTCATCTTGCTATTCCTTGTAAACATTCCTCTAGCCTGGTACTTTAGCCTCTATCGTATTTCGCTCGGCATATTGTTCGGATTCTTGCTGGTAGGGCTTTTCAAGATTATTCCCGGAGCCTATTATTTCTTGTCCATGAACATGGCCATGCTCAAGGGATTTTTCCTTTCCTTCGGCAAGGAAAAGTCTGGTGGGTGGACCAGAGAAGCCCGCACCGACGAGTAGAACGCGATGTGGCGTGCGAAATGTGACGTGTGAAGCAATCTCAAACCAAATTTGTCATCCCAGGCTCAACCGAGAATCTCCTTGCGTCGTCAGAAATTGTATATTTAAGTATAGCTATATGAAACGAATCCTGACCGCCATCTTGTTCACCCTGGTTTTTACCGCCTTACCGGCGAACGCCTTTACCATGGACGTACAGGCTGGCGTTGTCAATCACGCAAGTGAAATCACTACCTTCAACCTGAATATCTATGGCCACCTGTGGTACCGTATAGACCAGATGCTGTTCGTAGGCATAGGTAGCGGCTATCAAGAAATTGACAATGTTGGCCTGGTTCCTGTAAGCGGTGCCCTCTGGATTCGCCTGCCCATCGGGAGTCAAATACTGCCTGTGGCCACAGGCGACATCGGCTACCTTATCGGGAGCGACCATCAGCTATTCTGGAAAGTCGGCGGCGGGCTGGATATCAAGAACGGGGACTATTCTTCTATCCTTGTCATGGGCGGCTACGAATTTTTGGACCATGTGGGCAAGGGCTACGTCTATCTCCAGGCGGGAATCCTTGTTGAAATCTAAAGCTCAACGGCTTTTCCCGTGATTCATTTTTTCAAATACAACATTATCGGAGTATTGAACACCCTCATCACTCTTGCGGTGGTCTGGGTGCTACACCAGATGTTGGACTGGAACGTGGAACTGTCCAATTTCTTAGGTTTTGTAGCGGGAGGCTGTAACAGCTACCTGTGCAACCGCATCTGGAATTTCAAGAGCCACAACAAGAAGCGCTCAGAAATCATCCGGTTCGTAGTTGTGTTCCTGATGTCGTACGGCTTGAACTTGCTGGCGCTGGAACTTGCCGCCTACACCCTCGCAAACGCCGCCTGGTGTGCAATCTTTACAGCTTGGATTTCACAATTCATGAAACCCACCTATTTCGCCAACATTGTGGCCAACGTGGTGTACGTGCTGGTGAGTTTTACGCTTTATAAAAAGTGGGTGTTCAAGGCCGCGCCAAAACAGAGCTAGCAGTTATATCCCTTGAACCACTCGGCAAAGGCCTTGATGCCTGTGTCCAAATCGGTATCTGCCGTATAGCCTACATCTTGTTCCAGAGCCTTCGTATCTGCCCAGGTAACCTCTACGTCGCCAGGCTGCATGGGCATGTAAATCTTTTCGGCGGTCTTTCCCAAATGCTTCTCGAGAGTCTGTACAAAGTCCAGCAGATTCACCGGATCACCATGACCGATGTTGTACAGGCGGCATTCCTTCTTGCCGATTCCCGCTTCGAACACGCGGACCACGCCCTGAGCAATATCATCGATGTAGGTAAAGTCCCGCATCATGTTCCCGTTGTTGAAAATCTTGATGGGCCTGTCGTGCAAAATGGCATCTGCAAAAAGCCAGGGCGCCATGTCGGGCCTGCCCCACGGGCCATAAACAGTAAAGAACCTTAGGCCGGTAGCATTAATCTTGTAAAGGTGGTGGTAGGTTTCCGCCATCAGCTCGTTGCTGCGCTTGGTAGCGGCGTACAAGCTAGAAGGCATGCAGACCGGGTCTTCGGTACAAAAAGGAGTCTTGGTGTTTCGTCCATAGACGCTGCTAGAAGAGGCGTAGGTCAGGTGCTCCACCGGATTGAAACGGCAGCCTTCCAAAATGTTCAGGAATCCCGTGATGTTGCTGTCGATATAGGCCTGGGGATTCACCAGGCTGTAGCGCACGCCCGCCTGCGCACCCAAATGAATAACACCATCAAAATGTTCCCGTTCAAAGAGTCCCTTGATGGAGGCGGCATCGGAAAGGTCCATCTTCTCGAAGCGGAAATCCGGATTGTCCAAGCGTTTTAGGCGATCTTCTTTAAGCGAAACCTGATAATAATCGTTCAGGTTGTCGATACCTACGACCTCGTAACCCTTGGAAAGAAGGATTAATGAAACTTCGCAACCGATGAAACCTGCGGCACCTGTAACCAAGACTTTCTTAGACATAAAAACGCTCCGAATGACGCCTTTCAAAAGATAAAAAAAGACGGCCATTACGGCCGTCTTCTTTTTCAAATGGGTTTGATTACTTCTCGAAAGGAACCAGTTCCACGCGGCGGTTCTGCTTACGCCCGTGCTTGCTTCCGTTGCTTGCGATGGGCTTCTCGCTGCCGTAACCCACAGCACGGAGGCGGCTGGCGTCAATGCCCTGCTGGATGAAGTAATCCACCACAGCCTGGGCCCTGGCCTGAGACAGTTCCTTGTTCTTTTCGGCCTTACCTACGTTGTCGGTATGGCCCTGGACTTCCAGGTTAGAAGAAGGAATATCCTTCAGAAGAGCCACAATGTCGTTGAGAGTGCCGTAGCTGTCCTTGGTGAACTTGGTGGAGTTGGTCTGGAACTGGATACCCTGTTTCAGCTTGTTCAGGTCCTGCTTCTTGTTCAGCGGGCAACCCTTGGCATCCACCTTCACACCTTCCAGGGTGTAGGGGCACTTGTCCTGATGGTCAGGCACGCCATCGTGGTCAATGTCCATGGGGCAACCGGTGCTGTCCACCTGAATGTCCTTTTCGGTGTTCGGGCACTTGTCAAGGCCGTCAAACACGCCGTCCTTGTCGGTATCGATGGGGCAGCCCGTGCTGTCAACCACCACCCCTTCCTTGGTGTTGGGGCACTTGTCCAAATCGTCGGCTACGCCGTCCTTGTCAAAGTCGGAAATACAACCGGTGCTATCTACGGAGGAGCCTTCCGGAGTGTTGGGGCACTTGTCCAGAGCATCAGGCACGCCGTCCTTGTCGGCATCGGCGGTACAACCGGTACTATCTACAGGCGTGCCGGGCTTGGTGTTCGGGCACTTGTCCAAAGCGTCGGGAATGCCGTCGCCATCGCGGTCGCCTTCGCAGCCTTCGGCATTCACTTCAGCGCCTTCCGGAGTGTTCGGGCACTTGTCCAGATCGTCGGGAACGCCGTCCTTGTCGGTATCGGCAGCACAACCCGTGCTATCGACCTTGGCGCCGGCCTTGGTGTTCGGGCAACGGTCATCGGCATCGGGGATTCCGTCCTTGTCAAAGTCGCTTTCGCATCCGGTGGCGTCAATCTGGCGGCCTTCCTTGGTGTTCGGGCACTTGTCCAGACCATCGGGAACGCCATCCTTGTCGCTGTCCATGGGGCAGCCCACAGAATCGACGGTCGCACCAGCAATGGTGTTGGCACAGATATCCACACCGTCAGGCACGCCGTCCTTGTCGGTATCCAGGGGGCAACCCACGGAATCGACCTTCACGCCAGCCAGGGTGTGCAGGCACTTATCCTTTTCATCAGCTACACCATCCTTGTCCTCGTCCTTTTTCTTGGAGGAATTCTTTCCGCCAAACCGCCAAGTAAGAGAAGCCGTTCCTGCAAAAAGCGGAGTCGGCGTGTAGTAATAAGAACTTACACGGCCATCTTCGTCAACATACTTGACCTTGTAGTTCTTGCTGCCTTTCATTTCCTCGTCACCATCGAAGGTGATGTTCTTAAGGGCACGGACAGCCACATCAAGGCCCATAGCAAAGTCAACATTGAAGGGCAGGTGGAAACGGAAACCCGGAGTCAGGAGCATGGGGTCAGCCAAGGGATCTACGGGGTAGCCGTTGTCTTCGACACGCATTTCTCCGGAGAATTCAACAAAGATGTCCATAAATTCCACCGGCATCACGTTGATACCTGTGCCATAGACAAAGACCACCGGCAGGTCATGGTCAACCGTATAGACGATACCGGCATTGCCGTTCCAACGGACGGGAACGCCAGCATTCATCAAGTCCAAGGAGAGGATCAAGTTGCCGCCTATACCGAAGGCATTGGAGGTGAAAGGATGGGTTTCACCCTTGCCGTTCAAGTACCAGGCATGACGGGGGCGAACACCGGCAGCTTCTTCACCGGAGGGCACATAGGCATCCACCTGCACGGCTGCGGAGAAAAGCCTCTTTTCGTTATCGAAGGGGAAACGAACCTTGAACCAAACGTTCAAGTCGCCACGGCTGGTGGTCCACATATTATTAGAACCAGAAGGGCCATTGGACTTGGCATGTTCATAATACAGGGGCAGATTCAAGCCCAAGTCAACCATGTCATATAGACCCACGGAAGCGTTTATGTTTCCAGAAAGAGACGGATCCCAATCGTTAAAACCGTATGTCTTGCCGTCAGAAGTGTAGTTACCGCCACGGCTCAGGGACCAGGCGTCAATAGCGATGTTACCGCCTGTACCAATGGAGAAACCCATCTGGCCATTGGTCTTGGCATTGTACTGATGGATACCGTCAGTACCACCCTGGATGCCCGCCTGGGCAAATGCGAGGCCGCAAGCTAGGAGCGACAGAGTTATTATCTTTTTCATGAATAAATCCCCTAGATTTATAACTTCAAAAAAATTATAGCAAAATTTTCAGTTATTGTTCACAAAAATTTAACTTTGTCGGAGAATGCCGCGAAATCAAGGCGTTTTCGGCAACCAGAAGGTATTTACGGGAATCAAAACAAGGTGATGTCAAACGATTTGCCCATACTTTCCATCGAAAACCTGCGTCGGGACTTCAAGATGGGCTCCGAGACGGTTCACGCCCTGCGGGGCGTGTCTTTCGACATTTTTCCGGGGCAGTTCGTGACCATCATGGGCACCAGCGGGTCGGGCAAGTCCACCATGCTGAACATATTGGGTTGCATGGACAAGCCCACCTCCGGCCATTATATTTTGGACGGGGAGCACACCGAAAAACTTTCCCGGGACGCCCTGGCCCGTATCCGGGGCAAAAAAATCGGGTTCGTATTCCAGAACTACAACCTGCTAAACCGAACCACCGCCGTCGAGAACGTGGAGCTCCCCCTGCTTTATAACTCAGGAGTGTCTTCGTCGGAGCGTCGCCGTCGGGCCCTGGAAGCCCTCGATATGGTGGGGCTTTCCGACCGCGTGAATCACCTACCCAACCAGATGTCCGGTGGACAGCAGCAGCGGGTGGCTATAGCCCGGGCCCTGGTGAACGACCCCGTTATCATTTTGGCAGACGAAGCTACCGGAAACCTGGACACCCGAACCAGTTACGAAATCATGATGATTTTCCAGGAACTGCACAGGAAGGGGAAAACCATCGCCTTCGTGACCCACGAACCCGACATCGCCACCTTCAGCGAACGCACCATCACGCTCAGGGACGGCCTTGTCAAGAAAGACGAAACCCACGAAATGCAAGACGCAAAAGCCGCCTTCGATGCACTCCCCCCTCCGGAGGAATTTGATTGATGAGTCCATCTTCGTCATCCTCACCCATTCGGCCTTGCTCAGGGCAGGCTCCGGTGAGGATCCACTGGTTGTTTTCTAGCAGATTCTCGCCTGCGCGAGAATGACATCTCGAAACAAACATCTCACATTCCACATTCCACACCCCTTATGAACCCACTTACCCTCGCAAAGATTTCTCTTCGTGCCCTGATGCGCAACCGCATGCGCACCTTCCTTTCGGTGCTGGGTATCGTTATTGGCGTGGCAGCGGTGATTACCATGGTGGCCATGGGCGAAGGGTCGCGCCAGTCCATCAAGGAACAGATGACTAGCATGGGCACAAACGCCATCATCGTCATGCCCAACTGGAACAGGCGTGGCGGGGTGCAGGCGGAATCTTCCGAAATGCTAGAGGAAAAGGACCTTATCGCCATCCGGGAAAACGCCACCTACATAAACGGCGTTTCTCCCATGATTACCGTGAACGGGCAAGCCATCGTAGGAAACAACAACTCCCCCACTACTTTGAGCGGCATCTCTGCCGACTACCTCAAGATTCGCAATTACGAAATTGAAGACGGCGTGATGTTCGACGACGACGCCGACCGCATGGCAAAAGTCTGCGTTATCGGCCAGACGGTGGTGAAAAATCTCTTTGCAGGCGAAAACCCCATCGGCAAGACCATCCGCTACAAGAGCATTCCGCTAAAAGTCATCGGCACCTTGAAATCAAAAGGCTCCGGAGATTTCGGGCAGGACAACGACGACGTAATTTTTACGCCCTACCAGACCGTAATGCGCAGGTTTTCGGCCACCACCAATATCCGGCAGATTTACGCCAACTCTATCGGCGAGGGCTATGCCGAAAAAGCCACCGCAGAAATCATGACCATTTTGAAAGAACGCCGGAACTGGACCAAGCCCACGGACCCCTTCAGGGTTTTCACCCAAGAAGAAATGATCCAAATGGTCACCAGCACTTCGGACATGCTGGCGCTGGTGCTGACCGTTATCGCAGGCATTAGCTTGTTTGTAGGCGGTATCGGCATCATGAATATCATGTACGTGTCGGTTACCGAGCGCACCAAGGAAATCGGCCTCCGCATGGCCATAGGCGCTCGCGGTCGCGACATCTTGATGCAGTTCCTGTTCGAATCGGTGACCATCAGCCTCATGGGAGGCGTCATAGGGATTCTCCTCGGGGTGGCTGCTTCGCAGATTGTAAAGACGGTTATGGGCTGGCCCATGATCGTGTCGTTTGCAAGCGTAATCATCAGCTTTGCCGTATGCTTTGCCACGGGAGTCTTTTTCGGGTGGTACCCTGCCCGCAAGGCCAGCCGCCTAGACCCGATTGAAGCACTAAGGTACGAGTGATGAGTTGTGAGTGATGAGTCTTAAAAACAAGTCTCCTTCGTCATGTTCGCGGAGGCGAACATCTGCTTGCTGTTTATCAAGCGGATCTCCGACCAAAGCCTGCCCTGAGCTTGTCGAATGGGTCGGGGATGACGTTTTTCGCGCCTCACATTCCACATCTTCCTACCCCCTAGATCCTAGCCCCTAAATCCTAGCCCCTACCCCCTACAACCTACCACCTATTACCTATATTCATAGCATGAACCTTCTCGAATTTCTAAAACCAATGCCGGTCGTGGGCATTCTCCGCGACATTCCTCAGGGCGCCGAAGAAGCCTGCGTAGAAACCGCCGCCAAGTGTGGACTCAAGGCCATCGAGGTCACCATGAACACTGCCGCTGCCACCAGCATCATCAAAAAGCTCAAGGACTGCGCTGGGTCTTATGGAATATTGGTAGGGGCAGGCACGGTCCGGCACGAAAGCGACCTGGAAAAGGCCGTAAACGCCGGGGCGGAATTCATCGTGACCCCCAACACCCGCAAAGAAATCATTCGTCTCTCCAACACGGCAGGAATCCCCATTATTCCCGGAGCGCTTTCCCCTACCGAGGTGCAGAAGGCATACGACCTGGGCGCCGCAGCCGTGAAAGTTTTCCCGGTGAACTGCGTAGGCGGCCCCGAATACATCAAGGCACTGCGAGGGCCTTTCCGTGATATTCCCCTGATGGCCTGTGGCGGCGTAAATCCACAAAACGCCAAGGCCTACATGGAAGCGGGCGCAAACCTGGTATCTTTTGGCGGGAGCATCTTTAACCCAACGCTTATGTCAAGTGGCAACTGGGACGAAATCGAAATCCGACTGACGGCGCTCTTACAAGCGATTTAGTCCTACAAAAATTTCAAATCTGTTTCTTCGCTGCTTCCAGCGTTTCAATCACCTTGTCGCACCAGGCGTCAAATTCGGGGTCCTCTTTCTGGAATTCCGGATGGGCCAGCACATTTGCAATAGTGCGGCGGATTCCCTGGTCAAAACGGACTTCGGTGCGGAACGTGGGCACGGCCCTCTTGAGTTTGGAATTGTCGAACACCACGGAATTCGCCTTGTCACCGATGAGGCTCCCCAGCAAATCATAGTCGCTTACATCGGCAAGGAATTTCGAAGACACGTAGTACGGCTTGAGTTCGACACCGAGCGCATCGGCAACTGCCTTGTAAATCTGGTTCCAGGTGAGCGTCTCGTCGCTTGTAATCTGGAACGTTTCACCGATGGCGTGAACGTTCCCCATCAGGCCCACAAAGCCCCTGGCAAAGTCGGTATTGAATGTCATGGTCCAAAGGCTCGTACCGTCACCGTGAATGATGACAGGCTTGCCCTGCAGCATGCGTTTCGCCACCTGCCAACTGCCGTTCTTGCCGTGGACGCCCAGCGGGATGCTGCGTTCGTCGTAGGTGTGGCTCGGGCGCACGATCGTGATGGGGAAACCTTCCTCGCGGTACTTACGCATCAGGAATTCCTCCCCCGCAATCTTGTTGCGGGAATATTCCCAGTAGGGGTTCGCCAGAGGCGTCCCTTCGGTAATGCGGTAATCCGAAAGCGGCTTCTGGTAGGCGCTGGCCGAACTGATGTACATGAACTGCTTGGTGCGGCCCTTGAACAGCCGGTAATCCCGTTCCAGTGCACTCGGGTGGAACACGATAAAATCGCAGACCACATCGAACTGCATGCCCTTGAGTTTATCTGCAACGGCAGCTTCGTCGTAGATGTCGACATTGATGATTTCGACACCTTCGGGAATGTCTTCTGCGGGGCGGTTCCCGCGATTGAGCAGGTAAAGTTTCCAGCCCTGGGCCACCGCAAGCCGCGTAATGGCCATGCTGATGGTTCCTGTTCCGCCGATAAAGAGAGCAATCATAAAGAAGTGGTTAGTGGTTGGTGATTAGTGGTTAGGGCCGAAGGTCCGTGGTTAGGATTCTGAAACTCGTCATGTTCGCGACCTGTGGTGAGCCCTGTCGAACCAAGGCGAACATCTGCTAGACAACTGTGAGCGGATCCTCACATTCGTGAGGATGACGAAAAAGGTTTTATTTTCATTTCTCACAACTGGCTCCTCATAACCCATCACACACTTCACACTACGCATTTCTTATAGCGTTGCGTGTGCTGCAATCTTGTAAATCTCGGTGATGTCCTTTGCCTTGAGCGGCACGAATCCCCAGCCGTCGCCCGGGTTCAGCTTTTCCACCATCTTCGGAATGTCTTCTTCCTTCGCACCGAGTTCTGAAAAGTTGATGGGCATGCCGATGGAATGCAAGAACCGGCGGAAGGCGCGAATACCTTCCAAAGCAGTCGACTTCGGGTTTTCAAAATTCATCTCGCAGCCGAAAACTCGTGTTGCCATCTGGGCGAAACGCATCACGTTGTGGTCTACCACGTATTCCATCCAGGAGGGCATAATCACTGCAAGACCCGCGCCATGGGCGCAGTCATAAAGCGCCGAAAGTTCATGTTCGATGGCGTGGCTGTTCCAGTCCTGACTGCGCCCGCAGCCCACAACGCCGTTGTGGGCTACCGTCCCCGCCCACATGATGTTGGCCCGCACCTGGTAATTGGCGGGGTCGGCAATGGCGCGGGGCCCTTCTTTCACCATCGTGAGGAGCACCGCTTCGCACAGGCGGTCGGTGATTTCCACTTCCAGCGTGTTCGTGAAGTAGCGTTCAAAAACATGGGCCATGATGTCGGTAATGCCGCAGGCCGTCTGGTAGGCAGGTAACGTGCAAAGGAGCGCCGGATTCTGCACCGCAAACTTCGGACGGATATGCTCGCTGCTGGCGCCCCGCTTGAGCATGCCGTCTTCCTTGGTCACCACGGAGTCGCCGCTACCTTCAGAACCGGCAGCCGCAATGGTCTGCACCACGCCAATGGGGAGAGCGCGCGCCGCCGAAGCCTTGCCCTCGTAAAAATCCCAGAAATCACCCTTATAGGGAACACCCATGGCAATGGCCTTGGAGCTATCAATCGTAGAGCCACCGCCCACCGCAAGGATAAAGTCGATACCATTCTGGCGGACAATTTCAATGCCCTTATAGACAAGAGAGTCATGGGGGTTCGGCTTCACGCCGCCCAGTTCCACATGGGGGATACCAGCCGCATCCAGGCTCGCCTTCACTCGGTCGATGAGGCCCGAGCGCACGGCAGAACCGCCACCGTAATGGATAAGCACCTTGGTGCCACCAAATTTTTTGACAAGTGCGCCGCATTCATTTTCGCGGCCCATGCCGAATACAAATTCCGTGGGGCTGTAAAAATTGAAATTTTCCATGTTTTCCTCTTTGTTTTTTATAATAATACAATGATTCCATGGCCAAAGTTGCCGTTTTTGGCCAAAATTCGTGTACAAAAAGAACCAAAAGCGACCCCTAACGGGGCCGCCTTGAAAATTTTAACAGATTTCGCCTAGGGTCTATTTCCCTAGAATCTGTTCCTTGGAATACCCAAAGTAGGAAACGGCATTTTCAAGAGAAATCGCGCCATCGGCCACCATCTTCCTGGCCATCGCAAGTTTTTCCACCTCGGCCTTTTGTACTTCTGCTCGGGCATCCGCCAGTTCTTTGCGGAACTCGTCTCCGGCACTCACAAAGCCGTACTTTTGTCCAATACTTACAAATGCCATATCCAGTTCCTTTAGAGCGTCTCTGCCTATATACTCCTTCAAATATACACTTATTTTTTCCAATATGCAAGTAGCTTCTTTGTGTGGCATCTTGCGCAGCGATTCCTTGAATCGGGGCAACAATTCAAGCAATTTGTCCTTGTCATATGCATACTTCATTGCCACGATACCCATTGCCGTTGCGGTATCTTCGCAAGCAAAACAGTCGCTGTCCGGAATATCCGCCATATTCACGAAGGCACAACGGAACGGAAGCACGGCCCTCCGAAAGAATTCAGGGTAGCCATCTTCAAGGTGGCTTATGGGATTCCAGTTCGCCTTTCCGTTATAGAAAATAATCGCCATAGTAGGCAGCCCGTCAAAAATGCGGTTTCTGTCATAACGTTTCATCAAGGTCCGCACATAACGGGCAACCTGATTAAGCGTGTCAGGATCCTGTCCTGACTTATGTTCCACCAGAATGCCCACAAGAACTGGTGCTCCTGTCGAGACATTCACGCGAAACGCAAGGTCCGCCTCGCCGGTGTCGTCCACTTCGGAATAGGAATCGGGTATTCGGATTAAGGTGTCCAAGTTTACCGCATCAATAAATTCTCCATGACCATACGCGTTGAACGACCGCGCTGGTCGCTAAGGGTTGATCCCCAGTCTATACCGGGAATAAAAATTGTAGGTGATATGGAAAGGCGACCTGGTTCAGGTCGGCAAAGTCAAGGCAGCTTGCCTAGACCGAATGTAACCAATATACAAAAGACCCTCGCTCAAAAGTCAGCCAAAAATCCTCATTTTTTGCCGTTTTTGGCCAAAATTCGTGTACAAAAAGAACCAAACCTTGACAAAATCCCCATAATTTTCTCTATTTTGGCACCGAATTTTTATGTTTAACCCTTAACGGAGAATCAATATGCCTTGCGGAAAGAAAAGAAAGCGCAGGAAGATTGCGACTCACAAGCGCAAAAAGCGCCGTCGTCGTGACCGTCACAAAAAGAAACTTCGCTAATCCGTTAGCATTTTTGTGATTTCCTAAAACGGGGTGCCAACACACTCCGTTTTTTCGTGTAACCCGACACCGCCACGGAGCCGAAAAAACCGAATGCAGATCCAGGGATCCATCAAGAACGTCACCTACCAGAACCCAGCCAACGGCTTCACCGTGCTGAAGGTGGTGCTTTCTGACACGGGCAAAGTGGCGGTAGTCACCGGGAATTTTCCTGCACTCACTCCCGGCGAGAACCTGCGGTTTGAGGGCGAATGGGGCCGCCACCCCAAGTTCGGTGAGCAGTTCAAGGCCTCGGGCTTTGAAATCCTGAAGACAGGCGACGGCAACCTGCGGGACTACCTGGCCAGCGGGCTGTTCCGGGGCATCGGGCCCAAGACCGCCGAGCGTCTAGTCGAGGCCTTCGGCGAAAGCCTACTGGACATCCTGGATAACCACCCTGAAAAGCTTTCCGAGGCCAAAGTCAAGGGCCTCTCCCAGAAGAAGCTGGCGGAATTCCTGGCCAGCTGGCAAGAGGCCCGCCTCAGCCGGGACACTATGCTTTTCCTGTACAGGCACGGTATAATAGGTGCCACAGCAAAAAGACTCTGGGTTACCTACGGCGAAGACACCATTCCCAAAATCAAAGAGAACCCCTACCTGCTCTGCGAAGAGGTCTGGGGAATCGGGTTTGCAAGTGCCGACGAAATCGCCATGAAGCTGGGCCTACCGAAGGACAGCCCCATGCGGTTCCAGGCGGCACTGCTCTACTCCCTGCAGGAATCGTCCTTCAACGAAGGTCACGTGTACCTGCCCAAGGACGCCCTGCTGGACCGCACCCTCAAGAACCTGCGGATAGACAGCTTCGACGACGACGCGGTTCAAATTCTGATGGAGCAGTTCGAAGGTCTGTGCAAGAGCGGGCGCATTACCCGCGTAGGCGACGACTGCTTTTACCCGCCCCTATTCCGAGCCGAAGATAGTGTCGCCCGAAACATCGCGCTCAGGCTTCAGCACAATACGCTCCCTACCGAAGGTTTCGAGCATTACCTGGTGAGCTGGGAGCGGGAACACAAGTTCAGTTTCGACCCGGTGCAAAGGCAGGCCATCGAGATGGCGCTGTCCCACAAGTTCTCCATCGTCACAGGCGGCCCCGGCACAGGAAAGACCACGATTCTCAAGGGCATATTGCATCTTGCCAACCAGATGGGAGAATCCGTGCTGCTGGCAGCACCAACAGGCCGTGCCGCCAAACGCATGGAAAGCCTCTGCGGAGCGCCCGCAAAAACGCTGCACCGCCTTCTGGAAATGGACCCCGTGTCCAAAAAGTTCAACAGGAACGTGGGCAACCAGCTGCACTGCGACCTGTTGATTGTAGATGAATTCAGCATGGTAGATACCTGGCTCGCCTCGTCGCTGTTAGAAGCGGTCAGCCTTCGGGCACGAATCCTCTTGGTAGGAGACGCCGACCAGCTGCCTAGCGTAGGCCCCGGCAACGTGCTGAACGACCTGCTGCAATGTCCGAAAATCCCAAGCGTGCGTCTGCAGCACATATTCCGGCAGGCCAGCGGCAACGACATCGCCGACAAGGCGGCCAAAATCAACCAGGGAATCATGCCTGCGCCTATCGAAGGACCCAACTTCCACTTTGTGCCTTACGAGACTCCCGAAGAGGCCCTGGGCATATTGCAGCAACTGATCACCACAGGCGTGCGTTCCAAACTGGACATCGACCTGAAAAGCGACCTGCAGATACTCGCCCCCATGCGCAAGGGCCCGCTGGGCGTGTTCGAGCTAAACCAGTTCCTGCAAAGGCTCATGAACGGCAGCGCCCAGAAATTCAAGATAGGCGGCACCGAATGGGGTGCGGGCGACCGGGTGATGCAGACCACCAACAACTACGACAAGAACGTGTTCAACGGTGACGTGGGAATTATCTTCAACGTCAAAAAAGACAAGTCCGCCATGACGGTCTTTTTCGACGACAAGACGGTGGACTACGAAGGCGACGAAATAGAAGACCTGCAGTTGGCCTACGCCTGCACCATCCACAAGAGCCAGGGCAGCGAATACCCCGCCGTCATCGTGATTCTCGACTCCAGCCACTACGTGATGCTCCAGCGGAACCTGCTTTATACGGCCATCACCCGCGCGAAAGGACATGTGTGGGTACTTTCCGCACCCGGAGCGTTTCACCAGGCTGTACGCAACAACCGCAGCACCAGACGGTTTACAAGACTGAAAGAGCGATTGTCCTAATGTCATCCCACAAAAAAAATCCCGCAGATTTCTCCGCGGGAAATTTTCAAATTCGCTCAAACCTCAAAGCGAGTCGAAGACAAGCGACCTCATCGCTCAAAGCGACGGAGTCGCGACCTACTACAGTTCCACCACTTCAGTCCAGCCGAAGGGGTCTTCGGCTTCACCGAACTGGATAGCGGTATATTTCGTGAAGAGTTCCGTGCAGACAGGGCCCGGATTCACGCCGTCACCGTAGGTGAATTCCTTGCCGGCAACCGGATCCACGATCTTCTTGATCGGGGTAATCACGGCGGCGGTACCGCATTCGGCGGTTTCGGAGAATTCAGCCAGTTCTTCGAACGGGACCTGGCGGCGTTCCACGGTGTAGCCCAAGTATTCAGCCAACTGCTGCAGGCTCTTGTTCGTAATGGACGGCAGAATGGATTCGGACTTCGGGGTCACGTAGGTCTTGCCCTTGATGCCGAAGAAGTTTGCCGGACCGCATTCGTCGATGTACTTCTTTTCCTTCGCGTCCAGGTAGATGGTGCTGGAGTAGCCCAGCTTCTTGGCTTCGGCGAGGGAAAGCAAGCTGGCAGCGTAGTTACCGCCGACCTTCACCGTACCCGTACCCTGAGGAGCGGCGCGGTCGAAGTTGCGGCTGATCATCATATCCACAGGCTTGAAACCGTCCTTGAAGTACGGACCCACCGGAGTCACGAACATCAACAGCAGGTATTCGTCGGAGGGCTTCACGCCGACTTCCGGGCTCGTACCGATGAGGAGCGGGCGGATGTAGAGCGTTGCACCATGACCATACGGCGGAATAAAGCGGGCGTTGGCCTTCACCACCGTGTGGACCATCTCGCGGAACAGCTCGACCGGCGGAACAGCCATGAGCACACGGTTCGCGGTGTTCTGCATGCGCTTCGCATTCTCGTCGACGCGGAAGATACGGACCTTGCCGTCCTTGCCCGTGTAAGCCTTGAGGCCTTCAAAACCTTCCTGGCCGTAATGCAAGCAGGTGGCGGCCATGTGGATGCTGATGTCCTTGGAAGAAGAAAGTTCAACCTTGCCCCACTTGCCATCGCGGTAGTAGCAGCGGACATTGTAATCGGTATCGTAATAACCGAAGGGGAGCGTCTTCCAATCGACTGTGTTCAAATCAAGCATAATTTAACCTTTTTGCAATTTGTGCATTTTTAAAGGTATCATTCGGTACCGCAAAGAAAAATACAATAATGACGGGCGTTTTGGCACCCGTCATATAAAAAAAAGAGAGAGAAAAATGATATTACAAAAATTGTAGATTACCCCAAGAGGATATACATCGCCAGGGTAAACATCACAAAGGCCGTGGCGGTAAGCGCAGACGGCACAAACTTTCTGTCTTTCATAATGAACTCCTTTGTTAAGGATTTCTCATTTCACTCCCTTAATATACACTCCCGAATTCATAATGTCAAATATATTGTTTCTATGTAATTGATAGCTATTTTTGATAAAAAAAGAACGCTTCCCATTTTTGAAAGGGGAAAGCCTTCCCCTCGCTCGCACTTCGTTGCTCGCTACCCCTTCTAGCAGGGACTTCCTGCAACAATTTCTCGTCATCCCCGCCACCCCCTCGTCATCCCCGCGAAGGCGGGGATCCATTATCATTTTAGCGGGGATCGACGGCTAAAATGTGGGGATTTAGCACCAAAATGCGGGGATAGACATTGAAAACGCGAGGATTGAACAGCGCCTGGAAAACGTGAAACTCAACGCCCCCACAAAGAAAAAACTTTTCGCAATCATTCAGGGCGTCAGTGGCGAAGTATTCGGAGCATCCAAGGTAATGGAACTGACCGGCTGCAAACCGACAGCAGCAACATCGCTTATCAAGAAACTGCTATCTCTTGAAATTATCGAGCCCGTCACCGGACATGGCAAGGGTAAGTACCGGGTGAAGGGATAGGGGGCCAAGCCGTGATGCTAGACAAGGGCCCGTATATTGACCTTGACACGCTCAACCTAACCAATGGCGATTTTACGCTTTCGCTGTGGACCAAATGGAACGGCCCCAACAAGCTGAACCGCAGTGTACCATTCCGCATAGGTGGCAATGAAATTGAGACAGAAACCTGGAACGGTGCAATCAGCCATGTAACCGTAGAAACAAGGGCTCGTAGCCCTGAATGGATTATGGCCCTTTACAGTTCTTTTAGCCCTATCTAAGCGTAACCACCGGCCAATAGTTATTGGGCTTCTGGTTCAAATAAGTAAGGCGAGTCCAAGAATCATCGCGGAAACATTCGCCAAGCATAAGTTCGTCAATTACGCCGGTGAATCCACCGACTTTAAAGTCAGTTAAATTACGAGCATCCGTCCAGGCCGTTTCTTCCGGCTCCGATTCAATTTTTTGGTCATTCACGTAGAAACTTGTTTGAGAATTTGTATGGCGGCTGAACGCAATGTAAATCCATTCGCCAGCCTTAACACTCGATTGACCCGATGCCCAAGCATATTTCACCGAATCAGAATCCGTTCCAGGAACCCATAATTCCACAACAAAGCCCTTGGCCGGATCAAAACGTAACGCATATTCCTTGGCTTTTTCAAAAATGGTCTGTTCCTTGTCAATTGCATCAAGTTTAACCCACACCGAGAAACAGAAGTACCCGCCACCATCAAAGTTCAAATTCACCTTACGCGCGCTGTCGGGCTTCGCGGAATTATCGACATAGAAGTAATAAGCAGAATCAAATTTTACACCGCCGCCCACAGCACCATCGACGAACGCATCTGCATAAACAGAACTAAGAGCGCTTCCATCAAAATAGCCATACT
This sequence comes from uncultured Fibrobacter sp., assembly GCA_934699585.1. Taxonomy (GTDB): domain Bacteria; phylum Fibrobacterota; class Fibrobacteria; order Fibrobacterales; family Fibrobacteraceae; genus Fibrobacter. The sequence continues at coordinate 96,179 of CAKUWY010000002.1, forward strand.
CAGAAGCATCGGTCACAGGTGAAAGAGTATTACCGAAATGCCACACCAGCGAGTAGCTTCTGTTCGTCGGAAAAACATCCCGTGCGTAGGCGGAATACTGCAAGCCATCATAAGAGAGTTCCAGCGAATCACCTACATTCAGCGAATCCACGTTCACCCAAAGCACAGCCTCCTTTGCCCGCTTATCAAAATCGGGGTACGAAACTGGAAGTTTCTTGCTACGGTTTCCATCTTTCGATATGCGCACAGCATCCCAACGGCCATTCATATTCACAATTGAATCGAAGGGGAAGTTGTCCGCCGTCAGACGAATCGCAATCGGGATATTACTCACGAAAGATGTCAGCGTATCCTCACCCTTGGGAAGCGTAAGTGGCGCCACAAAGCTAAAGAAAACAGAATCCCAAGAAATCCCGTTATCCGGCTCAATCACACTCGGCAATATGACTGTTTCGGTATCACCAGCAATAATTTCAACGTTACTGAATAATAGTGGCGGGAATCGATCAGAATCAAAGATTATCCGCAAGTCAAGCGAACTTGCAGGTAAGCTGTCCACCACAATCATGGAATGGGAAACCTTCACCATCCTATGGATGGTCGTTCCGAATACAGTTGCAACGCCCGTTGCACCCTCTTCAAAAATATCCGATCCTTCTATCTTCACCACACCTGGTGTGCGCAGCGTATCGCTTACGGCCACGGAATCATCTTCTGTCACCTTGATTCCCTGCACCAAGAGACGCTTGCCCGATTTCTCGTGGAATGCCTCAAGAGCGTATGTCCCATCGGGTACGGAATCCAGGCTGTAATAGCCGTTCTCATCTGTCTCGGTTATAAAAGCGGTCGGCAATGCCTTATCGGACGTAGCATCGTAGCCTTCAGGCACACATTGTACACGCGCATAGGCGGCTAGCTTGCCGTCATTTAGCACCAAAATTCCCGCAAGTTCCGGAGAACCAGTCTCAGCACTGTTACCCGCCACCTTATCGGCAGAAGAACACCCCGAAAAGGCGGCAGCCGCCGCCAACATAGCCAGGATGTTCTTACAGTATCTCATCAATACCAATATAGATAAGAATCAAGAAAAATGGAAGGATTTATTGTACATAACGACGCATTACCGTACCCTTTTGAGAATATTCTACGACGATGACGCGGATGGCAGGCATATGCGAGGGCATTCTGTCGCCGGAATAGAGCGGCCTACCCTGCATGTCGAATATACGGTAGAAACGGGCTGTTGATTCGGATGTACGTTGTACGGGAGACGTAATGCGCATCGTCGAGGCCACTATTTCCGGGTTGCTGCCCGAACTACTTGATTCTACTTCTATGCTAGGAGAAGATTCTGGAGCAATGCTTGAAGAGGAGATGATCTCACTTGAAGACGAGGGCGCATCGCTCGAAGACGAAACCGCCGCAGTCGAAGAAGATACAGCAGTACCCTCAACTGTGAAAGTCACATATTCACTCATCCAGGTGAGCCCGGAATTGTCCGTCACCACGGCAACCGCAGAATACGTTCCCGGTTCAAGCCCGCTTGCATTCACTTGGTAGGGTGCGGCAGTTGCAGAACCGACCAGCGTGTTGCCCACGTAGAAGGCGACACTCTTCACGGAACCGTCGCTGTCCTTCGCGTCGGCCTTCAAGGTGACCGTTGCACCCGCGTCAAATTTCGCCCCCGTTGCGGGAGCAGAGAGAGAAACGTTCGCAGCCTTGTTGCTCTGTCCGAAAGCCTGGTTGTATTCGGGCATCTTGCCGTAGCGGCCACCCACACCTGTAAGGGTCTTCATTTCCGTCGGGAGGCTCGCGACATTACGTTTTTCAAAACTGTAGCTCGGGGTAAACGTTTCGGCCTGCGGAACTCCCTGCGTCACAGTGCCGTTGTAGCGGTGCTGTTGCTTGGTACCGCTCCCGAACGTAACTCCGCTAAAGTAAACGTAGCCGTTGTCGCCCCATTCGGCTAAGTAACCCTGGCCATTGCTGATGTAGCTATTTTCGTAGCGCACGTAGGCCTTCGCGCTTGCGCTGTGGCCGTTCGCCCCCGCCACAAAGAAGCGATTGTAATCAACATATTGGTTATACAGATGCACTTTGGAACCGTTCACTTCGCCTGTCACCTTCGGCACGCGACCGTAGGTGTTGTGCCAGTAGTCATTCGCATAGGTAAGCGTCGCATCTTCGACAAGTGCCATATAAGGGTCAGTGCCCCAGCAGTTGTACTCGTTCGCACCGTCAAAATCCAAGTAGCTGATAGTAGCATCGTCCACGAATTCCATATCCATGCCGTCGCTAATCCACTTATAGCTAATATGGTCCGCCCAAAAATTCTTGACATGGCTACTCGAATTACCCGATGTTTCAAGGCCATCCCCAGCTTCAATCAGATGCGGGTTTACGTCGTAAATAGCGAGGTTTCGGAAAATGTTATTGCCAGCACCTTCATTTGTGCGATTGTTGAGGGATGCCCCACGCAAGTTTGCGCCGCGACCCATACCAATCAAGCTCTTGTTGTTCTTAATCGTAATCCAGTTATCCCACTTTTGCACATTTTCGTTTTCCTGCACAATAGTTACATTGTCATTCAGTGACTGGCAACTATTCGCTTCAAAGGCTATGCGATAGAACGTATTGGTTTTGCCCGTGACTCGGTTCTTTTCGTCGCAAGTTTTCTTACACCAAGTTCGGTTCGCACGCTTTGCCTCGGTCACGGCGTTGCGGAATTGCCTAAAGTCGTAGGTACCTTCAGGCACAAGGATCGTTACAGCTTCGGTACTCTGTAGATGCTTACGGATAGTCGCCGAATCGCTTGCAATTACAATTTTGCCAGCATCACCACCCGTTGCCGAAGCACCAAAGCCTTCCGCCTTCACGTAGAACGTAAAGAGCAGAACCGCCGTCGGGTCCGTCTCCGCACTCGTCCAAATCCACTTGGCCTGGGTATTTGGAGCAAAACCATTCAAAGCCCCACCGCTGGGCATCTTGGTATTCGCATAACTGAGCGTCGTAGCCCCACCCCATTTGGAAAGATCGCGGCCCTTATTCTTCCAGGAATTGTTGCTTACCACAGGCTTTGATTTCCAACCGCTACCGGAATAGTAAGATTCGTGCAATTCGTCAATCTGCACCATCACGCCGGGAGCACCCTCGCCGTTCACGCCCACCACCGAAATGGCGTTTTCGCCCGGCAAGAACGTCATCGGCACAAAGCGAACACGACCCGCCTGGTTGTCCTCGGCAAGCAGGGCTCCGTTGTGATAAAGCCTGTAGCCTCCATCGGCCACAATCCAAATACCGGGACCTTCTCCCCCATTGTAAGTCGCAGCAATCAGTTGTGAACCCACTTTGTCACCACCACCGTAAGCGGCGTCGCTCGGAAGCGACACCACCTCGGAGGGGCTTATCGCCGCAGCGGCAACCCACACTCCGCACGCCACGGCACAAATTACACTTTTTACCATAATACACCCTTTTCCCGGACAACGCACCCATTTGCGCTTTTTTCGCCGGAACTACACAAAATCTACCTCAAAACGGGTATTTTTGCCACATATTTTTCAATTGACCGCAATTTACCGTTGTTTCTGGACAACGCTATTATACATTCCCTAATCCCGCAAAAGGGCTTTTTTCTTACATTTAGGGCATGGGAGCACCGAAACCGACAAAAAAAATCTTCGAATACCTGGACTACCGGGAATTTCTGAAAGATTACTATAACGCAAAAAAGGAGGCCAACCCGGCCTTCTCACTCCGCGTATTTTCTGACAAGATCGGTTTCAAGGCGAAAGATTTCATCAGCCGCGTCATGAACGGCAACAAGAACCTTTCGAGCCAGAGCATTCCCAAAGTTGCAAGCGGGCTTCGGCTCGGTAAGCACGAGACGGAATTCTTTATAGCCCTCGTCAAGTTCAACCAAGCCGAGACTACCGAGGAGAGGAACGCTGCATTTAACGAGATGCAGGCCGTACTCAAGGTTGTACGATTTGCCGAAAAGCAGCATATGCTCGGGCATACGCAGTACATGGTGTATTCGGACTGGAGACACCTCACCATCCGCAGCCTCATCGGCATGTTCGGTTTTGACGGTGATTACGAGACGCTCGCAAAGAGGGTACACCCCCGCGTCACCGCCGAAGAAGCAAAGAAGTCCGTAAAGCTTCTTGAAGACTGCCTGCTCATCAAGAAAGACAAGAGTGGCAACTACGTGCTCACTGAAAGTGCCATCACAACAGGCGACCGTACTTCCAGACTCGCGCTCCGTGGATACCATCAGCAATGTCTGAAGCTCGCCGCTGACTCTATTGACCGCGACCCGCCGGGCACACGCCATATTTCAGGGCTCACCCTCGGCATAAGCCAAGAAGGCTATGAGCGCATCGTAGAGCGCATCAACGCCTTCCGCAAAGAGATCGCCCTCATCGCCGAAGAAGATGAATCCAGCGACAAGGTTTTCCAACTGCAGTTCGCCCTCTTCCCTGTAGGCGGGAAGAACTAGGACTACGCATTTAAGAAAAAAGCCTAGACTCATTCGAGCCTAGGCTTTTTTGGTGTATTGGGATTTTTTGCTTACCGGCGCATGACCTTAATCGTCTTATTGAACTTAACGCTGCCACCGATACTGCGAACATTCACCAGGTAAATGCCGCAACCGTAATCTTGTAGGTTCACGCTTGCCGTACCGTTTGCCGTCACGATAGATTTTTGTGTCATCAGGTTTTTGCCACTAAAATCAGTCACGGTAATTTTTGCATTCTGCGGAACCCCGGTCATGAACACGATATTGTTCGAAACGCTAGAATGGAATTTTGCTACAGAATTCGGCACGGCAAATGATGTATTTTCCGACAGGTTAAGCTTATTTTCCGAAGTATTGGGCTTCTTTTCGGGCGAATCTGGAATATTTGTCAAAGAATCAGGCAATTTTTCGTCTATGGAGGTGAGCTTAATCTGATCCAAATTCGGCCCATCGCCATCAATGGTAGCAAACTCAATTTCGTTTACACCGGCAACAAGGTTGAGTGTAATGTCGACCGTTTTCCAGTCAGTCCATGTTTCCGTTGAGGCAAATTCCATCTGTACGGCTTCTTCACCACCCACCCTAATGCAAAGTTTACGTGTTTCGTCTTTGCCAAGGGCGTAGGTGAGTGTCACGGTGTATTCACCAGCAGCCTTTACTGTTACAGGAATCTTCGTGGAACTGCCTGCGGTTGCAGCAAAGTTCACATAGCCCGTACCAGCAAATCCTGTGTTGCGGTCTTCAAAAATTGCGTCATTTGCAAGCGTTCCATCTTCGGCCTGGTAAACACCGTCGGCATTTCCTGTAGCAGAAGCCGGAGTCACGGAGCTGCTAGATGCCGGCGTAACAGCTTCCGAGGAAGAAGAACTTGTGGGAGTAGTAGCACTTGCGGCAAGTTGCTGGGTCACACCGATATAACGGCCGAAGGAGTCGCCTTCCTTGTCCTTAAGCGTAAACTTGATGTAGCCAACGCCACCGAAATTATCGGCAAGCTTGACCGTCATCTTGGAGCCGTTCACAGTTGCAGTCACGCCTGTCGGAGCGGAAACCGTGTAGGAACCATTGTCGTAGCCCGTGGTAAATTGCGAAAGGTCTATCTCCTGGGTTTCACCCTTTGCGAAAGTATAGTGAGCTCGTGCCATCCATTCCAAGTAGCGTTCCAGTTCTGTCCAGCCATCGCCCAGACGATCCTTATTGGCATCACTAAAGTCGCCGCTCTTGGATTTCGGATTATAGCCGTACATATTTTCCCACCAGTCCGGAAGGCCGTCAAGATCGCTATCGTAATCGTCCGCCCAACTCACGCTCGGGTACGGTTCCCAACCCTTGATGTTTGCAGTATCAACAACGTCGGTTTCTCGATCAGGAATGCCCGGCAGACCACTCTTGGAACCTGTGGCACTATACGTTCCACTTTTGGTTTCACGAATCATACGCTGGTCATGATTATCAAGAATCGGCATACGTTGACCCACATCGCTCAACACGTCCTTATAGGCAGCCTTTGCGCTTTGGATGGTCGCATAAGATTCAAAGAAGGGCTTGCTATTCCACACATTCCAATTGAGATTCTGTCCATTACTCAGGGTGTAGCGTTTGCAGGCGTCTGCCTTTCCGGACCCGCCATTCGATGTGCTACCGTCATTCGTACCATCGCACTTAAACGAGCCATCCTTAAGTTGCAAGACATTGTTGTGGAAGTAATACGCCTGCGAACCATTGCCAGTTCCTTCGAGATCCGCACTCAGCACATAATCCAAGATGCGCGATGCAGCTCCCGCCTTGTAGTAATTGCCGACAAAGTTCACCTCATGAGCGCCGCCATCCGTGACGCGGCCTTCCCAGTTATAGACCACATTGTTGAAAATATCCAAGCGACCGGCATAATAACCATTACCATCAAGGCCGCCGCCCATACTCCAGTTACGGCCCTCGTTATGGGCCAGCAAGTTGTGGTGGAAACTTCCGATGTCACCACCGATGGTCGCCGCATATCCATGCCCCGTACCCGACGGATAATTCTGGTGGTCAGCCACGTTTAAGGCTTCCGAAATCAAGGTGCGTTGAAGAGTGATATTCTTGCCACCGCGGCTAGAGAAAGCCTCGTCAATGGTCCAGCTGATGGATGCGTGATCCAGAATGCTGTGGTCGCCACCGGTGAGTCCCATTCCGTCATAAGTTTGACCGTATCCCAGACGCACTCGCATAAAACGGATAATCATGTCGTTGCCGGTAAAACCGATGGGAGCATTCTTAATGGTAATTCCTTTACCCGGCGCAGACTGTCCTGCAATCGTCACTTGGCTATGATTACACACCAGGCGGGACTTGAGCTGAATCATGCCCGCCACCTTGAACATAATGGTACGCGGGCCAATATCCGCCGTGCACGCCTCGCGCAAACTGCCTGCGCCATCGTCATTCAGGTTTGTCACATAAACCACCTTGCCACCACGACCACCGAGAGCGTTACGGCCATAGCCTTCGGCACCTTCAAATGCAAGACGTCCCGGCTTAAAGCTCCACACGTTGCCCTGAGTCACCGTAGAACCATTCACTTCATCTACGCGCCAGTAATAAGTCAAAAGCGGAGTCGTGCCGGTCACCTTGTAGGTCGTGCCGGACTGTTCGCCCTTGTAAATCGCTGTCGTGCTAGTTGTTGCTTTTGCGACCGAGGTAGAATCCGTGCCAAAGAATACGCGGTGCTTGGTCGCGCCACCCGCCGCCCCCCAAGACAAGGTGAGAGCGCCATTGTCATGCGGAGCATGGTAATCCAAATCCGTTGGCGATGGGCTAGAAGCCTGTGCCGCCGCATTCGGGACATTGAGTTCAAACGCATTCAAAGTCGCCGTACCCAAATTCAACTTGATTGCCGTAGAAGCGGAAGTCCCGCTTACAGAGAACGTCACATATGCCGTGGCGGCCTCGGATGTCGAAAGCGCACGGTTCGTCGGCTTCACGGAAGTTTGCTTGGCGTTATTCACGTAGACATCGATGCTGTTCGATGTCGCCGTACCGCTGACATCGTTAAGATAAAGCAACAAACTGTGCGAGCCAGCGGCAAGATTCGAGAAAGAGAGCGTAATGTTACCGCCGTTTTCAATAATCACGCCGTCGCAAACCAGTTTTGCGTAGCTCGGGGACTGCACGCCCGCCTTGTACCAGGTGGCCTTAATATTTCCGCTACCGGCGATTCCGATTTTTACGCCCGAAAGGGTCGTGTCCTTGGAAGTGACACCCGAAACCACCCACGGAATATAGTTGGGCTCCGTAACTTCGCTCGAATTGCGCCCGCTCATGTCGAAATCCACCTTGACAATCGGGGAACCCGCAAAGGCATTAGTCGCACCCACTAGTCCAAAGGCAAGTGAACCCGCCGCAAGCAGGCTTTTCAGAGCTTTGTAGCCCTCTTTAACACCAAAACATCCCATAAACACTCCTTGATTACCCATAAAATTACCCTCATTTTCACAGCAAGGCTAGATTTCCATAAATTTAGGGTTGTCCGTGGACTACGCCTATTTTTAGTAATATGCCCCTTTTTGGCGGAAAAAGGGTAAATTCTAGTCTAGAAACAAAAAAGGAATGGTATATGGGTGTTTGGTCCACAAAGAAACTGATAGTTTCTGCAGCCCTCTGCATGGGGGCTTTCGGTATTTCTGATGCGGCGACGCGTGCCTTCCCAGAGGCTCTGGGCTTTGGCGCAGAAGTCACGGGAGGCCGTGGCGGCACGGTTTACCACGTGACAAATCTGGATGATTCGGGAACCGGGTCATTCCGCGATGCAGTGAGCGCAAGTAACCGCATTGTCGTATTTGATGTAAGCGGCATCATCAACCTGAAAACGGCAGTTTCTATCAAGTCCAACATCACCATTGCCGGGCAAACCGCTCCCGGCGAGGGAATCGCCATTCATGGCGGCAAGCTTTCAACGGGTAAGCAAAGCAACATCATCATCCGCTACCTGCGCATTCGCCCCGGCGAGAATACAGCCTCCCAAAAGGACGACGGTCTGAATCTTTATGACTCCAAGAACATTATTGTGGACCACTGTTCCGTAGAACTTGCCCCGTGGAATAACTTCGGCGGCTCTTCGGACAACGCGAACTACCGCATTACGGGCGTGACTGTGCAAAACACCCTGATTGCAAACCCCATTTACCAGCAGTTCGGTGCGCATATCGAATCGGTGGACGGCACGTGGGCTTGGTACTACAATGCCTTCATGAATACGCACAACAGAAACCCTCTCGACAAAATCAACGATGTTTTTGTGAACAACGTGCATTACAACTTTGAAGCGGGCTACACCACACACACCAGCACCAAGTTCAAGCATGACATCGTAAACAACTACTTTGTCTACGGCCCCAAGGGGAGCAATCCGTGGTTCCAGGTGGATAAGAATCAGAGCATCTACGCCAGTGGCAACATGATTGACAACAACCGCGACGGCAAACTGAACGGAGGCAATTCAAACGTCTACTGGTATCAAGGCGAAGGCACTGTGCTCAACGAGCCATGGAGTGACCTTACCAAAAACGGCCCCATGTTGAGCGCAGCAACCGCATGGCGTTACGTAAATTCGCAGAGCGGAGTGCTCCCCTACGACGACCTAGATTCACTGATTTGGCATCAGGCAAGCACGCTAGGGACCGCAGGGGCACTTGTCAAGAGCGTCGGAGCCATGGGACTCAAGACGAACAACGGTTGGGGCGAAGTGATTGCAGGAACGCCCGCAAAGGATTCCGATAAGGACGGCATGCCTGATTACTTCGAAGAAGCGATGGGCTATGACGTTGCCAAAGATGATGCCATGACCAAGGAAAGCGACGGCTATGTACGCATCGAAAAATACATCAACTGGCTCGGCGCCATGCACATGAGTGCCCAGCAGAACGGCAACGGGGAATTCGACCTGCGCACGATTACAAGGGGCTTCCAGGATGTCGCCCCCACCTACAGCGTGTCGGCTGCAGAAAATGGCTCCGTATCCTTGAATAGCGATGGTTACACGGCTAAATTCGTGCCCAACGCAAACTTCAAGGGCTTGGCATCGTTCAAATACACCGTGAAGGGCAATGACGGCACCGAATACACGGGACGTATGGAAGTCCTTGTTGAAAAAAGCGACATCAAGAGCGGCCCTTCGCTTTTGGCGGTTGAAGGCGACTTGAACCAAAGCATTATGCTGGGCGATGCCGTCGCAAGGATTGTCTATAAATATGCAAGTTGTGGCGGGGCGATTGCAACAAACTTGCCCGAAGGTGTTATTGCAACCTTAAACGCCAAGGATTCTACAATCACGATTTCAGGCACTCCAAAGACGGCAGGCACCTATAAGTTCAGCATTTCCACGACAAATGATGGCGGCGATTCGCAGAAACTCGAAGGCCTGATTAACGTACACGCAAAAGCGACGGAATTGACCGCCCCCACCAAGTTCGGTTCCCTTGTAAACGGTGCCTACCCGGCAGACGGTATGGGAATGTACGAAGACAAGAACGTCAATTGGATTGATAGCGGCTATTACAACTTTACCAACAGCAAGGATAGCTACGGCGTATGGAATGTAAAGTCAGCCAAGGAACAGAAGAACACAGCGATGACAATTCGCTACGCGAGCGGCTCTGCTGACCAGGTGAACCGCTACATGGAACTATTCATCAACAACGTCAGCTACGGCATCGTGACATTCCCGCCGACTGCGAACTGGACAATCTGGGACAGCGTTACAGTTCAGGTAAGCCTTAAGGAAGGCATCAACATGATCAAGATGACTTCACTGGACGAAAACGGTGGTCCGAACATAGACGAATTTGAATTCGAGGCCGAAGGCATTACGCTTTATACGGGCGACGTGAATCCTAGCGACCTAATTGCAGATATCAAAGACGAAGCCACAGAAAACGAAGAAGGTAAGGAAGAAGGCGACAACAAAAGTGATAAAGATATCAACAAAAAAAGCGTTCCCGAAGGAATCGTGTTCTCAACGACCGTTCCACTCGTAAATGCGGCTAATGTCATCTTTGACCTACGTACGGGCACACTTTATGCCTCACGCGCAGGCTTTGCGACTGTCTCCGTATTCGATATGTCAGGCCGCATGGTGGCAAAGTTTGCAGGCAACGTTCGCGCCGGTGAAAACTGGATTGACATCAAGAAAGCGAACTTGCCCAAGGGACATTACAGGTCTATAGTAAATTTCAAATAAATTAAAATCAAATTGTTACAAAAGGGATTATATGATCATTCGTAAAATTTCTTTTGGTGTTTCCGCTGTCGTCATACTTGTCGGCAGCGGTTTCGCTACTCCCCCATTTGCTGTTGAAAGCGGACTTTTCAACCAAGATGCCGCAGAACTCGGGCTAACTATTGCGCCGGATGTAAAGACCGTAACCGTCTATACGCCCACCGCAACAAGCGACCACTACAGCAACGGAGCCGTAATGATCGGCTTCAAAGGCAAGCTCTATTGCCAGTGGCAATCTTCTGCAGTACACGAAGATTCCAGCGACACTTGGGTCGCCTACAGCATCGGCGAAATCACTATAGACGCATACGGAAACCAGGTAGAAATTTGGAGCGCCCCCAAGATTCTCGCCGCAACCATGAACAACGGCTACCGCACAGGTGGCGGCTGGATTGTTTACAAGGACACGCTGATAGCCTTCATCAACGAATGGCCGGACAACCTCAACAACCCGCGCGGAGGCCTTGCCTATTACCGCGAAAGCATTGATGGAATCAACTGGAGCGAACTCAAGCCTGTACTTATGAAAGACGGCAGTCAGATTCAGGGCATTTTCGAGCAGGATCCTCACGAATATGATGGTCGACTCTATAATGCCGCCCATATGCAGCCAGGTCTATTGGCAACCCCCATTTACACCGATGATTTAAGCGGACGAACAGGCTGGATTAAGCCCAATTTCACGAACCTTGACCATAGCGGAAACAACAGCCGCGAATTGGAACCGAGTTTATTCAAGAATGGCGATGGTCACATCGTGATGATTTTCCGCGACCAGAATAGCACCTACACCAAGCTCGCAAGTATCAGCAAGGACAAAGGCGTCACCTGGAGTAAGGCGGAACAGACGAACTTTCCGGATTCTAGGGCCAAGCAGAGCGCCGGAAACCTGCCCGACGGTTCCGTCTATTTCGCAAGTAACCCCCGAAACATCAACAAGCGCTATCCGCTTTCCATCACTTTAAGCGATGACGGTAAGACATTTACCAGGGCGTACAACCTGCGGACCGAAGCAGAACTCCCTGCCAGAATTTACGAGGGCAAGGCGAAAACAATCGGCTACAGTTACCCAAAATCGACCATCGCGGGCAACTACCTTTACGTGGTCTATTCCACCAACAAGGAACACATCGAATACTCGCGCATTCCGCTACAGAACATTTGCGATTACACGCCACCTATCAACTCCGACACTTTGCAAGTAGCCGAAATAGACACCCTACAAGCAACCAAAATAGAGCCTATGCACACAACTGACTCCGACACTCTGCAAGCAGTTGATGCTAAAACTCCGCAAACCACACGTATCAAAGATTATACGCGGTTTGATACACCACGCAACGTAAATCACCTATATAAAATCTACGACAGCAAGGGCCGTTTCACCGGTTCAAGGCAAGAAAAACCTACAAATATCCGCAAAGGGTTGTTTGTAAAATAAAGGATTGTTTGTAAAATAACACCCCGACATTCGCCGGGGTGCTTCGGTTGGGGATTTGAGAGATTAATTTTTACCTGTTGATTTTTGTTCGCATAGCGTTCTTAAGCTTTTTGCCATTGAACTTTACCTGAACGATGTACACCCCCCCAGGCAGGTTCTTTACCTGTTCACCCAAGTCAGAATTCCCTGCAGGAACATTCTTGACAATTCGTGCTACCCGATGGCCCATCATGTCAAAAAAGCCTAATTCTACATTGCCGCCATGGTGTGTGACAATCGTATTTTCACTAAAGTTCACATATACGCCATTAGCGAGGCGGAAATTTGAATTGAGTACCGCACTTTCAGATACTTTTTGAGCAGGGTCAGAAGTCTTCTGAACCGAGGAATCCCTCACATCAGCAGGTTTCTGCGTAGAGTCATTTCCTGAAATTTGTGTTTCACCTGACTCGGCCGTCTTTTCCTGTAGAGAATCTATTACTGAAAGCTGCGATTCATCTACATAAAGGCTCACTCCCGAAACATCAAATGCAAGTTGGTCTAAATTCGGAGCTCCGTTTTCTTCCAGGGACTTCAAATAAAGAATGTTGAGGCCCGCCTTCAAGTTTACGGAAACCATTACAGAATCCCAGGTATCCCAATCAGCGGTCGGTTTGAAGGTCAGTGAACCGATCAGGTCATCGTTCATCTTCACCATAATGCGACGCGTGTCCGTCTTTCCGTGAGCATAACGCAGCACCATCGTGGCATTGCTATAGGCCTTCGGCGAAACAAGATGGTAAATACCATAGCTATCCAGGCTATTCTCGAAATCGTAGAATCCTTCGCCGCGATAGTTTTCATGGTTGTTGTTCGCCATGCCCTTCGCATCGGTCGGAACGGCAGCCTCAATATCGCTCAACACCGACAGCGGCGCCGGCCCAGATGTAACCACACTCAAAATCGTGATGGTCCCGCTGCGAGTAGCCTCGCCGTAGTCTATGTTTCCACCCTTGGTCGTAATCGTATAAGTAAATTCACCCTCTACAGTGGGAGTTCCGCTAAAGTAGAACGAACTTGTGGAGGCGTTCCAAGCCGCCGTTACTCCCGACGGAAGACCTTCTACCGTAGCCCCATCGGCATACTGAATCGCAAACGTAAACGGAACAATCGCATCACCCTTTACGATAATCTGACTAGAACTTCCCGCCCCCTGCTTAACAATCGCTGCTGCTTTCGGTGTGTTGTCACCAATGAGCGTTATGTCGGGCTTCGGGAAATTTCCCTTATTGCCGTGCAGCCAGAACCCTAGATGCGGCGGCTGATTGTAGCCGGTGTTCTGCCAGCTCATTCCCAGCCGATAAATCGGGTCGTGAGCAAGCGTGTACATGCGATGTTCGGTAGGCGTGGTCGTCGTGTAAATGTAAAGCTTGGAGGTGCCATCGTGCAGAATTACCTCTTCGCGCCAGTCGCCCAGAATGTCACCGCTGAAATTCGGTGTCGCCTTGGAGGTATTGCAACTGTTACCCTGCATCTGGAAAAGCGTATTGCTCTGTTGCTTTGCATGGTCCCACTTGCTGATGGTCGTATTGTCCAACAATTCGTCAAGCAGGTCACCATCCCAGTAGATACGGAAGTTGTAGGCGGGACGCTTGTCGGCTTTCCAGATTTTTCCCTTAGCCGTATAGGTGTTCCAGTTTGCAGCAGACCAGAGCTCATGTCCGCGGCTGTTGGAATCAACATCGCCCGCGACACCGCGCCCGTTATCGCCCGAACTGGTTTCGTAGAAAAGTACCTTGCCAGTACGTGCGTCGTGCAAGTTGTAGCCGTAGGGCTTTTCCTCGTGGACCTGCCAAACCTCGAGGCCGTCGTTATCGGGGTCCAAATCGCCAAAGTGGATTGCATCACCGTGACCGTAACCTACACGGTACATGAACTTACCATCGTGATCGATAGCGCAGTTACCCTGCATTATTTCATCAAATCCGTCGCCATCCACGTCACCCGCCGAAAGGTTATGGTTTCCCTGCCCGTAGCATTCCTTGCCACTCGTCGCCGAATTGTGGTACCAGCGCTGCGTCAGCGATTTCCCGTCCCAGTCGTAGGCCGTGAGCGCCATGCGCGTGTAATAGCCGCGCTGGAAAACCATGCTCGGTTTCTTGCCATCGAGATAGGCATTTGTCGCCAGGAATCGATCCACGCGGTTGCCGTAGCTGTCACCCCAGCTCTTGACCGTGCCGCGACCAGGGTTATAATCAACCGTCGCCATTTCCTTGCCGGTTTCGCCGTTGAAAATCGTGAGCCATTCAGGGCCCGAAAGAATGTAGCCGTTGGAGTTTCTGTAATCCTTGCTGTGGTCGGCACCCTTCGCCGAACCGAGCGAGAGATAACTTCCGCTACCGTCTTTTGTTCCCGGCGCTGTCTTTACGGCAAATTCCGCCTTGCCGTCGCCATCGTAGTCACCCACGAGCATCTGCGTGTAATGCGCCCCCGCACGGATGTTTACGCCCAGATCGATGCGCCAAAGTTTTTTGCCACTCATCTTGTAACAGTCAATGATGACGTTGCCCGTCTTTCCCTTCTGGGAATTGTCCTTGGAATTGCTCGGATCCCACTTGAGAATCAGCTCAAATTCGCCGTCACCATCCACATCGCCTACCGCAATATCGTTGGGGCTATAGGTATAGTCGCTACCGCCATTCGGCCGGTCAAGATTCACAGTCAAAAACTGGTCATTCCACACAGAGACAGCAGCGTCCGCCGTCTGTTCCTTGCCACCGACAACGGCCTTCACGGAGTACTTACTTGCGGTAGTTCCCTTCGTGTCGGTATAGTTGCTCGCCTGCGTACCGGTAAAACTTGCGATTTTCTCGCCGTCACGATACAAATTAAAGCCCGTTGCCTCGCCATCGGTCCCGAGAACGCGCCAACTGAGGAACACTCCCCCACTCGTTTTGACGGCAACCAGGCCACGATTCAGCCATTCCATCTGTCGTGCAGCCTGCGCCGCAGAAAAGCCCATGCAAACGGCCAACCCAAAACACCAGAATTTTTTCATACACCCATTCCGTTTTTTGCCAAAATCAATCCCTAGACCTCGGCAGCCTTAATATATATACTAGGCTCACAAAATAGGCAAAAGTCCATATTTTAGCGTTGTCCGTGGACTACGGCCATAGATTGCGAAAAATGGCGGGCATCTTAGGCACCCGCCATGCTAAAAGAGAGAGAAAGAGCAAAAAAACTAGCGCTTGATGCACCGCACGGAGAGGGCCGCGTCGGTCCGGACAATGTAACTCACCTCTACCGCCGCGTCCTTGGGCGATGCGGTAACGAAATTCTGCGCAACATACCCACCCCTAGACGATGCCGTCAACGTCCACAAATAGGCCGAGGCGTCGATTTGCTCAAAATTTCCGTCGCTAGTCCTTCTTCCAGCAGCAATAACCGAGAAACCGAACTGATCCTTGCCACGGAACTCGTATTTTTCGCCACCCTCAAAAGAAGAACCCCATCTAGACCCGGTCGCAATAAGCATAGACGCATTTGTCTTGAATCCGTCAGAATTCGCCGTGTTCATATACAATTCCATGTATTGAATCATGGTGGGCAGAGCCCAGCCTTCGGGGCAGGCATTCGCCGCATCGGCATGGGTATAGAGCCGTCCATACACATCGCAGTTGGTCTCTTCATCATTGTAGCACCAGCTATTGGCCGTCTCGTAATTCAGGTTCTCGGCAAACCATGTGTTCTTCCCGATCTTGACGGTCCGGTACTTCTGACCGTCACGGGGGTCGGTGACCTCCCCAAACACCACTGTTTCCGACGAAACCTGCCCCCTGGCAAGGGCTGTCCCCTGGTTCACGGCCTCGGCACTTATAGTGGACTCTTCCTCCGAGGCCCCGGCGATGCTTGTGTCGGCGGAGCAGCCAGAAAGGAAGAACAAGGCGGAAGAAATAGCTACAAAAGCGGTAGCGGTAAATAACGGCGTTGCTCGATTCTCGGTTTTCATGATGAACTCCTTTTCTAAGGGTTACCCTTGTTTTACACCACTAATATACCCTTTGAAATTCATAATGTCAAATATATTATTTTCATTAAAATGATAAATGTTTTTGATGTATTGGCGAAAATGGACGATTTATGGGAGGGGAAAGCCTTCCCCTCGCTCACACTCCGTTGTTCGCTACCCCTTCTAATGACCGCTTGGCGCAAACTGGCGGGGATCCATTATCATTTTAGCGGGGATTGATAGCAAAAATGCGGGGATTTAACGCCAAAACACGGGGATTGGTATTGAAAACGCGGGGATTGAAGCTATATTTATGGGTATATGGCAAAGAAAAAGTTCGAAATCAATTTTGAAAACTACGTACGCAATGCTCCCCCTTCCAAGAGGGAAAAGTCTTCGGCGTGGTCTGCCGCGATTGGCCTGCAGCAAGTCGATGGCTTGACACCGTCGAAATATCTTTTTGAGACTGCTCGACGCAATATCGAGGGCGACATCACCATCGACGATGCGCAAAAGCTCATCAACAGTTATTACGAGTCGAAGGTTTCGCGCGCCAACGATCCCGACGACACGGAAGAGGCAGACAAGGTTTCGAGTCGCATCGCGAAAATCTTGAGCGAAAGGGCCTTCACCTTTTCGCCCTCGTATTTGATAGCCATTCACGGGAAGCTTTTCCAGGGAATCTACAAGTTTGCAGGTCGCCTGCGCAATTACGACATTACCAAAAAGGAGTGGGTGCTGGACGGCGATACCGTGATGTACGGCGCTGCGTTCGAACTCCGAATGGCGCTGGATTACGACTTTGAACAGGAACGCGAGTTCAACTACAGAGGCCTCAACATGGATCAGATTGTCGAGCATCTGGCAGACTTTGTATCGCGTTTATGGCAAATCCACGCCTTTGGTGAGGGGAACACTAGAACCACCGCTGTTTTCACTATAAAGTATCTTCGCTCCTTGGGCTTCAAGGTGGACAACAAGATTTTTGCGGATAATTCCTGGTATTTCAGGAATGCTCTCGTGCGTGCGAATTACAAAAACCTGCCCAAGGGAATTTCTCGAGAGCCCGTTTTCTTGGAGAACTTTTTCCGCAACATGCTCATGGGCGAACACCACGAAATGAAGAACCGCTACCTGCATGTGAACTACAGGGGGAAAGCGGACGCACGTTCTAGCCATGACGACATCGCCGTTGAAAATGCAGAGATTCGACAAACTGCGGGGATTGAACAGCGCCTGGAAAGCGCGAAACTCAACGCCCCCACAAAGAAAAAACTTTTCGCAATCATTCAGGGAGTCAGTGGCGAAGTATTCGGAGCATCCAAGGTTATGGAACTGACCGGCTGCAAACCGACCGCAGCAACATCGCTTATCAAGAAACTGCTATCTCTTGAAATCATCGAGCCCGTTGTAGGGCATGGCAAGGGGAAGTACCGGGTGAAGGGATAACTAAGTTCGCGAACGGCAAAGACCTGCTTTTAGCCGAACAGTTTGTGGACGAAATTTTCGTTCGCAAAATTTTCACATTTGTAGTAGTTTTGTACATCCGCAAGGGTTGCTTTCGGTAAATTTTTCGAAGCGGACATTTCTGCTGTGTAACTCATAGTGTTATATAAATCATTCTTTAGTTGCGAAAAAAACTATCTTGAAAACATGCCCGTAAGTACGCTGTACAAATATCTTGATTTTGAAGGCGGTCGGCTGATGCTGAAATACCGCACGCTTCAGTTTACCAATGCCACAAAATTTAACGACCCGTTTGATTGTCACCCGGACTTATTCGACTTTTCGAACGTCCCAAAGAACGCGCGAAATTGGCCTCCTGCAGATTTCATTTCGCAGATGGAATATACGCACATGAAAAATTACAGGGAGCAAACCTGGATTTGTTGCTTGTCGAAGGTGTGCGATTCGTTACTGATGTGGGCTTACTACAATAACCACAAAGGTATTTGCATTGGTCTAAATCTAGAAGCCGTTTTGCGGAGTTGCCAGGATAGGTTTTGGGGTCTGTCGGCTCCTCAAAAGGCTTACGAAGTCAAATATAGAGATATAAATGATAAACCGGATTTCTTTAGAGATAAGCCTTCGCCTTCAGATATGTTACTAACCAAAGCTAAGGTTTGGGAGCACGAACAAGAGATGAGGTTGATTGCAGAGGATCCACATTGGGTTGGCTCTGCGTATGACGTCCCAAAAGAATTTTATGAAGAAGAATCCATTGACGGAAAAGAAATACGCCATTATCCCAGAATCACCCCGGATTGCTTTGAATCGGTTTATCTCGGCGTAAATATGTTACCGCGCAAAAAGGAACAAATCATTGAAATTGCAAAGAAATTGAACCCGAATATCAGTATTTATCAGATAATTCTTGACCCCAAAGCGCTCAAGCTCAAGCCCGTTCTCGTAGAATAGTCTCATTTTTATTTACTTTTACCCTTGATACAGCAAAGGATTTTTCATGCCCAAGAACAAGGTCATCGACATCGTTTTTGACGATTCCCCGGTAGATGTTTCGGCCGAAGTCAACTTTATTTGGTCCATCGCGAACACGCTCCGCGGCCCCTACCAGAGCGACAAGTACAAGGATGTTATTATCCCGATGGTGATTGTTCGCAGGTTCGAATGTGCGCTTGCAAAGACCAAGGCGAAGGTTGTGGCGCAGTTCAAGAAAAATCCGAACTACCCCTACAAGGCGATGTGCAAGATTTCGGAATTCCAGTTCTACAACACGAGCGAGTACACGCTCTCCGAACTCCTGAACGATTCCGAAAATATCGCGGCCAATTTCAAGAGCTACCTGAACGCGTTCTCGCCGAACGTGCAAGAAATCATCATGAGCAATTTGTCGGGCCTCGATTTCGAAAAGCAAATCGACAAGATGGACAAGCACAACCGCCTTTACGGCGTCATCAAGAAGTTCTCGGAGTTGGATCTTGACCCGAAAACGATAGACAACGTAAAGATGGGCTACATCTTTGAAG
Source organism: uncultured Fibrobacter sp. (assembly GCA_934699585.1). Classification (GTDB taxonomy): domain Bacteria; phylum Fibrobacterota; class Fibrobacteria; order Fibrobacterales; family Fibrobacteraceae; genus Fibrobacter. The sequence goes on from CAKUWY010000002.1 coordinate 115,373, forward strand.
ACCTGATTCGCCGCTTTTCTGAAAACGCCGAAGCGGGCGACCACTACACGGGCCGTGACATCATCAAGACGATGGTGAACATCTTGCTTGCAGAGGGCTGCGACGACATTTTTGAAGACGGCAAGGTGATTACCGTATGCGACCAGGCCTGCGGTACGGGCGGTATGCTCTCGACCACGGAAAACTTCGTGAAGCGTTTCAACCCGACATCCGACATCCGACTCTTCGGGCAGGAGGTGAACCCGGAATCCTATGCGATTTGCCTTGCCGAAATGCTTATCAAGGGGCAGAACGCCGAGAACATCCGCCTGCAAGATACCATGAAGGCGGACAGTTTTACAAACACCAAGATGCGCTTTATGGTGGAAAACCCGCCGTTTGGCCAGCCGTGGGGCGGCAAGGACGCCGCCGAAGGTGTCGAGGAAGCCGTTTACAAGGAAAAGAGCAAGGCGAACAGCCGCTGGGGTGCGGGCTACCTGCCTGCTACGGGTGATATGCAGCTATTGTTTATCCAGTCGGCGGTTGACAAGATGGACGACCTTTGTGGGCGCGCGGCCATTATCGAGAACGGTTCTCCGCTGTTTACGGGCGGCACGGCCTCGGGCGAATCGCAGATCCGTCGCTGGCTTCTGGAAAACGACCTGCTCGAAGCGATTATCGCGCTCCCCACAGACCTTTTCTACAACACGGGTATCGCGACCTACATTTGGGTACTCTCCAAGAACAAGAGCAAAAAACGCCGTGGCAAGGTGCAGCTCATTGACGCGAGCGGGATTTACCACAAGTTGCGCAAGAGCCTTGGCAACAAGCGCAACGAAATCACTCCCGAAGACCGCAAGCGCATTACCGAACTTTACGCGAACTTCGAAGAAAACGAACTTTGCCAGATTTACGACAACGAAGAATTCATGTACCGCGAATACGTGGTCAAGCAGCCGTTGCAGCGCAGTTACGCCATCACCGACGAACGTATTGAAAATCTGGTCGTATCAGGTGCATTGAATACGGTCTATGACGAAGCGAAGGTGAACGAACTTGAAAATTCCGAAGAGGAACTCTCCGCCAAGGAAGAAAAACTCCTTGAAAAGTTGAGGGCGGGCAAGCCCATTTACGATTCCATTATGGAAACGCTAAAGGCAAACACCGGCAAGAAGAAATACTTGGAGCCGGATTCCTTTATGGATCGCTTGTCAGAACTGCTCCCCGATGTGGATAAGAAGTTACTCGACAGGATTGCGGATGGCCTTTCTGCGATGGACAAGGATGCCGAAATCCAGAAAGACAAGAAGGGCAACGTGCTTTGGGACAACGATTCGAAGGATACCGAAATCGTCAAGTACACCGAGAGTATCGAAGACTACATGGCCCGCGAAGTGTTGCCGCATATTCCCGATGCAAAGGCTTTTTTCGAAGAGGATACTTCTGCCAAGAAGCCGATTGTGAAAACAGGTGCCGAAATCCCGTTCACACGGTATTTTTACAAGTACCAACAGCCCAAGGCGAGCAAGGACTTGGCGAAGGAATTTGTGGAACTTGATAAGTCTGTAAATAAACGCATCGCAAAATTGTTTGGGTAGTATATGGCAGAACGTGTAAGTATGATTCATGTTCGTGGTGGATTTAGCGAAGCTCATGGAATGGGTTCTTGCAATACGCAAATGCAAATTGACGATTTGGATGATAGAACAAGGAATATCTTATTTAATTTAATTTCGGATAGTTTAAGCGCTCAATTTGATAGATATCATAACAATAGCGATTCTGTCTATAAGAAAGAAGATGATTTATGCCGCTGTATAATCACGTTAGCCTTGGCGGAAAAGACGGATCCGGATAAGCATTATGGTGTTTCCGATATAATAAAAATTACTGAACGGATTCTTGACAATGCTGTATTTAACGAAGTCTTTGATTTTCTTGAACTTCTTGCAAAATTCCGATATAATGAATATGAAGATAAAAAGCGAAAAGATTTTTACGAATTGATTGGTCTAATTTTTGAACGAGAATATGTAGGATATCGTTTTGTTGATGGTCGAATTGTTCCTATTACAGATGAAAATGAAATCAAGTCTATTGAAGATGCATGCAATAATAAATTTGATGGAGTAAGGGTTCAAATAAAAAAGGCTGTTGGTTTTATTGCAGATAGGGAACATAAAGACTACAAGAACTGCATTAAGGAAAGTATTTTAGCAGTAGAGTCAATTTGTTCGATTATTGTCGGAAATGAAAAAGCGACATTAGGACAAGCGATTAAGCGACTTGAAGATAATGGTTTGGTAATTCATTCGGCTTTAAAAAGCGCCTTTTCAAACTTATATGGTTATACGAACGATGAAGGCGGAATTCGTCATTCTGAGGGCATGTTTGAGAGTGATGTCACTTTTGAAGAAGCAAAGTTTATGCTTGTCAGTTGTTCTGCGTTTGTGAACTACTTGACCGCTAACTATGGCAAGGTTGGGGGCAAGCATGCGTAAAATGAGGGACAGCGGTGTTGATTGGATTGGGCAAATTCCATGTGGCTGGAAATGCTGTAAACAAAAATATTTGATTACGCTTTTAAATGGCAGAGCGTATAAAGATTCTGAATTTGAAGAGGACGGCAAGTATAAAATATTACGTGTTGGAAATTTGTTTACTAATCCGGTTTGGTATTCCTCTAGTTTAGAATTGGAACCAAATAAATATTGTCAAGACGGTGATTTGTTGTATTCTTGGTCCATGTCCTATGCTCCTGTAATATGGCATGGTGAAAAGGTGATATATCATTACCATATATGGAAAACCGTTTTGTCAGAAAAGATTAGTAAGATGTTTGCTTACTACTATTTAATCAGTTTGACAAATGCTCTTCAAGCAGAAATCCATGAAACTACAATGGGGTTCATAACAATGGGTGTTATGAATAATGCCTATATTGCGTTCCCACCTCTTGCGGAACAGCAGAGGATTGCGAATTTTTTGGACGAGAAGTGTGGCGAGATTGATTCGATTCGCTCGGATGTGCAGCGCGAGATTGAAATTTTGAACAACTACAAGAAATCGGTTATTACCGAGGCTGTCACCAAAGGCCTCAATCCCAAATCCAAATTAAAAGACAGCGGCATCGAATGGATTGGAAAAATCCCTGAAGTGTGGAATATCCATCCGTTGTATTATTATTTTGATGAACGCAAACACAAAAATATTCTTGGCAAGGAACGTAATCTTCTGTCTTTGAGTTACGGTAAAATCATTCGTAAAGATATAGATTGTCGTGAAGGCCTACTTCCAGAAAATTTTAATGGATACAATATTATTGAACAGAATGATATCGTATTACGTTTAACCGATTTGCAAAACGACAAACGCAGCTTAAGAACAGGATTGGTCAAGGAACACGGCATAATAACATCTGCATATGTAACATTAAAAGCGTGTTGCGATTTAAATCAATCGTATTTTCATTATTTATTACATAGCTATGATGTAATGAAAGTCTTATACAATATGGGAAATGGTGTAAGACAAGGGTTGAATTATTCAGAGTTAGCAAAAATGCTACTTATAGAACCCCCTCTCTCCGAGCAAAAGGCTATCGCAGATTATCTTGACGAGAAGTGTTCCGAAATCGATGCGATCATCGCCGATAAGCAGCGTCAGCTCGAAACCCTGGACGAATACAAGAAATCCCTCATCTTCGAATACGTGACCGGCAAAAAAGAAGTTCCCGCCTAGAACGTAGGTCTTTTTCTTGCCTTTTTATGTAGAAAAAGACCCGTTTTGTGTTTGAGTTAGGTCTTTTTCTCACTTTTTTTTATAGAAAAAGACCTGTTTGGGCGAAAATATTGTATTTTTATAAAAAAGCAGGTTGTCATGTCTCAAAAGAACATCATCGGTCGCAATTACGAAATAGCCCAGTTGCAGGGATGTCTTGATTCCAGAGAGTCGGAACTTGTCGTTGTTTACGGTAGGCGACGCGTTGGAAAGACTTTCCTTGTCAACGAGTTTTTTGACAATCATTTTGACTTTAAGTTAACAGGTGTATTCAACGAGCCGACAAAGGTCCAGCTTGGCCGTTTTGCTGCCTCGATGGACGAGTATAGCGGAACTCATTCCGAAGTACCTAAAAATTGGTTCAAGGCGTTCGACGCACTAAAAATGTACTTAAAGAGTTTGCACAAGAAACGCAAGATTGTCTTTATCGATGAAATGCCTTGGCTCGACACCACGAAATCCGGTTTTGTGCCTGCTCTGGAAGCTTTCTGGAACGGTTGGGCCTCGGCGCAACGGGATATCGTGCTGATTGCCTGCGGCTCTGCGACTTCATGGATGACCGACAAATTGCTTGGCGACAAGGGCGGACTTTTCAACAGGTCTTCTGTTCGGTTGTTTGTTCAGCCTTTTACCCTTCACGAAACAGAGCTTTATTTAAAATCCAAAGGGATTGACTGGACTCGTTACGACATTGCGGAATGTTACATGATTATGGGGGGTATTCCGTTCTATTTAAAACAACTTAACGCCAAGTGGAGCTTTTCCCAAAACATAGACAACATGTTCTTCCGCAAAAATGCAGTGCTTTGGGATGAATTTGACCATCTTTATCACTCGCTTTTTAAACATGCGGAAGCCCACATCGCCATTGTCGAGGCGTTGGCCAAAAAGAAAATGGGATTGACCAGGCTGGAAATCGCCAAAGAATCGAAATTGCCGATTAATGGAAAGCTCAGCAAGTTTTTGCGGAATCTTGAAATTAATGGATTTGTACTCCCGTATCAGTTCTTTGGTAAGAAAAAACAGGAAACCATTTATCAACTTTCCGATTTTTACTCGATGTTTTACTTTGCTTATATCAAGGAAAATTACGGGAAGGATGAGCATTTTTGGACAAATGGTTTAGATAATCCGTCGAGATCAGCGTGGGCAGGCTTCACATTCGAACAGCTTTGCAAAAATCACCTGGAACAAATAAAACGTAAATTGGGAATAGCGGGAGTCCTTACGGAAACATCTTCGTGGTTTAGCAAAATCAAGGACGATTCCGACAAAGGCGAAAAACAGAAAAGAGGAGCGCAAATTGATTTGCTCATCGATCGCAGGGATCGCGTAATCAACCTCTGCGAAATCAAGTTCTCAATTAACGATTATATGATTGACGCCGATTACGAAAAAACGTTACGAAATAAAATTGACGCTTTCAAACGAGAGACAGCAACAAAGAAATCAGTGCAACTAACGATGATAACGACATACGGTGTCAAGAAAAACAAGTACAGCAATCGTGTTCAAAGCGAAGTTGTGCTAAACGACTTGTTTGAGGAATAAGGACGGGTCCCTATGAAGTTTACCATCAACGAACGTTACGATTACCAGCGCGGAATCATCAACTACCTGGAAGAGCACAACGGCTACCGCGTGCGCAAGAACGACAACTTTAACCGTCGCTTCGCTATCGACGGAGAACTGCTCGTGGAGTTCTTGGAGAAGACGCAGCCCAAGAAGGTCGAGATGCTCCGCAAGATGTTCAAGGGCGATTTCGAGGAGACGCTGTTCAACTGCTTCAACCGCGAGGTGACCCAAAAGGACGGCAGCCTGATTGCGACCCTCAAGCACGGTTTCGACATTGCGAACCAGCACCTGGACTTGATGTATAGCAAACCCGCTACGGGTTTCAATCCGGAACTTTTGAAGAAGTTCCAGGAAAATATTTTCTCGGTGGCCGAAGAAGTCGAGGCGAGCGACAAGGAACGCATTGACCTGGTGATATTCCTGAACGGGATTGCCATCATGTCACTTGAACTCAAGTCCAATCCGCAGGGGCAAAATTATTCGCATGCCATTGAACAATATCGCACGGAACGCAACCCCAAGACGCGGCTTTTCTTGTTCAAGTCGGGCGTTCTGGTGAACTTCGCGATGGACCTGAACGAAGTCTATATGACGACACGGCTCGAAGGCGAAACGACAACCTTCTTGCCGTTCAATATGGGCGATGGCAACGGAGTGGACGCTGGCAAGGGAAATCCCGTTTGCGAAGACGAATACCCCGTGCATTACATGTGGGAAGATATCCTGACCAAGGATACGATTCTCGACTTGATTTCGCGCTACATCTTTATCCAGGTCGAAGATAAGGTGGATAGCGAGACCGGAAAAAAAACGAAGAAGGAAACGGTCATATTCCCGCGATACCATCAGTTGGATTGCCTGAGAAAGATCCTTGCCGATGTGGGCGAAAACAGGTCTGCGTTCAATTACCTGATTCAGCATAGCGCGGGTAGTGGCAAGACAAATACCATCGCGTGGCTTTCGCACAGGTTCTCTTCGCTGCACGACAGTGACGACAAGCAGATTTTTGACAACGTGGTGGTGGTGACTGACCGCGTGGTGGTCGATAGACAGTTGCAGGCGGCTATCAGCGGAATCGAGCACAAGTCCGGGCTTTTCAAGCCCATGAAGGACGACTGTACTTCGGACGATTTGCGCAAGGCGCTCGAAGGAAACACGAAGATTATTGCGACGACAATCCAGAAATTCCCCTACATTGTAGATTCGGTCGCCTCGCTCAAGGGGAAAACTTTTGCCGTTATCATCGACGAGGCGCATTCTTCTACTGCAGGCAAGAACATGGCGGCCATCACCAAGGCTCTCGGCAAGGGGGCTTCGGCGGGTCCTGCGGCCGACGGCGAAGATGAAATCGACGTAGAAGATTCCATTGTCGATGAAATCAACAGGAACGGCAAACAGGATAACGTGTCGTTCTTCGCGTTTACGGCGACTCCCAAGCCCACGACGTTGCAGCTGTTCGGGCGCATCAACAAAGATGGCCACAGCGAAGCGTTCCATACATACTCAATGAAGCAGGCGATTGAAGAAGGCTTTATTCTGGACGTATTACAGAACTACATCACCTATAAGACGTTCTACCAAGTCAACAAGGCTATTCAGGATGACCCGACCCTGGAAACCAAAAAGGCGAAACGCCAGATTGCCCGTGCGGCGGAACTGCACGATACCAATATCGCCCAGCGTATTGAAGTGATTGTGGAACATTTCCGATCTACCGTGATGGCCGAACTGGACGGCAATGCCAAGGCGATGGTCATTACGGGTTCGCGCCCGGAAGCGGTCAAGTACCGATTGGCTTTTGACGAATACCTGAGCAAGAGGGGCTATAGCGATATCAAGGCGCTTGTCGCATTCTCGGGCAAGGTGAAGCTGGACGATGTGGAATACACCGAAGCCAAGATGAACGGCTTTTCGGAAGATAAACTGCCTGCAAAATTCGACAAGGACGAATACCAGGTTCTGCTCGTGGCGAACAAGTACCAGACGGGTTTCGACCAGAAGAAACTTTGCGCCATGTATATCCTCAAGAAACTGCGCGGCGTCAATGCCGTGCAGACGCTTTCGAGACTGAACCGCATTTGCCCTCCGTATCAAAAACAGACGTTCATTCTCGATTTTAAGAACGACTACGAAGACATGAAGGCGGCTTTTGCGCCGTATTACACTTCGACTTTCCTCGCCAACTCGGTAAACCCTAGGAATATTTACGAACTCGAAAAGAAGATTGACGCTTACGCCATTATCGATTACGATGACGTGATGAAGTTCAATGATTGGATGTACAAAGGCTTGATGGACAAGAAAAAGACCGAAATCAACGGACTGCTTGTGCGTGCCAAGAAGTTTGTCGAAAAACTCGAATTCGAAGAACAGGTAGAATTTGTGGGCCTCTTGCGCAGCTTTGTGCGCTTTTATGAATTCATGATTCAGGTAACGAACTTTAAAGATGTGGACTTGCACAAGAAATACAACTTTATCGTGGCCCTGCTTGCGTACCTGGATATAAGCCAGTCCGGTTCGGGATTCTCGCTGAAGGGGAAAATCAGGATAGACAACATTGTGCAGAAAAAGGACGAGGAGCACAAGAAACCTAATCTGGTTGCAAAGCCGTTCTTGAAACTGCCTATCGCCGAAAAGTTCGGGCTCCCCGATGACAAAAAGCAGAAACTGTCCGAGATTATCGCTGAAATCAACAGCAAGAACGGAACGGCATTTGACGTTGATGTCGCCGTGAAGGCCGCCTTGCAGATTCGCGACATCATGATGAAGAACGAAAACCTCAAGAAGAGTGCCGCGTCGAACACCGAAAAGGATTTTGCTTTCCCGTTCTATGACAACATTGACGAAGCCTTGGTTGAAGGCCTTGACCAGAACGAAAGCTTCTTCTCGCTGCTCCTGAATAATGAAGAAATCAAAAAAGAAGTCCTCGGCATATTCATGGGTGAAATATACAAGAGCCTAAAGAAGAAAGCCAAAGAAGGCGAAGACAGTGGAGATGCTGCGAATGGCGGGGAAGATGCCGTTGGCCGCATTTACAAGATGCCTTCGCAGAAAGATGAGTTTGGTGATATGCCGATGGCCGCGGAAAAGAACAAAGGAAAAAAAGATTATACTACAAAGGGGTAAAGGAGGCGTCGCATGTCAGGAATTATTGTTGCGTTGATTGGTATTTGTGGGACAATATTGGGCACACTAATAGGCGGCATTTCCACGCATCTGCTTCACTATAAGAACCGCAAATCCGAAGAAACCAAAATAATAAACGAATCGATACACTACCTTCTAGAGGTTTTCTTTCTAGTAAATCGATTAAATCCTGAAAAGATGATCAAAGCATATTCAGATTATTGCGGGCAAGAAATAAGGAAAATCTTCCCTGAGGCAAATGACAATTCAATCGAAAGTATAATAAAACAGCTCCATTCTCAATTAAAAAATACAATTGTTCCACTTTCTCAGAAATATTCTTTTGAGAAATTAAAAGAGTTAGAGAACGACTACAAGTCTATGCTTGATAAACTGTCAATAGTTTTGCCTGTTGACGCATATTACTTAAGGGGAAAAAATGATGTTAAAAGTCTTTTAAATTTACTTTCGGATTATATAAAAGAAGTTGAATTTACCGGTATTGAAAAGGAAGACGTCTTGCGCAATCTTATAAGCAACATGCAATCTTCTTTGACCACAAAAGCCATAGATGAATATGCCGATGGTATAAAAAAGGAATTAATAGTGTTGTTGAATAAAACCGATCGCTACAATCGTAAGATAGGCAAGAAGACCATTGACGACATTGTTTCTACAATGCTCACTGAAGACGAAAAACGAGACATAAATACGTTGATAGAATCTGTTTTAGAGCAAATAAAAAAAGATGCCGCAAAAACGACAGTTTCGTAGCTTTTTGCGTTAGGGATAGTGACCCCTTGGGGCGGAGACTTGCGCTAGCAAGGCTCCGTGAGCGAAGCGAGTATAGCCCGACCCGGCATGGCCCCTATCGCCTGCGGCTCCAGGGTGACAGATGGGGACAAGCCGGTGAACGCCCATATTTTATCATCGTTTCACTCCACTTCCACCAAGAAATCTTCCCGTTTTAGCCCGTATTCTGCGAACGGGTTCTCGTCGGGGTAACCCACTGGATTGCACAGCAGCAAGTGCCTTTTGCCAAGTTTGTCAATGTACTCTCGCTTGATGGCGGTGTGCGTGTGGCCTGCCTGCCAAATACTCCCGTCATCCAAGTTTTCGAGGTATTTTGCTCCGTGAAAATAGAAGAAGTTCGAGTAGGGGTCTTGTCGGTACCGTTCTGCCATATCGAATTCCAGTGGCAGAAAGTGCGACATCATAATTTTGGGATGCTGCGCAGTAAGTTTGCGGAATACGCTATCATAGTAGTGCCAGAGTTTATCCGTGTTGTTCTGCATGTATTTCCAATGGATTCCGTCGAACCAGCGCGTCGCCCACAGAATTTTGTTCGTAATTTCGGATGCAGCGGGTGTATGCTTGTATTTGAAATCGCACATGCCCATACAACCTGCGACACCATCTGCGATGCGGTTCTCAAGTAACTGAACGTTCTGGATTTTTTCTGCTTCGGCAAGAAAGTACTTTATTTTGCTTTCGGATGTAGCAAATTCCTTGTCCGCTCCGAAGCGCCCCAGATATTCGGTAATGATGTCGTGGTTCCCGAGGCATACATAAACCGAGCAGTACTTCTCGGCAATGAACTTCAGAAATTCTACGTAGGTGAAGTAATTGTTCGCAATATCGCCCGCGATGCAGCAGGCATCCGCCGGTAAAAAGTTGCGTTCAAAAAATGCTTCGAAATGTTTGCGCAATATGGCGACAGTGCGGGTCATCGGCGCATAGAAATCGACATGCAAATCGCTGATGAAGTAGTAGGTCATGGCCTAAATCTATACTCACTGGTTTTGCATGTCAAGGGGTAAACCGCGAGTCTTTTTTGTGATACGAAACTTTTGCGTTAGGGATTGTCACCCGACAGGGCGGAGACTTGCATCCTTTGGTTCCAGGTGGCGGATCAAGTCCGCCATGACGTAAAGCAAGGCTCCGGGAGCGTAGCGAGTAAAGCCCGACCCGCGCGTGCGTGGGGAACGCCATGTAAAATTTTCTTTCACCCCTAGCCAAGATTCTGAATATTAGGTACATTACCGCCAGACGCGTTTCTCTGTCGAATGGAGAAATGCGTCTTTTTTTTATTTCGATTTTCGGGATAAAGGGGACGCCTCTAACATCAACTAGCCGCAATTTGCGGCAAATGGAGGCTAAAATGGCTAAAAAGAAAGAGATTGCCCCTGCAAAAGCGGTGGAGTCGTTGTTCAATAAGGTTTCGAACTTGATTGAGCAGGCCCACATGCGTGTGGCTACGGCAATGAATGTCGCCGAGGTTTACACGAAGTACCAAATTGGGCGATATATCGTGGAAGAAGAGCAGTCCGGTAAAAAACGCGCGGAATATGGGAAACAGGTTCTTGTGGGCTTGTCGGAGCGTCTTACGGCACATTATGGAGACGGGTGGTCAGTAGAAAGCTTAACTCTTTGCAGAAAATTTTTTTCTGTATATTCGAATTTCGTAAACAGCGTTTACGAAATTGAAAAGAATGACTCATCCAATTTGACAGACACTGTCTGTCAAATCTCGGGTACCCCAAATTTCACATTAAGTTGGTCCCATTACCTGGTTCTCATGCGCATCAAGAATGCCGACGAACGGCGCTTTTACGAAATTGAGGCCACTTCCGGAAACTGGTCTGTTCGCGAGTTGCAGCGGCAGTATGGTTCAAGCCTGTACGAACGTCTTGCGCTGAGCCGCGACAAGGAGCAGGTCGCCCGCCTGTCGCGTGTTGGCAACGTGGTGGAAAAGCCGGAGGATATCATCAAGAATCCGGTGACACTGGAATTTGTCGGCTTGAAACCGGATGCATCGTATTCGGAATCGAACCTGGAATCAGCTATCATCGGCAAGTTGCAGGAATTCCTGCTGGAACTGGGGAAGGGTTTCCTGTTTGAAGCGCGTCAGAAGCGTTTCTCCTTTGACGAAGACGATTACTATGTGGACTTGGTCTTGTACAATCGGCTGTTGCAGTGCTATGTACTCGTTGACTTGAAGGTCGACAAGTTGACGCACCAGGATCTCGGCCAGATGCAGATGTATGTAAACTATTACGACCGCTATGTAAAGCAGGATTTTGAAAAGCCTACCATTGGCATTTTGCTTTGCAAGGAGAAGAAGGATACCCTTGTGAAGCTGACTTTGCCCGAGGATGCGAATATTTACGCCTCCGCCTATGAGCTGTATCTGCCGGACAAGAAACTTCTGCAGGCGAAGGTCAAGGAATGGGCAAATGAATTTGAAACGTCCCCATTTTTCAAAAAATGAAAAACAGCGGGCTTCGAGCCGTCTTTATCCGCTTTTTTCCGCACCCGCAGGCCGTTTGCCCCTAGCCTCTTGCCCCTAAATTTCTATCTTTGGCCTCGGAATTTTTTAACAGGACCAAGGTCATGAACTACAATCCTCTCGCAGAACAGGCCAACGCGGAACTTTCCGCAAACGGCTGCAGCGTACTTTCCATGCTTTCCGAAAGGGGCAAGGCCATCTTCTTCCCCCGCAAGGGCATTCTGGGCCAGGGCGCCGAAGCCAAAGGCTCTGCCATCAACGCCACCATCGGAACCGCCCTCGAAGACGACGGCAGCCCCCTGGTCCTTGACTGCGTGCTCAAGAGCCTGAACCTGCCCAAGACGTCGTTCCTGTACGCCCCCAGCTTCGGCAACCCCGACCTGCGCAAGGCCTGGAAAGAGCAGATTATCCGCAAGAATCCGACCCTCGCCACCAAGAAATTCAGCAACCCGGTCGTGACCGCAGCCCTCACCCACGCCATCAGCTGCGCGGGCTACCTCTTCCTCAATCCGGGCGACGAGGTGATTATCCCCGACCTGTACTGGGACAACTACGAACTGGTGTTCGAGAACAGCTGCGGCGCAAAGATCAAGACCTTCAATACCTTCAAGGACGGCGGGTTCGATACCGAGGCCCTGAAGAAGGCCCTTGCCGAAAGCAAGAGCCAAAAGAAGGTGGTGCTGTTGAACTTCCCCAACAACCCCACGGGCTATACCGCCACCGAAAAAGAAGCGGTGGAAATCGCCAAGATCCTTACCGAATGTGCCGCCGCCGGCAACAAGGTGGTGGCCCTGCTGGACGACGCCTACTTTGGACTGGTCTATGAGGACGGCGTGACCAAGGAATCCATCTTCACAAAGATTGTGGACGCCCACGAGAACCTGCTGGCTGTCAAGCTGGACGGCCCCACCAAGGAAGACTACGTGTGGGGTTTCCGCGTCGGCTTTATGAGCTTTGGTTTCAAGGGCGCCACAGAGGCCCAGCTGAAGGCTCTCGAAGACAAGGCCGCCGGTACGGTCCGCGGAAACATCTCTAACGCCCCCAGCATCAGCCAGAAGATTCTGCTGGCCGCCTTCCAGAGCGAAGAATACCTGCAGCAGAAGCAGGAAAAGTACAACACGCTCAAGAAGCGTTTTGACATCATCAAGCAGGAACTCGCTGCCCACCCGGAATACAAGGACGCCTTCGAGGCCATGCCCTGCAACAGCGGCTACTTCATGTGCATCAAGCCCAAGGGTGTAGATGCCGAACAGCTCCGCCAGAAGCTCATCAGCGACTACAGCACGGGTACCATCATGCTTTCGGGCCTTATCCGCATAGCATTCAGCGCCGTGCCAACCGACAAGTTGGGCAAGCTGTTCGAAAATATTTATAATTGTGTTTTAGAGATTAGAGGCTAGGATTTAGAGGCTAGTGAGAATGAATAGCTACAAGGACTTGATTGTTTGGAAAAAATCCGTGGATATGGTCGTTCAATTGTACGACTATATTCAAGGTTTTCCAAAAAATGAGTCTTATGCGCTATCAGACCAGATGCGTCGTGCAGCAATTTCCATTCCGTCAAATATCGCAGAAGGATACGAACGCAGTACAACAGCTGAATACATTCGTTTCTTAATGATTGCAAGAGGGTCTAAGGCCGAACTAGAAACACAGTTGCATATTTGCAATCAATTAAAAATGGGCAGAGTAGAAAAAAATTCTGTATTGCAATCCAATTGCGAAGAAATTGGAAAAATGCTAAATTCATTGATAAGTTCGTTAAACCGTAAACAAACCCCTAGATCCTAGTCTCTAGATCCTAGCCCCTACTGGAGGTATCATGTCCGAAAACGCTACCTTGAATTACAACGGAAAGAGTTACGAACTCCCCGTGGTTGAAGGCACCGAAAACGAACACGGTCTCGACATCAGCACTTTGCGCAAGAGTTCCGGCCTGGTGACCCTGGACTACGGTTACCTGAACACGGGCAGCACCAAGAGTTCTATTACCTACGTGGACGGCGAGAAGGGGATTCTCCGTTACCGCGGCTACTCCATCGAGGACCTGGCCGAAAAGGCCACCTTCCCCGAAACCGCATGGCTCCTGATTTACGGCGAGCTGCCTAACCCCGAGCAGCTGGGGCATTTCCGCACGTTGCTTACCGAAAACGCACTGCTCCACGAAAACCTGCTGCACTTTTTCCGTGAGATGCCGCCCAGCGCCCACCCCATGGGCATTCTCAGTTCCATCGTGAACGCCGTGGGCCTTTTCACTCCCCGCTTCTACGACGACGAAAACATCGCCAGCGCTTTTGAGCTGACTACCGCGGGCCTTATCTCCAAGATCCGCACCATCGCCGCCTTCTCTTACAAGGCAAGCATCGGCGAGCCCTTTGTTTACCCCGAAGCAGAACGCAGCTACTGCAGTAACTTCTTGAACATGATGTTCAGCAGCAAGGCCAGGCCCTACCACCTGGACCCCATCATGGAAAAGGCGCTGAACACGCTGTTGATTGTGCACGCCGACCACGAGCAAAACTGCTCCACTTCTACCGTGCGTATGGTGGGCAGCTCCCAGGCGAACCTTTACGCCAGCATCTGCGCCGGCATCTGCGCCCTGTGGGGCCCGCTCCACGGCGGTGCCAACCAGGCTGTTCTGGAAACGCTTCTCCGTATCCAGAACAGCGGCATGACCATCGAGCAGGTGATGGAAAAGGCCAAAGACAAGAACGATCCCTTCCGCCTTTCCGGATTCGGCCACCGGGTGTACAAGAGTTACGACCCTCGTGCCAAAGTTTTGAAAAAGCTCATGGGCCAGGTGTTCGAGCACGAACACATCAACGACCCGTTGCTGGAAATCGCGCTGAAGCTAGAAGAAGCCGCCCTGAAGGACGACTACTTCATTGCCCGCAAGCTCTACCCCAACGTGGACTTCTATTCGGGCATTCTCTACCGTGCCATGGGTATCCCCACCAACATGCTCACGGTGATGTTCGCCATTGGCCGCTTGCCCGGCTGGATTGCCCACTGGAAAGAGATGCACGACGACCCGAATTCCAAGATCAACAGGCCCCGCCAGATTTACGTGGGCGAAACGGCCAGACCTTGGATCGATCGGAATAAGCGATAATAACCCGCTCAAGGCGGGCATGACCATTAAAAAATCCTCGGTTTTAGACCGAGGATTTTTTTTGACGTTGGCCCCGGTACTGCGACCGGGGTGACAGGCGGGAATTACACCTTGTCCAAAGCCTGCGTGAGGTCGGCGATGATGTCTTCGACGTTCTCGATACCCACGCTGAAGCGGATCAGGTCCGGAGCGACGCCTGCCTCGATCAACTGTTCGTCGCTGAGCTGACGGTGCGTGTGGCTTGCCGGGTGCAGCACGCAGCTGCGGGCGTCGGCCACGTGAGTCACGATGCAAATCATCTTGAGGCTGTCCATGAACTGGATGCTCTTTTCGCGGCCACCCTTGATACCGAAGGTCAAGACGCCGCACGGGAGCCCGCCCTTGAACTGCTTCTGGGCGAGTTCGTAGTACTTGTTGCCCTCGAGGCCCGCGTAATCCACCCAGGCCACCTTCGGGTGGTTCTGCAGGAACTTCGCGCAGGCGAGAGCGTTCTCGCAGTGGCGCGGCATGCGCAGGTGAAGCGTTTCAAGGCCAACGTTCAGGAGGAACGCGTTCTGCGGAGCCTGGATGCTGCCGAGGTCGCGCATGAGCTGGGCGGTAGCCTTCGTGATGAAGGCGCCCTTGCCGAAAGCCTTCGTGTAGGCAAGACCGTGGTAGCTCGGGTCCGGTTCGGTGAGTCCCTTGAACTTGTCGTGATGGGCTTCCCAGTCGAAGTTTCCGCTATCCACGATGCAGCCACCCACGGCCATCGCGTGACCGTCCATGTACTTGGTGGTGGAATGCGTCACGATGTCTACACCGAATTCAATCGGGCGGCAAAGAATCGGAGTCGGAAATGTGTTGTCCACAATCATCGGCACGCCGTGCTTGTGGGCGATGTCGGCAAAGCGCTTGAGGTCAAGGATCTTGCCGGCGGGGTTGGCGACAGTCTCGCCGAAGAGGCACTTGGTGTTCGGACGGAACGCCTTCTCGATTTCCTCGTCGCTAGCGTCCTGGTCCACGAACGTGCATTCGATGCCGAGCTTCTTCATGGTAACGCTGAAGAGGTTGCTCGTACCGCCGTAGATGGCGGAAGTGCTCACGAAGTGGTCGCCCGCCTCGCAGATGTTGAACACGGCAAAGAAGTTCGCCGCCTGACCGGAGCTGGTGAGCATGGCAGCCACACCGCCTTCCATGGCTGCAATCTTGGACGCCACGGCATCGTTGGTGGGGTTCTGCAGGCGCGTGTAGAAGTAGCCACTGGCCTTCAGGTCGAACAGGTCGGCCATCGCGTTGCTGGACTCGTACTTGAAAGTGGTGCTCTGGTAGATGGGAAGGACGCGCGGTTCGCCGTTTTTCGGCTGCCAGCCGCCCTGGACGCACAAAGTTTCGATCTTGGACATTTTTTGCCTCTTGTTTAATTTCAAAACCAAATATAGATAGTGAGGTATGTCAGACGAGAGACGAAAGACGAGAGACGAGAGATAATTCTAGCCCATTCAGTCTTTCGAAACACGGCTTTAGCATATCATTTCGGTAGGCAAATATAGAAAAAGAGTTTATCTCGTCAATGCGTTTATGCAAATATTCGCATACATCGTAATAACTTTAACGAACAAAAAAGCCCGGCCTAACCGGGCATGACATGTTGGGCAGTTGGAGCGAAGCTATTCCGTCATCACGCAGCGGACATGGAACGCCCTCTTGTTGGCTCCAGCATACAGGTAATCTGTGATAACGTCCTCTCCGCTTTTCATAATCTGCAGGCAATTTTTTTCATCACTGGTGGTCTGAATCCATAAACGGCCTTCGTCCCCCGCCTTTTCATACTTCGAATTTTCCAAATTGAACCTGCCTCCCAGAGTCCACCAGTTGCCGGGCTTGGCTTCCAAAGCCGCAACCACCTCGTCTTTCGTAGGGAGACGCCATCCATACGGGCAAGCGGAATTAGCAACCGACTGCGATGTGTAGAACATGCCGTACTGGTCGCAGACATTCACCGTTTCCGTTTCGCCGCCAGGCCCGGGCTTGGTCACTTCCACTGTCGCATCGCAGTATGTTCCCGATGACGGCTTGAACCGCAAGTTCTCGGCCATCCAGGTGACATCGCCAATCTTTTCAATCTTGTACTTGACGCCATCACGGTTATCCGTCATATCCTTGTCTGTCACAGTTGGCGGTAGAGCCGAAGATGAAGACTCGACAGAAGAACTAGAAACCTTTGACGAAGAGCTAGAGGATTTTGCCGAAGAACTGGTTTTAGAAGCCGAGGATTTAACGGAGGCCGAGCTAGTTGCGGAACTCTTTTCGCAGCTGTCTGACCAACAGAAAACACCACTACTGTAATAAGGGCTCCATTCCGCATCGGTCACGACGACAGAATCCGTAATGAAAACCGTTCCGTTGGAATCTACAACAACACTAGTCCCGATGACACTATCGGCGCCAGACTGCCCCACCTCAACCGCACGAACCGACGTGCCCGCCCCATCGGAACAGGCAGCAAGCAAAAACGCTGCACAAAAAAACAGAATCCATGTTTTCAATGCACTCATAGCCTAAATATAACCTCTGAGGGCTAAAAAAGCACGTAAAATTATACTATCTTTTGGCCACTATGAGCAATGTAGAGGTTTTTGACACTACTTTCGCCGTGACCGTCCTGGTCATCATGGCGGTT
Organism: uncultured Fibrobacter sp.; assembly: GCA_934699585.1. GTDB lineage: Bacteria > Fibrobacterota > Fibrobacteria > Fibrobacterales > Fibrobacteraceae > Fibrobacter. The sequence goes on from CAKUWY010000002.1 coordinate 132,893, forward strand.
TGCATCCCCACGGCCCTTTTGCTGGCCAACTGGTTCTTGCACCCGGGCAAAATCAAGGATACCGCCATCAAGGGCACGTCCTACGAGTGCGGTCTCGCCCACGTTTCAGGTACGGCCAACGAGCGCTATCCGGTCAAATACTACCTGGTGGCCATGCTGTTCTTGGTGTTCGACCTGGAAGTGGCGTTCCTGTATCCCTGGGCCGTGCAGTTCCTGGCCGGCGGCTGGGAGCTTTTGCTGGTGCTTTTGGGCTTCTTGGTTATCCTGGAAGCGGGCTACCTCTACGTGTTCCGCAAGGGCGTGCTGGACTGGGCAACCCTCAAGGACTAAGTTTCTAGAGTATTCTATCTCAAAATAAAGAACGCAGGATTTCGGTCCTGCGTTCTATTTTTTATTTGTTCTACTACTTGAAGTAGCGGCCCAGCAAGCCTTGGAAGGCAGAGCCATGACGGGCCTCGTCCTTGCACATCTCGTGAACGGTGTCGTGGATGGCGTCGTAGCCCAGTTCCTTGGCGCGCTTGGCCAGGGCGAGTTTGCCTTCGGTGGCACCGGCTTCGGCGGCAACCCTGAGCTCCAGGTTCTTCTTGGTATCGGGATAGACCACCTCGCCCAGCAGTTCGGCGAACTTGGCGGCGTGTTCGGCCTCTTCAAAAGCGATACGCTTGTAAGCCTCGGCCACCTCGGGGAACCCTTCGCGGTCGGCCTGGCGGCTCATGGCCAGGTACATGCCCACCTCGGTACATTCCCCTGCAAAGTTTTCCCTGAGCCCCTGAACCACCTCGGCGTCCAGCCCCTGGGCAACGCCAATCTTGTGTTCGTCGGCCCAGACAATCTTGCCACCGGCGCTCTGTTCTACCTTTTCGAAGAACTTGCTCTTGGGGGCCTTGCACTGGGGGCATTCATCCGGGGCTTCCGGTCCCATGTGCACGTAGCCGCAAACCTTACAAACCCATACCTTCATACTGTGTCTCCTCTCCGCCCAGGGCGGGTCTGATGTGAAAACTTAGGGCTATGCCCGCACTACGCCTTGAAGCTGTCCAGAGCCTCGTTGGGGCCTATCAAGAACAGCACGTCGTTTTCTTTGAGCACGTAGTCGGCAATGTTACCAATCTTGGGCTTGGATTCCAGCGGGTCGCGGATGGCAATCACCTGGATGCCGTACTTGTGGGTCAGGGACAAATCCTTCAGGGTCTTGCCCTGGAACTTTTCGGGACACACGATCTCGATAATGGAGAAGCCTTCCATGAAGGGCAAAAAGTCCAGCATGTTGGGGCGGTTGAGCCGCTCGGCCAGGCTGATGGCGGAATCCCTTTCCGGGTGGAAAATGTCAGAAACGCCCAGCTTCTCGAGGATGTTGGTATGGGCCGCACTGCTGGACTTGGCAATGATATGCTTTACGCCCAACTCCTTCAGGTTCAGCACCGTAAGGAGCGAGGCCTGCAGGTTCTCGCCTATACAGACGATAACGGAATCCGCCTTCTGCAGAGGGATAGACGAAAGCTGCTTGAGGCGGGTACTGTCCGCCACAATTGCCTGAGAAACAGAACTGGAAATGTCCTGCACCTTGTCGGGGTGGCAGTCGATGACCATCACGTCGTGACCCAGGGAGGTCAGGTGCTTGGCCAAGAAAATGGCCGAGTTTCCAAGTCCGATAATTACAAATTGTTTAGAAGCCATACGAGGCAATGTAGTAAATAGAAATCTGACAATGTGAGATGTGGGGTGTGAGATGTGAAATTATCCATTACACATCTCACATTACACACTTTAAAACTGAAATCAGCCTACCATGATATCTTCTTCGGCGAACCAGGTGGTGTTCTGGACACGACCCGCCACGGCAGAAATCAAGAAGAGGGGGCCCATACGGCCAATGAACATCACGCAGCAGATGACCACGCGGCCAACGGTAGAAAGCTCACCCGTTAGTCCCATAGAAAGACCGCAAGTACTGTAGGCGCTCACCACCTCGAACAGCACCTTGAGGAAAGAGGATTGTCCGGCTCCGGAAACTCCTCCGGGGATTTCGGTACAGAGCAGAATCAAGGTCGCAAGTACAATGACCACGATGGCCACCACGAAAATCCGCACCGCCTTATCTACGGTGGTTTCAGGAATGGTGCGACCAAGAACCTGGGTCTTTTCGCGCCCCAGCAGACGGTTGAACCCCAAAAGCCCAATCACCGCAGCGGTAGTCACCTTCACACCACCACCGCAGCTGCCGGGGTTTGCACCAATGAACATAATGACGATAAAGAAGAACAGGGAGCTGGCACACAGGCCGGGAACATCTACCGTGTTGAGCCCAGCGGTGCGGCTGGTAAAGGCCATGAACAGGGTGGATTCAAACTTCTGCCCGACACTCAGGTCGCCAAGGGTATTGTTCCATTCCGTAAGCGAGAACACCAGCACGCTGGCCGCCACCACGAACAGGGTGCCGAAGGTAGCGATGCGGGTATGAAGCGAAATTTTCCGGACCTTGCGCTGCTTAAAGTCAAACACATACTGGAGTTCCGTCACGGCCAAGAAACCAAATCCCCCCGCCAGGGCAAGCACGCAAGTGGAAATGTTCACCAGGGGGTTCAGCTGGAACTGCACCAGGGAATCCGGGAACAGGGTAAAGCCCACATTACAGAAAGAACTTACCGCCTGGAACACCGAAACGAATATGCGGTCGTAGAGCGTTGCGCCAGAGAACTGGGTAAAATAGACCGCCGCCCCGACCAGTTCGAGGATGAAGGTAAAGGGCAGAACCGCCTTCAGGATTTTCGAAGGGTCGATGTTTCCCTCTTGGGAAAAAGCCGAAAGCAGCACGGACTGGTGATTAAAGCCAGGGTGCATGCCCGCCAAGAGAATCAAGGTGGTAGATACCGTCATGATTCCAAGACCGCCCAGCTGCATCAGCACCAGTAGGACCCAGTCGCCAAAGTGGGTAAACGTACTGCTGATATCCAGCACAGAGAGCCCCGTGACGCATACGGCAGATGTGGCGGTAAACAAGGCTTCCAAAAAGGAGATGGGCATCCGGAGCGATACCGGAAGTCGAAGCAAAATAGCGCCAACAAGAATCAGCAACAGGTAACCCAGAACTACCAGCGTGATGGGGTTGGTCTGTTTCTTCTTGGCAACGGGGCCGTCGGCAAAACGCAGGCCCTGGTACTTGGAGCGCAACATGGGGGGGAATATAGCAAATAGTTGTCAGTTATGAGTTGAGAGTTGTTCTATTGATGGAAACCAGCCTTCGACTAAAAAGCTAAATTTGGCGCCGTCATGAAAAACTTGCGCGCCATCTTGATGCCCGTGGCCATTTTACTCGGAATTTTGATTCCCCAGGCCCATGTACTGTCGCCCCTGATGCCGTTTTTGATCGGCACCATGATGTTCCTCACCTTCGTGACGAAAATCCCGCCCCAGACCCACGGTTACACCTTCAAGATTGAGATTCGAGCCTTCGTGGCAAGCTTGATTCTCATCGGAATCTTGTGGGCCATCGTTACAGCGTTCAACCTCCCGCGGGAAGTACTCTTGGGAGGGGCAATCATCGCCCTGTGTCCACCTGCAAATGCAGCTCCCGCCATGGCAAAAATGCTGGGCGGTTCGGCATCGCTGGCCCTGAAAATTTTCTTGAGCGGAAACCTGATTGCCTGTTTTTCTATCCCACTTATTTTTGGCTACCTGACCGGAGCGGACGCGAGCCTCTCTGAAATCGCCTGGAAAATTTTCAACACCATCCAGCCCATCATCAGTATTCCGCTAGCTTTTGCGCTTGGGCTCCGGGCCTTTTACCCGGAGCTTGCCGACAGGGCGGCCAAGTTCCAGAAGTACACCATGTTCGTGTGGACCTTTTCCGTATTCGTGATTCTTGCAAAGGCCAGCTACGACATTCGCGAAATGGGATTTGCCGACCTGTGGAACAGCGGAAAACTCCCGTGGATGGCGGGAATTTCACTAGTCCTTTGTCTATTGCTGTTCTGGCTCGGCTGGTTCTGCGAAAGGAACCGCAGACCCATCGAAGGTTCCCAGAGTATGGGTCAAAAAAACACCACCCTGGTCATCTGGATATCGACGCTATACGCAGGACCGGTGGTGGCCCTTGCCCCCACCTGCTACGTGGTCTGGCAGAACCTGGTCTTAAGTTGGATGAGCCGCAAGAAGCCCTAGCGGATGCGGACCTGCCGGACCTCGCCATTAACTCGTACCACGTAATTCCCAGGAACAAGACCGGTCACCCTAAACCCGGTAGAACCGGCGACACCTTTCCGAACCAAGCGTCCCTGCATATCCATCACGGACACGATGGCGCCAGATTTCACATTGGTAATTTCCAGTCCATGGTTTTGGACCACAATGCCGAAGCCGAAGCCCTCTACAAACGCAATTTCCTTTACAGAAGAAGGATCTTTTTTATTTGTCGGATCTTCGACCCAGTAGGGGTAAAGAGTCAAGGCTCGATTTTCCTTGTAGGAGGCGGCCAATTCATAAATCTTGGGGCCTCCATTTTTATCCGACCACCCATCCTGAAGGTATCCATCTCTAGTGTAAGAAGCGCCGCGCAAATTTACGGGAACATCGTACTGTTTCACATCTGACGGCACCACTTCCGCCCCATAAGAACCAGCCATATAGACAATGGCAAACGTCTTCACGGACCATTTGGCAAACAGCGCCTTATCCCCCGTAGTTCCCTTAGTAATCTGGGCTGCAGGCTTGGTGAACTCTTTGTCATAATACCAACCCTCAAAAGTATAGCCCGTACGGGAGGGTTTCTTCAGCACAATAGTCGCTGACTCTATGGTGTAGGATTCCGGATTATCCTTGTTGTTCTTGGCTCCATCGCCCAGCTCATAGGTAATCTTGTAAGTTTCGGGAGTCCACTTGGCATAGAGAGTAACGCTTTCTGATATCTCTGTGTCAAAATTGAATTTCTTGGATTCGGAGCAGTCCTTATCCCCGTACCAATCCCCAAACGTATAGCCTTCGGCTACCGGATTGGTGGGCTTGCTGACCTTACTGCCCTCTTGCACATAGGCGACCGTGGTTCCGAAACTCTTCTGCGTGTTGAATACCACGGTGAATGTTACCTGCTTGGTCCAGACAGCATAGAAAGTCGTTGTCGCCGTCGCTTTACCCAAGTCTTCTTGCTCGGTAGCATCGTCAGTTTTCGCCCAACCAGCAAAGTAGAAAGTCTCGTCACCAGAACCGTATGTAGTCGGCAACTCCAGCCCCGCAACATCGATAGCTTCACCTTCGGCTACCGTCTTGGTTACGGTAGTCGGGGCTCCCTCTCCAGGGAATGTTCCGCCATTGGCATTGAATGTTATCGTGAACATGGTTTTCCAGTAGGCGTAAACCTTCGTGGCAGACACCACACTACCCAAATCCGCATCCGGTTTCTTGGCATCAGGTGTCAAAGCCCAGCCACCAAAGACAGTGTCTCCACGGGTCGGTGTTGAAATTTCATCGGCAGTAATAAGTTCTCCTGCCTTAAGGGACTTGGTAAACTTGGCATCTTTTGCATATTCGCCTCCATTGGCATCAAAGACCACCTCGTAGACGATATTCCCGTTGTCATCCAAAGTTACCCCATTGAGGGAAATGTGAGCCTGGCCAACACTCCAAACCCCTGTCCCAGAGCAGGCGTCTGTCCATTGCCCCTTATTCAGGTCACACGAAACCTTGGCGGTATTGATATTCTTTACACCGTTAATCTTGCCATCTACTGTCAAGGTGTCATTTATTTTCCCTAGTCCTTTTTCAATGACATCTGTATCATAATAGACTCTAGAAACCGTCAGGTTTCCCTCTTCGTAAAAACCAACAATACCACCGGCAATCCCGTTTCCGCTATTAATGATGATACTTCCGTCGTATGCGCAGGACTCAAAGGAGACAGTTCCCGATTTGCGCACAAGGCCAGTCAACCCGCCTACATAGGATTCATCGCCGCTAACTCGAATATCAACTGTACTCAGGCCATTCTCAATTTTTCCGGACCAGGTATTGCCTACAAGTCCACCGATACTGTTTCCCTTGCCGCTGGTAAGGATACTTCCAGACGCAAAGCAACTTTCAACAGTGCCTCCTCTTTGAAAGCCCACAAAAGGACCGACCGAAACCGGGTTTTCTTCTCCACCAGATTCACCCCTGTTGGTCGAGGCCATGATATTCACATTCTCAAGATTCAGATTCTTGACAACACCGTTCCCAGAAAGGACGCCTACAAGCCCTACATTCTGCGCATTGCATTGCGGCTTGTTCTGGGGACAAAATTCGCTGGGAATTTTTCCCAGTTCTTCAGAGTTAATGTACAAGTTGGAAATGGTAAAACCGTTACCGTCGAAAACTCCACCAAAAGTTATGTCTCCAGAACCGGCTGCAATGGGCATAAACAGCTTGCCGCCCATGTCCAGCGAAGCCATCAACTTGGCATTTATTGTAGAATTCCCCTTCATCTGGTTCACGGAATCCCTGAACCAGGCCAGGTTCGCCTCGTTCTCGATGAGGTAATATTCCTTCTTATCTATGGTATCTTTTTTTGGTTCAGACTTGGATTTTCCATCCCAGGCTGCAAAGGACTGACCCACCCCTGCAATCAAGAAAAACAGGGCCAGGGTTTTCACTATCGGGCAAGAGGCTCTTCTCATGGACGTCTCCCTTATTTTATTTAGCTTGAAAATAAATAAAAAAAAGGCAAATAATCCAAAAAAATGGACAATAGGAAAAAAATATGCCTATTGTCCCATTTTTTAAATGTCAGGTTGCGCTATTCTAATTTGGAGTATTGCCCGACGCCCGCATACGGCGGCGGGCCCTTGATCCGGGGCGGTTGCGGCGGTGCCTGCCCTTACGGGGGGTGTCGCCATTCTGTTGCGGGCGCGAACCGTCGCGACCTTCGGGACCATTCTTGTTTTGCCGTTGGCCGGAACCGTCGCGACCTTCGGTACAGTTCTTGCCTTGTGGACGTTTGGAATGGTGAAGCTGGTTAGAACAACCCCTACCACGGGCGTTGCGCATCTCGCTTTCGGGAGTCTCCTTCTGCGGAGGCGGCAACTTCTCGAATATGGCCTTGTCTCCTTCGGGAATCTTTATTTTGGTGAGCTTCTCGATAGCACGCAGGTCCTGCTCCTCATCGGGAGCGCAGAAGGAGATGGCAATACCGTCCTTGCCCGCGCGGGCGGTGCGGCCTATGCGGTGCACGAAGGTCTCGGGAACGTCGGGCAGGTCGTAGTTGAACACGTGACTCACATCGTCCACGTCGATACCGCGGGCGGCAATATCGGTAGCCACCAGCACCCGGATTTTTTCGTCCTTGAAATTCTTAAGGGCCTCCTGCCTGCGGGTCTGGCTCTTGTTTCCGTGAATGGCGGCACACTTGACTCCCGCCTTTTCCAGCACCCGGACAATCTTGTCGGCGCCGTGCTTGGTGCGGCTAAAGACCAGCACCTTCTTCATTTCGGGATGTTCCAGCAACAGCTCCTTTAGGAGCGCCCCCTTGCGGCGCTTGTCAATACGGTACAGTTCCTGACGGATGCGTTCGATGGGCGTACTCTGGGGCGCGACCTCCACACGGACCGGATTCGGCCGGAGGATGGTAGCGGCAAGCTTGGTGATGTCGTCGGGCATGGTGGCGCTGAAGAACAGGTTCTGGCGCTTTTGCGGCAGGAGCGCCACCACCTTACGGATATCGTGGATGAATCCCATGTCCAACATGCGGTCGGCCTCGTCCAGCACAAAGAATTCCAGGGCCTTCAGGGAAACCGCCTTCTGGCCGATAAGATCCAGCAAGCGGCCCGGTGTTGCCACAAGCACATCTACGCCCCGGACCAGGCAGTTCTTCTGGGAGGCGTCCCCGACGCCGCCAAAGATGCAGGTGCTGGAAATAGCCGTAAACTGGGCGTACTGCTTGAAACACTCCTCCACCTGGATAGCAAGTTCCCGAGTAGGAAGCAGGATCAGGGCCCGGCAGGTCTTGGGTGCACGGAACTTTCCGGAATCCAGAAGCAACTGCAAAATCGGCAGGGCGAAAGCCGCCGTCTTGCCTGTGCCCGTCTGGGCGATTCCCAGCAGGTCCTTGCCTTCGAGCAGGCTCGGGATGGACTGTTCCTGAATGGGGGTGGGCGTCTCGTAACCTACGGCACGGATGGCGCGCTGCAAGGGGTTTGCCAGAGGGAGTTCAGAAAAAAGCATGGGGCCAAATTTAGAAAAATGTCGTAATTTGAACTTTTTGAATCATTTTATATTATTTTTATTTGGAAACATTAGGAGAAGGGATTATGAAAAATTGCAAAAACGCAATCGTCTTGTCGGTGATGACGGCCATCGCCTTGTTGCTTACGGCCTGTTCTACGCCGACAGTTTCTAGAAGCGCCGAAGACGACATCCCTGATGAAATTCTTTATAGATTAATCGCCTATACGATATACTCGTTTGAACAAGAAACGTTTAATCAAAATTTTGCCGGAAAAAAACCTAGTGATTTTGGCGAAAACAATTCTGGTAACATCGACGTCAAATTAGAAGGAGCATACGGGGGTTCCGTCAGGGCAACGGGCTCCCTCAGCGTTGCTGGAGATGTTGGCCTAACAATAGAAGATTTGACTTACACGTTAGACAATGTCAAGCAGATAGCCTCAACTACCGACAAGTACATTTGCAATGCCACGTTAAACGGAACTCTAAGAGTAAAAGGATCATTTAACCAAACCTTCTCATCATTGTCGATTTCATCACCGGATTTAAGTATGAAGGGTTCCGCGACTTACGAACCCTCCGTGCGTGAATTTAACGAAACTGGCAGTGTAAACCTTACTTTCAAAGACGGAAAAATCACCGGAGAGGTTTTCGGCCATACCGTCACGTGGTAGAACGGTAAGATTTACTTCTGCAAGTTCAGGCTTGCGTTGGCCGCACCGTACAGGCTAATGCTGTAGTCCTTGATGATGTACACCGGAATCTTGTTCAAAAGCGGACGGATGTTCGGGTTGTAGTTCTTCTCGAAATACTTCATGAACAGGTTGTCGCGCTCGAGCCAGCGCAGGTCCTTCTGCACCGTACCGCCGGCCAAGTAGAAACCGCCGAGAGGCAAGAACAGGGTCGCTGCATCGCTTGCAAAGCGAGCCAGCATCTTCACGAACAGGCGCATCATCTCGGCGGCCACCGGGTCGGTATCGCTTGCGCGGCTGATGTACTTCGGGCGATCGTTGGGTTCGGTTTCCTCAATCTTCTTGAAGGCATCGTTATCGGGAACGCCGCGGGTCTCCTTCCACCATTCGTACATATTGCGGAGTCCCATGCCCGATACCAGCGGTTCCACGCCGGGTACGGTCCCAATCTTCTTTTCCATGTAGTCGTGGAATTCTTGGGAATCCTTGTCGAACGGGGCGAAGGTGGAGTGTCCTCCCTCCGAAGAAGCGGGGATGTATTTTTCACCATCGAAGGCAAGGAAGCCCACACCCATGCCGGTACCCGGACCGATGACTGCCTTGGTGGCCTTCTGGGGGGCTGGCTGGCTGCCGTCGGTATGAGTAAGCTTGAAAATCTGTTTGGGGTCATCCACGTCCAGCGTCGGGATACCGTAGCTAATGGCCATAAAATCGTTGATGACAAGGGTCGGGATGCCGGTCGCCGCGGTGAGGGCGTCACCATCTACGCTCCAGGGCAGGTTGGTCATCACACACTTGTTGGCGGCCACTGGGCCCGCGGCGCTGATGCACACGTGGCTGGGCTTCAGGTCGGCACGGCTTTCCGCGGCAAGCTTGAGCGTCTCGCGGATAGGAACGTCCAGACCATCAATGTCCTTAGAGGGGCAAACCGTTTCGAGAATCAGCGTAAACTTGCCATCCTTGTAGCCTACGAGGCCAAGGTTCGTGTTGGTGCCGCCAATATCGCCTGCCAAAACCAGGCGGTCAAACTTTGCATCGGGATTAAGCCATTTGATTTCCATAAAAAACTCCAGGTTATACGCTTGGAATATAGTAATTCAGAGGTTAGAGAAAAATATCATGGCTTCGCCATTCGTTCCAGACGCACGAAGTGCGTGATTCTTGTTCACTAAATCCTAATCTCTAGTCTCTAGCCCCTCCCTTGTATTCTAGCTCCTAGTCTCTTATTTCTACATTTCTCGCGATGAAAAACAGCACCGCCATCTGGCACATATTGGCCGTTGCCACCGTAATCTTCTGGGGCACGAGCTTTGTGAGTACCAAGGTCCTGCTGACCCACGGTTTTTCGGCGGTACAGGTGTTCTTTATCCGGTTCGTGTTCACCTACCTGCTGTTGCTGGCCATAAACCACAAGAAAATCCTGGCGCAAAACTTCAAGGACGAGTTTTTGCTGTTCATCAGCGGCATCACCGGCGGTACGCTGTACTTTTGGGCTGAAAACACGGCCCTCACCCTGTCGCCTTCTTCTAATGTTTCCCTCATCGTCTGTACCAACCCGCTGCTCATCATGATTTTTGGCGGGCTCCTGTTCAAAAGCGAGCGGCTCAAGTCCAGACAAATCCTGGGTTCCCTGTTGACTTTCGTAGGGATGGTGCTGGTGGTCCTCAACGGCAAGTTCATATTGAAACTTTCGCCCCTGGGAGATTTCCTCGCCTTTGCGGCAGCCATCCTCTGGACCATCTACTCCCTGAGCCTCAAGCCCTTCAAGGCGCGGTACAGCACCCTGTTCATCACCCGGAAAATTTTCTTCTACAGCATTGTCAGTTCCATCCCCCTCATGGCTGCAGAACACCTGCAAGGGCGTTCCATTCCCTGGGAAAACTTTGCCGAACCCGTGGTGGCGTTTAACTTCTTGTGCCTCGCCATATTCTCTTCGCTACTGGGCTATGTGGCATGGAACACCGTCCTAAAAAAACTGGGTACGGTCCTGGCCAGCAACTATGTCTACGCCCTGCCCCTGGTAACCATCATCACCGCCATGATTGCCATCGGGGAACGCATCTCTCCTGTGGCCTGGGCAGGAGCCGCCACCATCGTTCTGGGCATGGCCATCGCAGAATACAAGGGCCGGCGATAACTTACCCAATTCTTACGAACCTGCTTATTTTGGACAATATGTCCACATTGTAAACAAAACTGGCCTACGGATTTTCGCCGGTTCAAGTTATATTTACACTGGCATATTAACAAAAAAAAGGATTGAGTATGAATATCTTGAAAATGACAGCCGCGTTTGGGTTGGCCATTGCGGCCAGCGGCTCCATGGCCCTCGCCGCCGATTTGCCCAAGGCCACCGAAATCTACCCCAAGATGGGAATTGGCTGGAATCTGGGCAACACCATGGAAGTTCCTAGTGATCCTACCGCCTGGGGTAATATTGTTCCAAACGCCGCTATTATCAAAGGTGTAAAAAATGCGGGTTTTTCAACCATCCGCATTCCCTGTGCCTGGGACAGCCACGCAACCAACGGAACTATCAGCAGTGATTGGCTCAGTACGGTAAAAGCCGTCGTCGATTTGGCTATCAACGAGGGAATGTACGTTATCTTGAACAGCCATTGGGACAACGGCTGGCTCGAAGACAACGTCTTTAGCGGGAACCACCCGGACCGTAATGGTGATTCGACCTCCACGGATTCTTCCAAGGTACGTCAGTTGCAGGAAAAATACTGGAAACAGATTGCCGACTATTTCAAAGACTATGACGAGCACCTGCTTTTCGCCAGCGCCAATGAACCAGGAGTCAACGACCCACGAGGTGGTAGCGCCGCCGATGGCTACACCGAAAACGGTCAGTATGCCTTTACAGACGAACGTATGACCATCTTAAAAAGGCTCCACGAAGCGTGTCTCCGCTCCGTTCGTGCCTCTGGCGGAAACAACGCCACAAGAACCGTCATCGTGCAGACTCCCCGCACCGAAATCGACAAGTATACCCAGCTTGCCGCCCAATACCCAACTGACCCCGCAGGTGAGGGATATACTATGGTAGAGGTCCATTTCTACCCGTACCAGTTCTCCTTCATGAATAGCGGAGATATGAACGGCGATGGTTGGACTATGTATGAATTTTATTACTGGGAGGACATTACCACTGGTACCGATGCGAACCACACCTGTACAAGCGCAAAGAATAACGACGGTTCTAAAAACCACATTGACAAGCAATTCAAGAAACTCCAAACGGCCTTTGCCGACAAGGATATTCCTGTTGTAATTGGCGAAATGGGAGCCAACAAGCGTTACAGTTATGAGACCAAAGAAGGCTTTAACCTGAGCAAGCATCTCGACGCCGTTGCCGCGTGGTATGGCTATACCGTAGCTTCAGCCAAGACTCACGGCATAGTCCCCATCGTATGGGACACTGGCTATGAGGGAAGCAACGAGAAGGGCGACGACATGACGATTATCCGCCGTCAGTCAAAATACGGTTCTGACCTGGGCGCTGTTGTAGATGAGCTTACATTGAATGCCATCAAGACCCAATACGCAGCAGCCGAGGCCTATACTCCTGCAGAAAAGCCCGTCATTTCTGCAAATGACAAGGCTCTCTGGGTGACAATCACCTCCAAGACGGCCGCAGAAGCAGAAAATTCGACGGTGCGCATCAATCTTAGCGGAGCCGACTGGAGTAACTACACTGCCATTTCGTTCCAAATCCGCACCGAAGGAACCTTTGCTCCCTGCCCCGGCAACCAGTGGGGATGGGGCAGCTTCACACTGTTTACCATGAGCAGCGACGACTGGAATAACGCCTGGACACAGGTTCCTATAGGACAGGTCGCCGACTTCAGTGGATCACTCAACACGGTCAAAGTTGAATTTGGCGAAGGAGACAACCAACTTTCCTTTGCCGATCAAAAGAACGTTAATGCCCTGGGTATCCTGGCCAACGGAACACAATTCAATGGAACCATGTACCTGAACAATATCCTGCTACACAAGGCAAACGGAACCGTCGATACGCTCCAGTCATTCGACAAGGCACTACCCGATGAACTTGGTGGCAATGCCAATGGCGTTCTCATTCAGGCCAATGCCGATGGAACAGGGCCTTCTACCATAAACAGCAGCAATTCCGCTGCTCCCGCAAGCAGTAATTCCGCTGCTCCGGCAAGCAACAACAGTAGCAAGCCGAATAGCAACGGTTCCAACAACAGCGACGCCATTGCAGCACTCGCCATCGCCCAAAGCGTCCACTTCACCGTCGAACGCGGGGCCATTACGGCCACGTTCAACGCCCTTACCGCAGGCCGCACGACTGTCTCGCTCATGAACAGCCTGGGCCAGGTAATTGCAAGCAAGAATGTGAACGCCACCCGCGGCGCCAACAGCGTTTCCTTGGAAACAAGCTATCAGGGTACCGCCTTCCTGGTCATCCGTCAGGGCAGCCAGAAGCTGGTCAAGACGGTACGACTGAAGTAAAATAGGCTTGCAGTGAAATCACTGCAGTTCTCAGGATATAGGAAGTCCCCGACACTGTCGGGGATTTTTTTGATTGCTCACGGAAGACGGCAACCGCCCCAGTTTAATAACTGGGGCTTTGTTGCTCATGGATGCTCGATCTGGTCGAGCATGACGAGGTGTATAAACCGACGGATGGTAAAGGGCTTTACCGCACTACAATCTTCTTCGGGGCAAATCCCTGGACATGCACCAGGTAGATTCCCTTAGGTAACGTGGACAGCTGAACCGTATTGCTTGCGTTCGACAATACGGTGTTCATCACCACACGGCCATGCACATCCATCAAGTGGAACTTGCGCTGGTCAGGATTGGCGAAGGTTACCTGCAGGGTATTTCCGGACTGCAGAACCGAGAAACCTGCGACGGAGGCAATCTGATAAACGCCGTCGGTTTTCTTGCCTTCCCTGCTCCTGGAACTAGAAGACTTTTCGTCAATATCCTCAATATCCGTGTCTGAATCTCCAGAAGAACTGGAGACATCCGTGTTCTTTGCAGAACTGCTGGAAGAATCACCCATCTGGCTGGAGGAGCTGCTGTTACCACCCTGGCTCGAGGAACTTGAGGTCGGGAAGATAACCTTCGTCGGATGTTCGTCGTAGCGGGTCGCAAGGGCCATCAGGTACCAGGTGGCATGGGGCAGCCACTGTTCTTCCCAGCGCCAGGTCTGCCAGTCAGCATCACTTTCTCCTAAAGAACGAAGCTGACTTGCAATATCCGATACATTATCCCAAGTAATACCGGAACCATCCATATTCTTGCCGGTAATACCATTGGCAATGCCGCCTTTAAACGTTGTACTTGAATAGCTCTGATAAACCGGCGGATTCTTAGTGCCAACACCCTTCATCATGCTAACACCATACGGATTCTTTCCAAGAATCCAGTCCAGCTGATCCGCCGCATACTGGAACGCTTTAGCTGAATCGGCATAATCAAGCATCCTTGAGGCATAGATTGCCGCAGACGCCAAGGAGCCCTGGCGTGCACTTTCGCCCTGAAACCAATAACCCGTCTCATTATCGTGGGGAATAAAGAAGTTTGTCTGGATTTTGCCGCCAGTTTTAACTACCTGTTTAGCGTAGCCAAAGGGGTTGTTTTGGCGGTCCGTCACGCTAATCATCCAATCCAGGTGTTTCTTGATAGCCTCGGCGGCTTTTTTCATCAAGACCTCGCCAGGATTGACACAGTTTGCCTCTGGCGGGCAGGGTTCATACGCAATGTTGTTCTCCATTTCTATGTAACGAAGCAAAGCCACCACAGGAAGCCCAGCATCGCTGGCATGGTAAAACGGCCTGGTCTTATCGTTGTCACTCCAGAAATAACCTTCGTCACTCAGGCGGCCAATCAGGTGTTCCGCCCTCTTGCGAGCAGCGGTCATGTATTTGGACAGGCCTGTGGCAATGGAAAGTTCCGTTGCCGCCATAAGGGCCGTATAGTCGTCGATGATATTTTCCTTTTTGTCATCGCAATAGGCACAATCGCCACCCAAAGTCTGCATGGTGTCTAGATGATCAAACGCCCATTTTGCAGCATTGATGTACTGCTGTGAAGTATAAGCTCCATCTTTTCCAAGCATAGACACACGGGCCAGGGCCGCAATGGCCATACCGCCCCCTTCACGGAAAGCAGTCTGGTAATTGGAGGACATGTTACCGCCACTACCCGTGAAAGCGCAAATATTCCAAGATCCATTACCCCACTCATTAAAAACAGTCATGTAGAAATATCCATCAGGATTCAACATACGTATGAGAAAGTCCGCACCCCACAATGCTTCACCAACGGCAAATTCTGCATTGTCCGTAGCCGTTTCTACCGCCTGTGGGATATGCTCATGTGCATGAGCAAGCGCCCACACGGTCAAGGGAATCTGCTGAGGATTCATGTAGTTGGCATAGGATAAATGGGAAAGGTAAGTGCCGTAGTCACCAGAGGCATCCCGCCAGCCTCCATGTACGTCAATGAAAGCACTCCCATTATAAAGCGGGACACTTGTATGTTCTGTAGCCAGGCTTCGATCATTGTAAAAATAATTGAGCACCAGTCCCAATGTCTTGCCTGCAAGGTTGTTTGGCGCAATGTCGAATTCACCCGAATTCGTGGGTATAACTTCACCCCAAGGAGCTCCCCCCTCGGTTGTGGAAAGCAAGTAGGTCCCCTCTTCGGTGGATGCGGGCAACTCTATCGTGTAGTATTTGCCACTGGCAACCCAATTGTCGGGATTGGTGCCAGCATCAAAGTTCCCCCTTCCTACGGAATAGGAGCCTCCTTCGGAAGCTTTCATAAGAAGCCACTCGGCTCCTTCAAGTTCCTCGCTGCTGTAAACCACAACAGACGCAGGGCCGCCGATATCATAACCGGCATTATTGTAATAGAAGTTGATGGTAGCACCTGCCATGGATGCCACGCTCAGAAAAAGGGGAAAATAAAGTTTGCGCATAACTTAAATATATATACGAAACTCGATTTTTCCTAGAAAAGAATTGTTAAAAAATTGTTTTTGGCGAGAATTGCGATTTTATACGAAAAAAGCCAATTTATGCCCCGAATTCCTGGTCGTCCAGCGTCAATTCGTGGGCCACGTCGTCCAATTTCTGCTCGGCGGTTTTGGCCAAGGCCGTACTGTGTCCCCGTAAAGCCGCAAAGGGGGCAAAAATCTTCGCACGGGATTCCATGCTCATGCGGGGGTGCTTCATGAGAAAGTTCCAGTCGTCCCTCGGGTAGGGCAGGTCTATTATGTCGGAATAGTCATGCATAAGATAGTGTGGGATGTGTGGTGTGGGAAATGTGTGATTTAAAATTAGTCATTACACATTTCACATTACACATTTTTCATGCTCGGTGTCCTCCGATTTGTCCGTTCCGCTCTACGGTGGTGGCGCCCTCCTGCAGGTCCATACCCTTGACGATGGCGTTCTTGCCGAAGCGTTTCTTGATAAGCAGTTCCGCCTTGAGGCGTTTCTTTTCACGCTCCTGCTTTTGGGCATCGGTAAACAGGTCGTAGCCCTGGTTGCTTTCATCTACCACGTCAATGGCCACCAGGTTCAGGCGACGTACCGTCAGTTGCGGGTCCACAATCCGGTCGAAAAGCCGCATGACCGCTTCTGCAAAGGCGGACTGAGAACTGGAATAATGCCCGAGATTAGCCGTGCCGTGGGCGGGTTTCGGGATTGTGCGTCCGTAAAAATCCTGTACCGTTTCACCGTGGTAAATTCCCTTGTCCACATTTTCCCGGTCGTAGCCTACCGTAAGCATCATGCCCTTGGCCACCAGGTCGTTTTCTACCAGGCGCATAGATACCGTATCCACCATCTCCCGCACCACCAGGCGGGCCTTGTCGAAGGGGTACGGGTCCTGCAACACCTGGCCTTCTCCCATGCTCTGGGACTGGGGTTTTGCCCTCTTGATGTCTGCGATGGTGCAAGGCTCGTAACCCCAGGCGTGGTCAATCAGGATTTCGGCATTCACGCCGAACATCTTGTACAGGGCGTCAGGTTCCTTGACGCTTACACGGGCGATATCTCCCATGGTGTGGATTCCCCGACCCCGATTCAGGTGGCACTTTTCTAGTCTGGCAGCGATGCCACGGCCCACCTGCCAAAAGTTGGTAATGGGCTTGTGGGCCCACAGTTGCCTGCGGTAACTCATCTCGTCCAGTTCCGCAATGCGCACGCCGTCGTTATCCGCCTCCACATGCTTTGCCATGATGTCCATGGCAATCTTGCACAGGTATAGGTTCGTGCCGATGCCGCCTGTGGCCGTAATTCCCGTCGTAGCGAACACGTCCTGAATAATGGTCTTCACCAGTTCCCGAGCCGTCTTCTTGTACAGTTTCAGATACTTCGTCAAGTCCAAGAAACATTCGTCGATGGAATAGGCGTGAATATCTTCGGCGCTCACATACTTGAGGTAAACGTTATAGACCTTGGTGGAATACTCCACGTACCTTGCCATCTGGGGCTTTGCTATCAGGAACTCCACCTTCTCGCCGGTGCGTCGTTCCACCTCGCGAACCTTCTGGTTCACTTCGAAAAGCCGGGCCCGTCCGGGAATGCCGTAGGCCTTCAACGCTGGAGTCACCGCAAGGCAGATGGTCTTTTCGGTACGGCTCTCGTCGGCCACCACCAGCTTTGCCTTTAAGGGGTCAAGTCCCCGGAGGATACATTCCACCGAGGCAAAGAATGACTTTAAATCTATGGCGGCGAAGGTACGGGAGGGCATGGAATCAGCGGATAATCTTGTAGCGCATCTTCATGGCCTTCAGCGGGGACCTTCCCTTTGTCTGGACGGCTGGTTTTGCGAAGTGACCGAGCCTTTCGGTACCATATCCGGCAGTGCGCCTATAGGTCGCCGAACTGGCCAGTTCAACAGCCTTTTCCATTTGTGCCTTTCTGGTTTTTATTTCAAAATCAGGAACTATTCCTAAGTCATGGTATAGTTTCCAGTCTTTGTCGTAAGAATACATTGCCGTAATGATTGCCAATCCGTCAGGCAAGGCAATGGGGATATCCTCGTCTTCCTCCCCCTTCGCTATCCCTAACTGCGCAATCTGCTTTCCGTAAGTCAAGGCACCTACCACAGGGGACTTCTTGTTGGAGGCAATAGCCGAAAGCATCAATTCTGCACAACTGGCCGACATCTCATTCGCAAGCATAACAACATAGCGGTCCCTTGCGCTTCCATCCTGGCCCGCGACAACAATCACAGTATCCAATTTCTGGATGTACTTCTGCCTGCCATCGGCCAAAACAGAATCCGCATCGGCAATGATATCTATAACAATGGTATCCCCTTTAGAAAGAAATTGCTCTGCGGCGGCAATACAATGATCGGTATCCCCGCCACCATTATTGCGCAAATCTATAATGGTGGCTTTTGAACCAGCAGTCTTTTTCAGGGCTTCGGCAAATTCCCCATAAGTACCCGAGTCGTCCAAGGTCTTACTGTCAAATTCCGTTATCCTGATAACCGGTATGGAATCGCCCATACCATCTTGCTCGTAATGAAGGTACACCGTAGGTAGCCGGCCTATTTCCTCGACGGCAACTTTAACCTTTACAGGATATAACTGATTCTGAAGCGGACGTGCAATGTCCAGCATGATTGTATCTTGACCGGAATATTCCTCATAGGCCATCATTAAGTCGTCCATGGAATAAAGGTCGCCTTCCTGGATTCCGAGGTTCCTGGCCCCCTCATCCGCCGATGTCACAACAAACAGTTCCACGTCAAATTCGTCATAGGGGGCAGATTCAATCCCCACAATCCTTAAGCCTTTTTCAGATTCGACAAGGGATGCTAGTATCGTTGCGGCCATTGTCGGGTCATAGTAACGCGTGTAGGGGTCAGTCATCTGGTTGTACATATAGCACACATCATAATATCCCTTGGTGCAGCTCTTTTCTCCGAAAGCATTTTTGCTATCCAAAGCGGAACCCTTGCCAACGTAGGCGTCGACACTGCCCTCTATCTCGTTACGGGCGTGTCCATAGATATAAAAAAGGTCCAGCAGGGTGTAATTGGCGGACAATTCTTTCGAAGGGACTAGCCTTTCCGGGGCTTCCTCCTCTGTCCCCGTACCGGAAGGAGACTTGTGCGTACACGCGGACAACAACAATGTCGAGCACGCCAGTGCACCGACGAGAAGGAAACGCATTGTTTTCATATTAACCTCCTTACCAATCCTTCACGGGTCTGGCCTGGCCGCGGATAGGCTTCCAGGGTTTGCGTTCGCCGTTCTGTTCGTCAAAATCTTTCAGGAGCTGTGCCGCTTCTTCGGGGCTCATCTCGCCCATCTGCACGGGCTGTTCTTCAGGTTCTGCGCCATCGTTAGAGGAATCGCCCTGGCTGTCGCTGGAGCCTTCTTCGGGCTGTTCGGGCTGGGGCTGTTCACCGGCTCCGCCATTACTGTCGGAACTATTGCTTTCAGAGCTGCCGACCTCCTGGCTGCTGCTGGACTGACCACCGTTTTGGTCTTGATTTTGATCTTGATTCTGGTCTTCGCCACTAGAAGAACTTTGACCGTCGCCGTTCTGGTCCTGGTTTTGCTGGTCCTGCTGGTTTTGATCCTGATTCTGGTCCTGGTTGTTATCCTGGTTCTTGTCGTTCTTCTTGTTTTCGTTTTTCTGCTCGTCCTTGGCCTCGTGAATACGGTCCAGGAGCATCTGCAGTTTCTGATCGTTGGGGTAGTATTGCAGGCCTTCGTTACAGGTGATTTCTGCAGAGGGCAAGCGGTTCTCAATATACTGGAATGCCGCATCGCTGTAGTAGGCCGATGCCGACTTGGGGGCGGCAAAGGCGGCGACAGATAAGAACATAACGGCAAAAAAAACAAATAAACGGACGTTCAAAACAGAGGGGAGATCCCCGCCTTCGCGGGGATGACACGAAAAAATGCGGGGACAGCAATCCTGTTTATGGCCTATCAACCTAATCACCGACCACAGACTTCTCTTCATCAGATTACCTCCAGGTCGTTGTCGGTGTTGCTGGCGTCAATCTTTGCCTTGGGCTTTCGGCCTGCCTTGATTTCGATAATGTCATCGATGCGCTGCACATGCCCACTGAGCTGACCAGCTGTTTCGTCTTCGGCAATCAGGTTTTCCAGCATTTCCTTTGCTTCAGCATACTTGCCGTCCTTGCAAAGTTGCAATGCACGGGCCAGAACTTCCTTCGCCTTTTCGCTCAGGGGCGGCTGTTTCTGGTCGTTGTTTTGGTCCTGATTCTGCTCCTGGTTCTGCTTTTGCTTGTCCAGTTCCTCTTTCAGTTTACGCTGCACGATTTCTACGTTCTTCTTGGCGTTTTCAAAACCGTTGTCCAAGTCGATTGCCTTTTTCAGGTAGGCAACCGATTCACGCCACGCGGCAATGCGTTCGCTACCTTCAGCAGCCTTCTCGCCCATGCGGAAATGCGTATTGGCCAGGTTGTAGGCCGCCTTGGCAGCCATTTTCTTGTCGGGCATGCGCACGGCGCTCTCCAATTCCTTCTTGGCCTCGTCGTAATTGCCCAACTTGTACTGGCAGGTGCCGATATTGTAAAACAACAACGGGTTTGCAGGCTCCGCTTCACGAGCCTTCATATACTTCTCCAATGCACCGGCATAATCGCCGTTCTTGAAAAGTTTATTGCCGTCGTTTATGGGCCGCGCCAAAAGCGACACCGACAGCACGCACAACATGACAAAAAACAATCGCATTTTCAAACCTTCATCTTTGCAATGGTAATATACAAAAATGAGAAATTTATGACCAATTTATAGCAAAAGCATTAGAGCTGCCGAGCAACCGCTAAAAATCAATGCAAGGAATACGCCTGCCACTCGACGACGCGCAGAGCCGTTCTCGGCAAAAATTCCTTCAACCGACAAACAAATGCAGGGAATCAATACCGGAAGTATAAAACGGAAATCATTACTGCACGAATAAGGGTATTTCAACCGTAATGCAGCCACGGCCGCAACAAACATCACTACCTGAGCCAAGCAAAGAATAGTCCTGGCATTCCATCTTATTCGCCAGAGCCCCACCAGGGCAAACCCTACAAGGCCTAACAGCGAAATACTGATAATGGACGCCAGCCAGTTCCCAGCCGTCGTTTTCAGCAATTGGAATTCCCCGAAAAGGGATGTCTTTGCCAAGTAGTTCAAGAAATACTGCCTGCCCATTTTGTCGTCCCAGGCGCTAGTATAGGGGTACGTCAAGAAGTTTTCCAAATCAAAATAAAGCATATTTCCCGGCTGTGCTCCCACGATTAGGGCACCGTTCAAATTCTTGGAGTTCCCCACAATATCGGGATTGAACAACACAAGGCCGCCTACAGTGCCGCAAAGGGCCAAAAACAGCACAAGACCAATATACTCCGTTTTTTTCTTACGTTCAAAAGACAGCAATCTGCCAGGAACAAAATAAACAAGGAACATCAATCCGAGTGTAGCGATGGTGATGATTCCCGTAGATTTCGCCCAATAGGCCATTGCCGCAAGAGCCACTGATAAAATCACATAGGCGCCATTCTTTGTAACCATATACCGCAGAATGGCCCAGAAACAAATCACATGCGCCATGCAAAACATGGCTTCGTTGGTAACCCTCGGGGACATCATGACAAGGGACGGCCAGAACGTCCAAAGTAGAGCGGCAAGCCAAAATCCCCCACCAGTCAAAAGCATGCGCAGGCAATATAGCCCGAAAATCAATGCCAAAGCCGACATAATAAAACTGTACCATTGGAGAGCTCTGGGCTTGGAATAATCGAACAGGAAGGAGGCTTCCCAGAAGGGTATTGCCGACAGGTAATAAAGGGGAGGGTGGTAGCAAGTCCAACATTCCTTATTGTCTGGAATGCGGTGCTCATCTGCCACAATTCCCACATATTCAATATGGCCATCTACATCGTAGGCTCGCTGGCTGTAACTGGTATTCTGGAAATAAACCCCTCTCAAAGCCAGTCCCAACAAGAAAATCAACAGGATTCCCTTATGTAGCCGGAAGCGGGAACCGATCAAGAAAACAAGTAACCCGAAAAGAAGCGCGGCGACAATAGAAAGAGCCCGAGAACCGAAAGAGCCGGCCTTCATCAGGGCGGACAAACCTGCCGCTCCCCCATTGTTCCGGATCTTTAAATCAAAACTGTATTCTTTTGCCGGCCCTACATTTTTTTCAAAATCATCCCTTGTCAAGTTAAATCCGGCAGCCCAGTCACAGTAGCCAGGAAACTGCTTTGGATCTACGGACTTGCCGTTTATAGACATGCTCAAGACGCAGTCGTCAGGAACCAATTTAAGGCCCAATCCATCGTACCATCCCGTATTCAAATCAAAACGGACAGAAAAAATTTCTCCTTTCCCCATGCCCATTATAATCGGGAGCACGACCTCTTTCTCTTTGCCCAGCCTTGTCAGAGAAACATTTTTTATGACGGGCGCAGAAACCTTCAGCACCACTAGCACCACTACAAGTAAAAGCGCAATATATAATTCCGGCTGCCTAAAAATTTTCAGGATTCTTTTCATTAAAATTACCAGACTAGGCCTTCTTTCCTTCGTGGTAGTCTTCTTCGCTGTTCACATTCCAGAGGGCTGTTTTGTCAGTGGAGTTTTCACGAATGCACTTTACCACCTCCATGGCGGCAAGCATACTGTGGTCCATATTGTTGTACTTGTGCATGCCGTTACGGCCCATCAGGAACAGGTTTTCGATCGGATCCACATATTCACGAATCTTGCTGAACTCACCGTAAGTACCAAAATAGGCAGGATACGCCTTCTTGATGTGGAACACCACGGAATCGCGGACATCGGCGGGCCTTGCCACGTCTATCTTGTCCAGTTCCGCGATAGCGAACTTGATAAAGTCGGCATCAGGCATGCGCCACATCTCGTCGCCTTCGGTGGCAAAATATTCAAGGCCAATCCAGACCTTTTCAGGATCGGCCACCAGGTAAGGGCTCCAGTTGTTGAAAATTTGGATACGGCCAAGTTTCACGTCGGATTCCTGCACATAGATCCAGTTGTCGGCCACGAACTTGAGTTTGCTTTCGGGAGTACCCGGCTTTGCAGGGTTCTTGATAAGCAGCTTATCCAGAAGCAGGCCCACCGTAATGAAGTCGCGATAAACCAGGCCATCAGCCACGCGCTTGACTTCTGCCGGCACGGGCGTTTTTCCGTTGTCCATGGCGGCCACAAGTTCTTTTACTGGCATGGTGCTGAGGAAATAGTCGCAGGAAACCGTTTCCGTAGAATTCCCGCGGTCCACGACAACGCTTTCCACATACTTGCCGTCGGCAGAGCGGTTCACACCCACCACCTTCGAGTTCATGTGAATCTCGCCACCTTTCTCCAGCACCTTCTCGGCCACCGTTTCCCAAAGCTGTCCCGGCCCGAATTTCGGATAGAGGAACTGGCCTATCAGGCTCGTCTCGGTATCCTTCTGGCGGATGTCCGCACCATTGGCAGCACCTGCGTCCGGTTTCTTTTTCCCGGCAAAAATCTGCTTGAGCGCATGCACTACGGTTTTTGTAATCGAAAGTCCCTTGATACGCTGGCCACCCCAGTCGGGGCTGATCTTGTTGCAAGGCACGCCCCACACCTTTTCGGTATAGTCCCTAAAGAAGGTGCGGTATAGCTCCACGCCAAAGCGGTTAATCATGAAATCTTCGAGACTGTTCTCTTTACGGGCGGGCAAAAGCTGAACCTTGAGGTAACTCATGCCTATCTTGAACATACGCCACAGGCCAAGGTTCCGGATAGTGTCGCCGTTCAGGCTCACCGGATAATCAAAGAGCTTGCGCAAAAAGAGAATGCGGCTAAGGCGGCTACGACAGAGCATCACGTAGTCCGTCTTTTCGGGATCGGGGCCGCCCTGCACCAGCGGTACGCTGCGTCCGATGGCGATGTCGTCTTTACTGGCAACGCCTTGCAACGGCAGAATCCCCTGCCACCAGTCCATCACCGTATCGCTCTTGCTAAAGAAACGGTGGCCGCCGATATCCATGCGGTTCCCGTTATAACGGGCGGTGCGAGAAATGCCCCCGATAACGTCTTCGGCTTCAAAAATCACAGGTTTCACACCTGTGGTGCGCAAAAGTTCCAATGCGGCGGTCAGACCCGCAGGGCCTGCACCAGCAATGACGGCTATTTTTTTCTCTTCACTCATAACGAATCCTAGGAACTGAGCCTTTTGTTTCCCGATTTGAATAGAATAAACTTTCTCGCAAGGAAATTATACAGGAGCACGATTATTGCGGCAGCCACCTTGGATATCATTTCCTGAATACCAAGCACGCCGACAAACACATACATCAGCAATTCGTTCAATCCCATCCCGAAAAGGCTTATCAACACAAAAACAACCACTTCCAGAAAAACGTACTTTTCCATTTTACGCTTTTCCGTGCTGAACACCCACCTCACGGTCAATAGGTAGTTGACCACGTTTCCTGCCGCAAGGCCAATCAAGTTCGAAATCAGGTAATGGATGTCAAAATAGTAGAGGGCAAGTGCAAAAGCCCCAAAATCCACAATAAAGGCGAGACCGCCAGTCACGAAATAACGCAAGAACTGGCCTACAATCCCCCTTCGGCTGGGAATCTTCGATTTTATCTTTCCGAGCACGGAACTTTCGAAATCCATAGCAAAAAAGTTAGTAATTTTACCCCCAAAGTAATTCTACACATAGGGTATTAGCCATGTCCTGTTTCCTGATTACCGGCGGCGCCGGATTCTTTGGTTCCATTCTCAAAAAGGAGCTCCTTGCAAAGGGCCATAAATGCGTAAGTATCGACCTATGCCCTGACCCGGACAAGCACGAAAACCTCACCAGCATTTTGGGCGATATCCGCGACAAGGAACAGGTTGAAAAGATATTCAGCGAAAACCAGTTCGAAGCCGTGTTCCACCTGGCCGCCATGCTGGCCCACGACCGCAAGCGCATCAACAACCTCTGGACATCCAACGTAGATGGCACAGAAATTATTGCCGACGCCTGTATCCGCCACAATGTGAACAAGCTCGTGTTCACATCCTCGAACTGCCTTTGGGCTAAGAATTTCAACGACCCCGTCACCGAAGCAGAAGAACCCAACCCCATCGAGATTTACGGCAAGTCCAAGCTGGAAGGGGAAAAGATTCTCTTCGCCCGCAAGGACAAGCTGAATTCAGTCATTTTCCGCTGCCCCACCATCATGGACGAAGGGCGTCTTGGCCTGCTTTCCATCCTCTTTGAATTCATTGACGAAAACCGCAAGCTTTGGATGGTAGGCGACGGTAACAACCGTTACCAGTTCATCTACGCGAAGGACTTGGCCAACGCCTGTGAACTCGCCCTGAATTATCAAGGGACTACCGTATTCAACATCGGTTCCGACAATGTAAAGACCTTTAACGAAGTGTATAGCTATGTCATTGAGCATGGGCAATCGAAATCCAAACTGGCACATTTCCCAAAATGGTTCATCATTCCTTGCATGAAACTTGCCAGCAAACTTGGAATTTCGCCCCTCGGCCCTTACCAGTACAAGATGATTGCCAGCACCTTTGTGTTCGACACGTCGAAAATCAAAAAGGAACTGGGATTCCAGCCTACAAAGACCAACGAAGAAATGCTGCTCCGCGCCTACGAATTCTACCACCAGAACCGCAAGGCTATCGAGCAACGCACCAACGTTTCGGCCCACAACGAGTGCGCCAAGATGGGCGTCATCCGCCTGCTCAAGTGGCTGTCCTAATTTTTCGCCTATGCCTAAAAGAATCGAATACATTGATGTCGCCAAATTCCTAGCCCTTCTACTGGTGGTGTTTTGCCACAGCTTCAAGGAATGTTCTTTCGTCGCGTTTGCCTATTCTTTTCATTTGCCCGTTTTCTTTTTCTTGAGCGGAATGACGCTTAAGGTTGACGGACTGTCTTTTGGAGATTTTCTGGTCAAGAAGTTGCGGGGATATATCGTACCCATGTTCGGCCTGGGTATCATAACGTTGCTATTCAGCCTCCTTGTAAGGGAAATCCTCAACTGGCCTATAGGGGACAAGTTCATATACGAGGGTATCGCCCGGATTATCAACCAGACAAGAACCTACGCCCTTTGGTTTTTATCTGCCCTGTTCCTCGCAAACCTGATGCTATACGGACTGAACCGGCTGTTTAAAGGCAGGTTGGTTCTGATGGGAATCGGAACCTTGGCCATTTTGGGCATAGGCATTTTGTTCAATCAAAAATACAATGTCAACCTCGTCTGGAATTTTGACGCAGCCCTTTTTGGAATAACCTTTACCTATTTTGGATTCCTGTTTACCCACAGGAAAATGGCCACAATTTACCACCTTGTAACAGACAGACGTTGGCTTGCCCTGTTGCTTGGAGCGGCCCTCCTGGTAGGCACCTATTTTTTAAGCTTGTATAACTACACCAACTACCATCGCCACCTGGAAATGTTTTTCAGGATTTACACCCAGTACTACATTACTCTCCCCTGCGCCCTGATTGGAAGCTTGGGTTTTGTGCTTTTCTGCAGGGGTATATCCAACTTTGTCCTGGCAAAACCCGTCGAGATTAATCTCGCCCTGCTTCCGCTTCACCAGGAACTGGCGTTTCCCCTATTCCGAGACCTTATTGCAAAAGACTACTGGAGATTGGTCGCTCCACTGCCTCCAACAGACTACCGTTTTATTCTTTTTTCACTGGCGACGATGGTGTTTTCGCTAGCGGTGGCAACAGCCGTACATTTCTTCCTTAAGTATTCTCCAATCAGCCTCGTGGTCAACCAGCCACTGGCAAGTTTTTACCACAGAAAAAAACGCTCAGCAGTCGAATCATTGACTGATGATCCTTGACAGCCGTCATCTCGCGGATGCTGTGCATGCTGAGCATGGGCTCACCGATATCCACTGTCGGGATTCCGAGACCTGCCGAAACGGCAGGCCCAACCGTTGAGCCGCAGGGCATGTCGTTACGCATGACGAATGTCTGATACGGAATGTTATTTTGTTCGCAAATCAGTTTAAACTGGGCGTTAGAGAAAACATCGCTGGCATAACGCTTTTGCGCATTGACCTTGAGGACAATTCCGCCGCCCAGAACCGGGGCGTGGTTCGGTTCGTGCTTAGCCACAAAGTTCGGGTGGCAAGCGTGGGCCATGTCGATGGAAAGGGCCAAACTAGACGAAAGAACGCTCGCAAGCGAGCTATAGACGAGAGACGAGAGGGATGCAGCCTCGTCCAGCGCACTTTTCAAGAAATTGCCGGCGGCACCTTCGCGGGTGTTGGAGCCCACCTCTTCATTGTTAAAGAAGGCGGCCACCTGAAAATCCTTGTCCGAAGGTTCCGCCTTGGCAAAGGCTTCTGCGATGGCGTGGCAGCTAGAGAGGTTATCGAGCCTGCCGGAATAAATCCATTCGTCTTCAAAGCCGCCTAGCTGTGCGGCTTGAGCGTCGAACAGCTGCACGTCGAAATCCAGAAGGCACGCCCCCAGAGGAAGCTCAGCCGACAAGACCTCTGCAAAGCCTTCCTTGCCGCCGACGGCAGTCCACAAGGCGTTCAAGTCCGTCTGGGGATTCACCTTCAAGCCGTCCTGGTTGACGTTTCGGTTTAGGTGGACTGCAAGCTGCGGAATGCGGAACAACTTTTTTCCACGGAACAACTTTGTCTGTACCTTGCCTTCCAGTTCGTAGGCCAAAAGTCCGGCATAACCCAGGTCACGGTCCAGCCAGCTGGCGAGAATGGGACTGCCGTAAACTTCGGGGTGGAGAGTCCGTACGCCCGCAGCCGAACAGTCCGGATTGGGGGTGATTTTCAACGTCGGGTAGTCTGTATGGGCAAGGGCAATCCTGAACCTGGATTCTGCACAAACCTTCTGGGGAGGGCGAACTGCGATGAGAGCCCCGCCACGTTCGAACAATTGGACCTTTTTTTCTGTTCCAGCACCCAAAAAAGCCTTCAGGTTCTCTACCGTATGGTAGGGCGTTACCGAATTATTCAAAAAATCAAGGAAATTCATGACCCAAAATTAGGTATTGAGTCCTAGAACTAGGCGCCCGATGTTAAAGATTAAGGGTTTTAGGGGCGAAGCCCCTAGGAGTAGGGGTGGTGGAAGACCGCAAGGCGGGCTGAAACCAGGGGGATGCCTCCCCCTAACCCCTAATCACCAGTCATTAATCACCAAACACTGGCCAAACCTGTTTCTATATTTTTTTTCATGAAGTTCAAGCCCATCAAGCAGATAAACTGGATGGAGATGTCCGGCCTTTTGGTCGGTATCTTCTTTACGGTTGCCGTGATGGTGTTCGGGCTTGTGCTCTATACGAAGCTTTTTACCAGCGGAATGATCGGCGTGGAGGAGTATAAGCTCCACAGTACCTTCGACAAGGCCCTGGGACTTAGGCCCGGCACCCGCGTGCAGATTAGCGGTGTAGATGTGGGTCAGATTTCGGACATGAAGATCGAGGGCGACGGCGTCTATATGGAATTCACCCTCCGCAAGCAATTCCAGAACTGGATTACTGACAGCGCCCAGGTGTACGCCATCCGCGACCAGAACGTGATTTCGGCCCGTGTGGTCAATATCGATGTCAAGCGCGGGAAAGGCCGTGTGCTGGAAAACGGGGACTTCTTGCCACCGGGCAAGGCTCAGGACATCGAGACCGTGCTGGAGACGGCCAACGAACTGCTGGGCCGCGTGAACCAGCTTATCGATGCTGCCGATACCCTGGTGTCCATGGCCATGGATACGGGAACCACCATCGGCGCCCTGTTCGGCTCCCGCACCCTCTACGACAACCTGAACAGGCAGCTCTACCGCCTGGACGACATTACCCTCAGCGGCACAAGGGCAATACACAAGGTTTCGGACCTGATGGATACGCTGCAGCTATCTGTTCCGCCCCTCGTGAACCGGATGGACTCCGTGATGAGTAACGTCTCCGGCATGATGGACGATGTCTCGGGCATGATGAAAGAACTGAAGCCCCTGCCCGGAAAGGTGGACGGGCTCATGGGCAAACTTGAAGGAACGGTGGGTCGTGCGGACGACATGATTACCGAACTCGGGAAAATTACCGTCGGACTTTCGGACTTCATGGAATCTACGGAACAGACCCTGGAAAACGCGGACGAGCTGATGGAAGGCATTTCCAACATGTGGATTATCAACCGGAACATGCCCAACCGCGACAGCATTCCCTACATGGTGGAGACCCTATGGTAAATAGAATCTTCGCCCTGGCCCTGGTCCTTGTTTTTTCGGGAATGAGCTTCGCTTCCGAGTCTTCGACGCTGGCCTTTCGCGCCCAGAAGTCCATAGCCAACGGGAAATTCGCCAAGGGTTATGGCCAGCTGGAACGAGCCCTCCTTGCAAGCCGCAAGGAAGCCGATTTGGCCTCCGAAGGACGGGTCTTGCTTTCTATGGCGAGAGTCCGCATCATGAGTCTGGACCTGAACTTCGCGGATTCCCTATTGAAAGTGGTGCGTCCCGAAGCCCTGGACGAAAATTCCGCATTGATGCTCAACCAGTCGAAGGTGGCACTGGCCAACGCCCGGGAAAAATATGGCGACGCCGAAAAGATTTGTCGCTCCATTGACGACGGCAGCATCAAGAAACGAGACGAAGCCCTGAAGGCCGCCTACTATTCGGAATGCGCCATCGCCTACGCCGGAGCGGGCCACGAGGACGAAGCCAACGCCGCCCTCAAGATGACGGGCAAGAATAGCGACACGGACGGAGGCTTTTACGCCTACACCGCGGCAAAGGTCAAGAGACTCCTGGGTAACTCCGAAGCGGAAAACCTATACAAGTCCGCCGAAGAAAAATCCATCAAGAGCAACTACACCTACATGACCGCCAATATCCTCTGGGAACGTTCCTTAATCAAGGGCGTTCCGCAGAAAGAAAAAGACGACCTGCGACTCCGCTGCAAGAACGCCTTCGAGCTGATGGGACTGCCCAACAACGCAAAGCGATGCGGGAAATAGGTATTAGGAAAAGTGGTTAGGACCGATGGTCTCAAGATGTCGCTAGTTGCTGGTCGTATCGGTTGCAGCGGCGATAGTATCCGCTGCGACGGCATTGACCAACGTAGAATCCACTTTCGTCGAATCCACCGCCGTTGAATCGGCGGGCTTCACCTCTTCGGGCTTTTTCAGCTGAAGCAGGTGGTTGTATGCCTGAGGCGGAGAAATCTTGCCATCGGCAAACAGGTCGATAGTGTTTTGGACATCGTTAAAGACCGTGGAATCCGCTCCACTTTTTCTACCACGGTAACCCAAGACCCTGTAGGTCTTGTTGTAGAAGCTGTTCCGGAATTTCTTGAAACGGGGCTGCATCACATCGTTCAGTATCATCTCAATAGCCGTTTCCGTCTGCATGGTGTCCAGTTCAAAGGTTCGGTAAATGGTGCGGATATGAGGCGGGATAGTGGTGTCGGGGCTGTCGAAATAAGGCCGCATTACATTCGCCGCCTTGGTCTTGTTGGGGTAAGGCCCCTTGGAAAGACGCAAGGCGTGGGCCACGGCCAACCGCCAGTATTGCGGATAAATTCTCAGCGCCCTGTCCATCACGATAAAATCGGTGGTATCCTTGGAATCCATTTGAGTAATGGCGCTTACAAAGTAGTAGGGAGTGTAGAACAGACTATCCAGTTCTGTGCAGAGGTTCGCCACGTGGCTCAGGTAGGCATACTCCTTGCCACTCAAGAAGCTGTCCCCAAGTTCCGTAAGTCCCTTAATCCAGAAAAGTCCTGCTACCGACGCATCGTTCCCTGCGGCAATGTACCTCACGTAGTTAGCCTTCGGCAAGAACGACTCGTCGAAATTAGTGCCAGGGAGCGGCTTCGCATAATGGAAGGCCGCCGCAATGACCGCTATGGCTAATATGATGATGGCAAGGAAACGCATAGTTATTAACAAGTGTGAAGTGTGCAGTGTGGAATGATCAATTACACATCACACATTTCACATTACACATCCTATAAGTTACAGGCCTCCGCGAGTTTTTCGAGGGCGTCGATGCAGTCGCTTGCGAAGTTCGCCGGGTTGCCGGTGCGCTGGTAGGCGAAGTTCAGACCGCTACTGCTGTTGAGAACATGGAACTTGCGCTTGCCGCCGCCGTTGGCAATGGCGGTAAGTACCGTCTTGGCGTCGCCGCCCTGACCGCCGGGCACGCCCGGAATGGACACGCCTGGAATCAAGAAGGGAATCTCGTGCTTGTGGGCCACGGTGTAGGCCGTAATCTTTTCAAGCTCTTCGGGGTGGGTAGCTCCGACGACTGCGCCCAGGTAACCGAAGTTTCCGTCCCATTCCATAATCTTGTCGGCTACGGAATAAAACGCTTCGGCCTTGTCCCGAGGGTCGTCGCTACGGACCACAGGCAGGTCCTGAAAATCGTGAGCGCCCTTGTTGCTGGTGCGGAGCAGCACGTAGGCGCCATGCTCGTCGGCGCAAGTTTCGGAACTGCGGATAAAGGGACCGACGGAATCGGCGCCCATCCAGGGGGAAACCGTGACGGCGTCTGCCTTGTAAACGTCGTAGGCGGCGGTGGCGTAGGCGGCGCTGGACTTGCCGATGTCGCCGCGCTTGGCGTCGAGAATTACCGGGATGCCGGCACTGCGGTAATCGGCAATCAGCTGTTGCAGTACCAGCATGGCCTGCACGCTCACGCATTCGTAATAGGCACTGTTGGGCTTGACTACGGCCGGCTGCACACCCCGTTTCAGAGCGCATTCCAGAATTTCGGAATAGAAGCGCTTGATCTTGTCTTCGGCAGAGCCATCGGGGCAGCAGGGGTCAATCAGCTTGAGCACAGGATCCATGCCCAGGCAAATCGGGTTCCCGCACTTGGCAATGCGTTCTTCTAAACGAGCCTGAAAGTTCATTACTTCAGCTCCTCTTGAATCTGGGCGGCTTCGTAGCTGAGAATGCCGTGAGCTACCGCCACGTTCAGGGATTCCAGTTCGCTGCTCATAGGAATCTTTACTGTCTCGTCGGCAAGCTCGATAAAGTAGGGGTTGGTACCCGCACCTTCGTTACCCACCAAGAAAGCCATCTTGCGGAGCTTGCGTTCCGGAATCTGGCGCAGGGACTGCTTGGCATGCAGGTCCGTGGCGATAATCGTGTATCCCTTGCTGCGCAAGAAGTTTATCTGGTCAATCAAGTCCACGTCGAATTCGAAAGGAACACGGAGGAAAGTTCCCGATGAGCCGCGGACCACCTTCGGGTTGAAGGGGCTCACGGTACCGCGGCCAAGAATCATGCCGTCAGAACCGAAGCCCAGGCTGGTGCGGAACAGCGTTCCCAAGTTGCCCGGGTCCTGTACCGCATCCACAAGGGTCAGCACGCTGCGGCTGGATTCGTAGTTGGGCTTGGTATTTGCAATACGGCAGTGGGCGATAATACCCTGGGGAGTTACCGTAGAGCTAATCTGCTTCATCTGGTCGGCAGGCATGTCGTGGAGGGTGATTCCCGCCTCATTGATAAGGTCCAGCAGAGTCTGGTCCTCGAAACCCTCGACGGCGTAAACGGCAATGACCAGCTCGCGATGGTTTTTTACCAGCTCGGTCACCACATGGACACCTTCGCCCAAGAAACGGCCTTCGCGCTCGCGGCCCTTTTCTGTGGTGAGGGCCAGGAGCTTCTTGAACCAGGGCGGATTGCCGGCGCTTTCCTCTACGGTTTCCGCCTGGGCTGCGCGGGCTTCCAATACGGACTCGTCCAGGTTTTCGTCCTGGAAGGCGTCAGACTTTTGTTCTGGACGCTGGCGGTAAATGGGCCTGCTGGATTTTTCAAAACCGGCCTTGTCGAACCCGCGGAAAGGGCGGTCTCCATCGCGGCGGCGGTCATGACCGAACCTTTCGGAACGGCCGAAGGGCCTGTCTTCAAAACGGCGGGGACGGCGTTCGCGGTCAAAGGGCTTGCGCTCACGGTCGAAACGGCGTTCCCCTGTGCGGCCTTCACGGAGGCTTCCGTCTTCGCGAAGTCCACGGGGGCGGTCACCACGAGGGCCACGGCCAAATTCCCTATCATCGCCGGTTCTTTCATCGCGGCGGGGGCGGCGTTCATCACGGCTTTCGCTGACGCCGAACTTGCGGTCCAAAGTTTTCCTTATGGTACGCGGGGTCTTGTTTTCTTCGCTCATAGTTTTTCCATCAGTTGTTCGGCGACAGATTCGCCATCGATTTTCAAGAGTTTGTAAAGGTTCTTGATTTCACCTTGCTCCACGAAATTATCCGGGATTCCGAACCGGAAGAACTTCTTGCCTGAATATCCAAGATCTGCGGCGAGCTCCATCACGGCAGAGCCAAAGCCGCCTACTAAGGTGTTGTCCTCGAGAGTGACAATGGTGTCGTGGCTTTCGAACAGTCCCCGATAACATTCGGTGTCCAGGGGCTTCACCAGACGGGCGTCCACGAGAGTGGGGTTATGCCCATGCTCGCGAAGAATCTTCGCCGTCTTCTTCAGTTCGTTGGTCATGAACCCGGCACCCAAAAGCAGAATGCCCTTGCCCTGTTCCAGGACCTTCGGGAGCTTCACATCTACTGTCGCAGGCAGCTCCAAAAGCTTCTCGGCAAGGGCGGTCCCGCGGGGGTAACGGATAGCCACAGGGCCTTTCATGTCGATGGAAACCTTCAGCATATCCCGAAGTTCGTTTTCGTCGCTGGGCGCAAGAATGGTCATGCCCGGCACCGTGCGGAGGAACGACAGGTCAAAGGTCCCGTGATGGGTAGGCCCGTCGGCGCCCACAAGGCCCGCGCGGTCCAGCACGAACACCACGTGGAGTTTCTGCAGGGCCACGTCGTGCATAATCTGGTCGTAGGCCCGCTGCATAAAGCTGGAATAGATTGCCACCACCGGAACAATTCCATCGCAGGCAAGGCCTGCGGCAAAGGTCACCGCATGTTCTTCGGCAATACCCACGTCTATCACCCGGTCAGGCAGTTCTTTGGCCACAATGTCCAGGCCGCAGCCCGTAGGCATGGCGGCCGTAATCCCGATAATGCGGTTATCCTTCTTGGCCAGTTCCAGCAGGGTCTTTCCGAACACGCTGGTAAGGGATGGGTTCGGACTGCCCGGCGAAAGGGGGAGCCCGCTTTCGGGGTCGAAGGGGCCCGTGCCGTGGAACTTGGTGGGGTTCTTCTCGGCGGCATTCAGCCCGCGGCCCTTCTCGGTCAGAACATGGACCAGGCAAGGCCCCGGCTGGGACTTGACCCGCTCGAGAATCATGATCAGTTCGTTGATGTCGTGACCGTCGATAGGCCCGAAATAGCGAATACCCAGGTCTTCGAAGAAAGTCCCCGGCTTCACGGCGTTCTTCGCCGCGTTTTCCACCTGCAAGAACAAATCGCGGAACCTGCTCCCTAGCACACCCGGGAGCCTTGTCATGAGGCGGTCCAAATCGGAGCGCATCTTGTTGTAGACCGGGTCGGATATCACGCGGTTCAGGTACTTGCTGAACCCGCCCACATTGGGAGCGATGCTCATCTTGTTGTCGTTCAAGATGATGGTCATGTTCTGTTTCGAAATGCCCGCGTTGTTCAGGGCCTCGTAAGCCATACCGCCGGTCATGGAACCGTCACCGATGACAGCCACCACGTTGTTCTTGCGGTTAAAGTGGTTGCGGGCCACAGCAAAGCCAAGAGCCGCCGAAATGGAGGTGGTGGCATGTCCTGCGCCAAAGCAGTCGTACTCGCTTTCGCAGCGTTTCAAAAATCCGGAAATGCCGCCCTGCTGGCGGAGTGTGTCGAACCGGTCGTAGCGGCCCGTCAAAAGCTTGTGCACATAGGCCTGGTGCCCTACGTCCCAGACAATCTTGTCTTCGGGAGCGTTAAACACGTAATGGAGGGCGATGGTCAGTTCTACCACCCCGAGGCTAGACGCCAAGTGGCCGCCATGCTTGGCCACCTGACCAATGATGGTCTCGCGTACCTGGGACGCCAGGTTATAAAGTTCCTCCACAGAACAATGCTTGATGTCCTCGGGAGACTTTATGTCTTTCAGTTCCATTACTTAACCCGGGTGATAATGAATGCGGCTATGGCCCGAAGGATTTCGGTATCGCAGGAAAGGGAATCCAGAGACTTGATGGACTCTTCGAAGAGTTCCTTGGCCTTTTCCCTGGAGCGGTCAAGCCCCACGACGGAGGGGTAGGTGGCCTTGCCCTTCTCGATGTCGGAACCGGCATCCTTGCCCAGTTCTTCGGTAGTGGAGACAATGTCCAGGATATCGTCCACGATCTGGAACGCAAGGCCGATGGACTTGCCGTACTTGCGGATGACCTGGATATCGGCATCGCTTGCACCGGCAAGCATGGCGCCTACCTGCAGGGCCGCCTCGATAAGGGCCGCCGTCTTGTGGTAATGGATGTAGTCCACCGTTTCCAGGTCCACTTCCTTGCCTTCGCACTCGATATCAATCATTTCGCCGCCGATAAGGCCGTAGGTGCTGAGCAGGTGTGCAAGGACCTCGATTGCACGGGCGTTTCCTGTCTTACCCATGAGTTCAAAAGCGAGCACGCAAAGGGCATCTCCAGCCATTACGGCCGTAGCCTCGCCAAACTGCTTGTGGCTGGTGGGCTTTCCCCTGCGGAAATCGTCGTTGTCGATACAGGGCAGGTCGTCGTGAATGAGGGAGAAGGTGTGGATCATCTCCAGGGCGACCATGGCAAGCTCAACGCCTTCGCCCTTGCCGCCGAACATGTCGAAAGTAGCCCTAACAAGGGCAGGACGCAGGCGCTTACCGCCCGCCAGCATAGAATAGCGCATGGCCTCGTGCAACCGGCAGGGCCGATCCTTCACCGGAGGGAGGTACTTGTCAAATAGGGCTTCCGCCTCTACAGAAATCTTGGACAGATAGTCCTGTGCAATAGCTGCTTCTTTTTCAATAGACTGCATACTCCCAAAGATACTTAAATCAGGGGGTCCCCCTATCCCGTTTTACCCCCATTTTATCCCCTTTTTCCCCGTTTCGTCATAAATAAATGGACCGAGTTGTGCTTTTTTCTTTTTTTGGAGATAGATTTCAAATAGGAGGTTCCCATGACTACGATTCCCAGTTTTTGGTTCCTTGTTCCTGTCGCGGCCCTGTTCGCCCTCGTTATGGCCTACCTGTTCTACAGGGCCATGAAAAAAGCTCCCGACGGCAACCACAAAATGAAAGCCATCGCCCACTTTGTGCGGGTGGGGGCATTTGCCTACCTGAGGCGCCAATACAAGACCGTTTCCATCGTCTTTACGGTGCTGTTCGCCGTGTTCGTGGTGCTTGCCTTCATGGGCATCCAGAACCCCTTTGTGCCGGTGGCGTTCCTTACCGGAGGTTTCTTCAGCGGCCTGTGCGGTTTTTTGGGAATGAAGACGGCCACTTACGCCAGCTCCAGAACGGCCCAGGGCGCCATGAGCAGCCTGAACCGGGGGCTCGTCATCGCCTTCAGAAGCGGGGCCGTCATGGGCCTTGTGGTGGTGGGCTTTGGCCTGCTGGATATTTCGGCGTGGTTTATCTTGCTGAACTACATCTACGACCACAACGTGTTCGGTTTCGGCGCCGATATTGCGAACAAACTAGCGTTAGGCGGCTGGAGCGATTCTTTCTTGCAAAATGACGCCTGGCTCCACGGCAAGATGGTAGAAATCACCACCACCATGCTGACCTTCGGCATGGGCGCCTCTTTGCAGGCGCTGTTCGCTCGTGTAGGCGGCGGCATCTACACCAAGGCGGCCGACGTAGGCGCCGACCTGGTGGGCAAGGTAGAAGCGGGCATTCCCGAAGACGACCCGAGAAATCCGGCCACCATCGCCGACAACGTGGGCGACAACGTAGGAGACGTAGCCGGCATGGGAGCCGACCTTTACGAATCTTACTGCGGGTCTATCTTGGCCACGGCGGCTCTGGGAGCGGCCCTCCCCGGAGGCCTCAATTACGTGCTCGCCCCCATGGTGGTGGCGGCCATCGGTATCGTGCTTTCGGTGGTGGGCATTTTCATGGTCCGCACCAAGGAAAATGCCACCACTAAGAACCTTCTCCACTCCCTCCTGACAGGAACGCTGGGCTCTTCCATCATGATCCTCATCGCCCTCTTTGTCATGGTGAAACTTGGATTTATCGACATGGGAATTTTCGGGGCGGTACTTTCGGGCCTTGCCGCCGGCGTGCTTATCGGGCAGTTTACGGAATACTACACCTCCGATGCCTACAAGCCTACCAGAGGCATCGCAGGCCAGGCTAGGCTTGGAGCCGCCACCACCATCATCGACGGCATTTCGGTGGGCATGTTCTCTACGGGGCTCCCTGTGGTGACCATCGTGATTGGCATCATTGCCGCCTTCGGATGCGCCGGCGGTTTTGAAAACATGGCCATGGGACTTTACGGCGTAGGCTTTGCGGCCGTGGGCATGCTCAGCACCTTGGGAATTACCCTTGCCACAGATGCCTTTGGGCCCATTGCCGACAATGCCGGCGGAAACGCCGAAATGGCAGGGCTTGACGCCAGTGTGCGCGCCCGTACCGACGAACTGGACATGCTGGGGAACACCACCGCCGCCACCGGAAAGGGATTCGCCATCGGGTCTGCGGCCCTTACCGCCATGGCGCTGCTGGCCTCTTATGTCGAAGAAATCAAGATATGGATTGGCCATCTGGCTACATCGGCCAAGGGCCTCTGGAACGTAGGCAGCGTCACCTTCGCGAACCACAGCCAGGACCTGGTAAATGCGGTAGCCAACATAGACGGCGCAAAGATTCTGGACGGCGGAAACCGCGCCGTCTCAGCCAGCGGCGAGCTCATTGGGCTTGTTGCCAGCAAGGCGAACTACGTGGATTTCATGAACATCTACAACCTGAACCTCATGAACCCGCTGTTATTGGGAGGCATCTTCATCGGTGCCATGATGGCCTTCGTGTTCTGCGCCCTCACCATCAAGGCGGTGGGCCGTGCCGCCAGCGCCATGGTCGAAGAAGTCCGTCGGCAGTTCAGGGAAATCCCCGGAATCATGGAAGGTACGGGCCAACCGGATTACGCCCGCTGCGTGGAGATTTCAACCGTAGGCGCCCAACACGAAATGGTCATCCCGTCGCTGCTGGCAGTTGTGGTCCCGGTGCTGGTGGGGCTCTTTATGGGCGTGGCCGGAGTGTTCGGCCTGTTGGTGGGCGGACTTGCGTGCGGTTTTGCCCTTGCCACCATGCTGAACAATGCAGGCGGCGCCTGGGACAACGCAAAGAAATTCGTGGAAAAAGGGAACTACGGCGGCAAGGGCTCCGATACACACAAGTCCGCCGTCGTCGGCGATACCGTAGGCGACCCCTTCAAGGATACCGCAGGTCCATCCCTAAATATCCTCATCAAGCTCATGACTATGGTGAGCGTCGTCTTTGCAGGAGTGATCGTCCGCTTCGGCGGATTCCTGTTCTAGCCTACCTGGATTCGGACTTCTTGAAGGTGGCGCTGGTCACACGGTTGCGGCCTGCCTGCTTGGAGGCATACAGGGCCTTGTCCGCACGGTCGAACAGGCGCTTGGGATCTTCGCCCGCAACCATTTCGGCGATACCGAAGGAGCAAGTGACCACCTGCTGCTTGATAAGCTGGGTCGTCTCGATAGCGTGACGGAGCTTTTCGGCCAAGAACTGGGCGTTCTGGATAGGCGTGTCGCCGCAGAGGATCACGAACTCTTCGCCACCCCAGCGGACCAGGGCATCGGTGTTACGGATCTTGCCCTGGATAAGCTTGGTGAGGTTCACCAGCACCTCGTCGCCCACATTGTGGCCCCAGGTGTCGTTCACGTCCTTGAAATGGTCGATATCCAGAATCACGAAGGAAACGGGGCTTCCGTTCTTTACCAGTTCCTCGTGTTCACGCATAAGCACGCTGCTGAAGCCCGCACGGTTCAGGCAACCCGTCAGCGGGTCTTCCTTGCTGGACTTTTCGTATTCGCTCTTCTCGATTTCCAGGGCTTTCAGGTTCTTTTCTAGTTCCTCGCGCTTTTTCTTGTTGGAAGCCCGTTCACGGCTGTAGTCGAAGAAACGGATAATCAAGATGATCAAGAAGGTCACAAACCAGATAGCGACGATGATGGTCACCAGGTCTGCCCAGGCAATCTTCTTGCCCTTGAAGCAGAGGCCGCGAATTTCCATGGTGCCGTAGCCCAGGGGAGCGTTGGTGCCCGTTTGGATTTCGATAAGGGGCACGTTGGACAGGTCCACGCGGGCCTTGTGCACGTTGATTTCGTTCTGGGCCACCCACCAGCCCGCCACGCGGAATTCCTGGGGCACGAACACCGCAGGGTAGGTTTCTTCTAGCGGGAAAAATTCCAGTTCGTTGAATTTCAGGGAACTTTCGTCGCCTTCACGGTAAATGGACGGGTCGTAGCTGCGCATGTAGAGGCGCACCGTTCCCTCGCCGCGGGGCTTAATCCACACGAAAATGCTGTCGTAGTGGGAAAGGTCCAATCCTTTGGTCTGGCCATCTCCCAGCAAAATCTTGATACCCGCAAAGGGGTAAGCGTAGCCTTCCCGCAGTTCGTAGTCCACCACCACGGAAGAATCCGTACGAATCAGTTTGACTGCGGAATTACCGCCGTCGGCGGAGTCCGTCTGGGCGATAATGTAGGGGTAGTCGGAAAGGTTCAAGAAGACAATGTCGTTCAGCCCCTTGTGGTAAGCCGTAAGGGCGATAACCGTAGCGGCAAGGAGCACAAAAATCAGGATATTCATCCTGAACAGGGCATATATCTTTTCCATCAACCAAGACATCTAAAAGATTCCGTTTAACTTGCTTTCAAAATAATACAAAACTATTGCGAAAACAAGAGTTTACCTGCTCAAAAAACCTCCCAAACGGCCAACCGTGAAACGGAGGGTCTGTGCAAGCTCTTCTTGGGAGTGCGCGGAGGGGTGACCGTGGAGCGCGGTGTTCTCAGTCTGGACCAACTTGTACTCCAGGTCCTTGAAGCCCTTCGCCTGCTGGTCTTCGAAAACCTGTTGCACCGCAGGAGTCATGGCGTCGTTAGGCCAGGTCTTGGTAGATACCAGCAGGAACTTCACACCGGGGTGCAGTTTGCGGAGCTTGGCGAGCAAGGCGTCGTAGGTCGCCTTGAAGGCGGCAGGATCTGCGTAGGGAGGATTGCCCTGAAAGTCGTTGATGCCCACAAAAATCACGATGACCTGTGGGTGGAAGGTCTCGAAATTCCAGAGTTCGGATTCCCCCTGTTCCGCCGCACCAAAGACGGTGTAGTCGTAGAGCCTGCTCAAAGGCCAGTCGGGCACAATCCCGTCGTAGTTGCGGACAAGGCCGCGGCCGCTTACCGCGTTAATCTGAAAGTCCGCCTTGTATCCGTCGGCCAGCAAAAAGGCGTAACTCTTGGAAGTATTGGTCTTTTCGAAAACGGTTCCGTCTTCGGGGCCGTTCGCCTCGTTGCCGTAACCTACACTGTAGGAATCCCCGATAAATTCGATGCGGCGGTTAGAAGCCTTGGGCTTGGGCCCGAACTTGCCTCCCTTGCCGAGGTCGATACCGTAGAGGTTGATCTTTCCTGGATTGGACTCGCTTACCTTGATCAGGCGGAACTGATGGACGCCTTCGCCCTGGACTTTTACCTTGTGGGTTTCGCGGGCGTCGATGACGAAATACTCGGCGGTCTTGCCGTCGATATCCAGACGGTAGCGGGCCTCCCCTTCCAAGTCAAAGGAAAGTTCCTTCGTGGTAGCGGCAAACTGGACCATGACTCCGGGAGCGCTTGCGGTAAGGGCCTGGGGCGAAACTTGCCAGCGGCCCGTCAAGAGAACATTTTCCAACAGGGGATGATTCATAGGACCTCCGAAAGAGAAGGTGAAAAAGCCGAACGCCAAAAGCAAGAGGGCGGCAAAGGAGATGTGCGTTTTTTCCGTGTTCATTTGTGCTGAATAATATATAAAATGAGGGACAGGAGGGAAGGGGAATATGAGTGGTGAGTGGTGAGTGGTATGAGGTACGAGGTCGGGCCTGCGGCCCTTTGAGGTATGAGGGGTTGTGTGTAGTGTGTAGTGTGTAGTGTGTAGTGTGTGGTGAGTTGTGAGTGGTGAGGAATGAGAAATGAGAAATGAATTCGTCATCCTCACGCAGGTGAGGATCCGCTTACTGCAATCTAGCAGATCCTCGCCTTCGCGAGGATGACAACGTTTAAGACGCGAGCCTCTCACCTCAAAGCGAAGCGACCTCAAACCCCTAGCCCCTAGATCCTACCCCCTAAATCCTATAACTATAATCTATCATTTTGATGAAAATTATGTATTTGACTTTATGGATTTGCAAAGGTATATTAGGGGCATAAGAAACAAGAAATTCAAAAAAGAACAAGGAGTTCAAAAAAATGAAAAAGCTTTTGGTTATCTTCGCACTGGTCGCCGCAACATTCGCTTCTGCCGAAAATACGCGGGCAATCCCCAATCAATCGATCAATGTGACGAGAAACTGCAAGGCCATCGTAGAACAGGCTTGGGTGTTCGGCACTGCCGTTCCTGCCCGTTGCCAGGCCTTCAATCTTGACCAATCTAACAAGGCCCAGCCCACCGTCAAACAGACGGCCTCACGAAACAGTGTCGCTATAAAAGTTTCGAAGCACCGCTCCTCTATCGCCGCCAAACAAGGCTAGGCGATTTAGTTGTGAGTTGTGAGTGGTGAGTGGTATGAGGTACGAGGTCGGGCCTGCGGCCCTTTGAGGTATGAGGGGTTGTGTGTAGTGTGTGGTGTGTAGTGTGTAGTGTGTGGTGAGTTGTGAGTGGTGAGGTGTGAGATATGAGACACGAACCTCAAAGGGAGCCTTTGGCGACCGAGCTCACACCTCAAAGCGAAGCGACCTCAAACCCCTACCCCCCAATTACTATATTCTCCCCATGCGCCGTTCGTTTAGAACCCTGGGAATCGCCCTCTGTCTTGCAGGCTACGGCCTGGTTCTTGGCGATCCGGCGCCTGCAGGAGACGCGCCTGAGCCCGGTTCTCCCGGAGACACCCTCACCAGAGAAGACAAGCGCATGGCCTACCTGGTCTATAAGCTCCTGGACAAAGACGGAAAAATCAAAGGGGCAAACCTGGAGCGGGGCAAAAAACTCTTTTACCAGAACTGCAGGGGCTGCCACAATCTCGATGGCAGGCGAGTCAATTTCACGCCGACGGAGGCAAAGCCCACCTACCTGGGGCAAAGGGCCCGGGAAGACATGCCCACATTCTGGTACCAGATGAATTTCGGTGACGAGACCCGGGAGGGCATGGAACCGTTTTACGATGAGCTCACGCTGGACGAAATGGTGGACATCGCAGGCTACGCCCAGACGCTGCCCTAAAAACGCTTTTGACTAAATCCGAACTAGACGGATTTTTTCTGCATGACCTTGACTTCTTGGATAAAGGAGAGAAGCAAGGGATGGTTTTCTTCGCTGCCCACTTCTTGAATTTCGGCGTTGAAGGGCGCCTTGGACAGGTGCAGGGAATGCACGTAGAAGGTGATTTCCTTCATCTTGTCGCTGCGCTTGCCGGGGTCTTTCACCTGGGCGCCCAGCAGGGTTCCCGTCACCTTCGCATAGCGAAGCACCTTCACCAGGTCAAAGGTATCCAGCTTGCGGTAGAGGCTCCCGTACTTGGTGGCGTCCAGCGAAGACTGCATAGACGATTCGTCCTGACCGCCGCGGAGCTCGTAGTCCGGCGTGCCCGCCTCGTAGCGCGGGATACAGAAATCCTTGCGCCACTCTTCCGTAGGAGCCTTCTCTGCATTTTCCAGAGCGCGAGAGGCATTGGGGCAAAAACCGTAACTTTCCAGAATGCTGAACACGCCCTCTTCCCGCTCCGGCTTGATCAAGAAGCCGTATCCCGGAATAAACTCCTCCACGTTTTCCATGAACTGCGGGAAAGCCGAAAGCTCGTTCAGCGCCTTGGCGTCGTCAATCTTCAGCAGGCGCACCGTGC
The DNA here is from genome assembly GCA_934699585.1 of uncultured Fibrobacter sp. Lineage (GTDB taxonomy): Bacteria > Fibrobacterota > Fibrobacteria > Fibrobacterales > Fibrobacteraceae > Fibrobacter. Next base: position 175,698 of record CAKUWY010000002.1, read on the forward strand.
GGACCCGGGCCCCGTAAAAAGAACCGTTCCATTCGTCCAGTGCCGAAGACACGTTGTCGGGAGTCTTGACGCCGTTCCGGAAATGCTCGATTTCCGATTCCGGAAAACCGCTCCGGAGCCCCGAAAGGTAAGTCTCCTTGTCCAGGCTGAAACAGAGGAAGGTCTCGTCGTTCTTGGAAACCGCGAGGGTCGAAAGCACGAACAGGATTCTTGGCGAAGTGCCTACGGAAGCCACAATGTCAAAGTTCGGGAGCACCGAAACGGACGCCTCGGGCATGGGCATCACCGATGTTTCCAGCCATTCCAGGCCGCTTGCGTTCAGCGCCACCTGCTCCACCTTGTGCACGCCCTTCTGCCCGGAGAGGGTAAAGTCCACAAGGCCCAGGAGCCACGCCTCCCGCAGGGGGCGGGGCAGGTTTTCCCAGCCCAGGTAACGACTCTTGTCCAGAATGCGGAAGGTGGGGTCCAGCACCCAGAAAATCTGGGCGGCGTCCTGCACAGAGGTAACCGTGGAGAGGTTCTTGAAAAGGCTCTTGCAGAGCATGCGGTCTTTCTGGAAACGGACGCACAGCCACCAGGAGAGAATGTCCTGGTGCAGGCGGAAACTGTTCTTCTTCAAAAAGTCCAGGGCCTTTTCCGAGGGGTAAAGGTTCGTGCCCACCAGGGAAAGCCAGCGGTTCTGGGTCAAGAAACTGAAAATCAGGGTCAGCTCCGATTCGGCAGCGCTAGACCACAGCTTGGAAGCCGACATAAAGGAATCCAGGCAGAGCTGCCGGCTGCGGCGGTGCAGGGTCCCGTTGCCGTTCACCTTCAGTTCGCCCCGCTGGGCAAGCCCCAGCACCTTGCATACGTGCCAGTCCAAAAGGACGCTGTAACCCACGCACGTTCCCTTGGAAGGGTCCACCGGTTCGGGAATGTAACGGATGTTCTCCTCGAAATTCCTGAAGCCGTAATACACGACGGCAGCAGGCGTCGAAGAACGCCACACCAAAAACTGCTGGCAAAGGGAAATCAAGAACTTCTGGAGCTCGGCGCTCTTGGCCGCAGGCACAGAAAGACGCAGCTCGTTGTAAGAAAGCCCACGACTCCCGCTCAGGTAAATCAGGTCCAGACAATGCCGTTGCCAGCTCTCCAGTTTTTGACGGATAGACTGCATGCGTTCTTCGCTGGAATAAAAGGACACCACCTCCGACTGAATCAAAGCGTTGTTCAACAATCCCTTCTTGCCGTATGCCGTAGCGTGGACCTCACGCAGCATGGGCTTGGACATTCCATCGAAAAATACAGACAAATCCATCATAGCGCATCCCCTGAAATAGGGACGCAAATTTAGCAAAAAAAGTGCCTGCCGTCAAAGGGCGTTCCCCGGCCCCCAACTTGTCATCCCCGCAAAGGCAGGAACCTCGTCATGTTCGCGCAGGCGAACATCCGCTGGAGGAAAACAAGCGGATCCTCGCCTTCGCGAGGATGACGAATGTGCGGCGGGGATCTCCCAGCGTCGAAGGGGCCGGGGCGGGTGCTGCTCGCCGAGCACGCTCGGCTCATCGAGCCGCTTGCGCGTCTCGCCACAAAGGTGCGACGCCCCCTAACGCAGACGCGAGTGTGTAATGTGTAGTGTGAAGTGTGGGGTGTGGGATGTGGGATGATTGTTTATCGACGGGTTAGTCAGAATCCTTGAGACAACGGACGGAGTCCCCGTAGTTCTTATAGTTGCTGTCGTAAGTCAGGCCCGCACCGTCGTTGCGGTAGTCCAAACCCATGACGTACGCGCAGTCGATGGTTTCCTCAGTAGAACTCCAGAAGTACGTGCCACGGCCCCAGTAGTTGTAATTCCCAATGCCTAAGTTCCTGTAGCCGGCAGGAAGCGCCGAGAACCCGAAGGCATCCTCGTTGGTGATGCCGCTGTACGACGACCAGCCATTCGCGGACGCGGACTTGAGCTTGGTACCCGCCGTATTTGAAGACGTATATTCCGTAATGGAACCGTCAACGGCCACAATCAGGGCTTCCCATTCGCTTTGACTGGGCAAATGCCAGCCCTTGGGGCATGCACCACGAATATCTCCCTCACCAAGGTTGCATGCATGATCAAAACCACACTCGTCCTCCGCCCTGCCCACTGCAGCAGCCCAGGTGTACAGGCGACCGTACTTGTCGCAGTTGCCTTCCGTAGTTCCGCTTCCGCCGCCGCACCAGCTGTTATCCGTCTCGTAGTTCAAGTTCTCGGCCATCCACACCTCGGAATAGCCAGTGCCCGCGGGGGCGATGGTCACCGTCTTGTAAATCTGTCCATCACGTTCATCGGTAAACTCGCCATAATTAATGTCCGGATTCAAGTAATCCCAGGCGGTTTTGCTAGACCCCTCGACATCGCTCGGGGTGACACTTGAAGAACTAGAGTTGCTGGACTTGGTCGATGTTCCTGCCGAAGAAGGATTGCCCTTGCTGTCGCTGGAGTCGTCGGTCACTTCGGCGGGTTCGGTGGACTTGCCGCTACTGGAGATTGCTTCGTCCTTATCGTTGGAACGAGAATCACTGGATTCTTCGCGGCTATCGCCGCTCAGAATGACGTTATTGTCATCGTCACCCGCCGACGAAGAATTGTCGCAAGCGGAAAGGGCAAAACCGAGCACCCCCGCAAGGGCGCAGACTATAAACTTTTTCGCGAATGTGTTTTTCATAGGGAAACCTTTGGGGATTTAGTCCGAGTCCTTGATGCAACGGACGCTCACTGCAATGACCTTACTGCGATTAACCATGAGTGCACTCGGACGTCCATAATACATATCCACGCCATATACATAATAGCCATCAATTTCGGAAGAACTCCAAAAGTCTGTATAATCGCCAGCATTGACAAAACCATCGGTTGGTCTCGAGCCCACAGGCAACGCCGCAAAACCGTATGCGTCCGTACCGTTACGATTATTAGTCCATCCCGTCCGAGATTTGAGAGCCTTACCCGCATCATCTGTTCCGCCAACTTCATCAATCAAAACATTCCATTCGGTTGTATCAGGCAGATGCCACCCCATCGGACATAAACCCTGAACTTTTGAAGATAGAGAGCAGGTCTTTTTTCTGCCACAGTCCACTCCATTACCGCTGTCGTAAAGTGCGATTGAGTCAATCGCCGCGGCCCAGGTGTAAAGCCGACCGCCATACGCACATTTTTCTTCATTGTATTCATAGCACCAATTACGTTCCAACAAACTAGGCGTTTTAATACTGTCGGCATAGTTCAAGTTCTGTGCCATCCATATCTGCTCGCCAATCTGAGCAGTCTTATAAACCTGACCATCGCGTTCATCGAGAATTTCGCCATACTTACCCGCTTCAAGTAATTCCTGGTTCAGGTATTCTGTCGTAACACACTTATACTTCGTGCAATCGTATGTTCCAGACGGCATGACCTTTGCTTCGGCGTAACTTTTCGGAACCTCGCCTTTACTAAACGAAGACTCGACCTTGCTCGCAGAACTGCTGCTTGACTTCGTAGTCGTTCCAGATGAATTCGAATTGCTGGATTTGGTCGATGTTCCTGCCGAAGAAGGATTGTCCTTGCTATCGCTCGACTTGTCACTCGATGAAGAGAAGTCGCAGTCCATCTTCTCGATGAGGGTCCCGATGACCCAGCCGTTGTTACCATCGCACACAGCCATGTCATGGTATTCCGTCAGATAGGTGGCGACACACTTCTGACTCTTGCCGCAGTCATAGTCCGGCAGTTCCATGAAAGTCTCGACGGTGTCGGGAATTCCACCACGATTGCCGCCGCTACCGCCCTCACCACCCGCCGATGACGAATCGTCGCAGGCGGAAAGGGCGAAGAATGCCGCCAACAAGAAGATGGTTAGAGATTGCTTCCCCTGAAACAAGTTCAGGGTCGCAATGACACGCTGGAAAGACTTCTTCATAAGAACATCCCCGTCGATAGTTTATCCTATTGAATATAGGTAATGCCCCTGCCAAAGTCCATACCCCCCCCCCATTGTAAAATTTAGGTAACAAAGTGCCCGACAAGATGATAGCGGATCCTCGCCGGAGCCTGCCCTGAGCCTGTCGAACGGGCGAGGATGACAATGAAAGTGCGTCGGGAGAGGGGGTGATGGCACCAGAAACAGAACTCTCGGCGGAAACGGTTCTTACTTGTAAAACATCGAGGGAGAGATTTGTTTAAAAATTTGCCCTTTCCTGGTTCTGTTTTGTATATTACCCCGCGAAAGTCGTATTTCCATATCCCATAGCGGCCAAAATAGGCTGCGGGCTATGGAAATACGACTTTTTTTATGGAGGTAAAATGAGCAAAAAGGATAAAATTGAGATTCCCGACCAGGTCGGGAACGAAAACAGGGGCGAAATCGTGCTTTACCAGCCGGAAGGCGAAGTCCGGCTGGAAGTGCGTGTAGAAAACGAGACGGTGTGGCTTACGCAAGCACAGATGGCGGAACTGTTTCATGCGTCAAAGCAAAACGTGAGTCTGCACATCTCAAACATTTTCAAAGAAGGGGAACTCATGCAAAATCGAACTGTCAAGGAATACTTGACAGTTCAAAAAGAGGGGAAAAGAGAGGTTTCTCGTAAGGTCCTATGGTATAATCTGGACATTATCATATCCGTCGGATATCGAGTCAAGTCTATTGCGGGAACGCGTTTTCGGCAGTGGGCATTGGGAGTTCTCAAGGAATTCATGCTCAAGGGTTACGCCATAAACCAGCGAAAGCTATCGACCGATTTGCAGATTGCGGACCGTCTGCTCAAACAGCGGCAACTAATCGAAGGCCAAGGCACAGAAATTGCGGAATTAAAGAATGCTACAGAAAAACGTCTCGGCGAACAGGATTCTCGGCTTTCTGCAGTCGAACAACGTATAGACTTTTTCGTGAATGCGGCACAAACTCCAACGGGTGGAATTCTTGCGACTGGAACGCGGTTTGACGGGTTTATACTGATTTCGGATCTTGTGAAAACCGCCAAAAAATCCGTAGTATTCATCGACCCGTATGCCACCGTCGAGGTGCTAAAATTCGCGGCCATGCGGGCGAAAGGTGTCTCGGCGACAATCTACTCCCCGAGAATTACACCCGAATTCCAAGCTGCGGCAGAATTGCACAAAAAGCAGTACCCAAATTTAGAACTGAAGACCATGCGCACGATTCACGACCGTTTTCTTCTGGTCGATGACACTGTATATCATTTTGGCGCAAGTTTCAAGGACATGGGTAACGAGATGACGGCTTTCAGCGTGCTGGATTTTGTGACACCGGAAGAAGTCATCGAGAAAGTGAGGGAAAGCACGAAAGGGTGAAGAAAAAAGCTTAGCGAAAGCCTCTCGGAGGAAACTCGCAGGGACTAACAGTCACAAGAGTTTCCTCCTGTAGTAATTTACCATGCCAGCTAAAGTGGATTTCACCTACAAAAAGCATTTATTTTCCGAACCCATCGCTTGTTTTTTGACCGAGATGTGGGCTTCCCGAGCGAACAGTCGAACAAAGTGAATCTGCGAGCGAGGGAGTGTTCACATCGAGGGAAAGATTTGTTAAAAAAGGAGATGCCCGACAAGAGGATAGGGGATCCTCGCCGGAGCCTGCCCTGAGCCTGTCGAACGGGCGAGGATGACGAGAAGGGTTGCGGGGTTTTAGGGGCAGAGCCCCTAGGAGAGGGGGTAAGCAAAGACTTGCCCCTGAAAATTGCTGGTATGAAAAGTATGGATCCCGTCGCTGCGCTCCAGGATGACGCTGGTCAAGGTCGGAGGTGCCCGCTCAAGGCGGGCATGACATGGTGGGGCAAGGCTTTGCCGAGGGGGAGGCTTCCCCCGTCAAGGTAAAGAGGGAAAACTTTACAGAAGCGCGTCCAGTTCTTCGGAGCTGGTGGCTACCTGCTGCTTGTTGTTCCAGATGCGCATGAAGGTCTTGCCGTAGGCCTCGTTCACTACGCGGTTGTCGAGAATCAGGATTTTTCCGGAGTCCGCTTCCGTGCGGATAAGGCGGCCAAGGCCCTGGCGCAGTTCCATGTAGGCCTCGGGCACAAAGTAGCTCTTGAAGGTGTTTTCGCCCCGGGATTTCATGTCGGCGGAAATGCCCGCCACCAACGGGTCCGAGGGGTTGGGGAACGGAAGCTTGGTAATGACCAAAAGTTTCAGCGCATCGCCGGGGAAATCCACGCCCTCCCACAGGGTCTGGCAGCCAAGCAGGCAGGCGCCGCGGGACTTGCGGAACATGGACACGAGACCGTCCAGGGAACCGTCCACGTGCTGGCACAGCAAAAGCTTGTTCCTGGCGGCAAAGGCAGGAGCCAGCGCCGCCTGGGCCTTCAGCATGGTGGAGACGCTGGTGAACAGCACCAGGGCGTTTTCGTCGGTCTTGGGCAGGACCTGCAAAAGGGTTTCGTTCAGGGCTTCGCCGAATTTCGCCGTGGAGGGCTTGGGCAGGTATTTCGTCACGATGACGGAGGTGCGGGAGTTGCGGGCCTGTTCGTCGGGGAACACCTTGAGGAAGGGCCGCTTGCCCGGGCCGTCGCTTGACATGCCCATTTTCTGGACAAAGTAAGAAAGGTCGCCCTGCACCGCCAAGGTGGCGGAGGTGAACAGCGCCGACTTTATCCAGGAGTAGAATTTTTCTTTCCAGGTGTCGCCAGAATGGAGCGGGTAGGCATGCATCTTGAGGGTGTGGGGGTTGAAAGGTTCTTCCAGGTAGAACACCCAATCATTTCGACCCGCCTTGACCAAGAATTCAAAATCCGTCATGAAGCGGGACAGTTCTTCCATGGCGCCGCGGGCGTCCTTCACCAGGCCCTTGGTCGCAGGCACTGCCGCAAGGGCGTCGAACAGCTTGTCGGCCTGGGATGCGGCCACCAGGAACTGATCCACAAAAGGTTTCGGGTCGGCGTCGTATTCGGCGAGAATCCCGTTCCGGTAGATAAGTCCCGTCTTGTCCGTTTTCAGCTTGCCTATACGCTTGCCGATTTTCATGAAGAATCGGTGCAGGCATTTTTCCGTCTCGTTCAGGGCGCCAATCAGTTCTTCGCAGGCGGCAAGGAGAGCCGTCTCCTCGGCAGGGATGCGGTTCTCGATTTCGGCCACGAGTCCGTCTTTGTTGAGTCTGGAAGGCACCAGAGTCTTGACGGTGTTCCTGAAACCGAAGAAGGACACCAACCTGCCTTGGGCCTGGTTGCTCACTTCGGGGAGGCGGTGGGCTTCGTCAAAGACGATGTGTTCGTAGGCGGGGAGCAGGGCAAAATCCAGTTTCAGGTCCGCCATGAACAGGGCATGGTTCACCAACAGCATGTTAGAAGCGGCCGCGCGACGCTTGGCCACCATGGCAGGGCAATGGGAATAATGGGGACACTTTTCGCCTTCGCAAGTAGCGGCACTGCTCGAAAGTTTGGACCAGAGCACACGATTGCGGTTGTGGTTGAAAGAGGTGCACTCGTTGATGTCGCCAGTAGTGGTCGTCTCTACCCAGGGGAGCAGCGCCATAAAAGAATCCCGCTCGTCACTCTGCAAAAGACCGGCGGAACATTCCAGCATCTGCTCGAACTTGCGCAGGCAAAGGTAGTTGTCCCGGCCCTTCAGCATGGAGACCTTCAGCCGGCCATCGAACAGCGGCTCGATCTGCGGGATGTCGTGATTCCAGAGCTGCTCCTGCAGGGCACGGGTAGCTGTGCTGATGACCACACGTTCGCCCGCCACCGCCTTGCTTGCGGCGGCCACCAGGTAGGCCATGGACTTTCCGGAGCCCGTAGGAGCCTCTATGACGCAGAGGCCGCCCTTGTACATGTTGCGTTCTGCGATGGCGGCGTATTCCGCCTGGTTCTTGCGGTAGGTAAATTCCGGAATGTGCTTGGAAAGGAGCCCGCCCTCGTCAAAAAATTCGGAGACCCGACGGCCCTTTGCAGGGACTGCGGTACCCGACTCGGCGGCCACTTCGGGAATCTTGTAGCCCGGCTTGGAATCTGCGGCGACACCTTCGGCGGCGGCGCTTTCGGCAGTGGAATTGTCGGCCTTTGCAATGTTCCCGAAAAGAGCTTCCCAATGGCTGCCTGTACCTACACGCACAAGAGCGTCCATAAGCCAACTGTCCATAGACGAAATTTTCTCGAAGGATTTTACGAACAGGTTTCCGCAGGCCTCCGCGTCGGGGAGCGCCCTGTGGGCGCGGCTCTGCTCAATCCCGAGGGCCTGTACCAGGGTATCCAGGCGATGGTTGGGAACGTCCTGGAAGGCAATCCTCGAAAGGGTCAGGGAATCCCAAACGGGGTGATTCTCAAAATCGATTCCGACCTTTACAAAGGCGCTCTTGAGAAACCGAGCGTCGAAACTCGCGTTGTGAGCCACGATGGGGCTGTCGCCGATAAAGCTCCGGATTTTTCCGGCCAGGGACGCAAAGTCCTCGGATTCGTCCAGCTCCTTCTGGGTGATTCCCGTAAGGCTCTCGATAAAAGGCCGAAGCTTTACAGTTGCCGGGCGGACCAGGTAATCTACGGATTCTGTCGCCTTGCCGTTTTCAAATCGCACCAGGGCGACTTCGATGATTTCGTCCTTGTCAAATTCAAGGCCCGTAGTTTCCAAATCAATGGCAATAAAAGTAGGAATGTTCATGAGAATCTCACTTTTTCGACAATGTCGGCAAATTGGGAATCAGCTTGTTCAAGTCGTTTTCGCCCTTGGATATCTTGAGCGTGTCGTTTGGCGCGCGCCAGGGCTTGCCGAAAGAGAAAGGCGAAAGCGTGCCCGCATCGGGTGTGTCGCGGCCTTCCTTGGGGTAGTAATATTCGATAAAGAAAGCGCCTTCTTCCAAATCCGGGAAGGTAAAGTTACCTGCGGCGTCGCACTTGGCAATCTGCGCCGCCTTGGTCTCTATGGAGGTGAGCCGCACCGCCACCTGGTCGTTTCCGCCAGGGACCGCTCCCTTGAGAGACGCGAGCTTCAGCTTAGACACCGCCTCTACGCGGGCAAGGCGCTTGTACTTGAGGGTTACAACCGTGTCGCGCACGCCGTTGCTGTCGGCTGCCGCAAGGGTGGTGTCGTTATAGCCCTGCAAAACTTCGATAGCCACGTCGGTAGGCCATTCCTCGTCGCGCTTTGCAAGCAGACGGACAGGATCCAGGGCCACCACGTTCAACTGCACAGTATCCTTGTTGATGGCGGTGTAGAACGTCTGGGCCAGGGAATCTTCAAAGGGCTTGTCGTAAGAAATAATCAGCGAGTCGTGAGGGAACACCGCCTTGGTCCTGGACGTAAACTTTGCCGCTACGATGTTTGGAGCGAGAGTGTCCTTCGCCATCTCCTGCCATTCCCATTCCACATAGTTGCGGAGCGTGTCCAGCGGACGGAACAGGGAATCCTTCGCGCTGTTGCAGGCAAACTTGTAAACCGTTTCTTTCTTGGGCTTTTCGCTAAAGTAGAACTGCGGCTTTTTGGAAGAAGCACCCAAGTAAACCTTGGAGGGGTACAGCTTCTTGCCGTCGGTATTAGACGTAATGGAACAGTTGGTGGTATCCGTAAAGGCAGAATCGAAATAGACGGGCCGGGTAAAGGTGGCCTCCAGCACGTTTGCAAAGGGCTGGGTGACCGACTCCAGCTCCAGACGGCTCGTGTCCTGGTCTCCCAGAGGAATCCAGAGGGTATCCGCCGATGTTTCCGTCAAGACCAGGTCCTGAATCCAGAAGCCCACCAGTTCCGCCGACGGTTCGATTTTCTGGTTCCCGTTGGCATCCAAGAATGCCGCTACGCGGTAACGGCCGGGCTTGAGGCCCGTCAGCTCGAAGTTTCCGGCGCTGTCCGCCAGAGTAGCAAAGAGGGGCGGCTCCTTCGCAAGCATGGGGAGCGAATCCAACTGTTTCGTGGTGGAGTCCCTGAACTTCTGCAGGTAGCGGATTCCTTCGCGTTCCGTGCCCATCAAGAAAAGCCCGATACTCGGGTAGAGTTTCTTTTTCATCATGGAATCGTTCACCATGATGCGACCGGAGAGTTTCAGCGAATCGATGTGGGCGCCCGTAGAGAACACCACCTGGAAAGGCTTCGCCAGAGAATTCCCTCGCAAATCCTTGATGCCCCCTGCAAAGGTCACCGTATAGGTAGTGCCCGTATCCAAAAGCCCGCGGGACGTGAGTTCCAGAGTCTTGCCGCTGACCTCGAAACGCATCTTCTTTTCGATAGGCGGCGAAATGGACACGGCGTTTCTTGGAATGCTGGGGTTAATCCATTCGTCAAATTCCAGCTTGATGTAAAGTTCGTTAGGGTGGTTCGTGGTACCCGGAGCAGGGTACACCGCCGCAATTCTCGGCGGGAGTTTGTCTTCGGGTCCGCCGCCGGGTGCCACCTGGGTAGCACAGGACACAAGATACGCGCCCATAAACGCACAGGCAATGGCCAGCGCAAGAATCCAAGAATATGTCCCAGCGAACTTTTTCATCTCAAAATCAAATCAGGGGTATCACCTTGCCGATACGGCTCCAACGGATACTGAAAGGAATGCGCCACCAGGTAAAGGGATTGCCCAGGGCGAATTTCTGGTCTTCGTTTTCGAAGGAGAAGTAAATCACGAAAGCCTTGGCGCGAACATTCCGGAGGGACACAAAACCCCAGTAGCGGCTGTCGGCGGAATTGTCACGGTTGTCGCCCATCATAAAGAACTGGGGCGTCTTGACGGTATAGCTTTCGATGGGATTACCATCTACCAGCAGGCGGCGGTGAATCGAGAGCTGCGGAGCTGGGGCCGACAGGGTGTCTCCGGCGATTCCTTCCACCGTAGAGGCTCCGTCCTGGGGAGCGTCCACTTCCAAGGTTTCCACTACGCCGGCGGTATCTTCGGCGGTGCGGTTCTCAAGAGCCACGTTTCCTTCCAAGTCGCGAAGCACCGACGCGTCAAATCCGATGTAGCTCACCTGGCGGGTCATGCCGCCCTTGGCGTGGGGGTCCAGCATGGGCAAGAACCCGATTCTCGAAAGTTCCTTGAAATAGGCAAAACTCATGGCTCCGTAAATTGTGTCGCCCTGCACCAGGCGTTGCTGCAAAACCGTACGGTTGTAACGCAGCATGTCGTTTATCAAGAGACTGCGGTCACTTTCTACCGGAATAAAGAAATTCTTGAATTCGTAGTTGTTATTTTCGACGCTGTCCTGCCAAAGAGAAATGTCCAGCTCCACACGGCTGTCGGGATTTTCTTGCAGAATCAGGGAACGGAGCCACCAGAGTTTTTCCAGCGGCAGGGAATCCACGTAGAACACGTCGCCTACCGAGGGCACCACGAAAGTTTCCCGCTCATCCTTGGGAGACTTGGTCCGGAAGGTAGAAGTGTACTTGCCGTGACCCGGGAGCGTGTCTTGCCGGACGCCGTTCAGGTAAAGCACGCCCTGGTGTACCGCCAGGGTGTCTCCGCTTACGCCCACACAGCGCTTGATGTAGTCCTTGGGGCCATCCGCATAGTGAACCAGGTGGGGCTGGCCTTCTTCGGGTTCGTGATCCCAGTAGAAGTTGCCGAACATGAGGGCGTTAAACAGATGGGTGTAACGCCCGGGATTGTTGTCAGGGTATTCGGGCTCGCCCGGGTAACGGAAAATCACCACGTCGCCTTTCTTGGGCAGGGTGTATCCCGGGAAATGCTGGTTGCTAAAAGGAATGGGAGAGCCGTAGGTAAACTTGAGGCCCAGCAGAAAGTCCCCGGTGCGCAGGGAATCTTCCATGGAACCGCTTGGAATCTGGAACGCCTGAATCACGTACTGGATTACAATCAGCGCAAGCACTACTGGGACTATAATTTCCCGGGTGAGGCCCTTCAAAAACTTTTTCGGCGAAAACTGTTTCGGTGTATTGTCCATATAATTCTCGACAGGAGGCGCTAGAGGCTGCGGACCCTCCTCACAAAATTCCTGCTCACCAGCAACTGGGTGCGTTCCTTGTCCCGCAAAATGACGTTCAGGCGGCTCATGTCCGACTTTCGGATTTCGGCGATGTAGTCGATGGCCACCAGATGGGCACGATGTATCCGCACGAACTGGGCGGGATCCAACTTCTTTTCCAAATCCACCAGCGGAGTGTCAATGACATACTGGTTGGTGGGGGTATAAACCGTAGTGTATTTTTCTTCGCTGTGGAAACGGATGATTTCATCTACGTTCACTAGCAAAATCCTGTCGCCGATTTTCACCTGCAAGCGCTGCAGGTAATTGTTTGCAGAGCCCATCATCTGCCTAAAGGCATCCCAGGAGAAATTTTCGGGAAGCTGGTTTTCATTTGCTGTCTGGGCGAGGCGTTTCCGCAGTTTCTCCACGGTCTTTTCTAGCCGGGCGGCTTCTACGGGTTTCAGCAGGTAATCCACCGTATTCTCTTCGTAGGCCCGCAGGGCAAAATTGTCGTAGGCCGTAGTGAACACGATTAGGGGCATGTCCTCTTCCAAGGATTTCAGTGCCTGGAATGCATCCATGTCCGTAAGCTGGATATCCAGGAACACCACGTCGGGCAAAAGTTCCTCGATTTTTTCGATGGCCTCGGCGCCAGACGACGCCTCTCCCGCAATCTCGATTTCTGCAGCGTATGGCTCCAGCAGGGAACGCATGCGCACGCGGGCTAGCGGTTCATCATCTACAATCAGGGCCTTGCACTGCATCAGTTTTCTCCTTGAGCGGTGGAGGTGTCGGCGACTTTAGGCGTATCGGTTTCTTTGGTCAGGGCGGTGTCGGCAATTTTGGATGTATCGGCGCCGGCCGTTTTCCGCAGGGGGTTGATGTAAATGCGGATCAGTTCCGCCTTGAATCCGTCCTGGTCCTTATAGACCGTACCCGCTCCCGTGAGCAGCGCCAGAGAGCCGTAGGAGCCCTGTTGGAAACGGTAACGGACTTTCCCTTCGGAAAGTTCCATGGACAGCTTGTCGCCATCAAAGGTGAAACGGCCCGAAAGGGTGTCCGTCTCCACGGAATCGGGAGTAGAGCCTCTGACGATATTCTGGATGAACACGACGGAGCTGTCTTCTTTCAGTTCCGCCTTGACCACATTGCCCTTGCAGTTGTCGCAAGGGAGCCTGCCGGAATAAAAACCGACAACCCCTTCGGGAACTTCAATCTTTTTCAGGGGCGGCAGCGGGGCCTGTTCTTCCTTGGAACAGCCCAAAAGCACAAACAGCCCTAACAGGAGAATCCAGCTAGAAAACTTCATGTGTTTAAATCTAAAAATTTCACGGAAATTATTTTGCGGAACGGGCTATCCTAAAGCCCAAAGCATGGCCCTTGTACAACGGGGCCTTCTTGTCGCGCTCGTTAGAAGCCATGGCCGAGGCCTTGTCGCTCCAGCCGCCACCGCGCACCACACGGTTCGTGCCTTTTTCTGCCCCCGTGGGGTCTGTCAGGTCCTTGTTCTCGTAAGTGCCGTACCAGTCGTTCACCCATTCGGCCACGTTACCGCCCATGTCAAAGAGGCCGTATTCGTTGGGAGTATACATCCCTACAGCCACGGGGCCTTTACTTTGTGCGTAATAGGCGTATTTTTTCGCTTCGTCCGTGCCCCAATAATAGGTGGTAGTCGTGCCACCGCGGGCCGCCACTTCCCATTCATTTTCGGTAGGCAGGCGAACCGCTCCCTTGGCGGAATAATCGATGGTCAAATCCTTCAGGTAAGACTCGTCACCTACGGAGGTGTAAATGTAGGCGGTGTCACGACCCAACAGTTTAGAGTAGGCGTTGCAGAAAAGCGCCGCCTCGTACCAGTTCACGTTTTCCACCGGGAAATTTGTACTGTCGTTTGCCTGCTGGGGGAGACTCCCCATGACCTTGGTATAGGCGTCGCGGGTCACTTCGGTAGTAGTGATTTCAAAACCCGAAATGGAATAGGTAGCCGTTCCACGGGTAACGTCCGTGGCCGGAATTTCGGCCCATTCCACAAGGGATGCCCAGGCGGAATCTTCCACCGCGCCGCCAGAGGATTCCGGAGCGACTGAACCCGAAGAATTGACGGAGTCTTCATCATCAGGGAAATGGGGAGCGAAAGTCTCTTCGCCACCGCTTGCCGAACAGGCGACAAGGAACGCGGCCATCAAAAAAGCGAATGTCGCCTCAAAGACAAAATTTGCTACAAATCTCATAACCCTAACCTCAGACCTTCAAACATACAACCTAATCACTAACCACCAGATCCTTCGACTTCGCTCAGGATGACACTTGCGTGTCACTTCACCACTCCGATGCGGTACAGTTTCTGCTTGGTCTTGCCGGAGCTGAACTTCACTTGCAAGCGAACCGTATAGACATCACTGCCCAGGTTTTTCAAGTCCAGATTTTCGAACTGATTCCGACCCGCCTCCACGCCGGACATTTTCTGCTGATAGACGCAGTAGCCCGTAATGTCGTAGATCTCTAGCGTTACCGTCTTGGCGGCATTCCCGATTTCAAAGCGGGCCTTGGCGTTCCCGCCCCGCACAGGGTTCGGGTATACGAAGAATTCCCGAATCTCATCTTTCAGTTTAGAAGCCTCGGGGGCGCCAAGCTTAGAAGCATCGAAGAATCCCGTCCTCTCGTTTCCGCCGGCAGGGAGCGTCCACGCCGCCGGAGATTCCACCGCCTTGCCGCTAGCCTTTTTCAGACGGAACGCCGAAAGACTGTTCCTGTGCAGGGCGTAAATTTCTGGGCCTGCGGACTTTGCGTCGGGAATGGCGTCAGCTACGAAGATGCTCATGGGCTTCAGCTGTTTTACGGACTCCACATATTCAAAGCTGCCTGCCGCCAGGGGGAATCCGTCTTTTTCTGTGAGGGTCTTGCCCTTGCCCGTATAGGCGTACACCAGGCCGTCGTTACTGGGCACGAGAATTTCGGGAGTGTCGTCACCGTTCACGTCCACCAGCACAGGGTCGCTGAAAAATCCGTATATCGGAGACCCGCGGGACACCTTCACTGGGAAACCTGCGATGGGGAGGCCCGAACGGTCCAGGGCGTACACCAGGTTGTCTCCCAAGAAAACGATTTCGGGATACTTGTCTCCGTTGATGTCGCCGATGGCAATACCGGAGGTCTCGTCCTTCAGGCCACTGGTACCGCCAGCGCCGCGCTTGTAGATCTTGGTCCAGAGAGTTTTGAGGGCGCCCTTGCTTTCGTCAAAATTCAAGCTTGTCACAGTCCCGCGACTGCCCAGGGCAATGATTTCGCTTGCGCCGTCCCGGTCCATGTCGGTACAGGCAATGCGGAATTTCTCACCGGACTTGCCCTCTAGTTTCTTGGGCCCGCGAGAGGTAAACACAGAGCCGTCATCAGACACGTAGGCAAACAGGTCGTCGCCGCTCTTGGACAATTTACCGCAATAGGCCATGTCGGTATAAATTTTTGACGCAGACGAATTGGACTCATGAACGTTTATTGTCGACTTCTTTTCAAACTTGACTGCATCGTAGGTCACCACGCCTTCGCGACTGGCAATCCGGATTTGTCCATCGTGAATGATAGGCCCTGCTGTAGCGGAATCCTCCGGAATTTCATCTTGTATGGGGAGGCCACCCACAAAGCGGGTCCTTACCAGTTTATTCCTGTGCAGGCTATACACATTCGTGCCGTCGCTGGCCATGCCCACCAGCACTCCGTAGCTTGCGCCCAAGCGGTACAGCGGAATCTCGACCTTCGCGCTGTCGCGGGTCAGGGATTTTTGCGTAATCACCGTGTCTGCCACGAACAGCGTATCGCCTAAAGCATTGAACGCCTGCAGGGTTCCGTCTTCGGCGCCCACCACAAGGATTTTTTCTCCATCGTGTTCCGGGTCGTCAACGAACACGGCGCCACGCACCGCCGAATTCAGGCCCACGTTCCGCGGGAACTTGCTTCCTTCGATACTGCCGTC
This sequence comes from uncultured Fibrobacter sp., assembly GCA_934699585.1. GTDB lineage: Bacteria > Fibrobacterota > Fibrobacteria > Fibrobacterales > Fibrobacteraceae > Fibrobacter. The sequence goes on from CAKUWY010000002.1 coordinate 191,512, forward strand.
GTCAATGCTGATGGTTACGCTGATTACAGGTGCCGCAAAGTTCACCACGCTATCACCCATGAAGGCGTTAGAAGTCTTTTCCTTGCGGGCGTCTTTCGGCACGTTCACCGTAATCTTGATTCCGGTGTAGCCGCCCTGGGCCGTCATGGTGTTGGCATACCCCGTAGTGCCAATGGTCTTTACCGTATCGAATTTCTGCTTGGAATCCTTCGCGGGCACCCGCAGGTGGGGCAACAGGTCTGTACCGCTGCCATAGTCGTAGGTATCTTCGCCCAGGGCGTTCTTGAAGGACTTGCCTATGCTGAGAATCCCGTCGGATTCCACAAGGGACATTCCGAACTGGTGGTCCCGCAGGGTGTCGCCGCCCCAGAAGTTTGCAATGCCGTACTGCAGGGATTCCCGCAGGTGCCATTCGTTCACCTTCCAGACGGCAATGCCGCTGGCCGGGAGCCCCGCGTCAAAGGAACTGGGCGCCAAAATAAAACCGCTCAACTGTTTTTTGTTCTGGCTGCATTTGCCTTTTACGCAAACGCTGTCTTCAAAAAGCTTGGAGATACTATCTACAGGCACCGTAATCTTTTCTTCTTCGGTCTGTTCGCCTGCATTCCGGACATATCCCACTTCTACCGAACCGTCCTTGTTCCAGCTGCGCTGGCGGTTTTCGATGAGCAGGTATTCGCTTCCGCTCAGGGGCACTTTCACGATTTCGGTACCGAGACCGCTACCGGCGGCAGCGATTTCCACCGTCACGGGTTTTCCTGCCGTGGGCCGAATCTCTTTTACCTTTCCCCAGCCCATGTAGAGCCTGTCCCAGGCCGCAGGCAGTGCCGGCAAGAATCCGTTACCCGCATTGTAGCCAGCAAAATCCATCAGGTCGAAATATCCCAGGCGGCTGATTCCCTTCACCACGTCGTAGGTGTTGGGGAGCCCCAGTTCACGACCCACCTGGTTTGTGATAATCCCGTTGATGCCCCAGTTCAGGCCGTCTTGCGAGGCAGTCTCAGACACCACCATGATCGAACGCAAGGTATCCGTAGTCCCTGCATCTGCGCCCTTCAGCAAAAGAGCCGTCGTCACCGTATCGCCGGTTTCGCCCACACCCATCACGGGCTTCACGTTTTCGTTCTTGGCGGAATCGGGCATCAGGTACATCCAGGCGTCCTTATCCACGTAAATGTCCAGAAAATCTCCCGGCGTATCCGCGTTGCGGGTTCCCATACTGCCACCGTCCAGCAGGCGGCTCGCCCCAGCGTGGGCAATCATGTAGGAACGCTTTACGTTGGGGTTCTTGGAAAGGGGAACCTTGAAGGGAGAATCCTTGGAGGAATGGGCCTTGGCCACCGCATCGTAAATAAAATTCAGGTAAAGACGGCTGCGATCCTCGTCGTATTCCGCCGTCTTTTCGCCCTTGCTCTTGCTGGTACGGTTATAGCCCATAATGGGCTTGTCCAAAGTGTACAGGGAATTTTCAGGAAACACCCGTGCCCGCACCGCCAGCTTGCCTCCACTGGCCGCCTGGTAATAGGCATTCACAAACTCAAAATGCCTAAGCCAGTAATTTGGATTGGCACGCACTCCCGAGGGATCCAGCTTGTAATTCACCTTGGTGTCAGAATTGAACTGGCCGTTTCCCGTGGTGAGGGAATTGTCCGGCTGCTCTTCCTTGAAATCCACCAGCAGCACGAACACTTCCAGGGTGTCCGCCGCCTGCGCAAAAGACAAAAAGCTTACAACAAATGCAAAGAAAACCGCATTCAACTTCATAGGCTACAATTTACAAAAAAGCTCTCTCTTGAGCCCAAAAATTTCTGTTTTCGCCTGTCCAAAAGGGGCTTTAGACCGCTAGCCCTTTTCATCCCTTACAAGGGATTTTCCAGAGCTTTCACCACCTTCACGTCGGCGGGGAGCCAGTTGACGGAATACAAGTCGGCGGGAGCGAGCCAGCGGGCCGCCTCGTGCTCCAAGAGCTCAGGCGCTTTACCCCCCGCAATCGTGCAAAAATAACAGTGCATCGTCAGGTGGAAAGCCGGATAGTCGTGATCAACGGTACATATAAACTCGCCCACGTTTACGTCGATGGCGAGTTCTTCTTTTAGTTCGCGGGCGAGCGCCTGTTGCGGGGTTTCGCCGGGCTCCATCTTGCCGCCCGGGAATTCCCAGCCGTCCTTATAGTCGCCGTACCCGCGCTGCGTGGCAAAAAACCGGGCCCCTGCCGAGTGCGGAGCCCCGTCGCAAATGATGCCAGCCACCACTTCTATGCGTTTCATGGGCATAAAAATAGAAAAACTGCAAGAAAAATCATTTTTTTTTGCTTAAACCTATTGATTTTTGACGATAAATTTTATAAAATTGAATTTTATACAATCAAATACGGCGAAAACCAATAAAACGCCGACACCCCCAAAAACGGAGGCTCATTATGGCAACCATCTACGATTTCACCCTCACCGACGGCAAGGGCAACCAGGTCCCGCTCGCAAACTTCAAGGGCAAGGTGATGCTCATCGTGAACACCGCGACCGGCTGCGGCTTCACCCCGCACTACAAGCCCATCGAACAGATGTACTCCGACTTCCACGATAAGGGCTTCGAAGTCATCGATGTTCCCTGCAACCAGTTCAAGGGCCAGACTCCCGGCACCGACGACGAAATCCACGAATTCTGCACGCTCAATTACGGCACCGAATTCCCGCAAATGAAAAAGTCCGACGTGAATGGCCCCGACGAGCTGCCGCTCTACACCTATCTGAAATCGCAGAAGGGTTTCGAAGGTTTCGGTTTCGGCGTGAAGGCTGCCGCCATGGCGCTCTTGCTCAAGAGCATCGACAAGGACTACAAGAAAAATCCCGACATCAAGTGGAACTTCACCAAGTTCGTGGTGGACCGCGAAGGCAACGTGGTCGCACGCTTCGAACCCACCGCCGACATGGACGCCGTACGCGCCTGTGTAGAAAAGTTGCTCTAGGAGCTACCATGAACTGCCCTCAGCTAAAACTCGAAAACCAGCTGTGCTTTCCGCTGTACGCCGCGTCCAAGGAGATCACGCGCCGCTACGCCCCGTACCTGGAACCGCTTGACCTCACGTACACGCAATACATTGTGATGCTCGTGCTGTGGGAAGAAAAAAAATGCAACGTCTCGGAACTCGGCAAGAAGCTGTTCCTCGATTCCGGCACGCTCACCCCGCTCCTGAAAAAGCTCGAAGCCAAGGGCTACGTCCAGCGCACCCGCGAACAAAGCGACGAACGTTGTCTCTCGGTGAGCCTCACCGCCGAAGGCGAATCGCTCAAGCGCAAGGCCGCAAGCGTCCCCAAGTCTATGGCCAGCTGCGTCAATCTCTCCGATGCCGAAGCCAAGACGCTGTACACCCTGCTGTACAAGGTTTTGGAAGGGTTTGGGGCTCCTTAAAGAACTTGTCGGATAATTTTCAAAGAAATCGTTGGCTGTACTTATTTCCCAATTTCTGTATATTTTAATTTTTGGGAAATAGAAATTATGAGGGCCGAATGATGAAATTGATAGAAAAAACCGAATATCTTGATATGATACAACTACAAAATATAATATAAACAACGTGTAAAAGCAACTGTTTTTCATTTTTGCCGCCCTTTCATGCTCTCCTGGATTTTCTCGATGACTTCTGCGGGGGTCACGAAGTCCAAGACGCCGAACGCAGTCATCTCGTTACCCATATCGTTGCTCTTCGAGCCAAAATACTTGGCCTCGGCAATGTCAATGCAAGCATTGCCGCTGCTCTCGGCCTTCGTATTTTATAAACGAGGCCCCGAAGTGATACACCTTGTCGTCGACGAGCAAGAAACGGTCGTGAATCGTGCGCATTGTCTTCGGCTCTAGGCCCGGATATTGCTTGTTGTGTAATGCGACCGCCGCTTTGAATTCTGGCGTAATATGTGCGGAATAAACAACCGCCTGCACGCCCTTCGCTCGCATCGCAGCAAATTTCAACACATTGCTTCCTTCATGGGCAACTTGTAAATATTCCTTACAAGTTGAGTCCTTGTCCAATTCTCCTTCTTTGTATATGTTCTTGATGTGAATTGTGGACATAGCTTTTTTATTTTTTACTCTCAATCAACAACTTCCGTCCGTCAACATTCTCAAGGACCGTCATTTGTTGAATAGCTATTTTGTTCAATTTTTCCAAGCGTTCAGATTGAGAGAGGTTGTCGTTTATAAAAACGGCATTCAGGTTTTCCATATTAGAAAGGCAAATTAGCTGGTTAATTGAAGCGTAATCGCGAATATTACCTTTCAGCAAGGGGTTTTCATCACGCCATTCCTTGGCAGTCTTTCCGAACATTGCAACATTGAGCATATCTGCTTCATCAGCATACACGAAAGATTTCTGCAGTGCAGTGAGCTTTGGAGGAATTAGATTCTGCTTGATAGCGTCGGTATGTATGCGGTAATTGATTTTCGCCAGTTCCCGTTTAGCGCTCCATCCAATTTGTTTTTGCTCTTCTTCTTTAAGCCGCTGGAATTCCTCAATAAGATACAACTTAAACGATACACTTATTGCCGAGCCAAATTCAAAAGCGATATCCTTATGGGCATAAGTGCCGCCATAACGCCCTTTCTTTACGACTATGCCAATGGCATTCGTTTTCTCAATCCATTCGCTACAGCTCAGTACGAATGTGGGCAATCCGGCCTCCTTCCTAAAGTGGTCAAATTCGACCACTTTAAAATCAGGATTGTGAATAGTTTCCCAAGTACCTAAAAATTCCAATGTATAACGATTGCGAAGCCAATTCTTTATAACATCGGCCGCACGAACATCATTTTCCTTGGCACCAGCCATATCCGTAAGACAAATGTAATCCCTGTTGTCTATATCCAAAACAGTTATTTTGGTGTTTTGAACATTAATTTGTGCCATTCTATCCTCCTGATTATTCGCTAGCGCGAGTGAAATCGCCCTATTTGAAATTTTGAGCACTAGAACATTTGTTCACTAAATATATATCTTCGCGCGGCCCCTGTCAAGAGATTTCTCGAAAATAATTGTACCGAATTCGGTATAATTAGAATGTCATTTTCTGTCACTAAAATTATCTATCGTTCGGGGCGGAGGCACTATGGAACACGACACATTCGGCGGCGCGATACTCTGGGCATCCCCGTACTCCCCATTCGCTACACGAAATTAGAGGCACATCGCCATATAGGCGGGGATGCAGACAACGCCATCGTGAGTTATCGCAAAGTTCTTGGGATGTATGATGTAGGATTCTCCGAGACGTTCGCCGAATTTTTCTCGGAAACGTTTGAGAGACTCGTATCTATAGCGCTTGCCCGATTTGACTTCAATCGGCATAATCTTGAAATTTTGCCTCTTTGGCGAATTCATCCCCTTTGTCGCACCAGTGGTGCGACAATCCTCGCCTTCAATGAACTCGCTATTCGCCTTTTTTCCGAATGAGCCGTTTCGTAGTATGCATTTCCTTTTGCAGAAGGCGTATGCGCTCTTCCAACAGTTCCTTCGAAGGCAACGCATCTTTGATGCGGATGTTGTTGTATGTCGCGACCCCCATCGGCGTGCCCAGCCCACGGAAAGACCACTGTACATCGGTTGAATCCATGTTGGAACAAATCAACAGCCCGATTGTCGGGTTGTCTTCGGGTGCCTTCAGCAACTCATCTACCGCGTTCACGTAAAAGTTCAGTTTGCCGACAAACTCCGGCTCGAACGGCTTTGCCTTCAGTTCGCAGGCGACGAAACAGCGCAAGCGGATATGGTAAAACAGCAGGTCGATTTTGCGGCTTCGTCGTAAATTTCGTGACCAACAGTAGCAAAGCCGAAATCGTAGTTCTCTTTCAGCACATCTTGAACAAGTTTGCTCTGCAAATCGGGCAGTTTTTCGGTAAAATTGTTGACTATCTTGCCTTGGTGGCTGTAAAGATCTGCCTTAATGCAGTTGATCAACGCAGCGCGGCTCATCCCTTGTTCCACAGTCTTTTTGATGTAAAACAGGGCCTCATCTACAGATTTGCATTTCGTGATAATTTCTACATGGTGACGCCAAGGGATACCGGCAAAGATTGCTGGTAATTCTGCACCAACTTGGTGCAGTTTTGCCATGTCTAATTCTGCAACAGGCTGTTGCAGTTTTTCTCTGTCAAGTCGACTAGAATTAGTTTTGGCTAATTCTCTACCAGCTTGGTAGAGAATTTGATTAGCCCCTTTCCGCGTATAAAAACAGTACCATTTCTTCATAAACCATAGATTCGACACTGAAAATCCGTCTGCATTAGGGAACTCCCGTCGCAAATCCAGGCTGAGCTGTTCCACGACTCCCGAACCCCAGCGCTCTTCGGCCTTTTTGCGCACCAAGTCCCGTCCCAGCAGCCAGTTGAACTGCAGTTTTTCGGCATTTACCTTGATGACCGCCTTTACCTGTGCCAAGCGGTAACGCTGCTTTAGTTCCGTAATCCACTCGATGTAATCAGAATCAATATGGATATTGTGAGATTCAATCTTTCGATTTCTCATAAAAGACCTCTCTTTAATAACAATACAAAGGCAAAAATACGCAGATGCACAACGTATGTTGAGCCTTATATTTCTAGTTTTTATGGGATGCTCTTGCGGTGCTGTTGGCGGGGGCTTTCCCCGGCGTTACTTGGCGCGGCTTTCGTCACACACTCGAGCAGGTCGTGTTCCTGCCAGCTATCCAACAACATCAACAAGAAGGTTGATGAACCCCACCGCGGATGCACGTACGGGCCGCAAGGCCTATGCCGACTGTCGCAGGGATTGTCGTAATCTCAATTCGGGCGCACAAGAACAAATCTGCACACCCGTTCACTAAATATACATCCTCGTGCGGCACCTGTCAAGAGATTTCTCGAAAATCAATCGTGGCGAATTCGCCGTAATCACCATGTCATTTTCTGTCACTAGCATTATCTATCTTTCGGGGCGGAGTCACTATGGAAAACGACACGTTCGGCGGCGCGATACTCGCATGGGTCAAGAGCCCCCGTTGAGCTTGACATGGAATGCCTGGACAGCGGCATGGTCCTGTTCAGGGAAAACTGCACTCCCGGAGAGGCGCTGGAATCGAGCTACCGGCAAGCCTTCGGCACCGACTTCGACAAGGACGACATCGCGGTACTGATGGAAGAATGACGCCGCCTTTTCACTTGATGGGGGAAGCCTCCCCCTGGCTCGCACTCCGTTGCTCTCCACCCCCTCTGCGGGGCCTCAGACGCCGGCCCCGCAACGCCCCGCTTGACCGCATTTTAAGCTGTCAAGTAATCCTTGACAACTCAACTCCTCGATAATTTCGAGGAGTTGTCGCAAATTTTGCGACAACTGGGGAGATTACGTTCTTCCGAACTCCACTCTTAGTAATGGAACCCAAATTTCTTGTCTAAAATCATCTTGCCACTTGCATATCTGCAATAGCGTCGCTTTTTTCGGCCTGTAAAGATTCTTCTGGAGGTTCTTGAGATAATCATTAATAAAATTATTGGAAAATGCGGCAATGAATCTTCCATTGTAATTCGTATTGTAACACTGAAATTCGCGGCTAAACCCAATATCAATTTCTGTTCCAAGGGGAAGCGCTGCAAATTTTTCTTGCAAATACCGCGTCCTATTCTTATTCTTTTCATTAACAAGGATATTCCCCAAATTCAAATCGCCCAATCCAGTTTCCACATGGATAATTTGAGGAATACTACATTCTCCAACTCTTCCCATTTTTTTGAAATTCCTAATCCATGAACTTGGGAGATTTTTTTCATCGCCCAAAATAGTCAAAGATTTTTTTGCGCGGGTTGCGGCAACATAGAGCAAACGGAACTGTTCTTGGCTCTCAGGTTTCCAATCACCTAAATTCAATATAACGTGATCCCATTCCAACCCTTTGGAACTATGCATTGTTCCAACATTAATCTGCAAGTCTCCCTTTCTATTCAAATCAGCATAAGAAACATCATTCAAATATTGTTCTAAGCCACCTAAGGTGACCTCATCTTCACAATCCACAAAATCATTAACAACGGCATCCAGCAATTCAAACGAACTTTCACCTTTGTGATGACGTTTATATCTTTCTGAAATGCATTTAAATTGTTCGATAGTCCAGGGCTTCTTGACAATTTCCTGGTCCGTTTCAACAATCTGTTTGAATCCTACAATTTCCCGGATAGAATCAACAGGACATTTTTCTCGATCTTGACCTTTTATAATTCGGCAATCAACTCCTAGTTCCTCCAGTTTTGCCGCCGCCAAGAATGCTTCTGCATTTTCTGGGCTGAGAATACTCGCAGAACCATTATCCTTTTTGCTTTTTTCTACTAAAATTTTTGCCGCAGCAAAAGCGCCGCGCATACGGTCGTATTCTTCATAATATTCCAACACCCCATTTTCAAGGCATACACTATTTTGCCTTCTTCCATCTTTAACGCGATAATCTAGATAACTCAGGATTTCTTCATTTGCGCGAACTATATTGACTGCTGATCGATAGTTGTTGGTCAAATAAAATTCCTTAGTATTCGCAAATTCCGAGGAGAATTTCCTAAAAAAAACGGACGAGCTGCCTCGAAATTCAAAGATACTCTGGTCATCATCTCCGACGGCTATCAGTCTTGGAGGTTTATCTCCGTAGTCATAAAGAGCTTTGAGCATTCGGTATTCCGATTCGGAAAGGTCTTGGAACTCATCTACAAGAATCACCCCCAATGTTCCGATTCCGACGTCTTCACCAGATTCAATAACCTCCGCTGCCTTATTGATTATTTCTTCGCCTTTCTTTTCACACTCACCTTTCTTCTTGAAATCCTTTTTAGAGCCCTGAATTCCAAGAATGGAGAATGCCAGTGAATGGAATGTCGTAATGGTGACTCCATGCGCAAGGCCTTTTGCTAAATCGTTCAATCTTTTCCGGAGTTCTCTACAAGCTGAACGGGTAAAAGTCAGAATCAACAGAGAATTAGGTTGAATTTCCTCCAGCCAAAGCAAAGAGGCGGCCTTATGCACAAGCATATGAGTTTTTCCGGATCCTGGGCCAGCACCGACCAAAATATGGCGCGCAGGACTATTTATAATAGCCCGCTGTTCCTTATTTACTGCATTTATACGTTCGCGCATATTGACAGAAACAGCATCTCTTTCATCAGCGGTCATCATATATTTCTGCCGGAATTGCTGGATATTCAAGGTAAAATAATCATTCAGCAATTCTTGCGCAGCAGACTTATTTTGAAGCATCATCTCGGCATACTTGCCAACAATGTGGATTGCTTCGGCTTTATTCTCATAAAAATCATGCAACTTCTGGAAATCACGTTCACTAAACGGCCTACTTCTATTTTCGGAGTTTATATCTAAAACTAGGCCGGTATAGAACACCATCAAACCATTTTCTAGAGTTATAGCGCCTATCAGATGTAAGAAAAGTAAAGCAAATTCAAATTGAGCCTGTCTTGCAAGGTTTTCGACTTCTTTCGCTCCAAAAATTCTCAAAATAAGCGTATCGACAGAGAACCAAACTGCATCGCTAGAGGAATTATCTTTCTTATTCTCTTGCTCTTTCTGCATAATCAGCAGAACGTCAATAATTTTTTCAAAACATTCCCAATTGTCACTAAGATTTTTATGTACTTTTTCGATTTCCGTCAAGAATTCAACCTGATACAACTGGTGCCCGGCTTCAACTAGATGAATTTCTGCGATGCTCTCATGAGCCCAGTAACGCAACATGCCGCGCATAATCTGCAAACACTTTCTAGTTTCCGTTCCAGTTTCAGATTCGCCTCTAGCAGCATTAACCTTTGTTAAATTTAACGGGAAAATTTCTCCTACAGAATGTCCTTCGCAATTCTTTAATAGGATTTCCTGTAAGTCTTTCGCTCGAGCAAGCATTCGTTTGCTGTTGAATGTTCCCATCCTCTGAATTTTTGCACTCCAGTCATTGCGCTGATCCAGAAGATGCTTGCTACGTAAAAGGCGTAAGGCCTCATTCGCATCTTTACGTTCAATACCCAAATTCACTGTAATATCATCAAGCGCACATTCAGGAGTTTTTGTCCATCTTTTTGTAATGATATGTCGCATTATCCTGAAAGCAATGTTTTCTATAGTCCCCTGTTTGTCAACATTTGGACTATCCAAAGCTCTTCGGACCTGTGCAACAGTTTCAATGGCAATCGATGACCCGAACATTTGCGTTTGGTTCCGCAACCTTTTCAAGAAACCTTGGTCTTCAAGAAGCATAATCGCATGCTTGACTTTGGTTTCCAAGCCACTCGTATTTTCTGTTTGCTCTGTCCAGCCGCATTTATCTGCGATTTCTAATGCAGACATAACAAGACGATCGCGTTTCTCGCTTTGTTTTTTGAGAACGCGCCAGATATCGCCTATTTCTTTTTCGGATAATTTTGACTGTTGCAATATTTGAAAATTAGTATCCAAATCTTTTGAATTATACAAGGCTACACAGAAAGCGTTCATGTCCTTTTTTCTGCCTGCACGGCCAGCTTCCTGCACATAATTTTCTAGCGTACTAGATATTTCATAGTGAGCAACTAATTCAACATTATCCTTATCAACTCCCATTCCGAATGCTGTCGTAGCAACTATGGTTTTAATATTTTCATTTTGGAATTTCTCCTGAATTTCCATTTTGATATCAGCATCCATCTGTCCGTTATAGCAGCCACTTTCAAAGCCATATTCTTTTAACCCCTCAGCCAATCTTTCTGTCGTCTTCACAGTGGAAGCGTAGATAATTTTGGGACCATCATATTGTCTTAACAGATTAACCAATTCTTTATCGCGTTCATGGGTGTCTTTCGAAGCAGGTATAACTGAATAATCAAGATTTGTTCGTGCAGCAGTGCTTACGAACTTTTTTAACTCTAGATTCATCCTTTTCTTGAAATAGCCACAAATATCATCAACAACATCCTGCTTTGCTGTTGCGGTAAAACAGCTTATGGGAATATGAGATTCCAATTTCTTTTCTTCTTCAAGATCCTTTATAAAATCAGCAAGATAAAGATAATCTACACGAAAGTCCTGTCCCCAGGCACTAAAACAATGCGCCTCGTCAATGACAAACCTGTCAATACGACGATATTTCAATAATTTGAAAATCGTATTGGAACGAAGCGCTTCCGGAGAAATATAGAGAAGATCCTTCTCGTTCTCCATAATCGCCTTAATTGTACTCTTCCGTTCAAGTGGCGAAAGATTGGAATTTATGTATGCGGCCCGTTCAATTCCAAAACGTTTTGTCAGAACGTCCACTTGGTCCTTCATTAAGGCAACAATAGGAGAAATAACGACCGTCAAAGCCCCAATTTGATTACCTGCGATAAGAGCCGGTAATTGGAAAGTCATAGACTTTCCTCCACCCGTCTGGAACACGGCTAATAAAGATTCCCCTCGCATCGCCGATTCTACAACCTGTTGTTGTAAAGGAATCTTCTCCGTTTTATTGAAGGAGCGGAACTCTTTGAAGCCAAACCATTTCTTTAATTGTTTGGTGGAGCTTAGTTGCTCGGAGCAATAAGGGCATTCCGGATTATCACAGGGAATAAGGCGTCGACGACGAAGAATTCCTTCAAGATGAGGATATTGATAGCGAACCCAATGCGGAATATAGTCGGTAGGGCCATCTTCGCAGAATAACATTAGAAGAAAACACCATTCGATGCGATAAGCAGTCCATTCGTTTTCAAAATTTTGATTTAGGCAAATATTTTTTTCGTATTGACTTTGGAACCATTTCTGTATTTCTAATTGTTTTGAACGAAGTTCGTTCCGTTCAGAGATGTCAACAAGACTAAAAAAAGGCGCAAATCCAGGTTCATTCTGCAGAAATAAAAACAACAAACATTGAAGTTGCCATGGAAGAATTTTCCATTTTTCGATGCAATCTTCTAATAATTTTTTGCAGAGCCTCGCATCTTGTAGAGGATTTGATGTTTCATCTTCGCTTTGTAGATACTCCTTGCGCAACCTATGATAGGGTTTGCGAGGGAACAGCAATGAAGACAGCATCAAAGTATCAAGAACCTTAATATTCGGAAAATCTATAGAAAAATATTGCCTAAGTATTGGCGCATCATGATTTAATATATAGTGCCCAACGATAAACTCAGCCTTATCTGAAGCTTCTTCTAATTTTGCCGGGCTTGTCGCTCGAACTTCCTCTTCACCCAATATATAGCCATATTCCCGAACTTTCTGTGTTCCGGGATTATATTCCAAATCAAAAAATAAGAATTTGCTAAAATCAGGCATTCATTTGAAATATAAATGAATTTTGTCGTAAAAAACGGAGAAAACAGATGTTTTAGCGGCAATTTGCCGACAAATTCTATCTGAATACCTTCGTTTTTACCAAATGGCATGATTTTGAAAACATAAACATATTTGTTTTAGATTGTGCACTATATGGCGTGGCTAAAAATTGCACTATTTATATGTTTGAAGAGAACAGCTCAAATGAATTCATTATATGTCTCTTCAAAACAATATTGGTAAAGCAATTCGTACTCTGCGCTCGCAGAAAGGCGTTTCGCAAGAAAAACTTGCTCTCGAAACAGGTGTTGGCCGTCGCTATATGAGCGACATTGAGAATGGCCGGCGTAATGTTTCTCTCGAAATCATTGAAAAACTCGCGAATTTCTTTGAATTAAGTCCGAGTGATTTTGTTAAGCAAATCGAGAATGTCGATTTTCCTCCTTTCACGCTTGATTCTCTCAAGGAGTATCTTTGCGAGCGTGGTTATGAGGATAGCGTAGTTCTTGAAAAGCCTGATTTTGTGGATGCCGTTGTTGGCGTTAGCGAGGATGGCCGTGTCATTTATGCATACGAAAAAATGGTTCGTTCTCTGATGCTGTCGGATGACATGGATTACGAAGAAGCTGCAGAATTTATTGATTTCAATACTCTTGGGGCATTGCCTAGTATGGGTGAAAAAGCTCCGATTGTATTGATGGAAATCGAGGGGTAAAAACTAATGAAATATTTTTTTGTATCACAACGTCAGACCCATAAAGAAGAACATTCGCAAAGTTATTTGTGGGCCCCTCGCGATGGTGTTTGGCACCATGAGACCATGTCGGAAGTGAAGAAAGGCGATGCAATTATACAATATACAGGAAAAATTGTAGGAGTTGGAATCGCTTTGAAAGATAATTACAACTTCGATCGCCCTGAAGCAAATGGTTTTAATAAGTGGGATAAACAGGGCTATAAAGTCGATGTTGAACAATTTCATTTTGTTACATCAGTAGAAAAGGAATCTGTAAAAAATGCTTTGCTAGAAAGCCAGCCTAAGTATCACGCTCCGTTAAACATAAATGGTGGAGTCAATCAGGGGTACTTATTTCCTGCTAATGTAGCTATGGTAAACATTATATTGCGTAAAGCTTTAGAAATTGATCAAAGTCCTCAACAAATTGAAGTTGTCAAAAAAATTCAAGAGAAGCTAAACATTGATTTATCGAAAAAGAATGAAAATAAACCTAATCAAGGGCAGGATGCAATGAACAAAAGTGTTTCTATCCAAAAAATCTTCTTCGGTGCTCCTGGTACGGGCAAGTCTTTTAAAGTAAACTCGATCCTCCCTAATGAAGATATTTGGAGTGTGTCTGGTGAAATCAGAAAGCAGCTGTTCCTTGATTCTGACACGGCGAAAAAGGCTCATTACGCAGAGGTCCTTGACAACAAAGAAAAGTTCGGCGATATCTGGAATGTAGATGAACTTTCTGTATTAGATGAAAAACTTTCTGAAGTCAATTCAGTAGACAATGTCAGCAACCCCGAACATAGCGCACTTCAGGCTTACATAAAATTCCTTAAAGAATACAAGTTTGAACGTGTGTTCCGCACCACGTTCCACCCTGATTACGATTACGCACAGTTTGTAGGCGCTTACAAGCCCAAGAAAGAATTAAACAATACTACAAACAAAGAAGAGCTAACTTATTCTTTTGTCCCGCAGGTTTTTGCAAAGGCTTATGCTGCTGCATGGAAAAATTTTTTAAAGGCCGGTAGTGTGTCGACTATCGCGAATCAGATTTATCTCGTTATCGAAGAAATTAATCGCGGAAACTGCGCCCAGATTTTCGGCGATATCTTCCAGTTGCTCGACCGCGATAGTGACGGTTTCTCGCAGTATGCGATTGACGCGGATTGTGATTTCGCTGATTGGTTAAAAACCGATGGATTGGCTTCTGATTGGGATAACTATATAGCCGATCCCCATGTTAAAGGTGGCAAGATTGCCCTCCCGCCGAACTTGAACATTCTCGCCACGATGAACACCAGCGACCAGTCGCTGTTCCCCATGGACAGTGCGTTCAAGCGTCGCTTTGACTGGGAATACGTGCCAATCAAATACGCAAAAGATAGTGACTGCGGCGATGATTGGAAGGCAGATGAATTCAAAATTGTCATCGGCGATTCAACGTACATGTGGCTTGATTTCTTGAAAAAAGTCAATGCTGATATCGACGAAACGACTCATAGCGAAGACAAGCAAATGGGCGAATTCTTCATAAAGCCGAAGAGTGATGATTTGAAAATTACGTTCAATGAATTTCGTTCCAAGGTCCTGTTCTATTTGTGGGATTTCGTGTATAAAGACGAGACTGAACGGCAGGCCGTGTTCCACTTCTCGTATGGGGATGGCGACGGGAAAATTAATAGCGTGACGTTCCAATCGCTTTTCGGTAAAGATGCCGAAGCTATCGTGAACAAGATTATGGAAAACCTGAAAGTTGAGAAAGTGACCGCCTAAAACTTTTTGGTTATTCATGATTTTCCTGTTCGAAGAATTTGCCTACAGCACCGATTACCTCAAGGAGGTTATCGGTTATAGGGGCAATAGCGATTTCCAGAGCGAGAGCGGTTTTAATACCAAAGTGGCCGACACGGGTGCCAAAATAAACGGCGTCGGTTATTGCTTTTTCAACGGGAATCCTGTATTCGTGCTGCCCAAGGTCTTTCTCGACTGCAACAATACAAGGGCTTTCGGCGTGCCGATCGCTGCAAATGGCGAGGATATTTTCGGTAAGGGCGAGTCGCCCATAAAGAACGTTCAGCGCAGGTTTCTCTCGTCGCTTTCGACTTGGCTCTATTCCGCTATCGACAAGTACCGCGCCGACAGCGATAAGACTGGCGTCCGTTCCCCAGACCACATGGAACATTCCAAGTTCAGGGGCGATGCCCGCTATGCGACGCTGCTCGATGTCATGAGCAGCATGGAACTGTTCTACAAGAAAAACCAGAACCTGTTCGTCTTTGTTGCCAAGAACAAGCATAGCGGAAACAACCGGATTAACTGGCAGCGGACTATCGCGAAAAAGACGCCTTTTATTCAAGGCGATTCGCCAATCTACATGGAACTGGTGAACAAGAAGAAGGTTTTCGATTTGGACGACCGTCTGCTTGTTCTGTATTTCTCCGCGATGAAGTTTATCCAGGACGAGTTCGGGTTCGAAATGCCGCAGAGCGAGTTCTACGTTCCGCTCAAAAGGCAGGAGTTCGCACGCCTTCTGGAATGCGAACGCGGGCTGCGCGAGCTTCGCCGTATCAAGTACAAGTATTTCGAAGACCGCCTGCTGAAACTCTACAACATAATGGAGGCGTTTTTCCGTTGGGGCGCAAGGTACACCAACAAAAACGTAAAGGCGAAGGAATACCTGATTGCAAATTCGTTCAACAACGTTTTCGAGGCGATGATCGACAGCCTCATCAGCGACCAGGATAAAGAAGTCGCGAAGTTGAAGAAAAACGAAGACGGCAAGATAATCGACCACCTGTACAAGGAAAAGTCGCTGATATTCGCCGACGGACACGAAAACATTTGGCATATTGGCGATAGCAAGTATTACAAAGAAGAAAACGAGGTGCTCGGCCAGTCGGTTGCAAAGCAGTACACCTACGCCAAGAACATTGTCCAGGACTTTTTCTCTCCCGACTTTGTAGATGGCAATGACGAATGCTATAGTTCGGGCGTCCATCAAGGAGTGCGCTATAGGGACTCGGTGACAGAAGGCTACAGCGTTACGCCGAACTTCTTTATCCGCGGGTTTGTCCCGGAGTACGAAAACGACGGCCAGTACGACGATCCGTATTTTTCGAAGAAAGGCGAGAATACGGAGCCAATCAAGCCCGGCGAAGATGATATGTGGGGTAAGCGCAACCGTCATTTCCGTAACCGCCTCTTTGACCGCGACACGCTTTTGCTGAAGGTGTACAACATAAATTTCTTGTACGTGCTAAAGACATACACTTCCAAGCATTCGTCCCTGCGCGACGATTTCAAGAAAAAGACCCGAAAGAGATTCCGCGATGATTTTTTGGAGCTGCTGGGCGACAATTACTACTTCTGGGCCGTATATTTGCCGGACTGGCAAAAACCCGATTATGCAGAACGGCTCCAGGATTTTGTTGACCGCCATTTCCATGCGCTAGTGGGCCGCGTGTTCCAGCCCGCAGGAACGCCGCACTGCCTGATACTCGCGCTGGAACGGGATGTCGTCGATAAATCAAAAGAAGGCGACAAAGACGATTATCGAGCAATCCGGAAGATTGTCGACGACGCAAAATGCGAAGTCTTTTACGTATGGCCCCATGAAATATGGGAAGACGATGATCTGCGAAATGATAAGTATCGGGGTTGGAATACTGATTTCTAGCATATTTTAAATCGCGCATCTGCCTATAAACCTGTCTATAAATCCGCCTATATTCCAGCATTTAGTGCTTGACTGGTGTAATGTTTTGTATTATATTTGTAATAGAACGGAGGTTTATATGGCTACTACCGTGTTGCAGGTCCGCGTGGACGAGGAACTAAAGAACGAGGCCGCCGAGCTTTTCGAAAACCTGGGAATCGACATCCCCACGGCAATTCGCATCTTTTTCAAGCGCGCCGTCGCCGAGAAGGGCATCCCTTTCGAGCTGCGCGAACCGACCGCCGTTTACGATGCCAACCCTGGTTGGAAGGCCTTTATGGACTTGCGCAGGCAGGCACAGCGTGGCCCCGCCGCAGGTATGAGCGAGGCCGAAATCGAGGCCGAGATCGCCGCAGCTAGGAGCGGGAAGTAGGCGCATCGCACTTATAAAAGATTGGGCACCCTATTTTAAATCGTCAGCCGACGGCTGACGAACTGAAAAATCAAAATTAAAGAAAGATACACGCCCGTTTCTACGTTAAGTATATCATCCTTAACCGTTCTAGGTCTTGTTCCTTATTGAAGTTCGCACGGAATTCTTCTGGAGCCCAATCACCAAAAATGCTTTCTGCAGGTAGTTCCTCATTTTCCATAGAATCTATGAATGCGGAGATGTCCTTGCGAATTTTTGCATTGCAATCAATATTTGTTTCTTCGCTCAGAAGGAGCAGCAAACGGAAAACATCGTATTTGTGCTTGCGTAGGTCAGATTCGTTGACGGCCTTCCCTTTTTTGGCGTCTTTATTCAGGTTGAGCCAAGCATGCATTTTTAAGGGGAATCAAGTGAGTCCGTTTACCATTGTTCTTTCTCCAACATTTCCTTAATGCATGCTTGAACGCGTTCGTTTGGAGAATCTTTTAGCGATAGATAAAGCGAGACTGTATCCACTCGGTTGTTTTTTACAAAGGGGGTCGGATCGTATTTCCATATTTGTAGGCGTGCGTAAAGGTAATTCAGGAACCCGGCATTCTCTTTCAAAACGTCTTTTTCCTTTGCCTGTTCTTCACGGGGCCCGCAAGCAACGATTTTCTTGTCGGGTGGCGCAAGCATGGAAATCTGCGAAAGGGCGGATTCCCCTGCAGCGGGAAATTCGCTGAGTAATTCCGGTGATGGCAAATGATAGGTTTCGCGTTTGACAGGATTGTCAAGGTAAGGGAGAGCCTTGTCGAACAGAGCCCTTCCAGTTGCGGCACAGGTTATCTGGATAGTCTGCCCTTCCCTGGTTTCCTTGATGAGTCCACGATCCAGCAGTTCCTTGCAATAACGGGAGACGGACATCGGGGTAAGGCCGTTCATCTTTGCTGCTTCGGTTTTCGATATCTTGGAATCCTTGACTTTGTACAGCATGAACAGGAAAAACGCCTGGGCCGAGGCGGTCAATTTCGGGAGAATTTCTCCCTTTTTCA
Organism: uncultured Fibrobacter sp.; assembly: GCA_934699585.1. GTDB lineage: Bacteria > Fibrobacterota > Fibrobacteria > Fibrobacterales > Fibrobacteraceae > Fibrobacter. The sequence continues at coordinate 209,650 of CAKUWY010000002.1, forward strand.
GCGGCTTCTGTGACGCGGTGTATTTTCGCCTGCGGTAGGCGATGCCTAGGAACGGCAAGTAGAAAATAGAGGATGCCGAGACAAAGGGTATGCCTTCTTCGACCAAATTCCTTCGTTGGAAATCGCTCAGGGTGTCGAAGGCGAATGCGACAGGCATTGCGGTCGCCATTTCCAACTGGTTGAGCGTATGTTTGAGCGAATCCCTGCGTAAATCGCCCTCGCCAATAAAGGAGACGAGCAGGAACTTCTGCCCCATAGCTTCGGCTTCGTAAAACGCCTTGCCGTCGACCATGTAAAAGGGGAGCCCCTTCGGGCTCTTTACAGACCGAATTTCGCATTTCATTCCGAAATCGATGAAGGCTGCTTGTATTTTCGGGCCGATTTCGTTTTTATCGAAAAAGAAGAAAAATATGATTTTATCCTCTTTTTAACATTTTATTATAATATAACATTTTAAAATGTTAAAGTCAATAAAAATGTTATAATTGTGTGAAAAATTTCCCAATGCCACCCAATTCGGTGAAACGGCTAGGAAAATATATAGCGATTTGACATACAGTGCCTGTCAAATTGCCCGAATTCACCCTTTCGCGGTCCCGTTGTTTGATTCCTATGTGGATTGGGAACGCAGTGCGTTCCCGATTGAACTGGTAAAAAAGAACCGTCCGGAGCGGGAAGTAACGCGCGGGCGTTGACTTCCTGCTGGTCTCTTTGTATATTTATCCCCGTATTACGACAATCCCTGCGACAGTCGGCATAGGCCCTGCGGCCCGTACGTGCATCCGCGGTGGGGCTCATCAACCTTCTTGTTGATGTTGTTGGATAAAAGCATCCCAAATCAAACATACAAACCCTAATTGCGCCTACAGTGCAGATGCAATTAAAACCGTTTTTAGTGCGTTGCAACTTATCGGTACATCATTCCCCGACGGCCTTGAAGCTCTTGGGGATATTCAGGCGCCAGGTGCCGAGACTGAAGGATTTTCCGTGGGTCACTTTCTTGATGAAAATTTCAAGGAAGACTTTTCCGTCCCGCTCGAAGCGGATGTTCTTGGGCATGGTGCGGCCTTCGAGGGTCCCTTCGTCCAAAAAGACGGTCTTTTCCGGCTTGCCGTCGCGGCCCGTGCGCAAGAGCCACTGGACGCGTCCGTCTTTTTCGCCGTAGCTGAACAGGCGTCCGGTGGATTCCTTCGCGCTCACGACGGTCACGCCCGCCGAATCCTTTGACCCGGTTTTCTCGAAGCGCTCCGGAAGAAGCTTGCCTTCGAAGAGGGCCGCGACCTGATGGATATGCACCAGTGGGAGCGTGTTGTCGTTCAGGAGGCCCACCATGTAGCCGTTCCCCTTCACGTAGAGCTTCTCTGTCGGGAACACCATCTGCCAGCCAGATTCTGTCCACAGCATAGAGGCGACGCCGATTCCCAAGGGTCCCGTCAGTTCAAGCCTGTAGCGTTTTCCAGGCACAGAGAAAAGGACGGCGTCGAACTCCTGGACCTTGCCGTCTTCTTGGGTGATGTTCAGCTGGAATTTCGCCCGCAGGCTGTCGGGGCGGGCCTGCTCCTGGGCACATGCCGCAGAACCTTCGCAGGCGCCTGCGGCGCCACGGCTCCCGGCGCAGCCTGCCAAAAGGAGAGCAGCAAACGCGAAGAAGATGGTGTATGTTCCGAGGCCTTTCATTTTCACAGGTAGATCCTCGCCTCCGCGAGGATGACGTCAGCGGTGGTTCTTCAAAAATTCCTTGGCGGCCTTGTTGTTGGGCCTGAGTTTAAGCACCAGCTTGTAAGACTTGACCGCATCGGCGGTCTTGCCGAGCCCCGCCTGTATGGCGCCCATGTGTTCCCAGTAAACGTAGTCTTCCTTGAAATTTTCGGACTTTATCTGCTGCATCACGGCGTAGGCTTCTTCGAATTTTCCCTTGCGGTAGAGCCCCCAGGCCTTTGAGTCCAAGAACGCTTCCGACGGAGCCTTGCCCTTTTCGAGTGCAAGGGCCTTGTCCACCAGCGCAATTCCCTTGTCCACTTCTTCGGGAGAGCGGTTCAGATCGATAAGGGAGTATCCGTAGTAGTTGTACACTTCGGGCCTGTCCAGCTCGCCCCTGTCGGGAGCGGTCAGCAGGTATTCGAACAGCTTGAAGGATTCGTCAAATTCTTCCATGCGTTCCAGATTCATGGCCATGTTGAAACGGATGAGCAGGCTGGTGGAATCTCCCATCAGCATGCTTTCCCAGAACAGGTTCGCCTTGGACCGCGCCTCGTGCGCCTGGAAAAGCTTGAGGGAATCGGCCTTGCCGTCGGATTCGATTTCTTGCGCCTGCGCTACCAGAATTTTGGCGTAGGTGTGCTGCAAGTGCCTGTAAGTTTTTTGGGCTTCGTGATTCACCTGGGCAACCGATGCGGAATCGGCAATGCCCGCCATGGGCGTCCAGTTGGTCCAGACTCCAAGCAGGGAGTCCAGCAGATAATAGGCCTGCTGGTACTTGCCCGCATAGCCGTAAGTCATGGCCAAGAAATCCTTGTCGCTACCGTCCAGAATGGAGTCCGCACGCACGGCGTAGGCAACGGCATCGTCCTTCTTTTTTTCGGTAAGGGCGATTCCAGCCAGGGCCCTGCAGGCCTGGGCCGCAAAGGGCTTGCTCGTGAGACCTTCCAAGGCCTTGTTGTAATGGACCTTCGCGCTGTCCACCTCGTTCTGGGCGTATTCGTAGTTGGCCAAGAAATAAATCAGTACGGGAGATTCCAGATGGTCGGTGTAGATCTTTTTCCGCAAAAAGGCGAGAGCGTCGGCACGGCTGTCTTTGGCGATTACCAGGAGCACCAAGTTGATCATGTTCTCTTCGTATTCCGACACGGTGCTGAGAGTATCCACGATGGCCCGGGCCTCGGCATTGCGTTTTTGGATAATAAGTCCCTGCACCTGCTGGAGCAACATCTTCTTGTCGCCGGTAGCCTCGTAGCCCTTGGCAAAGAGTTCCACCACGGCGGAATCCTTGTGCATGTCGATGAGCAAGTTCAGCTGCCGCTGGAAAAGCGAAGAGATGTAGTTCACCTGTGGGAGCAGCAGGTCATAGACCCGCACCAGTTCCTTCTTGTCTTGCACCGCTTCCAGAAACAGGCTGTAATCGTACAGGAGCGTCATGTCCTGGTAGCGCGAAGAATCCAGCGCCAGGTTGAAGTACCGGCGGGCGGAATCGGCAATTCCCGCTTTTACATACAACTTAGCAAGCAGTTCGTACTGACCGGGGTTCGTCTTGCCTTTCAGCTGGTTGGCGCGCTGGGCTAGCGCCAGCGCGGCAGAATCTTCGCCGTGGGCGGCAATCCTTTCGGCCACGGCGAAGGAGAGGTAGCGGCTTTCGGGGTCCGCCTCGAAAGCCCGCTGCCAAAAAATTTCGGCCAGGGCCTTTTCGCCCCGGAGTTCCATTTCCATCGCCCGAATAAACGACTCGTGAGCCACGTCCAGATTCTGGACCGTTGCCGGCTGTTTTGTTTCGGACTTCTGTGCAACGGCTTTTGCGATGGCGGCAGAATCCGCCGCCGTCAGGGTCGCCTGGCCGCCAGCATCCTTGCGGGGCGCAGAACTGCACGCCGCCAAGAGCGCCACCAGCGCCAACGTCCAGAAAAATGTCAGGCCTCTACGGAACATAGCTAGTCGGCAATCACAAAGTCAATCTTGGTGTCGGGCAACAGGTAGTCGCCCTCCTTGGGAGAGGTTTCTATGACGGTGTTCGGGGCTTCGCCATTTTCGGCCTTAACGCGCTTCACGTTGCCTACCTTGAACCCCAGCTGTTCCACCTTCACGAACACGTCGTCGATGACTTCGCCTGCAAAGGAGGGCAGCAGCACGCGCCCGAGAGTTTCGCCTGCAGAGATGATGACGTTGACGGTATCGCCTACGCGGGCGGTGTCGCCGGCCATAGGGTCTGTGCGGATAACCACTCCGCGGGGAATGCTCTTGTGGGCGCCCTTGATAATCTGGCCCTGCACAAGGCCTGCGCGGGTAAGCGTTATGGTGGCCTGCTTCTGGCTCTTTCCGCGAAGGTCCGGAATTTCCACCTGACGAAGTCCAAGGCTTCTCGTAATCTGGACGGTGCGGCCCACCTTGGCCATGCGACCGGCGGCAGGCATCTGCACCAGCGCGCGGCCCGCGGGCACCTGGGCGTTGTAGCGGCCCTCTTCCAGCCACTTGGCCTTGAAGCCCACAGCCGAAAGCGCAGCGTCCGCTTCGGCTTCGGTCATGCCTTCCAGATTGGGCACCTCGGCGGTGCTGGTGAACTGTCCGGAGAAAATAGGCAGCGCAATCTTATCTACCGCAAGGGCGAGAATCACCAAGAGCACCACCCAGAGGAAAAACGCCCTGATGAACGGAGATGTCTTGAACCACTTAAAAAAATTCTTTATCGTACTCATTTTGTGTCCAAATTATCGCTAGTCGCAAATCATTTAATTTTTCATTTCACATTTCACATTCCACATTCCACATCCCACGTTCCACCTTCCCGGGGTTTTAGGGGTGTCCCCTAGGAGAGGGGGTAGCTGCTGATGCGGCTAGGTGGCGGGTTCTTTTGATTGCCGCCCTAGGCAAGTTGCCCGCCACGACGCAGCAGCGGCGAGGGGGAGGCTTCCCCCCTTATCCCTTGGAAGCTTTTTCTTGCAACGACTCCTCATCAAAGATTACGATGTCCTTGCCCGTGATGGCGATGGCGCCGGCTTTCACCAAGATAGAGCTGATGCGGCTCACGGTTTCGCGGGTGGTGCCCGACATGTCCGCCAGCTGCTGCTGGGTAGGACGGTTGTGGATGACGGTGACCATCTTGCCGTTGTCGGTGTGGATGCGCACGCCGCGTTCTTCCATGAGGTTCAGCAGGGTGCCGGCCACGCGGCCGCTGACCGACATGGTGGAAAGCGAACCGATTTGCTTGTTGGCCTTGCGGAGCCGCTTGCTCATTTCGGAGAGGAGCGACATGGCCAGCTCGGGGTATTGCTTGATGAGCGAGAGGAAGGCGTCGCGGTAGATGATCATCAGCTGGGAGTCGCTGACGGTGCGGACCGATGCGGAGCGGGGCTCGCCGTCGATGAGGGACATTTCGCCGAAGAAGTCGCCGCGCTCGAGGAAGCTGAGGATGGTTTCGCGGCCGTCCACGCCGGTCATGTACACCTGGACGGAGCCCGAGGCGATGAGGTAGAGTGCCTGGACGGAGTCGTCGCCTTCCAGCACTACGGTTTCGTCGCGGTTGAAGTTCTGCACCTCAACCAGGTCGCCCAGGAGTCTCAGCTGGTCGTCGGACAGTTCCGAGAACAGTTCTACGCCTTTCAGCAGTTCCAATACAGATGCGTCCATGTTTTCCTCTCTTCTTTTGGCCGCGCCGGGGCGGCGGTGGCTTTAGTCCAAATCCACGATGATGCTCTGGTCGCGCTTGGCGCCGATGGAGATCATGCCGATTTTCACGCCCACCAGTTCCGCCATGCGGTTCAGGTACTTGCGGGCGTTTTCGGGCAGGTCTTCCAGCTTGCGGCACTTGGTGGTGTCGCACTTCCAGCCGGGCATTTCTTCGTAGACCGGCACGCAGCGACCCACCTTGGAAAGCTGGTTCGGGAAGTTTTCGATCTTTTCGCCGTCGCATTCGTAGTGGGTGCAAATCTTGATGGTGTCGAAGGTGTCCAGCACGTCGAGCTTGGTGATGGCGAGGTGCGTGAGGCCGTTCACCACGGCAGCCTTGCGGACCACGGTCGCGTCGAACCAACCGCAGCGGCGGTTGCGGCCCGTGGTGGCACCGTATTCGTTGCCAATCTTGCGGAGGGTGTCGCCGGTTTCGTCCAAGAGTTCAGTCGGGAAGGGGCCGTTACCCACGCGGGTGGTGTAGGCCTTGACGACGCCCACCACCTGGTCGATGGCCGTGGGGCCAATGCCGGCGCCGCAGCTGGCGTAGCCGGCCACAGTGTTGCTGGAGGTCACGAAGGGGTAAGTTCCCTGGTCCACGTCAAGGATGGTGCCCTGGGCGCCTTCGAACACCAGGCGCTTGCCGGCCTTCACAGCGGCGTAGAGCATGGCGCTCACGTCCCGCACAAACGGCTTGATCTTCTGGCCCAGTTCCAGGTAGTCCTTGATGACCTGTTCGGGGTCGATTTCGGGCACGTCGTACATCACCTTGAATTCTTCGTTGTGAACCTTGGCCATGGCTTCGACGCGGGGGCGCAGTTCGCGTTCGTCCATCAGGTCGCCCACGCGGACGCCAATGCGGTTCACCTTGTCGCTGTAGCAGGGGCCGATGCCGCGGCCCGTGGTGCCGATGGCGGCCTTGCCGGCCTTCTTTTCTTTGGCCTTGTCGAGAGCGGAGTGGTACGGCAGCACCACGTGGGCGTTATCGGCAATGAACAGGCGGCCTTCGGGGTTGATGCCCTTGGTGTGCAGGTCGGCGATTTCGGCCAGGGTCTGCACCGGGTCCAGCACCACGCCGTTACCGATTACGCAAATCTTGTCATCATGCATAATGCCCGAGGGAATCAGGTGGAACACGAACTTCTTGTCGCCCACTTCGACGGTGTGGCCAGCGTTTGCGCCGCCCTGGAAGCGCACGATGTAGTCTGCGTCCAGCGTCAGAAAATCAACTACCTTGGCCTTGCCTTCGTCACCCCACTGGGAACCGATTACAACACGATTTGCCATATATCCTTCATTCTGTTGGCGGCCCGGCGGCGCAAATCTCCAAAAGGAGCAGTCCCGCGGGTCGATTGCTTGTTAAACGACGAAATTCAAGCGCAGAGGCCTTCCCTGCGCCCTTTTTCGCCTAAAAGATAAAAAAGTGGGCGGGACGCAGGACCGGAGACGGGCGGGCGGTGCGACGAAAACGGCTAGAAAACGACGGGAAAACCGCCAAATGCCGTAATAGCACCGTTTTGGAGTAAAAAACGCATCTAGGGGCATATAAAAACGGCTGATTGCTGTGGCTTATATGCCCCGTAAAACGTTTTCATCACTGCTCTACGTCAATTTCCGCCTTTTTACGCAAACTTTTCAGCGGTGGGGCATATAAAAATGAATTTTTGGCGGAATTATATGCCCCTTTCCCGCGATTTGGGCAAAAATGCAGACAACATAACGCAATTTGCAATCGAGAGCTAACGAAAAAGGCATATAAATCAACGCCCAAAGAAGAATTTATATGCCCCGTAACAGATTAATCTTCAAACAGGGGCATATAAGAGTGCACACCCCGTTCAATTTATATGCCCCCACTCACGAAAAAAGCATTTTAGGCCTGCAAAAACTCCAAAATTCCACTTCTCGTCATTCTTTTTTGTATATTACCCCAGAAATTGTTTATTTCCAGCTACGACGAGCATGCCCCTCGCCGTAGCTTTTCTTTTTTAGGAGGTCTGGCATGCACCGAACGCAACTTACAGCACAAAAAGCATACGACAGAATTACCGCTGAAGTAGCAAAATACAGAAACACGCTTTCGTCATACCTAGAATCCCTGCAGAAAAAGAACAAGAATCCCGCCGAAGGAAATCTGCGGGTACTAAAACACAAGCTAGGCTACCAATACTACATCGTTACCGAGAAGGGCGACACGAAGGGCACTTATCTCCGGCGAAAAGACCTTCGCAGGGCTAAAGCCCTTGCCCAGCGGGACTACAACAACGCGGCGGCGGTCGTCATCGAAAACCAGCTCGCGACCATCGACAGCTTTCTCGAAGCATTCCACCCGGAAGCCCTTGACCAGGCCTTCGCCAGCCTGCATCCGGGCCGCCGCGCCCTTGTTGCGCCCGTGCGCGAACCCGACAGCGATTTTGTTGCCGCATGGCAACACACTCCCTACACAGGCAAGCCCTTCGAAATCAACGCCCCCGAATTCTACACGGGCACGGGCGTGCGCGTCCGCTCGAAATCCGAAGTCATCATCGCGGACGCGCTTAGTCGCGCGGGCATTCCCTACCGCTACGAATACCCCACAAGCGTCAGGGGCTGGGGCACCCTCTACCCGGACTTCACCTGCCTTCGCCCCAGCACCCGCGAAGAAGTCATCTGGGAACACTTCGGCCTCATGGGCGAGCCGGACTACGCCGAGAACGCCGTCCAAAAGCTCGCCCACTACGCCGCAAGCGGGTACGCCCTCGGCAAGAACTTCGTCGCCACCTTCGAAAGCGGCAACACCCCGCTCTCCCTCAAGCAGGTGCAGGCCTACATCAAGGCGCTGCTAACATAGAGACCCAAGCGGCATCCGACCTATCGCCAACATGAAGGCATTGACCTTCGTCAAGCCTGCTATCAAAAAAAATTAATGGTATGAAATTTGCGCTATCACGTCCAAGGCTTTTTGCGCGACCACATTCGCGGCATTTTACGCCACCAGATTCACGGTATCTTACGCCGCCACATCCAAGACAATATCGCGCACCGCAAAAGTCTGCAAGCTAATCGTCGACGTACTCCACCCCACTTCCACGACACCAACCGTCTCTTCAAACGTATTGCATAATTCACATTCATTGTATTGTGAATCCTTTTTCCACAATACAATTTTATTTTTTCAAAAAACTATAGGAGACTCTATGAGTAACACATTTTTCAAGATTTCAGCATTTGTGACGATTTCCTTGATTTCGTCATTCACCCTCACCGCCTGCGGAGACGCTGAAGATGGAGCACAAGGCGTTGCCGGAACCCCGGGCGAGCAGGGCGAACCAGGTGCAAGTTGCACAGCAAAAAAACTAAAAGACGGGACCGGCTACGAGCTGAAATGCGGCAACGAAACCATCGGCACAATCCTGAATGGCGAACAAGGCGAGCCGGGTGAACAAGGCGAACCCGGAAACGACGGAACAAGCTGCACCGTAGCCGACACCACCGACGAAAACGACAATACACGCACCGGTTACAAGCTGATTTGCGATGAAAGCCTCAAGGGTGTGGTGTGGAACGGCAACGACGGGCACGACGCAAACATCGCCGAGGCCTTGGACTTAGAATTTTACAACAGGCTTATGCTCGGTCACAAAGGCACTTCCTTATTCTGGGATGGCAACGACGGCGAAAACATGGTTATCCCCGAAGGTTGCTCTGGAGCGACCTGGAACTATTGGACAGACAAAGACATAGGTGGAAACAGCGGTTTCGCCTTCAATAGCGCCACCTTTGTGAATTCTGAGCCTAAATCAGATTTTACGAGCGAATATATTTCCGACAATCATGCTGTAGGAGGAAAAGTTATGCTGAAGCCGAATGATATAGGCTGGTCCAGCGTCATGTTACAAGTTGGCGGAAGCAGCATTTCGCCCGAATCTAATATTTTTACAGTCCAGTCCGAGAAAATGCTCGGCCTATGCGTTGAGTATATGAGCGATTTTGATATCACCACAACTGTTTTTTATTACGAGGAAAACCTGAACAATAACGCAAGGCCATACATCATCATTCCCAAATCAACAAAGAAGACAGTCGTTAATATCCCTTGGGTTGCATTTGAAAAATCACAGGAATGGGGCGAAGTCGTCACCATCAGCGACGCACTAAAACGTGCAAACGGGTTTGGATTTCAAGTTAGTTCCGATGGGGCAACAACCTCATCGGGCGACTTGTGGATTTACAAAATTGGCGCCTACGGCACGTGTGAATAAATTATCTTTAAAGCATGCAACCTATCACAAGCTATCTTGATTACAGGAAGTACATTCTTGACTTCTACACCGAGCACAAAGAGCGCAGTAGATTCTCGTGGCGGGAATTTGCAAGGCTTGCTGGTTTTTCAAACCCTGTTTACCTAAAACAGGTGGCCGACGGCAAGTATAACCTGAGCAAAAATAGCACCTCCCGCGTCGCAAAAGGCATGAATCTTACAGGCGAAAGTCTGATCTATTTCAGACTTCTCGTCCTTTTTTGCCATGCGGACACCGACAAAGAACGTACAAGCCTGTTCAAAAAGATGCAGGCCATAGGCCGCAAAAGCAAGGATTCAATCTATAACAAAGATTCTCTGAAATTTTTTCTTTCATGGAAAAATGCCGTTATCCGCGAACTGGCAACAAGCATGCAAGACGCGAGCCCCGCTGACATCGCAAGAATGACCATTCCCGAGTCAAGTACGGACGAAGTTAATGAGGCCATCTCGCTGATGTTCAATCTCGGTCTCCTGCAACAAGACAAAAACGGCAAGTACCACCAAACATCAAAAGTTATTTCCATGATGGACCCGGCTAAACAGGTCGCATCCACCAAGCTCCAGATTGCCATGGGAAAACTCGCCCTTGAGGCGCTAAAGGACATTCCCTTCAGTAGTCGCAGCATGACGGGCCTTACCATAGGCATTTCTTCCAAAAGCTACAAACGTATCGTCTTTGAACTAGCCGAATTTCGCAAGAAGATTATCGCCATCGTAGCGGACGATCCAGTCACGGAACAAGTTTACCGACTGAACCTGCAATTTTTCCCTCTTTCAAAGAAAATAGAGAAAGTAAGCAACCCTTAAAAAAGGAATTTTTCATTTTGTCAAAGTTTTTACTAGCCGCCCTTTTTAGCATTATCATTTTCCTTACGGCCTGTTCCGGCAAAAACGAAACTGCTGGCGGAGTCGTCGAAGACCAGGGAATTGTCGCTATCATTGACAAGAACATATCCGGCGTATCGCAAAAAGGTCCGTTCGTCAGCGGAGCCTCCATCACACTCTTGGAAATGAACGAGAAATACAACCAGACCGGAAAAGCATTCTATGCAAATATCATCAACGACAAGGGAGAATTCTCCATAGAAAAAATATCTCTAGACGCGCCATTTGCCACATTAATCGTAAACGGTTATTATAAGAACGAGGTAAGTGGAGAAACATCTAACGGAATGATTCAGCTCAAGGCCATCTCGGATTTGAGCAAGCGTGAAACAGTAAACATCAATCTGCTCACTCACCTAGAATACAAGCGCGTACTCGCCCTGCTGGATTCTGGAATAGAAATCACCAAGGCCAAGGAAAAGGTTGAGCGTGAAATTCTTGCTGCATTCGACATAAGCCTAAGAAGCGCAGACAAATATTTCGAAGACATGAACATCTTCGAAACCGACATGAGCGACGCTGCGCTGCTTGCCATATCCGTCCTTACACAAGGCGACCTCGGAGAGGGCGATTTTACCGAACGGCTAACAAAACTATCCGAAGACCTGTTTGACGGCGTGCTAGATAACGACACACTGCAGGCCGAAATGGCAGACTTCGCCTCCACAGCATCTCTCGAATCCATCCGAATAAATGTGGAAAAATGGAACCCGGCTGAAACAGCCCCCGACTTTGAAAAGTTCGTAAACAGATTCTGGTGGCACAACTTTGAATTGGGCGACTGCACCACCAATCGCGAAGGCGAATTAGCACAGAACAAGAACCCGCTAAGCATTCACTACAAGGAATGGTACGAATGCAGCGACGGAGCATGGATTGTGTCTCTCAAAGTGGATAGCAACGCCGTCGGCGAGGGCTTCGACGCTTGGTACTACGGAAAAAATTCTGCGGAAGGTCATTCCTACGGCAAGGACTGTATCACGGACCACCGGGTGCTGACTGAATACATTGATCCTTGCAATGGGAGCGGCGGATATTGGTGGTACTACACTGTTGGCGATTCCGTAACTATAAACTGGGGACCAGAAGAAAATCTGCAACCCGGTAACGATATTGGTGACAACGATCTATCGCACATCATTGAAGCGTGCAAGGGAATCTGTGGAAAAATTCACACCCCAGGCTACAGCAGTGACAAAGATTACACTAATTTCGTCGTCGGATTGAGCCTTGTAGACGATACGAAAAACGGCGAAAATGTACAGAAATGGCGAGGAATTTGCCTTGAATATGCCTACACCTTCAACGGACTCGTTACTTTATTTGCTGTCCCATCGAAAGAAACGAACGACCTTTACGCCCACCAGCTATACACATTGCCACAATCATCGAAAAAAAAGGTATTGAACATTTCATGGAATGAATTTACGCCAAGCATGTTCACACCAGCACAGAAACGAGTCACCATAATGGAAACGGTGCAAAATTTCGCACGAATTGTCATCCAGTTCGACAATGCCGAAGGAGGCGACGGTTCCTTCAGCATCACTAAAGTCGGAGCCTACGGTACCTGCGGGAAATAATTTAAACCCGCGCTCCCGCTAAAACATCGCAGGCTAATCAGCAGCGCGTTCTAACCAACGCAAACTTTCATCTATAAAGTTAAACGTCTTTGCGTAGGCTTCGTCACGCACATCCTTGCGAGATAGGTACAGGTCGTGTAAGCCGCCCGCCACCGTTTCCGTCGTTACCTTCGTCCCGACTTTCGGCGCCCACATCGCTATATGCTCCACATCCAGCACGCCATCGCAATGCATTTGGTTCTCTGACCATTCATCGTCATCATCGCTACAGTCTCCATGCATCACAAGCACCGGTGAATTTATATGAAATCCCCTGTGCAATTCCAGCTGGGCCCTATGAACCCCGCGTATCCACCCCAAGAACTGCTCCGGCCGTTCTTCGCTTTTCCACTCCGTATTGTATTGCCACTCGCCATAACGCTCCCTGTTGATCGCGTAAGCATAATTCGGATTCCCGCTGGACCCAATCGAAAAGTCAGGCAGGTACATGGCCAGCTCCGAAATGACCGGAATCGCGACATTGCGCACAAACCAATTAAAATTGAAATCAAAGAAAGGACTGTTCAAGACAAGGGCCGCAAACTTTTCGGCTGGACGGGACTCCGCATAGAACGACACCAGCAAGCCGCCCTGGGAATGCCCCATCAAGACCAGCGGCAACGAATGCGCATGCCCTGTACGCTCCTTCGTAATCACCCGCACAAGATCCACCGCAAAATCCAGCTCCGGAAAAAACTCCCGCATGTTCCGCAGGTCACCCCGACGGTCCCCAGGCACAAAGGAGCGCCCGCAATAATGCAGGTCTATCGCGAAAAAGGCGTAGCCCGCCGAATCCGCCTTTTGAGCCATTTCCTTCTGGAAAAAATAATCGTTGTAACCGTGTACATACAAGATTATCCCCCGCGCGGGCTTGGCACCGGCAGCGGAATCAACCGCACCAGAATCAACCGCCGCCGAGCTCCCGAAAGGAAATTCCACCAGAGTCGAACGGAATTCTTTTCCGCCCACATTTGTGCGCATCCCATACTGACGGAAAGGCGCACCCAGCGCCACATCGTCGATACCACCCGCATAAGCCTGCCACACGTCATGGGCGCTCACCGAAACCTTGACGCCGGAATCAAGCGTGCGCTCCTCTTCCAAAACCCCGTTGGCAAACCCGATGTGGAACAAAACGGCCACGACAAAAACCATGCCAACAGCGACAAGTCTAAATTTTTTCACAAGAACACCCTGCAAGTGCAAAAACACTCCATAAACACTTCATCCATGCCGTAAATGATAGCAAGTTTTTCCCCAAAACTGCACACGATAAAAATATAGCCTACGGATAGAAATTCACAAAATAATCTATATTTCTTCCGTGCCTGCAAAGACTCCCGACCCAAACATCATCCAGCCTATCGCCAACGTGGAGGCATTGACCTTCGTCAAGCCCGATGTCAAAAACCAAAACATCATTGTGGGCGATTTCACCTACTTTGCCGACAAGGACTTTGAGCGGCACGTCACCCACCATTACGACTTTAACGGCGACAAGCTCATCATCGGCAAGTTCTGCCAGATTGCCGCCGGCGTGGAATTCGTGATGAACGGGGCAAACCACCAAATGAACGCAGCCACCACTTACCCGTTCTACATCTTCGGCACATGGGAGCAGCCCGCCCCGGCCCAGAGCGACCTTCCGCTCAAGGGCGATACCGTCATCGGTAACGACGTATGGATCGGGCAGAATGTGACGATTCTCCCAGGCGTCCACATCGGAGACGGCGCCATCATCGGGGCAAACTCCGTCGTAGCAAGCGACGTCACACCCTATACCATCGTGGCAGGGAACCCCGCCAAACTCATCCGCAAGCGATTCGACGACGAACTCACCGCACTGCTGCTCAAGTTCAAGTGGTGGGACAAGAGTATCGACGAAATCAACAGTCTCATTCCCATTCTCACCAGCGGTGACCTCAAAAAAGTGAAAGCCGAGCTCAAGGCCCGGCTTATGTAAGTGGAGATCCCGCAACGAGTGCGGGATGACAATGTCGGTTAGAGATTGCCGCGACTACGGAACCTCAACAGAATCCAGAATCTTCTGCACGACAGTTTCGGCAGAAACTTCTTCCGCTTCGGCCTCGTAGCTCAGGATAATACGGTGGCGGAGCACTTCCATGGCAACGGCCTTCACGTCTTCCGGCGTCACGTAGGCGCGGCCCTGGATAAACGCATGGGCCTTCGAAGCCTGGGCAAGGCCGATGGATGCACGCGGAGAAGCGCCCACTTCCACAAAGCCCACCAGGTCGCTGCGCTTGATGCTGCCCGGATCACGGGTCGCAAGCACCAGGTTCACGATGTATTCGCGAACGCGTTCGTCCACGTACACCTGCTTCACCAGCTGGCGGGCGGCCAGAATGTCTTCCTTCGTGGCGACAGCCTGCGGCTGACGGAGCCCCGCACCGGCAACGGCGTCGAGAATCTTCATTTCGTCGGCCTTGTTCGGGTAGCTGACCTTCACCTTCAACAGGAAACGGTCCACCTGGGCTTCGGGCAGCGGATACGTACCTTCCTGCTCAATCGGGTTCTGCGTGGCAAGCACCAGAAACGGCTCGTCCAGCTTGAACGTTTCATCACCAATCGTGATATGGCGTTCCTGCATCGCTTCGAGAAGCGCGCTCTGCACCTTCGACGGAGCACGGTTAATTTCATCGGCGAGCACCAGGTTCGTAAACAGCGGGCCCTTGCGGGTCTCGAACTTCGCTTCCTTCGCGTTATAAATCGTGGTACCCAGCAAGTCGGCCGGCAACAGGTCGGGAGTGAACTGGATGCGCTTGAAATCCAGCGACACCGCATCGGCAAAAGCCTTCACCGCAGTCGTCTTGGCAAGGCCCGGCAAGCCTTCCAGCAGCACGTGGCCGTCGGCCAAGATACCCGTCAGAATGCTTTCGACCAGAGCCTTCTGGCCAATCACCGTCCCTTCCACTTCACGCAGCAAGTTCATGCAAAAAGCGCTCTGCTGGCGCACCTTTTCCGAAAGTTCCTGAATATCCATGCGATTTTACCTCTGTGTATATTTTACAAAATTTCAACGGCCTCCGTTTTTCGAATATCATCGTTCGTCAGCAAGACGAGAGACGAGAGACGAGAGACGAGAGTTTTTTCCGGATTTTAAGATACAAAATTCCACGGAAAAAGGCAAATGGGGTCTGAGGTCGGACCTACGGTCCTTTGGGGTATGAGCTCGGTCGCCTTCGGCTCCCTCTGAGGTTCAAGGAAACTTGACAAAAAAGGGGGAGGCATCCCCCTGGTTGCAGCCGCCACGCGTCTTCCACCACCTCCTCGCCTAGGGGGACACCCCCTAACACCCCCCATCTAATACATGTAAGACACCGAGAAATGGGTCCGCCAAATGTTCTTGACCGAAGCGGGAGAATGGGTAAGGTAAAACGTTTCTCCCATATTCAACAGAACATGATCAAACAGAAAGACAGTCGCCCCGGCGTATTGCGATAGAAAATACGGAAAATCAATGGTGATGTCGTAATCTTCGGGAATCTCGACATTTTCCAGATAGAGAGAATTTCTGAATAGCCAAGGCTGATAAAAGCCCGTAGAAAAATTCAACGAAAAATGTTCCGTCACAAAAAGGCTTGAATAGGCGTACAGTCCGAAATTGGCGTTGTTGTAAGAATGAGTCTCTTCAAATTCTCCTTTGAATACTGTATTTTCGATTTCTCCACTGTATGCGGTATTGGAATGAAGCTCATATTCTACGCTCAAATACTTTCCAGAATAAGTAGCCTTATCCTTGGAATAGCCCAAGCGAGTTCCTACCCCAAATTCACCGACGAGAGAATTAAGCCCCGCAAAAAGAGTAACAGAAGGATATGGATCAACCTCGACCCGGCCCCCTCCCAAGAAAACCCACCTCTTTACAAAAACATCCAACGACCCGCTAAAAGGTTTCTCTTTCAGTCGATATTCAAATTCAGCCCTTTCTTTCGGGAGCGATTCTCCAAAACGACGATCATACCCCTCATTTTCAAGACCTTCTAAAGGTATTATTTCCTTATCCCCAATACTATACGCAACATTCCCCTTGAAATAAACGGTATTCGGCATCACCCAGACGCCAGTCCCCCAAAACGGTTCGGGAACATTTACATCAAACGAGCCCTTCGTTATATTCGCCTTGTGAACTGAACAACCATACAACAGAAACACCAACAAAATGAGAAATACGACTTTCATACACCACAATGATAACTTTTTTCTAAAACAAACAAATGCTTTTCGTCAGCTCATTTGCGAGCTTCATCTAACGAAACAGACAACTTCGCATCTGGAAAGGAGATTCCGGCTCGGAGGCCGGAATGACAAAAACAGGATAGAGATTGCTTCACTTCGGTCGCAATGACTCTGTGCAATTCGACGCTTACTTTTTCTTCTTCGGAGCAGGCACTTCCAGCAACATCGCATCGAGCAGGCGAACCAGCAAATCGCTGTCTTCTATCTGTTCGTTGGTCACGCGCAGTTTTCCATTGAACTGCTCCAAAACGTGGTCACGAAACTTTTCAAAACTCGGCATGAAATCTACGAGGGGATTTCTTCCAAATCGCGGATCTTTTCCTGCATCGTATTAGAGAATTTCTCAAACTCAGCAATGTAGATATCATAAATACGAGTTAAAACCTCGTTAAACGCCCCTTCATCATACACATGAGTTGCAGAATTTCTATCCCGAAGCATCGAGAGCCAGGTAGTTTCATCATCCAAAAAATTGTACTTGAACCCAGCCCTAAGAATTTCACGAGGCGAACCATTCTCAGCATCGACTATAGCATGCGCACGCATTACCTCTTGCAAGGTTTTCCACAACAACTCAAAAGTCAAACTAAACTGGCCTATGACGCCTGTCCTATAAATTTCATCGGACAAAGCCAGTTCCCTATTGGAATTTTTTAACACCCGAAAACTGTTCAAAAAAATATCATACTTTTGCATAAAGAATTTGCCCCTCCCGCGCAATAGATTCTCTCAACTTATCCGAAACAATTTTGTTCAAATCAACAATATCAAACGACAAAAGGGTATCTGCCTGTTCTTCAAGAAGTTCTTCAAAGCGATATACATTCGAACCCGACACCGCGAGATCAATATCGCTACGTTCGCGATTCGTACCCCGTGCGCGAGAACCGAACAGAACGACCTTATCAAGAACGCAATCCCTTGCGAACTTTTTTATCTGATTCTGTATGTTTATAGGCAGGTTCATTTGCACCTCAGAGGTTCTTTTTCAATATACATTATTTTAAGAAATAACGCAAGACGGTTTATCCACGAACCCCGTTCATTTCTAGTTATTTTGTTTATTCTCCCTACGCTCAACTACGTGTTCCTCATCCTCGCCATTGTCGCAGAAGCCGCCGGCACCACGCTCCTCAAGATGTCGGAACAGTTCACCAAGCTCGTCCCGTCCATCGCCTCGCTCGTCTGCTACGTGGCGTCGCTCTACCTGTTGAGCCTCTGCCTGCGTACCATCCCCATCGGCATCGCATATGCCACCTGGTCGGCGCTCGGCATCGCCCTCATTACAATAAGCGGCATCTACTTTTTCAAGCAGACGCTGGATTTGGGAGCCATCGTGGGGCTCGTCCTGATTATTTCCGGCGTAGCGGTACTGAACCTGTTTTCGAAGATGGATATTCACTAGATTCATAGGGCCGCTTCATTTTTTTGTTTATCTTTATTAAGACAAACCGAAATGGAGGTTGCCATGACACTCATGATTATCCAGCTTTTAATCGTACTCCTAGCCCTCTACGTGGGTTCGCGTTACGGGAGCCTTGCCCTCGGCGCGATTTCAGGAATCGGTCTTGCAATTCTCGTGCTCGGTTTCGGCCTGCAGCCCGGCAAGCCGCCTACCGACGTCATCTACATCATCATCGCGGCGGTGACCTGCGCGGGCATATTGCAGGCATCGGGCGGCATGGATTGGCTTATCCAGATTGCGGAGCGGCTGTTGCGTAAGCACCCGAACCACATCACTATCCTCGCCCCGCTCTGCACGTTCTTCCTCACGGTACTCGTGGGCACCGGCCATGTGGTGTACACCCTCATGCCGATTATCTGCGACATTTCGCTCAAGAAGGGAATCCGTCCGGAACGCCCGTGCGCCGTAGCTTCGATCGCTTCGCAGGTCGGCATCACCTGCTCGCCGATTGCAGCCGCGGTCGCATCGTTCGTGGTTATCTCGAACGCGCACGGCTTCAATATCAACAACCTGCAGGTCATCGCAATTACGATTCCCGCATGCATCTGCGGGCTCATGGTCGCAGCGCTTGTCTCGTACAGGCGCGGGCTCGACCTCGACAAGGATCCCGCCTTTCAGGCGCGCCTCAAGGACCCGCAGATAAAGGAATACATGTACGGTAGCACCGCTTCCGTGCTCGACAAGGAGGTTTCCAAAGAAGCAAAGCGCGCCGTATTCATTTTCCTCGGTGCACTCGCTGTCATCGTGTTCTTCTCCATCATGCAGATTGCGGGCCACGACATTCGTCCCAAGTTCCCTACAGGCAAAATAATCAATGGCATCGCAGAGATAAAGCCGCTCGCCATGAACATCATTATCCAGATCGTGATGATTGCCGCAGCCGCGTTCATGATTATCTGTTGCAAGGCTAGCCCCAAGAAGGCCGTGGCAGGCGCCGTGTGGCAGAGCGGCATGGTGGCCGTCGTCGCGATTTACGGAATCGCGTGGCTTGCCGACACCTACTTCGCGAACTACCTCGACGTGATGCAGGGCGGCCTCAAGGATATCGTGCAGCACTACCCGTGGGCCATCGCGTTCGCCTTCTTCGCAGTGAGCGTGCTTATCAACTCGCAGGGCGCCGTCGTGGTGGCCATGCTCCCGCTCGCCTACAGCCTCGGCATCCCGGGCCCCGTGCTCTTGGGCGTACTCCCGAGCGTGTACGGGTACTTCTTTATCCCGAACTACCCCTCCGACATCGCGACCGTGAACTTCGACCGTTCGGGCACTACCGTCATCGGCAAGTACCTGCTGAACCACAGCTTTATGCGGCCGGGCCTCGTGAGCGTCATCGTCTCGACAATCGTGGGCTCACTGCTCGTAAAAGTATTCTACTAGGTTTACAGAGCCTTTTCCATGTACACGCATTCGAATGTGTCATGATGGGCCTTGCCGCTTTCGTTGAAGCGGTAGCCCATTTTTTTGTAGAAGCCCGCCACATTCACGCGGCTGGAAATGCAGACCTCCTTGACGCCAGCCTCACGCATCCACTTTTCGGCCTCGGCGACAACAGTCTGGCCTAAATGCTTGCCACGGTATTCCGGCAGCACCACCACGCGCCCGATTTCGGCAACGCCTTCAGCAGCATCGCCTACCTCGAACCAACGGCAGGTAGCCACCAGATAGATATCATCCAGCGCCAGAACGTAGTGACAGCTTTCGCCGTCATGGGCATCAATTTCGGCATCCAGGGGAATCTGGTGCTTGTGCATCATCGCAGCCATGCGCACATAGTACGCACCCGCCCGTTCACTTTCCTTTGTAACACGGATTATCTTCATAATCCCATTAGTAAGCTGCACCCATACATTTCATGGCAAGGCCCATAATAATCATCTGGAAAGCTTCGCTGTTTTTTACGGAAGCGGCCACAAGGGCCCTGAGGGTATATTCTTTCTCAAGTGTTTTCAAAAAGCACTGCCCCACCGACTTGGGCACGCCATTTTCGTTCAAAAGCTTCAGAAGGTTCTTCTCCACATCGGGAGAATACCCCTCGGGCGTGCATTCGATAATGTAATCTGCGCCCCACGCATTGGAAGCTCCAGGCGCTCCCTCTTCCTTGACCATCTTCGCAAAGCGATCGAAATCCCCTACCACACGGTCGTAGGCGCAGCCGCACACGCTGTTGGCCATCTTTTCGCCAAAAACCGCCTTCGCTTCGGGAGCGCACCCCTTGACAAAATCTTTCTTGGGCAAGTCCTTCTTTATGGCATTAAAAAGCAGCTTCATGTCGTCATCGGAAAGTTCCCCGGAGCCCTCGACCAGGGCGTCCCCTACATCTTCGCTAGCCAAGACGCAACCCATGGCGGCACTCATCATAAAGGAAATGAATTCCATATCTCCATTCCCTTCCTGCATATCGGCATTGTGGGCCAGATAGACCTTCTCGCTGTATTTTCCCTGCAACTGTTCCAGCACGCAAAGGCATTCCTTCTCGTTAGCCTCACGGGTGCAATCCTGCATAAAGGCCTTGCGGGTAAGCTCGGAATAATCCGCAGCCTGTGCCATAGCGGCAAAGGCGAGAAGCCCAAGAAAGATGTTCCGAAAGTAATGCATAATTATGTTTTCTCGCTAAAGAAGATTTTCTTCCCGATACGTGCGCAAGGCCTCTCTACGACATGGTGCAAAACCACAGCCATCAAGCTGCAAAGCACAACCGATATCACAATCCTTAGAACGTTATTCTGAATTCCGCCTGCAGAAAAAATCCCATTCTCTATTTGGGTATTGAAGGTCTGCACCAAAAAGAACGCATAAGTCACCGCGCTCCCATACCGTAAAACAGCAGAGTCCTGCAACTTCGGAGATTTAAGCCTCGCAAGCGTCAATACCATGCACGCAAAAATAGGAACGGCAACCCAGTCGTAAAGCATGTAGTTTCCCACAGAAAAATGGAAATGCACGCCCACACTCACCAGCCCCACAAGAACAATCAGCTCCACGAAAAACGCCTTCCAGGTTCCCCAAAGTTTCGACTTCACAGGCAAGGAACACAGCAGTACGCCTATAAAAAACTCAAGCCCGCGAAAAAACGGATTCGTATAGATAGATGCCGTAGAAAAAGCATATACCACTAGCGGCGCCCAGAATAAAGCCAGCATGCAAATTCCGAGCGCCACGTATTTAGCGCGGGCACTCATCTGCTTTACGGCCTCCTGCATCAGCGGGAATGCCAAGTAGGAAAGCAGCAGGCACGAGATAAACCAGGTGCCGTCATTGTGGCTCACTTCGAACAGCGAAGAAAACACGCTCTGTAGCCCGAGCATTTCCACAGGCAACAACAGCAGATTCTGGACAACGCCTTCGCGCCCTAGAAACACCACATACAAAAGGGCTACCACATAGTACAGCGGCAAGATTTCCACAATCCGTTTCAGGTAGAATTTTTTCAGGTTCGCCATCTGAATCAAGGGCTGTTCCCTGTAGGTCAAGAACAGCACATAGCCCGAAAGCATAAAGAAGGCCGACATAAAAATGGCGCCCATAGAGACAAAGCCCGTGAGCACCCCAAAATCACTTCCGTGATGGATATGGCAATGGAAAAGCAACACCATCAGGGCCGCAAGAACCCTGAACAGGTCAAGGCCCGCGGCACGTCGCGATATCTTTTCCTTGTCGATAATCATTGCCAGCTATTTCATCAATTACTCAATCAATGTTTGAATTTGCCCCATCGGCATTAGCAAAAACTTCTACAAGCTGTTTCAATTCTTCTGGCGTGAGGCCTGTAAAATTCGAAATCATTTCCAGTTGTTCCTGAGACAAACCTTCCAAAAGTTTGTCAAAGCCAGAGGTAGGCATCCAGATATTCGACAAGCATGTGTACGTCACTTCTTGCTCCATAATCGTACTGGACAAGGTAGCACCATCCTCGCATTCTTTGGCCAATTCTTCGCCTCCTGGAAGAATGCTCAATTTCGTCTGGAACGACTTGAGTAATTCTCGCTGTTCTGGAGTCAAATTTTTCGGATCCAAATCCTTTATGACATCAGCAACGCTTGCGCTGCTGTTCGTCTTGCCGGTACCATCTTTGCTCGTGCTTGAAGCAGGCGTATTTTGACTGGCGCTGGAATCGGGCAGTTCCTGAGTTTCTGTTTCGCTCGAAGTGGAACTGTCGCATCCGACCATGGCAAATGCCGCCACAAATGCAAAAATAAGTGCTTTCAGTTTCATACTAAATTACCTCTCCTTGTTTTTTAAACATAACAAAAGAATTGGCGACACGGCCTCGTTCATTCTTCTTCCACGCCCATAAGGCGCATGGCCGCCTTCCAGGTTTCCTTGTTCTCGAAACTGTCCCGCTTGCCGCCGCCGTAGCGGGCGTGAGCGAATTCTTCGACGAGGGTTTCCCAGCCTTCTAGCTTGCCGTCTTTTACCAGGTTGTCGAGATTGACCGGGTCGGCGGTCGCCATCCCGAATTTACGAGCCACATACCCCTTGCAGATACTTTCCAGTTCCAAGAGCCACTCGCGACTATCGGCGGAATTGACGCGCTGTTTCAAGACCAGCATCTGATTACGCAAGGCCTCGTCGGCCGCATTTCTTGCGGCAACGGCCTCACGTGCAGCGGCGCGACGCTTGACACGCCAGAGTCCGGCCAGCAGAACGCAAAGGGCAACAATCCCACCTACCGCAAACGGTAGCGGATTGAAAGGTTCGTCCACACGCACGTCCACGCTTTCACTCCGCAGGTCAAGGGGCTGGCCCATTTGCGTCGGAATCTCGAACTTAAGGGCGGGAATATGCAAGTTGCCCGTATCCTGCGCCACAATCTTGTATGTAAAGGTGATGGAGGCAATTTCCTTGCCATCTTTCACCGACCGAGCCGACTCCTGGGACACCCCCAGCTGGGTTAAACCCTTCGCGTTGGCAGAACCCGTTGGCACTACCAAAAGGGCGCTCCCCTGCACGCTCCAGGAGACCGTCACCGGAAACTCAAAAGTATCTCCTACGGTAATGGCGGGCAGGCCACCTTCGGGCCCCGCCTTTATAGAAATTCCCAGCTGTTCCGGCGTGGGCATTTTCGGCGCAGCGGCAGAATCCAACACCGCAACGGAACTGTCCGTCACGACGGCATCCACGCCGCCAGCGTCCATATTCAAAGAATCGTTTTCCATACAGAAAGAATATACAAAAAGAAAAAGGCCCGCCCGTCTGGGCGAGCCTCCATGGAGGTAATGAATCGTGACCGGCCTCTGGAAAGGGGGTCCAGGGGGCAAAGCCCCCTGCGTCATGGAGCGGCTATTATTTGTTAATAGCCGCGAGGAACGCGTCTTTCTTTTCTTGCAGGAATTCCTTGCTGTTGTACTTGCGGATACGGCGAAGCGCCTGGTCACGCAACTGACGGACACGTTCGTGAGAAATGTTCATGGACTCGCCCACTTCGCGAAGCGTCTGGGGAGCTTCCTGGTTGATACCGAAAATGCCGGTAATGACCTTCGCTTCGCGCTCCGGGAGCTGTTCCATCAGATCGCGGGCAAGGCTTTCTACACTCTGGATTTCGGAATCGGCCTCGGGATTGGACGCTCCATTGTCGGGGAGCACTTCGGCGTATGTGGCCTTGGAGTCCGCTTTCAGGGGGCTATCGAAAGACACGCCGCGCTGACCGATCTGGATAAGCTCGCGAATCTCTTCGTTAATCTCTTTACCGCGGCTCTGTTCGTGCAGGGCCTTGCGCACGCGCAGGTGCTGGTTCGCGGGCAAGCGGATCAGGTTACCCTGCTCGTTGATGGCGCGGGTAATGTAGGCCTTGATCCACCACACGCCATAACTGATGAACTTGAGGCCGCGGGTATGTTCAAAAGACTCGATGGCGCGCACCAGGCCCATTGCACCCTCGCTCACCAGGTCCGGCAGCGGAATCGGGCAGCCACGGTACTGGATGGCCACTTTCAAAACGAAACGCATATTGGCAGAAATCAGTCTCTTTCTAGCAATCTTGTCGCCTTCCTTCGCCTTCTGGAAAAGAATCTGTTCTTCTTCGCGGGAAAGGGGGGCTGTGCGTCTAATGTCTTCGAGGTATCTTTTTAGGGTTGTATCTGTTGAATCAATATGCATTTCTTTAACCTTGTCTCTCTAAATATCGCTTTTTTTTGAGCAACTTGTATGCCAAAAGAACAAAATTTTACAACTTGGCAAAAAAACGCCCCTTATCGTCCTTAAACCTTGGTCAAAGATACAAAATTTTGTCACAAATTTCAAACATTGTCATCTTTTTATTACAAAATTAAGCAAAAATGACGAAAAACGCCATGAGATTTCGTAATTCGTTGATACTCCACAAGATACAATTTCGTATATTTTGCCGGTTATGACAGTAAAAGAACCAGACCAGTCCGTATGGAACCGTTTTTGGAAACAGAAAAACGACATGGACAAGGTGTATCCTTCGTCTCCGTCGGTGCTGAATACCATCAAGAAGAATTTTAAGCTCGAAGGACTCAAGGTGCTGGAAGTTGGCGCCGGCACTGGCCGTGACAGCGCCGAGCTTGCACGCCTGGGCGCCGACGTGTACGTGTTGGATTTTGCCGAGAACAGCTTGAAGATTGTGGATGGCCTGCGGGCAAAAGACAACCTATACGACAACTTGAAACTCGTCCGTGGCGACGCCTTCAAGGCGCCTTTCCCCGACAACACCTTCGACCTGGTTTTCCATCAAGGGCTAGCGGAACATTTCAAGGATTCGCTCCCGCTCATCAAGGAAAACTTCCGCATCTTGAAGCACGGCGGCCACTGCCTCTGCGACGTACCGCAAACGGTACACCCCTACACCATCATCAAGCATATCTTGATCGCCATGGACAAGTGGTTCGCCGGTTGGGAAAAGCAGTTCACCATGCCCCAGCTGAAAAAGCTCATGACCGATGCCGGTTTTGAATGCGTCTATGAGTACGGCGACTGGATGCGCCCGAACCTCTATTACCGAATTCTTCGCGAAATCGGTTTCAAGGTAGGCGTGGAACTGCCCAAGTATCCGCTGCAGGGAACAGCATACCAAAAAGCGAAAGATAAAATTCTGGATTCCCTGGAAACAAACCCGATCATGCACTATACCCAGCTGTGCATAGGAGTCCTGGGCAAAAAGCCCTAGTCCATGAATATCCTTGTGGTCAATTACCGCGACCGACTGCACCCTGCCGCAGGGGGCGCCGAAAAGCACCTGCACCGTATCTTTTCACAACTGGTAGATGCGGGCCACAAGGTCGTACTTTTTACGACGGCATTTGCTGGCTGCAAAAGTCGAGAAACCGTCGATGGAATCGAAGTCGTCCGCAAAGGTGGCGACATGCTGTTCCAGCTTACCGTCGCCATGAACATCCGTAAGCTGGACCGAGAATTCAATTTTGACGTGGTGGTAGAAGACCTGAACAAGCTTCCGCTATATACGCCGTTCTGGATTAAAAAACCGGTGGTGGTGCAGATGCACCATCTGTGGCGCAGCTCTATTTTCCACGAGGCGTTTTTCCCGGTAGCGGCCGTGGTATGGGCCTTTGAACGGACCATCCCCTGGTTCTACCGCAAGCAGCCGTTTATCGTGGTAAGTCCGAGTACCAGGCACGAGCTCAAGGAAATCGGAATTGACGGCAAGCGCATTTCTGTGATTTACAACGGCTCCGACAGCAAAGGCGCTCCCGATCCATCAACAGAAGTGCCGCCACCAGAAGCCGAGGGCCTGCCCTACTTCTTGTGGCTTTCCCGTGTTCACCGCTACAAGGGAATCTGGACGGCGCTGGAGGCCTTTGAAAAATTTGCGTGGAAGCACCCGGACATCAAGCTTTTGGTGGCCGGAGACGGACCGCTCCTGAAAAAGATCCCCGCCTGGCTAAAACAGCGCAATCTCGAAAATCGCGTGGTGCTTCTGGGATTTGTCAGTCCTTCCAAGAAACAGCAGCTGCTTCGTCACGCCGTGGCGCTGTTGCAGACGAGCTTCAAGGAGGGCTGGGGCCTTACCGTCGTAGAGGCGGCAAAGCTTGGCACTACCACTATTGCAAGCGATGTGCCGGGACTTCGCGATAGCGTCAAGAACGGCGAAACCGGTCTATTGTTCCCCATGGGAGATGCCCACACCTGCACCATGGAAATGGAACGCCTTTATGGCGACGACGAACTGCGCTCCAGGCTTTCGCAAGAAGCCCGCATCTACGCCGACGAATTCCGCTGGGATACCGCTGCCGACCTGACGTTCAACCTGCTGCAAGATACCGTCATCCGTCATCGGGTGGCCGAAGGGGGACCCGATGAATAGCCGTCTGAAGTCTTCCCTGATTTTTTTGCTGAAGTTGGTGGTGACCATCGTCCCTGCATATTTTGTCTGCAGGAACATCGTGATGGACCCGGAGTGGAGCGTAGATGACCTTTACCAGCTTTTCGATGCCAAGAGCCTCTGGCCCTTGCTTGCGGCCATCCTTTGCCTTGCGGCGTCCAACTTTACGGCATGCCTCCAGTGGAAACTCCTGCTAGAAAAGCAGAACGTGAATCTCAGGTACGGCCACTTGCTGAAGCTTTACTACGTGGGTCTCTTCTTCAACAACTTTATGCCCGGAAACGTAGGCGGCGACGCCAAGAAAATTTACGATATCCGCATGCAGGGCGGTCAAGACACCGTAGGCGCAGGCCTCACCGCCACTTTCTTCGACAGGCTTTTCGGACTTTTCTTCATTACCCTATTCGCCCTGGCGGTTGGTCTCCTGTTCTTTATGCACGACGAGGCCCAGCGGGCATTCATGTGGCCGTCGCTCTGGATCTTTTTGGGATTCTGCGCCCTGTTCGCCTCCCTGTTCAGCCGTAGGCTTGGCAGACTCCTTTGCAAAATCCTGGAAAAAATTTTCCCCGCCAAAATCAATAGCCGGCTAATCCACATGTTCGAGCGATTCCAGCAGTTCCGCTCGGCAAAGCTGTGGGCCCGCATCAGCGGACTTTCGGCGGTCACCCAGGCCCTCCGCATCCTGGTGCACTTTTTCTGCGGTATCGCCGTCGGCGTGGAACTTTCTATATCCTGGTATTTCTACTACATTCCGCTGGTAGCTATCGTAAGCGCCCTGCCTATTTCTATCGGCGGGTTTGGCCCTAGGGAACTGCTCGCCCAGTCCCTGTTCGCCCGCGCCGGAGTGCCCGGTCTCGAATCGGTGGTAATCCAGCTGCTGGCCTATTTTGTAAGTTTGTTGTTGAGTCTGTTCGGAGGCTTCGCCTTTTTGCTGGGTGGCCACCCGAATGTTTCGGACAAGGAAACCACCTAGTCCCTTTCCCATATCCCGCAGGCGCAAATTTCGGGGCGCCGCATTCCACAACGGTAACCTATGGATGCCGAAAGCATCTTGAAGGGTCTGAACGGCGACCAGCGTATGGCCGTCTTGCACGACCATAAACAAAACGGAGCTCTCCTGATTCTTGCAGGAGCGGGCTCGGGTAAAACTTCTGTACTGACCAAGCGGATCCAGTACCGCATCATGAGCGGGGTACAGCCCGAAAAGATTTTGGCCCTTACCTTCACCGCCAAGGCCGCAGCCGAAATGCGGGAGCGGGTAGAGGCTCTTTTCCCGGAAGCCGGTGTACGGCTCTGCACATTTCATTCCCTCGCGCTGTTCATGCTCAAGCAGAAAATAGGAGAGCGATTTGCCTACGAGATTCTCGGGTTCAACAAGATTCCCACTCCCAAGGAAACGGACCAGCGGGAATTCTTGCGGGAACTGGCAAGGCGGAAGATTCCTGCCGCCAAGCTGAACCGGGAAGAACTTTTTTCGGAAGACTTGCCGGGTGCCATCAAGAAAAAAATCTCACCCCTGCAGAAAAACGTTATTTTGTCTGGAAACGTGGTTTTCGAAGACCTGATTTACCTTGCCATCAGGTTGCTTGAAACCTGCGAAAAGGCAAGAGAATACTTTCAGTCCCTGTGGGCCGAAATCCTGGTAGATGAATACCAGGACATCAACCCTTCCCAGTACAGGCTGGTCAAGAACATTCTCGGAAACCGCAAGGACCTGTTCGTGGTAGGCGACGATGACCAGGCCATCTACGGCTTCCGCGGAGCGGACATCGGGAACATCCGGCGTTTCCAGGCGGATTTCAAGGACAGTACCCTCATCCGTCTGGAATGGAACTACCGCTCCGTACCGAACGTGCTGCATTTGGCCAACGACATTTTTGTAAACAAGCCCGTAACGTTACGGAAGGTTCTCCGGGCAGGGAACCCCAAGGGCTCCGGCGGCAACAGGATTTTCACCGAAAACCGCAAGCCCGAAGTCTGGGTGTCGGACAACCCCATCGAAGAAATCGAAAAGATAAAGACCGCCATTCATTCCCTGCGCGAAAACTATGGACTCCACTGGAAAAACTTTGCCATTCTGGTGCGGTACAACCGGCTGCGGCAATATTTCGAAGAAGCCTTGCGGGAATGCGAGCTGCCCATCGTCGGCGACCCCATGGCAGGCGACGAGGTGCTGGAAGACGGCATCCATATCGAGACGGTACACGCTTCCAAGGGCCTCCAATACGCCGTAGTCTTTTACGCGGGCCTTGCCGAAGGGTTCACGCCGGGTAAGTGCGAAGGCAACCGAAAACAGCGCAAGGCACAGATGGACGAAGAAAGGCGGCTATATTACGTTGGTGTGACCCGTGCCGAATCTTACCTAGTTTTGCTATATTGCAAGCAGAGGTATTGGAAAGGGAAACTGCTGAAACTGAAACCGTCCAGGTTCCTGCCCCGCTACCCCAAGCAACCCCGATGGACTATGCCTGTTATTTTGTTTAGAATATACGTGGTAATTGTAGTGCTTGGCTATATGCTCGCGCATATTCTCGCGCTGCCCTTTATCTTGGTTGCCTACGGAAAAAATTTCAACACCTGGTTCGAAGGAAAAATCCAGAAGTTCTCCCGATTCTGCATGAACGTGCTGCGGGTTGACCTGGAAATAAAAGACCAGGCGATACTTTCCAAGGTGGACTGGAGCCGCCCCGTGTTTGTCATGGGGAACCACAATTCCTATGCCGACATTCCCGTGATGTTTCTTTCCATCGAACGGATTGTGGGGTTTATCGCCAAGGCATCGCTTCGGTTCATCCCTTTCCTCAATTTCTGGATGCACAGGATCGGTTGTATCTTTATCAACCGTAAAAAGGGTGGCGGCGGAGCGTTGATTCGTGACGCCATGGCATCTGGCCGGGCGCCACGGCTCTGTCTGTTCCCCGAAGGTACTCGCGGAAAAAGCGAAGTTCTCTCTCCCTTTAAGAGCGGCGGTTTCAGGCTTGCGCTAGAGTCACACGCTATAGTGCTCCCTGTGGTTATCCGCGGCACTTCTGCCGTGTGGGAACGCCGCAAGAATACCGGACGCTGCAAGGTGAGCGTACAGATTCTCGAGCCCATCGACGCAGGCGAAATCGAAAAACGCCAGGGTGACAACGACCCGAGAAAGGAACTGATGCCCCTGGTCCGTTCCCGCATGGAGGCCGCCCTGTGATAGGCGTCTTCGATTCCGGATTTGGCGGGCTCACGATTTTGCAGGACTTGCGCAAGGCCCTACCCGAATACGACTTCTTGTACCTGGGCGACAACGCCCGGGCGCCTTACGGGAGCAGGAGTTTCGAGACCATCTTCCGCTACACCCTCCAGTGCGTGCGGGAGCTTTTCAACAGGGGCTGCCCCCTGGTGATTCTCGCCTGCAATACGGCATCGGCCCGGGCGCTACGGAGCATCCAGCAGCAGGTGTTGCCCGTAGAGTTTCCGGACAAGCGGGTGCTGGGTATCATCAGGCCCACTACCGAAGAAATCGGCAAGTTCAGCCACACAGGCCACATCGGCATCTTCGCTACCGCGGGTACGGTTTCGTCCAACAGCTACCAGATAGAAATCAGCCATTTCTTTCCGGAACTGAAGGTCACCCAGCACGCCTGCCCCATGTGGGTTCCCCTGGTAGAAAACGGCGAGATGGATACGGAAGGCTCCCGCTTTTTCGTCAAGAAAGAAGTGGACGCCCTGCTGAAAAAAGATCCCGAAATAGACACCGTCCTTTTGGCCTGCACCCATTACCCCCTGCTGGAAAAAGAAATCCGGGAGGCGCTCCCTGCAGGAGTGCGCCTGGTTATCCAGGGCCAGATCGTGGCGGACAAGACCGTCGATTACCTGAACCGGCACCCCGAGATGGATGCCCGGCTTTCGCGGTCCGGCAAGACACGCTTTTTGACCACGGATACCGCCAAATTCTTCAAAAAAGGGGCTAATCTGTTCGGAATGGCGGATATTTCGGCAGAAGCCCTCACCCTCTAGCACTGATTTTTGTATTTTGGCAACGTAAATAACGAACCTTTTTAGGTCCGCTGGTTTTTTTATTATGTATCACTTTTTTAGGGGTTGAATAATGCCTAAAACACAAATCAATCTTGAAGGTTGGCAAGACTACCGTGGCAACGCCGCCGGCAGCCTGCTCTATGTGGAGACCAGTCACCAGTCCGAAATGCCCGTCCGTGACCAGCTGAACGAAAACGGCAAGGGCTTCTTTTACGAACCCAACTACGAGACCAGCACCTACGGTCTCATGAGCTGCTGCAACGTGAAAAACATCAACGCCATCGTCCGTGCCAAGAGCCGCTACATTCTGTTCGGCACCCGCTACGAAGGCCTCAGCGATTCCGAAATGCGCAACAAGTACCTGATCATGGGTTATATGCGCATCGACAAGATCAAGGATGTTCGCACCCGCCATATCCAGCGCTACATGGCCAACCCCGAAATGCAGGAACCGGAATGCATGCAGATGGAACACAACTGGGCTGTCTATGGCCCCATGCGTTTCGTGTCTATGGACGATTCCTTCGTGGTCACCGACGAAATCCTCAAGGAATGGGGCTACAAGGGTCACGCCAGCCGCCAACTCAAAGCCGTGTTCAACAAGGAACACCTGGAAAAGATTCTTGCCCACCTGGATTCCAAGCCCGACATGATTGACGAATACATCGCCACGGTAGACGAATTCAAGGAAGCCCTGGAAGAAGGGTAATCAAGCTTTTCTTTTGGATTGTCAAGGCCCGCGAAAGCGGGTCTTTTTTTGTTCTATCCCCTAACGCCTAGATCCTAGCCCCTATCCCCTAATAGAATACCGCTGGCTGCGGCCGCCCTTCTCGTCGGATTTCAAGATGCCCTTGGCGATGAGTTTTTGGATAGTGCGGAGGGCCGTGTCGTGACTCTGGTCGATAATTGCCGCCAGTTCCTTGGCGGTAAAACTTGCAGGAAGCGTTCCTGCAAACAGGGCGGTAAACAATTTCTGGTCCTTTTCGTCGAAAGCCTCTCCGGCATGGCGGTTGTAAAAGGCCGTCTTGCGCTGTTCCTTGAGAATGCGCTCCCGAGTGCTCGCCATGGCCGTCTGCAAAGTTTCGATAAACCAGAGAATCCATTCCGTCAAGTCGCCGTTCCCACGCTGGGTGGCATTGAGAATCTTGAAATATTCTTCGCGGCGCTCCAGAAAAGCCTGGTTCAGGGAAAATTGGCAACGGGTGGTCTGTTCGCTGCGGGCAAGGGCCACGATGGTGAGGAGCCTTGCCAAGCGACCGTTGGCATCGGCGAACGGCCTGAGGGTCGCAAACCAGAAATGGGCCACCGCCGCCTTGATAACGCCGTCCATGCTGGAACTTTCCATCCACTGGATGTAACGCTCCACCTCTTGCTCCAGACGTTCCGGATTCGGCCCTTCGAAATCCAGCTGGATATCGCCCTGGCGGTATTGGACCGCACTGGGTGCAGCGCGAAAACTGGCCACCTTGTTCTGTCCCATAGCGGCATGCCATGCAAACAGGCGTTCCTGAGTCAACGGATTGAACGCCTTGGTGATGGCGGCGAGGTAAATGCGTACCGCAGGGTCTGCCGACTGGGCGGAGCCCCCCTGCACAAGAGCCACTTGCTGCTCCACAAAAACCTTGTCCAGACGGATCCCATCAATGGCGGAGTTGGAGCAAATATCCTGAATCAACAACTCCTGCTCCAAATCCTGGAACCCACAGGTCTCCATGGCGCCAATAAGCTTGCCCTCTTGCAGGCGGGTTTCGCCAAGAGCGTTCAGGACCTTCCGGGAATCGAACCGAAAGTGCGTCCAATCGGGATATTGATGGATATAGAGCATACCTATCCGTAATATACTTTATTTCTTGTGGTTTTTCTTTTAAAATTTCACAATTTCCACATCGGCAGGAAGCCTGTTCTTAGAATGTAGCTTCCAATCACAAATAACTCCCGATACAACTTCAGTAGATTTCATAGACGAAAAATTAAAAATTACTGCATAACCAAGCAATGCGACCGGATTGGTCGAAGCGTTTACCTGTGAGTCCACTTATACGATTCCCACTATACCGAAACGCCTAGAAAAAAGTGTAATTTTTTCTCCAAAAAAGAGGGAAAATGAAAAATCCAGTTCTCAAGTTTGCAATTCTCGGTTGTGGTCATATCGCCACCAAGATGGCGGCTGCCGTCAAGACTCTCGAAAAGCGGGGCATGGGCGTAGAATGCTATGCGGTTGCGTCGCGCTCACTTGACAAGGCGAAAAAATTTGCCGACGAATATGGTTTCGGGCGTGCCTACGGCAGCTACGAAGAAATGGCCCGAGACCCTGCGGTAGATCTGATCTATGTGGCTACTCCCCATTCCGAGCATTACAACAACATCTTGCTTTGCCTGGAACACAAAAAGAACCTGCTGGTAGAAAAGGCATTTACCGCTAACGCCCTGATGGCATCAGAAGTGGTGGCCCTTGCCGAAGAAAAAGGCGTGTTCATGAGCGAGGCCATGTGGACAAGGTTCTTGCCCGCCGTGCAGATGGTCAAGGACTGGATTCTGGCCGGGAAGATTGGCAAGGTGGAAAGCGTGGAAGCGGATTTTTCCATGCCCCTTTCGCATATCGAACGTTTGCAAAAGCCGGAACTTGCAGGCGGCGCGTTGCTTGACTTGGGCATTTACAGCCTCACGTTCGCGGACATTTTCTTGACGGACGAGGCGGTTTGCAGGATCGGAAAGGAGATCCCCGCCTCCGCGGGGATGACATCAGGTGGAGACTGTGCGGAAATGACATCGGGTGGGAACTGCATCGCGAATCACATCGTGCAGACAAAAACCAAGTGCGTCAAGTTCCACACGGGCGTGGATGCGACGGACTGGATTGATTTGGTATATGCGAATGGCCAAGTGGCGCATCTCAAGACCTCCATGGTAGCGCCGCTCAAAAACGAGGGCGTCATCTACGGAACAGCGGGCTTTATTCGGGTGCAGAACCTCAACGACATGGAAGAAATTCAGTTGTTTGACGTGGCCGGAAATCTGGTAGAGTCCGTAAGGCCGCCCCGCATCGAGAACTGCTACGAATACGAGGTTCTGGGCTGCAAGGCGGCCCTCGAGAAAGGCCTCAAGGAATGCCCCGAAATGCCTCACAGCAAGACCATGCAGATGATGACGCAGATGGACAACCTCCGCGCCGCATGGGGAGTGAGCTACCCCTTCGAACTCAGCCCGGGCGAAGTCTGGGACCGCAGCGTAGACAAGTCCTTCCTGGAAATT
This sequence comes from uncultured Fibrobacter sp., assembly GCA_934699585.1. Taxonomy (GTDB): domain Bacteria; phylum Fibrobacterota; class Fibrobacteria; order Fibrobacterales; family Fibrobacteraceae; genus Fibrobacter. The sequence continues at coordinate 243,102 of CAKUWY010000002.1, forward strand.
TTCGACATCGAAACTGGCGAATCAAAACTCCTCAAGAAATTCGACAAGGTCATCGAAGCGCCCAACTGGAGCCCCGACGGAAAATTCCTCACCTACAACAGCGAAGGCCGCATCTATAAAATCGAAATCGAGAGCGGCGAGGTGACAGAAGTTCCGAGCTACTTTGTGGACAACTGCAACAATGACCACGTGCTCTCTCCCGACGGTTTAGGACTTTTCGTGAGCCACCACACCAAAGAAGACGGCCTTTCTCGCATCTACAAGATTTTCTTTGACGGACGCATGCCGGAACTGGTGACGCCCCTTGCTCCCAGCTACCTCCACGGTGTTACCGCCGACGGCAAGATGCTCGCCTACTGCGCCGAACGGGATGGAGAATACGACATTTACACCATTCCCACTACCGGCGGAAACGAGACGCAGCTTACAACAGCTTTCGGCCTGAACGACGGACCGGAATACGACTGCGACGGAGAATACATCTGGTTCAATTCTGTTCGCAGCGGTCGTATGCAGGCGTGGCGCATGAGGTCCGACGGCTCCGAACAGACGCAGATGACACAGGACGCCCATTGGAACACATGGTTCCCGCACATTTCGCCCGACCGCACGAAAGTCGTGATGCTGGCCTACCACGAACGGGACGTGCGCCCCGGCGAACACGTGCCCAACAAGAACGTAGAAATCCGCCTGATGACGGGCAGCGATAAGACCGGCTGGAGCGAGCCCCGCACGATTCTAAAGCTGTTCGGCGGCCAGGGAACCATCAACGTGAACTCGTGGGCCCCCGATAGCAAAAAATTTGCCTACGTGCGCTACGAAAAGAAATAACAGGGGCCGCAGTCATCCCCAGCGCACCCCTTTGTCATACACGATGCACCCTTTTGTCATCCCCGCGCAGGCGGGGATCCACTATCATCTTATCAATGCTTTACCTACCAATAATTACTGGCAGGTAAAGCCCTGCAGTTCGAGGCCCGCACGCATCTCGCCGTATGTAGAGGTGCGCTTCATGTCCATGGCCTTCATAAAACGGCAGTTGTTGTCAATATGGATGCGGAACCCCGTCATGGTGGGCTCCACCTCGCCCTTGCCGCTGGCGCGCACGTGATCCATCAGTTGCTCGCGCTTGTCGCTCAGTTCCGGCGGCACGAACACGTCGGTCACAATGTCAACGTTTTCGATTTCGTAGTCGCCGAACACGAAGGAGATGGTCACCAGGTTCTTGAGCCCGTTGAACTGCCCAGGCGTCTTGCACACCATGTTGCGTTTCGCATTCTTGACCTTCTTCGGCTTGGCGGCGGGCTTCTTGGAAGGCGTGTACTGCAGGGCAGAGAGCAGTTCCTCTTCCTTCACCGCGCCCACCAGCTGGTTTATAATCTTGCCGTCGCGCACCATGAAGAACGTCGGGAACGCGCGAATCGGGAGGCTCGCCTTGATCTTGTCGATGCCCGGTTCGTCGATACCCACCGTCGCAATCTTGATGTCGGGGTAATTCTTCGCGATGCCGATGAGCGTCGGGATCATGATGAGGCACGGCGGGCAGCTCGTGGAAGTGATATCCAGAATGACCGGCTTCTTGGACTGCAGAACCTCGCTCTCAAAGTTGGCGTCGTTCACCTTGACAATCTTGATGTCTTCGGCCGGAGCCGCCTTTGGGGCCGCGAATGCATAAGATGCGCCGCCTGCCACGAGGAGCAGGGAGCATAGCAAAAAAGCGAAATGTCTTTTCATGATGTTACCTTCTACACCGAAAAGATACAACTTTTTGCATCGGGCGGCTGTTATAGGATTTTCTGATAACCGATTTTGCCGGGACAAATACGAGCGCATCACTTATCATGTACTTCCCAGTGACCACCGCGATCTCCGCCAATTCGAGAAATGCGACCGGACTTCGTGAGATTTTTCAATTGCCATTTTACGCCATCGGCAGTTATCCCACAAATTTCTGACAACTCCGACCTAGTCACATTAGGGTTATTCATTATAGTGTCAAGTATTTTCTGGGTAGTTTTCTGGGTAGTTTTCTGGGTAGTTTTCTGGGTAGTTTTCAGATTTTCATGCTTCTTTGCAATTTCTGCATCGAAAGAGTAATTTTCGTTCAGCGGCTGAATAATGCGGAAAACATCATCTTCAAAAAATTCAGGTTCCACACCGGAATAAAGACGCCCGTACTTGAACATCTTTCGGGCTCCAGAACCAAGTTTTTCCGAATATCCAATGTTGCGGAAGAAACTCGCGATAAGCGGATTCTTCGGGAACGGTTCAAGATTCCTAAGCGTTATCGGCCCGTTGAACCTCGCCCTGTTCGCATTCTCCACGAACATCCGGTCTTGTTCAATCACAAACTTCGCCTGGTACGAACTCGAGTACTCCCGGTGCATCAGCGTATTCACCAGCATTTCCCGAGCCACAATGTTCCGAAGGGATTTCCGTTCGGCCCCTTCCACATAGAATTTATCGGGCAGGTGCAACGTCGCGAATTGAAAAAGCTGTTCAAAACTTTCGACCAAATTCGTAACCACCGTCAAACGGTCATCATACCGGTCAACATTCACCTTGCGGACAAGGGCATCCGTCTGGTAAGCCGGGCAAATGTCGCGAATGACCTCGTCGCGACCGAGGAGCATTACCGCGGCAAGGTTAAACCCGTCTTTGCCTGTTACGTGGTCTTCTGCGTAAAGCCCGGCGCTCTTCAGCAAATCCCTGTTCAAAAGTTTTTCCCAAAGATGGCTACCGCCCGCATTGTTCTTGGCCAGCGTCCGTATCATCGGCAGTAAATCCAAGCGCAAATCCTTTATTTTCACATACGGATAAACCCGGCGCTCGGTGTAGATTTCTTGCTTGCGGATATACATCTGCGCAATTTTTGCTGTCGCAGTCACCTTAACGTCTGCTTCGTCTACGCGGTCGTAAATCCGTTTCTTGAACGAATGTACTTCGCCGCTCGACGTAACATGGATATGGATTAACGTCTTTTTGCGATACTTGAAAATCTCGGGTTCCAAATAAAGCGTGGGGCTAAACAAGTCCGGATTACCGATAGCGCTGATGAAGTTTTTCACCATCGATTGCGCTGCATTTTCTGGAACCCCGACAACAGTCCCATTGTCAAGTACGCCCAAGTAGATATCGCCACCGAATCGGTTTGAGAACGAACAAACCGTCTCGAAAGTATCTGTTTCTATAGTACCGCCTGCCCTCTTAAACTCTATGGCTACGGTTTCCCCTATCATCAGGGCTTTCTCAAATTTTGCAAGATCCATTTAGTGACCTCCCTGTTGTTGGGCGCGTCACTCCCAGAATAAAAAAAGACGCATTTCTCCATTAGACGGAAAAACACGTCGGGCATTAATGTACCTAATATTCAGAAAACTGGCAAGGGGCCTAACGAAATTTTACAAACCAGCTTCAACTACTTCGCGTAGCCCACAGGGTTGTTCAGCAAGGGCACCTGCGAGTCAGAAAGCTTGAGAAGCTTCTTGATGGCGGGAACATCCATCGTCATGCGCGGACGGGTCACCAGGCCCATGCCGGCACAGAACAAATTAATATTCTCGCTCACGATTCCCGCATCGGTCCCCATCGTCACCTTCGCGCGGGCGTCGCTGCTTCCGAACTTGGTCTCGTCTGCAACGATGAGGATGCTGACCGGGGCCGCCTTCGCCCAATCCTGACGGTCGGCAACGAGCGCCCTGTGGTCACCCTTCGCCACCTGCTTCAGGGCGTTCTCCTTGTTCAAGTATTCCGAGACGCCCTTGCTCGTGAACACGAATACGCGGATTTCCTGGAAGTTGCGGGCAGTCGGCGACGTGAGCTTGCCGTCGGCAGGGCGGTTCACGCCGATAGCCGCAAAAAGCAAATTCGAAAGATCCTGGTCAGAGAGCATCTTGTCGCTGAACTCCGTGCCGGAAGCCCTGTCCCAGAGCGCCTCCATGACAGGCTTGCCGCCAGTCTTTGCCGGAGCGGGGAGTTTTTGGAGCTGCGCCATGGCAAGCGTACTGCAGATGAGCGTTGCCATAAACGTAAGTGCAAAACGATTTTTCATGGGGTACTCCTTGAGGGGGGGGTAGAAAGAAAAGTAGAATAAATTTCACAAGGCAAGCCATCCCTAACGCAAAAAGTGTATATTAGAATCTAGTTGTCAAGGAGACACGCAATGACTCAAAAACTCTGGAACACCTGCAAAAAGTGCGGCTGCGACAAGCCCGAAGACACCGAAAAACTTTGCGAACAATGCAAGGCCAAACGGCGGCAATTCTGGCGTGACCTCAAGAAAGTCGGTGGCGTAGCCGCTGGCGCGCTACTGGTGGTGATTGCCGGCGAGAAGATGAGGAAGAAATAATCTCTACCTTCCCTTCTTAAAATTCTCAGCCTGCTCAAAGATTTCACCATAGACTTCGTCGCGTTCGACGGGCGGGTAGCCGAATTCATCAAGAAGGATTATCAAGTCCACTTTCAGTGCGGATTTAATGTCGTCACGCTTGTCCCAGTCGGGGTATGCGGCTTGTTCGTCAACAAGAATCTTGACGCGTTTCGAGAGTGCAATTAGTTTGTCTTCGGGATAGGTGAAGTGGTACTTGACGCAGAGCGATTTTAGAATATCATAGAACGCGGTCTCTTCGAAGCTGAGGCCTTTTTCTTCGCCTTCGGTGAACGCCTTGCGGACTTGGACAATCATGTCGGTCAAGGTTTCGGCCATTTCTTCATAGACTTCGCTTTTTAAGATGTCCTGTTCGGTGCGGTCGTTGTATTGCTCCACGAGTTGTTGCATTTTCTGTGTGAAGTTGACTCCCTTGACCTTGTTCACCTTGCGGATTTGTCCGATGGCCTTTTGCAAGAGCATCTGTAGCAGTTTGATTTTGGTGTTCGGCAGCTTGATGCGGTTGATGTGCTGCAGGTATTCGTCGTCAAAAATGTTCTGTTTTGCCTGGTCGGCTTCGGCATCGCTCAACTGCAGAACGTCTTCCACGCCTTCGCTCTGGAGCGCCGAAGCAATCATCTCGCGCACGCGGGCGTTCATCTGCGCGGTATCGGGGGCATTACCCTTGGTGAGTTTATGCAAAATGGAGCGAATTGCGAAGTAGAAATGTGCACGGTCGCGCTCGGCCTGCGTAATTCCCTCATTGCCGACGCAAATGTCGTATGCGGCCTTCAGGCGTTTCGCGAGGCCCATAAAGCGGGATTCCTTTTCCTTCGTGGTCTGCACGAATTCCTGTGCCTGCTTGAGGCATTCCAGCTTTTTCAGTTCTGCACCGTCGCCTGTGCTTTTGAAATACGCCGACGCATCGAACTTGTACATCAACTTGTCAAGCAAATCCAGATGGTTGCGGAATTCCGTAATCGCTGCGGTAATGTCTTCTACATTCTGCTCGGAACCGGCTCCGTACTGCTTTAGTGCCAGGTTCATCTTGCGCTTGATACCGATGTAATCAACGACAATTCCCTTGTCCTTGCCCGCAAACGTCCTGTTCACGCGAGAAATCGTCTGAATCAAGGAATGTTGCTGAATCGGCTTATCGATGTAAATGGCGTCGAGACACGGAACATCAAAACCCGTGAGCCACATATCCACGACAATCGCAATCTTGAAATTAGAACGTTCCTGTTTGAAAAGGCGGTCCAATTCCTTGCGGGCATCCTTGTCGCCGAGTAAATCGTAAAGTTCTTTCTCGTCGTCCTTGCTGCGGGTCATGACCATCTTGATTTTTTCGACGGGCTTCAGTTCCCGCTTTTCTTTGTCGGTAAGCTCAATCGCCTCGCCCGCAAATTCTGCATCGTCGCAGATTTTCGCCACGCCCCATTCCGGGCGCAGTTCCAGAATGTTCTTGTACAGCGCATATGCGATCTGGCGACTGTAGCAAACGAACATCGCCTTGCCGCGAACGGTCGACTTTTCCTGAACGCGGGCTTCGTAATGCGCCACAAAATCCTTCGCCACAGCCTTCAAACGGTCAGGGTCGCCAAGAATCACGCCCATTTGGGCCACATCCTGCTTGCTCTGGTCAATCTGGTATTCGTTGGTACCCGCTTCCGCGGCTTCTTCGTAATACTTCTCAATCTCTTCGAGAACGGAATTGTTCAACACCACCTTGACGGCACGGCCCTCGTAAACGATGGGCACCGTAATGCCGTCCTTCACCGATTCGGTCATGGTGTAAATATCGACCTCGGGGCCAAACACATCGAGGGTCGCATCAATCGGCGTGCCCGTAAAGCCCACGTAAGTCGCATTGGGCAAAGAATTGTGCAGGTAGCGCGCAAAACCGAAACTCGTCTTGACGCCCTTATCGGTCACCGTAATTTTCTGGTCCAGGTTTGTCTGCGTGCGGTGCGCTTCGTCCGAAATGCAGACAACATTATCGCGGTCGGTCAGCAGTTCGATATCTTCGCTGAACTTCTGGATGGTCGTGAGGAACACACCGCCACTCTTGCGGCCCTGCAATTTTTCACGCAAGTCAGCACGGCTCTCCACGCTTTCAACACGCTCGTCACCGATATACTTCTTGGATGCCGTAAACAGCCCCGAAAGCTGGTCATCCAAATCGGTGCGGTCGGTAATCAGCACAATCGTCGGTGTCTTGAATTCCAGCGACTTCATGAGTAGCCGCGTCAAGAAGAGCATCGTAAAACTCTTGCCGCAACCCGTCGCGCCAAAATACGTGCCGCCCCTACCGTCGCCATGCGGCTTGCGAGCCTTGCAAATGTTCTCGTACAAAGACCGCGCCGCATAATATTGCGGATAACGGCACAGGACCTTCTGCTCCTTTTTGCTGCTGTCCGGGAAATACTGGAAGTTCTTGAAAATGTCCAACAGGCGTTTGCGATTGAACATTCCCTGAATCATGGAATATAGGCTCTCGATGCCTTCGGCCTCGATTCGCCTGTCGCCAAATTCCACGCGTCGCCACGCATAAAAATAATCGTACTTGGCAAAGAAGCTACCCGCCCGGTTGTTCACGCCGTCGCTAATCACGCAGAAGGCGTTATAGACAAACAGCTGCGGAATGTCGCGGCGGTAACGCACCGTCAACTGTTCGTAGGCGTTGAAAACCGTCGCCTCTTCGCGCACGGCGCTCTTGAACTCAAACACCACAAGCGGGAGCCCGTTCACAAAAAGGATTGCATCGGGAATCCGCTTTTCGGAACCGACAATTTCAAACTGGTTTACAATCTTGACGATATTGCAATCGGCACAGTATTTCGCCGCCACATCGGCCGCAAGCGGCATCGGTTCTTCATCTTCATCAACACCGAAGCCCGACTTTCTACGCTCACCCAGCGGCCTAAAATCTGCAAGCTCGATGAGGATGTCCTTGTCCTTCGGGTTCTCGCGTTTGAGCATAAAGCCATCCGAAAGCCAGGAGCAGAACTTCTTGTTGCTCTCGTAAAGCGCACTCGCCGAAAGCGAACGCAACTGCAGAACAATCGAGCGAATTTCGTTCTCGGTAATGCCCTCGGAATCGTAACGACGGTGCAAGTAGTCGCGCAGGTCCTGCTCAATCAAGACCTCGCCCTCGCCTCGGACAATCGCCTCGCCGGGCACATACTTGCAGCCCTCCTGAACCAGGAGGTCAATAAACACTTTCTCTAAGTCGGCTTCCTTGAATGCCATGCAGTAAAAATAAATTCATTATTTTTCTGCGCAATAGGCAAAATGCCGATTTTAGGGTAAAAAAGCCTATTTTGTCAAAATACAGGTCAAAAATTCGCCAAAGTCTTGGTCAAGAACTTGCCAAAGTCTTGGTTTTAATACACTAGTCAACCCCGTTATCGTATCGAGATTGTAAAAAAGAGACATTGCGCTTTACGGAACGGCCATGCCCTCAATATGCATTTCGTGATAGTTGAATGTACCACCTGACATATCAATTCTCCTTGTTGGTATTTTTTTCAACGATTTCCCAATATCCATTTCTTTTTCCGCCAACACGTTTCAAAACACCCATCTTCTGAAGTTTTGATGTATTTTCAGCAACAGAAACACGATGTATTCCCAGCAACTCAGCGAGTTCACTCTGAATTATATGCGGATTGCCTTGAATTTTTTCAAGGATTTGCTCCTGAACTTTTGTAGCCTTTATTGTAGCCTTTATTGTAGCCCTTTCTGTCGCCTTCCCCTCATTCAATTCAAACGGGGTCACGTTAATCCTGTTGAATGGAATCGTCACCACGATAAAATTCTTCTCGATGCGAATAGATTCACGTCCATACGCCCCGACAATTTTCGGCACGCCGCGACCAGAACGCTCGCTCAGACGCAGCTGCAAGAAAATCGAGGCAAGAATTTCGTTTACAGGAATGCTCACGCCCTTGTAAAAACCGTCCACATCCTGCTCAAGCCCAAGTCCTCCATGCGAAAGAATCTCGATACGATCCGTAAAGACGCTTATCATAGGGGCATTCAATCCCAGCCACTTGTTATGAACGAATGCGTTCAAGACCGCTTCGTGGAAAGCCTCGTAATCGAAAAGGGGAACATCCTTCCGCTCGGAAATTCGCCCACGTTCATCCGCCTGAATAATGTTGATGGCATCACCATATTCCAGAATCTTGTCCATCGCATACAGAATGCAAGAGTTTCCATATTCCTTTACCGAGAAAAGCGTATCAGCCTTGCTCTTACCGCTAAAAACAGACACCCGAATCGGGATGTCATTCGCATCCGAAAGCAGCAGCGCCATGATGTTGTAGCGACCATCGGCAGTTAAAAGCTTGAGGGACTTCTTAAAAGTTTCCTTGCGGAGAACAACCCCCTTCGCACCGTAATACATGAACAACTTTTCAAAAGTCAGTTCCTGCGCATAATCAGGAGCCGCCATACTGACAATCGTCGGAATGCCGTTAGACAACGTGTTTAAAAGACGAATCTCCCATTCAGGGAACTTCGACAATTTCTCTTTGCTGGAACCAATCCGAATAAACGCCTGTAACAAGAACTTTGTCGGGACAGATTTCGCCGCAGGGACTGACAACAGGACAAGACGTTTATCGTCGATAAGAACTTCCTCAACTTCAAACGCAACGCTCGGTTTTAGATTTCGGGCAAGATAATGCTTATAGGGTTCATGCTCAACATCTTTGTCAAAGCTTACGGTCGTGCCGATGATTTCATGCGACGCGTCGTTCACGCCCCACACGATATAGCCAAATTCTCGGCCACATAAAGCAGCCCCGTTCGAAATTGCCGATATGTACTCGCCAATTTCGTCCTTTGAAAACCAGTTTTCCTTAAAGTCCAGCCACTCGTATTCATGTGGAAGGACCACCAAGTTCTTTACAAGGTCTTCTGATTTTGCCATAAGTTGATGCAGCCTCCATTCGGGCGCGTCAAACCCGGAAATAAAAAAAGACGCATTTTTCCATTAGACGGAAAAACACGTCGGGCATTAATGTACCTATTATCCCCAAAGTTGGCAAGGGGCTTAAGGAAATTTTACAATCACAAGAATTTATTCAAACAGCCTTGACGGCTCGAGTTGCAGGTCGGATTCGCCAAGGAGTTTGTAGAGATTCTGGCAGAGGATGTAGAGGGCGGCGAGGGCGTTCATCACATTTTTCAAGTGCGCTCGCTGATAGTTCGGGATTCCCTTTTCCGGAACATCGGCACGAAAATGCTTGACCAGGTTATAATCTTGCCACCAGCCAGCAGCCGACTCGCTGTCAAAACCGGCAAACGGGACAAAATTGATAATCTCGTATGGATACTTCGTAGAAACCCTTTGATCTTTAATCTTCGGGTCGTCATTCACAATGACGGCCATTTTCTGCAAGATGTTCTTGACCTTCGAAGGAGCCTGCACAACCTTGCAATATTCTTCTGCAATGGAATCAATTTCGCTGCAGGTGTTCAAGAACAGATAAGTGTAACGACTGGAGAACGTATCGCTGTTAGCCTTGCTAATCGTCACGAACTCATCCGTTTCGAGGAAGTCCTTTTCAAGCAGAAGATACTGCTTCCAGAAAATTTTGGAGAATTGCTGGGGAGTCATAGAATAATTCAATTTATTGAGAGAAATACCATTTTTTATCTAAATCTCTAAAAGTTCTCCATCATCAGACTGTGAAAAATTATTTGGAACATGCAACATACTGCGATCAGAAATGGTCTTTTTTATGTGTAATTCATATGCGGTGGCAAATTTTATAAGGATTTCCTTTAATCGTGAAATTTCAGAAATAGTAAGCTTTATTTTTTCCCATTCTTTTTGTTCCCTAATAGTCCCGTCGTCTTGAAGAATGTCAATTCTGTCCCTTTTTAGTAGCTTTAAACTCTTGGGATGTAATTGACCCATATGATGTTGAATACAATTTCTTATTTCAACATGCATTAAAATACGTTGTTTATCTGATTTATTGAATTGATAGTTTGTACTATCTATAATAAAATCCAATTTATTCTCAAATGATGAATTTTTTTGTGAATGCCAAATTTGCGATATGAGAGTGCGTAACGTCAGCCAATCCCCTCCCTCATTGGAACAATCTGAAAGATTTGCAAGTTCGACATTGATTTTCCCTTTAAATTTCAACTTTAAATGAGATGCATTTCCTTCTGAAAGAACATATATTAATAACTGCAAGCAACATTCCTCTAAAAAATCAATAAAAAGCGCTATAATATCATTTTGAAAATAAGACAAAAGCATTAATCTCATATTTTTATCACACTTGACATCTTTAGACAAATTGATAATTTGATTAAAAACAGCCTCTTTATTTTGCATCATTGAAAGAAAGGTGTCATATTCCGCTTTTACAATACTTTGAGGATATATCGTTTTCGATTCGTCTTTTATAATTTCATTTTGATCTAATAATCTCGTTGATTGTTTCTCATCCTGAAACCCCAAAAAAGAAGTTCCATTATTATCTTGCTTTACATGCCAAATATATTCCCCATAATTAGGGTCATGAGCCTCATCTAGAAAAGGAGGCAGCCAAATTAATTTTATTTCGCCATCTCCTTCCCAGCCATGCTGCTTAAATAACTCTGCAACGTTTTTTACCACATTGCGAGTTTCTTCGGAATCCCCACATACTTCAAGCGGGTCAAAACGAGCATCTAGGTTGTCTATAAATTCGTATTCTAAAATTATTTTTGGTAATGAGACCTTATATATATTATTCATTTTGCCCCCATAAATAAAGATACATATTTATCAATAACTCATCTTATACAATAATAATTAAAAGTCATCGGAAAAGAAAATTCATGTATCCCAAGCCACGGTATTCCGTCATTATTTAAACTTTGATATATGACCAGAATTATGCTTAATAATTGAACAATCACCTTCTTTTACATTAAGAAAACGAATTGTACTCATATTTTCACCTTTCAATTCTATCTATAACAGCCTGCAATGGGACCGATATTTTGCCATTTTCGAGTCTAATCGCTTCATTGACGCAAATATGAGCCTTTCCATATTCTCTCATATCGGCGTAAGCGGCTGCTACAGTGGTCAAGAACACAGATGTAATAAATTCTCTTCCAAATTTTTGTTTTACTTCGGTTGCCAAATCTATAACACTTGACGGATTGCCAATCTGCCGATAACAACGTCCCATCATCGGGAGGATAGATTTGAACTTGGACTTATTGCCATCTGTTACAAGTTTGAGAGCATCTTCATAGCAAATGACGGCTTTGTTGTAGTCGTCTTTTTTATAGGCCAAATTGCCTTCATTTATGAGCCGTTCGAATTCATCCATTTTTCTGAGCCCCGCTAGTTTCTTTTATCTTTGATTCTAAAGTTTCACCCACTTCACAAATTCTCTTGCACAAATCATAAAACTTTTGTGAATACGAAGACGTCGTTTCCGAGGAAACATCGACGCAATGAGCTTTTTGCTGACGGTAGTCGGAACACTCTTTCATCAAATCCGATAAAGCAGTTGTTCCGCACACTTTACATTCAAGCAATTTCATCATTTGCCGAGACGTTATTTCTGGATGCTTTTTATCAGGGCAAATGAAATCCGATTCCGTGCCCCACCCTTTTTGTAAAATCCAGTTCTTTAAGTTTTTCCCATCAATATTACCATTAGCAAACAGTTTATCCAATTCTGAACACGAATCACAAAAAGACTCAAATGTATTTTCTACTGGAGGCTTAACCAAACTATTCCTGGTTTGCCTAAAAATCGTTATTCCTGCAATTTCATTTATTTTTCTCAAAAAACAAGAAATATCGGCAATGGGGTCTACATAATCAGCAAATTCGCCATAAAATTGATTTTTAACAAACCGCTGGAACGCCTCATCTTTTTCATATTCGATGAATTTCGCTTCTTTAACTTCATAGGACGACCAATATTTTTGGTCCATATCAGACATGTCTGCAAGATCTTTGTAAATGGCCCCCACAACAATATTGCCATTCTCCAACTTTCTTTTGGAATAACGGACCCAAATGTATGGAATTTCTTCTCCACGAGAAAGAACTGATCCCCCAGACTCAGAGTCTTCAACTTCGTATTTTTCAGGATGATCAAAATATTTGCGAAGAACTTCTTCCTCAAAATACGCCTGATTAACTTGCCCCGCTCCCAACTTTAAGCGTTTTTCGTATTCTGGAATATTTTGCCGCAATAAACCTAGCTTTTCATAATATGTAGCCAACACCTTTGAAGAAGGGAAAAATATATGCGTTATTTCTTCCTTAAAATTCAGAGATTTCGAAACATTCTTTGGATCAAAATGAACCACGCCCAATTTCACATTCCTATTCAATGTACCATATTCTAGTTCATTGAGTGACTCAAATATGCGCATGGCAGCTTCATTTGTAATTTGAAAATGCTTCGCCAGATCCAAAGCATCAATACCAGCCGGATTATCATACCATTTTTTTGAGCAATATTCCAATATTTCAGAAGGAGCAATTTTTCTTTCCATACACCTTTCACAAACCAGAAGTTAGAGCAATTTATTCAGCTTATACATTCTCTCTACCAAACAACAACTTTTCATCACCGAACTCCAAATTCTCTCAAATGTTTACGAAACTCTCTAAAAAATTCCTGTTCCATTTTGATGGGCAAAGGATTATTATAGTAATCAAAGTGAATATGTTGATCTTTTTCTTTGATATATAGGGTCATAACACCGAGTTCTCCACCCTTCCAATCAAATTCATAGACATCTTCATTTGTTCCAATTTCAATCGGATTACAAAGATGGGTTGTACAATAGAACAGTTGTTTTATTTGATTAGCAAAAATCAAATGTCCATTTCTTGTTTCACTTGGAGAAGGAATATTTAATTCAACATGAATCTTATCTTGTCTTGACCCCTGCGTATATATTTCTCTATTTATCCCATAATAAACAACTTGTATAGTTTCTATCAATTCAGCACAAAGCAAACAATAAGAATACTTTTGATCATTTTCATGTCTTGCAGCGAGAGTCAATTGATGAATTGCATCAATAGATTTTACAATTTGCTTTAAATTTCGCATCGGAATATTCGTACAAGCTGCATCAACAGTCTTTTTAATGATTGATTCATCAACATACTTGTTCTTTTCGTAGAAAGGCATCAAGGTTTTAAACAACGAAAATTCATCATCGTCTAGTTCGCCGTTATTCAAAGACACTGTCATGTCAATAAACTTTTGCATATAATGATTTGCAAAATATTCAACCTTATCTGTATCCGCATTAGGATACCCAAAAGCCTTAGCAATACTACCGGACATTTCCTTTTTGTTGATTGCAAGAACTTGTATTATTCTAGTATTTTCACAAAAATGGTGCAAGCGTTCCAAAACCTTAATTGCGTAATCAGGCAAACAACGGTCTAATTCATCCACCATCAGGATTATTCCACGATTTTCAAAGGACGAAAGCACCCCTAAATCATTTTGGATTTGTTCAATCAAAAATTCAATCGGAAGTTTATTGTTTACATCCTCAAATTTTATCCGTTTTTCTTTAGCAATTTTACGAATAGAATTAATATATCTTACCGCAGACTTTATATCAAAACCGGTTCCTGCCTGAATTAATTTAGATGTTACATCCGAACATATTTTTCCTGCAATTTCCCACGCTTTCTTTTCATTTTCTTCAAATTCAAAGGCTTGTTCTGCATTTATCGCTTTTGCAAATTCCGAAAGCAAGGCTATCAGGGGCTCTTCATAAAAATCGTATTTCCAACAATTATACCGAATAACAAGATAACAATTTTTCAATCGTTCTTCCAACATATCAAGAACTGTAGTTTTTCCACAGCCCCATTCGCCATCAATAGCAAAAGAATAGCCTTCCCTTTGTTGAATTTTAGATTCAACGATATTGGAGACTACGGAGACGAAATGGTCACGACAAAGGAGATCTTCCAATATCATTGTTCTTCCCACATATTACTCATATTCGACCAATTTTTCCCAAATGCCGATTCCATACAACGCTTAAGTTCTTCATCATTTTTTTCTTGTAATTCTTTTTCATTATAAACTTCAAGAAAGCTCCTTGTCACATTCACTCCTGATCCATATTTATCATTTTCATGCATCCGTGTTCCACCAAAGCAATAATGAAAAGGAGTACTAAAAGATGTTTCGTCATAATCTAAAACACCAACTACTTCAAAACCATTTTCATCCAATCTTCCACATTGCAAATCACCGCCTACATCTGAATTACATTGTTTTTCCAAATCTTTAACAATCATTTTCATTAACTGCAAAATGTTACTTGGAAGACCTCGATTTTTATTCAGGATATCAAACTTTGAATGAGCCCATTCTTTTCCTGAGCCATAAAAAGAAACGCTTTCTGTTATCAATTGCTTTCGTGCCTCTGGATTGTCCATCTCATCCTCAAATACAACTGAAAAAAGATATGATTCTAAATCATTTGTCTCCGAATTTTTTATAAAAAAACAGACATCCGTATCATCCATATATTTATCACATGTACTGCCATACAAATTTCTATACTCTTCAAAGGCAATATCAACAATAATATCCGAGTACCGTTGTTTGTTTAAAGGAGGCATTTGCAAATATTCCATCACCCATTCTAAACGAGATTTGTATGTCAACATAAAATCAACATTTCCAGCGAACGCAATTCCTATCGAGCCCTGATAAAGAACCGAACATTCCTTTTTTTCGTTCAATGGGCTATCGATTTTTGTATTAAGTTTAAAAATCTTAGGTCCATTGTCAAGGAATATTTTTTCTGATGAATCTCCTTTCATCGAAACAACATCAAACGAATAGCGAGAATCACTGACTACAATTATTTCTTTTTTTCTTTTGTGTATTGCCAATACTGTCATATTTTTCCTTTTGTAAAGTTAACACATTGCTTTTAGGGCTCATTCTTTTTTCCATTCCTGTTCCAAACTCTCTAACATGCTTAAATACTCATATGTAGCAGATTTAAAATCATCATAAATATTATTATGAGATATGGCAATTCCTAGAAAATGACATTCAAAGTCCAAAATAGCAGTCAACAAGCACCAAGAATCATCATCTTCTTCAGATAAATTTCCCATAACATTCATAACTCTTTTATACGATGCCGGATGATCTATGCCGAAATTTTTTAAATCTATTCCAGCCGCATTTAAAATCAGCAATGCAATCTGCATGCCTATCTTCGCACTTAAAACATTTTCTTTTTTCCCTTCATTTAAATATTTCTCTTTATAAATTTTAAATGCATTTTTATCACAAAAATCCTCTTCCTGTTTTATTTTTTCTTCCTGAGTCCCATTAAATGTAATTCCATCCCTTTTAGCAACAAAATGAGAATATTCGTGAAGAATAAAAAAATCTAGAGCACGTTTTGCTGTTGTATTAACTATTCCATAATCTTCTTTTTTCACCATAAATTGATTATCCGGAGAAACTTTATTTGAAATCTTTTCTTTATACTTTGAAGAAAAAAAACTTTTCACTTCTCTTCTAAGAAAATCTAAATTGTTAATCAACACATCATTCGGTTTAAAACACAAATACGGTATCATTGGACCTAAATTCGCAATATAATTAGCATAAAATACGTTATATATATAAGCCAAATGCCATACAACCTTTACCATTCCATAGGAAATCACAGTTGATCCAAACCAATTTCCCATTATCCATGTATCATCATTTCTATAAGAAATAGTATATCCTGATCTTTTTACAACATCGATTCTTATATCAGTAAACGGTTTATATTTTAAACAGTAAGAGTCTTTTTTCTTTTTCACTTAACCACCTATTTTAGAGAGGAGAAGGGTTTGCATTTGAATTAGGATTTGGTTTTCTTGCTGTTTTAAACGAAATTCATTCATTAACACTTTCAGTTTATCAGCAAATGATTCTACACATTTCACTGATGGCAATAGGCATTCCTGACTGTTCAAAATTCCTTGTGTAATCAATGGTTGGCTTGAACCTTCGCTTTGGGCGTTTAAACCCATGTTTTTCATATGCCAATACAAAAACTCTATGGGCAATCCCTTTGAAAAGCCCTTTATCGCATTATCATTTATCCAGCATTTATTCGGTTCAAGATAAAGACATCCGCAATTCACGCCAACTCGACCAATTACAATCACATTTTCTGCATTGAAATCATCAGTAAATCCGACAATCCCATTTCCCCCATAAACAGGATATTCTCCATCGCACAATTCTGTCAATTTACCATTACCGAACTCAGCAATCTCCCCCAGGGTTCCCATCCTCCATCCGCTTGGCAAATTGTTGGGGTCGATGTTGTCGACGAAGGTGTGGCGGTAGAGGGTTTGGGCGGTTTGTTCGAGGGTGGCGATGAGTTTCTTGTTGGTTTCGATGCGGGTGGCGAGGGTATTGTATTCGGCGACGATTTCACGCTGTTTTTCAATTGCGGGGACGGGGACCTGGACTTCGCACATTTCTTCCCAGTCAAAGACTTCGCGGGCGCTGCCGTGAGAATGGAAGCGGGCGTAGCGGTCAAATTCCGGGCGACGGAACCACATCATCAGATATTCGGGATCCAGGGCGTTCGTATCAACAACTTCAAAAACGGTATAAATTGCCGAAACCAAAGCCGGCTCTTCATTTTCTTTTAGATAGGCAATTGCAATTTTATCTCCACGTCGTGACGTATCTGCGATATAAACAAATTGATTCGGATACACAATTTTATACGATGACATATCCGTGCCAATCGTATTAGCAATAGACGGGATAAACTCTTTCGTCACGCTTATCCCAAGCAGTCGTTCGACTTTCAAGTCTCTGTTCCGCACATCTACGGGCCGTATGTAGTCTCCAAGCCGTTTCATATTCTGCCCTGTCATAGATTCTCCAAGTCTATCAAAACCATCCACGAGCCTTTTCTTGTCGTGCCTTCGTGCTTAATCGCGGGGACATCAAGTTTACCTAGTTTGTTCAAATAATACTTGGTGGTATTCAAGTTCATTCCCAAGTATTTTGCAATTTGACCCTGAGTTGCACGTGGATTGGCTACCAGATAATGCATAAGTTTAATTTCAATCGGCAAGTATTTTTGAGTCGATTGGGTGGCGGATTGGGTGGTCGATTGGGTGGCGGATTGGGTGGCCGCAGTCTCTTGCTTGGCAAAAAATGCAAGCATCACATCCCCGGGGTGCACAGTATATTCCGTCTTGACTCCATAATCCTTGCAAAGTTTGCACATGTTTTCGATGCCCCTGCCCCACGCTTCCACGTAGCCCGCCCTAAAGAACGCGTTTGCGATTTTGGGGTTGTATTGTTCCGAACGGTGCCGTTGCATCAATGTTTCGGCAGTCCAATTGGCCGGGAAAATGCAATCATTGCTTATAAGGACTTCGTTCTCGTGTATGCGAATTTGAATCGGGATTCCAGACGAGTAATTCGAATGCATCAGGGCATTGTAAACGGCTTCGCGCATGGCATCCTTTGGAATGGGGTAGCGTTCCACCCGAATCAGGCCATCGTAACTGATGCGTGCCTTGAAATACTTGAGGTAAATGAGTTCTACGACTCGATCAGCCTGAATGAACAGCGAACCGTAAATTTCATCTTGGTATTGCAAATCGGGGCCATCGCCAAAAAAGCCTATTTTCACGTATGCGCCGCCAAACCATTTTTCCGGCTTGCGATGAAAGAGCAAGACTGCGGCCCGGGTCAATTTTCCATCTACAACCAGATTCAGGCTGTCCAGCAGTTCTTCATCCGTCATCGACAAATCTTGCGCAGTCATCCTGCCCGACTTTTTCGCCTCCCGGCGGAAGATGTCGAAGCTTTCCTTGTCCAAATCCCTGAAGCCAACCCCATCGACAGGGACCGCGTCCCATTTTGTTCCGGTCTTGTTCAGCAAAAACTGCGTGAGCGAAGCACCTTGCAAAAGCTGCTTGGTACTCCCGGTCCGATAATGATATTCGCCTTTGTAGTTTACGGGATATGTACTCGGAGAAACCGAGATTTCGATGTATTCCTTGGAATCTACAGAAAGCAGGTTCACATCGACCAGCAAGCCCAACGCATCCCGGACTTTATTCGGGATGTCTTCCATGAGTTTCTTGGCATTCTGCAATCCGACGACATGCCCCTTGTCATCTACGCCTACAAAAATCTTTCCACCTTGAGCATTAGCAAAACCGCATATCCACTTGATATACTCGTCTCGCCATGATTCCTTGTACTCGACATTTTGACTTTCGGGCATACAGTTCCTTAAAGGTTTATCTCTTGGCTAATATACATTCGTCCGCTTTTGTATGCAATAGAGCGAGATGTGTTCACATGTAACCACCAAGGTGCTGCATCATGTTCATAATAACTTATTTTTTATTCCTCAAAAAGAAACTAGTGAGGAAAGTGGATAAAAAAGGATATTTTCCGCACATCTACGGACCGTATGTAGTCTCCAAGCCGTTTCATCATTTCACTTTATCCGATACCTTAAATTTGAAAATAGTTCATTTTTGCCGAAAATAACGCATAAACCATAAAAAAGGCAAGAAAAACGGGAGTTCTACTTCCGAAATTCAGCGAAAAACGGAAGTAGCAGGTCAGAAAATCTTGTTTTTATCACACGGGTTTGCTCAGGTCTAACGACCTTCGCTGTTTTTTCTTTCGTGAGTACCGTTAGGTACGAACCAATCCGCGTGATATTTTCTATTTCCCAAAAGTGAAAAATTTTGAAAAATGGGAATGATGTGGTTTACGCAAATTTTGCGACAACCACTTTTTCAGTTTACCCCTCCTTCGCTGTTAAGGCATGAAATCCGCTCCCATCTTAAAGAAGCCGCTCCAAAATTCACCAGCAATCCTATCTCCTTTTTTGTTGCTTTCAAGTAGTTTATCACTTGGGCTTTATGGGCTTTTACCAATGTTGAGACAGCTTTTAATTCCACAATCACAGAATCATAGCAGATAAAGTCCGCATAGTACTCTTTGCAAAGTTTTTTCCCTCTATAGGTGATTTCCAGTTTTTCTTCTCTTTTAAACGGAATTCCCAAATAGCCAAACTCTATTGCTAACGCTTCTTGATACACTGGTTCAAGAAAACCACATCCTAATTCATTAAAGACATTTATACACGCCTCTAGAATCTTACTTGTTTCCTTTTCATACAAAAGCATTATTCCTCCGTGAGTACCGTTAGGTACGAACCAATCCGCGTGACATCTAATATATCTCAGCACCTAAAAATATGCAATAGATTGAACTGTTACTAAATCCATTTCCTTTTTCCGAGTTAACGATCCTTTTTCTTTATCACACGGGTTTGCTCAGGTCTAACGACCTTCGCTGTTTTTTCTTTCGTGAGTACCGTTAGGTACGAACCAATCCGCGTGACACTCTACAATTCAAATCCCAGGTTCTTGAACACTTTGGCGAGTTCCTTTTCGCTTTCTTTTTCGGCCTTGAGGAGGGTGCGCATTTCCGCTTGGAGTTCACGCATCTTTTCGTCAAAGTCCACGGCCTCATCGCGGTTCTTGAATTCGATGTACTTGCTCGGCACGAGCGACCAGTTTTTCGCCTCGATTTCTTTCAGGGTGGCGGTGGCGCAGTATTCGGGTTCGTCCTTGATTTTCTGCGTTTGCCACTTGTGGTAGGTGCCGCTGATTTTTGCGATGTCCTCGGCGCTGAACTGGGTGTATTTCTTTTCGAAGGGTTCGCCCATCTGGCGCAGGTCCATAAAGAGCACTTCGCCTTTGCGGTTACGGTACTTGCGCATGGAATCGCCGACCTTGACTTCGCGGGCGGTCTTGTTGTTGTTCAGAATCCAGAGCGTCACGCTGATGTCGGTGGAGTAGAACATGTTGCGGGGCAGAATGAGGATTGCCTCGACCTTGTCGTTCTGCAAGAGTTCCTTGCGGATTTGCTGTTCGTCGCCTTCGCCGCTGAGCGCGCCGTTACTGAGCAAAAAGCCTGCCACGCCGTTTTCGGAGAGTTTCGAGAGGATGTTCAGAATCCAGCCGTAGTTC
This sequence comes from uncultured Fibrobacter sp., assembly GCA_934699585.1. Taxonomy (GTDB): domain Bacteria; phylum Fibrobacterota; class Fibrobacteria; order Fibrobacterales; family Fibrobacteraceae; genus Fibrobacter. Next base: position 263,546 of record CAKUWY010000002.1, read on the forward strand.
GCGTTGCTCGTGGGCGGCACGGTGTAGCCTTTCCAGCGCGGGTCATCGAGGAGTTCGTTTTCGGCACGCCACGATTTCTGGTTAAACGGTGGGTTCGCCATGATAAAGTCGGCCTTTAAATCCTTGTGCTGGTCTTCGGCAAAGGTGTCGGCGGGTTTGTCGCCCAGATTGCCGGAGATGCCGCGGATGGCAAGGTTCATCTTCGCTAGTTTGTACGTGGTGCCGGTGTATTCCTGGCCATATACGGAGACTTCGCGTTTGTTGCCATGATGGGCCTCGATAAACTTCATACTTTGCACGAACATGCCGCCCGAACCGCAGCAGGGGTCGTAAATCTTGCCGCGGTAGGGTTCAATCATTTCGGCGATGAGCCCGACGATTGTCTTGGGCGTATAGAATTCGCCCTTGCCCTTGCCTTCGGCGATGGCGAACTTGCCGAGGAAATATTCATAGACGCGTCCGACAACATCCTGTTCCTTGTCCTTGATGGTGTCGATGCCGTCGATGTCGCTGATGAGCGCCGCGAGTTTTGCGGTGTCGAGCTGCAGGCGCGAGAAATAGTTGTCGGGAAGCGCCCCGCGCAACGCCTTGTTCTTCTTTTCGATGTTCGCGAGTGCGGTATCGATCAGGAGCGCAATGTCGCTTTGGCGGGCATGCTCGATGATAAAGCTCCAGCGGGAAGTTTCTTCCAGGAAAAAGACGTTGTTCTTGTTGTAGAACTCGGGCATTTCCACGTATTTCTGGCGGCCGGCGGCGATGAGCTTTTCGCGCTGTTCCTCAAACTTGTCGCTAGCAAACTTCAAGAAGATAAGCGAAAGCACCACGTGCTTGTATTCGGCGGGTTCCACGCTACCGCGCAACTTGTTCGCAGACTCCCAGAGGGAGGCCTCAACGGACTTTTCGGGGACGGATTTCTTCGCCTTTGCAACTTTTGCCATATAAACCTTTTGTTAGATCCCCGCCTTCGCGGGGATGACATTACAAATGAAATATATAATAATGAAATGTCAGTAGAGTGACAGGAAAGGGGGTTTTAGGGGCCACGCCCCTAGGAGATGGGGTAGCGGCCCTTCGGCAAGCTCAGGGACCTTGGGACCTGTGGTTGACGAAGGAAAGCTAGGGGGAGACTTCCCCCATCAAAATAATTTTCAGAAGAAATCGTTCGGGCCTATTGACAAACTAGATTCTTGAATCTATATTTAGTGCACAAGTGTGTAGTCTTTGGCGTTTTTGACGCTTGTATGCCAGAGGAGTTGACGATGAAGAAAGATGTTGCGGCCAGTGCGTCCGACAAAAACGAGATAGTCGTTTACCAGCCGGAGGGTGGGGAATTCCACATCGAAGTCCGGGTCGAAAACGAGACCGTCTGGCTCACGCAGGCGCAGATGGCGGAACTTTTCCATGCCACAAAGCAGAATATCAGCCTGCATATCGCAAGGATTTTCAAAGAAGGTGAATTAGACCCAAAAGTGGTTGTCAAGGAATACTTGACAACCACTCAACACGGCGCAATTACCGGAAAAACGCAAGTTCACACCGTAAGAAATTACAACCTAGATGTCATCATTTCTGTAGGTTACCGCATAAAATCAATCCAGGGCACACGCTTTCGCCAATGGGCTTTGAACATTTTGAAAGAGTACATGCTCAAGGGCTACGCCGTAAATCAGCGAATGCTGGTTCCCCAGGCTCAACAAAAAATGTTTGAAAACGTCAATACCCGACTTACAGCAGTCGAACAGCGCGTAGATTTCTTTGTCAATACGGCCCACTCCGCCCAAAATCAGAGAATCGAACAATTATCTAATGATGTCCAAAAGGTCATGTCGAATTTCATCGACCCGAGTACCTTCAAGCACTTTTTGATTCTGAACGGGCAACGCCTGGAGGCCGATGTCGCCTACACGCAGATTTACAGCATGGCGAAGAAGTCGGTGCTGATTGTAGATGACTACCTGGATGTAAAGACGCTCGACTTGCTGCGGTGCGTGGCGAAGGGTGTTTCGGTCAAGATTTTCAGCGAACAACACGGTCGTACCCGCCTGACCGAAAGTATGCTGTTGGACTTCAGGGCCGCCCGCCCGGATGTGGAACTCGACGATGTTCGCACCACGGGGAACGTGTTCCACGACAGGTACATCTATCTGGATTTCGGGACCAACAGCGAGAAACTTTTCCACTGCGGGGCGTCGAGCAAGGATGCCGGCAACAAGATCACGACTATCATGCAATTGGAAGATATCGCAGTGTATCGTCCACTGTTCGAAAGGCTACTGCGAGAGGGGGAACAGGAGTTTTTTCAAGGAACCAATCCCTAATTTCAAAAAGAGCTTATCCGTCCTCTTTTTACGCAGTCAAACCTATTTTCGATATTTTTTATATCATTTTTGCGTTTGATACTGACTTTTTCAACCGATTATGAAATATCTGAAAAATCGCATCATGAAAAATATACATCAAAAAAACGAGCAAGGCAAATCGTTTTCTACCTCACCTGCACTTTCCGGATTTCACTGCCGAAGTGCACTATATAGGTGCCGGGGTTCCTGAATTTTGCACGGAGTTTGTCTGCGAGGGACGCGTCGCGATAAATTCCGTCGCGGTCGGCGAAATCGCTGCCGTTAATTCGTTCAAACTGCAAGTTTCCGAGAAGGCGGCCCTGTAGGTCGAAAACAAGTGCGGCGCCACGGGTGGCGTGCAGCCCAGGTAAATACCCGTTGCAGGGCATGGCGATAGAGGCGGCGCTTTCCGCGGAACTTGAAAACCCGACGACAGAGCCACTAGATTCCGGGTCAAGCCCGAAATGACGTGACGAGCTGCTCGGCCCGGCGACTGAACTGCTCGAAAGTCCGTATTCGAATGCGCCAAGGTCGGGTGCTTCGCCCACAAACGGGAACCCCAAATCTTCGCCCTTGTCGATGGCGCGGCTCCCCTTCTTGAGTTTCAGGAACCCCACATCGGGCAAGCTACCGTCGGCGTTGCGTGGGCCAAGCATTCCAGGAATCTTCGAAAGGTCTTCGCCGGTCACGGTCATGCTCGGGTCGTCAAGACTCACGAAATCGTCTTCTGTCAAATCCAGTTTCAAATTCCATGTGTTGTTCTCGCCGGCGGGGCATTCCACATAACGGTCGATGTTCTGGCTTGATATATACTCCCAGCATTCTCCGATTTGCGAGAGCTTATTCGGGAAGGCGATGTTGTTCTTGAGTACGTGCGCATTGTCACCCGTAAGCGGAGCCACCTCGGCAAGACGGTTGCCTTCGGAATCAAAGAGTGTCGAAGCCATGCTGAAGGCCCGGTCCACATTCATGTACGAAGTATTGTTGAGCCACTTGCTGCCCACGCCGGTGTAATTCGCGTAAAAGCCCGTCGCCTTGTTTTTCCAGGCGGCGCAGAACTTTATGGTATGCCGCCCGCCGCCGAGGGTACTTTCGTCCATCTTGATGCCGTGCCCGTTGCCGTTCTTCGGGTTTCCAAGCCCGTAGTCGCTGTAGCCGTTCCCCATGGCGTAGCAGTTTTCCAGCACCACGGGGAATTCCTGGTTGATGAAGTCGAAGCCGTCGTCGCTGTTCCACCAGGCGCGGCACCCGATAAACTTCGTGGTATCGCCCTCGCCGGGTTTCTGGTAATGCGCGCCAAAGCCGTCGGCATTTTCGCCGTCGCCCTGCCAGCCCAAGGGGTCGTAGTTGTCGTGTGCATCGCAGTTCAAGAAGATGTGTCCACCACCATCGGCGGCACCGTCATTGGCAAAGAATCCCGGGCCCGCATTGTGGTGGCTATCAATCTGCTCCAAGAAGATGTGCTTGCTCGCGTAGAGAAATACGCCGGAATTCGAGTTGTGCTTCATGGGCGTGTTGCGCACCTCGAAACCCTTCAAGTGCAAATACTTTGCCGAAATCACGATGGGAGATGTGTACATTGCGCCCTCGGGAGTGCCGTCGCTGTGTTCCCCGCCAGCAGCCACGGGGAGGTTCGCGCCATCAAAAATCGGACGCTCGCCCGGATAGGCCAAGTAATGGATGCGGTTGTCGTCGCTTTCGCCACTTGCCGTGAGGACAATTGCCGCAGTCATCCTGTAACGCTCGAAAAAGACCGTATCGCGCAGGTCGTAGATGCCTCCGCGTATCCACACGGTGTCGCCCGCATGCACCACGGTATTCGCCTTGTTGAGCGTTGCGAAGGGTTTTGCTTTTGTACCGGCGTTGTTGTCGCTGCCATCGGTGGCCACATAGTAAACGGCGCCGAACGCCTGAGCCGCCGCCAGGGCGAGTCCCGCCATCAATAAGAATCTTGCTCCCATATACACCTCGAACAGGTATTTTTAATATACACTATTTTCGGAATATTGGGTACAAATTATTTGAAAATAGCCTCGATATCGGCGCGGCTCAGATAGATCCGCTCGTTCAAGGCCTGCGCAATCTTGCAGAGCTGCGTCTGGCAGGCCATCAGGATGTTGTAATCCTGCTCGACCACGTTCGTTTCGGCCAGCTGAAAATAGTAACACGCCGCCTGGAACTTCTGGTAATCCGGATCGCTCTTGTAGAGTTCCATGGGCAGTTCCTTCATGACGGTATCGAGGTCGCACTTGAAATCCTTGCGCATCAAAAATTCCGCGATGTGCCCCGCCATGGCAATATGGGCATCGCCTTCGAGTTCCGTACCCGCGATGTGCGTGGTGCCCGGCTGCTCCCTGGAATTGTTCATCTTCACGTAATCCAGCGGCCGCTTGAACAAAAACGCGACGAGCGCGTGGCCCGCCTCGTGATTGCACAATTTTTTGAATTCACCTTCCCCGAAAAACTGCACCAGCGATTCACGCGTCAAGACTTGTTCCGGCATTGCGAAACTCCTTTTTTAGCCGGATAAAATATATGAAAAAACGCCCCTACTCCAGGTACCATACCGTTTCGACAGTATCTCCGGTTTTTTAGCGGGCATCCTTCACGGCAGACTCCAGAATTTGGAACTTCACGTCGTGCACGTCCTTTTTTGATTATCTTTAATGAAAAAGGAGCCAAACATGCGCAAAAATCTCGGAATCAAGACCTACCTTTACCCCCAACCCACGCTGGTCATTGCCACCTACAACGAAGACGGCACTCCCAATGCCATGGTGGCGGCCTGGGGTAGCGTGAGCGACACCAACCAGGTGGCAATTTACGTTGCGCACAGCCACAAGACCATGCAGAACGTCCTTGAGCGCAAGGCCTTTACGGTGAGCATGGCCACCGAAAAGAATATCAAGGCCATTGATTACCTGGGCGTAACCTCCGGCAACAAGGTTGCAGACAAATTCGCAAAAACAGGACTCACCGCCATCAAGAGTGATAACGTAGACGCCCCGCTGATTGCAGACCTCCCTCTCGCCCTGGAATGCAAGCTCGTGAGTTACGACGAGAAGACGGAATTGCTTCTCGGAGAAATCGTAAACGTGACTGCCGACGATTCGGTGCTCGACGAAAACGGCAAGCTTTCCGTCGAAAAACTCGCCCCTGTTTGCTACGATTCTGCTGGCCACGGCTACTACGTGATGGAACGCCGTGTAGGTAACGCCTTCAGCGACGGCAAAACGCTTTAAAGAGGGCAATGTGTTTGGGAAAAATTTTATGCACAGCAAGATTCTTGTAACGATTCCTTTTGCTGTTGCGGTAATGACCGCATCACTTATGGCCTGCAGTGGCGACAACTCCAGCAATTCAATCGAGATACTGGAATCAAGCTCCGGCGCTGTCACTACCAGCAGCGAAAATAACACTGTTCCGGAATCAAGTTCTAGCACATCAGTCGCAAGCAGCGGTACCGAAACAGCATCCGACACTGTCTGGAACAAGGCAAACCTCACCTGGTACATCTCATGGCCCGACCCCGGTAGCGAAGAATGTGTCAAATACAACGGTTGCCAATGGGCGGGTTACTTTGCAGGTGTCAACGGCCAGCAAACCGAACAGTGGGTCAGCCAGCACAACATCATATCCATCCACGAAAAGGACTGGGATAAATACAAACTAAAAACATTTAGGCTACGAAAAAACGGGCAATCTATAGATGCCGTGGTTTATGACAAGTGCGCTGATAGTGATTGCGATGGATGTTGCACCCAGAATGCAGGCCAGCTCGGGTTCCTTATCGATATCGAAAGCTATTCGTGCGAAAGGTTTACCGGCGACAAGGAAGGCTGCGACGGCGTAGTCGAATGGACCTGCCTGGACTGCGAATAATCCCGATTATTCCTGTTTGGCCGTTTCTTCTGCAGCCTCTTCGCCATGATGGGGCTTGGAGACAAGGCTCATGTAGATGGTGCCGAGAATCGCCGCACTGAAGCTACCCAGCAAAATGCCGAGCTTTGCAGAATCCTGACGGTCACCTACATCAAAGGCAAGGCCTGCCACAAAGAGCGCCATGGTAAAGCCGATACCTGCCAGCATGCCGCCACCCCAAAGGACCTTCCAGGAGTAGCTGGGCTGCTTGGAAATGCCAATCTTTACAGAGAGCAGGCTGAACAGGAAAATACCGATGGGCTTGCCGAACACGAGGGCTAAGGCCACCGCACCCATCACAGGGACTTCCACACCGCCCAACTTGACTTCGACGCCCGCATTGCTGAGCGCGAACAGCGGCATGATAAAGAAGTTCACCCAAGGCACCAACGGCTTGAAAAGCCGTTCCTGCATGGGAATGCTTTCGCGGGCGCCACGCTTGAGCATGGTGAACACCTCGTACTGTTCATTCCTGTCCTTAGTTTCGCCCGAAAGCTTGTCGCCAACACTCCCCGCAAAGTGCGCCAGCTTGCCCTTGGCAAGAACCGCCTTCGCAGGCACAGAAAGCCCAAGCAGCACACCTGCAATTGTCGGGTGCACGCCGCTCTTGACAAAGAATGCCCAGACCGCAACGCCGATAATGTGGAACAGAAACAGGTTGCGAACCCCTATGCGGAAGAACACATTGATCAGAGCCAGCAGGGCAAAGCCCATGCCCAGGGCCGCAAAATTGATACCGTCACCGCTGGGGTAACCGATAGCAATCACAAGGATGGCACCGATATCGTCGGCAATAGCGAGAGTCAAAATCATCACGCGGAGAGCATGCGGCACCTTCTTGCCGAGAATCGCCATACAGCCCACCACGAAGGCAATATCGGTGGCCGTCGGGATTCCCCATCCGTGTCCAGCACCAGCAGGACAAAGAGCCAGGTAAATCAATGCAGGGAACAGCATGCCGCCCGCCGCCGCAATGATGGGCAGGCTTGCCGCCTTGGGGTCGTGCAGTTCACCGTAGGCAATCTCCCCCTTCACCTCAAGACCGATGTTGAAGAAGAAGATGGTCATCATCGCATCGTTGATGAACCAGTGCAAATCCGCAGCACCCACCCAACTGCCGATGGTCAGGGCAAAAGGCAAATGCCAAACGTGATGATAACTCTCGGGGCTCAGGTTCGCCCACAAAAGTGCAGCAACCGTCATGATGATAAGGACGATACCGCCCGTGGTTTCCACCTTCATCAGGCGTTCCATGGGCGTGATAATCCTACGGATAGGGGTATCCGGGAACAATTCCTCAATCTTATCGCTGCTTGTTACTTTTGCGGACATAGAACCTACAAGGAAAGTGAAACAGCTTAAATGCTACTTCTGAGCAGCGTCGGCAATGCACTTGCCATACGCCTGCTGTTCTTCCTGACAGCCACTCGGGTTTTCTTCCATGCATTCTGCCATGGCATCGCTCAGACTTTCACAATCACTAATGTCGGGCATGGACTTATTGTCCAAATCGGCGTCTTCATCATCCTCATCATCGTCGAGAAGTGCGTCGCAGTCCATGTTCTTAGCACTTTCATCGTAGAAGTAAACCGTTCCGGAAATACCATCTTCGGTCGATTGACAGGTCTTCGCGGCACCCGATTCGCATCCACCATCCTTGAAAGTCGCTTCAGTGATGAATAAACCGTCCTTTACGCATGCCGTCTTCACCGAATCAGCCACATCGGACGAGGTTTCAGCGCACATTTTCGAGCCCATGAAAGTCATGGTGCAAGAAATCTTGCTGTCGGACGAGCTTGAGCTGTCACTACAAGCTACCATAGACAAGGCAAGCAGAGCGGTCAGGGGAAGAAGGATTTTTTTGATAGACATGTGTGTCTCCTTGTTGATTTTTGGGAATTGTCTACTCTTATTTAAATCTAAGTAATTTTTTCCTGTTAGAAAAACTGGGGCGGCCAACGGGGGTTCTTGGAGGACATGTCGATCTTGTAGAAGTCCTTCTCGAAACGTCCGTCGTCCAGGCCGTACATTTGCATCACGTGGCGGGCAATCCACTTGCCGAGCTTCATCACGGTGAGCTTCTTGCGGAGGCGTCCCTGGCAGTCGCGGTTCATGATGTCGGGCAGAGTAGACGTGGTAAGTATTTCGTCGATGGCCGGGCTGTTCAGCTTTTCGCGGGCCTCGGGGCTCGTGTGGAAGTGGGTCACGCCGAAGCACACGCGGTTGGGGTTGCCCTTCTTGATGTGTTCGCAGCACTGCACGATCGTAGTACCCGTGCGGACCATGTCGTCGAACACGATCACGTCCTTGCCTTCGATTTCTTCGATGCTGATGTCCGAAAGTTCCGGGTTGAAAGTCATGCTGATTTCACGTTCGCCGGTACGGACCTTGTCCATCACCACGCGCTTGCATTCAGGCAGGTCCAGGGCCTCGTAGACGGCGTTCATGAAGGGGCGTGCGCCCTTGTCCGGAGAGACAATCACCAGGTTGTTACCGTCCTTGCCGGTCTGCACAAAATTGCTGTTCTTGATGTAGTGGGCGTAGGCGTCCGTGGGAATCAAATTGTGGAAATTATCCTTGCCGAAAATGTCGGCGAAAAGGTTCTGCACCTTCACGCTGTGGTTGTGTACCGTCACCACGGCATCTACGCCAGAAGTCTTGAGGAGCTGCGCGTACAGGAGACTGGTGAAAGCCTGTCCGTCAAATTTCTTGAGGTCAATATCCGGGCGGTCCTTTTCCAGTTCGCCTACGCGGTGGGGCCCTCTGTCCTGGGCGCTGTAGAACAGGTCCGGTTCAACCAAGACAACCTGTTCGGCTCCGTTGTCCTTCGCGGCACGGGCCAGGATGCAGTTACGCATGGCGTAATCGTTACGGCTGCGTTCGTGGTTCGAGACCGAGCAAATCAAGACAATCTTGCCTTCCAGGCGGCGGCCGATATGTTCCATATCGTCCACGTCCAGGCCGTAGCGGGGGCAGAATTCGGAGTTTGCGAAGGTCTTCAGGGAGACCACGTCGGAAATATCTTCACGAAGACCGATGTACTGGGCCATGTCGATGGCGAACGGGTCGTCGGTGAAGTTACCGGTCACGATAAAACGATCAGACATAATTACGCCTTGATGTTAAAGTTGATGTATTGGGTATCGGAAATATAAAATTTTTAGAACCTGCGCACTACGAGAATATCAAAAGCGGCCACGAATTTCTCCTCGAGATGCTCGCCAAAGGCAATGAGGGAATACCCGCACTTGAGGACCACGTTCCACGACCAACTTTCGCCGATGTAGCCCAGGGCGGTTTTCATGTCGGCCTCGGGCAGCAGCAAATTTCCGTCGTCGGCATACTCGCGACCGTAGGCCACACCCACAACGCCCCAGAGGTTCCAGAAATACCCGTTGTCATAGACGAAGGTGTAGGTGTAGCCCATGTCGCCCCAAAAGCTGGTAATGTCCCGCTTGTCGTCTTCGTAGCCCAGCACGCCGTCTTTATCCTCGGCATAATTGTGCTGCAGGCGCCCGCCGATAACCATGCTCCCTGCCGAACTTTTCTGCCGTCGGTCCAAAAAGTAGGCGCTCCTGGGGGCAAACCTGCCGCCTGCGGTAGCCATCCAGAGCATGGAAAAATACATGTCGAACACCGTAAGGTCTATAAAACTGTCATCGTCGCTGTCTTCCAGGTTCTGGGAAAAACCGCTGTAATAGCGAACCTTGGCGGTAAGCCACCAATCCCCCGGAAAAAGGTCCAGGCCGGTCTCGAAGGTCTTGGAGTCGGAATGCCCTTTGCTGGTGGTAAAGGGGAGGCCGTACTTGAAGTCGAAGGAAATATCCCAGGAAGTGCCGAACAGGGTAAACAGGCTGTCGTAACCAAACCCGATACCTACGTCCACAGGCCGGTTGGAAACCAGGGGTTCGTCCCCGATGGCCGAATTCTTGACCATCATGAAGTTGTAGTCGCACAAGAAGCGGAGCGAAATCCGTTCCCGAAATTTCGAGACGGCCGGCTCATCGGGTTCCTGCGGTTCGGCACTGGCAGGGGCCGCAAAGACGGTACACGCCAGGAGCAGGAGCGGCAAAATTCTTGTCAAAAAAAGCTTCATCAAAGGCCTACGGGCACAAATATAGAAGGATAAAATCTATCAACAAGGCATCATCGAGTCATTTTTCTTGGTTTTTGCCTGCCTTGTCGTGTGTTTATATATTGTTAATTATGCGTTATTTAATTGTGATGACATTTTACGAGTTAATTTCCAATTCAAACAGATTATTCACAAAATCCATATTTGTTTCACGTGAAACATTTGTTTTAGCGGTCAAATTATCCCCATTTGTGGAAAACCTGTGGGATATTATTCATATTCTATCCACAAAAATAAATGTCTAACCAATTGGCTAGACATTTTTGTTTATATTTTGTTTAGAAATTTTATCAACATTCCAAGCCATTTTCCGGGCAATTATCCGCCGAAAAAATGGAACGAGAAATCTAGAAAAATCTAAACTTAAAATTTCACGGTGCGGGGTGCCGCCGTGAAACTGTAGAACGTGGCAGTCGCGTCCTTGAAGTAGAGGGTCTCGGTGTTGTCGTCGTCGGGGGAATACATGGACTTGAGTTCCGGATAGTGTTCCAGCATGTCCACCTTCGGTTCGCGACGGTCGTCACGGACCAGGGTACCGGCGACACGGACCCACTTGGAGCCGGACTTGTCCATGGCACAGATTTCGACCTTGCCGTTCTTCTGGATCTGCTTGGAGCAGTCCTTGGACTTGCCGGTCTGGATATAGAGCTTGCCCTCGAAAATGTTGGCGGTACCGAACGGGCGGACGCGGGGCTGATCATTATCTACCGTCGCCAAAAAGTAGGCGCCGGCATCCTTGAGAAATTTTACGACTTCTTCCATAGTTTTGTTTAGGGGTTAGAGGTTAGAGGTTAGGGGTTAGGGGTTAAGGAATGTGGGGTGTGGAGTGTGTGATGATGAGAGTCGAGCGACAAATTCAGTGGTTAGGATTGAAAGTCTCAAAAGGTGTCATCCTCGCGGGCCTTCTTCGTCATCCCCGACTTGGTCGGGGATCCGCTAGAGGTTTCAGAGGATGGGTCACTTCGCTTTGGGGTGCGAGAAATGCAATCTCACAACTAATTCCCGATGAACTCCTCCTTATATATTCTTTCCATCTCCTCGCTGAAGCAGCAGAAGATGACTTTCTTGACTCTTTGGGCCGGAAAATTCCGGACCGTTTTCACGGCAATCTTGGTGGCCGCCTCCCAGGGGTAGCCATAAACTCCACAAGAAATAGCGGGGAAGGCGACCGTCTCGCAGCCGTTCTTCTCGGCCAGGTCAAGGCAGCTTTTGTAGCAGGATTCCAGCAGTTCGGGTTCGCCGTGAAGGCCGTCCCGATAGATAGGCCCCGGAGTATGAATGACGAACTTGGCC
>CAKUWY010000003.1 GCA_934699585.1 uncultured Fibrobacter sp.
CTCACGTAAGGCACGTGGACTTCTTCGGTGAAGCCAATCTGTTCGAGTGTTTCGCCGAGCATGCAGCGGCTTGCATAGCTGGCAAGCGGCACGCCGATGGACTTGGAAACGAACGGCACCGTGCGGGAGGCGCGCGGGTTCACTTCGATCATGTAGAGTTCGCCATCCTTCACGGCGAGCTGCATATTCATGAGGCCGCAAACGTGGAGTTCTTTCGCGAATTCCTTGGCGTAGGCGCGAACCTTGTCCTGGATTTCTTTGGAGAGCGTCATGGGCGGAATCACGCTTGCGGAGTCACCGGAGTGGATGCCTGCGGGTTCCACGTGTTCCATAATGGCGCCGATGACGGTGTGCTTGCCGTCGCTGATGCAGTCCACATCGAGTTCGGTAGCGTCTTCAAGGAAGCGGTCGATAAGGATGGGGTTGTCTTCGCCCATTTCCGCTCCTATCGCGGCGGCTTCTTCCACGAACTTGCGCAGGTATTTTTCCTTATAGACAATCACCATGCCTCGGCCGCCGAGAACGAAGCTCGGGCGCACGAGAACCGGGTAGCCGATTTTCTCGACGATGGCGAGGGCTTCTTCTACATTGTGGGCGATGCCACTTTCGGCCTGCTTGATGCCGATCTTGGTAACGAGCTGCTTGAAGAAGTCGCGGTCTTCGGCGAGGTCGATGTCTTCGGGGCTCGTGCCGACGACGTTTGCACCGGCCTTCTTGAGGCGCATGGCGAGGTTCAGCGGAGTTTGGCCGCCGAATTGCACGATGACGCCCGCGCACTTTTCGCGTTCGTAAATGCCCATCACGTCTTCGAGCGTGAGCGGTTCAAAGTAGAGCTTGTCCGAAGTATCATAGTCGGTGGAAACCGTTTCGGGGTTAGAGTTCACCATGATGACTTCGTAGCCTTCACGACGCAGCGTAAAGGCGGCATGGCAGCAGCAGTAGTCGAATTCGATACCCTGACCGATTCTGTTCGGGCCGCCACCGAGCACCATGATTCTCTTCTTGTGTCCGTGACCCGGAATTTCGCGGACAGGTTCGGAATTTTCGGCGTAGCAGCTGTAGTAATACGGCGTGATGGCTTCGAATTCGCCGGCGCAGGTATCTACGGAGTAGTAGCTCGGGATAAGCCCGATCTGCTTGCGTACCGCCATGACTTCTTCGGGAGTCTTGTGGAACAGGTAACCGATCTGGATATCGCTGTAGCCGAGTTCCTTGGCCTGGCGGAAGAGCGGCAAGTCCTTCGCGAGGTTTTCGAGAGAGCCTGCGGAAAGGATTTCGTCTTCGTAGAGGGCGAGTTCTTCAAGGTGGCGCAAGAAATAGCGGTCGATTCGTGTGATATCGTACAGCTTTTCGACTCCCCATTTGCGGCGCAGTGCTTCGTGCAGCACGAAGATGCGTTCTGCGCTCGGGCGGGCGACTTCCTTGGCGAGCGTTTCGTCGTCGTAGGCGGCAAACTTTTCGCACTTGGCGCAGGCACCGAATCCGCCGAATCCCGTTTCGAGAGAACGGAGGGCCTTCTGCATAGCCTGCTTGAAGTTCGTACCGATAGCCATCGCTTCGCCCACAGACTTCATCTGGGTGCCGAGCGTGGAATCGGCCTTCGGGAACTTTTCGAACGTGAAGCGCGGAACCTTCACGACAACATAGTCGAGAGCCGGTTCAAAGCAGCTCGGGGTCGTCTGCGTAATGTCGTTGCGGAGTTCGTCGAGCGTGTAACCCACGGCGAGCAATGCTGCAATCTTTGCGATGGGGAAGCCCGTCGCCTTGGAGGCGAGAGCAGAAGAACGGGACACGCGCGGGTTCATTTCGATGATGATGCGGCGACCGGTCTTGGGTTCGATAGCCCACTGCACGTTGGATCCGCCGGTTTCTACGCCGATGGCTTCCATGACCTTCAGGGAGTCGTCACGCATGGCCTGGTAAGCGCGGTCATCGAGGCTTTGGATCGGGGCGACCGTGATGGAGTCGCCGGTGTGCACGCCCATCGGGTCGAGGTTTTCGATGGAGCAGACGATAACGGCATTGCCCTTCTTATCGCGCATGACTTCCATTTCGAATTCCTTCCAGCCGAGGAGCGATTCTTCGATAAGCACTTCGTTGTTGAGCGAGGCGTCAAGGCCGCGGTTCACGATGGTCTCGAATTCTTCTTCGTTGTGGGCGATACCGCCGCCCGTACCGCCGAGGGTGAAGCCCGGACGAATAATCAGCGGCCAGCTGCCGATGGTGTGGGCGATTGCGGTCGCCTCAGACATGGAGTGTGCGGAACCGGAACGCGGAAGGTCAAGCCCAATCTTGAGCATGGCTTCCTTGAACAGGTGACGGTCTTCGGCGCGCTGGATGGATTCAGCCTTTGCACCGATGAGTTCCACCTGGTAGCGGTCGAGAATGCCGCGTTCGTTGAGTTCCATCGCGAGGTTCAGAGCCGTCTGGCCACCGAGTGTGGGGAGCAACGCATCGGGGCGTTCGCGACGGATGATTTCGTGCAGAATATCGACGCTCAACGGTTCGATGTAGGTGCGGTCGGCCATTTCGGGGTCGGTCATGATGGTGGCCGGGTTGGAGTTCACCAGCACCACTTCGTAACCTTCGCGGCGCAGCACCTTGCAGGCCTGCACGCCGGAGTAGTCGAATTCGCAGCCCTGGCCAATCACGATCGGGCCAGAACCAATGAGCATGATTTTCTTGATGTCGGTACGCTTAGGCATTCTTTTTGCCTCCATTCAAATTCTTCTGCGCGGCTTTTGCGGTCGCGGTTCTTGTTTTGCCATTCTTCTGTGCGAGTGCCGCCTTTACGAGGCCGCTGAACAGCGGGTGCGGTGCCGTGGGACGGCTCTTGAATTCCGGGTGGAACTGGCAAGCTTCAAAGTAGGGGTGGTCCTTGAGTTCCACCATTTCCACGAGCTTTCCGTCGGGCGATGTCCCGGCAATCTTGAGGCCGGCCTTTTCCAAGGCAACGCGGAATTCGCTGTTGTAGTTGAATTCGTAGCGGTGGCGGTGCCGCTCGCTAATCTTTTCGCTCTTGTAGAGTTTTGCGGCGTTGGAATCCTTCATGAGCTTGCACGGGTAAGCGCCGAGGCGCATGGTGCCGCCCTTTTCGGTGACGTTCTTCTGTTCGTCCATCAGGTCAATAACCGGGTGGGCCGTCTTTTCGTCGAATTCCGTGGAGTTGGCGTCTTTCCAGCCGAGAACATTGCGTGCAAATTCAATCACACAGCATTGCATGCCGAGGCAGATGCCGAGCAGCGGGACCTTGTGTTCGCGGGCGTACTTGATGGCGACGCACTTGCCGTTCACGCCGCGGCTGCCAAAGCCGCCCGGAATCAGGATGCCGTCGGCATTCTTGATGAGGTTCGGATTCTTTTCGAGCTCTTCGGCCTCGATGCATTCCACCTTCACCTTGGCGTTGTGTTCCATGCCGGCGTGCTGCAGAGCTTCGTGCACGGACTTGTAGGCGTCGCGGATAGCGATGTACTTGCCCACAAGCGCGATGGTGCATTCGTACTTGGGCTGCGTTGCCTTCTTGACGAGCTTGTCCCATTCGGAGTGGATGATGGGGTGTACACTCAGATGGAGCTGTTCCAAAACGCGGAGGTCCAGTTCCTGCTTGGAAAGTTCGCGGGGCACGGCGTACACAGAATCCGTCACGTCCTTTTCTTCGATGACGCATTCGGGCTTCACGTTGCAGAAGAGCGCGAGCTTGTCCAGGTGATCCTGCGGGATCGTCATTTCGGTACGGCACACCAGAATGTCTGGGAAAATACCGATGTTGCGGAGTTCTGCCACGGAGTGCTGCGAGGGCTTGGTCTTGAGTTCACCTGCGGCCTTGAGGTAAGGCACGAGAACCAGGTGGACAAAGCAAGTGTTTTCGACGCCGATTTCGAAGCGGAACTGTCTTGCGGCTTCGAGGAAGGGGAGAGATTCGATGTCGCCTGCGACACCGCCGATTTCGCAGAGCACGATGTCTGCGCCGCTTTCGGCTGCAGAACGGAAGGCGTCCTTGATTTCGTTGGTGATGTGCGGGATGACCTGCACGGTTCCGCCCAGATACTTACCGGCGCGTTCCTTGGCAAGCACAGAAGAATAAATGCGGCCAGAGGTGTAGCTGGAAGCCTTGGAGCACTGCACGCCTGCGAAGCGTTCGTAGTGGCCGAGGTCCAGGTCGGTTTCGTAGCCGTCGTCGGTGACGAAGACTTCGCCGTGCTGGTAGGGACTCATGGTACCCGGGTCCACGTTCAGGTACGGGTCGAGCTTTTGCATGAACACCTTGTAGCCGCGGCTCTTGAGAAGGAGTGCGAGCGATGCCGAGGTGATGCCCTTGCCGAGCGAGCTGACTACGCCGCCGGTAATAAAGATGTACTTTGGCTGTTTTTTGGGGGCGGCCTTCGTCATTATTTTGCTCCCTTGAAGTCAAGAATCATTTGTCTGAATTCACCGAACAGGTAGTAGGAATCGTTCGGTCCCGGAGCGGATTCCGGGTGGTACTGCACGCTGAACGCGGGGAGTTCCTTGTGGCGAATGCCCTCGACGGTGTTGTCGTTCAGGTTGATGTGGCTGACTTCTACATTCGTGGGGAGCGAAGATTCTTCGATGGCATAGTTGTGGTTTTGGCTCGTGATTTCCACAGCGCCGGTCTTCAAGTTCTTTACCGGGTGGTTGCAGCCGTGATGGCCGAACTTGAGTTTGGAAACTTTTGCGCCGAGTGCGAGACCGAGCAACTGGTTACCGAGGCAGATGCCCATCAGCGGGACCTTGCCCAAAAGCTGCTTCACGACAGCCGTTACTTGCGGGAGGCTGTTCGGGTCGGCAGGGCCGTTCGAGAGGAACACACCATCTGGATTCTTTGCCATCACCTGTTCAAACGTTGCGTTGATCGGAAGCACCGTCACCTTCATGTTCTGATCGGCGAGGTTCCTCAAAATATTTGTCTTGATGCCGAAATCGAGTGCAACCACGTTCAGGTCGCCTTCGGTGCTAAATTCGTAACCGTTCGGGTCGGACACCTTGCTTGCGTAATCCTGGCCGTCGAGGCCTTCCCATTCTTGCGCCTTCTTAATCGCGTCGGCTTCGCTCATGTCGGTGCCGTCTACGTGAAGGTAAGCCTTCTGTGCGCCGTGTTCACGCAGGTGGATGGTGAGTGCGCGAGTATCCACGCCTGCGATTCCCGGCTTCTTGTGGGCGAGCATGTAGTCGTGCAGGCTCTCTTCGCCGATTTCCTTGCTCACGTCGTCCAGCGAGTTCACGACAATGCCGTTCAGGAATACGTCGCGGGATTCGGACTTTTCGAGGTTCGCGGCGTATGCGCCGACTTCTGCCGTGGTGAACACAACGAACTGTCCCGCGTAGGAGGGGTCCGTCAAAATCTGCTTGTAGCCCGCCATGCCGGTGTTGAACACTGCTTCACCGACGGTGTCGGTTGCCTGTCCGAAGGCATAACCCCTAAAGACTGTTCCGTCCGCCAATGCCAGAAACGCCTTCTTCTCGCGTTTCGCTTTCCAGTTGAATTTGTCAGTCATATTGTACTCGTTGCTGCTTGTGATAAAATTTTCATAACGTCATTCTGAGAGGCAAAGCCTCGAAGAATCCAGGGATGTTCTGCTCTAGATGCTTCGCCACGCTCAGCATGACGAAGGGTTTTTAATGTCATCCAAGGCTTGCCAAAATGCTTCAGCATGATGAAATCAAAAAAATAAAGGCAAAAGCCAGAAGCTTTTGCCAAACGATTGAAAACCTTAAAGACAGGAATGAAAATCAGATGCCCGGGGAGAGTCGCTTGGTTCCGTTGCGAGATGGTGGCAACGGCGGTACTCATGTGTGCCTCGATGGATTCCGATATTTTCATCGGAACCAAAAACTAGCATTCTGCCAAGGCGTTGGTAAGGCATAAAAAAAGAAAAATTTTTGCGAAATTCGCCCGAAAAGGGCAATTCTTTTACAATTTTTGTAGTTTTACGATTTTGCATTACATAAAATGTAAAACCTTTTCTCGGCCCAAAATCCATTCTTGCGCAACAATGCCACCTCGTGCGCCATTTACCCCATAAACCATAAAATGGCACGATTTTTGCACGCCTGGTGCGTCCGTTTCCCTGCTTGCACCCGAACGGGTGGGCTATGACCCTTGAGGTAGGGGAGACAATCATTCCGAAGAGGCGTTATGCTCGAAGAATTACATGAAGAATGCGGTGTTATCGGCATTTACAATGGCGATACCGTCGTTCGGAATATAACCATGGGGCTTTACGCCCTGCAACACCGCGGTCAGGAAAGCGCTGGCTTTGCCGTGACCGACGGAGACAAGGTTCGTGTTCGCAAGTCCATGGGGCTTGTATCCACCCTCCTCCGGGAACACAACATTGACGAATTTGACGGCTTTGCAGGCATTGGCCACGTGCGCTACAGCACCACCGGGGCATCCACCCTCGCCAACGCCCAGCCGATTCTGGTAAGCTGCAAGTGGGGGCAGCTTGCGGTAGCCCACAACGGCAACATCACCAACGCCAACGAACTCCGGGCCGAGATGGAAAGTGAGGGACACATTTTCCAGACCACCTCCGATTCCGAAATTCTCTTGCACGAAATCGCCCGCACCGAGGCCGACACCCTGGGAGACGCCATCAAGAAGGCCATCACGAAATTTACGGGCAGTTTCTGCCTCGTGTTTGTCAGCAAGGACACCATGTTCGTGGCCCGCGACGGTTTCGGCTTCCGCCCGCTTTCGCTTGCCCGCATGGGCAAGGCCTGGTGTGTCGCCAGCGAAACCTGCGCATTTGACCTGCTGGGTGCAAACTACGTGCGCGATATCCAGCCCGGCGAGTTCCTGACCATCACCCAGAACGGGCTGCACTCCGAGCGCTTTACCCACAAGGACAGGCTGGCCCATTGCATTTTCGAGTATATCTACTTCAGTCGCCCAGATTCCAAGATTTTCGAACAAAGTTGTGACAAGATTCGCCGCAAGATGGGCAAGCAACTGGCCAAGGAATGCCCTGTCGATGCGGACATCGTCATCTCCGTGCCCGACAGCGCCACCACGGCTGCGTTAGGTTATTCGCAAGCCAGCGGCATCCGCTTTGAAATCGGGCTTCTCCGTAACCACTACGTGGGCCGCACCTTCATCGACCCCACGCAGAACGTGCGCGAGCAGAAGGTCAAGCTCAAGTTCAACCCCATAGAGGGTGTGCTCAAGAACAAGCGCGTGTGCGTGGTGGAAGATTCCATCGTTCGCGGCACGACGCTCAAGATTCTTTCCCGAATGCTCCGTGACGCGGGCGCTCTCGAAGTCCACATCCGCATCGCATCGCCTCCGGTGGCGCACCCTTGCTTCTTTGGCATGGATTTCCCGAGCCAGGGCGAACTGGCCGCAAGCTCCATGACTCCCGACGAAATCGCCAAGATGCTGGGCGTCGAAAGCCTCGGCTACCTGAGCGTCGAGGGCATGAAGGAATGCACCGGCGAGGGCGAGCACTACTGCGCCGCCTGTTTCGACAACGACTATCCCGACTACATCGGCTCCGACACGAAAAAGACCCGCTGCGGGTAAGTCTGTTCGGAATGATGATTTTTTGTCGGGGTAGGGGGAAGTCTCCCCCTGGCTGCAGCCCCGGCTTCGTCATTCCCGATATCATCCTCTGTCATCCTCGATTGTATTCATTGTCATCCCCGCGCCCACTCTCGTCATCCCCGCGCCCACTCTCGTCATCCCCGTGCCCACTCTCGTCATCCCCGCGAAGGCGGGGATCCCCTATCAACTACGCACTCTGCCGGGGCTTCCGCCACCTCCTCTCCTAGGGGCTCTGCCCCTAAAACCCCGTCGTTGGGATATGCTTTTGGGACTTCTTGCGGTGTGGATAATTTTACAAAATGTGTAAATAAATACTGATAACTTTACAATTTATGTAAAATGTAAAAAGGATAAAAGTTGCCTTAAATAGTCAAAAATCGCAAATTTTAGAGAATTTTAACAATTTTTGTAAAATTGGCACATTTTTTGCAAATTGGCGGGCATGAGTATAAAATTTTCAAAATGGACCGGCCTGGGTAACGATTTCGTGCTGCTTGAGCCGGGAGAATCGCTGGACCTTGGCGATGGGTTTGAACAGAGAATCGTAAAGCTTTGCGACCGCCGTTTCGGTATCGGCGCCGACGGGGTTGTCCTTGTGACTCCGCTGGAGGGTGACGGCTGCACCAAGGGTGTTGATTTCGCGATGCGCATCTTTAACGCCGACGGTTCCGAGGCCGCCATGTGCGGAAACGCCACGCGGTGCGTGGCCAAGTACATTGTCTGCCGCGGACTCGCCAAGGATGCCGGCACCAAGGTCTTTGTTCTGCATACCAAGAGCGGTCTCGTGAAGCCTTCGCTTCTGGAAGACGGTCGGGTCTGTGTGGATATGGGCCTCCCCAGGGATTTCCTCGGGAGTATCAAGCTTTCCGCCGACAGTTTCGACTTTACCGCCGAGACGGTCTCCATGGGAAATCCCCATGGGGTTATTTTCGTCGATGACATCGAGAAGATCCAGCTGGAAAAGTGGGGGAGTGTCCTGGAAGTAGATAAGCAGTTCCCGGACCGCTGTAACATCGAGTTTGCGCAGGTCTTGCCCGCAGAGCAGGGGGCGCCCACCCAAATCCGCATGCGGGTTTGGGAACGAGGCTGTGGCGTCACCATGGCCTGTGGAACCGGAAGTTGCGCCACCCTCGTTGCGGCCCAGCGCACGGGCCGCGTGGGCGCCGAAGCCGATATCATTCTGGACGGCGGGACGCTCCACATCAAGCATCAAGACGGCGGCCCAGTCCTCATGACCGGCCCTGCTACTGAAGTATTTAGAGGGACGATTGAGGTATGAGGTCGCTCGTAAACTCGCTTTGAGGACGGGCTTCGCCCTCTGAGCATTGAGAAAGACTATTCAAAACCTCACACCCCACACCTCAAAGTGCCGAAGGCACGACCTCAAACCAACTATGAATGAATCAATCATCAACGCTAACTACGATCTTCTTCCCGGCAGCTACCTCTTTTCTACAATCGTCAAGAAGATTGCCGAATACCAGGGAAAAAAGCCCGATGCCGACATCATCCGCCTGGGAATCGGCGACGTGACCACGCCGCTTGTCCCCGAAGTTATCAAGGCCATGCACAAGGCTGTTGACGAAATGGCGGAGAAGGGGACTTTCCGCGGGTACGGGCCCGAGCAGGGCTACGACTTTTTGCGTCAAGCCATTGTGGCGGGGGAGTACACCTCCCGCGGGATCGAGATGGATCCGGAGGATATCTATGTCAGCGACGGTTCCAAGTGCGATGTGGCGAACATCCAGGAGCTTTTTACAGAAAATGTAAAAATTGCCATTCCGGACCCCGTCTATCCGGTATATCTGGACTCCAACGTGATGGCTGGGCGTGCCGGCGTGTTGCAAGATGACGGACATTTTTCTAAGGTCACCTACCTGGCGTCCACCGCCGAAAACAACTTCCAGCCGGACCTGCCCAAGAATCCGGTGCAGATGATTTATCTCTGCAGCCCGAACAATCCGACGGGTACGGTGCTCAGTTGCGAGACGCTCCAGAAGTTCGTGGATTATGCCAACGAGAACGGGGCGATAATACTCTTTGACGGGGCGTATAACTGCTACATCCAGGACGAGTCGCTGCCCCATTCCATTTTCGAGATTCCGGGAGCCCGCACCTGTGCTATCGAGTTCCGCAGTTTTAGCAAGACGGCGGGCTTTACCGGCGTGCGCTGCGCCTACACGGTGATCCCTCACGAACTTTCGAAACTCCATTCTATGTGGAACCGCCGCCAGTGCACCAAGTTCAACGGCGTGAGCTACGTGACCCAGCGTGCAGCCGAAGCCATTTACAGCCCGGTCGGCTGGCGAGAGACCAAAGAGGTCATTGCGGGCTACATGCGCACGGCTGGGGTTATCCGCAAGGAACTCACCGATGCGGGCTATACCGTGTTCGGCGGCGAGCATGCTCCCTACATCTGGTGGAAGATTGAAGGCGGCGAAAAGTCCTTCGATTTCTTCGACCGCCTGCTTGCCACCTGCGAAGTGGTGGGTACACCCGGTAGCGGTTTTGGCCCTTGCGGTGAGGGTTATTTCCGCCTGACCGCCTTCGGCGACTACCAGCGCACCTGCGAAGCCCTGAAACGAATAAGGGAGAAACTTTAAGCAATGTGTAATGTGGAATGTGTAATGTGTAATGAATAATTTCGCATGACACGCTCCTTTCCTAACTATTAATCACTAGTCATCTCACACTTCACATCTCACATCATTTTCTATCTTATGTCCATGCCAATTCCCATCGGTTCCGAAATTTCGGTTATTCAAAAAATCAGCGTCGCCATCATCCACGAGCGCAACGTGGAAAAGCTGCTGGAAAACGTGCTCGGCATTCTTGAATCCGAACTGGGCATGTTGCGGGGCACTTTCGCGCTCCTCTTTGGCGATACCCTCAAGATCGAGGCGTCTCGTGGGCTCGACGAATCCGAAAAACAGCGCGGCTTTTACCGGATGGGCGAGGGCATTACGGGCCATGTAGCGGAGCGGGGCATCAGTCACGTGATTCCCGACCTTCGCAAGGATTCCCGCTTCTTGAACCGCACGGGGAGCCGTCATTACGAAAACCAGGTGGCCTTCATCTGTGTGCCTCTGATTCACGACGGCCAGGTCATCGGCACGCTCTCCATTGACCGTCCGGTGGATGGTGCGACGGACTTGGACCGGGACGTGGCCCTGCTGGAAATCATCGCCAACATCACGGGCGACGCCGCCAACGAATGTATCGAGCTGCACAATGAACGCGAAGCTATGCTGGAAGAGAACCGCAAGCTCCGCGACATGCTTTCTAACAATCCGGGCGACCTGGTGGGTAACTGCCGGGAGATGCAGCAGATTTACGAACAGGTGCGGCAGGTGGCTCCTAGCGATGCCACGGTGCTGATTCGCGGCGGTAGTGGAACGGGTAAAGAGATGATAGCCCGTGCCATTGTGAATTTGTCTGCAAGAAAGGACAAGCCCTTTATTACCTTGAACTGTGCGGCCCTCCCGGAAAACCTGGTGGAAAGCGAACTGTTCGGTCACGAGAAAGGGGCCTTTACGGGAGCGGTGAACCGCCGTATCGGTCGCGCCGAAGCCGCCAACGGAGGCACGCTCTTTTTGGACGAAATCGGTGACCTTACTATGCAGACCCAGGTGAAGCTCTTGCGGTTCTTGCAGGAACGCACCTTCAGCAGGGTAGGCAGCAACGAGGAACTCCATTCGGACGTTCGTTTTTTGGCGGCTACCAGCCGTAACCTGGAAGAGTTCATCGCCCAGGGCAAGTTCCGCGAAGACCTTTTCTACCGCCTGAATATTTTCCCCATTTCCATGCCCGACCTGGCCAAGCGCAAGTCCGATATCATCTTGCTTGCGGAGCATTTCATCGAGAAGATGAACCTGCGTTACGCAAAGAAGGTGGTGCGTCTTTCGACGACGGCCATCAATCTGCTCATGAGCTACCACTGGCCGGGCAACGTCCGGGAACTGGAAAACTGCATGGAACGGGCGGTGCTTACTGCAATCGACGACTGCATCCACAGTTATAACCTGCCGCCATCGCTCCAAACCAGTCTCAGCACGGGACAGTCAGGTGCCACCAGCACGAAAATTGCGCCTCTCGATGTGATGCTAAACAACTACGAGCGGGAAATCATCACCGAGGCCATCAAGCGGAACGAAGGGAACATTTCGGCTGCCGGTCGCGACTTGGGCGTGTCTCCCCGCATGATGAACTACCGCATGAACAAGCTGGGTATCAAGTCTAAGTAGGGTTGATTCGTGCTTTGTCATATAGTAAAGCAAAACTCCAGAATGAGAGCGCTGCCTAGGCGGCGCCCTTCAATTTTGAATTGTGAAAATCCTGTGGGGGGCTGGGCCTATGGATTTCTGAAAAGTGAATTGCATTTGTTATATTACTAGAAAAGCGAGGAACGGCTTATGTTTAAATTTTTTAGGAATGTTGGAATCGGGGTTTGCGCCCTGTCGGCTTTCGCCCTGGCCCAGAATGTGCTGGACAACGGCGACTTGTCTTACGGTGACGGCGGCTGGTACATCTGGAACAACCCCGATGGCCCTGCCAAGTACGAGGGCAAGCTGGGCGAGAAAGGCCTTGGCGTAGATGGAAGCGAAGGCGTGAAGGTCACGGTGACCGAACTTCCGAACCCCAGTTGGGGCCTGCAGTTGCAGCCGCCCAAGTGGCTTGCCGATTCCACCTACTATACGCTTACCTTCAAGGCAAAGGGCAACATGCCCATCAACGCCATTGTGCAGGGCGGCCCTCCGGACTACCGTCAAAAGGAAAGTGCCTCTTTCTTGCTCACCAACGAATGGAAAACCTATTCCATGGTTTTCCTTGCCGATCAGAAAGGCTACGGCCTGAACAACGTCACCTTCCATGTGGGGCTTGCCAAAGGCTGGATGCAGATGGACGAAGTGACCATCGAGAAGGTGGAAGGCCTGGATGACATGAGCTGGTACAACGGTTCTGCCGCCCGTATCGACAGCCTCCGCAAGAAGGACTTTACCCTCAAGGCGGCTCCCGGCGCTGCCGTGAAGGTGGAACTCATGCGTCATGCATTCCCCTTCGGTACGGCACTTGCGTTGAATGCCAGCAAGGACAGTATCGAGACCTGGTACCGTAAGACCGCCAACAAGTATTTCTGGTATGGCGTTCCCGAGAACCAGTTCAAGTGGCCGGAATACGAGCCCAAGAAAGGGAAAATCCGCCGCGACGAATTCAAGCAGTACCTGGACTATGTAGATGCATACAAGTGGGGATTCCGCGCCCACACGCTTATCTGGGGACATCAGGGTTACGGCTATGACAAGCACTTTGGCAACCAGGGCAGTTGTAAGGAAATTGCGGGCAAGATCAAGGCCCGTATCGATCGTGACCTGAAGGAATACAAGGGCCGTATCAAGGAATACGACGTGTGGAACGAGGCTTTCCACGAGCCCTACATCTTTAACAAGTGCGGCTGGGACCTGCTGGATAGCGCACATGTGTGGGCCCACCGTGCCGACCCCGATGCAAGACTGTTCATCAATGAATACAACGTGGTGTCCGCCGGCGAAACGGAACGCTTCTACGATTTGGTCAAGGGCATGCTGGATCGCAAGGTTCCCGTGCATGGAATCGGCGTGCAGTGCCACTTTGGCGACCGCCAGCTGAATCCGGCCTTTATCAAGGCCCGCCTGGATAGGCTCGGTTCTCTGGGGCTCCCTATCAAGATTACGGAGCTGGACTTTGGCGACTGGCAGAAGGGCATGTATTTTGGCGAAGAGGAACAGGCCAAGCGCTACGAGATGATTCTGCGCATCGCCTTTAGCCACCCGGCGGTGGAAGGTATTCTGCTGTGGGGCTTCTGGGATGGCCGCCACTGGGTCAAGAACGGCGGTATCGTGGCCATGGACGGTCGTGAAAAGCCTGCCGGCAAGCTCATTTACGACCTGTGGCACAAGGTATGGACCACCAACGGGACCTTTACGGCAGACGCTGATGGCAACGTGAAGTTCCGCGGCTACCCCGGTAAGTACAAGGTGACTGTCAACGGTAAATCTGAAATGATGGAATTGAAATAATGTGGAGTGTGGAATGTGTGATGACTAATTACACACTTCACATCTCACATTACACATTTCTCTAACTAACTTTCCTTATATGAAGAATAAGCTTCCTGGAATCATTTTCCTGTTGGCCATGCCTTGCTCCGTGCTGCTCTTTGTGCAGGTGGAAAAGTGGAGCGGCTCCGAAATGGTGGCGCTTCTTTCGGCGGTGCTTTTTTACGTGTTGGTAGCCGTGGTTCTCGGGTTTGTCTTTGGCAGGGGAGGCAAGGATGTCGATAGAAGATAGGTCCACGCTGGTCTTTGCAAGCGGTATCGGCCGCGTCAAAGAAGAAAAGACCAAGGCCGAGCGCCCCCAGGGTGATGGCGTGGTACGTATACAGCTAAAACGTCTTGGTGGCGGCAAGATGGCAAGCGTTGTGACCGGCATCCCCCTGGACGAAGACGCCCTGAAAGAACTGGCCCGCACCCTCAAGCAGAAATGCGGGGTAGGCGGCTCCGTGAAGGACTTTAACATCGAAATCCAGGGCGACAAGCGCAACGTTCTAAAGGCCGAACTGGAAAAGAAGGGCTATACCGTGAAGCTCGCCGGAGGATGATATATGAGAAAAATTCTTTGCATATTGTTGTTTTTTAGTGTGGTGGGATTTGCCGCAGAGACCGTTGCGGACAGTGTTGCAGCCCCGGCTGACTCCGCCGCAACGATGTCTGCTCCTCAGGAGACCTGCGGAGAGTTCAAGTCGGAAATTGCCCACAGGGACAGCCTGATGGCTGTTGCGGACAGTTCCTGTTCGTTGGAGAAGGATTCCCTGCGTGCCGCCCTCAACTCGGAGCAGGCCAAGACAAAGAACTGGGAACAGAGTTACGAGACAATGAAAAAGAGCAACGAGACCTGTGCCCGTGCCCTGAGCGTTTCTATCGAGGCCAACGAGAAGAGCAAGGAAAAAGAAAAGCAGTCCAAGAGCCAGGCCGCCATGATGACCAGTTCCTCCTTTATGGGCGGGCTTGCCGTCGGTATGCTCCTTTTCTGGCTGATTTTTGACTAGGGGACGTTGACAAGATGAAACGGGTCCTGCTGATAGCGACGGTTCTTGCCTCTACGGTGGCGGCACAGGTTTTCCAGAAGGGGAACGTGCTTACGCCCGTGGCGACCCTGCAGATGGCCGCTCCAGAAATTTCCGCCTACATGCCCGAGAAGAAGTTGCTTTTCGTGGTGGGCGGCGAAAAACTGGTGGAAATGGTGAGTTTTGCCGACGAGGCGAATCCCAAGGTAGAGAGCCGCCTGCAGCTGGACGGCCCCGCTACCAGCGTCACCGTCTCTGGCGACCTGGTGGCAATTTCCATGACGGCGGAACCCGAGCATGGCCTTGGGCAGGTCCAGCTTTTCCGCTATGCCGAGGGCCTGATTCCCGTGGCGTCGGCCCCGAGGCTCTGCAACCTGCCCGACATGGTGACTTTCACTCCCGACGGGAGCAAGGTTCTTGTGGCCTGCGAAGGCTCGCCCAGCGCAGACTATAACGAAGATCCCGAAGGTGGCGTGGCCATCCTTTCCGTTGAACACGGTGCAAGTCTCAACGATTACAAGCTGACGCCCAAGGTTCTGGATTTTAAGGGGCTGGATTCCCTCGCGCTACGCAAGAAGGGCGTGCGCAGCCCCGGCCTGCAGGGGTTCGTGCGGTCACTGGAACCCGAGTACATCACGGTCTCCAGGGATTCCAGGTGGGCCTGGGTGAGTCTGCAAGAGAACAACGCCCTTGCTTATGTGGACATCGCCGCCGAAAAAATTGCGGACG
Source organism: uncultured Fibrobacter sp. (assembly GCA_934699585.1). Taxonomy (GTDB): domain Bacteria; phylum Fibrobacterota; class Fibrobacteria; order Fibrobacterales; family Fibrobacteraceae; genus Fibrobacter. Next base: position 15,393 of record CAKUWY010000003.1, read on the forward strand.
TTTTCCCGCTGGGCTACGTGGACCATTCCAAGCCGGGTTTCGGGCTGGACGTCAAGAAAGACGAAAAGGTCAAAATCAAGAACTATCCTATCCGCGGGCTCAGGCAGCCCGACGGTGTGGCCTCTTTTGCCGTAGGCGGCAAGACTCTGGTGCTCACCGCCAACGAAGGCGCCTCCGTGAACGATTACAAGGCCTGGACCGACGAAGGAACGGTCACGGACCTGCTGGCCGACGAACGCCTGGACCGCACCGTCTTTAACGACGACGTGGCGCCCCACCTGAAAAAGTTTACGGTAAGTCTGCTGGAACGTTGCGACCGGCAAGGACCCGACGAAGTTCCCGGCGGCAAGTGCCCCTACGTTTACGGTTTCGGCACCCGTTCCGTCAGTCTGTTTGACGGCGAGACCGGCAGGCTGCTGTGGGACAGCGGCGAGGAACTTGAAAAGGCCTTCGGTAAGCTTGCTCCCGATTATTTCAACTGGAATTCCAAGAAAGACAAGGTCAAGATGGACAGCCGAAGCCCCAAGAAGGGTTGCGAGCCCGAGAACGTGACGGTGGGCGAGGTGAACGGCAAGCGTTACGCTTTCGTGGGGCTGGAACGCTCCAGCGGTGTGGCGGTCTTTGACCTCACAGGTGTCGATGCGGCTGCACGAACCGCCCCCAGACTGGTGGACCTTTACTTTGACCCCAAGGACCGCGGCCCCGAAGGCCTGCTGTTCATTCCGGCAGACAAGAGCCCCATCTACGGCCAGGCCCTCCTTGTCGTAGGCTATGAATTCAGCAAAACCCTGACAGTGTATAAGGTGAAATAAATGTGAAGTGTGATATTGGCAATGAGTTGTCAGTCCTCACAACTCACACACCTTCTCGGGCCAGGGATGCTTGGGGTAGCGGCCCCGCAGTTCCTTGCGCACCTCGGCGTAGGTGTTCTGCCAGAATCCCGTCAAGTCCCAAGTCTTTTGTATAGTGCGGAAGTTTGGTGCCAGAATGTCGTAGCGGACTTTCAGTTTTCCGTCAGCGATTTTGTGCTCGCCCCGCATTTGCATAAAGTCCTCGATTCGGGCCGAAATTTCTACCAGCACGCCATCGGCACTCTGCACGGCCTGTCCGCCCAGTGCCTCGTCGGTGGCCACCTCCTGGTAGCTGTAACGGGCCCGCTTGCCGTTGGGCAGCACAAAGTGGTCGGGGAATGTTTTCCCGAGCCAGGCCAGCATGGACTTGCCGAAATATTCCTCCACGATGTTCCTGTAACGGCTTTCGTCGATGTCCTTCAACAGAAATTTCCCGTCGGTGAACTCGTCGAAAATCAGCTCCATGTCCTCGTCGTTGAATTCGGGCAGGCCGTATTCGGGGTACAGCTTTGCGGCCAGGCGCATCTTGACAAGCTGCGTCTCCATGGCCTCCGTGAGGTAGCGCCCGCTCCAGTTTTCCTTCTCTATTTTTTCTTTCCAGGCGGCCACGGTGAGCTTTTTCAGTTCGGCGAGAACCTTGGGCGAAGCCTCCTGGGTGAGAATCTCTTTTCGGGAAAGTTCGGCGACGCTTCCGTCGGCGTTTTCCGCCTCGCTGATTTCCAAACCGATGAAACGTTCCTGCCCGCTGCGCCACAGCAGTTCGTATCGCGTCTTTGTATCGTCGCTTTCCAGCAGTTCCTTGCTGATGGCGGCGTACAGGTTTACCTTCAGTTCGGACTTGCTCCCGCCTCCGGCCCGCAGCATGGAAAGGGCCAGAATGGCGTAGGGCGGTTCTGCCACCTGCAGGCGGATGATGTTTTGGTTGGAGAGCTTGTAAGCCGAGGCGCTTGGGGTGGCGAGCCTGTCGGGGAACGCCTTGAGGAGTCTTTGGGCGGTGAAATGTGTGGTGTGTGGTGTGGAATGTGAGGTGGTGGATGGGGGAAGAATCCCCCTGGCAAAAGCCTTGTCTTTTGCCACCCCCTCCAGCGGGGCCTCAGACGCCGGCCCCGCAACGCCCCGCTCCTTGGGCGCTGTCATCCCCGCGCAGGCGGGGATCTCCTTTCCTAAACTCTCCCGATATTCCCGCAACTGCCTGAGTGTAAAGTTCACTTCCCGCGGGACGTTTACCGCCTTGGAGAGCGTATCGGCGGCGAGAGTCATCACGTCGTAGGCCACTTTGGATTTTTGCAGGAATTCCGTACCGGAGTGAATCCAGGCGAGGGTGGCCAGCAACAAGTCCGGAAGTTCCGCCTTGCTCTGGGCCGAAGCCAGCAGCAGCGCGAGTGGAATGCTTGAAACCGGCGTGCGGATGGCCCTGAGCCCCAGTTCCGTAATGGCTCCGTCTTGGAGCATGCCGAATTTTTCCAGGAGTGCTGTCGCCGTTTTTTCGCGAACTTCTGGAATTGCGGTCGGCAATTTCAGGCGAAGAATCTTTGGACTGGATTCCTCGCTGTCGCTCGGAATGACGTTGTTGGTGGCGTCATTGCGAGCCTCGTTAGAGGCGTGGCAATTCAGACAGGAATTCTCCAGTGCCGCCTTTTGCAGAATCAGTTCCGACGGTTCAATCTGCAGCACCTCGGGCACGATTCCCCTGGGCATCCGCTTTTCGGATTCTTCGCTCCAGAGCCGGATGGCGCAGCCGTTTTGCGTACGGCCGCTACGGCCGCTACGCTGGATGGCGTTCTGCATAGAGATGGGCATGGTGCGCAGCACGTTCACCTTTTCGCTGTCGTCGTAGAGGCTAACGCGCTCGATACCGCTGTCAACGACGCCGGTGACGTTTGGAACTGTGATAGATGTTTCGGCGATGTTGGTGGTGAATATGACCCGAGGGCGTTCCGTAACTTCGAAGATGCGGTCCTGTGTTTCCCGGTCCTGGCCGCCGTATAGTTCCAAGAATTCGGCACAGTTGCTCCCAAGCGCTTCGGCGGCGGCGCTGTGGCAGCGGGCGATTTCGGCCTTGCCCGGGAGGAACACCAGGGTGGTCTGCCAGATGCCATTGCGGTAGAGCGTCTTGAGCGCCCGCACCACTTCGGCGTCAAGGCCAACTCCCGAAACCAGGGAGGTTCCTGTGGCGGGCGTCTGGTTGATAATCTGCACGGGGTAGAGCGGATGGCCGAGGCTCAGGCACTTGACGCCGAGAACCGCTTCCAGCTCGTCGCGGTTCAGCGCCGCCGACATCACTGCAATACGTGGAAGACGAATTTCATGTGCGTCATTCTGAGAGGCGGAGCCTCGATGAATCCAGGGAAGAGTTGTTCTGGATCCTTCGTCGCTACGCTCCTCAGGATGACGAATACGAAGAAAATACCCGAACAGCAGGTCCATATCGGCCTTGCGCTCGTGGTATTCGTCAAAGACGACCCAGTCGGCGTCCAGCTTGCCGTGCAGAAGTTCCTGCAGAAAGTTTCCGTAGGTCTGGAACAGAATCCGCGTGTCTGCGCTCTTGCAACTTTCTTGCCGGAACTGGTAACCGACGGTCTTGCCGCAGGACTCGCCGTGGAGCTTTGCCGAAAACTGGGCGAGGGCGAGGGCCGCAATCCGGCGGGGCTGCAGCACCACTACGCGGCCCTTGCAGTGCTTGCTCAAGAAGTAGGGGATAAACAGGGACTTGCCCGAACCCGTAGGAGCTTCAATCAGCAAGTTGCGGGACTCTTCGAGAGCCGCGGCGAGCTTGCTTTCTTCTTCGGCGAGGGCTAGGTCTGTATAGATCATGAGGTATGAGGTCGCTCCTCTTACAGAGTCGCTTTGAGGTATGGGCAAGGATTCTTGACGGAATCCTTCAGTAGTTTTTCACTTTTGTGGTCCTTGTGGCTCAGAGCGAATGAAATGAGCGTCCTCATAGCTCAGAGGCGCAAAGCGTCGACCTCGCTGTCACCTCGGGTATTTTAACTTTTCGCCGGTGGCGTGGTCTATGTAGGGAGGCTTGCCTTCGCGGAACTTCTGGTTGATGACCAGGTTTTCGATACGGCGGCGGAGCCCCTGTTCGGTCTTGCAGAAGAAATAGACCACCTTGTTGGTGCCGGGAACCAGGAACATGGCCAGCTTGTACTTTTGGCGCACGGCGCGGCGGAAGAACATCATGTCTTCTTTCTTGGGGATGACCAGGTTGCTGCCTTCCTTGGTTTCGCAAATCATGTCGGCGTCGGCCAGCAGTGCCTTGGACTTTTGCTTGAGGGCGGCGAAGTTGGGTTCGGTGTTCTTGCGGATGGTTTCGAGGCTGAACGCTCCGCCACCTTCCTTGAGGGCCTTGCGGAGTCCGCGAAAAGCGAACACGGCAAGAACGATGACCACCAGGGCGACAATATAGGGCCAATAATTGGCGAGAAAATCTAACATAAAAACCTCGTAATTCGGCGGCTTTGACGGCCACAATTATAGTAATTTATTGGTGTTTCGATAAACTAGCCCAATTCTCTTGCCAGTTCAATCAACGTCTGTACGCCGAATCCTGTTGCGCCGTATTCGGTGTATTTCCATTTCTTGGTCACAAAGGCGGTGCCCGCGATATCCCAGTGGGCCCAGGCGGTGTTCTCGGGAACGAATTCCTGCAAGAAGAGGGCGGCAGATATGGCACCCGCGTCGCTTCCGGTGTTCTTCAGGTCGGCGAATTTGTCCTTGAGGGCGTCGGCGTATTCCTCTTCGAGAGGCATGCTCCAGAACTTTTCGCAGCAGGCCTCGCCGCAGTTGATGACCTTCAGGGCAAGGTCGTCGTCATTGCTGAAAAATCCGGTTACCGCATAGCCCAGGGCTCGGACCATGGCACCGGTGAGGGTGGCAAGGTCCACGATGTGGGTGGCCCCGATGAGGCCCGCTTCGGCAAGTCCGTCGGAGAGGACCAGGCGGCCCTCGGCGTCGGTGTTGTCCACCATGACGGTCTTACCGTTCTTTGCCTTGAAAATGTCTCCCGGCAGCACCGACTTGTTGCCGATGGCGTTTTCGGCCAGGCAGCAGACGGCGCTTACCTTGATGGGGAGCTTCAGGGTGGCTATGGCTTGGATGGCGGCGAGGGCGGTGGCAGCCCCGCTCATGTCACTGATCATTTCGGGCATGGACTTGGCGGGTTTGAGGCAGAGTCCGCCCGTGTCGAAGGTAAGGCCCTTGCCGACGATGACCAGGTGGTCGCGGGAGGTGCGGCTTGCAGATTTGATGCCGGCGGATTTGCCTGCGGATTTGCCCGCCGCAAATTTCGTGCCGTCGTAGCTGAGGGTAATCATGTGGGGCTCGTGGGAGCTACCCTTGCCCACAGTCACATGACCCATGAAGCCTTCTTTTTCCAACTGCTTCATGTTCCGCACCTTGATGGAAAGCCCCGGTGTGTACTTGGCGATAGTCTTTGCGTCTTCGACGAAGGCGGCGGGGTATAGGTCAGATGCGCTGGTGTTGATCAGGTTTCGTGCCAGGGTGATGGCCTTCTGTTCCACGGCCACTTCTTCGGCAATCTTTTTGAAAGTGGCGGCACGGTCGCCGGCCACGATTTCGAAGGTCACCTGAAAATTTTCTTTCTGCTTGCTCTTGTAGGCGTCGAACTTGTAGTCGGCGTAATGAAGCCCGTGGAGTATGGCCTTGAACTGTTCGTCGGCGGCGTCTGCCAAGAACAGGCTCACGCAGGGAACCTGCCTTTTCATTGCCTTTTGGGCCAGGCGGTAGGCCGCCATACGCAAGTGATCAAGGGCGGAAAGTCCGCGCTCCTTGGCGGCATCGACGAAGAAGGTGTTGCATCCGTCGATTTCAAGGAATTCCAGGTCTTCGAAGGGTCCATCCTTGATGCCCTTCAGCACGGATTCCACCTGGGATTCGCCCTTGGCGGAAAGCACTTTTGAAAATTGGATGGACTCTTTGACAAAGAAAAGGGCGTAGGCCCTGTTCTCGTTAACCTTGTTGGTTTCTGCAGCTACAATATTCAGTTTCATAGCCGAAATGTAGAAAATTGCTATAATTAAAGCGTATAAATGGAGGATTCTATGAATCTCAAAGTGTCTGGAATTATTTCTGTTTTGACCCTTGCCGCCGCTGTTTTTGCGGCTCCGCAGTCCCAACCCGCCGCTAATGCCGCTCCTGCCGCGGCTCCGGCCCAAGAAGCCGCTGCCCCTGCAGCTACTGAAACCGCCGCAGCCCCTGCTGCTCCCGAAACGACTGCACCTGCGACAGCTGCAGAAGCTGTTCCTGAACAAGCGGCAGCTCCCGCAACTGAACAAGCCGTTGCTCCTGAACAAACTGCCGCCCCTGCCGAAGTCCCCGCCGCCGAAGCACCCGCTGCCGAAGCTGCTCCGACCGAAGAGGCTGCCGCTCCCATGGCTGTCCGTGGCGGAGAAGTCCCTGCAGCATCTAGCGCTCCTGCTCCCGAACAAGAAGCAGCCCCTGCCGCTGCAGCCCCTGCTCCGACCAAGACTGTTGTTTACCGCACGGTCTATTCTTCTGAACCGGTGGAACTTAGCGGTACCAAGGTCCACACCGTTTACGTGAGCCCCACGGACGCTCAGGTTTCCACAAGTTTTGACGATCTTCGCGGACTCATCCCCATGAAATGGAGCTTGGGTGTCCAGGGCTTTATCGGTTCGTACCACATGTATTCCTCTTATAGCGACGATTACTACTTGCATGACTATGACGGACTTACTTGGCGCGCAGGTCTTGTGGGCATTATTCCCGTGACTCAGTACACCATCGGTGTGAAGGTGGCGGCCCTCTTTGAACAGAGCGAGGCCAAGGCTAGCGGACACACTCCTCGCTATTCCCTGAAGGGCAAGTTCAAGCAGCGCAAGGTGGATGTCCCGGTGCTGTTCGCCTTCAAGGCCCCCCGTTCTTCCCTGATGTTCGAAATCGGTACACAGGCATCTGTGGCCATCAAGGACGAATTCCGTGCCACCGTCGATGGAAAGACCAGCCGGCTGGACATGATTGACAAGGATTTCCGCAATACCATCGACTGGGATATCGTCTGCGGTTTCTCCATTATGGCGAATCGTTACCTGGGCTTCGATTTCCGCTTCAACATCGGTATTTCCAACCTCTACGATACCGATAACAGCGAATCGATGAAACTCTTCGAAGTGGATGACCTTTCTTCTACTTCGTTCCTGCTGGGCGCCTCCTTCTACCTCTTCTAGTCAAGATGCTCCTTCCTGTAGTTGCTGTTCTCGTAGGTCTTTCGTTCCTGGTCTGGAGCGCAGACAAATTTGTTGACGGTGCCGTGGGCGTTGCCAAGTTTATGGGCATGTCCACCCTCCTTATTGGCATGGTGGTGGTGGGCTTTGGCACATCTGCCCCGGAGATGGTGGTGTCCGCCCTTTCTGCGGCACAGCACAATCCAGAACTTGCCCTGGGCAACGCCTACGGAAGCAACATCGCGAACATAGCCCTGATCTTGGGCTTTACAGCGGTGATTCGTCCGGTGTCTGTTAAGAAAATCGCCCTCAAGCGGGATTTGCCCATTTTACTGGCGGTTTCGGCTTTCTCCATGTTTTTGGTGTCTAATTTGTCCGTGTCCAGGATGGACGGCATTGTCATGCTTGCCGTTTTCGCCATGGCCATGGTCATTAATATCGCAAGCGAAATACACGAGAAAAAAAAGCAGTCAGAAGTCGAAGTAGAAGAATCGAACGAAACTTCCGTTCCTCTGTGGAAATCCCTTTTCTGGCTTCTGTTCGGCCTTGCCCTGCTGGTGGCAAGTTCCCGCCTGCTGGTGTGGGGAGCGGTTGAAATTGCCCGTACCTTGGGCGTAAGCGACCTGTTGATTGGCCTTACCATCGTTGCCGTGGGGACGTCACTTCCTGAACTGGCAAGTTCCATTGCTGCAGCCCGCAAGGGCGAATCCGATCTCGCCTTAGGAAACATCGTAGGATCCAACCTGTTCAACACCTTGATGGTGGTGGGTATTGCAGCCGTCATCGACCCCATGGATGCCGTGTCGCCCGGAATTTTGTATCGAGACATGCCCCTGATGACGCTCCTTACGATTCTACTGCTGGTGTTCGGGCTCCCGGTCCGCAAGGTGAACGGTGTCCGTACCGGGCGCATCAACCGAATTGAAGGTGCCGTTTTTTTGGCTTTCTACATTTCTTACCTGGTTTACCTGGTCCTTGAGGCCACTGGAAAGATCTAAACAAGCCGTTTTGTAACTTGGAGGGGAGACTATGGGAAAAATTCTTCTCAAGTCCGTATTGATGCAAAATGCAGGCGAATTACCTGCCCGCAAGGATGTTTTGATTGACGGGAACGTCTTCTCCAAGATTGTAGATGTATCTACGCCCGAAATGGCGAATGGCGCCGAAATCATCGACTGCAAGAAATTTGCCCTGGTGCCCGCTTTTTACAACGGCCACACCCATGCGGCCATGAGCCTCTTGCGGGGCTACGCCGACGACATGGAACTTTCCAAGTGGCTGAACGAATACATTTGGCCCTTCGAGGCGAAACTTACGGACAGGGACATCGAAATCGGGAGCCGCCTTGCAGTGCTGGAGATGATCAAGTCCGGCACGGTATTCTTTTCGGACATGTACTGGCACCGTGAACAGACCATAAAGGTTGTAGAAGAGATGGGAATCCGGGCAAGTATCGGCGTTACCATCTCCGACGTGTTGGTTTCTCCGGAAGGGCTCAAGGCGAATTTTGATTTTTTGGCAAGACATACCGGCGAATCGGAACGGGTGAAGCTTGCCGTAATGCCCCATTCCATCTACATCGTAAGCGAACAATACCTGCGGCGCAGCATGGAAATGGCCGAAAAAGAGAACTACCCGCTGCACATTCATTTGTCCGAAACGGAGAAAGAAGTCCGGGATTGTGTAGAGCAGCATGGCTGCACTCCCGTAGAATACTTGCAACGGCTCGGATGCCTGAACAGTCGTGTGCAGGCGGCCCATTGCGTCCATTTTTCTGAAAAGGACATGGATGTCTTTGCCCAGTCCGGAGCGTCGGTTATTTTGAACCCTAATTCGAACCTGAAGCTTTCTAGCGGCATTCCTTCCATTGTCAAGATGATGGAGCACCGGATTCCCCTAGGTCTTGGAACCGATGGGGATTCTTCCAACAATAACCTGGACATGCACGAAGAGATGAAGCTTGTGGCCCTGCTTGCAAAGGTCCAGGGCGGTGCCGAAACGCTCCCCGCTTCGGAAGCCCTGAAGATGGCAAGTGTCAACGTGGCCCGGGTAAACGGCATAAATGCAGGCGTTATCGCCGAAGGCAAACTCGCCGATGGTATATTGGTACGGCTCGACAACGAGCGGATGGTGCCCTGTTTTGACCTGATTAGCAACTGGGTCTATTCCGCCGATTCTCGCGCAATCGATTCCGTGCTTTGCAACGGCAGATTCGTAATGCGTGGCGGTCACGTGGATGGCGAAGAGGATATTGTCCGTGAGGCAGGGGAGTGCGCCCTATACCTTGCCGGGCGGTAGAGCCCGTTATTCGGCACTTGCTGCTTTATCTGAAACCTTTTCGGCTGAGTTGTTTGCTGTATCTGTTATCTTGTCAGAAACTTTTTCAGCTGTATTTTTTGCAGCATCCGTGGTGTTTTCCACAGCCTTGATAGCAGCATCTTTGGCTGCCTTTTTCGCGTTCTCGACAGCCTTTTCTGCTTCTTTTTCGGCTGCTTCCTTGGCGGCATCTACGGCGGAATCAGCCATTTCGGTAGCCTTCTTTTCGGCCATGTCGATGATATCTACCTCTTCAGAGGAGATTCCCATAGTCTCTAGGCTCCACCTATAGGCGCTGTACGAAAGCGCATTGTTGCGGGCGTCCCTGAGTCCGCCCGAGGCGGGAATCAGGTGGATGATGGTCAGGAACAGGAAACAGAGTATTAGGGCTTTTACAACGCCGAGCCCTGCGCCGAGAAGCCTGTTCACGCCACTGATGGCGGAATCCTTGACGATGTTATGCAGAAAATGCCCGATGAACGAGAACAGTAAGAAGGGGACCAGAAACCCGACGCAGACACAGATGATTTTTACGGTCAGTCCGTCGATTTCCAGGTTCGTGGCGATAAAATTACCGATGACATCCGTGGCAAAATAGGCACCTAGCAGGCCTGCCACCCAGGCAACTAGTTTAAAGATGCTTTTCAGCAGGCCGTGCCACAGCCCGAGCAGGGCGAATAGCGCGATGATGACACAGCAAACAATATCAATCCAGATCATTTATAAATCTCAACTTATAGGAAATGAACAAGTATCCAGAGGGCTGCCACTACGACTACTCCCAGGATGGTTCCTGCAATAAAGAATTTCTTAGACCTGTCGGGGACGATTTGCGGCTCTACCAGGGATTCCTTGCCGTTGAGGGTGGCAAGGACCCATTCGGCCAGGTACGGCTCCATGTGCCTGGGGTAGCCCTTCATGATTTTGGACAAGTCGTCTGCGGCGTCTGCGGCAGAGAGGTAACGCTTGGATGGGTTCTTGGCCAAAAGCTTGAGGATAACCTTTATCAGAGCCTTGGGAGTCCCTTTGGGGAAAGCTTCTGCCTTGATGCGGAGCTTCTGGATGCGCTTGAAGGTCTTGGAAAGGTTCTCACCCCGGAAAACGTTTTCGCCCAGGAGCATTTCGGCCCCGATGATGCCCATGCTGAACAGGTCCGAAAGGGGAGTGGCGTCTTCGTTTAGGGTCTGCTCCGGACTCATGTAGGCGCCGGTCCCGATCTGGGAGCCTGCAACCGTGAGCGTCAGGTCGTCTTCGTTCTCTTTTTCGGCGTGGGCGACGCCAAAGTCCAACAGGCGGATGCGACCGTCCTTGTCGATCATCAGGTTCGCAGGCTTCAGGTCCCTGTGGACAATGCCGTAGCGGTGCACCTCGCTTAAGGCTGTGAGAATCTCGTACAAGATGGAAAGCACCACCCAGAGAGGTGGCTGCTTGCAGCAGTCCAGCAGTTCCCGGAGGCTCTTGCCCTCTACGAACTCCATGGACAGCGAAAGCTGTCCGTCGCTTTCCTTCCAGAGGGCGTAAGGCTGGATGATGGCCGGGTGGTTCAGGTGGGCGAGAATTTTCGCTTCTCGCTCGAAACGCAAAATGAAGTCGTCCTGATTCAAAAGGACCTGGCGCATCTGCTTGACCACCACCATGCGGTCAAGAGACGGGTCGTGGCAGAGCCACACGTTTCCCATGGCTCCGTGTCCCAGCATTTGTGTGGGCGTGTAGCCACCGATTTTCTTGGGGAGTTTAGTCTTCGCTTCGGCCATGGTTCTAAAGATAATATAAGTTCATGAGAATATGTGAAATAAGTAACGAGTTATCAGTCTTCAGTTCTCAGTCTTCAGTACAAAATTTGGCGCCAAAGGCGCGACTAAAAGAACTCGCAACTCAAAACTCACTACTCACCACTCACCACTTACTTCTTGTCGCTCAGGTAAATGCTCTGGTGTTTGGTTTTGGGGCTCGGGTTCGGGTAGTCCAGAATGTAGTGTAGCCCGCGGGATTCGTGCCTGCGGAGAGCTGCGATGAGGATCATTTTGGATACCTGCAGGGCGTTCTGGAATTCCAGGAAATGGATGTTCTCCGTTTCCTTGTTCTTGATGGCGGCCTGCAGGTCGGCTTCCAGTTCTTCGATGACTTTCAGCCCCTGGTTCAGGCCCGCTACCGTGCGGACGATTCCGCAGTGGGTCCACATCATGTCTTGTAGAATCTTGCGGCGTTTTTTCCAGTAGGGAGCCTTCGCAAAACTGATGAACTGCTTTTTGCCCTTGGGCGGAACAGTCAGCTTGCTTTTCAGAAGACCGCTCTTCTGGATGTCATCGACGGCCCGGAGCGCAAAGACCACGCTTTCCAGCAGGGAGTTTGATGCCAGCCTGTTTGCCCCGTGGACGCCCGTGGCGGCGACTTCGCCGCAGGCGTACAGGCCCTTGATTTCGGTACGGGACCAGGTGTCCACCAGTACGCCTCCGCACATGTAATGTGCCGCGGGCACCACGGGAATCCATTCTTTGGTGATGTCGATGCCTGCTTCCAGACACTTGGCGTAGATGTTCGGGAAATGGCTCTTGATGTCCTTGGGCGTGCGACCCGAAAGGTCGATGTACATGTGGGGCTTGCCCAGGCGCTGCATCTCGCTGTGGATGGCGCGGGCCACAATGTCCCGGGGGGCGAGAGAATGGAGCGGGTGCACCTGGTTCATGAACTCTTCGCCCTTGTCGTTCTTCAGGATTCCGCCGAACCCGCGGACGGCTTCCGAGATCAGGAAGGGCTTCTTTAGGCTGGGCGCATAAAGGCTTGTGGGGTGGAACTGCATGAACTCGATGTCTTGCAGGGCGGCTCCTGCACGGGCGGCAATGGCCATGCCGTCACCGCAGCTATCCGGCGGGCAGACGGTGTACTGCCAGATGCGGCCTGCGCCGCCTGTAGAAAGCACGGTGGCCTTGGCGTAGATTTTTTCAATTTCGCCGGTCTTCTGGTGGATGATTTCGGCACCGATGCACTGTTTGGCCTTGCCCGTGCCTTTGCAAATCAAGTCCTTGATGTAGCAGTTTTCCAGGTAGTCGATGTTCTTCTGCTTGTGGAGCTCGGCCAAGAGGGCACGCATAATCTCCTTGCCGGTAAGGTCTGCGGCATGCAATATGCGGTGGTGGCTGTGACCACCCTCCAGGTGCAGGTCAAACTGGGTCTTGTCCGTGGGGCTCGGGGTAAAGAGCACGCCCCATTTCACCAGCTGCTTGATGGTGGCAGGCCCGCTCTTGGTGAGGATGTTCACGGGTTCTTTTTTGCAGAGACCGGCGCCCGCTTCCAGGGTGTCCGCGATATGGAATTCGAACTTGTCCGTCTTTTCGGTAACGGTGGCGATGCCCCCCTGGGCGTAGTTGGAGGATCCGTCGGGCTTTGCTCCCTTGGTGAGGATAACTACGGAAAGACCCTTTTCGGCGGCATGCAGGGCGGCGGAAAGGCCCGAAATCCCTGCTCCAAGTACTAGAATGTCGTACATCTGAACTCCATGACGAAACGCCCCCGATTTTGGGGGATAGACAATAGATAGCAATTTTGGGGCTATACGGCTATATTTGTACAGTTTTTAACAGAAACCCGTGTTTTTTTGCTAAATTTTCGCCCGTCAAAATTATTTATGGAGTCATCTCTATGTTAACGTGGATTAATGAAAAGGCCAAGTGGGTCATTGTCATTTTTGCTGCCGGTATTGTCGTGGGCCTTCTGGCCATGGACCGCGTGCCCAACACGAACCAGAGCTATCCGGTGGCTATCGTGAATGACCACAAGGTCTCCTATGGTGAATTCGACACCCGCATCAAGAGGATCGTGCAGAACCAGTATCAGGGCCAGCATCTCGAAGACGAACAGTATGCCCAGCTCCGTTCCGAAGTGTTCCGTTCCTTTGTGCGTCAGGTCATGATGGAAGGCATCTACGAAGACGCCGAGCTGCGTGCTTCTGTGGCCGAACTCAAGAGCGAATTCAAGAACAATCCCGATGCCATCCGTGCCCGTCTGGTGCAAGAGGCCCAGAGCCGTCTGTACGCTATCCAGCAGCAGGCCACTTCCCAAGAAGACCTGATGCAGCGTTCCCAGGCCTACATCGCCTCTCTCCCCAAGTTCCTGGTGGACACCAACTTCAACAAGGCCGAATTCGACGCCTGGCTCGAGACTCCCCAGGCTTTCCAGTGGGGCGTGATGCTCCAGTTCGAAGAAGACCTGAAGAACGCCACCATTCCTTCCCGTCAACTGCAGGTGCTGGTCGGGGCTTCGGTGCACCCCACCTCTCTTGAATCCAAGTGGAACGTGGACCGCCGCATGACGGATTACGACATGGACGTGGCCTATGTCAATGCAAGCGACTTCGCCGTAGAAGAAGCCACTATCGACAGCGCCATGGTCAAGGGCTATTTCAACGCCCATGTGGATAGCTTCTTTGTAGAAAAGGACGAGGTCCTCTTTGATTACGTGAAGCTCCCCGTGGCCGCTACCGACGCCGATGACGAACGCATCCGCGAATATGCCATGACGCTTTACTACCAGCTTTCCGATACGTCTTCTACCGCCAACTTCGAAGACATGGCCCGCATTTCTTCCGAAGATCCGGGCAGCGCCGAAAACGGCGGCATGCTCTCCCAAGAAGCCGGTCACGGAGCATTTGTCGAAGAATTCGAGAAGGCCGCCTTGGCCCTGGATTCTGGCGCTATTTCTGAACCGGTCAAGACCCGCTTCGGCTACCACATTATCAAGAGCTACGGCAAGACTACTGACTCTACCGGTGCGGTTTCTGCCAAGGTGGGCCATATCCTCCTGGTGGTGAACGCCTCCTCTGAAACTGTAGATAGCCTCGAAAACGTTCTCTCCGGAATCAAGACCGACATGGCCGCCGGCAAGTCCTTTGCCGATGCCGCCAAGGATCGTAACCTTACGGTGGAACGCTCTGAATGGGTTGGCCCCGGCGACAACATTGCCGCCCTCGGCTACCTAAAGGGACTGACCTCCTTTGCCTGGCCCAACGAAAACCTTTCCGAAGACGTGGGCGATGTCTCTCCGGTTCTCAAGAACAACCAGTGGGTTGTGGTGGCCACCAAGGCCAAGGAACTCAAGGCCGGCGAGCGTGACGTGAGCGTTTACTACGACGCAATCAAGAAGAACCTGCTCAAGAAGAAGAGCGCTGCCGCTGCAGCCGCCTACCTGACCTCCATGGCCGACAAGGTGAAGGCCTGGGCTCCGGCTGATTCTGCCGCCGACTCTACGGCTGTAAGTGCTCCTGCCGAAATCGAAAAGGTAAAGATTGAATCCAAGAGCGCTTCTGTGGAAGGTTTCATTCCGGGCTTCGGCTATGCTAACCCGAATGTGGCCAAGGTGCTCAAGAACCAGAAAGAAGGCGAATGGGGCCCTGTGGTGGAAACCGACAACGGTGCCGTGATGATCAAGGTCAAGTCCAAGAAGGCTGTGGACCAGGCCGCTCTCGAAACCGCCATCAAGGACGACAAGGACAACGCTGCCCGCTTCACCTCCATGACGGCTTTCAGCCAGTACGTGGGTGACCTGGAAAAGGCAACGCCTGTGGTGAACAACCTGGACCTGTTCTACAAGGACTAGTTGCACAGCGTTGTTAAGCCCGAACAAATTTTGCCACCTGCAGATGCGGGTGGCTTTTTCTTTGTGCCGCTTTTTTTCGGAAAAAAGAAAACCGACACACCTTTGTGATGTGCCGGTCTTTTATACCCCCAAGCGGACTCGAACCGCTGTTGCGGGAATGAGAATCCCGAGTCCTGGGCCACTAGACGATGGGGGCGAGCGAATCAAATATATAAAAATCCGCCCAGATTTAAAGGCTCCGGGCGGAATCTTTTTGAGATTTTTTGGAAAGTCCTGCTAGACCATGGCGGCGCTGAAATCCGCCTTGGTGCAGAGGGTTTCTTTGCCCTCGGCATCGACGGTGTAGAGCTCGCCGCTGTACTTGAAAATGCCGTGGCGGGCCATGACCAGCTTGGCCTTCAAAACGATTTCGGCAGGGGGGATTACCGGTGCGCGGAAACGGCAGTTTTCTACGCCCATAAAGGCGGGACGCTTGCCCGTAGTTTCCGCTTCGCGGCCGATCATGGTCAAAAGCGTTGCCGCCTGTGCCATGGATTCAATCTGGATGACGCCGGGGAGTACGGGGTTTCCGGGGAAATGCCCCTTCAGGAATCCTTCTTCGCCGGTCAGGTGCCACTTGCCTACGATTTCCATGTTCTCGGCATCGAGGCTGAGAATTTCGTCAACGAAGGCGAAGGGCGCTTTTTGCGGCAAGATACCGTGGATTGTGTCGGCCTCGTAGAGGATTCCGTCTTTGTTTGATTTGGGTAATGATTCGAGTAGGGACATTTTTTCTCCATATACGTCATTCCGGGCTTGACCCGGAATCTGGTTTGTTTAAAGCTTAAGTGTTGAAAGACGGGTGTGTTCCACCTGGTCGAACTCATCTTGAATTTCCTTGCTGGGAGCCTTCGTGCAGAGGCTCACCATCACGATGGTCACAAAGCTCAAGACGAAGCCGGGCACCAGTTCGTAAATCTGGAAGATTTCGGCAGGGAAGCTGGAGAGGTAGAATTTCCACACGAAGGTGGTGATGCCGCCCACCAGCATGCCGGCGATGGCGGCGGGGAGGGTAGTACGCTTCCAGAAGAGGGCGAGGAGCATAATCGGGCCGAAGGTGGCACCGAAACCGCCCCAGGCGAAGCTCACCAAGCTCATGACCACATCCAAGAAACTCTTGCCGTGCTTCACCCCGTCGGCGCTGGGTGCGCCCTGCATGGCCACGATGACGGCAATAATGGTGATAGCCACCACCACGCCACGGCTGACCCACATGACTTCCTTATTAGAAGCATTCTTGCGGAACAGGTGCTTGTAAAGGTCGTTACTGAAGGCAGAAGCCGATACCAGCAGCTGGGAGTCGGCGGTACTCATGATGGCGGCGAGTATTGCGGCCATCAAGATGGCGGCAATGGCCGGGTGGCAAAGAACCTGGCAGAGGATCATGAAGATGCGTTCAGGGTCGTCCACCTTGATGCCGTGGGCTTCTACATAGTAGCGGCCAAGGAGGGCAATCATGATGACGGCACCCAGGCAGATGGTGACCCAGGTCATGGCAATACGGCGGGAATGCTTGATTTCTTCGGCTTCCTTGATGCTCATGAAACGAACCAGAATATGGGGCATGCCAAAGTAGCCGAGGCCCCAGGCCAGGCTAGAAATCAGGGCGATAAGGCCGATGGACTTGCCGGTGGTGGCGTTGGTGAATAGGCTCATCAGATAGGGGTTCTGGGCGTTCACCGCGTCCATGGTAGAGGCAAATCCGCCAGAGCCGCTCATGATAATCAAGGGGATGGCGACCACGGCCACAAGCATCATCATGGCCTGGATAAAGTCAGTCCAGCACACCGCAAAGAAGCCGCCCATGAAGGTGTAGCTCACCACGACTACAGCCCCAAGAATCAGGCCCGAGGTGTAGTTCATGCCGAAGATGGTACCGAACAGTTTAGCGCTGGCCACAAAGCCAGACACCGTATAGAATAAGAAGAAGACAAGGATAAAGATAGAAGCAATCACGCGGATGATGCCCTTGTTGTCGCGGAAACGGTTAGAAAAAAAGTCGGGGAGGGTGATGGAATCGCCGCAGAAGTGGCTGTACTTGCGGAGGCGCTTGCCTACGATTTTCCAGTTGAAATAGGTGCCGATGACAAGGCCGATACCGATCCAGGCTTCGGAGAAACCGCTCACGAAGATAGCGCCGGGAAGCCCCATCAGGAGCCAGCCGCTCATGTCGGAGGCCTGGGCGGACATGGCCACCACCCACTTGTTCATTCCACGGTTGCCCAGGTAGTAGGCGTTCAGGCTGTTGGCCTTCTTGGAAAAGTAAAAACCGATGCCGAGCATCATCAACAGGTACAGGATAAAAACGGTAATGACCATTTGAAGTCGTACTCCTTTTGTTTTCTTCAAAATTAAAAATTTTCGGCGGTTTCTTTATTTATATTCTGGTCAAATTGGAAAAATGCCGATGAAATATGGTGAAATTGTCCAGGGCGAGTTCTTGGAGCGGCCAAACCGCTTTATCGCCCACGTGAAAATCGACGGCGTAAAGACGATAGTCCACGTGAAGAACACGGGACGCTGTCGTGAACTGTTGCAGCCCGGCGTGAAAGTCTTTCTGGAAAAGTCAAAAAATCCGGAACGCAAGACGCCCTACGACCTGGTGACGGTGGAAAAGGTCACTCCCCGCGGGAAAATCCTGGTGAACATGGACAGTCAGGCCCCTAACAAGGTGGCCGCCGAATGGATTCGTTCCAACCGGGAACGCTTTCCGGAGATTACCTTCCTAAAGCCGGAATACACCTTCGGGAATTCCCGCTTCGATTTTTACATCGAATATCGGGGAGCGGGGAAGACCAGGGCGCAGAAAGCGCGACTCCACAAGATGTTCCTGGAAGTAAAAGGCGTGACTCTGGAATACGACGGTTCTGCCTCTTTCCCCGACGCTCCGACGGAGCGGGGCGTCAAGCACCTGCGGGAACTTGCCCGCATTCTTGAGACCCGAACATCTGCAGACGACGGAACACCTTACGAATGCGGCGTGCTGTTTCTGGTCCAGATGAAGGGCTGCCACCGCTTTGGACCCGACGAAAAAATCCATCCGGAGTTCGCGGGAGCCCTGCGAGACGCCCGAGACGCAGGTGTGGAAGTTTTCGTGGTGGACTGCAAGGTGACTCCGAAGACGGTTACCGCCGACAAGCCCGTGCCGCTAGTGCTTTAATAACTATCGAGTTCCATTTATCAAGATAATCATTGACAATTCTTTTTCTCCAATTACTATAATTCCCTTTAGATGACCGACGAAGAACTAAAACAGTTCAAGGCTTCCTTGTCCATTACGGCTGTGGCCCGATCTCTGGGTATTGATGTTGTCCGGGGCAAGTGCCGCTGTGCCTTCCCGCGCCGTCATGCCCATGGCGACAGGACTCCGTCGGTTTCCATATCCGAAGAAAGGGGCTCGTTCCGCTGCTGGGTCTGCGACGACATTCGTGGGGACGTGATTTCCCTAGTGCAAAAATACAAGAACTGCTCCTTTGTTGAGGCGTTGAATTACCTTCGGGAAACATTCCCGTTCTTGGCTCCTGTTGACAGGGCCTATTCGGTAGGAAAAAATACTGCATCGAAAAACCAAGTGCCAGAGCAAGAGCCTCTGGAGCTCTACGCTACTGAACCCATGCCCATGCCGGAATCGGCACCGGCAGAGGAGTTGGTCAGCGAAGACGAACGCAAAAAGATTATCCTGAATTTTTTGAAGATGCTTTCGCCGGTAGATGGAACCCAGGCCGCCGCTTGGCTTATGGGGCGACGTATTTTCAAGCCCGTGTGGGATAAGATGCTCCTCAGGACTATCAAGGACTATGGCCAGCTGAACAATGCCCTCAAAGACACCTATAGCATGGATGTCTTGCAGTACGTGGGCCTGTTCAACGAAAAGGGTAATCTGAAGTTTTACAAGCACCCGCTTATTTTCCCTTACTTAGACACACAGCGCAGAGCCTTTTATTTTCAGTCTCGCGCATTGGACAGTTCTGTAGTCCCCAAAGAGATGAACCTGCGGGGCACGGTGCCTTACCCGTACAATATGTCTGTTCTGGACGAGAAACCGGGCTGGGTTTACCTTTGCGAGGGTGTTGTTGATACACTTACCTTTTTGAATCAGAAAATTGACGCGGTTGGTATGCCCGGCGTGCGCAGTTTCAAGGTAGAATGGCTGCCCCTGTTCAAGAACAAGAACGTGGTGTTGTGTATGGACAAGGATAACGCCGGTCGCGAGGCCACCAAGTACCTGCAAGAAGTGTTCGGCAATGCAGGAATCCGCACTATCGTGCTTGGTGAGGGTATGGAACACCTGGATTCTTCTATGAAGGAAGGCGAAGACGTGAACGACTGGTTCGGCGGGAAGCACTGACAAATGCTATATATTGGTGCGGTTGATTTATGAAAAAAATTAAGGACATCATCGAGAAAATCAGGGGCAACCTAGCTTTCAAGGTTTTCAAAGGAATTTACGGATTCATCAACTTCTTGTTGAGGTGCGTCCTCCTGATTCTCATCATCTATTCGGCGGTGTTCAGCATTGTGGCCTCTGTGGCCCTGTACAAGGCTTTTGTTTACGGCTATAACTTATACGACGGCGTGGAGTCCCTGAAGGATACCCAGCCCGAGATGAGCCGCTACATGCAGGCCTTGGTGGATTCCAATCCGGCTGTAGAAATCAAGCATACCTATGTGCCTTTGGATTCAATCAGCCCTTATTTGCAGAAAGCGGTGATTGCCAGCGAAGACGCCGGTTTCTATTTCCACCCGGGCTTTGACGTGAACGCCATCGCCGAGGCCTTGAATGCAAACAAGATGTCCGGCAAGACCAAGTTTGGTGGTTCTACCATTACGCAACAGTTGGCAAAGAACCTGTTCCTTAGCGGGGAACGCTCCTGGGAACGCAAGTTCAAGGAGCTGGCCTATGCGCTTTTGATGGAACACGAGTTGGGGAAGGATCGCATTCTGGAACTGTACCTGAACTACGCCCAGTGGGGCAAGGATATTTTCGGATGCCAGGCGGCCTGCTCCACCTATTACAAGAAGAGCTGCAGCAAGCTCAGCGTGGACCAGGCCATCAATCTGGCGGCCATGTTGGCAAGCCCCGGCAAGCACCATCCCAACATGCGGGAAAGCCAGTTCATGGCCAAGCGCCGGGCGGTCATCTACCAGAACATGTTCCCCAAGAAGGACAGCCTGCTGGTGGATTCCTTAAGGCAGTTGATGGCACCGCCTCCTGCTGCGGCACCGGCAGCGATAGCGGCTGAACCTGTGGCTCCTGCGGGGCCGACGGTTGAGGCCGTGTCAAGTCCCGGGCCTTCAGTTTCCCAAGACGCGAACTAGTTCTTCCTTTTCCACAAGCCCGCCCTGTACAAGTCTGCTGGCGTATTCCTGCAGCGTTCCATCGGTGTAGTCGCCGTCGGAACGTAACAGTTCCAGTGCGGCGATGCGCCCGCCGGTCTTTTTCCGCAAAAGCCTCTGGGCCATTACGCCCAGCAGGGAATCTTGAAGTGAAGCTTGGGAAATTCCCAGGTCCTGGAGCCGAGCAAAGGCTCCTTTTGCGCTGTTGGTGTGTAACGTTGAAAGCACTAGGTGGCCAGTTTCTGCGGCGCGGAGCGCAATACGGGCCGTTTCTTCGTCTCGGATTTCACCTACCAGAATCACGTCGGGATCTTGCCGGAGTATGGAGCGGAGCGCCGCGGCGAAGGTAAACCCGCATTTTTCGTTGACCTGCACTTGGTTTGCGCCATTGAGGCTGTATTCCACCGGGTCTTCGATGGTGGTGACATTTATCTTTTTCTGGATGATTTCACGCAGGCCCGCGTACAGCGTGGTGGTCTTGCCGCTGCCGGTGGGGCCTGTTATCAGGAACAGCCCCTGAGGCATGGCGAAGATACGCCGGAGTTCTGCAAGAATTTTCGGGCTGAATTCCAGGTCGCCAAGGGTGCCGCCTTCGTCCTTGGCGGGTAAAAGACGCAGTACGCAGGTCTCGCCGTGCTGTACCGGCAGGGTGCTGAGCCGGACCCGCACCGTTCCCGAGACGCCCTGGAACTTGAAACTCCCGTCATGGGGAATTCGCTTGTCTGTAATATCTACCTGGGCCAGGAGCTTCAGCCGCACAAGTACCGGGTCCTTTAACCATGGGGGCAGGCTTCTGTGAAATTGCAAAAGTCCGTCGATGCGGAAGCGAACCTTCAGTTCCTTTTCGGTGGGTTCCAGGTGGATGTCGCTGGCGTTTTGCTCCAGGGCCTTGTCCATAAGGCTATCCACCAGGTTGATGACCGGCTCCGATTCCCAGGAGTTGGCCTTGCTTTCTTGCAGGGCTTCCGCTTCGCTTGCGAAGTTTTTGCGTATGGTCCGGAGCACTTCGGCTTCGGTCATGGGGCAGGGGACAACGGGCCCGCCGTGCATAAAGCGGATGCGTTCCAACAGCATTTCGTCGTGGATGTTCGCCATGCCCAGGTACAGGGCGGCAGGGTTTTTGCCCGCCGGAGTGGGTAGGGGAATGGTCAAGTGTGCTTTGCACCAGGCGTCAGTAAAATTCATGCCGGCCAAAATACAAAACACTGGTTGTTGAAAACCAGTGTTTTTGCGAAGAATAATCTTGCATAACGTCATGCTAGGTTCCGGGTCGTGGCCCGGAATGACGTTTAATACAATCGTCATGGCGGACTTGATCCGCCATCTAGAATCTAGATTCCGGGTCAAGCCCGGAATGACGTTTAATACAATCGTCATGGCGGACTTGATCCGCCATCTAGCCTTTAATCAACAGGATTATATTCCATTACTTGGGGTATGAGATTCTCCCATGTAGGATTTTTCTTCACGATAAGAGCATTTTTCCATACTCTTTTCCAATTCTTCAATTGTTTTTCACGAGAGATGGCATCTCTTATATCTGTATAAACTTCGTAATAAACCAACTTATGAACTTTATACTTGCCTGTGAAACCTTTATTAGTATCGGATAAATGGAATTCCATCCTTTGTTTAAGATCTGCTGTTACACCGACATACATAATACTGTCTTTTGTGTTTGTCATTATGTATACATAGCTTTTTTTCTGTGTGATTTCCATGTGTAATAATATAAATACAAAGGCATGACAAATTATGTCGTTATGCTAGATTCCGGGTCAAGCCCGGAATGACGCAGGAGGGGAAGCCCGGAATGACGATGAAAAAAAGTCCGGCGGGGGCCGGACTTTTTATAGCTTCAATTAAGCGTTAAGCTTTTGCCTTGTTGAATTTGCCCTTCAGGTTGCTGGCTTTTTTCTTCGCCTTGTGGAACAGGGCGTTGGGTAGCCAGAAGAAGGTAGGCACCAGGTACATGGTAAGGATAGCGGACACGATCAGGCCGCCCACGGCTGCAATACCCATAGGCTGGGTCATGGCGGCCACGTTACCGCCCAAGGCCAGGGCCAGAGGCATCTGGGCCACCACAGAAGCGAAGGTAGCCAGGGCGATGGGCTGGAACTTGGTCTTGCCCGCCGTCATAATGGCAGAGCGCCTTCCCATAGAACCGCTTCGGAGTAGCCTGTTGGCTTCGTCAAGCAATAGAATAGCGTTGTTCACCACCACACCGATAAGCATCACGATAGCCATGAGGGCGATCATGGAAAGAGCCTTGCCGGTGAATATCAGGGCGAGGAACACGCCGATGGCGCCCATAGGAATGGTGGTCATGATGATAAAGGGCTGTGCAAAGCTTTCCAGCAGGGCCACAAGCAAAATGTAGGTCAAGAGGATTGCCATGATAATGGCGGTCTTGAATTCGTTCACCATGTCTTCCTGCATGTCGGCCTGGGCACCGAAACTGAAAGAAACACCCTCGGGGAGTTCGTCTTTCATGCTGGCGGTAAGCTTGCCCAGGTTGCCCATGACTTCACCGGTGGTGTGTCCTGGCAACAGGTTCATGGAAACATCCACGCGAGTCATCTTGCGCTTACGGTCGATACGGGTGGGGCCTGCACCGTCCTCTACTTTGAACAAGTCACTGACAGATACAAATCCCTTGGGGGTTTTCATGGGCAGGTCTTCGATATCGGCGTGGCTCTTGCGGTTTTTCTCCTGCATGCGCACGTATACGTCGTATTCTTCGCCGTCTTCGGTGTACTGGCCCGCTTCGTAGCCGCTCACCGCGATGTAGTTCATGGTGGCGAGGGACTGCAGGGTCACGCCGTAGTCGGCCAGGGCCTGCCTGTTGGGAATCAGGCGGATTTCGGGCTTACCTGCCTCGTAGCTGGTCTTTACGTCCACTACGCCGGCAATGGTTTCCTTGACACGGTCCATAATCAGTTCAGAAGCCTTGATCACGGAATCTTTCTTGAGGCCGTTGACTTCGAGCACCACGTCGCCTGCGCTGTTGTTGTTCATTTCAGAGGCGGAGGTGGACTTGATGGCGATATAGGCGTCGGGGATGTCGGCCAGGTAGGGGCGCAGGGAGTCCACAATCTGGTCGGTACTCCTGGTACGGCCTTCCCAGTCCTTCAACAGCTTGATACGCATGTTGGCCTGGTTTACGGCGCCGCCGTTGCTGCTGGTACCGCCCACGTTCACGCTATAGTGCACCATCTCGGGAATGTCCTTGATGCGCTCTTCGATGATTTTTGCAACGCTGTCGGTGGTCTCTACGTTGGTACCAACGGGCATTTCAAGCTTGATGCTGATCATGCCCTGGTCTTGCTTGGGCATAAGTTCCACGGTCATGTGGGTCGCTGCCATATAGCCCACGAACACGACCATGGCCACAAGTGCCAGTACCTGGAAAATAACACCGGGAATCGAAAGACAGAACGAAAGAGTCTTCAAGTACACAAAGCGGATGCCGTTGAGGGCAGTGGGGAACAACCCGAGAATTCGGCCAATGATGGAGGGCTTTTCTTCGATGATGTTTCCGTTCTCGTCTTTCTTTTTGCCCTTGAACAGGTAGGCCGCCAGAAGCGGGGTCAAGGTAAAGGTGGCGAGCAGGGACACCAGGGTGGCAAACACCATGGTAAGACCGAAGGTGCGGAAGAAAATACCGGCGATGGATTTCATGAAGGCGATAGGCACGAACACGCACACGTTGGTAAGCGTAGACGCCATGATGGCCACCATGATTTCGGAGGTTCCCTTGTAGGCCGCTTCTTTCGGCTCCAGACCTTCGTTCAGTTTCACGTTGATATTTTCAAGCACCACGATGGCGTTGGTCACCAACAGACCCACCGACGACGACAATGCCATCAGGGACATCATGTTGATGCCGAATCCTGCAAAGTACATCATGGTAAATGCACCGATCACGGAGGTCGGCATGGTGAGGGCCGCGATGAACATGGTGGAGAACTTGCCGAGGAACAAGAGCAACAGGCCCGCGGTCAAGAAGATGGCGATAATCACGTTCTGGATCACGTTGTCGATGGCTTCGTTCACCGCTTCGGACTTGTCGTACACCAGGTGAAGTTCGAAACCTTCGGGGAGGCTCTTGTTGATGGCGTTCATGCGCTTGATGACGCCCTTGGAAACATCCACCACGTTGGCATCGGAACGTTTCTTGATATCGAGGGTAACGGAGCTTGTGCCGTTAAATCGAGAAATAGAGGTGATGGTCTCGATGGTGTCCTTGACCTTCGCGATTTCGGAAAGCCTGATAACGCCGTTGGCCGTAGGTACGTCCATGTTGCGCATTTCGTCCAGATTTTGGAACTTACCTGCCGTACGCACGGCGGTATTCTTGTGCTTGCCGATGACTTCGCCTACGGGGTAGTTCAGGTTGGACTGTCCGTAAAGGCCCATGATGGTGGCAATGTCCACACCGCGGTCCTTCATCTTGTCCTTGTCAAGCTCGATAGAAATCTGACGGGTGGTACCACCGAAAACATCTACGCTGGCCACGCCCGAAACGGAGGTGAACAGGGGTTCGATTTCGTCTTCCACCATCTGGAGGAGTTCCGTGGAGTTCAGCGGACCCGTAAAGGAAATAGCCATGATGGCCGCACCGTTGATGTCCACCTTGGAAATAATAGGCGCTTCTACGGCGTCGGGGAAGTTCGCCGCCGCAAGTTCCACCTTGGAACGCACGTCGTTTGCAGCCACGTCCACGTTGACGCCCATGTTGAACATGGCAACGATAATGCCGTAGTTCTCGAGGCAGATGGACTGCACGTAGTCGATACCGTCCACCAGTTCCACCTGTTCTTCCACAGGCTTGATGACGGTTGTCTCGATTTCTTCGGGGTTTGCACCTGCATAGACCATGGTCGCCGTCACCACCGGAACTTCGAATTTCGGCATCAGGTCCACGACCATCATGGAGTAGGTGTACAGACCGAACACCACCACGGTCAAGATGATCATGAGCATGGTAATCGGTTTATAAATACTGGCCTTGATCATTCAGCGTATCTCCAGTAAAATTATTTGACGATGTTGACCTTGTCGCCGTCGTTCATCTTGGACATGCCTTCCACCATGACGGTCTCGCCACCCTTGAGGCCTTCGGCAATCTGCACCTGGTCCTTGGTCTGGATGCCGACCTTCACAATCCTACGGCGGGCATTGCCCTCTTTATCCACGGTCCACACCATGTTGAGGCCGTTCTTGTAGATAACGGCTTCGGCGGGCACTACCACGCCGTTCACCTGCTTGGTTTCCAGTTCGGCGGTCATATACATGCCGGGGAGCAACTTCTTGCTGCTGTTGTCAAACGTCACTTCTACGGGGAAGAACCTGGTCTGGGGGTTAGCGGCCAGGGGAATCAGGGTCACCTTACCCTTCATCTTCTTGCCGGCCACCTCAACGGTAGCGGCGGCACCCATCTTGAACTGCGAAATGTCCTTGCTGGTCACGTTCAGCTTCAAGATGACCTTGTCCAGCTTGGCGATGGTGCAGAGGGTGGAGCCCACGCCGGGAGTCTGACCTTCCTGGTAGTTCAGTTCAGTGACCACGCCTGCGGCAGGTGCCAGAATCTTGGTGGCGCGCCGGGCGGTTTCCAGGTTCATCTTGGCAATCTTCAGCTGCATTTCGGCCTGGTCCAGGTCCTGCTGGCTAAGGCCGCCCTTGGCGTGTACTTCGCGCAGACGCTGGGTGGATTTTTCGAGCAGGGCCACTTGTTCCTTCACCTGTTCGTACTGGGTGTTGTCGCCGGTAAAGATGTATTCGGCCAGCACCTGGTCCTTTTGGACGGTAGAGCCCACCTGCACGTAAATCTTTGCCAGGGGGTCGCCCATCTTGGAGATGGCGTTAGCCTGCTGCATGCCCTCGATGGTTCCGCTGAATTCGCGGATGTCCTTGAGGGAGGATTTCTTGGCCTTGACCACGCGGGCGGGCTTGCCCTTTTCCTTCTGGATTTCTTCGATGGTGGAGGGTGCCACGGTGGCACTATCCTTGGCGTCCTTGCCCTTGCAACCGACAAGGACAAACGTTAGGGCAGAAAGGGTGATGATGTACTTTTTGATGCTGTTCATAATCTTTGTCCTATTGATATTCTCCGGTGGCCTGCAAAAGGGCGTTGTAGGCGTTGTTCCAGTTCAAGACCGCTTCCATGTACTTGAGTTTTGTGGTGCGGAGCGTCATGGAGGCGTCCAGGTAGTCCAGCTGGGTGGACTTGCCCACCTTGTAGGAGGCCTCGGTCAGGTCGTAGTTGCGGGTGGCCAGGTCCACCTGGCGCCTCTGGAGCTCCAGCTGGCGCACGGCGTCTTCCAGGGTGTTGGCGCAGGATTCGATCTGCATGCGGAACCCGCGCTCGGCGGTTTCTTTCTGGATCTGGGTGTCGCGCAGTTTCGATTTCGCCTGGACCACGGCTTCCTTGGTTTTCATACCGTTGAAGAGGTTCATGGTCAGGTTCAGGCCCACGTACTTGTTGATGTTCTTGTCCCAGTCGGGGGCGTCCCACTGCTGGATTTCGTTCTTGTTGTTGCTGTACTTGAGGCCGCCCACCAGCACGATAGTGGGCTTGTAGCCACCCTCTTCGATGGAAATGTTCTTCTGGAGCATGTCTTCGGACTGGTCCAGCATCACCAGTTCCTTGCGGCGCTTTTTCACATTGGCCATGGCGGTGTCGGGGTAGGGCAGGTTCGAATTCGGGTCACGGAGTTCCCCCTTGAACTGCACGTCGGCTTCCCAGTCCATGCCCATGGTGTTCAAGAGGGCGTTGCGGGCGAGAATCTGGTTCTTCTTGGTCTTTTCCAGCTCGGATTTCAGCTGGTCCAGCTGGAGCTGGGCGCGAATCTGGTCCAGTTCCGAGGCGAGTCCGCTTTCTACGGCACCGTTCACGTAGTCGATATGCTGCTGCGTCTGGGCGATGCTCGCTTCGAGAATCGCCACGGCGGAATCCAGGTAAATCAGCTGGTCAAAAGCAGTTTCCACGTTGTACTTGACGGTGGCCTTCACATTTTCCAGGTTCACTTCTTTCAAGCGCCTGTAAATCTTGGCGATATCGATGCCGGTTCCCACCTTGCCCTGGGCGTAAAGGATCTGGGTGGCGGTGAGGCCCACGCTGGATTGCCAGCGGTAACCCTGGGATTTCATGCCGTAAATGAGTCCGTCAACGGCGGGGGCCATGACCTGCTTGTCGAAATCGCTGGCGGATTCCATGTTGTTGGCGGCATTGGCCAAATCATGACTGTTTTCTACGTCGTCCAGCCCGAAAATACGGGTGATTCCCGCGCTCAGGTCGATACTGGGCATGGCGTTTCCGTAACCGGCGTCCACCTGGGAATTGGCGCTGACCAGTTCCTCTTCGGCGGACTTGATGGTCGTGGACTTTTCCATGGCAATCTTGAGCGCGTCTTCGCGGGTATAGGCCTGGCCGGCAAGGGCGGGCAGGGCCATGAGCGATAGCGCCAGAGCCACGGAAGGTAGGATAGCAAATTGCCTTGACATTCGTTCTCCAGTGAATAATATGGGCCAAATTTAACAAAAAAGCCCCCTTTATATAGGGGGACTCTTTTTATTTGTGGATAAAATGCCTTTTCTAGCCGATAAAAGGCATTTCTGGCGATTACATCAGGCCGGGGATTTTCATGCCGCCGGTGACGCCGCTGATGCTTTCTTGGGTGGCGTCGTCTTTCTTCTTGACCGCCGCGTTGATGGCCGCCATAATCAGGTCTTCCAGGGCTTCTACGTCGTCCTTGTCAACAGCGTCGGGGTTGATCTTGATCATGGTGAGGACCCCGCGGCCGTTCATGGCGACTTTTACCATGCCGCCGCCCGCTTCGGCATCGAAACTCTGTGCCTTCAGGTCGCTTTGCGCCTTGATCATCTTGCTCTGCATCTTCTGAAGGTCCCTCAGCATTTTACTCATGTCCATGGCATGAACTCCTTTCTAGTTGTCGTTGTCTTCTTCTAAGTCGTCTTGGGCCATGCTGGCCGTTTCTTTTTTCACCGCTACAGAATATACCAATTCTGCGGCAAACATTTCTTCGATCTTTTCAAAAAGGGGCTCCCTGTCCTTGTCCAGCTGGTAGGGGGTCTTCTTGGCGTTTTCCCGCATAATCCGTTCGGATTCCGTAAAGGCGCGGGTCTTGACCGAAAGGGAAATCTTGGTCTGGAGCTTGTCTTCGAGCACGTTCTGCAGCCGGGTCATGAATTCTGGGTGTTCCTGCAGCTGCTGGAAATTCCAAGAGTCATTTTTTGACGTTTCCCCCACAAAGGTAAGGGCGATGGGGAAGGGGTTCTCGTGGGGGTCGCCGGTTTCCAGGACGGTGCCCGCCATGGCCGCCGAAAAATACAGGTCGCCGTCGTCGGCAAAACCTGCGCAGATGGAGGGCCAGGCGGCGGCAATCTCGTAGCGGGAATAGGTGGCGCTGTTTCCGGTGCCCTGGTAGTTTTCGAAGGGGTCGCTGTAGGGAGCCGGGGCAGGTTCTGCCTCCAGGGCCTGGGCGACTTCAGCTACTTTTTTTTTTACCGCCTCGTCGGCGGCGGATTTGGGGTCGTTGATGGCGGCTAGCGCCCGTTTGAGGTCGGTGAGCCGGTCGAGCCAGGCCATGCGGGCGAAGGTGGTCTCTACCACGAGCCTCGGGTTGGTGCTGTAGCGCAGGTTCGCCTGCAGGTCGATGAGCATTTTGCTCAGTCGGAGCAGGTCGCCGTTGCCGATACCCTGGGCCGAACTCTTGTACTTGGTGAATAGCTCTTCGGTGATGTTCAGCTCGTCGGCGGTGAAGGCGTCCAGGCGGCTGTAGATCATGTTCCGCAGGAACTTGCCGAAACCGTCCAGCAGGGGGGCGAACTCGATACCGATTTTCACGGCGTCGTCCACCATCTTGAAGCAGCCCTTCAGGTCGTGGTTTTCGATGGCCTGGATAAGGGAGAAAAACAGCTCCACCGGCGGAATCCCGAGGATAGAGCGCACCGATTCGGCGGTCATGTCGCTGCCGGTAAAGGCGTAGGCCTGGTCAAAGTAGGTGAGGCCGTCGCGCATGGAACCGTCGGCCTTTTCGGCAAAGATGTCCAGGGCTTCGTCGGAAGCGTTGATGTGTTCCTGCTCGCAGATATAGCGCAGGCGGCTGCGGATTTGCTCCATGGTGAGCCGCTTGAAGTCGAAACGCTGCACACGGCTGAGGATGGTCTGGGGGACCTTGTTCACCTCGGTGGTGGCGAAGATGAAAATCACATGCGGGGGCGGTTCTTCGAGGGTCTTGAGCAGGGCGTTGAAGGCCCCGGTGGAGAGCATGTGGACTTCGTCGATGATAAAGACCTTGTACTTGCCGATGACCGGCGGGTACTGCACGCGCTCGATGACGTCGCGGATGTTTTCGACGCCGGTGTTGGAGGCGGCGTCTATTTCATAGACGTCCATGGGGTTGCCGCTGGCAATGTCCTTGCAGCTGTCGCACTCGCCACAGGGGTGCAATGGGTCGCCGCCCTTGCAGTTCAGGGTGCGGGCGAGGATTCTGGCACTGGTGGTCTTGCCCACGCCGCGGGTGCCGGTAAAAAGGAAGGCATGGTGCAGGCGGCCGCCCTCGATTGCGTTCTGGAGGGTTTTTGCGATGTGTTCCTGTCCGACCATGTCGGAGAAAGACTGGGGACGCCACTTTCGGGCCATTGCTACGTATGCCATGGCGGGAAATATAGTAAAAATTTATATTTGGGCCTATGACGACCCGTTTCGATAGTAAAGTCTGGCTCAGTAGCCCCACCATGCATGGCGAAGAAATCAAGTACGTGACCGAAGCGTACGAGACCAACTGGATGAGTACCGTGGGTGCGAACATCAACGAGGTGGAACGCCTTGCCGCCGAGAAGGTGGGTGTGAAGTACGCCGTGGCGCTTTCGGCCGGCACAGCGGCGTTGCACCTGTGTACAAAGCTTGCGGGCGAGGCCCTGTACGGCATGCCCAAGGTGGGCGAGGGGGCGTTGCGCGGGCACAAGGTGTTTTGCAGCGACATGACTTTCGATGCCACCGTGAACCCCATCGCCTACGAGAATGGCGAGGCCGTGTTCATCGACACCGAGTACGATACCTGGAACATGGATCCGGTGGCCCTCGAGAAGGCGTTCGAGATTTACCCCGACGTGCGACTGGTGGTACTTGTTCACTTGTACGGAACGCCCGGCAAGGTGGACGAAATCCGCGCGATTTGCGCCCGCCACAATGCGCTCCTTATCGAAGACGCCGCCGAGAGCTTCGGTGCCACCTACAAGGGCGAACAGACCGGCAAGTTCGGCGACTACAGCGCCATCAGCTTCAACGGCAACAAGATCATTACCGGCAGTAGCGGCGGCATGTTCCTCACCGACAGCAAGGACGACGCCGAGAAGGTGCGCAAGTGGAGCACCCAGTCGCGCGAAGCGGCCGCCTGGTATCAGCACGAAGAAGTGGGCTACAACTACCGCATGAGCAATGTCATCGCCGGCGTTGTCCGCGGCCAGATGCCCTACCTGGAAGAACACATCGCCCAGAAAAAGGCTATCTACATGCGCTACAAGGAGGGCCTGAAGGGCCTCCCGGTACAGGTGAACCCCTACGACGTCGCGAATTCTGAACCGAACTTTTGGCTCAGCTGCATGATTATCGACAAAGACGCCATGTGCAAGCAGGTCCGCGGCGAAACCGACGCCCTGTACATCCACGAGGCAGGCAAGAGCTGCCCCACGGAAATCCTGGAGCGCATCGCCGCCTTGAACGCCGAGGGCCGCCCTATATGGAAACCCATGCACATGCAGCCCATGTACATGAGCCACGCGTTTATCACCGCGCAGGGTAACGGCCGCGCACGTACCAACGCCTACATTGCGGGTGGAATCACCGACGTGGGTGCCGACATCTTTGCCCGCGGGCTCTGCCTCCCCAGCGACAACAAGATGACTCCCGAACAGCAGGATGCAATCATCCAGACTATCCGGGAATGCTTCGAGTAGATGAATAGAAAAACGGTTACCTTTGTTTTTAGGTAACCGTTATGAAATGAATCTGAAAAGGGCGTAAGGCCCTTTTTACCCGTTCATGGAGTTCAAGAAATCATAGTTGGTCTTGAAGGACTTCATCTTGTCACGCATGAATTCCATGATTTCCACGGTGGTCATGTCCTGCAGGTAGCGGCGGAGCACCCACACGCGGCGAAGTTCGTCGTCGGACAAAAGCTGTTCTTCTTTGCGGGTTCCGGACTTGAAGATGTCGATGGCCGGCCAGATGCGTTTTTCGGCGATACGGCGGTCCAGAACCAGTTCGTTGTTGCCGGTACCCTTGAATTCTTCGAAAATCACTTCGTCCATGCGGCTGCCGGTCTCGATAAGGGCCGTGCCGATGATGGTGAGGGATCCGCCGTTCTCGATTTTACGGGCAGCACCGAAGAAACGCTTGGGCCTGTGCATGGCGTTGGCGTCCACACCGCCGGAGAGGATCTTTCCGGAGTGGGGAATCACCACGTTGTTTGCGCGGGCAAAGCGGGTGATGGAGTCCAGAAGAATCACCACATCGTTTCCGTGTTCCACCATACGCTTGGCCTTCTCGATGACCATGTCGGCCACCTTGATGTGGCGGGTGGGTTCTTCGTCGAAGGTAGATGCCAGCACTTCGGCCTGGATGTTCTTGCCTCGGGCAGCACCTTCTTCGCGGAGACGGTCCACCAGCTTGCGCATTTCCGTCACTTCTTCGGGGCGTTCGTCAATCAGGAGCACCATCAGCTTCACTTCGGGGTGGTTGATGGTGAGGGCCTTGGTGATGTTCTGCAGAAGAACCGTCTTACCCGTGCGGGGAGGGGCGAGGATAATGCTGCGCTGGCCCTTTCCGATGGGGGTGAACAGGTTCATGATGCGGGTGCTGTATTCTTGAGGATCCCATTCCAGGTTCAGCCTTTCGATGGGGTGGATGGGCGTCAGGTATTCGAAAGCCACGCGACGCTTGGTCTTCTCGGGAGGTTCGAAGTTCACCGTGTCGATGCGCATCAAGGCAAAATACTTTTCGCCCTCTTTGGGTTGGCGGATCTGGCCGGTGATGGTGTCGCCCATCTTCAGGTCGTAACGGCGGATGATGTTACGGCTGATGTAGATGTCGTCGGGGCCCGCCAGGTAGTTGTGGTCGGGGTTCCGCAAGAATCCGTGTCCGCCGTCGGGAATGATTTCTAGCACGCCCTCGGTATAGATGGGGCAGTCTTCGCCGGTGGTGGCACTCAAGATGCTATAGACCAGGGCCTGCTTGCGCATGGTCTTGAAGTCGGGGATAGAGAGTTCGTCGGCTTGGCGCTGGAGCTCGAACATGGGGAGCCCGCGGAGTTCTCTCCACTTGGCCCGCGCGGCGGCCACCTTCTCAGGGTCCGGCGGCGGCAGCTGGATACTTTCGTCCAAAAAGTCGTCCTGGGGCAGGTTCTTGCCGTGGCGGTTCTTGAATTTGTTAAACTTGTTGAATTTATTGTTGTTGAACTTGTTGTTGCCCTGGCCGCCCTGATTGTTCTGTTGGCCCTGGTTGCCTCTGTTCTGATTTTGGTTGTTTTGCGCCTGGCCTTGGTTGTTCTGACCTTGCTGTTGGCCATTCTGGGCGTTGCCCTGTTGCGGGTTCTGTCCCTTGTTTTCAATCGGTGCGGCCGCAACAACGGCTGGGGCTCCGTCGGCTACGGGAGCTGCCTTGTTTGCCGGCGCTGCTGCTTCAGCCGGGGCTACGGGTGTGGCTTTCGGTTCGGCTTTCTTTTCCGCTTCCATGAATTCGGCGGCGGCCTTCTGGACATCGCTATCTTCTTTTGCTTTTTTCGGGGGGCGACCGCGACGCTTGGGCTTGTCTGCCTCTGCGGCTTGATTCTGTTCGGGGGTCATAGAAACTTCGTTCAATCCTTCATCAGGATTACTTTTTGATCTAGGCACTAGATTATCCTTTGATATAGTAAGGTCTTTTTTATGTGGAAAAGAACTTGAATGGGGGATATGGTAAAATGGAGAAATACTCTCCATAAAATTGGGAAGGCTTTGCTCCCTCAACGCCCTATAAGATAAATAAAAAAAAAGTTTTTGTCAGCAAAAAACGGCTTAGATGTCAAAAAAAAGTGAAAAAATGACAAGTTGTTTTAACTATATTAGTGGTCGTGGAATCCTTAGAAAGAGTTTTTGTGGCTCTTGGCAGCAATCTTTCTCCTCGGGGCAAGCGCCTCTCTGAGGGGCGTGACATGTTGCGCCGAATTTCTGCCGGTGGCTGGAAAGAAAGCCCCATCTACGAGACTCCGCCGGTAGGCCCTGAAGGCCAGGGACCGTATTTTAACCAGGTGGTGAGTTTCTGGTATGCGGGTACGCCTACGCGGCTGCTCCATTACCTCAAGGGTTCCGAGCTGGTGCTGGGCCGCAAACCCAGGGGACACTGGAATTCTAGGGAAATTGATCTGGATCTTTTGTATTACGGCAACAAGGTGCTGTCCGGCAGGCCGCAGGTCCCTCACGGGGAGATTCTGCACCGGCAGTTCGTGCTTGTGCCGTTGAACGATATCGCCCCCGATTGGGAGGACCCGTTGAACGGGCGTACCGTGAAAAGTTTGCTTGCGGATTTGCTAGCCCGCGAGGGGAAAATCCCGTTCCGCACCGTCACAGGGGAGGAAGACTGATGCTTACGGACAAGGGCGTGCATTTTTTGGCCATTGAAGGGGTCATCGGGGTCGGAAAGACCACACTCGCTCGGATTATCGCCGAACGGTGGAACGCCTTCTGCATCGAGGAAAACTTTGCAGAAAACCCCTTCTTGGAAAAATTTTACGAAAATAAGGAAGCCTACGCCTTCCAGACTCAGCTGTTCTTTTTGCTGGACCGCCACAAGCAGTTGCAGAACACGGGAATCCAGAGCGACCTGTTCCACGACCTGCTGGTATGCGACTACACCTTTGATAAAGACCAGATTTTTGCGGCCCAGAACCTTTCCGACAGCGAGTACACCATGTACGAGCAGGTGGCCCGCTCCTTGGACAAGGACTTGCCGAAACCCGACCTGGTGGTTTACTTGCAGGCCAGTGTCCCGACACTTCTGAACCGCATTCGCGGCCGTGGCCGCCAGATGGAAAAGGCTATCGAGGGTAATTACCTCAAGGACCTGCAGGAGCGCTACGACCACCTTTTCTGGCATTACCCCAGCGCCCCCGTGCTGATTATCAACACGGACAATATCGACTTTGTACACAACGAAAATCACCTGAAACAAATTCTGGATGCTATTGCGGAGTGCCCGCGGCAGACCACCTACTTTGTTCCCGATGGTAACTAAGAAGGCAATATGCAAATCATCAAGACTATAGCGGAATTACGTGAAACCCTGAAACCCCTTATCAAGAAGGACAAGGTCATTGGACTTGTGCCCACCATGGGTGCTCTCCACGACGGTCACGGGGCGTTGATCAAGGAATCCGTAAAGAACTGCGAAGTGACGGTGGTAAGCGTTTTCTTGAATCCTATCCAGTTCGGTCGTAACGAAGACCTGGACAAGTACCCCAAGCGCCTGGAAGCCGATGCCAAATTGGCGGAATCCCTGGGAGCGGACTATGTCTTTGCGCCCAGCGTTGCCGAAATGTATCCTGATGGCGACCCGCTGACCCTGGTGCGGGACGAAACCCTTGAAAGCATGTACTGCGGTGCTTACCGCCCGGGGCATTTCCGCGGAGTCTTGACCGTGGTGGCCAAGCTGTTCCTGATATCCGGGGCGAACAAGGCTTTCTTTGGCGAGAAGGACTACCAGCAGGTGTTCCTCATCGAAAAGATGGTGAAGGACCTGAATTTCGATATTGAAATTCATCGGGTGCCTATTGTCCGCGAAGAATCTGGTCTTGCCCTTTCTAGCCGTAACGAATACCTGACAGCCGATGAACGCAAGCAGGCGTTAGGCATTTCCGAAGGTCTGAAGTTGGCCAAGAAGGCTTTCGAGGGCGGCGAGCGCGGCGTGGTGCGTCTCAGGGATATCGTGCTGAAGTCTGTGCTGGCCAATCGCGGCCAGGTTCAGTACGTGGAAGTGGTGAACCAGAAGAACTTGCAGAAGTTCAACGGCGTCCTCCGCGATGGCGACAAGGTGGTTATCCTCGTGGCCGCCTTCTTCGGTAAGACTCGCCTGATCGACAATATCGAACTGAACTAATTCTGAATTCCGAAATCCGAATTCGTAATTGAAAAATAGCGGCTATGCCGCTATTTTTCTGTAGCCGTAAACACCCCGTCCCAGGTTTCGCCTTGGGCTACGGGCGGGTTTATCTTATAAGTTTCGCAGCGCTTGATATAAACGTGTGAAGGTGTGGTCTTGGAACCCGGATCCCTGTCGGGGTGGTGGGGTTCGTAGTCCAGGCATTCCGTGAACAGTTCCTCGGCGCGGTTCCAGTCCATCGCTAAGTAGGCGGTGCGGGCCTGTTCCCAGATTTCCACCAGCTTGTGTAACTGAGCTTCGTTTTCACAGCCGGGCTTTGCCAGCAGTTCGAAGGTCTTGACGGGCTGGCTCTTGCCGATGACGCGGATGGTGTCCAGCGAGCGGTAGATGAACCGGCCTTCGTCCAGGTGCTTCTGGGTGTCTTCGCTTATCTGGATGTAGGCACCGTACTGCTTGGCGGCGCTTTCCAGGCGGGCGGCCAGGTTCACGGCGTCGCCCATCATGGTGTAGTTCTTGCGCATGGTGGAACCCATGTTTCCGGTCACGATGTCGCCGGAGTTGATACCGATTCTCATGTGCATGTCATGGACTACCTTGGGCCACTTGTTTCCTTCGCCCGCCCATTTCTTGCGGAGGGCCATGAGCTTGGTCTGCATATCTACGGCGCTGTCGCAGGCGTTCTGGGCGTGGTTGGGCAGCGGCATGGGGGCTCCGAAGAAGGCGATGATGGCATCCCCTTCGTACTTGTCCAATGTTCCCTTGTTCTCTAGCAGGGTGTCCGTCATGGCGGTGAGGTATTCGTTCAGAAGTTCCACCAGCTTGCTGGGGTCCCCGATTTTTTCGGAGAAGGTGGAGAAGCTCGCGATGTCGGTAAAGTAGGCGGTGATGTTGGACTTGGAACCGCCCAGGGTAGGCATGATTTCGTTGTTCACCATCTCGTCGATCAGTTCAGGAGAGATGTATTGCTTGAAGGCGTTACCCAAGAAGCGTTTTTCCTTGGTCTCGAAATAGAACTGGATAATCAGGGCGATGATGTTGGTGAACAGGATGGCGAAAATCTGCTTGGACGCTCCAAGGTAGAGCCCCTGTTCAAAGTAATGGTAGGCGATGCCCAGGTAGCCGCCCATCAGCACAAAGGAAAGCGCGATGGAAATGTAGCTCTTTACGTAGAGGCCCACCAGCAGGCAAACTAGGGCGAGCAACACCACGATAATCTGCTGGTAGCGTTCCTGCAGGGTCACCAAAAAGTCGTCGTTCAGGATATTCTGGAGAATGGTGGCATGGGTCAGCACGCCGGGGTAGTTTTCTTCGTGGGGCGCGGTCACAAAGTCGAACAGGGCCGGGGCCGCCGAACCCAGAATGAAAATCTTGCCCTGGAAAAGTCCCGGGTCAACGCGGTTCTTGGTAATGTCGTAATAGGACAGGTGCTGGAAAACTCTTTCCGTTTCTGCCGTGTTGTAACGGCCCTTGTAGTTGATTTGGTAATGTCCCCAGCGGTCGATAGGAATCTGTTTCACCTTGCCGAACCGGATTTCTTTGCCTTCGCCCAGGTTGTTGATGCGTTCTTCGGAGGTGTTGATGATGTCTGTCAGCACGTCGTTGTTTAGGATGACCAGGTTTGATACCCATTTTTTCTTGGAGATGTCGTAATGGATATCCATGTCCATGGAAATATGGGTGGGCTTGTTTGGTGGAAGCCTCTGCAGTGAGTCCGCAAAATACTTGACGGTGTTCACGATGTAGGGAGTGATGAC
Source organism: uncultured Fibrobacter sp. (assembly GCA_934699585.1). Taxonomy (GTDB): domain Bacteria; phylum Fibrobacterota; class Fibrobacteria; order Fibrobacterales; family Fibrobacteraceae; genus Fibrobacter. The sequence goes on from CAKUWY010000003.1 coordinate 52,648, forward strand.
CGCCTCTTCGTCTTCTTCGCTGTCGGTAAGCACAAAACGGTTGGCGCCTTCTTCGTCCCGCTTGACTGTGATGTTTTCGGCCACCTCTTTTTCTTCGTCTTCGCCCAGGGAATCCAACATTGAAACGTCAATCTGGAAAAGGGCGTCGGAAAGTGTCTCGTTCAACATTTGGCCTTCAAAGATTTCGAAGGTGACGTTTCCTTCACTGTTCTTGGTGGCGATGATTTTTGAGGAAATGTCGATGAACTGGCTGTTTTCTTCGGGCTTCTTGGCGGCTTCCTTGATTTTTTTATGGAGCGCCTGGAACATGGGATAGCTGAACTGGGGGAAGGTGGTGTGGTAAAATCCCGAGGAATCCCTGTAGATGCCGAAGGGTTTGCCCAGGTCGATATACTTCCCCATCTTGATTTTTACGTTTTCTGGTTTTTGATGGAACAGGTGCAGAAGGCTCATCAGGGGCATGGTGGAGTATATCTTGCTTTCGACTCCGGAATAGAGTTCGGGACTGGGGAAACGGTAAAGGAGCGACACGCGGCGGACCACGCCGTCGTCATCGGGATAGGCGTTTACCGAACCCATCTGTGCGCCGGCGTGGGCCAGTTCCGGGAAGATGTTGTCCAGCAAATCTTTGGGCTCGATGTTTTGGGCGGAGTCCGCCTGCGACAGCTCGAAGGTGGAGCTGTAGCCGATTTCATCGGCCCGTTCGGCGGTGCTGAGGGGCCTCCACTGGGATTCGTGCTTGTAGGACTGGTAGCTGTCAAAAATGTTGCAGACGATGGTGTTCCCGCTTTCCTTGACGGCGCTCACCAGCATGGAGTCGTAATTGTAGAAGGTGCGGATGTCGCCCCCCAGGGAATCCCAGGGCGTGTCCGGGCTCAGCTTGTTCAGCATGGTGGTGACCTGCTGGGTCTTCTGTTCGCCAAAGTCAGCGTTCTTGAACAGAATATCGAAGCCGATGGCCGATGCCCCTCCGTTGCTCAGGTTCTTGACCACGTCGGCGTGGATAGAACGGTCCCAGGTGTTGTAGTTTCCCAGTTTTGCCAGGGAGGGTTCGTCAATATCCACGATAAAGATGTTTGGGTCGTAATGGCTGTTCAGGGCGTTCTTGTCGCCGGTTTCTTCGAGATTGTGGGTCTTGCCTGTCTTGACCTTGAAGAACATGTCGTAGAACAGGTATTCCAGGGATTCAGCACCGTTGCGGACTCCATCCAGTTGCGGGTTCTGCACGTTGCCCAAGAACAAAATGAGAAAGACAAGGACAGAAGTGAGTCCAAAACCAATCAGGAGCTTCTTTAATTTTTTTGACAGTTTTATCTGCATATTGTCAATAATAATAAATGGGTTTTAGTTATATTTCCAATGCAATGGCGAAGGAGCTTTAATTTGGCAACTCAAAAAAAGAAAACCGGTCGTAAAACGTCACCTGCAAAAACGGAACAGGTGGATAATTCGGAGGAACGTTCCCTGGGAGCGATGGTGGTGGGCTACGGGCTCATTGCTCTGTCTGCTATAGCCCTGCTGTCATGTATTAGCGTGGTCTATGTAGGTTCCGAAAAGGGAATCATGACCCGGTTCGGGGATTTCTTGAATTTTGCCTTCGGCAAGTTGCCCGTGATATTCATTATCCTGTCCGTGATGCTGTGGGGCTTGTTCATCACTTTCCAGGGCCTGCGCAAGAAACTGTTCCGCGTGGCTCTCGGCCTTTCTATCGTGGGCCTGGACCTGTGCGTTCTGATGTCCATCCCCGTTCATGGCAAGGCGGGCGTTTCTGAAGATGTATTCATCATGCGTGGCGGAATCGTGGGGCGCTTTCTGGATTCCAACATCGTGGGCCCCCTCTGTGGTGACGTGCTGTTTATTCCCGTGATTGTTCTGTCCCTTGTTCTGGTGGCGGTGCTGTTCTTCTGCTTTGGCCTTCGTTTCGGGCACTTTACCACCCTGTTCCGCAAGATTCGCGGCATAAAGGAAAAAGCCCCTGCTGGTGAAGTCGATGGCGAAAGCGACGGGGAAGACTCCGACGAGACGACCACGGTTCGCAAGGGTATCACCATGGATGGGGATACCACCATCTTCAATATTCCCGACGCCTACAGGACTAAGCACAAGGGCGTGCTGAAGCCTTTCAGTGCCCGCAAGAACTGGATGGAGCCGGTAGATACAACCGCTGCGGAAACGCCTATGGTGGACAGGGTCGTAGAAGGAACCCTTGTGGAGGGCTCCTTTGGAACGGCTGTTGAAAAGCCTGCTCCGAAACCCCTTGGCGAAGATCCTGAAATTTTGCGTTTGGAAAAGGAACTTCGCGAGAATGGAACTCACATGAGTGCCCTTGAAATTCGCGAAATCCGGAACAAGATTGCCGAAATACGCCGGGCCCGTGAAGAAATCAACTGGGAAAACGAACGCCAGGGGAACCTGGTGGTGAAGGGCGCTGTTCGCGGAGGCGAAAGCGAATCTGCAGACGAAACCGTCGTTGCCGAACCTGCTAGTTCGGGTGATGCCACCGTCGTGGCGGGAACTGCTCCCGACGAGGCTACTGTTGTGGCGGGTTCTGTCGAAGAAACTCAGGCAGCAACCGTGGCAGGGACGATGGTGGGCGGCGAAGAGCCTACGCTATCGGGCGACGCAGAACCGCCAGCAGAACCCGATGAAGATGAAGAGGACTTTATTCCTCAGGTGGTCTCGTCGGACGAGGTGGACCAGGACCCGAGTTATGTGCCGCCTAGTAACATCGGCACATCTTCTGGCGGCACGACCGTCACCGGCTCTGGCGTTACCGGTATTCCACAGCCTGACCCGACGGTGCACTACGACGAATACAAGGTGCCCTCCGTAGATGAAATTCTAGACACCCACGAGCCCCAGCCGGCGGACTATACGGTGGACGAGTTGAACGCCATCGGCAAGATGCTTGAAGAAAAGCTGGAAAACTTCAAGGTGAAAGGCAAGGTGGTGGGCTGCGAGACCGGGCCCGTCATTACCCGCTTCGAGGTGGAACCAGGTCCGGGCGTGAAGGTCTCCCAGTTCAGTGCCCTGCAAGACGACCTGGCCATGGCCCTGAAGGCGGTGTCCATACGAATCCTCGCCCCGATTCCCGGAAAGGGAGCGGTGGGTATCGAGATTCCCAACCGCAAGATGCAGACTATTTTTGGTCGCGATATTTTCGAGAGCGATGCCTTCAAGCCTTCTCCCGAAAAGATTGTCATGGCTCTTGGCAAGGACATTTCCGGCGAGCCTTTTGCCATGGATCTGGCGAAGGCTCCCCACCTGATGATTGCGGGCCAGACGGGCTCCGGTAAGTCCGTGTGCATTAATGCCCTCATGGCCAGCATGCTCTTCAGCAAGACTCCCGACGAACTCCGCATGATCCTTGTGGACCCGAAGGCGGTGGAACTGAAGATGTACGAGAACATCCCGCACCTGCTTGCCCCTGTGATTACCAAGCCCGAAGTGGCCATACAGGCGCTCCAGTGGCTCTGCTACGAGATGGACCGGCGTACCGAAGTCCTTGCCTCGGCGAAGGTCCGAAACATTGGCGGTTTCAATGCCAAGTTCGAGGCGGGAGAACTCCCGGATGATGTTCCTGAAGAGGATCGCGGTCACCGCATGGCCTTTATCGTGGTGATTATCGACGAGATGGCCGACTTGATGATGGTGGCCGGCAAGGAAATCGAGAAGAACGTGAGCCGCCTGGCCGCCAAGGCCCGTGCTGTTGGCATTCACCTGGTGCTTGCCACCCAGCGTCCGTCGGTGAAGGTGATTACCGGTAACATCAAGGCGAACCTACCTACACGTATCAGCTTCAAGGTGGCTTCTAACGTGGATGCCCGCACGGTGATGGACCACGCCGGCGCCGAAAAACTCCTGGGCCGTGGCGACATGCTTTACAAGGCGGTGAATGCTCCCGACCCGGTGCGCCTGCATGGGGCCTTCCTCAGCGACGAAGAAGCGGAAAAGCTGGCCGACGCCTGCTCCAACCAGAACGTGTGCTACCCGCAGCTGGAAACCTTCGAGGTTGCTGAAGAAGGCGGGGAAGGGGAGGACGGCGAAGAAAATGCCGCTATGAGCGAGAAGAAGGACAAGCTGTTGTTTGAGGTGGCCAAGTGGGCTATCGAATGCGGCAACGGCCTTTCTACCTCTGCGGTGCAGCGCCACTTTAGCGTAGGCTACAGCCGCGCGGGCAAGATTGTGGACCAGCTGTTCGGTCTCGGCCTGTGCGCCCGCAGTACAGGCAATTCCAAGCCCCGGGCCATGCTTATTGACATGGACCAGCTCATGCAACTGGAACGCTCCGGAACGTTTAGGTAAGAGGTATGAGGGCGCTCGTTTTACTCGCTTTGAGGTATGAGGACGCTCGTTCCACTCGCTTGGAGGTCTATGGCGTCTGCGGCTATAGTTGGTCTTTTTTTCTCAAAGCGCAGCGACCTCAAAGGAGCTTTAGCTCCGACCTCACACCTCAAACCCAGTACTCTTAACCACTGTTTACTGTCCACTTCTCATGAAAGAATTCGCTCCTGCAAAAATCAACTTGTTTCTAGATGTCATTCGCAAGCGCGAAGACGGTTACCACGATTTGGGAACCCTTTTCCAGACCATCGACGTGGGCGATACGGTTTCGGCCACCCTTCGAGACGACGACAAGATTACCCTGGAATACAGCACTCCTCAGGAATACCCCAAGGAATCGGACCTGGTTTTCAGGGCTGCGGTCTTGATGCAGGAGGCCTACCGTGTGCTGCAGGGCGTTGACCTGTATTTGGAAAAGGTGATGCCTTTGGGAGCAGGTCTTGGCGGAGGCTCTGCCGATGCCGCAGCAACCCTCCGGTTGCTGAACCGCCTCTGGAAGTTGAATCTCCCGTACGAGGCCCTGGAAGAACTGGGCGCAAATCTCGGTGCCGACGTCCCCTTTCTGGTCAGAGGCGGCTCGGCTTTTGCCGAGGGCATCGGCGAAAAGCTAACGCCCATCGAACCGCTCCAGCTGAAAGACGGTCAGCACCTGCTCGTAGCGACCCCTCTGGACGCAGTTCCCACCAAGGACGCCTACGCCGGAGTCCCCAAGTCGGGCCCTGACCGCTGGGAAGCGTACAAGTCGGGTTTCAGGGCCGCGGCCGGTTCTAGTCCTGCAGAAAATTCGGGTTCCGCTATGGATTTCGCCCTGGAAAACGTCTTCAACAGTTTCGAGATTTCGGTATTCCCCAAGCATCCCCTGGTAGAACAGCTGAAGCAACAGATGATCCGCCTTGGGGCGACTTCTGTCCTCATGTCGGGGTCGGGAGCCTCCGTCTTTGGCGTTTTTGGGACCCAGAGCCAGGCGGAATCTGCCCAGGAATCCCTAAAACCCATTTCCAGATACCTCGCCGTGACCCGTTTTTTCCAGGGTTTTTAGGCGAATCCCTTTGAATTTTGGGCGTATTTTCTATATTTGCGCCACCATTGGGGTATCGTCAAGTGGTAAGACAACGGATTTTGATTCCGTTATTCGTTGGTTCGAATCCAGCTACCCCAATGAATTTTTTAACCATTCCAAAATTGGAGAAATACAATGGAACTCACAACGCTCAAGGCTACCTCGAGAGTGCTAGGTGCAAACCGCGAAAACAAGCGTTTGCGTAAGGCTGGTCAGATTCCGGCCGTCTATTATGGTAAGGGTACCGAGGCTTTGAACATCAGCGTCAGCGCTATCGATGTTCGCAAGGTCCTCGCTCCCGGTAAGCGTTACACCCTTCTGGACCTGGAAATTGACGGCAAGGCCGGCAATCCTGCGGTTATCTACAACTACCAGAAGGACGCCATCTCCCAGGCTATCGAACACATCGACTTCCTGAAGATTGACGAAGCTACTCCGGTGAAGGTCCGCGTTCCTGTCAAGCTCTCCGGCCTTCCGGTGGGCGTCAAGACCCAGGGCGGTGTCATGGCTCAGGAAACTCATTACCTGATGCTCTCTGCCAAGCCCACCTGCATTCCTACGGTGCTGAACCTGGACATCTCCGACTTCGAAACCAACGTGACCTTCTACGCCAAGGACTTCAAACTCCCCGAAGGCGTGACTCTGGCTTCCGTTCCTCGCACGGTAATCTTCTCCATCTCTTCTAAGTCCAAGAAGAAGGATGCTGCCGACGCAGCCGCACCTGCCGCTGAAGCCGCTGCTCCCGCAGCCGCTGCCGCCGCTCCTGCTGCCGAAAGCAAGTAATAGTCAAGGAAATTTTCCTTATAGCGCCTCCCGTTCTGCGGGAGGTGTTTTTTTGTTTGTCATGCCCGGCCCCGACCGGGCATCTCCTTTAACAAATCTTTCCCTCGATGTGTGTTCCCCTCGCTCGCAGATTCATTTCATTCGACTGCTCTCTTGGGAAGCACACATCTCGGTCAAAAAACAAGCGGTGGCTCCGGTTTTCAAGTATTTTTGTCGGTACGAATATTTACTACGGGTAAGATCCGTTACGGCAGGCGGAAACTCTTGTGACTGTTAGTCCCTGCGAGTTTCCTCCGAGAAGTTTTTCCTGTGTTATAGCCCTCTTTCTATAGTTCTCGCGTTTGCGTTTCCAAAGGCATTTATATAGATTAAACGCCAGGAAATTCTTTAAAGGGGTGAACATGCGTAAACTGTGTCTCGGACTTTCTTTTGCCGCTATGGCGGTGCTTGTTGCCTGTGGTGACGACAATAGTTCGATTGCTAACGACTTGGACGAATTGTCAAGTTCCAGTGAGAATGACGTGAACGACGTGGTTACCGGTACATTTACCGACCCCCGTGACGGGCAAACCTACAGAACGGTCAAGATTGGGAACCAGACTTGGATGGCAGAGAACCTGAACTATCGATACCAGGGACCTACGGCCGACCTGGATTCCTCCAGTTTCTGCTACGATGACGACCCTGCCAACTGCGAAACGTATGGTCGCCTGTACCTGTGGAGTGCCGCCATGGACAGCGCGGGCATCATCAAGGGGAATACGGCCAACGGCTGCGGCTATAATTCGGAATGTTCTCCCAGCGGAAATGTGCGGGGCGTATGCCCCCAGGGCTGGCACCTGCCAAGCAACTGGGACGAATTTGAAACACTGTTTGAGGCTGTCGGCGGACAAGAAGTAGCGGGTGCCATGCTCAAGTCTACGTCCGGCTGGAATAGTAATGGCGACGGTACGGATGCTTATGGTTTTTCCGCTTTCCCTGCGGGCGCCCGCAACATCGATAGCGGCTTCCGCAATTTGGGCAACAATGTCACCTTCTGGAGCTCCACTGAGATCGGTAGCAACGTGTACAGCATGTATCTGAACTACAGCTACGAGCGTGCATTCCTGGAGGACGACGGCAAGGACTTCGCGCTATCCGTCCGTTGCCTCAAGGACTAGTTGTCAAAGTGCGGAAATAGCCCGTTGTGATGTTTTTAACGGTGTAAATATTGATATTTTTACAAAATATACCCCCTTAACGTTGATTTTTCTTCGGTAATAGGGTATATTTAGGGTATGAGTGCCAAGAATTATGCTAGGGAATGCTATCTCAAGAAAATCCGCGGTTTCTACCGCGATTGCGAGATAATCAAGGTCATTACGGGGGTTCGCCGCTGCGGAAAGTCCAGCCTGATGGAGACTATCGCGCAGGAACTCTCCGATTCGGGAGTTGCTCCCGAAAACATCGTTTATCTCGACTTGGACAAGCGTGGGTTTAGGAATATTCAGACCGCCGATCAGCTGGAAAAATGTATCGAGGAGCATACCGCTGCGCAAGGGACCAAGTTCCTATTCGTCGATGAAATTCAGAATGTCAAGGGCTTTGAGGAAGTCATAAACGCATTCAGGGCGGAAGGCGATTTTTCCATATTCATTACGGGCTCAAATTCCTACCTACTGAGCGGAGAACTGGTCACGAAGCTGACGGGTCGATACATCGAGTTTGAAATGTTTCCACTCAATTTCCAGGAATACTTGGGAATGAAGCGATTCTTCGGTAAAGCGGTCAGCCAAAATCTGGTGGAAGAGTTCGACAACTTCCTCGTGGAGGGTGGTTTTCCGAAGGCGGTTCAATATGATTCGACGCAAGACAAGAAAGCTTACATAGAAAGCGTAATCACAGAAATCTTCGAGAAGGATATCAAGCGTCGAGTGAAAATCCGCAATGTGTCGGTGTTCAACAAGATTCGAAACTACATGATAAACAACTTCGGGGCGACAACGAGCCTTACCAATATGCTCGAGGACTTGCGCAAGAGCGGCGACCACATCAAGCGCGAAACCTTGAACAGGTACATCCAGATTCTAGTTGATTCAAAAATTCTTTACGAGTGCAATCGCTTCGACATGAAGTCGAGAAAGTCTATCGCGGGCGAAAAGAAATACTACCTGGCTGATGTGGGCTTTTACTACGCGACCAATACGGACAATCGCATAAACTACGGCCCCGTCATGGAGAATGTTTTTTACGCCTACGCCAGGTCAAACGGGTATAGCGTGAGTGTTGGACGCATCGGGAAACTGGAGTGCGACTTTATTCTGCAAAAGGATTTCTCTGAATACTGTTACGTACAGGTCTGCATGACGATGATGGATAGCCGAAAGGCTGAGGACCGTGAGTATGCCCCACTGGAGAAAATCCGCGACAACTATGCGAAGTACGTGCTGACCCGAAATGACGTTATCCAGCACAGGAATGGGATTGTCCACAAGAATATGCCCGAGATGATGAACAACGGGGAATTGCCGTAGGTTGCGTTCCCATCATTTTCTACATTTCCCTCCATGATTAGCATTACCAAGCTGTTGATGGATGTGCCGAATTTCGGCGACACACTTCGCTATACGCCTCACGCCCACAAGTCCCAGAACGGCGTGAGCGAGGGCCGTGGCCCGGTGGTGGTCTGGAACTGCACCAAGACCTGCAACCTAAACTGCGTCCACTGTTACGCCCGTTCCGAGGCCATCAAGTATCAGAACGAACTGACTCACGAAGAAGGCCTTGCCCTCATCGACCAGCTTGCCGATTTCAACGTTCCCGTCATCTTGTTCAGCGGTGGTGAACCCCTGTTGCGTCCGGATTTTTTTGAACTGGCGAATTATGCTGCCAGCAAGGGAATCCGCCCAACCATCAGCACCAACGGCACCCGCATCGACGAAGGCACCGCAAAGCGCCTGAAGGACATGGGCGTAGGGTACGTGGGCATCAGCCTGGACGGTTGCGAAGCTACCCACGACAAGTTCCGCGGCAAGCCGGGGGCTTTCCAGATGGCGCTTCGGGGAATCCGCAACTGCGTGGCCACGGGGCAGAAGGTGGGGCTCCGCTTTACCATTACCCGCGACAATGTGCAGGACCTGGATTCCATCTTCGACTTGCTGGAACGTGAAAACATCGACCGTGTATGCTTCTATCACCTGGTCTACAGCGGTCGCGGCTCTGCCATGGTGGAGCGGGACCTGAGCCACGAAGAGAGCCGCCAGGTCATGGACCTGATTATTAGCCGCACCCTGGATTTCAAGGCCCGGGGCATCAACAAGGAAATCCTCACCGTGGATAACCACGCCGACGCTGTCTATCTGTACCTCAAGATGAGGGAAAAGGACCCCGCCCTCGGGGAACGCGTGCTGAAACTCATCCAGAGCAACGGCGGGAACCGTAGCGGCATGGCCTTCGGAAACATCGACAGCGTAGGGAATGTCCACCCCGACCAGTTCACCCAGTACATCACCCTGGGGAACGTGCGGGAACGCCCCTTCGGCGAAATCTGGACCGACCTGAGCAACCCCATCATGGCAGGCCTCAAGGACCGCAAGCCCCTTTTGAAGGGCCGCTGCCCCAAGTGCGCCTACCTGAACCTGTGCAACGGCAACTTCCGTACCCGCGCCGAGGCCGTGACCGGCGACTTCTGGGCCGAAGACCCTGCCTGCTACCTGACGGACGAAGAGATTGGGGGTTAGGGTCTAGGATCTAGGGTCTAGGATTTAGGGAAATGTGGAATGTGAGGGTGAGGTTCGAGGCGCGAGGTTCGGGGCTCGAAAATTTCCTATAAACTCGCTACCACCTGTTCCAGGCGTTTCTTGGCTGGGGAATCTTCAAGAGGCATGAACAGCTCCTTCGCAAATGCCTGGGTCAGGAGTTCCCGGGCCTTTTCGACGGGAATTCCCCTGCTGGTCAGGTAGAAGAGCTGTTCGGCATCCAGTTCCCCGCAGGTGTTCCCGTGGGTGCATTCCACGTCGTCGTGGTAGATTTTCAGCACCGGCTTTACGGACACGGAACTGTCTTCGGAAAGGAGGATGGTGTTCACCAGCTGGGACGAAAACACCTTGGAGCAGTTTGCGCCCACTACCACGCTACCGTCGTAGCTGGCATTGGATTTTCCGTTCAGCAGGTTCCTGGCGAACTGGACACTTTCGGTTTCGGGCGCTTCGTGTCTGATGGTGATGCGGTGGTGTACGGAGTCGCTGTTTCCTAGCACGTTCAGGGAACGGATTTCTAGCCGGGCACCGCTACCTTTCAAGAAGGCGTCCAGGCTGGTGCGCTTGATTCCCGTGCCCCGTTCGATTTCGGAGAAATAGACTTTCGACCCCGCCTCCTGCACGATTCGGAAATGGCGGAACCTCAGGGGCACGCCGTCGGCAGGGTTTGCAAAGAAGATGTGGACGGAAGCGTTTTCGCCTACGTGAATGTCGAACCGTTCGGCGCAGATTTGGTGGGCCACCTTGTTGTCGAGAATCTCGAGGCTGGCCGTTGCGTTCTTGCCGATGTTCAGCACGGTATGGCCAAAGTCGTTGTTGCACTTGAGCATGGCCATTTCGTTTGCACCGTCGGCAATATCCTGCTTCATGGTCCGTGCATTAAACGCTATGGGCAGGAGTGCCGCAAAATCCTCTTCGTCGGAATAGTCTGCGGTATCGCTGCAGGTTTCTGGGAATTCCTGAGCCGGAATTTTTGCCACGGGGAAAAACGTCCACAACTCGTTGTTGCGGCGGGGCATGCCGATTTGCTTGATGCGGGAAATGGCGTCCATCATTTTTCCTCGATCCAGTCGTAACCTTTTTCTTCCAGTTCAAGGGCCAGTTCTGGCCCACCGCTCAAGATGATTTTCCCGTGACGGAGCACGTGGACAAAGTCGGGCTTGATGTAGTCCAGGAGCCTCTGGTAGTGGGTCACCAGAATCACCGCCTTGTCGGGGCCCATGATGTGGTTGATGCCGCCGGCCACGATGCGCAGCGCGTCGATGTCCAGGCCGGAATCGGTTTCGTCCAGCAGGGAAACTTTCGGGTCTAAAATGGCCATCTGCAGAATCTCGTTGCGCTTCTTTTCGCCGCCGGAGTAACCTTCGTTTACGCCACGGTCACGGTAACGTTCGTCCATTTCCAGAAGTTCCATCTTTTCGTCGATGAGCTTCTTGAATTCGGCGTCGTCGATTTCGGGCTGTCCGAGGAACACCCGCTTGCTGTTCAGGGCCATCTTCAAAAATTCCACGTTGTTTACGCCGGGAATTTCGGTGGGGTACTGGGTGCTGATGAACAGCCCGCTGTTGGCCCTCTCGTTGATTTCCATCTGAAGCAAGTCTTTGCCGTCTAGCGTGACGGAGCCGCCATCTACGTGGTAGGCGGGGTGGCCTGCGATGACCTTGGAAAGCGTGCTCTTTCCGGAGCCGTTGGGGCCCATGATGGCGTGGACTTCGCCTGCCTTGACTTCCAGATTGATACCTTTCAGAATCTGGGTTCCGTCTTCGATGCTTGCCTTTAGGTCTTTAATGGATAACATGGATGAGCCTATCCTTGCAGTTGATGATATTGTCTGCAAATTGGTTGATGTCTATGGAGCCTTTCTTGTAGGAGGCGTCCAGTTTCTGTAATTCTTGCGTGAAAGCGTAGAGGTCCATACGTTTCTGGATTCCTTCGGCGCTGTCTAGCTGGATGTTCTTCTTTTCCCTGTCGCAAAAACGCAACATGAGCACCATGAGGGTGTCGTAGAACTCGTTGATTTCCTTGGGTGATGTCCAGGTTTCTTCGGGCAGGCCTTCCATAAAGAGCTGGCCCTGCCTTGGCAGGATTTCGTAAAGCGTTTGCGGCGAAAAGTAACCCGTTTCGGCGTAGTGGGCGATGGAGGTGTTCACGAATTCGTCTACGACGGAAGATTCCAAAAGCTGGATGCCGCTTTCGGCCAGGTTCATGTCAAAGAATTCGCAGGCCCTGTCCAGCAACGTAGGGTTTCGGTACAGCAGGTTTGCAAACCGGATTTCCAGGGGCGGAATCAGGTTCCACTGGACCATGGCCGCTTCTTCTTGAAGGACTTCTCGCGCTTGCTCCTGCTCGGCGGAAGGCTTGTGCTTCACGTGGATTTGCTGGACGTCGTTCAGGGACCTGCTGGTGTCGAAACGCTCCGAAAGGAGCTTTACGTACTGGTTCCGAAGTTCCGTGTTCCCGATGCTCTTGATGAGGGACTTGGCGTAGGTGATAAAGCTTGCCCGGGCCTCGATGCTGGAAAGGTCCTTCATGTGGGAAAGGTAGCTGAGCCAGTCTTCGGCATTCTTCAGCTCGTCGCGGAAGGCGCCTGCGCCCCGCTCGTTCACGAAGTTGTCGGGGTCGATCTTGGTGCCGTCGGGTCTCGAAAGGGCGAATACCTTCGGGCCGATTCCCTTGGGAAGCACGATTTCCAGGGAGCGGAGGGTGGCCTTTTGGCCTGCCGCGTCGCCGTCGAAGACCAGGAAGGCGGTTTTTGCATAGCGGGAAAGGATGCTGGCGTGGTTCTCGGTAAGGGCGGTGCCGGAGGCGGCCACCACGTTCTGTACGCCGCCCTGGTAAAGGCTTATCAGGTCGAAGTATCCCTCTACAATGATGACCGCGTTTTCTTTGGCGATGGCGTTCTTGCTGTGGTTCAGCCCGAAAAGGATGTCACTCTTATGGTAAAGGATAGTTTCCGGGCTGTTCATGTACTTTGCCGGACTCTTGCCGGAAAGGTCGCGCCCTCCGAAGGCCACCACCACGCCGGAAATGTTCTGGATGGCAATCATCAGGCGGTCCCGGAACTTGTCGGAAATACCGCCGTTCTCCTTTTCTACGGCAAGGCCTGCCTTGACGCATTCCTTGGGAGAGAAGCCTTTCTTGGCGGCGTAGCCTACGAAACCTTCGCGACCGTCGGGAGCGTAGCCGATGTGGAACTGCTTGCGGGTTGGTTCGGAAATATGGCGGCTGTTCAGGTATTGAAGAGCCTTTGGACTGCGGGTCAGCTGTTCTTCGAACCACTCACAGGCCAGTTCGTTCAACTTGCGGACCAGTTCACGCTCTTCGGTGATTTCGGCCCGTTCGGGGTTGCCCACGCTGGGCAGCTCGAAACTGCAAAAATCCGCCACCCATTTTACGGCGGCGTTGAAGTCGATTTTTTCGTGTTCCTGCACGAACTTGAACACATCCCCGCCGGCACCGCAGGCAAAGCACTTGTAGATGCCCAGGGTGGGGTTTACGTACATGGAGGGGGAGTGGTCGTCGTGGAAGGGGCACACCCCAACGTAGCGTCCGTTGCCCGACCTTTTCAGGGGCAAAAACTGCTCAATGACGGCCGTGATGTCGGCTTCGGATTTGAGCTGCTGGATGACTTCGTTAGGGTAAAAGGGCATGGCCCAAATTTAGCTTTTTTTTATATTGGAGTTATAAATTGGAGTCTATTATGATTAAACGTCCCCGTCGCTTGCGCAAGAACGAAACCATCAGAAACATGGTTGCCGAAACCGCCGTGAATCCGGCATCCCTGGTGTACCCTCTGTTTGTAAAGGAAGGTTCGGGAATCAAGGAAGAAATTCCGTCTATGCCGGGGCAGTTCCGATTTTCTATCGACGAACTTCTGAAAGAGGTGGACGGTTATGCGGCCCTTGGGCTCAAGTCTATCTTGCTGTTTGGCATTCCCGACATGAAAGATGAAATGGCGAGTTCCGCCTACGACGATGACGGTATTATCCAGCGCGCGGTCCGTGCTCTGAAGGCCAGGTTCCCGGAACTCTACATCATTACCGACGTGTGCCTCTGCGAATACATGAGCCACGGTCATTGCGGCATCTTGAAGGACGGCGAAGTGGATAACGACGCTACCCTGGAGCTTTTGGCGAAAACCGCCCTGTCTCATGCCATTGCCGGTGCCGACATGGTGGCGCCCAGCGACATGATGGACGGCCGTGTGGCAGCTATCCGCGAAAAGCTGGACGAGAACGGTTTCAAGAACACTCCGATCATGTCTTATAGTGCCAAGTTTGCTAGCGCCTATTACGGACCCTTCCGCGAGGCGGCCGGTTCTGCTCCCCAGTGCGGCAACCGCAAGGGCTACCAGATGGACGTGCGTAACGGTCGCGAGGCCTTGCGCGAAGTGGAATTGGACCTGGAAGAAGGTGCAGACATCGTGATGGTGAAGCCGGGTCTTGCGTTCTTGGATGTGCTTCGCCAGACCGCCGAAATCAGCGATGTGCCGGTGGCGGTTTACAACGTGAGCGGTGAATACGCCATGGTGAAGGCCGCCGCAAACCTTGGCCTTATCGACGAAGATGCCATTATTCGCGAAAATATGCTGGCTTTTAAGCGTGCCGGGGCCGATATTATCATTTCCTACCACGCAAAAGAGGCTTTAGAGAGGAATTTGTTGTAAAATCTCTTCTTTTTTACTATAATTTGTAGCAACATAAACCTTATCCATATGGAGAAAAAAATGAAAAAAACTCATGCTTGTCGCCGCTCTCGGCGCTGCCGCTATCTTCACCGCTTGTGGCGATGACTCTTCTTCTTCTGCTAAGGCAGGAACCTATAGCTGCGATGTGAGTGCTGATGCGGATGCTAAGTCCGTTACCACCGAATGGAACGTCGAAGGCGTGAAAACCAAGGACGTTTACACTATCGTGGGCGACTCTCTGAAGATTGAAACTGCAGATACCACAATGGTAAGAGCTCTCATGGAAGATGAAGACCTCGCTTTCATTGAAGAATTTGCCAAGAAGGGTTGCGAGACTGCAATCAAGATGTACGAAGAAGACAAGAATGCGGCTAAGTAATCGTTAAAAAAAACAGGTATGCTTAAAAAAGTCCGGCCCTTTGGGTCGGATTTTCTATTTTGGGGTCTATGAACCACTCCATTAGCGAAAAACTTTTTACCGAAGCCAAGACCCTGATGCCCGGCGGCGTGAACAGCCCTGTCCGTGCATACAACAATGTGGGGGCCACACCTCCTTTTATCGCCCGCGCCAAGGGAAGCCACATCTATGACGTGGACGGAAACGACTACATCGATTACGTGGGCAGCTGGGGCCCAATGCTGTTGGGCCACGCCCACGACAGCGTCATCAAGGCGGTGTCAGAAACCGCCAAGAACGGCCTGAGCTTTGGAGCACCTTGCGGCCTGGAGTCAGAGCTGGCCAAACTGGTGATGGACCTTGTGCCCAGTGTGGAAATGATTCGCATGGTGAACAGCGGTACCGAGGCCACCATGAGCGCCATCCGCGCGGCTCGTGGTTTCACGGGTCGTGACAAGATTGTGAAGTTCGAGGGCTGTTACCACGGCCATAGCGATAGCTTGCTCATCAAAGCGGGTTCGGGAATGCTTACTACGGGCAAGCCCAGCAGCAAGGGCGTTCCGGCCGACCTCGCGAAATACACGCTTACGCTACAGTACAACGATGTGGCGGGAGTGAAGGAACTGTTCGACAAGATTGGCGACGAAATCGCCGGCGTGATCGTGGAGCCTGTGGCTGGGAACATGGGGGTAGTGCCTGCCAAGCCGGAATTCTTGCAGGCCCTTTCCGAAGAGACCAAGAAACACGGCGCCCTTTTGATTGTGGACGAGGTGATGACGGGATTCCGTGTAGGAATCCACTGCGCTCAAGGACTGTACGGCATCAAGCCGGACCTGACCACCTTCGGAAAGATTATCGGCGGAGGTATGCCGGTAGGTGCCTACGGTGGTCGACTGGACGTGATGCAGCAGATTGCTCCCTTGGGCGGAATCTACCAGGCGGGAACCCTTTCAGGTAATCCGGTGGCCATGGCGGCGGGACTTTCCACTATGCGTGAACTGCATAGTCATCCGGAATATTACGTTCACGCCGAAGCCATGACCAGGCGCCTGCTAGAAGGCCTCAAGGACGCAGCCGCCTCTGCAGGGCTCGCCATTTCTACAAACCAGGTGGGTTCCATGGGCTGTATCTTCTTTACCGAAGGCCCGGTCACGTGCTTTGCCGATGTGCAAAAATCCGACCTGGAACTGTTCCGCAGGTATTTCTTGGGAATGCTAGACCAGGGAATCTACCTGGCACCAAGCCAGTTCGAAGCCATCTTCGTAAGTGCCGCCCATACAGAAAACGACATCGACCGAACCGTCGATGCCGCCAGAAAAGTTTTCAAGAGCCTATAGGATTTATCGTTGGCGTTGTCATGCCCGACTTGGTCGGGCATCTCCTTTACACACCTTTAATCTCCTGGTGGGAATCCTTCTTCACGAAGATTTCCATCATGGTGAATCCGAACAGGTAAAGCCCGCCCAGCACCAGGAACAGATTGTTTCCTGTAAAGATGTTTCCGAGGGTAGGGCCGATGATGCCCGCGATTCCCCAGCCCGAAAGGGTCATGGCGTGTACTGTGGAAACGCAGGAGGTGCCGAAGCGCTTGGCCAAAAGGCTCGGCAGCACGGAGAAGTTTCCACCGTAGGCGAATTCCACCATCATGATACCGCAAATGGCAAGCCAGGCTTGCTCGGTATAGCAGAGGAACGCCGCCAAGATACTGAGGGAGCAAACGTAGTGGTAGGCGCCCTTTCGGCCGATATAGTCGGAGAGGGTGCTCATGCCGAAACGGCCCAGCACGTTGAACACGGCGGTAAGGGCCATGATGAGGGCGATTTCCTTGAAGCCCAGGTATTTCAGCAGGCTTTTTTCCTGGGCAATCAGGGCAAGTCCGCAGGAAATGTTGATGCAGAACATGACCCAGATGGACACGTATTCCATGGTGAGGAACTTGGTGTGAACCAAGTCCTTGAATGGGATGGCCGTCTTCTTGGTCATGATAAAGGCGGGATTGGGCCTGAACAGCCAGGAACATACGGACATGACCGTCAGGAAGGCGCATCCGAGAATCAGGAACAGGTAGGGCAGCTCGAAATTGGCCAACAGGTACTCGATAGCGGGGGCGGCCACGAACTTGCCTGCTCCAAAGCCCGTGATGGCAAGGCCCGAGGCCAGGCCCTTGTGGTCGCTGAAGTTGGAAAGCAACTGCTTGATGGGGCACACGTAGCCGATGCCGGTGCCCGCCCCCATGAAGGAGCAGCCGATGTAGTACAGCGGGAGTATGCCGAACTTGATGGCGGCAAAGAGGGTGAACATGCCGATGGCGAACAAGGTGGTGGAAACCACCGACATCCGTTTCGGGTTCAGTTCCACCATGCGCCCGAAGGTAGCGGCGCACATCCCCAGGAAGAAGATAATCAGGGTGAACCCGATGTCCGCCTGGAACTTTGAAATGCCGAAGCACTCCATGATGTTGACGGAGTACTGGGAGTAGTTATAGACGGTACCCAGGGAAAGGGGGAGCCCGATTCCCGGAACGAGGATGTTGAGGACGCGGTTGCTCATGACATACCTCCGGGAATGCCGTTAGCTTTCCGATTTTTCGGACGAAGTTTCGGTGCTTTCGCCAGCCTGTACTTCGGCTTTTTCAGCGGCCTGTGCCGAAGCATCCTTGTCGCGGATAGTGGCACGGCGGATCTTTCCGCTGATGGTCTTGGGCAGTTCCGTCACGAAATCGATAATGCGTGGGCTCTTGTAGCTGGCGGCAATCTTCTTTGCGAAAAGCTGGATTTCCTTGGACAGTTCCTTGGAGGCCTCGTAGCCCTTCTGGAGCACGATGGTGGCCTTCACGGCCTGGCCACGGTCCTTGTCCTCGATGCCCGTGACGGCCACTTCCAGCACGGCGGGGTGCTTGTGGAGCACTTCTTCTACTTCGAAGGGGCTGATACGGTATCCGGAGCTCTTGATCAGGTCGTCGGTGCGGCCCACGAACCAGAAATAACCGTCCTTGTCCCGGGTGGCGGTGTCTCCGGTATGGTAAACTCCGCCTGCGAAAACTTTCTCCGTGCGTTCTTCGTCGCGGTAGTAGCCGCCGAACATGCCGAAAGGCTTGCCCTGGTCAATTTGGATAATCAATTCGCCCACTTCATCTACACCGCAAGGTTCTCCTTCGGCGTTGACGATTTCCATGCGGTAGCCCGGCGAAGGCTTGCCGATGGAGCCCGGCTTCGGGATATCCCAGCCGAAATTTCCGGTGGTAAGAGTCAGTTCTGTTTGGCCGTAACCTTCTTGCAGTCGGATGCCTGTCTGCTCGAAGAACTGGTTGTAGATGTCCAGGTTCAACGACTCGCCTGCAGTGGTGCAGTACTTGAGGCTGGAAAGATCGTACTTGGAAAGGCCGTGGTGCAAAATGTAGCGGTACACGGTGGGCGGTGCGCAGAAGGTAGTGACCTTGTATTCGGCCATTTTCTCCAGGAGCTTTCCCGGAATGAATACCTTCATGTCGTAGGTGAACACGGCAGAGCCTGCAATCCACTGGCCGTAGATTTTTCCCCAGAGGGCTTTGGCCCAGCCGGTTTCGGCAACAGTCAGGTGGCGGCCTCCCTCAATCACGTGCTGCCAGTACTTGGCGGTGACGATGTGTCCCAGAGGGTAGGTGTAGGTGTGGGCCACCATCTTGGGGTTAGAACTTGTGCCGCTGGTGAAATACACCACCATGATGTCGTCATTATGGGTGGCTGCATCTCCCGTGGGCCGTGGGAAACTGGCCGGGAAAATTTCGTAATCATCGTAGAAGCTAATCCAGTTCTGGCGGGCGGTTTGGCCCACGGTTACCAGCTTTTCTACGGAGGGGCACTTGGATTTTGCCTTGTCCACCTCTTTTTGGAGGGCGGGCTCGTCGTAGGTCACCACCATCTTCACGTCGGCGGCCTTGAAACGGTATTCCAGGTCTTCGGCGGCCAGCATGTTGGTGGCCGGGATGGCGATGGCGCCAATGCGGTGCAGCGCCAAGAGGAAAAACCAGAATTCGTAACGGCGTCGGAGGATGAGCATCACCCGGTCGCCCTTGACGATTCCCTGTTCTACCAAGAAGTTGGCCGTGCGCTGGGAGGCTAGCGACAAATCCTTGAAGGTGAAGATGTGACTTTCGTCTTCGTCGTCACACCAGACCAGGGCTTCGCGCTTGGGTTCTTCCTTGGCGTATTCATCTACCACATCGTAGGCAAAATTGAAATTTTCCGGAATGGAAATCTTGAAGTTCTTGTAAAGGTCGTCGTAAGAACTGTATTCCGTCCGGGAGAGAAACTTGTTGAGCATCATATCTTGATTCCCGAGATTCTGACCTTACAGATCCTTGTACATGATTTTTTCGCGCATGGTGGAGGTGTAGCGCACCATGTTCAAGATGCGCTTCTCGCCGATGGTCCTGAAATCCTTTTCGTGGAACACCAGACGGTGGGTGCCGCCCGGCAGGAGCATCCGGAGGCAGGCGTATGTCTGGGCAAGACCCAAGAGTGCGTTTGGAATAATGGAAAAGCTGAGGGTCTTGGAATAGGTTTTCTTGATCTTGTCGCCGATCTTCTTGTAGATGCCGTGGTAGTCTTCGTAGTAGTCGAAGATTTCCAAGGCTTGCTGCTTGAGGAATTTGTTCCCGAACCAGATGGGCGGAATGAATCCGGAGGGTTTGCCTGTGCCGTGGGCCTTCCACAGGGCGAGGCTACGCTTGAGGAGCGCCTGGGTGAGCCGCTCGTTGAGACCTGCAAATTCGGCCTCGTTGTTGGAAATCAGCAGGGCGAGCTTGCCCTGGAGGCTGCGCTTCAGGGAAAGGTCTGCACGGTGGCGTGCCCCGTGGAGCATGATTTCGTAGCCTTCCTGCACGAACTTTTCCAGTTCTTCGCGGAATTCTTCGGCTTCCGATTCCGGAGCGGCACCAAAGGCGGGCACCACGGCGATGCTGATGGGGGAGCCTGCGGCTTCTGCAATCTTGCGGATTTGCACACGGGCCTTTTTGAAATTCATGACGCTAAAGCTGTGATAGCACAAAATGAACTTTTTCTTCTTGTGGAATACAGCTTCGGCGGCCTGGATGTCGGCAATGTCCTTGTTTTGTTCCATAAGGTGAGCCTACTCCTGGTCGTTGGAATTGTTCTTGAAATCTTCCTGTTCCAGTTTCAGGGAGATGAAAAGGTGATAAAAAAAGAAAAGGATAACCGTCACGACGGAAACCTTGATCCATGATTTGAACAGCCAATCGGACATACTATGCTCCTGTGCTACTTTGTTCCCTCTAAAGATACAAAAAAGCGGTAAAATGAAAATGCCCGACCGAGATCGGGCATTAGCATTACACTAGATCCTAGACCCTAGTTCCTAGGCCCTGGCCTAGATCGTCGCCATGGTGGCTACATCGGCGTTGTAATCAACCCCTTCTACGTCGAAACCGTTAGTGGCCAAAAAGTCGTGGCGGTAGCCTTCCAGGTCGCCTACCTGGGCGAAGTTCTCCTGGGTGATGGTGGCCATGCGCTTCTTGACTTCCTCCTGGACCTTGGGGTCCATTTCGAGGTCATCGATGCGGATGAGGTGGTTCTCGTCGGTAGGCACGGCAGAGCCGGTATAAAGGCGTTCGGCAAACAGGCGTTCCATCTGCTCGATGCAGCCTTCGTGGGTGCCCTGTTCCTTCATGACCTTGAACAGCACGGACAGGTACAGCGGGATAATGGGGATGACGGCGCTGGAGCGTGTCACCAGGCCCTTGTTCACGGACACGTAGGCTTCGCCCTTGAGGCTTGCCTGGAGTTCGGCGTGGAGTTCCTTGGCGGTCTTTTCCAGGTGCTTCTTGGCGCCACCGATGGTGCCGTCGCGGTAGATGGGGTGAGAAAGGCTCGGTCCGATGTAGGAGTAGGCCACCGTCTTTACGCCTTCGGCAAGGACACCTGCTGCGGCCAGCTGGCGAATCCAAAGCGCCCAGTCTTCACCGCCCATGACCTTCACGGAGTTTTCCGCTTCTTCGGCAGTGGCGGGTTCGGCGCTGATGGTGCTGATCTTGCCGGTCATGCAGTCGATGGTCTCGCCAGAGAAGGTCTCTCCGATGGGCTTCAGCACGCTGCGGTACATGACGCCCGTGTCCGGGTCCACTCGGACGGCAGAAGCCACGCTGTAGATAATCAGGTCGATCTTCTTGCCCATCTGCTTCACGGTTTCGATGACCTTCTTACGCATGTCGTGGGAGAAGGCGTCGCCGTTGAAAGTGACGGACTGGAGGCCTGCGGCCTTGGCTTCGCGGTCGAAGGCCATGTTGTTGTACCAGCCCGGCGTGCCGGACTTTTGTTCGGAGCCTTCTTTTTCGAAGGAAATGCCGATGGTGTCGGCACCGTATTCAAAGGCGGCAGAAATGCGGCTGGCAAGCCCGTAACCGGTGGAGCATCCCACTACCAGCACGGTCTTGGGTTCGCCCTTGAGGTTACCCCTTTCGGCCTTTTTCTTTTGCACATACTTGATTTGACGAACGACGTCGGTAGCGCAGCCCTTGGGGTGGGCGTTGATGCACATATTGCTACGAATCATGGGTTGGATGATCATTATATTCCTTTTTTGATTTGGCTTTTTAGCCATTAAATTTCTTGATGACGACCACGCCGTTGTGACCGCCAAATCCGAGAGATGCGGAAACGGCCACGTCGATGTTTCCTTCGACGCCTACCTTCGGCACGTAATCCAGGTCGCAGCCCTCGTCGGGGTTGTCCAGGTTCAGGGTGGCAGGGTAGAAGGTGTCGCGGATGGCGAGGGTGGAGATGATGGCCTCGATGACGCCCGCGGCGCCGACGCAGTGGCCGGTCATGCTCTTGGTGCTGGAAACCTTGATCTTGTAGGCGTGTTCGCCCAGCACGATTTTCAGCATCTCGGTTTCGGTAATGTCGTTTAAGTGGGTGGATGTGCCGTGGGCGTTGTAGTAGTCCACGTCGGTAGGCGCAATGCCCGCATCTTTCAGGGCGCGGCTCATGGCCTTTGCGCAGGTCTCTCCACCCGGACGGGGGCTGGTAATGTGGTAGGCGTCGGCAGAGGCACCGTAGCCGGCCAGTTCCGCATAAATCTTGGCGCCGCGGGCCTTGGCGTGTTCCAGTTCTTCTAGGACCATCACAGCACCGCCTTCGCCCATGACAAAGCCGCTTCGGTCTTTGTCGAATGGGCGGGACGCCTTCTCGGGGTCGTCGTTGAACTTGTCGGTAAGGGCGTGCATGCCCGCAAAGCTCTTGATGGAATATTCCGTAATGCCGCTTTCGGAACCACCCGCCAGGCACACGTCCAGACGGCCGGACCGGATGGAATCTAGGGCGACCCCGATGGCGTCGGTGCCGGAGGCACAGGCGGTGCACACCGTATGGGCAAGACCCGTGATGCCCAGAGCGATGGAAACGTTGGCGCAGGCCTCGTTGGGAATCAGTTCCGGCATGGCGAGAGGCGAAACCCTCCGCTTGCCGCCTTCGATGTACTTGTTGTAGGTCTCGTCAAGCACATCCATTCCCGAAAGACCGTTTCCGGCCACGATTCCCGTGGTGTCTTCGGCCAGCTGTTCGCGGTTAAGGCCCGCGTCCTTGACGGCTTCGTTGGCGGCTCCTACCAGGAACTGGGTGAAGCGGGCCATGCGGCGGGCTTCCTTGGGGTCGATTCCGTGTTCTTCGGGCTTGAAATCCTTGATTTCGGCGGCGATTTTTACGGAGCAATTGGAGGCGTCAAAAAGGGTAATGGGGGCGATACCGCTCTTGCCCTGCTTGATGGATTGCCACATATCGGCTACATTCTTTCCGACGGGTGTTACGGCACCGATGCCGGTAATGACGATTCTTCTCTTGCTCATGGAATCCCCCTTTTTTGCGCCCAAAGATAGCTTATTTTATGCGGTTTTCACACCGTTTTTTGTGGAAAACGATTTGACAAAATTTATCAAAAAGCCGAAATAAGGAAAAAGGAATGTTTTTGTAAGCGCCTTACCCGACGCTGTGTTCGAGTTTCAAGGTCAGCAGTTGTCTTGCTTCCGTGGCGAATTCGCCGGGGAGCTCTTTAAATACATCTTTGCAGAATCCGCCCACCATCGCCTGAATGGCGTCTTCGCGCTTGATGCCGCGGCTTTCGAAATAGAAAAGCTGGTCTTCGCTGATGCGGCTGGTGGTGGCTTCGTGTTCGGTGGTGGAGCTTGCGTTTGCGACAGTGATGTAGGGAAACGTGTGGGCTGCACTCTTGTCGCCCACCAGCATGCTGTCGCACTGCGTGTAGTTGCGGGCGCCCGTGGCCGACTTGCGGATGCTCACTTCGCCGCGGTAGGCGTTGCTAGAATAGTCTGCGCTGATACCTTTACTGATAATCGTGCTCTTGGTGTTCTTGCCGATATGAATCATCTTGGTACCGGTATCGGCCTGCATGTGCCCGTTGGTGAGGGCCACGCTGTAGAATTCACCGACGGAGTTGTCGCCGAGCAAAACGCAGCTCGGGTACTTCCACGTGATGGCGGAACCCGTTTCCACCTGCGTCCAGCTGATGCGGCTGTTCTTGCCGGCGCACTTCCCGCGCTTGGTGACAAAGTTGTACACGCCGCCGGCTCCCGTCTCGCGATCGCCCGCGTACCAGTTCTGCACGGTCGAGTATTTAATGCTTGCGTTATCCTTCGCTACCAGTTCCACGATGGCGCTGTGCAGTTGCTTGCTGCTGAATTCCGGCGCGGTGCAACCTTCCAGGTAGCTCACGCTGGCACCTTCGTCGGCGATAATCAGGGTGCGTTCGAACTGGCCTGCTTCCTTGTTGTTGATGCGGAAGTAGGTGGAAAGATCCATGGGGCACTTGACTCCGGGCGGAATATAGACGAAGCTTCCGTCGCCAAAGACGGCGCTGTTGAGGGCCGCAAAGTAGTTGTCGCCTGCGGGCACCACCGAGCCCAGGTACTCCTCGATGAGTTCGGGGTATTCCTTGATGGCGTCGCTGATGCTGCAGAACAGAATGCCCATTTCCATGAGCTTGCGCTTATGGCTGGTGTATATGCTCACCGAGTCAAAGACTGCGTCTACGGCCACGTTGGCCAGACGCTTCTGTTCGTCCAGCGGAATGCCCAATTTTTCGAAGGTGGCCAGGAGTTCCGGGTCCACGTCCTCGATTTTTTCGTGGCTCTTCTTGGTCTTCGGGGCGGAGTAATAGACGATGTCCTGCAGGTCCACCGGCGCAAAGTTCAGTTCACCCCAGTTGGGCTGCTCCATGGTCTTGAGCTTCTCGAAGGCCTTCAGGCGAAAATCCAGCATGAACTGCGGTTCGCCGCGGAGCTTGGAAGCCCTGCGGATGATATCTTCGTTCAGGCCCTTCTCGAAGGCCTCGTTCTCGATATCCGTTACAAAACCGTACTTGTAGTTCTCGCTCATGGTGTGCCAAATATAGCAATCAAAATGTATATTTAAGCCAATTCCTGGAATGTTCATTGACTTCCGGGATGAGGATTGGTTTTTCTAGGAGTTTAAAATGAACGGATTTCGCTTGGCCATGACTGTGGCTTTGGCTTCTGTGTTGATTGTTCCTTCGGCCTTTGCCAAAGATTTGGCCCCCAACAAGACTCATGCGGTGTTGAACATTACCTACGTGAACGACGACGATGTTCCTCACGCCAAAAAGACGCTGACCTTCGTGGGCATCAAGAAACCCAAGAACAAGATCAAGGTGACTACGGATACCTACGGCGAGGCCAGTTTCCATATCCCTCGCGAAGATTCCTACAAGATTCTCTGCGAAAGCCTGACAGGCCCTTTCGAGTGCGGTGAAACCCCCTACGTTTCCTTGACGGCCAGTACCGGCGGCGTGACGGTGGTGTTCGACGACACCCGTGCTGAACTGACGGGCGTTACCTTCAAGGCCGGAAGCGCCGAACTGGTGCCCAGTTCCTTGAAAACCTTGAATTCGGCTATTGCTGGCCTCAAGCGCAATACCAAGGCCAAGGTGGAAATCGAAGGCCACACCAGTTCCGAAGGTAGCGACGAATTGAACCAGACTCTTTCCGAAGAACGGGCCGCTAGCGTGCGCGCCTACATGATCAAGAAAGGAATTTCTCCGGACCGGGTGACGGCCGTAGGTTATGGCCCCAGCAGGCCCAAGGCGGACAATTCCACCGAGGCAGGCCGCAAGGCCAACCGCCGTATCGAAATTCGCGTGGTGAACGCCTCTGAAGTGGGCGCCGTTCAGGAATAATTTTTAGAACAAGCTCAGTTGCCCGTTGCCCTGTGCAGCGGGCTTTTCTTTTTCGACGTTTGCCGTATTGTCGGCGGATTCGTTGCCGCCTTTGCTGCTGTCGCCGCTATCGCTGCCTGCGCCGGAATCTGCCGCGGCAATCTGCTCCAAAAGCCATGTCTCGTCGTGTACGGGGATGCCGAGCTCGTTTGCCTTCGTGAGCTTGGAACCGGCTGTTTCGCCGGCCAAGACCCAACTTGTCTTCTTGCTGACGGAGCCCGATACCTTGCCGCCATTCTCTTCGATGAGCTTGCGCGCTTCTTCGCGTTCCATGCTCGGCAACGTTCCGGTGATGACCGCGGTTTGCCCCTGGAATAGCGTCTTCACGACGCCCTTGAATTCGGTGGGGCAGCCGAGTGCGATGAGCTCCTCGATTTCTTGCGTGTAGCGCTCCGTGTGGAAAAAGTCGTAGACGGATTTCCCGATGCGTTCACCGACGTCGTTCACGTTCTGCAAATCTTCGACAGTTGCCGTGCGGATTTTTTCGAGCGTGCGGAAATGCTTGGCGAGATTCCTGGCGCTGGTGCGGCCCACGAAGCGGATGCCGAGACCGTGCAAAAGGTTCTCGAGGCTCCTTTCCTTTGATGCGGCGATGGCGTCGAACACGTTCTTCGCGCTCTTCTTGGCCATGCGTTCCTGCGATTCAAGGTCTTCGATGGTGAGGCGGTACAGGTCCGGGATTCTCTTGATCTTGCCCGTGGCAATCAGGCTGGCGATAAGGGCGGGGCCGAGGTTCTCGATGTTCATGGCCTCGCGGCTCACGAAATGTTCGAACAGGCATTGCACCTGTGCCGCACAGTGCATGTTTTCGCAGCGGAGAATCACTTCGCCGTCGATGTGGGCGAGCGGCTCACCGCAAACCGGGCAGTTCGCAGGGGCAGTCACGGGGAGCGCACCTGCCGGGCGGAGTTCTTTCTTGACGTCGGTAATCTTCGGGATGATTTCGCCACCCTTCTCGACGCCCACAGTGTCTCCGTAGTGCAGGTCCAGACGGGCCACTTCGTCGAAGTTGTGGAGGGTGGCGCGCTTGACGGTAGTGCCCGCAAGACGCACGGGTGCAAGGTTCGCCACAGGTGTCACCGCACCGGTGCGGCCTACCTGGAATTCTACGGAAAGAAGCGGAGTGTAGGCCCGTTCTGCCTTAAATTTGTAAGCGATGGCCCAGCGGGGGCTTTTGCTGGTGGTGCCGAGAGCCCGCTGCATGGCAAGATCGTTGAGCTTTACCACCATGCCGTCAATTTCGAAGGGAAGGCTGTCGCGGCTCGCTCCGATCTGTTCCGAAATCTTCATGATTTCTTCGGTGGTGTCAGCTGTCCAGTAATCGTTGGTGTGGAATCCGAGACGCTTGAGCTGCAGCAGGTTCTCTTCGTGGGTCTTGTTGTTGCTTTGGGGAATGTGATAGGCAAAGAAACGCATGGGGCGGGTCTTACATTCGGCCACGCTCTTGAGCTTGAGGGAACCCGAAACCGTATTGCGGGGGTTCTGGAAAATCTTTTTGCCTTCCAGAATAAACTGCTCGTTCAGCCGCTCGAAGGCCTCGCGCTCCATATAGACTTCGCCGCGGACTTCAAATGTGCCCTGGGGAATTTCGCTGGGGTCGATTTTCAGTTTTTTGGCATCGAAGTATTCGGGAATGTCTGCAATGGTAAGGGCGTTCAAGGTCACGTCGTCGCCTTGGGCTCCGTCGCCGCGGGTAGCCGCCTGCTTCAAGCGTCCGTTTTCGTACACGATAGAAAGGGAAACGCCGTCGATTTTCCGCTCGCAGATCCAGGTGTGAGGTGTGAGGTCGCGATCTTCGGTCGCTTTGAGGTTTGAGGTTCGAGGTTCGAGGCTCGTGGCTCGGTGCTTGTCATCCTGAGCGGAGCGCAGCGAATGCGAAGGATCCAGGCCCGCAATCCCGTCCTCGGCGGCTTTCACAAATTCCGCCATCTCTTCGGCGCTATAGACGTTTGCGATGCTGAGCATGGGCACGGCGTGAGAGACCTTCGCAAAGTCGTTGGTGAGGTCGCTTCCGACTTTCTGTGTGAGCGAATCCTTTCCGTGCAGTTCCGGGTATTTAGCCTCGAGCGCTTCCATCTCCTTGAGGCCAAAGTCAAAATCCTGGTCGCTCATGGGGGAGACGCCTTCCTTGTAGTAAAGGCGGCTTGCTTCTTCTAGCTGTTTTTTCAGCTCGAAATATCTGGAAAAGTCTTCTGCTCTTTTATCGTTCATCTTGCCCTATCCCCTAGATCCTAGATCCTAGCCCCTAGCCCCTAGCCTCTACTCTCTAATTCCTAAACGTCCATACGATTCCGTAGGCGAAGCGGAGCCCCTCGGGGGTGTATCCGGATTCAGGCATGTAGATGCTGTGGTTGAAGTTTTCGATGCGGTTGTAGAGCTCGAAGGAGAGAATCTGCATGCGGGCTTCGAAATCCAGGGCCAGGTAGTGTTTCATCAGCTCCAGCTCCGGCTCGCCAAACTCGTTGATGGTGCAGTCGTAACGGTGGTCGAACCATTGCCAGTCCACGCGGACGCTTACCCCCAGGCGGTTCTCCACGAATCGGTTCTGCCAGTGGATGCTCCCCTTGTAGTAAAGTTCAGGTGTGTCGATGAGCTTGTATTTCCGGTCCAGCACCTGGCCCCGTTCCAGGTAGAATTTCCAGTTGCCCAGGCGAAATCCCGTCTGTAGCATCCAGTCCCAGGTCTCCGCCTTTTTCAGGTTGACCCACTGGAACGCGCTCTCTACGGATTCCAGGTTTTCGGAAACCCAGCGCTGTCTGATGGGGCTTTTCACCTTTTCGTGGCGGATGCCAATTCCATAAAAGACTTCTCGTGAATACCAGCCGATGTTGACCGTCTTGCGTTTCCGTTTTTCGTAGTTCAGGTTTTCGTTGGGGAAGGCGACACGGCCCACTTCCATAAAGGCCAGCTGGTTCATGTCGGGGAACTTGTTGTCCCTGCGGATAGAGCTGTTGACGCGGAAATGGAAGGGGAGCAACAGGGTGGCGTCTGCGGAGTAGGCTTTGGCGTAGTCCTCGTCGTCGGTAATGGAGCTGTTCCGCTGGAGGCCCGCCTGGGTGCGGAAAAGCAGGATTCCCAGGGTGTCCGAAAGTTCCAGGTAGCCCACTTCGCGGTCCTGCAGGTGCTGCTTGCGGTATTCCTCGAAATATTCGTAGCCGTCCAAAAATTCATACTGGAACTTGAGGGCTGGATTGAACAGCGTGTTGTAGCGGATGCCGAAATCCCCCAGCAGGGTCTCGTAGGTGTATTCCCTCAGGGTGTCGTAGTAGAGGCTGTCGGTATGCTGGATGTCCAGCGTGTCTGTCCAGGTGGTGTCGCCCCGGTACAGGTGGGGCAGGGAATCCTCTTCGATTTCGTGAGTGCCGGAATAGACATCGGCGCTGAAAATCAGGTTCTTGATGGGGTAGAGCTCCAGGCCTGCGCCGTAGCCGCGGCTCTCGATGGAAATGCCGTAGGGGTCTGTTTGGAAGGTGCGCTTGGCCTTGTCCAGGGTGTCAAGGATTACCTTGTGGGTGGAATTGTCGGCATTGTAAAGGTCCATGTAGTTCATCTTCACAAAAGCCTTGCCGAATCCGAAACGCCAGGTCAGCATGGGCTGCACGTGGATGCTGTTCATGGCGATGTTTCGTCCACCGAAGGGGATAGAGGTGGAGTCGCGGCCCATGGAGAAATAGGGGGAGTGGGTCACGTTCTGGTACTCGTATTCCTTGCTGTTCTTGTTGGAACGGCTCTGGATGCCAAAGTCCAGGGCCACCGAGTCGGTGATGATGCGCCTGAAATCCAGCCGCAGGGCGTTGCCGTCAAAGGGCCCCCGTTCCCAGGCCAGGTCGGTGACGGGGGTATCTACAGGAATTCCGTGCCGCTCTTCGGTAAGGATTCCGTTTTCGCCGTTCAGGGTCAGGGTGGAGCCGTCGTAGCCAAGCCTTGTGGTGTAGAGTCCCGCCAGTTTGCTGGGAAAACGCCTGCTTACGCTTCCCATGCCAAAGGCCGTGGGGTTCAGTTCCGGGTTCCCGAGAATCGATGTCCCCAGCACCCATTCCGCTTTCTGGCCGGATACGTCGTAGGTCCGTTCCATCAGTTCCCGGAGGGCGATGACCCAGCGGCCCGCGTCGTTTTCACGGACGGCCGGATCCGGGCCGTCGGGGGAGTCCCACAGGGTGTCCTGGGGGCTCGGCTGGGTATAGGCGCGGGGCGTCAGGGGCTCGCCAAATACGGTCCAGACCATCGACAGGACTGCAAGCAGGCTTATGTGTAGTTTAAATAATTTCACGAAAAAAGCAAATTCCCTATACTACGACCATCTTACTACACATTTCACACTCCACATCCCGCACATCACAACTCACAACCCACAACTCATAACTCATAACTCACAACCCACAACCCACAACCCACACATCTCTAGAACCATTCCGCTCTGGATTTTTCACGCCTTTCGCGGAGGGCTTGCACTACGGAGTAGGGCATTTTCATGCAGCCGGGCATGTAGTTGCTACTTTCGGTATGAAAGTCCGAACCGCCGGTGCCCACCAGCCCGAACTTCTGGGCCATTTCCTTGTATTTGCGACCCACGGCGCCCTTTTGGGCGGGGCTATAGACTTCCATGCCCTGGATTCCCCATTCCACCATGTTCTCGATGAATTCGTCGCTGAGGCCCGACTTGTAGGGGTGGGCGAGCACTGCGATGCCGCCGGCGTTTTCGATAAGGCGGATGGTCTGCTGGGGGTTCAGTCCTTTTTTTTCTACAAAGGCCACGCAGCCGTCCCCAAGATACTTGGTGAAGGCTTCTGCGAAGTTGGAAATGTATTCTTCGTCCACCAGGGACATGGCAATGTGGGGCCGACCGATAACCTTTCCCTTGCAGTAGGAATTCACCTTTTCGAAGGTGATGTCTATACCCAGGGCGTTCAGCTTCTTGATGATGGCCTTTGCGCGGGTTATCCTCTGCTTGGTAAAGTCCTCCATTTCCATGTTCAGGGCCAGGTTGGTGGGGTCGCAGAAATAGCCCAAAATATGGATGTCCTTGCCCTGCCATACCGCTGAAATCTCGATGCCGGGGATGATTTCCAGCCCGATATCCTTGGCGGGCCCCTCGGCCAGCTTGTAGCTGTCCAGGTTGTCGTGGTCGGTGATGGAAATGCACCGGAGTCCCCTACGCTTGCAGAGGGTCAGCAGTTCTTCGACAGAGAGGCTGCCGTCAGAAAGGCGGGTGTGCAAATGCAAATCCGCGTAGCCGCCGTTCTCTATCTTGCTTCCTGAACCCTTGTACATCAGGTCACTCCGTAATACTTGGAGATGAGGGCCGCTTCCGATGACTGGTCGGGGTGGAGGCTCAGGTTCAAGAAGGGGTAAAGGGATTCGCTGTTGAACCCGATACGGCACTGGGCTCCGCTTTTTTTGGCCAGGTAAAGTCTCGGCAAGAAGGGCTCGTCCAGGTAGATGCAGACTTCGGGTTCGTAAGCCTCGATTTTTGCAAGGATTCCCTCGAAAACGGGTTCGCCGAAACGGCACTCCAGGTCGCTAAAGTAGAAGGCGTGGCTCCGCTTGGCCGAAATCAGGGCCTGCAGGCTCTCGTGGGCGCAAAACTGCACGTTGTTGAACCATTCCTTGGGCATGGGGCTTAAGAAAGCCACTGCGTCCTCGAACTTTCGGGGCAAAAACACCAGGGTCTTGGGGTGGTTCTTCAAAATGTCCGGAAAACAGAAGGCTCCGGAATCTTCGCCCGCCTGTTTCAGGAACCACCGACGGAGCGACTCGCTGCTGGCGAATCGCTTGAAAAAGTACTTAAACCGATCGGCAAAGTAAGGCGAAGGTTTCAAAGGGGCTCCAAAAATTATAGTCTCACAAAATATATAAATTTGGGCAGATGGCGAAACAGAAATTCTATGCGATAAAGGCGCCAGACGGCGGAAAAATCGTGCTTTCTTGGGAAGAATGCCAGGAGCTCACCCATGGCGTCAAGGGCGTGCTTTTTCGCTCTTTTGCAACACGGCAAGAGGCGGCGAACTGGCTGAACGGCGTTTCCGCTCCTGCCCCCAAGGGACTCCGCATCTATGTGGACGGTTCTTTTTTGGAAGGTTACCCCAAGGCGGGCTGGGGCTTTATCGTGGTAGAAAACGATCAAGAAGTTGCGCACGGCTCCGGAGTGACTGTGTTCGATGCCGAAAGCCGCAACATCGACGGCGAAGTCATGGCGAGCTATCAGGCTATGCGCTGGTTGGAGGCCAACGACCGCAATGCCGTTATCTGCCACGACTACGAAGGTGTGGCACGATGGGCCAAGGGGGAGTGGAAGGCCAAAAGTTCCATCGCCAAGAAATACGTGGAGGCTTGCCGCTCGCTAGTTCATCGGGTGAGTTTCGAGAAGGTGGCTGCCCACACGGGAGTCAAGTGGAACGAGGCTGTCGATCAGCTGGCCAAGAACGCCATCGCCCGCGCGAAAAAGGCCGAAGGCGCTACGCAGGCGGCAAAAGTCCCGCCGAGAAACCTGCTGGACGAACGCCTGAACGAAGGTCAGAATGCCGCTCTGGCCGCACAGGTCAAACCATCGGAATCGCCTGCGGAATCGACAGTTGCAGAACCCATAAAAGACCCGAAAACGGGACAGATGAGTCTGCCGCTCTGATATCCCGAAAAAATGTTTTTTTTTGTCTGAAAAATTTTTATGCCTAGAATTCGTTTTCCATTTGCCTGCTTATTGTTTATGACATTTTTCCTTATGGGTTGTTCCGTCACTCGGGTCTATGATTTCAGCATGACCGCTTCTGAAGCTCCCGAAGTTCACGGGGCCAACGCTGAACAGAAACCTCATTCCTTTTCCTGGCGTTTTTCGGGCAAAGTCTACAAGAGCGTCCATGAAAATGTGGTGATAAGGAAAGGCCTTTACAGTAACGGTAAAGAATATGAGTGGCGTTACGAGATTGGCGGTAACGATTTTTCGGGCAAGGCAGACTGGTTATACAAGAGCAGACACTTCATGGTTGGTACAGGCGTTGGTTACAAGGATGGCCTATACCATCACGGCACCGTGGGGGTGAATACATCCCATATGGAACTTGGCGCCTTCCTGGGATTGTTCCATCAGTACAGCGACCTGGAATACACCCTTGAAAACTGCGAGACGGGTTGGTACGAGGATGAATACGACCAACTTTCGTATGACCCAGTTCGGGCAGGGTGCAATAGCTCAAGCGACCATCATTACCGATTTAACACTAGCCCTTTTATGGGTGCTTTCTGGGCGTTGTATTTCAGCAAGTTTTACCTGAACTATAACGTGAGTTTCTATACCCCAGAACCGGACGTGGATGGAGAATCCCTGAATGTCCCCTCCATTACCAGCAATTACCTTAATGTGGGTTACAGGATTACTCGTTGGCTGGATTACAGCGTTGGTGCCATCTTGACAGCAACGGATGGCAATCTTATCTGGGGCGTTTCCAGCGGTATCAGTTTTTATCTCAATTAGAAAGCTTGTCAGAAACTTTTAGAATCAAGCGCTCTCGTGCTTGCTCATGCAGTGCAGGCTTCCGCCCTCTTCGATGACGGTGCGGCAGTCCAGTCCGATAATCTTCCGTTTGGGGTAAACTTTGCGGAAATAATCTTCGGCTACCTTGTCGGCGGCACACCCGTATTTCGGATAAATTAACCCACCGTTTACATAGATGTAGTTCATGTAGCTGGCCGGGAGAATCTGACCGTCGGGCAACTTGCGCTGGGGCGGCAGCGGGATGGTGTCCACCTTGGCTTTTTTTCCGTAGTGGAGTTTCAAAAATTCCAGGATGGCGGCCCGGGCTTCTTCCAGGTACTTGCCGTTGGCGCTCCTCGGGCTTGCCGTCGGAATGACCACCCGGTCTTTAGCCACGAAGCGGGCCACGTTGTCGATGTGACCGTCGGTGTGGTCACCCACAAGGCCCTTGGGGAGCACCAACAATGCCTTGAGTCCCAGCATTTCGCAGATGGCCTTGATGACGGCGCTCAGGTCTGCTTCCTTGTTGCGGTTCTTACCCACGAGGCAATCTAGGGTTGTCATGCCAAGGCCGTCGCCGTTCACCTCGATGGCGCCTCCTTCGAAGATGTAGGGCACGCTTACGCCCTTTTTGTATTCGAAAATCTCGGCGATGCTGGCGGGAATCTGGTTGTCGTTTTTCCAGGGCGGGAACTTTGCGCCCCAGGCGTTAAAGACCGTCTCGGAAACCACAGTTTCCTTGCCCTTCTTCACGAAGAACGGACCGTAGTCCCGAATCCAGATGTCGTCGGTCTTGCAGATGATGAAACTTGCGGGGAAGTGCCGGTCGGCCACGGCGAACTTCTCGTCAAGAGTTAAGAATTTTTTGTTCGGAATCAGCACGTTTACCGGCTGGAACTCGCTGATGGTGCGAATCAGTTCCACGTAGAACTTGCGTATTTTGATGCCCCGTTCTCCGTGCCAGTTCAGTTTATTGTGAGGGAAGGCAAGCCAGGTGGCTTCTTGCTTTTCCCATTCGGCGGGGTAGCGGTAAAGTGCTTTTGTCATGGTCAAAATCCTTGTAGAAGAAAAATAGAAACTTAAAACAGCTGCGAAAGGTCTGCCTTAAAGAATTCCTCCAGTGGGATCCCTCCAGAGCCTACAATAAAGGAGCGTCGAGGCGTAAAGTCTGTGGCAAAGCGGGAAAGCCCGCTGTTCGTAGCCCTCGCACCGCTCTTTACCTCGATGGCGACGACGCTTTCTCCCCTGACTAGAATAAAATCCACTTCCATGTCGTGCTCACGCCAGTAGTAAACCTTGTAGCGGAATTGGTCGGCGTTGGAGACAAGGTTGGCCCCCACGGCAGATTCCACGAAAGTTCCCCATTTCTTTGGGTCTTCTAGGGTGCGCCTGAATGTACCCTCGGTGTAGGCGGTGTGCAGGGCGGAATTGTAGACCTGGTACTTGGGAATCGAGTTGTATTTGCGTGAGGCGTCGCGGGCGAATTTTTGCAGCCCGCAAAGCAGGTTACATTCGGACAGAATTTGCATATAGTTTGCGATGGTGGTCACGTTCCCGGCGTCTTGCAGTTGCCCGAGCATTTTGGTTAGCGATAGCAACTTCCCGGAGTAATAGGAACCCAGTTCAAAGACTTGCTTGAGGAGTGCCGGCTTGTATATATTGGATGTCTGTAGAACGTCCTTCGATATGGCCGGTTCTACAATGGAATCGAGAATGTAGCGGCGCCAGCGGGATTCTTGATTTTTTAATCTTGCCGCACCTGGATACCCTCCGAAGTAAATGTAGTCGTTGAGGGAAAAATCGAATGCCGACTGCATCTCGTCTAGGTTCCAGTGGCCCATCCGTATGAGCTCGAACCGCCCTGCCAGTGATTCCGTCAGTCCGTTCATGAGCAACAGACGCGAGGACCCCAGCAGCACGACCTTGATGTTTATCCCGTTTGCGGTGTCGCTGTCCCATTCCTTCTTGACGATTTCGCTCCAGTTGTTGATTTTCTGGATTTCGTCAAGGACCAGCAGGAACTCGCGGCTTCCGGACAGGGCTACTCGGGTGCGGGCTGTTTCCCACTGCTCGCTTATCCAGCTGGAATTGGCGGAGGGAATTCCGTCGGCACTAACCATCAGGTTCGGGAGGTCCACTTCGGCAAGAACTTGCTTGATTGCGGTGGTTTTCCCGACCTGCCTTGGACCAAGAATTACCTGCAAAAAGGCCCTAGGTTCAAGGACTCTTCTTTTTAGTTTCTTGTACACTTTTCTGAAAATCATATCCGTAATATAAATAAAAATCCGTAGAATTTCAATAAATTTTGCATTTTTTATTATAAAAATGTTCAATTGGTTGAACAAAAATGTTCAAATGTTGTAATAAAAATGTTCAATTTATGTGTTGCTAGACTGTTTTTTTTAAACGTCGAATCCGATAACCCCGGCACACAGGTGCTGCTGGATAAACAGAAAAACCTATGATTCAACGCAAAATAGGTAACCATTTGGTCGATTTCTATGCAATGCTCACGTTACTTTTGAATTGAGAACGTTTTGGGAACGGAAAATAAAGTGTTTTTCAAAAAATTGTGTTGAAAAAAGGGGGGGGGTATGTACATTTCACTGCGTTTGGAATTTGTTGTCTGGAGAAACTCTTATGAAGATAAAATCGGAAACAATTATGGTGAGTTTGCTTAAGGCGGGCTTTGCTGTCCCGTTTATGCTGGTCCTCTCTGCTTGCGACGATTCGGGATCGGCTGCAAATAGCGAAGTTCTGGATAATTCTTCGACTTCCTTATACGATGAGGCCCAGGGAAAAGGAGCGGAAACTGACAAGCGGATTGAGGATGGAGATCGAAAGTCATCAAGTTCCATCCAAAAAGAGGAATATTCGAGTTCATCCGAAAAAGAGGAGTATGATTTTGACGGCGAGGTTGTTTTTGCTTATGAGTTGCCCAGTTGTACTGTCAAGAAAGATGAAAAAACCTATTATGTAAGGGATGAAGATGCCGCCTACACCTGTGATTACGATGATTTCTTTAGAAAGGGCGAATGGATTAAGGAGAATGGTTTGGGTGAAGATGATGATTGGATATATTCAAGTTCATCTGAAAACGCGTTTGTTGATTGTGACGGCAAGGTCAATTCTGTCTATGAGTTGCCTGAATGTACGGACAAGCGGAATGGCAAGGTCTATTGCGTAAAAGATGAAGGCATCACTCACACCTGCAAGTACTATGCAAATCTTGAAAGAGGTGCCTGGGCAGTTGACCCTTCGACCGTTGTCAAGGGAATGAAGACCGACCCGCGAGATGGAAAGGTCTATAAGACGGTTAAGATAGGTAGCCAGACCTGGATGGCCGAGAATTTGAATTATCGTTATTTGGGGAACTCTTCTAGCGGAGATTCCTCCAGTTTTTGTTATAAAAATGAACCCGACAGTTGCGCTAAGTACGGCCGCCTATATACCTGGTTTGCCGCTATAGGCAAGACGGAAGAAGAGTGTGGTGGTGGGAAGGAATGTGATTTGAGTAAAGGTAATGTGCAGGGGATTTGTCCTGATGGCTGGCATTTGCCAAGGACCGAAGAATGGAAACTTCTGTTCAAAAATGTGGGCGATAGCGCGACTGCAAATGTCCTCAAATCCAAGACGGGGTGGTACGCTTGGGATGGTGAAGCTGGTAATGGTTGGGATGACTATGGATTCACTGTACTGCCGGCTCTCCTTCTGGAGCGCGGGGGCTTTCACTGCAGTGAGGGAAAAACCTACTTCTGGGCAGTCGAATCGTCGGACGAATACGAAGATTACAGCAGCCTCGTGGGCTTCAGCTACAAAGTGGACGGAGGCTGGTTCAACCGTGGCGGACAAGAAAGGGATGGCTACGGGTATTCAGTTCGCTGCCTACTGGACTAAAAGTTCTACATCTCCATCCAGCTTATAAAATTTGTTCTCTCCGCGGTAGGGATCGTGGCCGTCATAGGACCTCTGCTTCTTTGCGCCGTCGGTTTCGCTAAGCAAACAGATCTCATTTTGGTTTATGTCTCGCCAAAATAAATCCTGGAGGACTTGATGACTCGCTTTGAGATGTTCTTGTAGTATGGGGACAAGCGAAGGAGTGCAAAACTTGCTTCAATCGTTTATTCCTTGCCCCAAATCTTCAAGATATCGCCATAAAGGTCGATGCGACGGTCGCGGAAATGCGGCCACCAGCGGCGATTCTTACCGGGTTATGATTACGCGCCATTCCCCGTTTTCTGTTCGGACAATGTAGCCCTTATCCATCATGGATTTTAGTTGTCTTTGTATGGCAGACATGTTTATGCCAATATTCTCCTTGATTTTGGCATAGGTTATGTCCGGGTTTTCAGAGAGTAATTCCAGAATCTTGCTGGAATTTTCAGTGCGAAAATGCACTTGTTCTCCATCGAACCACCAGACTCCGGGGCCTTGCTCCTTGACAAATTGCACATTGAACATGATTTCATTGGCATACATTTTTCGGAAGTAGTTCCGGAAAGGGCGAATTTGCGTTAGTGTCGCCCGAGCTCCGTCGGATGGAGCGTGTCCCACATCTAAATCAGTTTCGTGAAGTGCTTCGAGATAATCGTTCTTTTGACGGCTGCGCACTACGAGCAGCGGGTAACCATGCTTTGCAAGGATGTAGTTGACCATCAGTCGGGCAATTCTTCCGTTTCCGTCTTCAAATGGATGGATTCGAATATACCGATAATGGAATAGGGCGGCAAGGTCTACCGGCGATAGTTTTCCTTCGCTCTCGCTCAGGTTGTACCAGTCTACTAGATTGCTCATCAGCGAGGGTGTTTCTTCGGGCGACGCGTAAGTGAATATGTCCCCATAGCGGGTGACAACGCTGTTCGGCCTTGTCTTGTACTGGCCTGCGTGAATTGTGTAGGATGATGCGTTTCCGTCGGGACGAATGTAGTGGACTTGGTAATCTTCTCGAAGTAGAGTCCTGTGCAATTGCCGTATAAAGTTTTGGGTAAGGGGAAAACTTTTTTCCTGCGATTCTGCCAGAGACAGCTTTAGACAGACGTCGCTAGCCTTCATCTCTTCGCAATCTTTTAACTTGGCTGCTCCATTCACCTTTCCGAAGAAGAGCAGGAGTTCCGTCTGCCCGTAAGTGAGCGTGTTGCCCTCGATGTGGTTGCTGTTGTAGTTGAAATCGATTGTAAACCGCTTGTTCAGACGATGCCTGTCATACTCGCTGAGGGGCTGTAGCGAATTCCATAATTCTAGGGCTTCTTCGAGATTTTTCGATTTCATGACCTTAATATAATAAAAATTCGTTTAAAAAAGTGGTATAATACCACTTTTTTATGTGTTTTTGTTGTTTTTGTGTGTAAAAAATAGCTGTAAAGGTGGTGTTATACCACTTTTACGGCCAAAAATGCGTTGTCTTAAGGCTTATTCGCCCCAAATCTTCAAAATATCGCCATAGAGGTCTATACGGCGGTCGCGGAAATGCGGCCACCAGCGGCGGTTTTCCTCGGTTTCGGCCAGGTCGAGTTCCACGGTGGAAACACCGAGGAATTCGGGAGAGCATTTTTCCAAGATGTAGCCGTCAGGGGCGGCAACGAAGCTTGTGCCCCAGAAGGTGAGGTGTCCTTCGGTGCCTATACGGTTCGCGGCAACCACGAACGTGCGGTTGGCAATCGCGTGCCCGCGCATGACGGTGGTCCAGCTGTCTTGCTGGCGCGGGTAGATTTCCTCGGGCTCGCTGTCCATCCAGCCGATAGCGGTGGGGTAGATGAGCACGTCTGCGCCCTTGAGACTCATGATGCGGGCGGCTTCCGGGAACCACTGGTCCCAGCAGATGAGCACGCCGAGCGTACCTGCAGATGTCTTGATGGGCTCGAAACCCGTATCGCCCGGAATGAAGTAATATTTCTCGTAGAAGGTGGGGTCGTCGGGAATGTGGCTCTTGCGGTAGAGGCCTGCAATGCTGCCGTCGCGCTCGAACACGAAGGCGGAATTGTGGTAGATGCCGCGGGCCCGCTTCTCGAAGAAGGGGAACACCACCACGGCGTTCAGTTCCTTCGCGATGGACTGCCACTGGCCCACAATCGGGTGGTCCTTTTCAATGGCAAGGTCAAAGAAGTCCGCGTTCTCCTCGAACGGGAAGTAGGGCGTGTGGAAGAGTTCCGGCAGAACCACCAGGTCGTAGCCCTTGCCCTTGAGGGCGCGAGCCTGTTCCACATACCAGGCGTTATTCGATTCGAAATCGCCTGTCCACTTGCCTTGCAGCGTGGCTACTTTAATCTTGCTCATATTGACTCCCGTTGTCATTCTGGAGGCCTCAAAGAGGCCGATAGAATCCATGGACCCTATCGGTCGCCAAAGGCTCCCTCCAGGGTGACGTTTTCTACCTAGCCCCTAGATCCTAGCCCCTAGTCCCTAAAATATTCCTTCGCCTTGGCGATAACGTCTTCCACCTTGACCATCGTGAATTCCTTTTCGTTGCGGAACTTCCATTCAACTTCACCGTTCGCAAGGCCCTTCTTGCCGATGGCGATGCGCACCGGAGAGCCCCACAGGTCGGCGTCCTTGAACTTCACGCCCGGGCGTTCGTCGCGGTCGTCCACGAGCACGTCGATACCGGCGGCTTCCAGTTCCTTCTCGAACTTTTCAGCGAGTTCCACGAGTTCGGCTTCCTTGCCAATCGGGACGATTTCCACCTGGAAGGGCGCGATGGGCTTGGGCCAGATCGGTCCGAAATCATCGTGGCTGTTTTCGACGACGGAAGCCATCAGGCGGCCCACGCCGATGCCGTAGCAGCCCATGATGGCCGGAGCGGTGGTCTTTTCGGCGGTGAGGAACTTGGCGCCCATAGATTCAGAGAACTTGGTGCCGAGCTTGAATATGTTACCCATTTCGATACCGCGGGTCTCGGTGAGGAGTTCGCCGCAGCAGGGGCACTTGCAGACTTCGGATGCTTCGGCGATGTCGGCCACTTCGAACTTCGGGAAATCGCGCTTCGGGTTGCAATGCTTGTAGTGGTAGCCTTCTTCGTTAGCGCCCGTCACGAGATCGAAGGAATCAGCGATAGCTTCGTCCACGATGATGCGGGTGTCGTGAGAATTGATCGGAGAAGCAAAGCCCGGAACCATGCCGCAGGCCTTGATCAAGGAGTCCTCGGCGGGGTAAAGTTCCTTCGCCTTCAAGAGGTTGTGGAGCTTGATTTCGGAAACATCGAGGTTGCCTGGAACCACCACCGTGATGAGCTTGCCTTCGAAGTCGAAGAACACGCACTTGGCGGTGGATTCAGCCGGAACATTCATGAATGCAGTGAGTTCTTCGATGGTCGGGCAGTGCGGCGTGGCGACCTTTTCAAGCGTTGCATTTTCGTCGCCCTTGAACGGCACGCGCTGGAACTTGGCGATTTCGCGGTTAGCCTGGTAGCCGCACTTCTTACAAAGAATCAAGTAGTCTTCGCCGTTCGGAGTGTCCAGCATGAATTCATGAGCGACCTTACCGCCCATGATGCCGGTATCGCTCTGCACCACCACCGGTTCAATGCCCACGCGACGGTAAATGCGGAGGTAGGCGTCGTATTCTTCCTGGTAGTGACGGTCGAGGTCTTCCTGGCTGGTGTGGAAACTGTAAGCATCCTTCATCAAGAATTCGCGGACGCGGATAAGGCCGCCGCGGGCACGGGCTTCGTCACGGTACTTGGTCTTGAACTGGTAGAGCATCACCGGGAGCTGCTTGTAGCTGTTGAGCACGTAGCGCACCAGGTCGGTCATGGCTTCTTCGTGGGTCATGGCGAGCACCATGTTGTGGTTGTTGCGGTCCTTAAAACGGAGGAGTTCTTCGCCGATAGCCTGGTAACGGCCCGATTCGCTCCAGAGTTCAGCGGTCTGCACCACCGGCAGGTCCACTTCGATACCGCCAATCTTGTTCATTTCTTCGCGGATGATGTTCGTAATCTTCTGAATCACGCGGAAGCCCATGGGCATCATGGAGTAGATACCGGTAGAAACGGGCTTGATGTAGCCGCCACGCATCAAGAAGATGTGGCTCGGCATAGTGGCATCGCTGGGCGTTTCGCGGAGCGTCACGTAAAAGTACTTGGAGAGTTTCATGGTCTTTCCTTTATAGACAAAATCTGCGGGGCTTGAAAAATCCCTATCGTGGGCGTAAAAATAGTAAATGGGTGGCTTGTTTTCCGCTTTTTTGCTAAATTTGGCATTGAGAAATGGCGTTTTGCCACTTTTAGTCTAAAAGAGGTTGATAAAGATGAAGTCCAAATATTTTGCTCTTGGTGCATGTGCATTGGCCCTGACCGCCTGCGATATGCTGGGTGGCCCCAAGCAGGTCACTATCGGTCCCAATTCCACGGACGAACAGAAATTCGCCTATATGCTGGGTGCCCAGTTCGGTGGTCAGAACTTTACCATGATTCCCCGCCAGGTGGGTTCGGAATTGCACGAAGATGTAGTCGTTCAAGCGGTCTATGACTTTATCAAGTCCGAAAAGGATACCACATTCAAGATGCAGGTGCCGGTAGATTCTATGCAGGCTGTTGGTAGCCGATTCTCTGTAATTGCCCGCGAACGCATGGAAAAGACCAGACCCGATAGTGCTACTTTGGCGGGTTTTGGAGGTGACCAGGCGAAAATCCGCACCTACGTGGATTCTGTGACAAAAGCGATGCCTATCGAAGCTGCTCCGGCTCCCACGAAAGCGACTGTGACTCTTGGAAATGCCGCGACTGACATCCAGAAATTCTCTTATCTGATTGGCATGCAGTTTGGTGCTCAGTTCCAGTCTATCGGTAAGCAGTTCAATACGGAATTCGATGCCGACTACTTTGTGCTGGGCGTCCGTGAATCTGCCGCCAAGGTTCGCGACACCACCAAGACCATGACTTTGCCAGAAGATTCCCTGAAGGCTGTGGGTGAACGTTTCAACGAAAAGATGAAGGTCATTCGCGAAGAGGCTATCAAGAAACAGCAAGAAGAACAGAAAAAGCTGGAAGCCGAAGTGGCCGAACTGAAGGGCGAAACCCTTGCTAACGGCATGCCCGCAAAGATCAACTTCAAGGTGAAGGCCACGGGCATTTCTACCAAGGCTGAAAACCTGGAAGCCTACGCCGGCAAGCCCCTGCTGATGTTCTACTTCTCCGCTACCTGCGGACACTGCGCCCATGCCGCTCCCCAGCTGGTGGAAATCGCCAAGGAATTTAATCCCAAGGGCCTGACCTCCGTGGCTATCGCGAGCGGTGGAAACAACAAGTCCGGCATCCGTCGTTTCTCTGACGATGCCAAGTTCGAAGGCGCCTTCGACGTGCTGTGGGATGAATCCCGCCAGTTCGGTGAACTTTACAGCGACGGTTACGTTCCCAAGGTTTATCTGGTGAACCCCGACGGTTCTTACAAGCTTTACGCCGCCTTCGAACGTGAAAAGGAAGACCTGAAGAAGGAAATCGCCGAACTTCTGAACGGTAAGCCCGTGGAATGGAAGGTGGAAGCCCCTGCGGTTGACACGGCAAAGGTGGACACTCCTGCTGTCGCACTGCCCGCACCGGCTAAGGCTGAAGCAAAGGCAGCCCCTGCAAAAACAGAAGCCAAGCCCGCTGAAGCAAAGGCCGCCGCAAAGTAATAGGTTCTGAGCTCGGGCTTCGCCCTTTGAGGATTGGGGTGTGAGAACTTTGGACAGTAAAGTTTTTTCACCCTAAGCCTCGTTGCTCAAAGCGAGCTTGCGAGCGACCTCATACCTCATAGCTCCTTATGTCTTTAGTCGCATCTTTTGACGTCGTTGTCGTCGGTGGCGGCCATGCCGGCATCGAGGCAACCCATGCCGCCTGGAAACTGGGCGTCAAGACCGCCATGCTCACCATGGACATAAACGCCATCGGTCGCATGAGCTGTAACCCTGCCGTAGGCGGGGTGGCCAAAGGTCAAATCGTTCGCGACATTGACGCTCTCGGCGGCCTGATGGGGCTACTCACCGACAAGGCCGGAATCCAGTTCCGCATGCTGAACATGAGCAAGGGTCCTGCCGTTTGGGGTCCTCGTGCCCAG
The DNA here is from genome assembly GCA_934699585.1 of uncultured Fibrobacter sp. Taxonomy (GTDB): domain Bacteria; phylum Fibrobacterota; class Fibrobacteria; order Fibrobacterales; family Fibrobacteraceae; genus Fibrobacter. The sequence goes on from CAKUWY010000003.1 coordinate 95,394, forward strand.
TGTGACATGAACTATTACAGCGAAGTAGCGCGGGACGTGATTACAAGCCTTCCGGGCCTTTCTGTAATCCAGGGGGAACTTGCCGCCTTCGAGCGGATGCCCGACGGTGGGCTGGAGCTGACCCTCTTGAACGGCGAACGCTACGTGACCCGTACCCTGGTGATTACCAGCGGCACCTTCCTTGCTTCCAAGATGTTCACCGGTCTTGAGACCAGTATCGGTGGGCGAGTGGGGGAGCCCAGCGCCGACAAGCTTTCGGAATGCCTTGCCCAGAACGGAATCCGCCTCCGCAGGCTCAAAACGGGAACTCCCAGCCGCCTGGATCCGGATACCATCGACTTTGACGAATGCGAAGTCCAGCGTGGGGACGAATTCCCCTGGCCCATGAGCGACCGCCACCTGGCAGGAACGGTTCCCGGTCGCGACGAAAATTACTTCTGGGGAGACCCGAATAATAAGTTTATCCGTAACGACTGCGTCTGCTGGATTACCCGCACCAACATCAAGACCCACGACATCTTGAGGAGCGGTTTCAAGGACAGTCCCATGTTCAGCGGGCGCATCCACGGCAAGGGCCCGCGATATTGCCCCAGCATTGAAGACAAGATTAACCGCTTTGGCGACCGGGACGGTCACCAGCTTTTCTTGGAACCGGAACGGGCGGACATTGGCCGCGTGTATATCAACGGCTTCAGTTCCAGCTTGCCGGCGGATATCCAGCTCGCTGCCATCCACACAATACCGGGGCTTACCCGCGCCCGTGTTTTGCAGATTGGCTATGCGGTGGAATACGATTCCGTCGATGCCACCCAGCTTTACCCCACGTTGGAATGCAAGAACGTGCCTGGGCTTTACTTTGCAGGCCAGGTCTGCGGGACTAGCGGCTACGAAGAAGCTGCCGGTCAGGGCCTAATGGCGGGCATCAACGCCGCCTTGAAGGTTAAGAATGAACCGCCCTTTGTTTTGGGCCGTTCCGACAGTTACTTGGGGGTGATGCTCAACGACCTGACCACCACTTTGCTGGACGAACCTTACCGCATGTTCACCAGCCGTGCCGAGTACCGCTTGTTCCTTCGGAGTGACAACGCCGAGACCCGTCTCAAGGAACGTGCCCACCAGATAGGCATGATTTCCGACGGGGATTACGCCGACTGGCAACGCCGTCTGCAGCAGATGGGCGAGGTCAGGGAGTTCCTGACCGCCGAGTCTGCCTCGCCCGAACAGGCGAACCAGGTCCTTTCTCTCGGTGGCCAGGCTTTGGCCGAAACCCGTACCCGCTGGATCAACGTGCTCCGCCGTCCGGGAATTGACCCCGAACGCCTGTTCGAAACAGCCCTTCCGGAGAGGAACATTCCCCGTCGGGACCAGTGTTTCTTGTATGCCGAAGAGATTTATGCTGGTTTTCTGGAGAGGCAGTCCAAAGAAATCGAGGAACAGAAAAAGATGGAGTCCGTGAAGCTCCCTGCCGACCTGGACTTTATGCAGGTTGGGGTTATCAGCATCGAAAGCCGCCAGCGCCTGAATGCCGTGAAGCTCATGACCCTTGGACAGGCGTCCAGGGTCCCGGGAGTGCGCCCCGCCGACATCACCATGCTTTACCACTGGCTTGAAAACCAGCGGTAATCGGCACTTGAACATGGTGGGCATTGTTTTTTCATAATTTTTTGTGACGATTTCCTAGAGGAACCGTATTTTTGCTATCTTTGGCCCGTCAAGTTAACATTTTCCAAGAGGTACATTATGGCAGAAGAAACCGAAGTCAAAACACAAGAAACCAAACCTCAGGAAACAAAATCCCAAGAAAAGTCTCAGGAAAAGAAGGCTCCCGCCGCCAAGGCTGCTGGTGCCAAGAAGAAGCGCCCCGCCGATGCCCGCCGCAAGGGTGGTGCCGCTCCTGCCAAAAAGCCTGCTGCATTTAGCGATTCTCTGGAAGAACGTTTCCCCGCCCTCGCCGCCAAGCTCAAAAAGTCTATCGAGGACGGCATCAAGCAGAAGATCAAGGAAGCCCAGAACGACCCCAAGGTCAAGGCTGCCTCCAAGAAATTCGCTGCCAAGTAATCCGTTTCTTGTAGAAACTGAAAGGCCTCCGCGAGGGGGTCTTTTTGTTTTATCGGTATTCGTGAAAATTACCCAAAAGAAGATAAATTGAAAATGTCACGCCTAAAAGTCTGTATTACCTGAGTGAGTATTCAGGATAGGGTATTTCGAATATTTTGGAACCATTGGTCGCGAACGGAACAAAAAGTTCCGAATAAAAAATTCATTTTTTTGAAAAAGGCAAAAAAAAGCCCCAATTAAGCACCTTTTCTAAATAATTTTATAGGAAAGGAGTTTAAAATGTATATCAAGAATCTCATTTATCCACTTTCTGTCGTATCGGTTGCCTTGATGGCTGCCTGTAGCGACAATACCACCACCTCTGCCTCCGAAGACGACGGAATCGCCACAACAGAAGAGGTGACCACCTATACCTGCAACGACGGGAGTGTTGCCAACAGTGCAGACGAATGTGTAAGCGGGGTTTCCGATTCTACGACCACGACGGTCTATGTCTGCAGCGATGGCTCCCAGACTACAAATGCAAGCGATTGTGCCGCCACCGTAGCCGGAAAGTCCAGCACTTCGGGCAAATCCGCCACTTCCGGAAACGACAACGTTTACGACCCGACTTCTAGCCAAGAAGTTATTGAACAGGTTGTGTCCGAGGCGGTCACCTACCAGGAAGCCGAGGGCGATCTGAAACTCACCTTTAGTGAGTCGGGCCTTACCGTTGAAAATGACGGAAATTCCTGCGTTACCGTGGATAACGACAAGAAAATGGCGACCATCACCTGCGCCGGCAATTATTACCTCTCCGGCAAGTCCAGTAATTTCCAAGTGGTGGTGGCCGCCAGCACAGAAGCCCTGGTTTACCTTTACCTGAACGGGCTGGATTTGACAAGTGCCTCCGAAGCTCCCTTCTATGTGCAGAGTGCCGAAAAAGTGTTCTTTATGCTGGTGGACGGCACAGAAAACAAGTTGGCCGACGCTTCTACCCGCACCACCATCTGGAAATACACCAAGAACGGTTCTGCCAAGGAAGATACCACTTCGGCTACCATCTACGCCAAGGATGACATCACCTTCAAGGGTAACGGAAAACTGACGGTGACCGGTAATTACAACAACGGCATCCATACCACCAACGACCTGCGCATCAAGGATGTGCCCACCATGAATGTGACGGCCAAGAACAACGCCATCAAGGGCAAGGGCTCCGTGGATATCGAAGGCGGTATCTACACCATCAAGGCTACAAATGGAGACGGAATCAAGAGTGACGAAGGGGAGGATGAGGGTTCCGTGACCGATAATACCAAGGGAAAGATTGTCATTACGGGTGGCGAGTTCGACATTACCGCCGGTGACGACGGTATCCAGGCCTACAACTACCTGCTTCTGGCCGATTCCGTCTCTACGCCCAAGATTACGGTCAAGTCCAGTGGCAAGGGAATTGTTTCTGACAACCTGATTTACATCAACGCCGGTATCGTGAACGTTACCGCAAGTGATGACGGCATCCATTCCAACATGAACGTTTATTTCAACGGCGGCGAAACCACCGTTTCCGCCGGTGACGACGGCGTGCATGCGGATTCCACCCTCATGATTAACAACGGAATTGTGAACGTGACCAAGGCGGTAGAAGGTTTTGAAGGCTGGTACATTATCGCCAAGGGCGGAAAGACTGCCGTAACTACAAGCGACGACGGCTGGAACGCAGCCGGAGGCTCTGCAGACGCCACTACCGCAAGCGGTTCCCAGTGGGGTGGCCCCGGTGGCGGGGGAGCTGCCTCCAATTCCGTAGGCTATATCGAAATCTACGGCGGATACCATTATCTTTATGCGGCAGGTGGCGATGTGGACGTGCTGGACGCCAACGGCTCTGTCAAGATGAGCGGCGGCGTGGTGATTCTGGAACTGGGTTCCGGCGGAATGGGTGGTGGCATGAGCGGCAGCAGCAGGCCCGGAAGCCAGGGTGGCAGCACAAGCGGTTCCTGCTCTACTAACCAGAGTGGCGGCATTATCGATACTGAATCCGGAATTTCTGTGACGGGCGGTGTCCTGCTCGGGTTCGGAAGCCAGACCGAACGCATTGTGAACTGCAATTCCGTCTCCTTCACGGCGGGCACGGCCTACGGCTCGAACAAGGCGGCTTTCAAGCCCAGCGTCTCGGGCAGCATGATCGTGTTCAGCAATGACGTTGGTTCCAGCGTATCCTCCGTAGATGTGAGTTCCATGAGTACGGTGGAACTGGCCAACGGTATGACCTACTATTACAAGTGATGTCTTGAAAAGCAAACCCTATCCCCAAGCTAATGACATCACGGAAGTCCTGGAGGTTCCCCTCCGGGACTTTTCGTGTACTCAAGGACTTTTTTGACGAATTTTTTATATATTGATAACATGGCTCGTAGGTCGTTAGCAATAGCCGCGCTCTTTTTTTCGGCGTTTTTTCTTTTTGCCTGCAGGGGCGATACCGTTTCCCGCGGGAACGCCGCCTTGCGAATAGGCGACTATGACCGTGCCGTTGTCAATTTTTCAAAAGCGCTAGATGAAAATCCCCTGGACAGGGATGCCCGCTACGGACTTGCCCTTTCGTATTACGCCATCGCCGAAGAAAAAGAGAAACTGGATGGGCAGACGCTTCCGCTTTGGGAGCGTACGGTTGCCGAGTTCCGGATTCTCTGGAACGTCGATAGCACGGCTTCGATTCGCGAGGCCTATTCCAACAGCCTGTTCTACCTTTCGCGGGCAACGCTGTCCGTAAATTCCAGGGCCAACGTGCTCCCTTTGCTGGACCGCTCCATTGCGCTTGACTCCAGCAATTTCTACAGCTTTAACCTGAAGGCTCTCATCTTTGAAAACCTGGGCCGCACGGACGAAGCCAAGGACATTTACATCTATACCATCACCAGGGATTCCACCTTCATGTCGGCCTACGTGAACCTTGGGAACCTGTACTGGAACGAAGGAGACGTTCCGGCTGCCTGGGACATCTGGTCCATGGGCCTCCAGCGGGATTCGACCAGCAGGGCGCTCAGGCACTGGACCGCCGTCGCCGAAGATTCCCTCAAGTCCATGTTAGAATCGGGAAAGCTGTAGATGGATTTGGTCCGTTCCTTTACATCGGCAAGCTTTATTCACCAGGGCGGCGAGGCTTGCATTTACAAGGTCCAGGGAGAATCTTCCAAGACATACTGCTTCAAGTGGTACAATGCAGGGGTTTCGAATGACGCTTCGGTTATCGAAAAACTCCAGAAGCTGAACGTGCCTGGAGTTTACCGAATCCTGGAATCGGGAGCGGTGGAGGGAAGGCCTTACATCGTCTATGACTATGTCGATGGAGTTTCCTCGAAAGAGCTTTCCCCTATGCCCCTTGGCGTGGCCCTCCATTCTTTACGGAAAATTGTGGCGGCCCTGCAGGCCTTGCGCGGGGCGGGGATTTCCCACGGGGACATCAATCCTTCCAACGTTTTCTTTGACCGTTCAGCGTCTCCTGTACTGATGGACTTTGGAATCGTCGGGCCGGGTGCGTTGCATTTTTCTGCTCCTGAGCGGTTTTCGGGAGCTGCCCCCTCCGAAAAGTCGGACCTGTTCAGCCTTGGTGCGTTGCTGTACTTCTGGGTTGCAGGAGAGCCGTTGCTTGAAGGCGAAACTTTTGAACAAATTCGCGGGGCTATGGAAAACCTGGGTCCCGAAAAAATCGGGCTTTCCCTTCTGGAAAAAATCCAGGCGAAAAAAGTCAGCCTTTCTCCCGAAGACTTGTCCTTGCTGGAACCTCTCTGGAAAGGGCTTCTTGAGCCCAGTCCAGATGCCCGCCTAGAAGACCTGGAAGAGCTGGACGAACTGCTGGAAATCGCCTTGGAAAAGCTCGGCGGTGCAGGGGTTCAGCTGGCCCGTGTCTTGGAAAATTTTGGCCAAAGAATTTCCGAGATTTTGCAAAAAAACGAGACAAAAACTCTCGAAAACGCGGATTTGCCCTTCTTGAATTCGGGAATTTCTCCGAAAAAGGGCAAAAAAGGCTTTTATTTTGGGGCTTGTCTATTTATTTTGATTGTGTTGGTTCTGGCCCTTCTTGCGTTCTTTGGCAGGAGCGAGTCTTCTGTAGATGAAACAGGGGCGCTCCTGATGCAAAAGACCAGGGATAGCCAGATGCAGGCCGCTCCCGATTCGGTGGAAATGCCGAACCTGGAGGGCGTGCTGGAACGATTGAAACCCGAGGAAGGTGAATGATGAATCCGGATTCCCTTGTGGCCACAGAGAAAATGCTTGACGTGGTCAAGATTCTCCTGGACGAACAGGAGCCGGATACCCTTTTCCCTAAAATTTTGAATATTGCCCGTGAGGTTCTGAACGCCGACGCTGCAGTCCTGGACATTGGTGGCGAAGTGCCCCTCCATTTTTCGGATCCGGAGAAGGTCTCCATTTCTATTTCTGCGGTTCGGCACGCCAAGAGCGAGAACCGTGCCATCGTCTGGAACCAGTTGGACGACGATTCGGCTGACCTTTCCAAGTCCATTGTGCAGAATCAGCTGACAAGCATCATGGTTTCGCCATTCCGGACGCCCGATTCCGAATCGGGATACCTGTATTTGCAGCGGGCCGCACGTACGGAACCATTTACGGAGGCGGACAGCAAGCTGTTTGATTCCTTTGTGACGGTCTGCGAAAAGATTACCTTTGCCGCCTTTGACCGCCTGCGGGACAAGGAATCCCTGGACGTGCTCAAGAACGTGGTCCGCAAAGACGGCATCGTCTATTCGTCGAAGGTCATGGAAGACCTTGTAGCCCTGGCGGATCGTTTGGCGCCCCTGCCCCTGCCGGTCATTATCCGCGGGGAAACGGGCACTGGCAAAGAGGTCTTTGCCCGCTACCTGCACAACCATAGTCCCAGATGCGACAAGCCTTTTATTGCGGTGAACTGCGGGGCTATTCCGGAATACCTCATTGAATCGCTGCTATTCGGGCATGCCAAGGGCTCGTTTACGGGAGCTGTCGATAATCGGAAGGGGTATTTCGAAGAAGCCGACGGTGGCACCATCTTTTTGGACGAAATCGGAGAACTGCCCCTGAACATGCAGGTTAAACTTTTGCGGGTGCTGCAAGAAAAGCACATTACCCGCGTAGGGGACAACCGGGAAATTCCCGTGAACGTGCGGGTGATTTCTGCTACCCATGTGGACCTGGAAGAAGCTGTTAAAGAGAAAAAGTTCCGCGAGGATTTGTATTTCCGTATTCAGGTCATGCCTATCCAGGTGCCGCCTCTCCGGGAGCGTGGGCAAGACGTGGTGCTTTTGGCCGAGGAATTCTTGAAGCGCTACGGCGCGGAGTATGGGCGAGGCAAGTTCAAGCTCAGCCGCAATGCCGAAAAGGCCCTGCTTAGCTACCACTGGCCGGGAAACGTCCGTGAGCTGGAAAACAAGATTCAGAAGTCGCTTGTCCAGGCGGTTCACGGTGTGATACAGCCGGCGGACTTGGGTCTTGAAACTATCCAGAAAGACGCGAAGGAATCGCCCAGGACGCTGAAAGAGGCGAGAGAGGCCGTTGAGCGTGAAGTCATCGGTAACGCCCTGCGGGACTCCAACGCGAACCTGACCTTGGCGGCAACCATTTTAGGTATAGACCGCAAGGTTTTGCGGGAAATCATGGAACGGCTGGGAATGAAAAAAGAGGACTTTAAATGAGACTTTAGGATTGAACAGGGAAAATACCAAATGTGAGATTAGTAGTGAGTTGTCAGTTATGAGTTGTAAACAATGTGTAGTGTGAAATTAGTCCATTTTCGTCATGTTCGCGAAAGCGAACATCTGCTTGCATCCCTCAAGCAGATCCTCGTGATTCTATCGCTGCGCTCCAGAATGACAGCGAGGATGACGCCTCTTGAGACCAACTATCCTAACCCCTAATTACAAACCACTATCTATATTTAACGCGAGACACACAACATGGAACTTTGGCACGGAATTTGCAAATCTTTGGGTATGAACAAGACTAAATTCATATCCGCAATTCTCTTCGCGACGGCAATCTCTTTTGCTGCCGGCGAATCCTCTGCACCTGAATCTTACGTTCCGACTCCAGCCGAAAAGCAGGAATTTTCCAAGGAAACTCCGGGTTTAAGCCAGCAGGAGCGTGCAGACTGGCAACGCATGCGCGAAGAACGCAAGCAGGCCAGGGAGCAAATTCTTTCCAAGCTTCGCGAAGCTCCGCCTTCAGAACGCAATCAGATGCGTCAAAACGGTTTGAAAAATCGTGACGAAAGACCCCGTTTCGAAGGGGAATTCCCGAAAAACCAGCCCCGCGAAAAGGAAATGTTTGACCCGAATCGCGGAAAAGGCCGCCCAGACTTTAAAGACCGTGAACCTATGCGGGATAAGCCCGACGCTCCTCCTTCGAAGGGCGGAAAGCCAATGGGCAAATAGCCCTAGAATCTATTCCATTTCTTCGTCGTCGCTGTGGCGGATAACGGTAGCGCCCAGCTTTGCCATCTTGGCTTCGAAATCTTCGTAACCGCGGTCCAGATGGTACACGCGGCTTACTGTGCTTTCTCCGTCGGCGATAAGGGCCGCAAGCACTAGGGCTGCCGTAGCCCGCAAGTCAGAACCCATGATTTCGGTGCCTTCTAGAGGCGTGCCGCCCTTGATGGTAGCGGTGTTCCCATTGATCTGGATATTTGCGCCCAGGCGTTCCAGTTCGGCTACGTGCTTGAATCGGTCGTTGTAGACGGTGTCCTGAATCAGGCTGTTGCCGGGCACGGAAACCAGGGTGGCCATGAGGGGGGCCTGCATGTCGGTGGGGAATCCCGGGAAGGGAAGCGTCGATATGCTGATAGGCTTCAGTTCCAGTCCACGGGCATCTACCTGGGCCCAGTCGGGGCCTACATCCACCTTGCAGCCCATTTCGCGGAAGGCGTCCAGAGTAGAAGCGATGTGTTCGGGAATGACCCGGTTCACCTTGACGCAGCCACGGGTGATGGCCGCTCCGCACAGGAACGTGCCTGCCTCGATACGGTCGGGAATGGTAAAGCACTTGCCGGGACGCAGGCTTTCTACGCCTTGCACGGTGAGGGTTCGTGTGCCGCGGCCCTGGATTTTTGCACCCATAGAAACCAGAAAATCCACCAGGTTGTCAATTTCCGGTTCCAGCGCCGCATTCTGGAGCACGCTGGTGCCCTTGGCGAGGGTGGCAGCCATCAGCACGTTCACCGTAGCGCCAACGCTGGAAATGGGGAAGTTGAAGTTACCGCCGGGGAGCCGCCCTTCGCAGGTGGCTTCCACATAGCCGCGGGTAAGGGTAATCTTTGCGCCCAGTGCCTCGAGGCCTTTCAGGTGCAAGTCCACAGGACGGGGCCCCCAGGCACATCCTCCGGGCAGCGAGACGCGACAGCGTCCAAACCTGGCCACCAGAGGCCCCAGCACGTAGAAGCTTGCGCGCATGGTCTTTACCAGTTCGTAGGGAGCTTCCAGGTGATCTGCCTGGCGGGTGTCAATTTTTAACACATGGGCTTCACCGCTTATATGGCAGCCGATGACCCTGAGCACATCGCTCATGGTCTTCATGTCTTTCAGGTGGGGGACGTTGGTAATTTCAGAAACCCCATCGGCGAGGAGTGCTGCCGCCATCACCGCCAGCACGGCGTTTTTCGCTCCAGAAATTTCTACTTCGCCTTCCAGCGGTTTCTTTACTTGATGGACTTCAAAACGGTACATACAAATCTCCTAGTCCTTGTAAACAACGCGGGTTCGCGCAATCCAGTCGTGGAGCGCCCTGCGCTTGGGATCGATACATACGATCAGGTATCCGAGGCCGTACAAGGTAAGTGTAAACTGTGTAAAAATGCTCGCCATGTAGCGCACACAAGAAAGCCCCCAGCTGAGCTTTTCGCCTTGGGCCGATTCAATACGGATTTTAAGGAGCATCTTGCCCGGCGTGGCAGAAAATTTTCCGGTAAAAAAGATAAAGTAGATAGCCTGGAGGATAGAGCAAATCAGCATGAATTCCCACATTCCGGGGGCGTTGAAAAGGTTGTTCATGGCCTCTGCGGAGGTGGGGTCGTCCAGGAAAGCTGCCGCAAGGCCCTGGATTTTGTCCAGGTCTATGGAATGCGTTTGGCTCATGATGAACAGCACGATTCCGCCGAACAGCCCAACGATAAAGTTATCGATGATATAGGCAACCAGCCGCACGAAAAATCCGGCGTAATGCTTTCCGGTCTGGGTCTGCTTCAAGAGCTGTTCGATGGCGTCTTGCAGGGCTTCTTCGCGGGAGGCGTGAGTTTTTGCCTCCAGGGTGTCTTTCCAGGGCTTCCAGTTTTCTTCGCCGGAATGCCAGACCAGGGTGTCGTCCGTAATCTTTTTTGCTTCTACAAAACCGAGAATCTCGTCCAGGGTATAGGGGCCTTGCCGCCTTTCACCCTCGGTGATGGATTCATCTATAAAAAACCATGACATATCCTTTACAAATCTAGAAAAAAAATCGATGTTATTTAGGGCCGATTTCTGTTCTTTTCGACCTAAAACAACAACAATGAACGCTAAAAAAATTCTAGATTTGGGTGCTATGAATATATTTGTGCCTGGCCAGCGTTATGTGAGCCGATCGGAGCCGGACTTGGGTCTCGGTATTGTTTCGGAATTGCAGGGCCGCAACGTCGTCTTCCGCTTTCCCCTTTTAAACCAGACTCGAATTTACCGCACGGATAGCGCTCCCGTAGAGCGCTTCGTTTTGAATCCGGGAGAGACCGCCAAAAGCGAGAAGGGAGCATCCTTCGTTATCGAATCTCTCCGGGAATCCTCTGGTGTAGTTGTCTATGTTGGTCGTGGCGGCAAAGAAATCAAGGAATCGGACCTGGTAGCAAAACAGGGGGCCCGCGTTGTTGACCTTTTCAAGGCCCTTTCCAATGTGGGTGCCGACGGTATCTACGGTGGTAATTCCCAGGGTGACGTTTCTTCCAAGGCTTTTGACCGCCGTAGCCGAGCCCTGGCTTTAAGCTGCAAGTGGCAATCCTCTCCGGTGCGTGGCATGATTGGCCCTCGGGTCGATAAGATTCCTCACCAGTATTACCTGTGCTATAGGGCCTGCTCCAGCACGGCACACCCGAGGCTCATGCTTTCCGACGAGGTGGGCCTGGGCAAGACCATCGAGGCGGGCATGATTTGGCATGCCCTCAAAGCCCGTGGCCGTATCGAAAAGACCTTGATTCTCGTTCCAGATACCCTGAAACACCAGTGGATGGTAGAAATGAAGCGCCGCTTCAACCAGCTGTTCACCCTGGTAGATGACGGTTACATGCAGAGCATTTTCGTGAACGTAGAAAAAGACGAGGCCAAGCCCAATCCCTTTATGCGGGGCAACAACTTTATCGTTTCCGTGGAGCTTCTCATCAAGCAGGTGGCCCTGATTGAAGACCTGCTCAAGATTGACTGGGACATGACCATTGTAGACGAGGCTCACCACCTGGTCTGTGAAGACGGCTTTACTAGCCGGGAATACACGCTGGTAAACGCCATTTCCAAAAAGACAAAGGGCCTGCTGCTTCTGACGGGAACTCCTCTGCAGCTCAATCCGGAGTCCCAGTTCAACCGTCTCAAGATGTTGGACCCTACCCGTTTTACGGACTACAAGGAATTTATCGCCGACCAGGAGGCCTACAACAAGCTGGTAAACGACCTCAAGAAGATTCCCACAGACCCGAACCACCAGATGAGCTGGGATGACCTTTACGAGGCCGTGCCCAAGAATTCCAAGATCCGCCCCTGGCTGGAGCAGGAAAGTTCCAAGTCTTTGACGGCAGGGGAGTGGATTCGCCGGATTGTAGATGCCATGGGTACAGGTTCCGTGGTATTCAGGAACACCCGCAAGGGCGTGGGCGGTTTTCCGAAACGCATCTTGGACGCCATCCCGCTGGAACCCAATCCCGAATACCGTGACATGGTGGAAATTGCCGCCCAGAAATACCTCTACATGGAAGAAGGGGCGACCGGCGACGATCTGACCACGGACATTCAGGAGAACGGTCTTCTCTGTACCCAGTATTCCGACGCCTGGGACAAGGACGAACGCATTGTCTGGCTCAAGGGATTCCTGAAAAAGCACCAGAAAGACAAGATCCTCTTGATTTGCGAAAGCGAATCTGTTTTGATGGCACTTAAGACCGTGCTTACGGAATACCTGGGCGAAGGCGGTCTTGCCGTGTTTAGCGAAGGCATGAGCATTCTTGCTCGCGACAAGGCTGCAGCAAACTTCAGCAAGGAGAGTGGAGCGAACATCCTTATCGCTTCTGAAATCGGTGCCGAAGGCCGGAACTTCCAGTTCTCACACCACCTGATACTTTTCGACCTGCCTCTGGATGCGGCCCTGGTAGAACAGCGCATCGGCCGTCTGGACCGTATCGGCCAGACCAAGGACATCTACGTGCACGTGCCCTATGTGAAGGGTTCTGGCCAGGAGGTGATGTTCCGCTGGTACGACGAAGGCCTGAACGCCTTTGGCGCGCCCCTGATGGGCGGTGGCGAGCTGTTCCTCAAATATACGGACAGCCTGATTGAAGCCTTGGCGGATCCTCTGAACAGCATGGAAAACTTTATGGCCAAGGTCATTCCCGCGGTTCAGAAAGATTCCGAACAGATGCGCAAGAAAATCGAGAAGGGTCGTGACCGCCTGCTGGAGTTCAACTCCCGCAATCCCGAAAAGGCGAAGGAGATTACCGACGCCATCGAGAAAATTGATGCCGAGCCGGAGATGAAAGACCTGCTGCTGGATTCCCTGAAGGCCCGTGGGCTGGACATTGAACCCAGCGCCATTGCCGGCTGTTCCGTGATTACCATGGGCCCACAGATCGAAGCGGGCACAGTTCCCGGTATGCCCACTCGCGCCATGATGGCCGCCCAGAGCGAAGACGAGGAACAGGGTTCCGATGCCATCTCGCTTACGGTGACCTTTGATCGCAAGGTTGCCATGATTCACGACGAGGTGGACTTTGTAAGCCTGGAACACCCGTTGGCCCAGGGCGTTATCGACTACGAGACCGGCGTGAACCATGGTACGGTGGCCTGCTCCATTTGGCAGGACTCGGGCCTGCGCGGGCTCATGATGCAGTACAACTTTGTAGTGGAACTGCCCGTGCCCGAAGAGTGGGGCATGTCCGATATCGTGGGCCCCTGCTATGCATCTGCCTTGATTGACCCTACAGGCAAGGACATGTCTTCTGTTCTCGAAAACCTGAAGACGGCAAGCCTCAGGGATGTGGCTGTGCCTCGCGGGAACAAGGCCGTCGATGCGACCCTCAGGTTCTTTGCCAAGGAAGGTCTTGGCTTTGCCCGCCAGTCCATCAACGCCATGGCCAAGGAATATGCCGAAAAGGCCGCCGACCTGGTGGAAAAACGCACCGAGCAGGAATACCAGCGCATGAACCACCTGATGCTGATGCGCGGCCACGGCGGAAGCTCTTCTGCCTTGCAGCAGATGAAGAAGAACGTGACGGAACGCCGCAAGATCGTTTCCACCCCGCAACTCCGCCTGGACGCCATCCGTCTTTTGGTCTGCCGGTGAGAAATTTATGAAGTATGTGTAATGACTAGTGTGGAATGTGTAGTGTGAAATGTGTAGTGTGAAATGTGTAGTGTGAAATGTGTAATGTAAAACTGGTCTATTTTCGTCATGTATGCAATTCTTCTTCGTCATGTTCGCGAAGGCGAACATCTGCTTGCTGTTATCAAGCGGATCCTCGTGATTCTATCGTTGCGCTCCAGAATGACAGCGAGGATGACGCCTCTTGAGTCCAACTATCCTAACTCCTAGCCCCTAAATCCTAGCCCCTATCCTATGAGTGAACTTCGTAAGAACATCCTTAATGAATCCCACCGTATTGTTGTAAAGATCGGTTCCCGAATTCTGGTGGACAGCGCCAAGGGCGGTGTCCGCAGCCGTTACATCCAGAAGCTTGCCGATTCCGTTTCCCGCCTGATAGAAGCGGGCAAGGAAGTGGTGATTGTCACCAGCGGTGCCGTGGGAACGGGCATGGCGGAACTGGGCTACAAGGAAAAGCCCACCAACATGGCCGAAAAGCAGGCCTGCGCCGCCGTGGGCCAGATTGATTTGATGTACGCCTACCGGGAGATGTTTCGCTGGGTGGATCTTTCCGTGGGCCAGATTCTTCTTTCGGCAGACGACTTCCGGGACCGCACGCGCTATAAGAACTTGCAGAACACCATCAAGGCTATGCTGGCCCGTAAGATTGTTCCCATCATCAATGAGAATGACTCTCTGGCCGTGGCCGAAATCAAGGTGGGGGACAACGACAAGCTTTCTAGTGATGTTGCCCTGTTCTTGGATGCCGATCTACTTTTGATTTTTACCGACGAAGACGGCCTCTTCGATGACAACCCGAAGAAGAATCCCGATGCCCGACTGTTGCGTTTCGTTCCTGAAATCACGCCCGCTATTCTTGCCTTGGCTGGGAAGCCCGGCGAGGCCGGCTCGGCGGTAAGCACGGGTGGTATGCGTAGCAAGTTGGACTCCATCCGCAATGTGACTCGAAGTGGTGCCAATGCTTTCTTGGCCAACGGGATGAAGGTGCTGCCTCATCAGGTGGTCCTTGAAAATGCGGTAGGAACTTTCTTTGCTGGCTCCAAAAACAAGCTGAACAGCCGTCAGCGCTGGCTCCGCTTTATCACCACGCCTCGTGGGAGTGTCGTGGTTGACGAGGGTGGCTCCAAGGCCCTCCGTGAAAAGCATTCCAGCCTGCTTCCTGTAGGAGTGCTTTCCGTAAAGAAACATTTTGACAAGGGCGACCTTATCGAGGTTCTGGATGAGTCTGGTACAGCTGTTGCCCGCGGCGTGGCAGGTTTTGACAGCGAGACCTTGAAACTGGTTCTCCGCAAAAAAACCCGCGAGGTCCATGAAATTCTCGGTAACGCCGTGCCCGACGAACTGATCCACAAGAACGACCTGGTGGTATTCTAATGCTCAACTGGGAAACACTTCTTTCTGCTACACGTTACGGCCACCCCGCGGACCGTGATCCGAACCGTTCGGATTTCCATCGTGACTTTGACCGTATCGTTTTCTCCACGGCGTTTCGCAGGCTGGGCCGCAAGACCCAGGTGCACCCGTTTTCCGTAAACGACCACGTGCACAGCCGCCTGACCCACAGTATTGAGGTGGCAAGCGTGGGCCGTAGCCTTGCGGTGACGGTCTATCA
The DNA here is from genome assembly GCA_934699585.1 of uncultured Fibrobacter sp. GTDB lineage: Bacteria > Fibrobacterota > Fibrobacteria > Fibrobacterales > Fibrobacteraceae > Fibrobacter. Next base: position 110,638 of record CAKUWY010000003.1, read on the forward strand.
CCTGATAAAGAAGTACCTGCCCAAGAGCATCAACGAGTATCATTTCGGTACCATCGTCCAGTCGGCTTGTCTGGCTCACGACATCGGCAATCCGCCGTTCGGACATGCCGGAGAATCCGCCATCCGTGAGTGGTTCCGCAAGAACCGCAATTCCGCTCCTCTGAAGGACCTTTCTGACAAGGAACAGGCTGACTTTGAAAATTTTGACGGTAACGCCCAGGGCCATCGTATTCTTTCCAAGTTGGAATACCATTTCCTTGACGGCGGCATGCGCCTAACCTACGCTACCATCGGGGCCATGATCAAGTATCCGTCTTTGGCATTGTACGGCCACCCCACGAGTCTCTTCTCTACGGAGGCAGACCTTTACAGGAGTACAGCGGAAATCCTTGGCTTGCCTGAGATTTCGTACGGCAAGTGGGCAAGGCATCCTTTGGTTTACCTGATGGAAGCTGCCGATGACATCTGCTATTCCATTCTTGACGTGGAAGACGCCATTGAACTTGGAATCCTTACCTTTGCTGATGTCCGTGATATGTTCAGCTACCTCTGCGGTCCTGAAATCAATATCGACAAGGAATACGAAGAGAACGGTCAGAACTTCAGAGATTTCCTTTCCAGCGTTCGTGGCAAGGCTATCCAGAACCTCATCGACGATGTGGCTGTGGTCTTTGCCAATAATTACGAACAGATTATGGAAGGTACTCTGGATAAGCACCTGATAGACCTTTCCAAGTCCGATGTAATGCGTGGAATCTTTATCGCAAAACGTCTTGGCCGGGAACGCATCTACCCCGACCGCCGCAAGACGGAACTGGAAGTAGGGAGCTACACCACCCTGAGTACCGTACTGGACGCCTTTATCAGCGGCGTTCACGACTACCGGGTGAACGTGAAGAGCTCCTACCGGGCAAGCCGAATCGTGCGGCTGATTGGCAACGCCAAGATTGGCCAGAGCGTCACTACCGCCGAGGCCTACCACCAGGTGCTGGACTTTGTGAGCGGCATGACCGACAACTACGCCACCTACCTGGCCCGCCAAATCGGCGGCCTGGTGACGGGACTGTAGACTTTACCTGGAAGATCATAAGCCCGTTTGTCCTTCTGTCATTCTGGAGGCCCCGAAGGGGCCGATAGAATCCAGTTTTTTGGGGAGAAATAGTTTTTTTTGTGCGTTTCGCCCTTTTTTATGATATATTTATCTGTGTAATGTCGCGGATTTTGGCGATGTGTTTTGTCGTGCAGATTGGACTTGCGCGGCTGGCGGTTCGTTGATTTCTGGAGAGGAACTTATAAGTATATAGACTGGTTTGACATAGTTTGAGCGTTGCTCTTGAACTCTATCTGAAATCTGGAAAATTTCTAATACCTGAGTTTAAGTGGCAAATGTTCACGCCCCAGTGGGCGTGGGTCGTTTGTGCTTTTCAGGTATAGGCATTCCAGAGCCTCAGATAGGATTGCACTGACAACGGCTCACGCTTTTTTTGTGGAAAGTTCAAAAAAGGCTGAACCGAAATCAGGGCATTCCAAGGCAGACAAAAACATGTCGCCCAAGGAGGCTCTATGCAAAAAGGGACTATCTCGCCTTTCACATCATCCTGGAGTCGTTTACTCCGTCTGTCATCCTGGAGCGCAACGATAGGATCCATGGCAACTTGTTGCCGCAGTAGAGTTATCCTCTTTGGGGAGATTGGATCCATGGCAATTCTCGCCGCCTGCGGTGGCGATAGCGGCAGCAAGTCCAGCGGAGCAGAAGATGTCCCCGTCCGCGAAGTTTCCACCATCTACGACCTGGGAGCCTGCACCCCCGACCGCGAAGGGGATACCGTGTATGTCACGGCGCAATCCATCGACTACCTGTGTTCCGGCAACAACTGGCTCGACATCACGACCCTGCCGGAGAATCCCGACCCGGCGCAGTCTTCCTCCAGCGTCGTTCCGGGCAACGACCCGGAATCTAGCAGTTCCACAGTGGACGACCCGCTGAACGGCGGTTTCAGCTCATCGGCCCGCACATCCTACATCGAGGTTCCTACAAAGGAGCAGCTCGGCACCTGCGATGCAAGCCTCATCGGCCTACGCGTCCTGGTGCTGGCCGATTCTTCTTACTTTACGTGCAAGGCAAATGGCTGGGCAAAGGACGATACCTACCTGGGTTACGACATCGTTCCCACCAAGGAAGACTTGCCCCAGTGCCACGCAGGCAACGCCAAGCAGCGCGTTTTGGTCAAGAAGGATTCCGTCTTCTTCAAATGCGATTCCGTAAAGTGGGTGCCCGAGACCGCCGACGGCTATATCGTGAAGAACGCGTCCATCTTGGGGGCGGCACAGAAGGGGCCGTTCAAATTCGATTCGCCCCTCACGCTCCGCGAAGTCCTTTTGCACGACGACGCACTGACCTACACGGGCCGCGAATACATCGACGAGATTTCCAGCAACAAGGGCGACTTCGTGATTCCTAAGGTGAACCTGGTTTACCCCTACGCGGTACTTGAAGTCCGCGGGCTGTGGAGGAACGAAGTGACCGGCGAATACTCCAAGGATTCCATGACGCTCCGCGTGTTGACCGAGCTGACCGGCCGCACCGAGGTGAACATCAACCTGCTCACCCACCTGGAATACGACCGCGCCGTACAGCTGGTGAACAAGGGCTACAGCGTGTTTGCCGCCAAGAAACAGGCCGAATACGAAATCATGACGGCTTTCGGGTTTGCGACCACGGTGGAGTATTCCGAGGATCTGAAGACATTCGTGCCATCGACCAGCGAAGGCTCTGGGCGGAACGCCACCCTGATGGCGATTTCGTTGCTTTTCATTGGCGACAGGAGCGAAGCCGAAATCCAAAATGCGATTAATAGTTTCAAGAGCGACCTAGCGGAAGACGGAGAGTGGGACAATGGGCAGATGAAGGCGGACATGGCGGATTGGGCGGAAGCTTTTGACGGCGGTTCCGTGCGGGCCAACGTGAAGAGCTGGAACATCCTGGACATTCCCGACTACGAAAACTACCTGACTATTTACTGGAACAATGCCTACGAACTGGGCGGCTGCTCTTCGACAAGGTCCGGCGTAATTGCGCAAAACAAGAACTCAAAGAGCAAGAACTACAATGTCCACTACATCTGTAAGGTGACCAGTTGGCAGAAGGCGACCGATTTCGAGAAGGATACTTACGAATGGACCGACGGCGAAGAGGGCGAAGTCAAGAAAGGAAACGTGACGGAGACTTACTATGTGTTTGAAAATGGGGCGTGGACCGTGGCAAAAAACGAAACGGCACTGGGACTATGTACCGAGGCACGCAATGGTGAAATAGGTAAAATCGACACCACATACTTTATTTGCGACAGCAAGAACTGGCGCAAGGCCACCGTGCTTGAATACGACACCTACCAGTTCGGCGCGGGCAACGACGGCGAAGTCCGCGTGGGCAAGGTGAACCAGGACAAGTTCTATGTCTATGAGAATGGGGCATGGCGAGCAAGTGCCAATGAGATAGAAAATAATCTCGGAGCGTGTGTAACCAGCCGACTAAATGAAGTTGGTAAGTCTGGCAATAAATATTACACCTGTAAATCAGGTGGATGGGTGTTGTCTACGGCCCTAGAGTATGACACTTATCAGTGGACCGCAGGAACGGATGGCGAAGTGAAGCCTGGTTCGGTGATTTCGTCAAACCATTATACTTATGCAGATGGAGCGTGGCGCGCTACGGCAAATGATATGGAATATGAGTTCGGTGCTTGTCTCGCTAGCAGAAGTGACGAAAAGCATATTCAGGAAGGCAAGTATTACATCTGCGAGAATAAGGCTTGGAAGCAGATAACCGCTGAAGAGTATGGACTTGGATATTGCACCACTTCAAACAGTGGGGTTGTCGAGAACTTGAACGATGTGTATTATATCTGCAAGTCAGGGAGTTGGGTGACGGCGACCGTACTGGAGTATGATACTTATGGCTGGAATGCTGGAACCGAAGGAGAAATGAAACCGGGTTCTGTAAATTCGTCAAACCACTATGTGTATGTGGATGGAGCGTGGCGAGCAAGTGCGAACGAAATTGAATACAATTTGGGTGCTTGTGTGACTAGTCGGGAGAATGATAAGGGCTCATTTGATAGTGAGTATTATGTTTGTCGGAATAAAATTTGGAACAGCGTTGATTTGCTTGCTTATGAAACTCTAGGTTGGTCTCCTACGGCAGATGGCGAAGTTAGAAAGGGTGAACTTGGCAATTATTATGTCTCTGTTGATGGTAAATGGCGAGCATCTGCTAGCGACATTGAAAATAATATAGGGGCATGTGTCAAAAGTCGAATTAATGTGGTTGCTAAATCAGGAGCCATTTATTATACATGTAAAGCGAAAGGATGGGTAGAATCTACAGAACAGGAGTATGATACTTACGGCTGGAGCTCCGGAAAAGATGGTGACGTGAAAAAAGGAAATGTAAATTCTGATAAGTATTATGTTTGGGAAAATAACGTGTGGCGCGCAAGTCGAGGTCGAATTGAAAATGATCTTGGAGCATGTACCCAAAAAAGATATAAAACGGTAGGGAAATCTGGTGATACGTGCTACATATGTAAGCGAGAAAGCTATTATAACAAAGGCGAGTGGGAGTATGACTACTATTGGGGTCTTGCGGATACTCTGTCTTCTGATACTTATGGTAAAGTTTGTACAAAAGATGGTGCAATTGTAGATGGGGAAGTTGTTGCCGAAAATAAGTATGTGTGTGATGCAGATACATTCAGAATTGCGAATTCTCTAGAAATATCACTTAATAAAGGATGTGTCAGCTACACAATGAGGAGTGAAATAAGAAAACACCTATCTGCGACGCAAGATTCTTTATATCTGTGTAATAATAGCTTGTGGAAAGCAAAAATTGAGTTTGTTGGTGAATATGGATCAATGATTGATGAAAGGGACCTCAAGACCTACAAAATCGTGACCATAGGGACACAAACCTGGATGGCAGAAAACCTAAACTATTCAGACAGTACAACCTACCCGAGTATGCGAAAAGGAAATTGGTGCTACAATAACGATTGGAATAATTGCACAAAATATGGTCGCCTTTATTCCTGGGCGGCAGCTATTGACTCGGTGAAGCTTGCTTCTGATGCGGACAATCCGCTAAATTGCGGTAATGGCAAAAACTGCGGCCTGACTGGTCCGGTTCAGGGCATTTGCCCCGAAGGCTGGCATTTACCAAATAAAGATGAGTGGGAAAGCCTACTCTCTGCCGTAGGAGGAAAATCAGTGACTGGAAGAATGCTCAAATCGACAAGTGGTTGGTCCTCTACGAATGCCTCTACTAACGAAAATGCATTCGGCTTTTCCGCTTTGCCTGCTGGATACAAGGACGGTAGCTATTTCGATTACAGAGGCTACTTCGCGTTCTTTTGGAGTTCTACGGACTATAATAATTTCAACGCATACCATATGGATCTCGGCGACGGTGACTTGTCCCGCGACAGCAAGTATCGTGGATTTTCTGTCCGTTGCTTGAAGGACTAGAATCGTTTTGTCCTTATGGGTGTTATAAAATTGCGTTAGGGATAGTGACCCGTAGGGCGAAGACTTGCGGGCCTTTTTTATTTGACATTCTAGGGAGCAAGGCTTCGTGAGCGAAGCGAGTATAGCCCGACCCGCGCCAGCGGGGAACGCCCTAGAACACAATCTTCGCGAGGCTCCCGGCCAGGCCGGGGAGGGTGTAGCGGTAGTTCTTGCCGTTTACCCACATAGAGAGGGCGGTGTCAATCCATTCCCTTTCGCAGGTGATTTTCCGGATGACGATGTCGGTGCCGGTATCGCCGTCTTCGAAGGAGTAGTACCCGCGGAACTTGATGGGCCTGTCTTCTCCGTGCAGGAGCACGGCCACGTCGGCGGTGCCCATGTCCGAATCGATGGAAATGGACTGCACGTCGCCGAAACGCTTCACCATCTCGTGATTCCGCACGAATTTTTCGACGGCCCTGTCGCGAATGCTACTCAATAAAGACATAATCCCCTCGCTGTGTCATTCTGAGGCTGAAAGCCGAAGAATCCAGTCTGGCGGCACTGCGGCCTGGATGCTTCGTCCCCTTATGGGGACTCTGCATGACGTTTGTTGATTTCGTTTTCTATCTCGGCAATGTCAATATTTCCACCCCGTCCTTAGTGCGGACGATGGTGTGTTCCCACTGGGCTGAAAGCGAACCGTCCCGAGTCACGGCGGTCCAGCCGTCGTTCAGGGTCTTGGTGCCGGGCTTGCCCACGTTGATCATGGGTTCCACCGTGAACACGTTGCCCACCTCGATGAAGGGGGTGCGTTCGGAGTTGCGGAAATGGAGCACTGTAGGTTCTTCGTGGAAGCCCCGGCCGATGCCGTGGCCGCAGTAGTCTTCTACCACGCTGAAACCGTGTTCGTCGGCAATGTCCTGGATGGCGCAGCCGATATCGCAGAAACGGGCCCTGGGCTCGCCTGCGGCGCGGATGCCTTCTTCCATGCAGAACTTGGCGGTATCTACCAGTTCCTGGGCGAGGCTGGAGACCTTACCTACGCAGAACATGGCGGAGGTGTCGCCGTGGTAGCCCGAAAGGATGGTGGTGATGTCGATGTTCACGATATCGCCGTCTTTCAGGATGGTATCGGCACGGGGAATGCCGTGGCACACCACTTCGTTGATGCTGATGCAGGCGTAGCGGGGGTAGCCGTGGTAGCCCATACAGGCGGAGCGGCCCTTGTGCTTGTTGGTGTAGTCCCCGATGAACTCGTCGATTTCCAAGGTGGAAACGCCGGGCTTGCACATTTCGCCGGCAAGAATCAGCGTCTCGGCGGCAAGAGCTCCCGCATCGCGGATAAGCTCGATTTCTTTTGCGGATTTTACTTTGATTTTAGCCATTTTTAGGTATTGAGCCCGCGCTTCGCGCTTTGAGGCATGAGGTCGTTCGCGCCGCTCACTTTGAGGTTTTTGAAAAAATTAAACATTCATCCTGAAAAACTCATCACTCACAACTCATAACTCACAACTACTTTCTCCACGCGTACTTGTCCAGCAAGAACGCCAGCAGCATCTGGTCTTCCTGAACACTGGCCAGTTCACGCACCAACGGCAAGAACCTGCTGATGCGTTCGGTAGCCTTCTGCCCGCCGAAATGCTGCCGTTCCTGCTCAAGGCGAACACGCAGGCGGTCGCTGACACGTTTGGCAATTTCTTCGTCGGTGGGTGTTTCCATCTTGATGAAATTGATGCCGAAGTCGGCGGCGGTCTGCTTGATTTCAATTTCTTCGACAGGCGTGATGAGGGAGATGCAGAGCCCGCTCTTGCCCGCACGAGCGGTACGTCCGCTGCGGTGCACATAGACTTCGTGGTCGGCAGGGTGGTCATACACAATCACGTGGGTCACATGGTCCACGTCGATTCCGCGGGCGGCCACGTCGGTACAAATCAGAATGCGGATCTTCTTGTCGCGGAAAGCGTTCAGGGTCTTTTCACGCATGGACTGTGCCACGTCGCCGCTTAACGCACCCACCTGGAAACCGTAGCCGGAGAGCACCTGCTCCAGGTAGCTCACGTCGCTCTTCTTGTTGCAGAAAATCATGCAGCTGTCGGGGTTGTAGTATTCCAGCACCTTGATGGTCATGGAATCCTTTTCCATCACGTCACAGGAATACCAGCGGTGTTCCAGGTTGTTGGCAATCACCTTGTCATAGCTGAGGGAAAGGAATTCGGCACTGGGGCGCTGGAATTCCCGGGCGAGGCTCTTCACCGTCTGGGGGATGGTGGCGCTGAACATGGTGCAAGAAATGGCCTTGGGCAGGTAGCGGCGAATCTTCTGCATGTCGGGGTAGAATCCCATAGAAAGCATTTCGTCGGCTTCGTCCAGCACCAGGTCGCGAATGTCCAAAAAGTCCACGTTGCCGCGCTGCACATGGTCCATCAGGCGGCCAGGGGTCGCGACGATGATGTGCACACCTTCGCGGAGAGCCTTCAGCTGGGGCTCGTAGGCCACACCGCCAAAGATGGCTACGGACCTAATGCCCGTGCCCTTGGAAAGCTTTTCGATTTCGTCTTGCACCTGGATGCAAAGTTCGCGGGTCGGTACAAGGATCAGTGCCTGCGGATACGGATGGTCCCGCACGATGACCTGCAGAAGGGGCAGCACGTAGGCCCCTGTCTTGCCCGAACCGGTCTTGGACTGCACCAGCATATCACGGGCGGCCAGCATGTAGGGGATGGTCTTGCGCTGCACGGGCATCAGCTCCGTCCAACCGTGTTCTCTCAAGATGTTCTTCTGTTCGTCGGGCAGCTGGTCGAATGTATAGTCGGGCAGCTTGTTCTTCGGTTCGATAATCTTGACCGGCGTCAAGAAAGGATTGATTTTTTCCTCTTTCTTTTCTTCGATAATTTCTTCGCTCATAGTGGGCACAAATGTAGAAAAATTGGGGGCTACAGGACCCAGTGGTACTCAAGCCCGAGGCTTACAAAGCAGTCAATGGTAGAGCCTCCGATGGTCGTAGGTTCGGCGGCGGCGTCGGGGGATGGGTCCGAATAAGTGTCGCGCCCTCTGCTGGATATTCCCGTGCGCAGGCTTATGCCGTAATGCTTGGCAAATACGAACTGGCTGCCGATTCCCACCAGGGCCCCTTTGTAGACTTCCTCAAATTCCACACGCTTTTCGTAGGCGGCAGAAGGCTTTTTAACGTCATCCTTTACGTCAATTTCTTCCACAAAGAAGCTGTACTGGAACCCGAGAAATACGAAGGGCGTAATATCCAACCACTTGTTCATGGGGAATGTCTTGGAAAGGTGTATGCTGAGCCCGATTTCGTGCTGGTAAAAATACCAATAGTCAAGCTCGTCGTAAGAAGTGTCTTTGCTGTCGGTTTTTACATTATGTTTGGCCAGGCGGTAGATGATTTCGGCTCCGATAAAACCGTACCAGGTTCCACCGGCATAAAGGCTTAAAAACGGGTCGGAATCGTCAATGAAGTTCCAGAGGCTGGTGGAGTCCTTGGTGACGCGGTACCTGCGGACCTTGCTGTCGATATGGCTTCGGTACCAGTTGTCGGGAGTCAGCGGGATTTTTGCCTGGGAATACCCGAGGCCTACGCCAATCCATCCGTTGAAACTGGGAGTCTCCTTGTAATATTCGTCGGGCTCCGAGGCCATTTTTTCCCGTTCTTTTTTGGTGAGCCGTCTTTTGGCCGGGCGGTCAAAAAAAGAATTGGCCATGTCGTCGTACAAGGCGATAGGGTCGCTGTTAAATGCCACCGTGCCTGCCATTTTTGGCGTACCCGCAGTTTCATCGAACAACGCCACCCTCACGACACCTTCGACCTTGGACACGTACATCACGATTTTGTCTTCTAGTGCTTGAATCTTTGCTATCATGGCGGGGTGTCTCGCCTTCAGGTATTCCGCCTTGGCGCCAGGTTCCAGATTGTAACCGAGCCAGGTGGCGTACCGGTGTGCTACGGAGTCGCGTTCCCATTCACCGAAAATGCGGCACTTTGGGTCACCGATGCTGGTGTTGTTCCGTTTCAGCGAAAGACAAAATTCCTTGGGATCGATGGTGATGGACTTATCTACATTCCAAATCAAGATGTCGCCATCTTTCCAAAGGGTGTAATGGGAATCGAAATAGATGTCCTTTGCGTGGGAAATCACCGCAAGCAGGCCTATCAGCAAAACATACAGGAGCTTTTTCATAGGCCCGCTCCTGCGTCAAGGTTACGCTGTATCTGGGTGGCGATGTCACGAACCAGTTCTTCTATGTCGCCCATTGAAATTTTTACGATGGGGCGTTCCACCTGATCGACAGCGCTGAACAGTGCCCGTTGCCTTTCGTTATCCCAGAGGGTATAGGATACGATGGCTGTCAGGTTGTTAGAAGTCTTCTTTTCTGGACCTTCGTTGTGGATGAGGGCGTAATCGAAATAGTTTTCCCTGCTCAGGTCAGTCCCTATAATGACTTCGTGGACAATCAAGATGGCCTTGGGAATGTTTCCGCTGGAATCGGCCACCATTACACCCTGCTCAGGGAATTTTCCCTTGATGAAAATCCGCTGATCGAGCTTTAGGCTCTCTTCGGGTAGGCCATCCAGCTGGCTTGACGGCACGACCTTCAATCTGCTGTAGCGTTTTTTCAGCTCGTCTGTCAGAAGTTTTGCGCATTCTGTGGTGACGCTGGTCTGGATGCTGTCAGCGGAAATATTCAGCTTCTTGGCAAACCAGGCAGAACGGATTAGCACAAAGGCCTTGTCTGTTCCGACCACAGCAAGGTCGTCCCGTGGCGGAATCCTGTAGGCGGGATGGCTTTTAGTCCACTGGTAGTGCGTGCCGCAACCAAGAAGGATGCAAGCGACTATACACCAGAGGCCAAAAGTCCAGACTCCCTTGAGCATTTTCACCTAATTAGTTTGCGCCCCACTTTTCGCGGTAGGCGTAAACCTTGTCGAGAATTCCTTCGGGGGCGTTGATGGCCTTGCGGTTCTCTTCGCTTTCGAGGAATGCGATGATGTCGTTGATGTTCACGATAGAGTGAGCAACGATGCCGTATTCGTCTTGCACGGTCTGGAGGGCGGACTTGCCGTTTTCCAGTTTTTCCTTGCGGTCCACCGAAATCAAGAGTCCAACCACGTTGGCGTTTTCAATCTTGGAGAGGGCCTGCATGGTCTCGTTCACGCTGGTGCCTGCGGTAATCACGTCTTCGATGATGACCACGTCGGTCTTTTCGGTGTACTTGTAACCCACCAGAGAACCGCCTTCGCCGTGGTCCTTCACTTCTTTGCGGTTGTAGGTGAAGGTGAGGTTCTGACCATAGACGTCGGAGAGTTTCATGGCCGTTGCGGCACACAGGGGAATTCCCTTGTAGGCCGGGCCGTAGAGGTTCTGGGCCTTGCCGTCAAAGTGCACCATGAAGGTGCTGGCGTAGTATTCGGCTAGTTTAGAAAGGCTTGCTCCCGTGCGGAACTCTCCGGTGTTGATGAAGTACGGGGTCTCGCGACCGCTCTTGGTGATAAAGTCACCGAACTTGAGAGCACCGGATTCTACAAGAAAATGGACAAATTGATCTTTGATGTTCATAGGGGTAGGGGTTAGGATCTAGGGGGTAGGATTTAGTGATTAGTGGTTAGTGGTTAGTGGTCAGTGGTCAGTGGTTAGTGGTCAGTGGTCAGTGGTCAGTGGTTAGTGGTCAGTGGTCAGTGGTCAGTGGTTAGTGGTTAGGACCGAAGGTTCGTGGGCGTAGCACGTTAGGGGTTAGAATAGTTGGTCGCAGGAGGTGTCATCCTGAGGAGCGTAGCGACGAAGGATCCAGGCCGAAGGGACAACTGTGCTTTACTCACGACTCACAACTCATTTAACACGCGTTACGCCGCGGCTCCGCTCAAAAGGGCAAAGATGCTGGCGAATACGTTCAGTTTTTCGGTCAACACCTCGATGGCGATAAGCAGAGCAAAAACCACCACGCAAAGTCCGATGTAGAAATAGAAGGATTTCTTGAATCCCTTGACCTTCAACTTGAAGATGAGCCAGATGATAAAGCTCAAGATGGCGCTGAAAATCCAGGCGGCAGCACCGTTCAGCGAGACTAGTTGGCTCACGCCGAAGGTGAGTGCGATTCCCGGCATAAAGAAGAAGCAGATGCACAGCACGCAGAGCAGGGCGAAGCCCACATAGTGGGAAAATCCCCGTTCCTTCTGGACGATAATTTGGGGCTGGGTTTCGGAAACGGCTGGCTGAGCCAGTTCGGCGGCTGGCTGCACCGGTTCGGCGGCAGGTGTTTCGGCAGGCTTTTCGGCGGGAACGTCTGCAGCAGCCGCGGGCGTTACTTCAACCTTCTCTTCTTCATTCTTGATTTCTTCGGACATGGTGTCTCCTAGAGTATAAATGTTCTTCCTGCGTAGACGAATACGCGGTGCTCAAGCCAGAGCTTCAGGGCTGCCGACAAGGTACGCTTTTCAATATCCTTGCCCAGTTCTACCAGTTCGTCGATGCTGGCCGTTTCGGGCACTCGCTGGATATCCTGGCAGATGATGGGGCCCTGATCCAAGTCCTCGGTGGCAAAGTGGGCGGTAGCACCGATAATTTTCACACCCTTGTGCCAGGCCTGGTGGTAGGGTTTAGCTCCCTTGAAGGCCGGCAAGAATCCGTGGTGGATGTTGATGATGCGGTACTTGAATTCTTCGGTAAAGGCTTCGCTCAAAATCTGCATGTAGCGGGCGAGGACCACCGTGTCGGTCTTGGTCTCGGCGATGATTTCGCGGAAACGGTTTTCGGGAATGGTCTTGTCCGGATTGCTGGGAACGTAGTAGAAGGGCACGCCAAAGGTTCCGCCCACGGGTCCAAGATCGGGGTGGTTTCCGACGATACAGCTGAATTCGCAAGGCAGGTCTCCGTCACGCTGCTTGAGGAGCAGATCGTAGAGACAGTGGTCTGTCTTGGACACAAAAATGGCGACGCGCTCAATCTTGGAGGTGTCGAACAGCTTCCAGTTGAGTTTCAGGTGACCTTCCAGGGTTTCAAGATGCTTGTAAATCTCCTGGACGTCCTCTGATTCCATCTCGAAAACGGCCCTGAGGAAAAAGGTCTCGATGTCCTTGGCCGTATGTTGTTGTAAATCAATAATATTAGCGCCCGCTTTTGCAAGGACCTGGGTAGTACCCGCAATAAGTCCTGTTTGGTCAGGGCAATGAATTTGAAGAATGTACTTGTTTTTTGCCATGGCCTACAATGTAGCTATTTTAGCTTGATTCTGCATAATGGCGATGCCATTAGGCTTAAAAAAAACTATGATTGTTCCTGTTTTTAACGAGGGGTTTTTGTGATTCGCAAAACTATCTGTTTTTTAGTCTGTCTGTCTGCAATTTGTGCCTTTGCCCTGCCCAAGTCGTGGGACTCTATTTTCAAGACCAACGAAGAGGCTAATTACGCTTCTGCAAAGATTAGCGGCAATGTCCGTCTTGGCAAGTACACCCACTACAAGAACGTGCAACCGGTATCTTTCAAGGTGGATAGCGAAGTTTTCTCTTTTGCGGTTTCTGGAAACATGACCGTTCCCGCCGAAGTAATCGAAAAAGGCGACTTTTTTTCTGTGTGCAACACCACCAAGGAAGCCTGGATTTCTTACTTTGGTGATCCCGAAACATACGGCAAAGAAGACCTGGTCGTGCATGTGGCAGGCGTGGATTTGGCCTGCGGAGACATTCTCTATGCTGTAGGAGACTTGAAAATCAAGTTCTTCAACAAAAAAGCCCAGGGCGAATGGAACAAGAAATACGAAAAGGGCGAAAAGTACAAGCGTGAACTGCTGGTGAATTTCAGGCGCGAAGAGCAGGAACATAGAGCTACCATCCGCGACAATTCCAGCCAGTTCAAGGACCCCCGCGACGGTCAGGTTTACAGAACCATCAAGATCGAGGGCCGTGAATGGTTCGCCCAGAACGTAAATTACAACGTGCCCGGGCATTCCTGGTGCTATGAGGACAAGGACAACTACTGTGTCCGTAGTGGCCGTCTTTACGATTTAGAAGGAGCCCGCAAGGCTTGCCCCGAAGGTTGGCATCTGCCCCGCGACAGGGAATGGCAGGACATGCTGACGGGCCTCACCCAGTGCTACGATGGTGTGGATAAATGCGGTGCATTTGCAAGCAAACTGAAGGCCACTACGGGCTGGCACGGTGGTGGCGGCACAGACGAATATGGCTTTACGGTTTTCTCTTCGGGCTACCGCAAGATGATCGGTGCCAAGACGGTGCGTTACGAAGATATGGGCGAGTATGCCGGTTTCTGGTCGTCCCAGAACGGCAGGAACGAAACCATTTGGCTTTGGGCCATGGGCCGCATGTCAGACCAGATGGTCCGACAGCTTGTGAACAACAAGGGCAACGCCTACTCTGTCCGCTGCATCAACGGAAACTAATCAATCGAAAAATTAGGGGTCCAACAGTTCCCCACGAATCACTTCCACCTGGTCTCCCACCAGGCTGATGATGTTCGTGGGGTTGATTTCGATAGGCCCGCAGTCCACCATCATCTCTACGGAGTGCTCGAAGGTCTTCCAGATTTCGTCGGGGTCGTAAAGGTCTTCTTCGCTGAGCTTTGCCGCCGTACTTAGGATAGGCTTGTCAAAATGCTGGAACAGTTCCGTAAAGAATGGGTGGGTCGGCATACGGATGCCGATTTCTGGACGCTTTACATCTAGCCGCCGGGCGATGTGCGGATCCGCAGGCAAAACAAAGGTGTAGGGCCCCGGGACTCTCGGCTTCATGATGTTGAAGGCAAAGTTATCTACGCGGGCATAGTCCGTAGCCGCCTTGATGTTTGGCACGATCAGGGCCATGAAGAATTTCTTCATAGGCTTTTTCAGGGCGTAAAGTTTGTGGATAGCCTTCGGAGATTCCGCGTTACAACCGATAGCATAACCGGATTCGGTGGGGTAGAGAACCAGACCGTCGTCTTCCAAGGCGGCAGCCGCAAGTTTCACGATTCTTGCCTGTGGATTGTCTGGATGTACTTCAAAACGCATAGTCCAAATACCTTCTATTCCATCTTTTCCTTATTTACAGACCTTCTAACCGAACCTTTGATTCCTTAAGCGGATCCCCGACCTGGTCGGGGATGACTTTCCTCGCACCTCGAACCTCACATTTCACGCTCCACATTTCCCTAGATCCTAACCCCTTAATCCCTAACACTGCGGAATCACCTGCGACCCTTCGAAGGCGTTCTTATAGTGTTCAAACTGCATGGGCTTCTGGTAAGCGCGAATAGAAAGGACGTCGAAACGGCAGGGAGTATCAAATCCTTTTGGGGCCTTTTCTTTTTGAGTGTAGAGGTAATGGCAGGCGGTGTTCCAGATTTTACGCTGTTTGAGGGCGTTGACGCGGGCAGCGGGGTTTCCTTGCCCAGCGGTCCACACGGACTTGACTTCTACAAAAACGACGGTCTGTCCGTCTCGGGCCACAATGTCCAGCTCGCCTCCGCGGTAGGCGTAGTTTCTGTCCAGAATTTCATAACCGTTCCGCATCAGGTAGGCCGAAGCCTCCGTCTCGATGGCGTTACCCTTCTTGCGGTTGACGGACTTGACCGAATTGCTATTCACACTTTCACTTTTCATTCTTAATTCCTCAAGCGGATCCTCGTGATTCTATCGCAGTTTCTATCGCTGCGCTCCAGAATGACAGGCTCCAGAATGACAACGAGGATGACATCCCTCAAAGCGAAGCGGCCTCACACCTCATACCCTTATCCTCTATACCCTAGCCCCTAGATCCTAACCCCTAATCAACCTCCATCCCCAAGAGCCGTACTTCCGAAATGGCGAAATCTTCGTTTTCGCCTTCGTAGATGTCTTCCAGATAGAACTTGAGTTCTGTGGTCTCGATGGCCTGGATGGTGGGGTACTGCATACCCTTGATATTTTCCAGCTTGATTTTTTGCTTGAATCCGTCTGCGGTTTCTACCGTAATAGTTTTCGGCTTCTTGAAAATACGGAACCGGTCGCCAAACAGGTCGTCAACGGATTTTTGGTATCCGATGGCTATTCCCAGGTGGGTGACCAAGGTGTTTTTCTTGAAATAAAGGCTCAAAACGGGATTCTGCGGCTTCAGGGGCATGCTATTGAGCCATGCTGTTTTCAGGTCGCCGTCGCCCAGGTTGTCTAGACCATAGTCCACACTGCCGTCATTTTCCAGGGCCTTGGTTTCAAAATTGCCTACCGCTTCGTCCCAGTCTAAATCTCGCAGGGTGCTTTCGGGTTTGTGAGTGAGCATCAGGAGCACCATCAAGATGATAATCAGCGGGAATATGGAAAGAGCAAGAGCCGTCAGCTTGCGGTGGATTTTTTTTGCTTTAGAAGGAATCTTTGTGGCCACTTCAGCAATGGATTCTCTGCCATGGCTGAACAAAGAAGTTTTCCGTCCTGTAATTTTGCCTGTGCTTCGGGTGTCCTTTTGCGGGAAAACTGCATCGCAGGTATCCAAAAACTCCTGCATGTCGTGGAAACGCTCGTTCAGCTTTTTCTTGAGGCACTTGAGAATCATCTCTGCAAGCCCCTTGGGCATGTCCGGCCTGAACTGTCGCGGGTCAGGCGGTTGTTTCTGCACATGCTGAATGGCAATCTCTATGGGCTTGTTGCCGTTGAACGGGAGTTGTCCGCAGGTCATTTCAAACAAAATGATGCCCATGCTGTAGATATCGGACTGGAGGGTCACTTCTTCGCCGTGGCACTGCTCCGGAGACATATACTCGGGCGTGCCCATGGTCATGCCCGTTCTGGTGAGGCGCTGCTTTTCCATCTCCTGGATGTAAGAAATCCCGAAATCCATGATATAGACACGGTTATCGTGGGTAATCATGATGTTGGAGGGCTTTACATCCCTATGGACAATACCGCGGTTGTGGGCGTACAAAAGACCGCGGGCAATCTGCTTGATAATCACCTCGATAGAGGAGAAGGGAAGTTTGCTCTGCTTCTGCAAAATGTCAGAGAGGGCCACACCCTTCACATAGGTCATGGCAATAAAAAGCTGGTTGGCCTGCTTTCCAAAGTCGAAAATCTGGACAATGTTCATGTGGTCCAGTTCTTTCATGGCCTGGGCCTCCAGATAAAACCTCTGGATAGCCTCTTCGTCAGAAGACGAGTCCAACACCTTCAGGGCCACTTCGCGGCCGAGCCTTTTGTCCAGGGCCTTATAGACGTAGCCCATGCCACCCCGTCCGAGAGTATCTATCAGGTCGTAGTTTTCGTTAAAGGGGCGAGGGAAAGTATTTGATTGATTCTCGGGACTCATTTTGCTTTTCTAAGGAGGTGTAAATTGACGAAGGTTATAATACAAAATATAATGATGAGTGTCATCAGCATTACAAAGTTCAGGCTCTCGAAAGGCCTGTCCAAAAGTAAATCCAGAAGGGCGTCCTGATCGAACCTCGACCAAATGGCAAAGGAAAGAGCCTTTCCGATAGCCTGCATCTGGTCCAGGGGAACAAGGGCTCCGGCCAAGGCCACCTGCGGAATGATAATCAGGGGCAAGAAAGCGTTTGCCTGGCCGGGATTCTTGGAAAATGCGCTGACAAGGCAACCCATGCACACGGCAGGAATCACCGTCAGGGCAAACACAAGGGCAAGAATCGGCAAGGTCGGATGCATCGTCACCTTGAAGGAGATAAAACCGTAAATAACGAAGGTCTGCATAAAGGCCGCAACGGAGGGAATTCCCGTTTTGGCAAGCAGGTAGGGGGCGATGGACATGCCTTTTCGCAAGTCGTTAGTCAAGATTTCTTTTTCCTGGACGATTTCTCGAATCGAAAGGGAAAGGGCAAACCAGTTGGCACAGAGGATTAAGGCAAAGCTTACAATCCCAAGAGGCGAATTATTGGAGAAAATCTGGGAGAAGACAAATCCGAGGATAAAGGGCTGTATAAACAGGGCAAAGAGTTTTCCCTTGTCGCGAAACCACTGCTTGAGAATCAACTGGATATGGTAGGGGAGTAGAACCGATTTCTTATCGGTCTTGAAATAGGTTCGGTTCTTCTTTTCGCCTTCAGCTACTTCCATAGATTTTTTCGAAGATGCCCAGCGGATAAAGGAGTCGTCGTTCAACCCCGCTAAAATACTTTCGGCACTTTTGGTATTGAAAAATCCCACCGATTCTTCGCGAGAACCATAAAAGACCTGCTTGCCCTGATGGATAACCAACACCTTGTTGGCGATGTTCAGGGCCTCGTAGCTATGGGTGGTAAGAACAACTGTATGGCCCAAGAAGGCCAGCTGTTTCAGGTGGGTGCACAAGATGTTTGCGTTGTAGGGGTCCAAGCCCGAAAGGGGCTCGTCCAGCACAATCAAGCCCGGAGAGCCGATAAGTTCCTGGGCCAAGGCAAGCCTTCGCATTTCGCCACCGCTCAAGGTCTTTACGGGGTTGTTCTTGCGGGCGGTAAGTCCAAAAAGCTCGCAAATTCGGTCAGCCCGTTCCTGGAAAGATTCCTTTAGCTCCTTTTTGTCCATAGAAATTTTTGCCCCATGCAGGAGCGTTTCCATGACGGTCAAGTCCTTGTGGAGCGCCGGGTCCTGCGGCAAGAAGGCAATCCGTTTGCGGATTTCCTTGTTGCGATAATCCAGCCCGGAATAAAGGACTTCGCCTTCGGGAGACTTGGTGTATTCCCCTTTCAGCAGTTTTAGGAGCGAAGATTTTCCTTGGCCGGAGCGTCCGATAATGGCAAGAATTTCTCCTGCGGGCAGGTAGAGGTTTATGTCGGACAACAGCTCTTTTTTGCCGGCATAGACATCTAGATTCCTAAGCGTCACGTCAAATCCGGACATGACCCGCTTGACCAGCAAGTCACCAGCCTGGAACGAAAACTCGAAGTTCTCAAGACGGATGGTGTCGCCTACATCCAGGCGAATTTCGTGTCCTTTTTTACCAGCGGAATCCGTCAATTTTTTTGCAAAATGGAGTCTGCAGCCAGAATCCAAAAGTTTCGCCTTGAACGTAGTGTTCCCGTTTTCACCTTCCAGTGTAATCTCCTGGTCTTCTGAGGTCAAGGTGTAGGATTCCGTAGAATCAGAGGCATCCAGAAGCAGCAGGGAAAGGGCGTCGCCCCGTAAAGTCACTCTCAATCGGTGAAGCCCGATGACGATGATGTCGCCATCTTTCAGCGGAATTTCAGAAACGTCTTCGTCGTTGACCTGGGTGACGCTATTGCTTGAAAGGTTCTTTAGATTCCATGAACCGTCGGTGAATTCTATGGTCGCATGTTCCCTGGAAACGAAAACGTCGGAGAATCGGATGTCGCAATCCTCTTTTCGTCCGATGGTAAACGGTTTTCCTTTTTCAGGTGTGACTATATGGAACATGTCGTCGGATGCCCTTTAGAACGGCTACTTCAAGCTCCTGATGGCAGCTTCGAAACGCCTGCAGGCACTTTCCAAATTTTCGTCGCTGGCTGCATAAGAAAAACGCACGCAGTTGTCGTTTCCGAAAGCTGCTCCCGGTACAATGGCAAGCCCTTGACTTTCAAGGATGAACTCGCACAAATCTACGGACCCCTTGATGGTCTTCCCGTCAGGCGTTGATTGTCCATAGACGGAGCTCACAGGGGCGAACAGGTAAAAAGCTCCTTTGGGAACACGCAGTTTTTGCCCCAGGGCATTGCCAATATTTGACACCATAAAGTCCCTGCGCTTGCGGAAAACATCTCTCATTTTGATGGATTCTGCATTTCCCATCTCTAGAGCCCCGATGGCGGCGTACTGGGCGATGTTGCTCGGGTGGTGCGTAGCTTGCCCCTGGATTTTCCCGATAATTTTGGCGATGGGAGCGGGTGAGGCGTCGTAACCTACGCGCCAGCCGGTCATGCAGTAAGACTTGGAAAAGCCGTTGATGACAATGGAACGGTCTTTCATCCCGTCAATAGAAGCAATGCTGGTAAATGTTCCCTGATAAACGAAATATTCATAGACTTCGTCAGAAATGCAGTAGAGGTCGTTTTCGACAATGACCTTTGCCAAGGCCTCCAATTCCTCGCGGCTATACACGGAACCGGTGGGGTTGCAAGGGTTGTTCATTAAAATGGCCTTGGTCTTGTCATTACAAACTTTTTTCAGTTGCTCGGCCGTTATCTTGAAATCATTTTCTTGCAATCCGTCAACAAATACGGGAACGCCTCCAAGCCATTTCACCAATTCAGGATAAGTCACCCAGTAGGGGGCGGGAATAATCACCTCGTCACCAGGGTTTATCAAGGCGGCAAGGGAATTGAAAACGGCATGCTTTGCGCCGCTGGTGACCGTAATCTGTTCGGGTTCATAACGGAGCCCGTTTTCTTTGGAGAGCTTTTCACAAATTTTCTTGCGCAATTCCAAAATGCCGACGGGGGCGGTATAGCGGGTCTTTCCGCTGTCTATGGCGCAATGCGCCGCTTTGCAGATAGGTTCTGGAGTCGGAAAGTCCGGTTCGCCGGCACCAAGACTAACCACGTCCTTGCCTTCGGCTATCATCTTCTTGGCAAGGCTGTCAATGGCAACTGTCAGGGAAGCGGCAATATTCAGTGTTCTATTGGAGAGACTTTTGGGCATTTTCTTTTTTTTGCCTTTGCAGGATTCTATAGTTGTCTAGAGAACCTGCAATTAACGAAAACATTGTGAATTGGGCGATTGAAATACAAATCAGTCCGATAAACGAAATTTGCCCGATGCTTTTTAGGCCCGGATGCGATGAAATCAGCAAACCGTAGGTTCCAATCATGGCGGCCATCTGGCTTATGGAAATAGAGAAAGCCTTGCCTTGCAAAAGTGTGAGGGCAGTCCCTTTCCGCTTTTCGTAATAGGCGGTCCATAGCTGTATAGAACCGTCAACGCTTGCTCCAATCAAAATGGGGAAGGCGATGGTGCTATAGACAGAAAGCTTGATTCCAAGGACGTTGATCAGGGCCAAAAGCCAGCTCATGGCAAACAGGGAGGGGAGTATAGTGAATATGGCCCTGCTGAAACGATTGTAGAAGAACAGCAAGAAGAACCACACCAGAACAGACCCCAAGAAAATGGTCTTGTCGACATTAGACAGCACCAGGTCCAAGAACTTTGCCCGCACAACAGGCACGCCCGTCATCTTGTATGTGCTATCATCCGAGCCATTCAGGAGGGCTAGGTCGTGTGCCAAGTGCCTACATTCCAGTCCGTTGTTCGGATTGATGTTCGAAAAGATAAAGGCAAAGGCCCCTGCATTCCCGTCGATGTCGCTAAACTTCTTGCGGATGTTTTCGGGCTGATCCTCCTCGTCTAAATCATATCGGTATAAAATTTCCGAAATCTTGGAGACATTTATTCTTTCGGTAGAGTCCAACTGCTGCAAGATGTCGTTAGTAAAGAAAGCCTGGATTTCTTTAAGCTTTTCTTTCTTGTGGACCTGATTCTTTGGCGAGAAAGCGCTTAAGGTGTAAACGTTCTCAATATTAGGAATCTTGCCCTTGGACTTGAGCTGTTTGAACCTTCCATAAAGTTCATCGCCATTGTCTTTTGACATCATGACGATGACGGGGTCATATTGAGGGAACCCCGTCTGTGCGATTAACGAATCCGCCACCCGTTCTTCGCGGGGAAGTTCTGTCTGCCTAAAATCATAAAGGAATTTTAAGTTTGTTCCGCCATAAATCAGCGCCGCAAGACTTAAAATGGATAAGATGGTAATGATGATTCCGTTGGTTCTGTAAGACAGGAGCGTAATCTTGAAAACTCGCTGGAATCGGAAACTATTGACGGTGAACGCTTTCTTGCGCTGGAAAAGTTGCAGGAGAGAAGTGGAGATAAGTATGGTGAAAATCCAGTTCAGGATGCATCCTATGGAACCGAGAATGCCGAGTTCGCGGATTCCGGCCACAGGCACGATAATCATGCAGGCAAAGAACGAAGCCATGATTCCGGCCGAAACCGCCGTAGATGGACCAATCCCCAGAACGGCGCTCTCAATGCAAAGCTTTGGACTCAAGTTTCTGGACCGTTCTATAAAGTAACGGTTCAGCACATGGGTAATAACCTGACAGGCCTGTCCGGGCAAAACTAGGGCGAGCAGCAGGGTGAATACGTTGATGCGTCCATACAGCAGCCAGGCCAGGGCCAGGGTGTAAAGGATCGGGAGTCCCACTGGAATCGCCGATACCAGTATTAGCTGGGGCTGCTTGTAGAAATGGATAATGAAAAGTAGCAAGATAAAGAGGGCGGTGATTTTGCCTGCAAATTTCGCCTCGGGGAGTAGAGTCCGTCCTGTCTGGATAGTGTCGTAAATTTTGCCGGTATAATAGACCTTTATAGAGCCGTATTCAGGGTTGTCCTGGAAGAACGATTTGACTTTGCCAAGCAGGGCTCGGTTAGCCTGTAAGTCGGACAGGGAATTTTTGGGGTAGATGTCAACAACCCGAATTTTTCCGTCACTGCTGGCGTGGGTCCTTGAAAGGATGGCAAAATACTTGCTTTCCAAATCGGAGAAATCAAGAACGGTTTGGTTGGCCTTATTGTCGTTTGAATCCGCTGAAGCCTTTGAGTCGTCGGTCATGTCCACATATAGGGGGTTGTGGGCCATAGTGATTTTCTCTTGCAAAGACCGGATTCTTTCGGCGACCGTGTCCAGGTCGTTTTCTTCGATGTAGAGAAGGCTGTGTTTCTTGTAGAACTCGATATCCGTTTCAAATTCGGCAAAGTGAATAGTCGAGTCTGCCAGCAATCTTTGGTATAACGACCGGGCGGCGGAATAGTTTAGGGAACTGTCTTCGGACTCCATGACAACAGTCAGGCTCCCAAGCGCCCCGAATTTTTCCTCTATTTCTTTGTAATAGAGGGGTGAGCTCCCTTTGGTGGTCAGGGCGTCCTGTAACTGAAGTTCCCATCGTAAGTTCTGGACAGGATAGACAGAAAGTAACGCTAGGACAAAAGAAAAAACCAATATGGCTGTCGGATATTGAGTCGCTCTTTTGATGATTTTTGTGACTAGCGAAAACATCAACTGAAATATAATTATATTGTGTCCCAGAATGTATTTGGGTCGCAGAAACAAGGTGAGTTACTCAAGGAATCTACAAAGGTCCATGAGGTCTTTTGTTTTTTTGCTATTCCTTTTCTTGTTTCAGTCCGTAAATGCCGAAGAAAAGACGGTTGAAGAGGATTCTTGGGTTTACGCACATATCATACAGCCCGTTTTGAATGCTGCGGTTTATCCCTTATCTGCGCCAGTCCAATACGCTCTTAATAACGGGGTCATTGAAAAGTCCGTAGAATTGATGTCTTTTGGGGAAGATAAGAAGATTTTTGTCTATCCCACAATGAACCTAAAACCAGGAACACAAACGCAGCTGGGTATGACGTACCGTCACCGGAGTATTCTCTTTAACAGGGATTATCTGGTGTTGCAGGGAAGTTATTATGCAAATGGAGACCTGTACCTTTCTGACAGATACACCAAGCAGGAACCTTTTGGCTTGCCGATGTTTGTTGGATTCCGTTACAAGTTGTATTGGGACAGCGATGCCAATTTTATCATTCCGGGAACCAAGGAAGCCTTTATTCAACCCGATTCAATCATGAGTTTTCAATGGAGAATCGGGGCTCCCTTGACCAAGTCCAAGAAATTGAATTTGGAACTGTCAACGAGCCAGATGTTTATCGATGCAGATCTCCCGGACAATTCAAAAGACAGTATTTTGAACGATGCGGTTTTTTCTATCGCTGATCGTGGGCTGTATCAATCTTCAAAACAGTATTCCGTAGCTCTATCTCTGGTGTATGACGATTTGGATTTCCCATACGCTCCTTCGAAAGGGGACAGAGTCATCCTCTCCGGAGAATACAATTTTGCGCCGGAGTATGGGGGAATAAGGTATGATTCATTTGACTCTCAGCGAAGCGGAAAAGTTCCCAAGAGCGACAAGAGCCACGACTACATTTACAACAGTCTTATCTGGCAGCATTACTTCTACTTTGGAAAGGCAAAACAGTATATTCTTTCGGCAAGAGAGGCAAGGCAGAGTCGTAAATTCTATACGGATTTCTCTTGGGACGAGGCACTTCGTGTATGGAGGCCCGAAAACATAAGGGAAACGCTACTTGAACGAAGAGTTGTTGCACTCCAGTTCAGAATGGAGAATATGTGGGAAATGGACAAGGGTGGAGCTCCATTCAACGCTTTCCCGACAATGAATGCCAGGTATCCTATGCGAGGTTACGGAGATGAATGGTCGGCGTACCATATCATGGGACTTAGCGCCGAATACCGTTGGCCCATTGACCGTTTTGTAGATGGGGTGCTGTTCGACGAATATGCTATGCACGCCGAAAAGGTAAAAGAGTTCTGCTTTGATCGATTCTATAATTCCTGGGGTTTCGGTATTCGCGTTAGGATGCCGGAACTATACCTTTTCCGTGCCCAGGTGGGTTTCCATGGATTGCACGGGGTCAACCTGATTTTGACCATTGCGCCGGAATTCAAATAAAATCCCTGTAATCGACGTTTTTGCCGTCTAGAATGGCTTCAACGAGAGTGTTCCCCCGGTAGGTGAGTTTCAGCGAAAAGAAGGGAACATCCTGATTCAGCAGCGAAAGAAAAATCATGTCACCATCCCAGTGGGGGAGCTTGATTACATCTTCTTTCGGCACCCATTCCAGAACGCCCTCGTCACATTCCCGCACTTTTCCGCTAAATTCTTTGGCCGTAAACAGGTGCATAAACTCTGTCTCGTTCATCCCGTCTGAAATGAAAGTGACAATGCCCCTGTATTTGGGGACGATGGTCAAGCCTGTTTCTTCGCGGGCTTCGCGAACAATGCAGTCTTCGGGAGACTCGTTTTCTTCGAATTTTCCGCCAATGCCAATCCACTTGTCCTTGTTGATATCGTTCTTTTTTTTAATGCGGTGAAGCAGCAGGTATTTGCCGTCCTGCTCGATATAACAAAGGGAGGTGTTGATCACTTGGAAGCCTTCCAGACAGAAATCAGGCTCTTGTTCTTGCGGGTGGCAAGCCAGAGGGTAGGCCAAATTAGAATCAGGTCGCGAATCAGGCTTGTCCAGGTTTCCGCCTTGTCGGCCGCACCTTCGATTTCAAAGCAACCGCAGGTGATGCCCAGGTCATGGTAAAGCGCCCAGCCGAGGGCGATAATAAAGCTTACGAACATCCAGAAAATGGCAAGAGCCGATTCCCGCACAAAGGGCGAAACAATCATGGCGAGTCCAAACCACAATTCAAATTGCGGATAGACGAGTGCGAAAAAGTTGTTCAGGAATTCCAGGTGAAGTGCCGGGAAAAACTGGTACTGTGCCACAAGAACCGCAAATTCGTGAGGATTCTGGATCTTGAAAATCGAGGCAAAGATGAACATGCCGCCAATGCCAATACGGCAAAGGGTTTCCAGGGCGCGGATGGCGAAATCCTTTTGAATCTTGAATGCTGGCACAATCAGGGCACCGCCAATAATCAGGGCACAAAGTCCCACCTGGATGTTGTAACGGTAAGCCTTGGGCCACAGGTCAATAAGCCATTCCTGGTCGGTAAAAGTCAGTATGGATTCCGGAAAGCTGATTTCGGCAACGCATACGGACACAAAGAAGGTGGCCACCAGCATCAAGATGCCAGAAACAATGGAACGCTTGCGATTCTGAGGCTGAAAACAATCAATCATTTTCGCCTCCCTCTAGAGAATATCCGCCGGTTTTTCCAGAATGTCCTGGGAACCGATCCAAGTGACAGACTTGGCATCATCTACGCGAATGTTGTTTACCACAGCCAAGGCGATGCAAAAAAGAGCGATGCCAAGAAGAACAATCCAATTCAGGGATTTTAGGTAGGCGAGGGTACAACCCTTGATTTTTTCAATGATGTCTTGCATATGTTCAATATACAAAAAATAGGGAAGAATACGCCCTCCCTAATGCTTAATGAACGCCATTGCCGTCGGCTACGTCGCAGGTCACGGGCTTGCCGTTCACTTCAAGCGCGAGGGCGTCGCAGAACACCGCGCCACCCTTCACGGAGAGAGCAATTTTCTCGAAGTCCTTGACCTTCAGTTCACGCGGTTCGCTGGGAGCGACACCCTTGAACAGGGCGCGGTCACCGGGCTTTGCGTCTTCGGGCACGGAGACGAGCCTGCAGGTGTGGGCCTCGTTGTCGAGGTCACCCGCAAAGAGCATGCCCTGGCTCATGATGCCGCGGAGAGCGCTGGGCTTCAGGTTTGCGAACAGGAGAATCTTCCTGTCCTTCAGTTCCTCGGCCTTGTAGCTGTTCTTGAGGCCACTGCAGATGGTGCGGAGTTCGCCTTCGCCGGCGTCCACCTTGAGCACGTAGAGGCTCGTGGCGTCCGGATGGTCGGCCACTTCCACAATCTGGGCGACGCGCATGTCCATGGCGGCGGGCACGTCGGCGGCCATCAGGGGCTTGTTCTGCTTGGGCTTCGGCTGAGCTTCCTGCTTCTTGACTTCTTCTTCAATACGCGGGAAGAGCGGCTTGCCTTCGCCGAACGTTTCGCCGCCCTTGAGGATTCCCCAGGCGAGGTCGTCGGCGCTCTGGAACTTGCAGCCGATCATGGCAAGGCCTTCTTCTGCCTTGGCGGGGATTACCGGCCACAGCAGGCTGAGCGAGAGGCGCACCGCTTCGGCAGAAATGTAAAGTACGGTTGCGAGTTCGTCCTTGAGGGCGGGGTCCTTGGCGAGTTTCCACGGGGCCTTGACTTCGAGGTAACGGTTGATGCTACGCACCAATTGCATGATGGTTTCGATGGACTGCGAGAGGCGTGCCTGCGGCAGGCCTTCCTTGATTTCGGCAATTACCTTGTTCGCGAGGTCGATGACTTCCTTCTCGGCGTCACCGATGGAGGTCGCTGCGGGGAGCTTGCCTTCAAAGTTGTTGAGGACCAGACGGTGTACGCGGTTCAGCACGTTACCGAGGTCGTTGGCGAGGTCGCTGTTGATGCGGCGCACGAAGGCGTCGTGGGTGAAGTTCGCATCCTGGCCCACCACCATTTCGCGGGCGAGGAAGTAGCGGAACGCGTCGATGCCATACTTTTCCATGTAGTCCATGGGGTTCACCACGTTGCCTGCGGACTTGCTCATCTTTTCGCCGCCGTTCACGAGCCACCAGCCGTGGGCGAGGATGTGCTGCGGGAGCGGAATGTCGAGAGCCATGAGCATCGTCGGCCAGTACACGCTGTGGGTGGTCAAGATGTCCTTGCCGATGAGGTGGTAAGTGGCGGGCCAAATCGGCGTGCCGTCGGCATAAGTCTTGTGGAAGGCGGTGGAGGCGCTCACGTAGTTGAGGAGTGCGTCGAACCATACATAGGTGACGTAGTCGGTGTCGAACGGCAGCGGAATGCCCCAGCTGAGGCGTGCCTTCGGACGGCTGATGCACAGGTCGTTCAGCGGCTGGCGCAGGAACCCGCGGATTTCGTTCCAGCGGTAGTCCGGCACAATCCAGTCCTTGTGGCTTTCGAGAAAGTCAATCAGCTTTTGCTGGTAAGAACCCATCTTGAAGAAGTAGTTCTTTTCCTTGAGCCATTCCACCGGGCGATGGCTGATGGGGTCGCACTTGTTCTCGTCGAGTTCGTCTTCGCTGAAGAAACGTTCTTCGCCGACGGAGTACCAGCCTTCGTATTCCTTCGAGTAGATTTCGCCCTTGTCCCAGAGCTTCTGCAGGCATTCCTGCACAAAAGCCTTGTGTTCGGGCATCGTGGTGCGGATAAAGAAGTCGTTACCGATTCCCATCTTCTTCCACAGGTCTTCGAAACGGTGGTAGTATTCATCCACGTGTTCCTGCGGAGTCACGCCACGCTTGTCGGCAGCGCGCTGCACCTTCTGGCCGTGTTCATCGGTCCCGGTCAAGAAGAAGGTCTGGTAGCCCAGAATCTTGTGGAAACGGGTGAGAATGTCGGCCAAGACCGTGGTGTAGGAATGCCCAATATGCGGGGCGTCATTCACGTAATAAATCGGGGTAGTAACGTAAAAATTTTTCATGGCTCCAAAGATAGAAAAATGTGAAATGAGTAGTGTGTAATGTGAAATTAATCATTCCTCATTTCACATTTCACATTTCACACTGTTGTTTACTTAATTATATTTCCTCCAAAAAGAGGTATTTATGTCTTTCATGGATTTGGCCAAGAATCGCTACAGTTGCCGTGCCTTTACCGCCCAGGCGGTAGAACCCGAAAAACTTGCTCAGGTGCTCGAGGCGGGCCGCATTTCGCCTACAGCGGTCAACGGCCAACCTGTAACCGTTAAAGTTATCAAGTCGCCCGAAGCTATTGAGAAAATTCGCAGCATCACCCGCATGGCCTACAATGCCCCCGTGGTCCTGATGGTCTGCTACGATGAGCCAAAGTGCTACACCGCCGAAAAATACAATGACAACTTCAATAGCGGCGTGATGGATGCAAGCATCGTCACCACCTCCATGATGATGCAGGCCACCGACCTCGGCCTTGCCACCCTCTGGGCCCGGGGTTTCAACGCTTCTGAAATTGAAAAGGCTTTTGGTTTTCCGAACAACTTAAAGCTGGCTTGCCTTTTGGATGTCGGCTATGCCGATTCCGAAAATGGGGGCGGCCCTTCGCCCAGGCACCCCGTGCGCAAGAGCATGGAAGAATTCGCCGAATCGTTGTAATTTCGTTTCACAGTAGATTAGAAAAAGTCCCAGACGCCATGTCCGGGACTTTTCTGTTACTTTCGTCACCCTTGTGGAGGCGAGGGTCTGGATCCTTCGACTTCGCCTGATTCTATCGCGCTCCGCGCTCCAGAATGACAGGGCTCCGCTCAGGATGACTCAACGCCATTTCATGGCTACGGCAACAGAGTTGCCTAGTTTCGTTACACCTTCGGAAGCTGGGCGAGGCTCTTCGCGATGTCTTCATCCGTTGGGATGTAGTCGCTCATTTCGCCGTCGTTGAACTTCTGGTAGGCGACCATGTCGAAGTAACCCGTGCCGGTGAGGCCGAACACGATGTTCTTGGCCTGGCCGTTTTCCTTGCACTTGAGGGCTTCGTCGATCGTCGCGCGGATGGCGTGGCTGGATTCCGGAGCCGGGAGGATGCCTTCGGTCTGGGCGAAGAGCTTGGCGGCCTCGAACACCTTGGTCTGTTCCACGGAAGCAGCACGGATAAGCTTCTGGTCGTAGAGTTCAGAGAGGATGGTGCTCATGCCGTGGTAGCGCAGGCCACCAGCGTGGTTGGCTGACGGCATGAAGCTGGAGCCGAGAGTATACATTTTGGCGAGCGGGCAAACACGACCAGTATCGCAGAAGTCGTAGGCGTACTTACCGCGGGTGAGGCTCGGGCAGCTTGCCGGTTCGATGGCGAGAATGTCGTAATCGGCTTCGCCACGGAGCTTTTCGCCGACGAACGGGCTGATAAGGCCACCGAGGTTGGATCCACCGCCGGCGCAACCGATGATGAGGTCGGCCTTCACGCCCAGCTTGTCGAGGGCGGCCTTGGTTTCGAGACCGATGATGGACTGGTGCAGCAATACCTGGTTCAGCACGGAACCGAGAACGTAGCGGTAACCCGGCTGCTTCACGGCGGCTTCCACGGCTTCGGAGATGGCGCAACCGAGGCTACCCGTGGTGCCCGGGAATTCGGCGTTGATCTTCTTGCCGATGTCGGTGGTCATGGAAGGCGACGGCGTTACGCTTGCACCGTAGGTACGCATCACTTCGCGGCGGAACGGCTTCTGTTCGTAGGAGACCTTCACCATGTAGACCTGGCAGTCCAGTCCGAAGAAGGCGGTGGACATGGAAAGGGCGGTGCCCCACTGGCCAGCACCCGTTTCGGTGGTCACGCCCTTGAGGCCCTGCTTCTTGGCGTAGTAGGCCTGAGCGATAGCGGAGTTCAGCTTGTGGCTGCCGCTGGTGTTGTTGCCTTCGAACTTGTAGTAGATGTGAGCCGGAGTGCCGAGCGCCTGTTCAAGGAAGTAGGCGCGAACGAGCGGAGAGGGGCGGTACATCTTGTAGAAAGTCAGGATGTCTTCGGGAATTTCGAAGTAGGCGGTATCGTTGTCGAGTTCCTGCTTGATGAGCTCGTCGCAGAACACGGGCTGCAGGTCTTCGAACGTGACCGGCTTGCCGGTACCCGGATTCAGGAGCGGCGCGGGCTTCTTCTTCATGTCGGCACGGACGTTGTACCATGCCTTCGGGAGTTCGTCTTCTTTAAGATAAGTCTTGACCTGACCTTCGATCTTGAGCGAGTTTCTCATGGGTGTTCCTTTGTTTGTGGTCTATCACCAATTTTTGCAAGCACAATATATTTAATGGCAAACTCATTGGCAAATCCATAGCCAGAAAACCATACAAAAAAGGCCGCCAAAAGGCGACCTAAGCACTTGACAAAAAATGTAAAGCCTAGTTGTGGCTGAACATGTACTTGCTCTTATAGTAGGTCTTCATCTCGTTGATGCTCTGGAATGCACCGTTACGGAGAGCGGCCCTAACTTCGGGGTCTGAACGGACCATCTTGTTGATTTCGGCATCGATATCCTTGAAGAACAGGTCGTTGCTGGCCATATCTACATGATCCTGGCTGTAGTCGGCATGGTAGCGACGTTCCAGAAGCTGGAACAGCTCGGTCTGGCAGGCGTTCTCAGGAGGTTCACGCTTGGCTACCGGCATGTAGCACTTCTGGATGTATTCCTTTTTCATGGAAATGATCATCTGGTCAATAGCGGGAATGTTGTGGTCTTCGTCGTGATCGGCAAGGCTAGCCTTAGGGGCTTTGACAGAAGAACAGCCCATCAAAATGGCTGCGATAAGTATGAACACGACCAACGAGATTTTTTTCATTATTTCTCCTTTTTTTCCCGCTTAAAAATACATCACAAAGATATTTTTTTAAGCGGAAAATAGAAGAGCCAATATGTAATAAATCGCAAACAAAAAGCCAAAAAAGAAAAATAAAAGTTTTGTGAGGGCTTTTTGAAAACTCTTGCTGTGACGCCCGTCACACGGCCAGCCCTCCGTGCCCAGGATGACATTCCTCGAGCCCAGAGCCACACACCTCACACCCCAAAGCGAAGCGACCTCACACCCCTAAAACAACGTCGGCTTAAACCGGTAGTACCACTTCATGGGGTCAATAACCCTGTACTTCACATTCCCGATGCGCTTGTCACCGTTGGGGTCGATAAGCCCGGTCACAATGTGGGCGTGGGGTCCGGTGGTGTGTCCTGTTACGCCTACGGTAGCGATGGGGTCGCCCTGCATCACGTCTTGGCCGTCTAGGTACAGGAGCTGGTCGCAGTGCATGAACAAGATAACGTCTTTTTGCCGAACAAGCCCGATGATAATGCCGCCTCGTTCGTCTTTGCTGGTCCAGGCCTTGGCGGCAAAGGGTGCAAGGATACGGGCCCCTTGGCGGCTTGCCAAATCGATACCATTGTGCTGCCGGAATTCCTTGGTCTGTTTTTCGTGGTAAAACTCCGTAATGTAGGCGATAGAGTCCGAAACAATGGATGTCCAGTACCTCCAGGCGTTGCCGATAGAATCTGAAGCCGTACTTTCAATGTATTCGGGCTTGGAAAACTTGACAACAGTTCCTTCTGGGGGAATATTCCTGTCGTTTGCAAGGCCCAGGTCTTCTGGGTAGCCGTTTTCTTTCAAGGTCTCCTGCACATACTGCTTGACCATTTTCTCGTCGGTTATTACCGACAGGAACCTGCCGATGGCATAGCGGGAAAGCCTTTGCATAGATTCCTTGCCGTCAAAGGTGTACTCGAAAGACGGTGCAAGGGAAAGCTTGTCCCGTTCCGAATTCCGCTCCCGCACGTGGGAAATGCCCACGTCGACGGTGGAGGGAATCAAGAAGGGTATCGCCACAACGGCAAGCACAAAGAGCAAGAAGAAATTCCTGAATATCCTGAAGAATCCGTCAAGGGGGTTTTTCTTCAATATTTCTGCCTTGAGCAGCAATTTCAAGGCCTTGGCAAAACGCTCAGGTTTCTTTGTCCAGTCTATTTTTCGAATTTCGCGACAGTTCGAATAGGATTTCTTGACGGCCTCGTTGGCATCCCTGTACTTACGCCTGTCCGGCATTCCCTTGATAAGCCAGACCAAAGCGCGTTTCCGCAAAAAAGAGTAGTCCTGCAAATAGGCGGAGGCCGCTTCCCGGTTACCGCCAGCGATTATGACCACCTTCGCGATTTCCGCAATCCGCTTGAATTGCGCATTGGAAAGTTCGTCGGGCAAGATGGCAAAAATAAACGGGACAATAGAACGAACCGCTTCCAGGTTGCGGTAGAAAATCCTGAAGTTGAGCTCCGCATCCAATCCCATTTCCTTGCTGAGCCGAAATACCAAGCCCTCCTTGGAATTACGGATGAACTCCAGTTCTTCGCCAGTAAGCTTTCTCTTGAAGAATGTCCTTAGATGGTTACCCGGCAAAAGGGACTTGTGGGAAAAGTCCATAATAACGAAAGGAGCGCCAGCGTTCAGGGCTAGCGCTACTTTGTCAATGGATTCAAAATCTACCTGGTCGCCAGGGAAGGCAAATAAGCCCAGCCCGCCTTGTTTGCACAGGTAGTCCAGGACTTTCCTCTGCATGGGGAACTATGCCTTGGCAGTGCCCCTGGGGTAAGAAAAGCCTGCGGGGGGAGCGGCAATGAACTTGTCGATCTGGATATGCAGCTCTTCGGAAGTAGATGCAGGGTTGAAGAAAATTTCCTGATTGCGGTTGGCGTTACGGCCCTTCAGGGATTCGTTGCGACGGCCACGGGCAACAAAGGCCGTGGGCAAAACCTCGAGGGAGGGGAGAAGCCCAAAGTAGCGGAAGAGGCTGAAGTTCTTCTGCCAGGTGGACTTTTCGGCCAAGAGGGCAAAAGCACCTTCGAGAATGGTCTTGGACTGGAGCAAATCGTCAGAAGTGATGGTCAGGAGTTCGTGACCGGAGGGGAAGTTATTGACGAAATTGGCGTAGTCGCCCTTCAGATAGTTGGCATCGCAAAGAAATACGAATTTCATAGACCTTACCGATTGTGATGGTGGTTTTTCCAAAATTTAGGTGGAATTTAGCAAATTAATCCCCTTTTGTCATTGTTTTTGGCCTTTTTTGCCCCCTATTGACAAATGTGCTGAAATTCGATTTATAGGGGCGTAAACTCTAACTTGTTGATTCTCAACGAGTTACGTTTTTACACTTCCTGAGCAACGCCCAAAACGCTATTTTTTTGCAAAAAAAAGCGGTTTTTGAGAAAAAAAGGCCCAAAAAACTTATATTTGGTGACTGTTATCACATTGGAAAGCAGGATTTTCATGGGAAACATCCTGCAGATGGAATTATGGGAGAACATCGATGAAACGTAAAAATTGGCCTATTACAGCTTTGTTTGCTTCTGCGGGCATTCTTGCCTCTGTGGTTATTGCACAAGAAGCCGGAGCTGATGCGGCAGCTGTAGAAAACAACGCTCCGTCCGTGAACGGGATTCCCGGTGAATCCATTCAAGAGGGCGGAAAGTTCGCGACGATTAAGCTTGACCAGTACGTGTCCGACGACATGGACAAGCCCGCCCAAATCAAGTGGGCGGTGTCTGGCAACAAGAGCCTGAAGGTGACTATTTCCGGCGACCGTGTAGCGACAATCGCTATCCCGGACAAGTACTGGAACGGTTCTGAAGACATTACCTTCGCGGCAACCGACACCAAAGGAGCGGTCGGTTCCGAGACGGTGAACTTCTCCGTCGAGTCCGTAAATAACCCGCCTGTAGTGAAGGCCATTGCAGACCAGACTATCGACGAAGGTAAGCAGTTCACCAAGATCAAGCTCGACGATTTTGTCGAAGACCCGGACCACCCGAAGAACCAGATTCTTTGGGAAACGGACATCCAACCGGTGGGCAAGGATCAGGCTGAAGGCGACCTGAACGTTGAAATCGACAACAACCGAATTGCCACCATCTTGATTCCCGATACCAACTGGTACGGTGCGGCCAAGATCAAGTTTACGGCCACCGACGGCGAATATGCCAGCGATTCCAAGACGGCCACCTTTACGGTGAAGGCCATCAACGACGCTCCGGTGCTCCAGAAGATTCCCGACCAGACCATCGAAGAAAAGAACGAATTTGAGCAGATTTCCCTGACCGACTTCGTTACCGATGTGGATAACGACGTTTCTACCATCAAGTGGTCCGCTTCTGGCAACAAGGACCTGAAGGTGAAGATCGACAAGTCCGGCTCTGCCACAATTTCTACTCCCAACGAATTGTGGAACGGTGCCGAGACCATCACCTGGACGGCGACCGACCCCGCTGGTGCGTCCGTCAACACTTCTGCCAAGTACACCGTAAAATCCATCAACGATCCTCCGGAGTTCGTGAAGGACGTTCCCGAACAGACTATCGAAGAAAAGCAGGAATTCAAGCCTATCGATCTGAGTGTGCTGGTCAAGGACCTGGACCACAAGTTCGAGGAACTGAAGTGGACTGTTTCTGGCACTAAGGACCTGAAGGTAACGGTTAACGGCAAGCAGGCCACCATTGCAATCCCCAACAAGTACTGGAACGGTTCTGAAACCGCCAAGTTCAAGGTTTGCGACCCCGAAAAGGCTTGTGCAGAATCCGAAGCCTCCTTTACGGTTAACTCCGTCAATGACAAGCCCGAGTTCGTAAAAGACATCGAAGGCCAGACCATCGAAGAGAAGAAAACCTTCGGCAAGATCAAGCTGGATGAATATGTGAAGGATGCCGACCACAAGAATTCCGAACTCTCCTGGGAAGCTACTGTAAAGCACGACGGCAAGGAACCGGAAACGGGAACCCTGCAGGTGAACATCGATGAAAACCACGTGGCCTCCGTCGAAATTCCGGACAAGTACTGGAACGGTTCTGCAACCATCACGTTCATTTGTACTGACCCTGAAGGCGCTTCTATCAAGAAAGACGCCAAGTTCACGGTGAAGTCCATCAACGACGTGCCCGTGTTCAAGAAGATTCCTGACCAGACCATCGAAGAAAAGAGCGAGCTCTCTTCTATCGTTCTCGACGAATTTGTCAGCGATGCCGACCACGACCTGTCCAAGCTCAAGTTCGAAGTGACTGGCAACAAAGACATCAAGGTGAACATCAACGCCAAGACTCGCGAAGTGTCCTTCAAGACTCCGAACGAACTCTGGAACGGTTCTGAAACCCTGACTTTCACGGCTACCGACCCCGAAGGCGGCAAGGCTTCTTCTACCATGAAGCTCACGGTCAAGTCTATCAACGATCCTCCGGTCATGAAGGATATTCCGGAACAGACCATCAAGGAAAAGCAGGAATTCAAGCCTGTCGAACTGAGCAAGTTCGTCGAAGACCTGGATCACCCCGCCGACAAGCTCAAGTGGACCGTCAGCGGAAACCGCGAGCTGAAGGTCAATGTGGACCCGAAGCATGTGATGACCATTACGCCGCCTTCCAAGCAGTGGAACGGTTCTGAAACTCTGACCATCAAGGTGACCGACCCCGAAGGTGCAACGGATGAACGCTCCGTGGCATATACTATAGAATCTGTGAACGACGTGCCCGAATTTACCAAGCAGGTCGTTGCCCAGACCATCAAGGAAAAGGAACAGTTCCAGCCCATCAAGCTTGGCGAAATGATCAAGGACGCCGACCACAAGATGAGCGAACTTACCATCACCACCGACGTGAAGCCCGCTCCCGGCTCCAAGAAGAAGGAATCCGGCCTCACCGTCGAAGTGGACGCCCAGATGGTGGCCAAGATTATTATTCCTAACAAGCTCTGGAACGGTTCTGACGAAATTACCTTCACGGTAGCCGACCCCGAAGGTGCAACCGCAACCTCCAAGGCCGTGTTCACGGTGAACTCCGTCAACGACGTGCCTGTGCTCAAGAAGATTCCGGACCAGATGATTGACGAAAAGGGCGAATTTGTCGCCATCAACCTTGCCGAACTGGCAAGCGATGCCGACCACGAGTTCTCCCAGCTGAAGTGGGCCGTTACCGGCAACAAGGACCTGAAGATTTCTATCGACAAGGCCGGCGTGGTGACCATCAAGACCCCGAACCCGCTGTGGAACGGTTCCGAGAAGGTGACCTTTACGGTGACCGACCCCGAGGGCGCATCTGCCAAGTCCGACGCCGTATTCACGGTCAAGTCCATCAACGATCCTCCGGTCATGAAGGATATCGCAAGCCAGACCATCAAGGAAAAGGCTGAATTCAAGCCTATCGAGCTGAACAACTTTGTAGAAGACAAGGACCACGACAAGGCCAACCTCAAGTGGACCTTCAGCGGCCAGAAGGACTTGAAGGTCAACATCGACAACAAGCATGTGGCCACCGTCAAGGCTCCGTCCAAGTTCTGGAACGGTTCTGAATCCATTAAGTTCACGGTGACCGACCCCGAAGGGGCCACAGACAACCGCGTGGTGACTTTCACTGCCGAATCTGTAAACGACCTGCCGGTGTTCACCAAGCCCATCAAGGACCAGACCATCCAGGAGAAGCGTGAATTTGCCATCATCAGCCTGAACGACATCGTAAACGATCCGGACCACAAGCCTGAACAGCTCAGCTGGTCCTTCGATGTGAAACCCGGCAAGGGCTCTCCAAAGGGTTACGCCCCGCAGCTCGCCGTGACTGTCGATGACAAGCGCATGGCGAAGATTGTCATTCCCGAAAAGAACTGGCATGGCGAAGAAGTCATCACCTTTACGGTCACCGACCCCGAAGGCGGCAAGGCCAGCTGCACGGCTACCTTTACGGTAAGCTCCGTGAACGACGCCCCGACCATCGGCAAGATCAAGGACCAGACCATCGCCGAAAAGGCTGCCTTTGCCTCTATCAATTTGGCTGAACTGGTGAAGGATCCCGACCATCCGTTTGAAAAGCTCAAGATTGACGTTTCTGGCAACAAGGACCTGAAGGTGAACGTTTCCAAGGCAGGGGAGGTGACCATCAATACCCCGAACCCGCTGTGGAACGGTTCTGAAAAGCTCACCTTCACGGTGACCGACCCCGAAGGCGCCAAGGCTTCTACTACCGCAGCCTTCACGGTGAATTCCGTGAACGATCCTCCGATCATGAAGGACATTGCCGACCAGTCCATCAAGGAAAAGGGTCAGTTCAAGGCTATCGAGCTGGACAACTTCGTGGAAGATCTGGACCACCCGAAGAACAAGCTGAAATGGAAGATCGAAGGTGCCAAGGAACTGAAGGTGGCTATGGACGGTTCTCACAAGGTAACCGTTACCCAGCCGAACCCCAACTGGCATGGCGAAGAAACCGTCAAGTTCACGGTGACCGACCCCGAAGGCGCTTCTGATAGCCGCAAGGTCAAGTTCACTGTGGAATCCATCAACGACGCTCCTGTGTTCGTAAAGGAACTGAAGAGCCAGTCCATCGACGAAAAGAAGCAGTTTGCCACCATCAAGCTGGACGACCTGGTAAATGACCCTGACCACAAGAAGTCTGAACTGGCCTGGTCCTTCGATGTGAAGGCCGCTGGCGCAAAGGCCGCTCCGAAGAAGGGGAAGAAAGGTAAAGCCGCCAAGGAAGAATCCGCTCCTCAGGGTGCCGGTCTCGAAGTGAAGGTTGACAACAACCGTGTCGCCACCATCGCCATTCCCGACAAGCTCTGGAACGGTTCTGCTAACATTACCTTCACGGTTACCGACCCCGATGGCGCAAAGGCCAGCAAGACCGCTACCTTCGAAGTCAAGTCCATCAACGACGTGCCCAAGATTTCTGACAAGGCCCCGAAGGGTGAAACCATCCGCGAAGGCGGCAAGTTCAAGCCCATCGACCTTTCTACCATGGCTTCTGACCCGGATCATCCGACCTCTAGCCTCAAGTGGACCGTTTCTGGCAACAAGCAGCTGAAGGTGAACCAGAAGAAGGACAATACTGTCGAAATCCTGACACCCGATGCCCAGTGGCACGGCAAGGAAACCCTGACCTTCACGGTTACTGACCCCGAAGGCGCTTCCGCCAGCCACAAGATGGACTTCGAGGCGACCCGCGTGAACGACGCTCCGGTCATTGCCAAGCAGATTCCCAACCAGAAGATCAAGGAGAAGGAATCCTTCCAGTTGATCAAGCTGGACGAATTCGTGAAGGATCCGGACAACAAGCCTAACGAATTGAGCTGGACCATTTCCGGCAACAAGAAGCTGAAAGCCGATATTTCTCCGAGCCGTATCCTCACGGTGTCTGCTCCGGACAAGTATTTCTGGTGCGCTCCCGAGACCATGACTCTTACGGTGAAAGACCCCGACGGTGCTTCTGCCTCCCAGACGGTGACCTTCGAAATCACCTCCGTTAACGACGCTCCGGTCATGAAGGACATTCCTGGCCAGAAAATCAAGGAAAAGGGTGAATTCAAGGATATCGACCTGACCAAGTTCGTCTCTGACCCTGACCACAAGATTGAACAGCTCAGCTGGACAGTGAAGGTGGAAAAGGTTGGCGGAGCCGCAGCCAAGCTCGCTCCGAAAAAAGCCAAGAAGCCCAAGGGCAAGAAGGGCAAGGCCGCCAAGGAAGAGCCCGCCGCCGAAGAGAAGGCCGCCCCGCAAGACGAATTCGTTGTGGAAGTGGACAAAAAGGCAATCGCCCACATCAAGCTTCCCAACAAGTACTGGAACGGCGAACGCAACGTGACCTTTATTGCCAAGGACCCCGAAGGTGCCGAGGCCTCCAAGACGGTGAACTTCAAGGTGGAATCTGTTAACGATGCTCCTGTAATCAAGCAGATTCCCACTCAGTCCATCAAGGAAAAGGAAACCTTCAAGCCCATCGATCTTGCCCAGTATGTGTCTGATCCTGACCACAAGATCGAACAGCTCAAGTTCGAAATCGGCAATACCCGTTTCTTGAAGGCCTCTGTCAACGCCAAGCACCAGCTGGTGGTGACCACGCCGGACAAATTCTGGAACGGCAATGAAAAGGTTACCCTGAACGTCATTGACCCCGAAGGAGCCAAGGCTTCTCAGCAGATTCTTTTCGAAGTGTCTCCGGTGAACGACGCACCTGTGGTGACCAAGATTCCAGGCCAGAAGATCAAGGAACGCGAAAAGTTCGAACCGGTTGACCTGTCCAAGGTGGCGACCGACCCGGACAACAAGCCCGCCGAACTCAAGTGGAGCGTTTCCGGAAACAAGGACCTGAAGGTGGAAGTGAAGGGCTCCCGCGCCATGGTTGTGACGCCGAACCCCAACTGGAACGGCAAGGAAACCCTGAAGTTCACCGTGTCTGACCCGGCCGGAGCCAAGGCTTCTGCCGAGGCTACCTTCGAGGTGACTCCGGTGAACGATCCTCCGGTACTGAAGCCCGTACAGCCCTTCGTCATCGACGAAAAGAAGAGCTTCGCTCCTGTTGACTTCTCCAAGTTCGTAAGTGACCCGGACAACAAGCTTGAAGAACTGACCTGGACCCTGGACGACGCCGCTCCCGCTTCCAAGGCAGCTTCTGCCAAGGGGAAGGGCAAGAAGGGCAAGGCCGCCAAGGGCGGCAAGGCCAAGGCCTCTACCGTCAAGCACGACTTGATTTTCAACATCGACGACAAGGGCG
The DNA here is from genome assembly GCA_934699585.1 of uncultured Fibrobacter sp. Taxonomy (GTDB): domain Bacteria; phylum Fibrobacterota; class Fibrobacteria; order Fibrobacterales; family Fibrobacteraceae; genus Fibrobacter. The sequence goes on from CAKUWY010000003.1 coordinate 149,647, forward strand.
TGCTCACTGTCGAAGTGCCCAACAAGTACTGGAACGGTACCGAAACGGTGGCCGTGAACGCCTTTGACCCCTCCGGCGAAAAGGCGACCGTGAACGTGAAGTTCACCGTGAAGCCTGTAAACGATGCCCCCATGGTCAAGGAAATTCCTGGCCAGGAAATCGAAGAAGGCAAGCCCTTCAAGGCTATCAAGCTTGACCAGTATGTGGAAGACCCGGATAACAAACCCCACGAGATTAAGTGGAAGGTTGCCGGTGCCAAGAACTTGGATGTGAAGATTTCTGGCGGCCGCGAAGCCGTGATCAAGCCCAAGAAGCAGGATTGGTCCGGTGACGAAACCCTTATCTTCACTGCCACTGACCCGGCAGGAGCCTCTGACAAGGCCATGGCCAAGTTTGTGGTGAAGCATGTGAACAAGGCCCCGATTATGCGCGACATTCCTGATTTCACCATCAAGGAAGACGACAACAAGGGCGTTGTGGCCACCATCAAGCTCGACCAGTATGCCCGCGACCCGGATCACCGCTTCGACGAACTGAAGTGGACCTTCACGGGTAACAAGTACCTCGATGTGAAGTACGACAAGTTCAAGAAGACCGTTACCGTTTCTCAGCCTCACGAAGACTGGTCCGGCAAGCCGGAACGCATCACCTTCGCCGTTGTTGACCCCGACGGTGCCAAGGCTTCTAAGACGGCTACCTTTACCGTGATTGCGGTGAACGACCCGCCGAAGGCTCGCGCCCAGACTTACGTGACCAGGGAAGGGGAAACCCTCAAGGTTTCCGCCTCCGACGGTCTTCTTTCTGGTGTCACCGACCCGGATAACGAGAAGCCGGTTTCAGCCCAGCTTGTCCAGAAGCCCCGTAACGGAAAGATTGATCTGAACGAACGTGACGGTTCCTTCACTTATGTTCCGAACAAGGGATTCTCTGGCCTTGACGAATTTACCTTCAAGGTGAAGGATCCGGGTGGACTCTACTCCAAGCCTGAAACGGCAGAAATCAACGTGACCTTCAAGATGAAGGATTTGCGTGGTGGTGCTGAACCGGCCGCCAAGAAGGATGAGCCTAAGGACGACGGAGACAAGAAGTCCAACAAGAAGGACAAGAAGAACAATAAGAAGGGTAAGAAGGGCAAGAAGCGCTAATTGCACTCGAGCCTGCCCCGGACTTGTTCCGGGGTCATCCCCGCCCATTCGGCCTTGCTCAGGGCAGGCTCCGGCGGGGATCCACTAGCAACAAAATCCCGCATTCTGCGGGATTTTTTGTATGCCGTCATGGCGGAGGAGCCTGCCCTGAGCGCAGCCAAAGGGACACGCCATCCAGCAATCAACCGTCTTGTATCGTAAATCCCCGCCTGAAATTTTCGATGAGGCAGCAGCTGATGCTTACGTCGGTCTCGTATTCGGGAATGTCTTCGCGCCGGACCCACATGGCTTCGGATAGTTCCGCTTCTTGCATGTGGATGGTGTCGTCGCCGTCCAGTTCGGCGGTGAACCCTGCGATAAGCGAGTCGCTGAAGGGCCACGGCTGGCTCCCGAAATAGCGGACGTTTTTCACGCGAAGGCCCGCCTCTTCCAGAACCTCCCGGTGTACCGCCTGTTCCAGGCTCTCACCGATTTCCACGAATCCCGAAATCAGGAAAAGTCGCGGGTTCGGGTTGTCGATGTTGTGGGCCATCAGGAGCTTGTCGCCATTGCGCACAGCCACAATCACAACTGGTGAGATTCGCGGGTACACGATGTTTCCGCATTTTGGGCAAACTATGGAACGTTCTTTTTCACCGCGAACCATCGGGTGTCCGCATTTGCCGCAGAACCTGTTCAGGGATTCCCAGTGGGCAAGGTGGGCTGCGGTGGCTCCTCCCAGGCGTTCTACGGGATTCATGTTGCGGAAGGTCCGGCTGACCATGTATTCGTAGCCCTCAGGTGCATCACCGCAGGCAACGCTGTCATCCAAAAAGAATGCCGCCTCGTCGATACTGAAAAGGTAATGACCTTCAAAATTTTCGAGGCTCTTGCCTTCAAGTTTCAGAAGTTCGCCTATGCGTGGAATGGTGTTGGTGGCGCCCTTCTTCAATAAGGTTTTTGCTCCGTCATACCGAATGACATAATCGGTCAATTTCGGATCGTAGATCTTGAATTCGTTATTGAGTTTGTGGGGGAGTATTTCGTGGATCATCGGCTCGACAATTTAGCAAATAGCCCGCCCACCCTTGTCATCCCCGCACACCCTTGTCATCCCCGCGAAGGCGGGGATCTCCTTGCGTCTTCCGCTACCCCTTCTCCTAGGGGGTTCCCACCCCCTAAAACCCCCATCACCCCCTAATCCTATAAAATCAATGTGACAGTGGTCACCATTCCTTGTTTTTGTAAGTTTTTTGTGAGTGAAAATTATATTTACATCTTGACTTACTCTAGTGAATATTCTAAATTAGAATATGGAAAATCATATCAAAAGGGGCATTTTTTATGAAAATACCGCCTTTTATGAACAAACTTGCCCTGGTTGCAGGACTACTTTTGGCAAGCCAGGGGTTTGCTCTTGATTGTAAAACTGGAACGGGCTGGGGGGATTTCTTGACCCAAGAGGCCGTCAAGGATACTGCTGACAGCTCTGACCGCTATTACGTTATCGACACGCCGGAGAAGTTGGCGTGGGTTTCTTGCAAGGTAACGAACAAGGCTTTAAGTTCAGAAAAATTCAAGTTAACTAAGTCCATCGATATGCAGGGAAAATTGTTTATTCCTATTGGGTCGGGTACTAGTTCGGGCACGGCTTTTAAGGGAACTTTTGACGGTCAGAACTTTACTATTTCGAATCTTTATATCAAGGGTTCTGAAATCAATAATAAGGATACATCTAGTGTTACCGGAAAATCTAAAAATGGTGATCCGGCTTATGCTCAAAATATAGGTTTGATTGGTATTTTAAGTGGGGGGACGGTCAAAAATTTAATCATAAAGGATGCCAAGATATATGCCGCATCATCCGCAGGTTCTACGGGTATCAATAGCGATAATCCGATTTCTGTGGGGACAATTGTTGGTTGGACTGATGCGGCTAGTACAATTGAGAATTGCGTGGCGTCTGGATCTATTGAAACGAGTGGTGCTACAAACCGTGTTGGCGGGATTGTTGGAAACGTGAAAAACGTAACCATAACTAATTGCGTTAGTTCGGTAAGCGTGACCGCCAGCGGTGCGAATACAAATGTTGGCGGTATTGTCGGGGCTCTTCGTAATGGTGGAAACGTTTTTATTACATCTTGTGTTTATTCCGGGAGTAGCCTTTATACGGTTGATGGTAGCGTTGGCGCCATTGCGGGTAGTTATGAAAAAGTAGGAAGCATTAAAACCGAGGATTTGTATTATTCCAATGATTTCTGTGAAAATTTAGAGGAAGGTGAAGCGTGCTCCGGCATAGGCTTGTTGCCTGATGGCAAGACATTCAACACAGAAGAAGCGGATAATTTAAATTCCGAAGATGTTGTCTGTGCCTTGAATGGCGGTACATGGAATGAAGGTGTATGTACCGAAGGCACATCCGATGTATGGTCTGTTGGCCAGTCCGATATTTCCATGAACGGCTCTGATGGCTACAAGATTACATTCAATGCGAATGGTGGCGTTTTTGCTTCTGGAGCAAAAACTTCGAAAATTCTAGCCAAGGATGCAACCATTACGGCGGATGAAATCGGCGTGCCGACCCGTGAAGGGAAAAAATTTGCCGGTTGGGCTGTAACAGAAGATGCAGATACAGCTTCAGACCTCGGTGTAGCTGATGCTGCAAAGATTATTTATGCCGTTTGGTATGATTTTTATGAGGTTACTTTTAAGACTGATTCTGAAGGGGATTTCTCCGACGCAACATTCCCTGATGGAAGTAAAACCAAGACGATTTCTGTAGCAAAACATGGTATAGTTTCTGTGGATGGTTTTTCTGTTCCCACGGTATATGAAATTGGAACTGGTGCCAATAAGGTGAAATATTACTTTACCGGCTGGGCTTATGAGTCAAAGTCATTTGGTAAGGATGATGTGATTGGTACAAATGACACGCTTCATCTTTCTGGCATTGACGTGACTGCTCCTGTTACCCTGTATGCCGTTTGGACAAAGGCTCCGACATTCTCCGTCACCTTTGATGCCTCGTTACATGGAAAGACGGATGTCCATTTTGTTAGGATGGTTACTGAAGGAGAAACGGTTTCTCGTCCTGATACGGTCATTACGGATGATGGATACAAAGTTGTCGGATGGTGTGAAGTCGAAAATTGCACAGAGGAAAACGAATATTCATTTGCTGACTCGCTGAAGGGTAATCTGGTTCTCCATGCAAGGTGGGAAATTGAATCCTATTCTATTGAATATGAATTGGATGGTGGTACTAATGCTGCAGGAAATCCGTCCACGTACAATATCAGTAGTGGCGAAATAGTATTTGCTGCTCCGACCAAGGATGGGGCAAAGTTTGAAGGCTGGTTCTATGATGCAAATCTGACTAATCCTGCGACTCAGATTGATTCAGGCTCTACGGGCGACAAGACCATTTATGCCAAGTGGACTGTTGCGACCTACACTATCCAGTACCTTTCTGGGACTGCGATTTCGGCAACGGTGCCCGGCACTACTAAAACTTATGGTGACACGATTACGCTTAGGGATGCTCCTTCTCAGTTCGCTGTTGGTGGGTGTACTTTCGATGGCTGGTCTAAGGTGGATTATGGCCAGGAAGGATATAAAGTTGACTATGAATTTGGTGCTAAATATGGAGACAATGCAAATCTCAAGTTGTTCCCGCATTGGACTTCTTGTGGAACGTATACGATAACTTACGAATTGTATGGTGTTGAGGCGACAAATAGAAATTCTTCGACCTATACAGGTCCGGAAAAGGTTAAGTTGGAAAATGCGTTTGTTTCTGGTGACCCTGTAAAGATGGATAATTGGTATTTGGAGCCCACTTTTAAGACTTCTATACGTTATCTCCAGGGTATAAATGAGGATATGACGCTTTATGCCAAATGGTATAGTGTAATTACATTCCAGCCTGGAACTAAATTGAAAAATTTCAACAAAGACGCAGGCAAGGTAGAAAAGAAGAAAGATCTGAATAAATCGTATACTTTGGGTATACCGAATAATAAATATGCGATTGCAAACTACACTCTTGATGGTTGGTCGCTGACCGATGGTGGCGAAAAGGTTTATGATGTGGGGTTTGCTTATACTGACAATGTAAGTATTACCCTCTATCCCCATTGGGTTGAATCTCGTGATTCTGTCCAATATGGTGCAGTGAAAATCTATACCTACGCCTCTGACGGTCGCAAGGAAGCTGTGATTGATGGTAATTCCGATGAAGTGACAAATATTCCTGAAGATATCGAAGTGGATGCGGTAACCTTTGATAGGACTTTCCCGGTGGGTAACCGTTCTACCATTGTGCTGCCCTTTGATATTGCGGTCGCAAATACTCATGGTGGCAAGTTTAATGTTCTGTCTTCCATATCGGACGATTTCAAGACGATTACTCTTGGCGAAAAGACTTCGCAGCTGTATGCCTACGAACCCTACGTGATGCTTGCTGATGAACCTACGCTGACTTTTGATGGGCCAGTTACCCTCAAGAAGACCGTAGATGGCGAAAAGCAAATCGGTACTAGCGATTGGTACTTTGTGCCTGCATACGAGAAGATTGTATTTGGAGATAGGGATGATTTGTTAGGCCGCGCTTACGGGTTTGCCGGTAAGGCCGTGAATGATTTTTCAGTTGGTCAGTTTGTGAAGGCAGGCAAGTACGCTTGGGTTGGTCCCATGAAAGCGTATCTGGTTTATAGGGGTGAATTGAACGGCTCCTCCTCTGCCACCAAGTCGGCTGTCGGTTCTGGCTTGGGAACGGTGCTCCCGGATGAAATTAATGTGGTTGTTCAGGGTGAACAGGGTGACATTGTGGAACGGGGTGTCTTGGATACCAAGACAGGCGAGATCCGTATGGACCGCTGGTACGACCTGCAAGGCCGTAAGCTGAACGGTAAACCCCAGACTCAGGGAACCTACTACCACAACGGCAAGAGGGTTATCGTAAAGTAGGGCATAATGAAAAAGCCGTACCAGGTTCCGACAATAGAATTTGTATATTTGGGTCTGCCTAAGCGAAATCTTTTGTCGGATGATGAAGAAAAAGAATTGCCGGATGTAATCGGCGTGATTCAGGGATCTCCGGTCCCTTAATGGAGAAAAGATGAAAATGGAAAAAAAAGAGTATACCGCACCGGAACTGACTGTGGTGGAGATGGAACGCCAAGCAGTGTTGCAAGATGCAAGTGTTTGTGGTGACGATGGCGATTGCCCCTTCGGTCTCGCGCCCACGCATAACGACGACCGCCTCGCTTAGGCTTTTCTACAAGTTCAGTCATGCCCTGCACCTCTAGTAGGGTGGTTTGGCTGTGAATTGGCTTTATATTTGTCATGCCCGCTTTGAGCGGGCATCTCCTTTTTTTATACTTGACTCCATGGGAATTCACTCTCAGAAAATGGTTCAGCATCTTTCGGTGCTTCTGCGTCTTGGACTTGGCGCAGAAGGTTCTGGTGTGAACTTTCCGCAGAAGCTCGAACCTGATGAATGGACCTGCGTTTATTCCCTTGCCAAGCAGCAGTCGGTGCTGGGTATCGCCTTTGCGGGTATCGAGAAACTCCCCAAGGAAAGCCGCCCTCCCATGCAGTTGCTTATGCGCTGGGCCACCGAGGTAGAGGCTATCCGGGGCATGAACGGCCTCATGAACAAGGAGGCGGCAAGGCTCACCCGTTTGTTTACGGATGCCGGCCGCAAAAACGCCATCTTGAAGGGGCAGGCCAACGCCCGCCTGTATCCGGACCCGGGCCTCCGCCAGTCGGGGGATATCGACATCTGGGTGGAAGGCGGTCGCGAAAGCATCAACCGGTTGTTGGTCGATATGGGGATGATTGAAAAGTCGGCTCTGGAGTTCGGCCGTTTCTGGCACCATGCCCACCTGGAACGGACCAAGGACGGAATCATGGCGGAGGTGCATTACAGGCCCGCTTCCGGTAACCCCTACAAGAGCCAGGAACTTCAGGATTTCTTGAACCGGGAAATTTTGAATGCCCAGATGGTACCCGAAGGTTTTTACGCACCCAGTATCAAGTTCGCCCTGGTGATGCAGCTTTCCCACCTGCAACAACATTTCTACAGCGGCGGCCTGGGGCTCCGACAATATATCGACTATTATATTCTGCTGAAGAATTCTACGGCAGAGGTGCGTCGTGAGGTGGCGCAGGCTATTCGCGGGCTCGGCATGTTGCACGCTTGCAGCGCAGTGATGTGGGTGTTGCAGCAGGTGCTTGGCTTGGAACGGGATTTGATGCTCTGCGCTCCTTGTGCCTGGCGGGGGAGGCGGCTGCTTTGCTTGGCCCTGGTGGGTGGAAACTTCGGCAAGTACAGGCAAAAGCCCCGCAACGTTTTTGTCCGGTGGCTCAGGGACCGCAGGCAGGCCCTGAGTTGGCTGCCCTTTGACCCCATGAACGCCGTTTTCAAGGAACTGAAGTACTGGCGACACACCCTTTACCTGATGCCCTTGCGGGTCAAGCGCCGGAGGATTGGACTATGAGTGAGTGTCGTTTTTATAAGGTGGCGGACCATGTGTTCTCTGTGACGGGCCTTTTTGCTGAAAGTTGCGCAGAACTATTGGCCAACTATGCTCCTTTTGCTGTTGAACGTTGCGATGGTGAAATGCGTTTTTCTCTTGCGGTAGAAACGGAAGCAACTGTGCCGGGGTACACCGAAGAAATCCGTCAAGAGGACGAGGGCCAGACCATCATCTGCGGGCATACTGCGGCGGGGGAGTCGGTTTTTGAGTTTCTCTTGCGGGATGTATCTACGGGAACTCTCGTTTGTTCCAAGGATTATCGGGAGGCCCGCCTGCTGATGGGCAGTGCGGCCAAGGACCTGCGTTTGCAAAAGTTCGCCCTGAACAATTCCCTGATGGTGCTCTACGCCTTGGCTACGGCAGGCCTTGGTACCGCCCTATTCCATTCGGCGGTGGTCAACTACAAGGGCAGGGGCTACATGTTCCTCGGCAAGAGCGGCACTGGCAAGAGCACCCATGCGAGGCTTTGGCTTGAATATGTGGCGGGCACCGAACTGATGAACGACGACAATCCGGTGGTGCGGTTCTTCGACGACGCAGACGGAAAGCCCGGCGCTATAGTCTACGGATCGCCCTGGAGCGGAAAAACCCCTTGCTACAGGAACGTGCAAGCTCCCGTAGGCGGGATCGTGCTGCTTTCTCAGGCACCTTACAACAAGATTGTCCGTCTGAAGGGTGTACAGGCCTACGCGGCTCTGGTCACTAGCATTTCGGGCAAACGATGGGATAAGTCCGTTGCCGACGGCCTGCACGCTACGGAAAACGCCCTGGCGAAAAACGTTCCCGTTTGGCATTTGGAATGCCTGCCGGACGAGGCTGCCGCAAAACTGTGCAACGAGAATGTTTCTGCACAGGATGTCATTCCGGGCAACGACAATAGCGTCATTCCGGGCCCCGACAATAACGTCATTCCGGGCTCCGACCCGGAATCTAGATGGCGGCTCAAGGCCGCCATGACGAGGGATGGTGCACTCCATGACGAGGGACAGGCCGCCATGACGAAGGACGGACATGCCCACCGATGAACAGATCCTTTCCGAAGCCATCCGCCTGGTAGGCGAGGGCGTGCAGGTGACGCTTCCTGTAAACGGCAGGAGCATGTACCCCTTTATCATCGGAGGCCGAGAAAGCGTTGTGCTGGTGAAACCGCAGAAGCTTAGGGTGGGGCATGTGGTGCTGGCTCAGGTAGAAGGCGGCCGCCATGTGGTCCATCGCATCGTAGACATTGACGGCGACCGCATCACCCTGATGGGGGACGGCAACCTCCAGGGTCGCGAACATTGCACAGTCGAGGGTGTGAAGGCCCTGGCCATCCAGGTGGTGGGAGAAACTGGCAAAAAACGTCCCCTTTACGGTCCTTGTGGTAATTTGTGTGCTAAAATTTGGTATATGGCCCGCCCCGTTCGGCGATACCTGCTGAAGATTTATCGTGTCTCTAAGGGCTTGGATTGAGACCTGTACGCTCGTCATCCTCTCGAGCTCGTCATCCTCACGAAGGTGAGGATCCACTAAACTACATTAAACGGATCCTCGCATGCGCGAGGATGACATCTTGAAACTTGTAACTCCGGTTCGGATTGCCGAATTACCCTAGTTGCTTTTCCACTAAACCCAGAATTTTCCGAATCGCGTCGTCCGGCGATAGGTCCGTGTCGCCGCCGGCAGCCCGGGTGTGGCCGCCTCCGCCGAATTCCTTGGCGATGGCGTTCACATCCACCACGTAGTTGCTCCTGAGGCTAATCTTGTACTTGCCGTTTACGGGGTACAGGAATAGGGCCACTTCGGTGCCCGAGACTTCCCGCAGGGTGTCGATTACGTTGCTCAGGTCCACTGGCGTCACGTCGAATTCCTTCATTTTTTCGGGCGTCACGTAGGCATGCACCACGCGGCCCTCCAGGGCGAGCTTGCAGTTCTGCAGCACGAACCCGGTCACCAGCGTTTGCTTGTAGGTGCGGCAATAGTAGGTCTCGTTCACGATGCGGGCGAAATCGATTCCCTTGTCGATAAGGGTGCCCACGATTTCCATGGTCCGCTTGCCCGTGTTGCTGAACTTGAAGGCTCCCGTGTCGTGGACGATTCCCAAGTAGAGACATTCCGCGGTCCGCTTGCTGATTTTGCTCTGGTCCAGCTGTTCAAAAAGCACTTGACTGGCGGAACTGGCACTCGGCTCCACGATGTTCAGGCTGCAGAGAATTTTCGGGTTGCTGATGTGGTGGTCGATGTTGCAGGTCTTCTGGGCGGTTTGCAGGCATGCCACTCCGCCCGCACCCACACGCTCAAAGGAGGGCGTGTCCATAAGCACCGCCGCGTCAAAGGGTTCGCTCCCGTCGGAGCTTTCGAACAGCGGGAGCGCCTTGTCGGCACCGTTCAAAATCTTGTAGCTTTCCGGGAATTTTTCCAGATAGACCTGGACCTTGATATTCGGGAAGTTGTCCAGGATGTAGTTGTACAGGGCCAGGGTAGAGCCGACGCAGTCACCGTCGGGCCGCACGTGGCCGAAGATGGCCAGGGTGTTTGTGTTTTTCAAAAAATCGTCAAGCATAAAAGTCATAGGAGATTCCCGCCCAAGGCGGGAATGACAGGTTTGTGTTTACCAAATAATAGCATTTGTGGGGTGTCAGGCGTGTCAATTGCCGCATTGGTTTGTAAATTTTTGTAAACTTTTGAAGCTGTGTGGCTGTAACTTACAAAAATGTAGGTTTTGCGATATCCGTGCCGTGAAATTTAACGAAAATTCAAACTTTTTAAAACTGATAAAAAACTAACTTACAAAAATGTAAGTTCTTGAAGATTTTTGCCCGTTTTTCACTATTTGTCATGCCCCTTTGCTATCTTTACAGACGTTAAAAACTTGGCGATTAAGTACAATATTTCTCCAAGCTACGTCATTCCGGCCTTGAGCCGGAATCTAGTTGGCGGATCAGGTCCGCCATGACGCTGTACTTGGACATGATTTAAGTACTTATTTTCCAGAACCTTTAACAGTTAAACACTAAAACTCTCAACGGAGATATATAAAATGGCAATCAAGAATGCTTACCTTCAGAAGGTTTATGACAAGGTCGTCGCCCGTGATCCGGACCAGGCCCTCTTCCACCAGGCTGTCCGTGAATTCCTCGAATCCCTCGACCCCGTCCTCGAACAGGACAAGTCTTGGGAAACTAACGGCGTGATCGACCGCCTCGTCGAACCGGAACGCGTGATTACCTTCCGCGTACCTTGGCTCGATGACAAGGGTAACGTTCAGGTGAACCGTGGCTACCGCGTGCAGTTCAACTCCGCTATCGGTCCGTACAAGGGCGGTATCCGTCTCCGTAACGAAGTGACGCTTTCCATGCTGAAGTTCCTCGGCTTCGAACAGATCTTCAAGAACAGCCTCACCACGCTCCCCATGGGCGGCGGCAAGGGCGGTTCCGACTTCGATCCTAAGGGCAAGAGCGACAACGAAGTGATGCGTTTCTGCCAGTCCTTCATGACTGAACTCTGCAAGCACGTCGGTGCCGACACGGACGTTCCGGCTGGTGACCAGGGTACTGGCGCTCGCGAAATCGGTTACATGTTCGGTCAGTACAAGCGCATCCGCAACGAATTTGTGGGCGTTCTCACCGGTAAGGGTCTCTCTTACGGTGGTTCTCTCGCTCGTACCGAAGCTACCGGTTACGGCCTCTGCTACTTCACTCGCGAAATGCTCAAGGACCTCGCTAACGACTCCTTCCAGGGCAAGACTGTCGTGATTTCCGGTTCCGGTAACGTTGCCCAGTTCGCATGCCAGAAGGCTACTCAGCTCGGTGGCAAGGTCGTGACCATGTCCGACTCCAACGGCTACATCTACGACCCGAACGGCATCAACCTCGACGTCGTTCTCGACCTCAAGAATGTGAAGCGCGCCCGTATTAGCGAATACGCCAAGCTCGTTCCGGGTTCTGAATACCACGAAGGTTCCAAGGGTGTTTGGACGGTCAAGTGCGATATCGCTCTTCCGTGCGCTACCCAGAACGAACTCGATCTCGAAGGTGCCAAGGCACTTATCGCTAACGGCGTGAAGGCCGTTGCCGAAGGTGCAAATATGCCGTCTACTCCGGAAGCTATCGAAGCCTTCCAGAAGGCTGGCGTTCTCTTTGGACCTGCCAAGGCTGCTAACGCTGGTGGCGTTGCTACCTCCGGTCTCGAAATGTCTCAGAACTCCGAACGTCTCTCCTGGACCTTCGAAGAAGTGGACAAGAAGCTCGAAGGCATCATGAAGAGCATCTACGCCGCTGCTTCCTCTGCCGCAGTCAAGTACGGCCAGAAGGGCAACCTCGTGATGGGTGCAAACATCGCCGGCTTCCTCAAGGTTGCCGATGCCATGAAGTGGCAGGGTGCGGTGTAATAGTTCTGAGTAATCAGTTCTCAGTTGTGAGTAACAACTCAAAGGTCTCCGGTCAAAAGCCGGGGGCTTTTTTATATGTTCCGTTAAAGAGATGGCCCGCCGTTATGGCGGGTCTGTTTGAATTCTGAGAGTTGTTGCGGTTGAGCTTTACTTGACGTTGATGCGGAGCGTCTGAACGCTGTTTCCCGAAATCACTCGTGCAAGGTACATGCCACGGCTCATTTTATTGAGCGGTATGCTGTGGTTACCGGTCGTACTTACGCGATATACCTTCTTGAGGTTGCCCTGCATGTCGAAGATGAACACCTTGAGTCCGGAGGCGGCTGCATTTGTTACCGCAAGTTCGTTATGGACAAATGCGACCTTTAATGCGCCTGGATAGTTTGCGATTTCGAGCAGGGTGGATTTTTCGCTGGAACTTGATTCACCCCTTTCACTGGAGCTTGACTCAATCTTTTTACTGGAACTCGAGGCAATCTCAGAGCTGCTGGATTTCGGCAATTCACTGGAACTCGAAACTACGACGCTGGAGCTCGATGATTCCGGAGCTTTTTCAATTGTCGCGGTAATCTTTTGAGCTTCAGTGCTATTATAGTTTTCGTTACCCTGCACCATAAAGTAGATGGTATAGGTGCCAGCGTCCTTTGCGGTCGGTAACGATTCGGAATACTTTTCGTCACTTTCAAATTTATAAACGAACGTTCCGTTTTTGGCTTCGCCTGCGGTCACAAGCGTCTGAACTTTGCCGTTATACACCAGGTTTTCGATAACGGTGGGAGCCTTGACAATTGAAGAATTCGCCTTTTTAATTTCAAAAGCCTGTTCGAGGCCTGTTGCCGGCAACTTGTAGTTCTTGTTGCTCAGTTCCGTTACCTTGGCGGTGTACTTGCCGGCATTCGTTGCAGCACCAGCAATCGTAAGGCCACACGAGTCGTTGTTCACGATGCCGTTTGCTGTTGCATTGGGAGCATGAGTCTCGCCGTCGTATGTGAACAAGGTGTCATCTTCCCAGACAATAGAGATTCTTTTCGGTTCAACGATCAACTTACCTTCGACAAATTCAATTTCGTAGTTTTCGGATCGGGGTCCGCTTGGTATAATGGCGTAGACACCAGGTTTGCCATATTGTCCGTATTCGTAACTAAAGGTGAGCGAATCATCCAGGCTGCTTTCGTCATCGTTGCCGACAAAGCCGCTGTATTCAACGCCTGCATTTGATGGTTCATCACCGTAGACAATCGTATCGTTTTTGGCGGTAACCGTAAGCGGAGCCTTGTTGATTATAAATATCGTCTCGATTGTACCAGCATATTTTCCGATACCCTCGACGACCAATGTTGCCTCACCGGCATTCACGTTGTCATAGCAATAAACTTTGTAGTCTGTGTCTTTAACAAACGGTTTGAGGCTGTCGGGCACGTCTATATCGGGCGTCGGACAAATAGAATCTGCGGAATAGGTTTCGTTGGGAATATCAGCAATTTTAGAAAAAGCGTTCAAATCTGGTAACACAGGATCTTCGCTATGATGAATAGTGCTGTCAGGCGCAATTACAATGGGATTCGAGCCGGTAGTGTCATTGATCACGCCAATAGAGTCATGGATTGAGCCTGTAGAGTCATTGAAGTATGGCTGGTAGGGATTGCCGTAAGAGGGTTGTAGCGCGACAGAATCGTATCCGTATTCATTATCAAGACCCCACGAACTTGCTGCCATAAGCAGGGTAAAAATGAGTGCAAGTCCCAAATGGAACGAACAAAATGAACTGAATTGTATTTTAAACACTTGTTGCTCCTTTTTTTTGAGTCCAAATATAGTTTATTCGTTTTCTTTGTAAAAAAAATGTGAGGGGTGTCCTCACATTTTTTGCATTTTCGTTTTTCAACGATTACTTCGCTTGCTTCGGCATCTGCACGGAGATGTGGATGTCCTGCAGCTGCTGGAGGTCGACTTCGCTCGGGCACTGGTCCATCGGGCTCGAAGCACTGGTGTTCTTCGGGAACGCGATGAAGTCACGGATAGATTCTTCACCTTCCATGGTAGCCACGACGCGGTCGAGACCGAAGGCCAAACCGCCGTGGGGAGGAGCGCCGTACTTGAAGGCGTCGACGAAGAAGCCGAACTTTTCCTTCACCTGTTCTTCGGAGAGACCCAGCAGGCGGAACACCTTCTCCTGCACTTCCGGGTTGTGAATACGGATAGAACCGCCACCGATTTCAACACCGTTCAGAACAAGGTCGTAAGCTTCGGCATTGCAATCCTTGAGGTTGCCACCCAGCATCATGTCCAGGTGTTCCGGAAGCGGGTTGGTGAACGGGTGGTGCATGGCCATGTAGCGGCCTTCGGTGTCGCTGTATTCGAACATCGGGAATTCGGTAATCCACACGAACTCGCGCTTCTTCGGATCGCGGAGACCCTTGATACGGGCAACTTCCAGGCGGAGCTGACCCATAGCGGTTGCTGCAACCTTTTCGGGGCCTGCGATGAAGAACATCATGTCGCCGCACTTGGCACCGACGGCATCGCGCAGTTCGTTGAGCTGTTCCACCGTAAAGAACTTGCCGACCTGGGTTTCCACTTCGTCGTTTTCCTTGACGCGCATCCACACGAGGCCCTTGGAGCCGTACTTGCCCACGTAGGCGGTGAGTTCGTCGATCTGCTTGCGGGTGAAGTCCACGCAGCCCTTGGCGGCGATACCGCGGATCTTGCCACCGGCGGCAACGCAGTTCTTGAACACACCGAATTCGGACTTGGCGCCGATTTCAGACACGTCGTGGATTTCGAGGTCGAAGCGGAGGTCCGGCTTGTCGGAACCGTACTTGAGCATGGCTTCGTGCCACTTCATGCGGCGGATCTTCTTGGGCGGTTCGAAGTCCCAGACCTTGCCGAGCACTTCGGTCACGAACTTGTCGAACATGGCCATCACGTCGTCCTGGTCCACGAAGGACATTTCGACATCGATCTGCGTAAATTCAGGCTGACGGTCGGCGCGGAGGTCTTCGTCGCGGAAACACTTGGCAATCTGGAAGTAGCGGTCCATGCCGGCAATCATCAGGAGCTGCTTGTACTGCTGCGGAGACTGCGGGAGGGCGTAGAACTTGCCCGGGTTCACGCGGCTCGGCACCAGGTAGTCGCGGGCGCCTTCCGGAGTGGACTTGCAGAGCACCGGAGTCTCGATGTTCTCGAAACCGTTGGCGTAGAAGAAGTCGTATACGGCCTTGAGGAAGCGGCTCTTGAGCAACAGCTTCTTCTGGATCCACGGACGGCGCAGGTCCAGGTAACGGTACTGCAGGCGCAGGTCGTCGTTTTCCTTGCATTCTTCGTTGGGGTCGTTGATGGCCAAGGGGGAGGTGAGGGCCGCGTTCAGGATTTCGATGGAGTCAATCTTGACTTCGATTTCGCCGGTGGCGAGTTTTTCATTGGTGTTGCCTTCTTCGCGGGCGTAAACCTTGCCGGTCACCGTAATCACGTATTCGTTGCGGAGCTGTTCGGCAGTCTTCATCACGCCCTCATTGTAGTCCGGGTTGAAGACGATCTGGGTCTTGCCATACTTGTCGCGGAGGTCCACAAAAATCACACCACCATGGTCGCGGCGGCGGTCCACCCAACCGGCGAGTGTTACAGTCTGGCCAACATCTGCCTTGCGCAGCTGGCCGCAGTTATGAGTACGTTTCATGAGTTTATCCTTGGATAAAATTTTTCGCGCGAAAATATAGTAATTTGATGAATGGGGTGGGGCAGTTGGGCAACCCTCCAATACACCCATTTTCGTTATATTGACATGCACCCCCTGTTTTTTTACATTTTTGCCCAAAGTTTCCTATGCCCTGAAAAGCTCTCGTGCAGGGGTCACCGGATGGTGGCAAGTGCGCGAGGAGAGAACCCCGTGAAAGCCGGGGGCGGTCGCGCCGCTGTAAGGGAGGACGAAACCGGCATGAACCAATGCACGAGCAGTCGTGTGTGAAGGAACCGGGAGTAGATTGAGCCCCGAGCCAGAAGAACTGTGGGAAACGCTTTGTTGAGGAACGATGCGAACGACATCTTTCTGCAAGGCCGCATACGCTGCGGCTCTTTGGTGCTGTGCTGCCACGGGTTTTGCCGTGGCTCACGTGCCTGATGCAGCCCCGGTCCAGGACCTCGGGGTGTCCGAGGTGTCCGGTGACGACGGGTACAAGCCTACAACAAGTGCCAATTATACAGAAATTACCTCCGATGCTTGGGAGGGCAAGGCCCTGTCGGCGGCGGACCTTCTTTCGACGCTGCCCGGAATTCAGTCCTACAAGCAGGGCGGGTTAGGCAGTTTCCAGACGGTATCTATCCGCGGGATTGCGGCCCGAAATATTCTGATTTGCGTGGACGGCGTGCCGCTGAACGATGCCAGCGGCGGGGCGGTGAACCTGGGATCCATCGACCTGAACCAGATGGAAAAGGTGGAGGTTTACAAGAACAACGTTCCTGCAAAATTTGGCGTGTCCGGTGTCGGCGGGGCTATCAACTTTGTGACCAAGAACGCCGTCAAGAAAGGCGGCCGGGTTCTTGCCGCCTACGGTAACCACAACACCTGGGAAGGTTCGTTCCAGGTGGCGACCCCGGTAACCGACAGCATCATGTTCGCCTCTTCTTTTGCCACGAGGCATTCCGACAACGACTACGAATATACCAACCGGAACGGTACCCAGTACAACGACGAAGACGACTACACCGCCACCCGCGAAAACGCCAAGTTCACCGATGTCTCCGGGAATGTCCAGTTCCGTATGCTTCACGGGAACGGGTATTTTTCCACCTTGTCGGCGACGGCCTCCAGGGCCGAAAGCGGAAACCCCGGCAAGGAGCAGAACCAGACCAAGGTGGCGAAGTTCGTGGGGGAATCGGTACTGATCCGCTACGGGCTTGAATCGGTAGGCTACCTTGATGACAAGTTGTTCTTGTATGGCGCTCTTTCGGCACGGTTCGACAAGAACATGTCCAGTTCCTTTTACCCCCTGGACCACATCGGCTTTGGGAACAATGTCTTTATGGATTACGGAACGGCCACCTACAAGCTGGTTCCCGAACTGTGGACCGAGTTTACTCCTTTGGAACATTTGACCGGAACGGCTCGCGTAGCCTATGAATGGGAGCGCGCCGAAGCCCGAGGGAATTCCAAGGACTGGGCACTGGACCGCAAGACATTTGTTGGTTCTGGCGATTTGTATTACCAGCTTTTCAAGTATGCTGGCCTTGGCGGCGAGGGCTCCGTGCAGGCGCTGAAAGACCGCCTGGACAAGGGAACTTTCGTGCTGCCGACGGGGAGCCGAACCCTGGAAAAAGCGGCGGATCGGGACGCCACATTTGCAGGCCGAATTTATTCAAGGTTCGGTGCCAGCGCTTCTCCATTGACGGGGGAGGTTTCCATAGGCCGCTTTTACCAGCAGCCCGCTTTGATGGAACTTTACGGGACTTTCCCCGGCGCGGTTTCCAATCCGGAATTGAAACGGGAAAAGGCCACCAAGTTTGAGGCGACGGGTACGTACCGGTTTCCTGGGAACCACACGGTTTTTCAGGCCACCTATTTTGAATCCCATGTGGAAGATGGAATTTATTGGCTGATGTCGGTGGAGCTGTTGCGTCCGGAGAATGTGGCCCGTTCCCTTGTCCGTGGAGTGGAGATGGAATTGAACAGCAGCCCTGCGAAATTTTTGGATGTGGTGCTTCGGGCGACTATCCAAAAGACAAGGGACCGTTCCCATTCCAACACCTATAACGGTAACAAGCTCCCCGGTGAGCCGGATCGCAGCTATTATGCAGAAGCGACTCTCCATTTGCCATTCCGTTTCGACTTTATTTGGGCTTCGGACTGGCGAAGCGTTATGTATAGCGACCGAGCCAACAGAACGGAACAGTCGGCCGTGGCGACCCACCGTGCCTCCCTTTCGTACAATCCCTTTGATAATACCCGTTTGACTTTTAGCGTGAATAATATTACCGACGAAAAGTATCGAAATTTTTATACGCCTTTCCCCATGCCAGGGAGGGAATACAAGTTCACAATCATACAGGGGTTCTAGCCCCCTCGCTATATGGAGTTCATAGAGTTATGGCAAAGTATAGTGTAAAGCCAGAAAAGGACAAAACATGAATAAAAAACATAATGTCATTGCGAGCACGGCGAAGCAATCTCTCGCCTTCATTGCTGTGGCCAGCCTTGCTTTTGGTCTCTCCGCTTGCGGTGACGACTCCAGTTCTTCTAGTGCCAGCGGCCCGCTCGTAGGCGACGCAGAACTTGCCGGTGTCATTTTTGACGGCGGCAACTACCAGGTCCCCGAAGGAGAACTCCGTTGGATCGATGTGGAAGGCAACATCTCCGAAAAGAGCCTTTCGTTCTACCAGGATTCGAGACTTGCGACCAATGGCAACGACGTGTTCGTTATGGAAGGCCTGGGCACGGACAATATTTCCCTGGTCAAGCCCGAATTTATTGAAGAGGGCGCCAAGAAGGCTGTGGCCTGGCAGGTGAAATTCGAAAATTCCAACCCGGTGGACATGGCTTTCGATGGCGAAGAAGCCTGGGTGGCTCTCCAGAATGCCGACTCCCTTGTGAAAATTTCTACCAAGGACGGCAAGGTCGTAAAGTCCATCAAGACAGGCGAATTTGCCACAGGAGAAGAGGTTTCTCCGTATGTGACCGATGTGGAATTTGATGACGGCACGCTTTATGTGCTGATGCAGCGCTATTCTTCGGATGAAAACTTCGTTTTCACTTACCCGAAGGGCCTGGTGGCTATTTACGACGGTTCTACCGGCAAACTGCAGGACACGATTCAGCTTGTGACGAAAAATCCCACAAAGTTGACCTTCTACAAAGGCGACTTGTATGTGGCCTCTCTTGGTGAATACGATGGCAAGGCGGATGACAACCGCGGAATTGAAAAGGTTGATCTCGATGCCAAGAAATCAAGCCTTGTTATTTCTGGCAAAAAGCTGGGTGGCGGCATCTACGGATTCACTGCCGAAGACGGTGTTGCTTTTGCCGCTATCTATAAGGCTTGGGGAAGCACGCCGGTTGTAAAGATCGACCTTGAAAAGGGTTCTTTCGAAGAAGTGAAGGGCATTGCCGATGCGCAGGCTACCCTTGCCTACAAGGACGAGGCTCTCTATGTGGGCGACCATACCGTGGGCAAGGAAAAGATCTATGTCTATAAGGACGGAAAGCTGACTGGCTTTGAACAGCCCAAGGGTGCCCAGGCTCCCTACAGCATCGCCTTGTTCTAATAGATATACAACATTTATTTTTGAATTTAGCCTTGCGGGCAAGCCCCGCGGGGCTTTTTCTATATTTGGGGCGCTTATGGAAGACCTGAAAAAATACCTGGATTTGGCGGAACGCTTGGGCCGCGAGGCTGGGGAGCTTTGCCTTCGCCTGCAAGGCGGACTGGGCGACGTGAAGTACAAGTCCGCAAAGGACGTGGTGACCATCGCCGACGTGGGTAGCGAAAAACTCATCGTAGAAGGGATCCGCAAGGCGTTTCCTAGCCATTCCATCCGTACCGAAGAAATGGGCGTAGTAGAGGGTTCCGACCCGGACTTTCGCTGGATTATCGACCCGGTGGACGGTACGGTGAACTTTAGCCGGGGCATTCCCCTTTGGGGAATTTCCATCGCGCTCCATTACAAGGGTAAGCCCCTGGTGGCGGTAATAAACCTGCCGAAATTGGGGGAGTTCTTTACGGCGACCCTCGGGGGCGGCACCTTCATGAACGGCAAGCGGGTCTGTGTGAGCAAGGAATCCAACCCGCTCCATGCTATCGTGAGCAACGGGGATTTTAACGTGGGCGTGGCGACAGAAATCAACGCCCGCAATTCCAAAAATTTTGCCCGGGAGGCCGAAGCCTTCGAGCGGGTCAAGTGCCTGGGTTCTGCGGTGGTGGAATCCTGCTTTGTGGCCTGCGGCCGCATTGACGGATTCGTGATGACCATGAGTTATCCCTGGGATATTGCCGCCGGAGCCCTGATGGTTACGGAAGCGGGTGGCATGGCCACCCATATCGACGGCACACCCATGCAGTTCGTGGACGGCGAACAGGTGCTTTTCAGCAACGGCCTGATACACGAAACCTTGGTAAAGACGGTCTCGTAGCGTATTGTAGGACTGTATCATGAAAATCCTGTTTACCGACCTGGACGGAACCCTGCTGGACGACAACAAGGACATTCCCGTAGAAGACTTGTCCGCCATCCGCAAGATGATTGAGGCCGGCCACAAGTTCGTGATGACCACGGGTAGGCCCTTGACCAGCGTCAAGAATCTGGCCGAAAAGTATGGCTTTATGGAGGCCGGTTTTTACCTGGTGAGTTTCAACGGCGGGCTCATTTACGACTGCGGGGCAAAAAAGCCCATATTGACCCGTCAAATTTCCGTTGACGACGTGAAGTTCATTATGGATGCGGCTTTTAGCTCGGGAATGCACGCCCACACCTACGCCGGAGACCTGGTGGTTTCGGAACACGAGACGGAACAGCTCAAGACCTACTGCCGCCTGATGCAGATGGACTACGTGGTTGTAGATGATATCCGAGACTATTTTGCCGGAAAAACTGGATGCGATGCGGCTCCGACGGCACCCATAAATGTGGTGGTGAAGCCCCCTATCAAGGTAAATATCATTACGCCTTTCGACCATTCGAGCCTGGAAAGTTTCCGTGCCGAAATGCGCAAGACCACGGCGGGCAAGCTATTTGATGTGTTCAGCAAGCCCGAAATGCTGGAATTTTCGCACCTTCAGAGCAACAAGGGCGACGCGGTGCGCTTTATGGCGGACTTTTACGGAGTCCCGATGGGGGATACCATTGCCGTTGGCGACGAAGAGAACGATTGCCCCATGATTGAGGCGGCAGGCGTAGGCGTTGCCATGGCGAATGCCTCGCAAGTGGTCAAGGATGCCGCCGATTATGTGACGGAGCGGGACAACAACCATTCGGGAATTACCGAGGTTATTGAAAAATTTGTAAAGTAGGGAGGAGGAATCTATGGAAGAAAAACAAACCTACCGCGAAGTAATGCCCGGGGAACTGCCCTGCGAAAAGCCGGATTGCGACGGCGTGATGGTCGTCGATCCCGACAACAGCTACAAACTCACCTGCGACAAGTGCGGACACATAAAGGAATGAGTAATGTGAAGTGTGAAATGTGTAATGATTAATTTTTCACCTCACACCTCACACTTCACACTTCACATTTAGCATGTCTTACCAGAACTTGAAAATCACCTACCCGGATCTCCCCGTCGTTGAACATCGGGAAGAGTTTTTCGAACTGCTCGAAAAACACCAGGTAGTGATTGTCAAGGCAGATACCGGTTCCGGCAAGTCGACTCAGCTGCCGAAGTTCTTGCTGGAATGGTATTCCACGGTTCGTCATTCTCGCGAAGGCGAGAATCTCACTGATGCTGTTCGAGAAAGAGATCCCCGCCTCCGCGGGGATGACATGAGTGGTTTCAAAATCGGTGTGACGGAGCCCCGCCGGCTGGCGGCGATTTCGATTGCGGACCGCCTGCGAGAGGAATTGAAGGACGAGTCCCTTGTTTCCACAAAAATCCGCTTCTGGGAACAGGGCCAGAGCGACGCCCCCATCAAGGTGATGACGGATGGCATCCTGTTGCAGGAATTCCGCCGGGACAGGCTTTTTAGGCAGTATTCAGCTATCATGATAGACGAGGCCCACGAACGTTCGTTGAACATCGACATCCTTCTGGGCATTTTCAAGACGGTTCTGCAGGCCCGCCCGGAATTCAAGCTTATTGTGGCCTCCGCGACGCTCGATGCCAAGCTTTTTGAGGAATTCTACGAAAACAGTTGCGTACTGGAAGCCGAGGGAAGAACGTTCCCGGTGGCTGTGGAGTATTATTTTGGTGCGCGAAGCGCAGATCATTTATCTCATAGCGGCAAGGCCGCGACCCCATACCTCAAAGGGTCGCAAGACCCGACCTCAGACCTCAATATTTCCGGCAAGGGCGATTCCGGCTTGCTCGACGAGGCGCGGGATGCGATTCTCGACCTGGAAACGCGCCACCGCGACCACCTGCTTTGTTTTTTGCCTACGGAGCGGGATATTCAGGATTTAGCGGGGGAACTTGCTCACGAACTGGATTTCGCGACGTTCGATATCCTCCCGCTTTACGGGCGCATGAGCCCCGATGAACAGCGACGCATCTTTAGGCATACGGAAAAGACCCGCGTGGTGCTTGCCACAAACATCGCCGAGACTTCGCTCACGATTCCGGGAATTGCCTACGTGGTGGATACGGGTACGGCCCGCATTTCGCGGTACAACGCCCAGTCCCGAATCCAGGGGTTGCCTGTCGAAGATATTTCGAAAGCGTCTGCGCGGCAGCGCACAGGGCGTGCGGGGCGCGTGAAGCCCGGTGTTTGCATCCGCCTCTATTCTCCCGAAGGTTTTGAAAAGCGGGATGAGTTTACGGAGCCGGAAATCCGGCGGAGTAATCTTGCGAACGTTGTGCTGCAGTTGTGCAGTCTTGGGCTGGAACTCGAGAATTTTCCGTTCCTGCAACCGCCTCCGAATTCGGCTTTCCGAGGGGCGTACAAGACCTTATTTGAACTGGGTGCTCTTACCGCCGACAACGCCAGCGGGCAAGTGACCAAGCTCGGCCGCGAGATGACGCGCCTCCCCATGGACGTGGCTCTCTCGGCGGTGCTTTTGCGTGCGCGGGATGCTGGCGTCTTGCAGCCCGCACTGATTGTCTGTTCGGCACTCTCCATCCAGGACCCGCGTGTGGTGCCCAGCGAAGAGCCGGAACGCACCCGCATCCGCCAGCTGCACCGCAGGTTCGCGGGCCACAAGAGCGATTTCCTCACGTTCATCTGCATGTGGAACGCCTTCTGTGCCGAATGGGATGGCAAGACCTGGAATAAACTGCGCAAGTTCTGCGACAAGAACAGCCTGCACTTTTTGCGGTGCCGCGAATGGATTGATTTGTATGAACAGTTCGGGCGCATCCTCGACGCAAAATTCGAGAATCGCGTATGCCCGCTGGACGGTTTCCATCGCGACAACCTGCACATTGCGCTTCTTTCGGGATTCCTGGGCGGCATTGCGCTCCGCGATATCGAGAACGGCTGCTACCGCCTGGTGAGCGGCCGCGAGACCCACGTGTTCCCGGGCAGCGACCTTTACGGCAAAAGCGTGGAATGGCTCTTTAGTGCCGAAGTGCGGGAGACAAGTCGCATATTCCTCAACAAGGCCGCCGAAATCAAACCCGAATGGATTATGCAGGTGGCGGAACCTTTCTGCACGCGCCGTTGGTATGCGCCCACATGGAACCAGGAACGCGGTTTCGTGGAAGCGGTGGAAGAGGTAAGCTTCTGCGGGCTCGTGATTTGCCGCGGCCACCGCGTGGATTTCGCCCGCGTGAACCCCGAGGAATGTGCCGAGATTTTCTGGCGCGAAGCCGTAGTGCTTGGCCAGATGGCCCGTCCCTTCGCCTTCATGACGCACAACGAGCGCGTTGTCGAGGACTTGCATGCGCTGGAGGCCCGCAAGCGCCAGTTCGGCCTTGCTCCCAGCGAAGACGCCTTGGTGGATTACTACACGCGCATTGCGCATGAAGTCAATTCCATCAAGACATTGAAGGACTACATCCGCGAGCACACGGACCAGTTCCTGAAATTCGATGCGAAGTATTGGCTGGATCAATTAGACGATGCGGGAAGTGTCATTGCGAACCCCGAAGGGGTGAAGCAATCTCTAAGCGATTTTTGGGGCAAGGGTGGAAAGAACGTCATTCCGGGTAGAGCCTGCCCCGGACTCGATCCGGGGACCCGGAATCTAGATGGCGGATCACGGTCCGCCATGACGGATGGTAAGAGCCGCGCCGACCTCGTACCCACTCTCGGCGGTTCTCTCGAACGTTTCCGCATTGAGGGCCTGGACGGTTCTAGTCGCATGGTGTCGGGCGAACTGGTGTTCGATGCGACCCGCGACTGTGACGGCATTACGCTGGACTTGCCTTACGACATGCTCCCGCAGGTGACGCCCGCGACGCTTGCGCTTTCGATACACCAGTGGCGGGAATGGATGGCTCAGTCTGTCATCCGTGAAATGCCGAAAAATGCCAAGAAACAGCTGGAAAATCGCCGCACCTTTGTTGACGATGCCTTCTGCGACAAGCTCAAGGCGAACCCGCACAAGGCTCCGCTTTTGCTCCTGTACGAAGTCTTCGCCGATATGAAACAGCTGGATTGCGATGTTCCGACGGTTACTCCTGAAAAGGAGAATCACCTGCGCTTGCATGTAAGGGTGGCTCAACATTCCTTCGATATCAATCCGGAGTGGGGGAGTTTCCGGCTTTTTGCGGCGATGCGGCCTGTGGTAGAGTCCAACGGAACCGATTTCCCCTTGGACGGAATGCGTTTTGGGTGGCGATTGGGTGAAACGGCCCTGATGACCCCGCAGGAATCCGCCTTCTGGCAGTCCTTCCGCAAGCGGGTGGATAAATTCTCTTCCAAAAACGAAAAAATTACATTGCTTGTTTCGCGATTGGAGATGGGTTCATCTTTTGAACCTTGCGCCTCGAACCTCGAGCCTCTTTCGAACTGGCTCGTCAAATCCCTCGCCGCCGACCATCTGGACCCAGCTCGTTGTGTCCTTTTTACAGGTCTTGAATATTCCCGCGGCAAGAAACTTCACGATTTCAGGAATCTGGCCGCCAACACCCGGAGCGAAGACGAAGAAACCCGCATGGCACTGGCCCGTGCCACCTACGAATCCGCCTTGCTTGGGGCAGAACCCTTTGTGAAACTCTGGGACATCTTGCGGGAATTTTCGGTGGCCATGCGTCAAGGGGGCGACCATGCCCGCGATGCGCTGGCCGCGTTAAAGGCAAAACACAAGTCAATCGGAAAAATTCTGGCCCTCTATTCCCCAAATTCTGTGGAAAGAACCCTTTTCGAAAGGATTTCCGCCCTTTCTCTGGCGCTTGCTGACGAGTTCAAATTTAAGGACGATAACCGCCTTGCCCTTGGGGTGCTCAATGACCCCCTCAACCTCTCTGTCCGGGAACTTCGCGAAATGTTCCGACCTTTCCTCAAGGCCCGCTATATCAAGGATCACGAACTCAAGAACGCCCGTGAAATCCTTTCCAAGATGGAGCGAATGCAACCGGACGACGCCGAATATCCCGTGCTATACCTGCAGGCACGAGCCATGCTCGAGGACTTCGAAATACTCAAGTTCAAGCGTAAGGGCGACGACTCCGAAGAGGTTATCGAAGATGACGCCCTCGCCAAGCTGAAAAAGAGTTTCGGCCGTTTAAGATAAACGGCTCAGGCCTATTCCCCCAGCACGTGCCGGAGCGTGTCGAGGAAAAGTTCCCCTGCCCGCGTGAACTGCTGGCCCCGCCGCCAAATGATGTACATGTTGGTGGTGAGCTCGGGCATGAGTGGCCTGAAGCACAGGCGCGAAGTGCGGCTCGTATCCACCAGGCCGTCGAAAGTGAGCAGGTAGCCCGTGCCCTCCTTCGCAAGCACCGAACCGTTGTACGAAAGATCAAGCCCCACAATCACGTTCAGCTTCGAAATATCGTCGCCGAACCATTTCGGCAAATCCGCCACCATCGACTGGCGCGACACCATCAGCGGCTTGTCGAGCAAATCCTTCGGCTCGATGAAATCCCGCTTGGCCAAAGGGTCGTCGCGACGCATCACCACGCCCCAGCGGTCCACCGAACGCACCGCAAGGCAGTTGTACTTTTCCAAATCAACGTTATCTACAACCACCGCGAAATCAAAAATGCCCTTGTCCAGCTTTTCCAGGGCGCGCTCGCTGTCGCCCGAATATAAGTTGTACTTAATCTTCGGATAGTCGTCCCGGAGAATCCCGATGCACTTCGAAAGAAAGTTCACGTTCCGCGATTCTGCACAGGCAATGGCGATTTCACCCACCACCTCGTCTTCCTTCAGCGACTTGAAATCCTGCACCGTCCTGTCCGCCATCGAAAGAATGTCCTCCGCACGCTCCCGCAAGAGTTCCCCCGCAGGCGTCAGACGAATCGCGTAGTTCGTGCGCTCGAAAAGCTTCTCGCCCAGTTCCTCCTCCAACTCCTTGAGCTGGCGACTCACCGTCGGCTGCGTCACGCAAAGATTATCCGCCGCGCGCGAGACATTCCCCAACCGCGCCGCCTCCAGAAAATACCGTAAAACTCGAAGTTCCATACCCGAAAACTAATAAAATTCAAGCCCCGCAGGTATGAAATTGCAAAAATAATGCCCGAAAGGAATAACTGATCGATTTGATGGTGGGGGAGAAGTCCCCCTGCTTGCAGCCTTGCCCTAGTGTCATCCTGAGCGAAGCCCGTAGGGCGAATTCGAAGGATCCAGACCGAACTAGGGCAAGTCTTCCAGCACCCCCTCTGCGGGCGCTCAGACGCCGCCCCGCAACGCCCCGGCTTACCCCACCCGCCCAAATGTCAAAACCCAGTCATCCTGGAGCCGCAATGCGGCGATAGGATCCACTCAGCATCTCCTTTCCAAGCGTCATCCTCGCGTCTTTTCTCGTCATCCCCGCGATTTCTTTCGTCATCCTCGCGACTTTTCTTGTCATCCCCGCGTAGGCGGGGATCTCCCTCTCGCATATTTATATATATTTCCCACTGACATAGCCCCCTGCTTCACGGCGAGGGGCGCATAGAAATTTGAGTTATTGCTCTTATTCTCGCCTCGAAAACGACCAAAATTTCAAGTACATGAGAGTAAGGCAGGCACTCACGCACCCTGTGCGTGGGTCGTTTGTGCTTATCATGTACAAGGCTTCTTGGTCGTTGCCTGAGGCGGTGGGTGCATTCGACTCCACGCCTTTTTTGTAGAGAAGGACTTCGGCTCGGTCATGCCCGTGCAAGCACGGTCGCGACTCTCGCCTTACGCCTTTTTGTGGATTGAATGTACGGGAATCGGGGCAAGCAACCCCGAGGTCCTGTGAAGGTTCAAAAGACAAAGCCGGAAAAGAATTCGGCGCAGATTAAGTCCAAGGAACGTGTCGCCGCCCATGGCGAGGTTTTTACTGCCGAGCGCGAAGTGAACGCAATGCTTGACTTGGTAAAGCAGGAGACCGAGCGCATTGATTCTCGATTTTTGGAACCCGCCTGTGGAACGGGCAACTTTCTCGTAAAAATACTAGAACGTAAACTTGACGTGGTCAAGAAAAAATACCGCCGTAGCCCGTTGGACTTTGAACGCAATTCCGTTCTTGCGCTTTCAAGCATTTATGGCGTTGATATTCTTACCGACAATGCCGAAGCATGCCGTGAACGTCTCTTTAAAATTTGGAATAAAGCCTACAAATCCGTTTGTAAAAAGGATGTGAACGAGGATACCCAAAAATCCGCGCAGTTTATCTTGGAACGAAATATCGTCTGCGGAAACGCTCTTTCGCTGATGAAGGTTGATTTCGAAGGCAATGATACTGCGAATCCAATCGTTTTTTCAGAATGGGCGTTTGTGCGTGGCAATACCATGCAACGCAAGGATTACACCTTCGAAGACCTTATGCGTATAGGGGGAGGAACTGGCTCTGAAACAGAGCAGGCTTCTTTATTTGACGGTCCGGACCCGAGCGATGAAGGAAAGCTTTTAAAACAATACACCTCTGACTATAGGAAACTTTGGCAAGATGATAAACAAGCATAATCCCGATGTGCTGAGTTGCCTTGCGAATCTCAGCAACGATGAAGTGTTTACACCGCCCGAGGTGGTAAACCGAATGCTCGACATGCTCCCGCAGAAGCTGTTTGAAAGTACAGAGACGACTTTCCTAGATCCCTGTTGCAAGACGGGCGTTTTCCTTCGTGAAATAGCTAAGAGACTCCTGTCGAATCAGATGCCAGGATACGAGCAAGCCGTAGAAGAAATAAACGCCAAAAAAGCGAACGGACAAAAGCTTTCGCCTGATGAAAAATGGTTTATGAATCAATTGCAAATTTCCATTGACCATATATTCCACAACCAGCTGTTCGGAATCGCCATTACCGAAATGACGAGTCTGGTGTCTCGTCGAAGCGTCTATTGTTCCAAGTGGCCCAATGGCGAATACTCTGTATCAAAGTTCAATAATCCCGAAGGAAATATTCGGTTCAAACGGATAAACCACACTTGGGTAAATGGCAAGTGCAAGTATTGCGGAGCAAGTGAAGAACAGTATAGCCGTGGAGATACTCTTGAAACGCATGCTTACGAATGGATTCACACTGAAAACCCCGAAGGAATTTTCAACATGAAGTTTGACGTGATTATCAGCAACCCACCGTACCAATTGAGCGATGGAAGTGGTGGAAGTACAGACAGTGCAATGCCTATTTATCAAAAATTTATTTCTCAGTCAAAAAAATTGAATCCAAAGAATTTAATAATGATTGTCCCTTCTAAATGGATGGTTGGAGGTCGAGGCCTTGATTCGTTTAGAAAGGAAATGCAAGACGATTTAAGATTGCAAAGAATTGTTGATTATGAGGACGCGTCTGCGTGTTTTCCTGGAATTCATATTGATGGTGGCGTATGCTATTTCTTGTGGAAAAATGATTATAAAGGGAAATGCAATTATTCCTTTATTTCTAATGACGGATCCATTTCTGAAAATAAACGTTTCTTGAAAAACGACGTATTTGATTATGTTATTAGGGACAACCGCATTCAATCTATTTTGGAAAAAACATCCCAAGATGGCAAGTTTAATGAATATGTTTCAAACGTTAAACCGTTTGGCATAAGGGGTTATCTGTTTAATGAGCCTGATAGATACCCTACTGCAAATTTGAAGGACAAACCTTATAAGGATTCTGTTCATATATATGGTGTAAAGGGTATAAAGGGAGGTGCAAGAAGAACTGAAGGATATATAAAAAGAGATCTTGTTAGCAATAATGAAGAAGCTATAGATAAATACAAGCTTTTCTTTACAACAAGTTATTCAACAAATGCTGTTAACCCTCCGGATGTAATTGTCGGTAATCCTGGTGATGTTTGTACTGAAACTTTTTTGTTGATTGGACCATTTAGAACCAAAAAAGAACAGCAGAACTGCTATTCATATATTCATACGAAGTTTTTCAAGTTCCTCTTGTATCATGGGAAGGGAACAATGCACGTCAATAAGGCTGTATTTGGATTAATCCCTATGCTAGATTTTTCAAAACCTTGGACGGATGAGGAATTATATAGCAGATATAAACTAACGAAAAATGAAATTAAATTCATAGAACAGCTTTTTGAAAACACGGAGGATGCCTAATGCCTTCCGTTCAGTTAGACGAATTTCTCAGGGAGCGTCCTGAAGTTAATCCGACCATCTATGCCTATACAATCCCCGAGGTTGAGAAGCTTAGGGGCTATATCAAGGTCGGCTTTACAGACCGTAATGTCGAAGCCCGAATCAAGGAGCAACTGCACACGGCAGGCCTTGAAGGAAAAATACTCTTCAAGGAATCGGCAATGTGCGCCGATGGATCTTGCTTTACTGATAAACAAGTTCACAAGGTTCTTGAACGCAAAGGTTTTACTCGGCTGAACCAAGGCAAAGACCGAAACGAATGGTTTTTCTGTAAAGAAGAAGATGTTCTTGTCGCCATCAAGGAGCTCCGTACAGGTAAGCGTATTGATGAAGATCGCAACGAAACATTTGAAATGCGCCCGGAGCAGGAACGTGCCGTTGAAATAACGAGCGCCTACTTTAAGACCGCTTTGAAAGAAATGTCCGAAAGCTCTCCCAAATTCCTTTGGAATGCCAAGATGCGCTTTGGCAAGACTTTTGCTGCCTATAAACTGGCGCAGTCGATGAAGTTGAAGCGAATCTTGGTTCTGACTTTCAAGCCTGCGGTGGAAAGTGCCTGGGCTGACGACCTGTATCATCATGTTGATTTTAAGGGATGGCAATTCATCTCGAATAAAGACGCTAGGGATATCAATTTTTCTATAGATGAAGAATTTGAACAAGCGGATAAGAATAAACCCATTGTTGTATTTGGCTCTTTTCAAGACTTGTTAGGGCGTAATGATGCTGGCGGAATCAAAACTAAAAATGAATTTATTCACGCCGAAAAATGGGATTTAGTCATTTTTGACGAATATCATTTTGGCGCATGGCGCGAAAATGCAAAAAATCTCTTTGAAAAAGAGGACGAGGAAGCGGAAGCTGATTTTGACCAAGAAGAATTCCAACGCAAGGAGGCTGCAAATGCGATGGATGAATCTTACTTGCCCATAACGACGAAATACTATCTCTATCTTTCTGGAACGCCTTTCCGTGCACTTAATTCCGGTGAATTCATCGAAGAACAAATATTCAACTGGACATATTCAGATGAACAGCGTGCCAAAGAAACTTGGGTGGGAAAAAATAACCCGTACGCGGCGCTCCCGCGTATGGTGCTGATGACTTACAAGATTCCCGAAAGTATTCGCGAAGTTGCAAGTCAAGGAGAATTTGACGAATTCGATTTGAACGAGTTCTTCAAGGCGGAAGGTAAAGGTGAAGAAGCCAAATTTAAACACGAAAATGAAGTTCAAAAATGGCTCGACCTAATTAGAGGCTCCTATTTGCCATCTAGTGTTGATGATTTGAAACTCGGGCAAGATAAGCGACCGCCTATGCCGTATTCCGATACGCGTTTGCTGAATATCTTGACGCACACTTTGTGGTTTTTGCCTGATGTTGCTGCATGCGACGCAATGAAAAATCTGATAGACCAAAGGCAGAATACTTTCTACCATGATTACAAAGTTATCGTATGTGCAGGAACAAAGGCTGGAATAGGCCTAGAAGCTCTTAAGCCAGTACAAGCTGCTATGACGAACCCGCTCAATTCAAAGACTATTACGCTTTCGTGCGGCAAACTCACGACGGGTGTGACGGTTCGCCCTTGGACGGGTGTATTCATGCTCCGTAATCTCAAGAGTCCTGAAACGTATTTCCAAACTGCATTCCGTGTGCAAACCCCTTGGGAAATCAAAGACGATAATGGGAACGCACAGATTATCAAGGAAAACTGTTATGTATTTGATTTTGCACTGGATCGTGCACTGAAGCAAATCTCAAGTTATAGTTCAAGACTTGATATCAATGAATCTGACCCAGAAAAGCGTGTCGCCGAATTTACGAAGTTCCTGCCTGTGCTTGCTTATGATGGTTCCGCCATGATGCAACTAAATGCAGAAGCCATTCTTGATATCGCTATGTCGGGAACTTCTGCAACGCTTTTGGCTCGCCGTTGGGAATCCGCTTTGCTCGTAAATGTTGATAACGATACTCTTAAACGTTTGATGGACAACCCCGAGGCGATGGACGCCTTGATGCGTATTGAAGGCTTCCGTAGTCTTAATTCGGATATTGAAACAATTATTAATAAATCGGAGAAAGTCAAGAAAGCGAAGACTAAGGATGGCCCGCTGACGCCAAAGCAAAAACGGGAACTTACCGAGGAAGAAAAGGAATTCAAGGCGAAGCGTAAGCAGATTCAGGAAAAACTTATCAAGTTTGCGACGCGCGTTCCTGTTTTTATGTATCTGACGGACTATCGCGAACGATGCCTAAAAGATGTGATTACTCAGCTTGAACCGGGACTTTTCAAGAAGGTCACAGGCCTTGAAGTCAAAGATTTTGAATTGCTGTGCTCACTCAACGTATTCAATGCTAGCCTGATGAACGAAGCGATCTTCAGTTTCAAACGTTACGAAGATTCAAGCTTGAGTTACACAGGCCTTGACCGTCACGAAGGTGACGATGTTGGTGGTTTTGATACAGTTCTTCGTCGTAGAGAATACGAGGAATTGTTCTACGGGCAACAGCGTTCAATGATGGCTGTGGAACGTGGTGAAGATTATGCTGAAGGAGCGAATCTCTCGCCTGAAGTTGCGGTGGCTGCAGAAAAGCAGGCTCTATATTCACGCATTAAAGCGGGTTCTATTGTTACACATAAACAACTAGGCAAAGGCGTTGTTGATAGAATATCCAAGGATCGTAGATATATACATGTCAAATTCGGGAAAACAGAGAAAATGTTTGTATTCTACGATACGTTCAAGAAAGGACTTTTGAAATAATTTGTCAAAACCTCTTGACAACCGCCTTCCGGTAATTTATATTTAGTGCACAAGTGTGTAGAAAACTATTTTCTCGCACGGTGTAAAACAATCAAAGCCCCGCCTTTTTATGCATGTAGGCGGAGGGAGGAAAGATGAATACTAGCCAAACAAGGCCTGAAAATGTTATATTGCCGTTAGGCAATATGATGTACCCCTTCATGACACTTGACGACAACGCGGAAATTGTCCATTCCGAAATGGGCGAGGATGGTCGCGTTAAGGTGTACATCGAAAAGCCCGACGCAAAAGACGGCTTCCATCGGGCGACATGCTATTTACCCTCCTATACATGGGAAGATATATTCGGTTTTTCAGATGAGGAAATCAATCGCTATAAGAAGGTGATTGAATCTACGGCTCATTTGATAATGGAATTCTCTCAGAAAGGTGGGTTCAACAATGCCGCAAATCTTTAAGATAGGATCTTTCTGGGTTTATTTCTGGTCCAACGAAGGTGTTCCTCTGGAACCGGTACATGTCTTGCAAAATATTCTTCGGATTATTGAAGCTCGTCATGAGGATGTTGTTGCGAAATGGATTGCTCATTTCAACGAAATATCGTATTTCTGCTAGACTTACTGCAAATTACGGTAAGGGGTTTTCTATGACGAACTTGAAGCAGATGCGGGATTTCTATCTGACTTATCAAATTGGTCAGACAGTGTCTGACCAATTCGTCTTGAGCTGGTCCCATTACTTGTTCCTGATGCGTATTGATAATCCCGACGAACGGAATTTTGCTTGAACTGGGTAAGGGGTATACTTTTGTGGGGCGGCAGTCGCGGATTACGCTGGACGAAAAGCATTTCTTTGTGGACCTGGTTCTTTATAACAGGCTGCTGCAGTGCTTTGTGTTGGTGGATCGTTCTTTGCAAGAAGAAATCGGACTCCCTTGTAGAAATCACTTTGCCCGAAGGCAATTCGCAGATTTTTGCCAGCAAGTATAAAACTGTGTTACCCAACAAGGAACAGTTGATAGAATTGATCGAAGAGAAGTAGATGCTAAAAAATGCCCCGCCTTTTTATGCTGCTTAAATCTATGCCTTATAAGCATATCTAGTTATGAAAACAAAGTATTTGCAATATCTGAAAAAAGAGGTATATTTGAACATGTAAAGACTTCAACCGAGAGGAACCTATGAAAAAAGTATTGGTCTTGTCCAGCAGCTTGCGTAAGGGTAGCAACTCCGAAACCCTGGCGCAGGAGTTCGCGAAGGGTGCCGCCGAGGCGGGTAACAAGGTGGAATTCGAGTCGCTGCGCGGCAAGAAGATCGGTTTTTGCATGGGCTGCCTCGCTTGCCAGAAGAAGGGCAAGTGCGTCATCAAGGACGACGCTCCCGCCATCACCAAGAAGATGGAATCGGCGGACGTCATCGTGTTCGCGACGCCGATTTACTATTACGAGATGAGCGGCCAGCTCAAGACGATGCTCGACCGCGCGAATTCCCTTTATTCCAGCGATTACAAGTTCCGCGAGATTTACTTGCTCGCGTCTGCCGCCGATACCGACGCGAAGGCCATGAACATCGCAAAGCGCGGCATTGGCGGGTGGATTGCCTGTTTCGATGGCGTGAAGCTCAAGGGAGCCCTCTGCGCCACAGGTGCCGAAAATCCTGGCGACGTCAAGGAACGCGCTACGCTCCTGAAGAAAGTGTACGCGATGGGAAGTAAAGTTTAACAATAAGGAGATAACTCATGAAATCCAGATTCTTAAAAGCGGCGTTTGCCGTGGTTTCCGCATGCACCCTGATGGCGTGCAGCCCCGAAAAAGAAAACAACGCCGCGCATGATGCGGCCAAAACCGCCGCACCCGCAATAGAAGCAACACAACAGACAAAGGAAGAAAATATGAACAAGCTTACGCTCACCGCCGAATGGGACAAGGTATTCCCCAAGAGCGACAAGGTCGAACATTCCAAGGTCACTTTCAAGAACCACTTTGGCATTGAACTCGCCGCCGACATGTTCGTGCCCAAGGACGCGAGCCTCAAGGTGAACGGCAAGTTCCCCGCGATCGCGGTCTCTGGCCCGTTCGGTGCCGTCAAGGAACAGTCCAGCGGACTTTACGCCCAGCACATGGCGGAACGCGGATTCCTGACCATCGCATTCGACCCGAGCTTCACTGGCGAATCGGACGGCGAACCGCGCTACATGAACAGCCCGGACATCAACACCGAAGACTTCATGGCGTCTGTAGATTTCCTCTCGACCCGCGACAATGTTGACCCGGAACGAATCGGCATCATCGGCATTTGCGGCTGGGGTGGCATGGCGATTAACGCTGCCGGCATAGACACCCGCATCAAAGCAACGGTTGCTTCGACCATGTACGACATGAGCCGCGTGACTGCAAACGGCTACTTCGATGCGGCAAACAACGCCGACGCCCGAAACGAAGCCCGCAAGGCATTGATGGCCCAGCGCACCAAGGACTTCAAGAACGGCACGTACGACCTGGCCGGCGGCGTGGTGGACCCGCTCCCGGACGATGCTCCTTACTTTGTCAAGGATTACTACGCCTACTACAAGACCCCGCGCGGCTACCACAAGCGTTCCCTCAACAGCAACAAGGGCTGGGCCGCCTCCGCAGGCACCTCGCTCCTGAACACCAAGCTCCTCGCATACGCCGACGAAATCCGTAACCCGGTGCTCATCATCCACGGCGAAAAGGCCCACAGCCGCTACTTCGGCGAAGGCGCATTCGAAAAGATGACCGGCAAGAAGGCGAACGTCCCCGCAAAACTCGACGCCACCAAGAACTGGAGCAAGACCGTCGGCAACAAGGAACTCCTCGTTATCCCCGGAGCCTCCCACGTGGACCTCTACGACAACCTGGAAAAAATCCCCTTCGAAAAACTGAACGAATTCTTCAAGGCGAACTTGAAGTAAAAGTGAATTCAACATTAAGCGAAAAGCGGCCTGCGAATTGCGGGCCGCCTTTTATAATGCGGCCAGAATCGCCGGGATTAATGTCTTTGCATCCTCCATTTTTTCAAACGCAAAACACGCCTTGCCTAAATCCTTAAGCGATGCTCCAATATGATACAGTTCCTTATTATCGATAATCAAGAATCGGTCGTGCATCTTTTTGGTGAAGTCCATAACTGCGGTCGGGTATTGCGTGTTGAACTGTTCGACATCAATTTTTTGCAATTCCGCTTTCGGGTGCGTGAAAATTTTCACAGCAACATTCTTCTTTTTTACTGCAAGCCTTTTCAGGACAGACAAGTCAACATAACCATCAATAATGACAAT
Organism: uncultured Fibrobacter sp.; assembly: GCA_934699585.1. Classification (GTDB taxonomy): domain Bacteria; phylum Fibrobacterota; class Fibrobacteria; order Fibrobacterales; family Fibrobacteraceae; genus Fibrobacter. The sequence continues at coordinate 185,061 of CAKUWY010000003.1, forward strand.
TTCCTTTGTTGCTGTCTTTATGATGTCTTGGAAAAAGGCGTAAGCATCAAAGATTTGCCCCTTGAAAAACACCCCTTCCTTCGCCCTATGGGGCGAGGTATCCAACTGGTTGAAGATTTTCGAGAAATTTTCGTCAATTTTTTCAAATTTGATATCGTGTTCAACAAGTCTTTCGTTAAACCTGTTTTCTACGGCGTCAAGACGGTTTGCGATGGCGATGTTGCCGCGCAGGTAATGGCGCATCTGCACGAACGCGTTCATGATTTCAATACTAACCTTGATCGCCCTTTCGCTGCGAAGAACAGCCGAAAGCATGGCGACACCCTGTTCTGTAAAAGCGAAGGGATGGTATTTTATATTTGAACCACGGCGGTCGCCCTTGCTGTTCAAGGTCACAATTTGTGACCTTGAACGTCTTTCAATTTCTTGAGTTTCATCTTCATTCAATTGAAACCGAAACATTTCTGGGAATCTTTCAATGTTCCTCTTTACTGCTTGATTGAAAACCTTGGTTTCCACGCCGTATATTTCGGCCAAGTCGCGGTCAATAAACACCTGCACATCGCGAATCACCACGATTTTGCTTGCGATTTGCGCATTCGACAATTTGGAGGTCACAAATTGTGACCTTAAAACTTTCCCAGAATGGACTTTTTTCATGTTTTACCCCCTTGGATAACGAAGTTTTGTTCCGCATTTCGGGCACCGCAAAACCATTTCCTTGAGCCGTCTGATTTCAGCGTCCTTTTTTTCCAGGGTCTTGGCGAAATCCCCTATGCCGTTGTTATTGCCCGGGTTTGGACTCCCGTTAAATTTTCCGAAAATTTCTTCGAACATAAAAACTCCTTGTTGAAGTAAGCCCTCAACATGTTAGCAGGAATGCGCCTGCGAATACAGAACGCATTACGCCCTTGTTGTTTTTTGAATGTTTGGGATGATCTTGCGATGTTGTTGGCGGGGGCTTTCCCCGGCGTTACTTGCCACCCCCGAAGGGGTGAACTCGAGCAGGTCGTGTTCCTGCCAGCTATCCAACAGCATCAACAAGAAGGTTGATTGGCCCCACCGCGGATGCACGTACGGACCGAAAGGTCTATGCCGACTGTCGCAGGGATTGTCGAATTACGAAAACAATATACATAAACAATGTGGCATTGTCAAGCAATATAAATTTTGGCACTTCAGCAAAAAAGCGGCCTGCAAATTGCGAGCCGCTTCATAATTATCCTTCCTCGTCCAGTTCCGGTTCGTACTTGTTTTCCACCATCATGGCCAGCTCCAGTTCTTCGTTGAACAGTTCCAACTGGCTAAGTGCCACATTGTTCAGGTCAAAACTGACAAAGGCGGGAACCCCGTCCTCGCTCATGTTGGCGAGCAGGTTCAAGATGCGCTTGCGGCGCCAGCGGGGCATGTCGGTGATGGGGTATTCGTGGAGCCTGTCCAAAAAGGAACCGGGGCAGTAGTCCATCGCTTCTGAAAGTTTTTTCTTGAGCATCTTGCGGTACTTTTCGACTTCGTCTTTTTGGCCTACCCGCGGAAGCTTGCGTATGCCGGGCTCGACACCTTCTAACGCAAAATTGTCTACGGCAAAGGATACCGAGTCGAAGGTTATTTCGCCCCTGCGCAGGAATAACCAGCACGTTGTAGAATTCCCTTCGGTATCGGTATAGGTGACGGTCCCTCGCCTGATGTGGCGTTCGTTGCCGACAACCTGGTCCATGGGCACGTCACGCCCGTTAATCTCAAATGTCACCTTGAAATTTTCTGTAGGAAACTTCTTGACGATGTATTCCCGGATGTAATCCGGCAGCCACTGGTGCTTGGACAGGTTCAACATTTATGCCCCCTTCTGTTTGGCTTTGTGTTCTTCAAGTTCCAGCATGTGGACCACGTCTTCGATGGGGAGGCATTCATCTTCCATCTCTCCCAGGCCTGCATTTGAATTCTGGATAGCGGCCACCAACGCATTCCCAAAGGAGACCGCTTTCAAGTCCGCCTTGGTGGAGTGTGCCTCAAATTGGTGACCGCACGAGCCACAAGTCATGGCAATGTTCTTTACCCCCGAAAGAGGACTCCCGCCTCCACCGGTACAATAGGCGGTTTCATGGCATTTGGGGCATTCCGCTTGGAATGTAGGCCTTTCCCACAAACGGAGCAAACCGCCCAAGAAAGCCACCGGCAATTTCCATTCGCCAGAATATGCCAGTCCAAACCGGATGCCGTCTATGTGGCAACGGGCCATTTTTTCGTCTGCAAAAATACGGTCCCTGTTGCGAATGAACAGGGGCACGCTTTCGCGAAGGATGCGCTCGCGGCGCTCCCTGCGGGCCTTGTAGATGTCTGCAATGGCCCGTTCTTCCATATGTAACGCCTGCTGGTCGTCACTGACGCTCGGCATTTCTACATCGTTCGGCATGCGTTTGTAGCAGTTTTCCATAGGAATAGTCCCTGTTGCGTTGGAAGCCTATCCGTATATCGTTTCTAAGTGACGATTTGTAAAAAAACATGCTGTTTCAGGTTGGATTACGCAGCCGTCGCAACAAGGGAATTGAAATCCATCCCTTTTTCGGCAAGCATGCGGACGAGCTTCTTACGGTAGTTGCCGGTGCTTGCCCGAGTACAGCCCATGTACCTTGCGACTTCGGCATCGGAGCCTCTGTATCCCTGATAGCACACCTCTTGACATGTCTCAAGGTAGGCGGCAATTTTGGAATCGCTGGCGGCAATGCGTTTGATTTTGAGGATGGCGTCTCTCCTGAAGCAATCGCCCTCGACATCTTCTTCGTTTGGAGTCCTCTCTAGCAGGGCGGCAAAAGCGTCTTCTTCTGCAAATTCTTCGGAGGCATTTATCTGCATCTTGGAACTGATTTTTATACGATCATCACGTTTGGCGTTGTCGCGCTTGTCGGCGGTGAGTTTCCAGCCGAGTTTCTGGGCGATGTATGCCATAAAAGGCACGCCTAGACCCCGGTCAAAATCCATGGTCGCCATAAAAAAGACAAGATAGGCGTCTCCAGCCAGGTTTCTCTGGCGTTCCTTGATGGAGTATCCCTTCATGTCAAAATCGGAGTTTATGCGATAGGAATACACGGCCATTTGGTCCATGATTGTGTTACCCACGGTTTTCCAGAGACGCAGTAAAACTTTCGATCGGTCGAGTCCGGTCGCCGCATTTTGGACGGCGCCGATGAGGCTATTTATGTTTTCTTGGGTGGACTCGAGGCCTGCGTTGTGCTTCATGGACTGCTCCTTTTGAATGTGAAAATGACGATTTTGGATTAAAATCGGCAATTTTGGTGTGAATCACACGATGTTTCCCCGGGTCCCCCCGTTCGTGGGACATCCTGTACACGGCAGGTTTGTCAAATAACAACAACCCCCAAAACGATAAATCCTGCAATAACAAGCAAAAACGACAAAACGGCAAAAAACACCTTTATAGTGGCCACCACAAGGAGCACAAGTAGGCATAAGGTCACGATGCCGACAATCATTGCTAAAAAGAGAGCTTCCATAACCTATTGCTTGGCCGCGGCAAAGCATCCTTCGCCCGTGATGGCTACGAAAATGTCGCTCCCGAGCATCAGGGTGTCGCCAGAGGCGGTGTCGTAAATTTTCCAGACCTCGTTGCCGTCGAAACGGTCGTCGTGGCAATGTTTGTAAGGCGGAGTCGTTTCGCGGCATTCCGTATAGGTGTAGTTGCGGTATGTCTCGAAGCAGGCTTCTCGACCGGCAAGGTCATAACAGACGCGTAATGGGTTATCCCTATTTTGTTGAACTTTTACGTGGAATTCGGCTCGCGTCGCTTCGGAAAGCGCCGTCCGGTTTAGACAATGGATCTTTGTAATGCTGTCGAATCTGGCAGAAACGAGCGTGTCGAAGCGGTTCTCCCTGTCGTATGTCGTAGCGCAGGCACAAATAAGCAGGGCAAGCGCAAAGGCGATGATAAATTTTTTATTTGCCCATCTGTTTCCCATACACGCTCCCCGGTCGCTCCCATTGGTCCCATCCGTAGCCTGGCTTCAGCTGTATCCAGTCGTATGTGTCGCGATACCTTATCTGGTTTTCGTATTTCTTATCGAACCTATCAAGGACTTCCCGGGTATTCGACAGTGTCTGCCTGATGGGTGCTCCGTCCTCGTAATAGATGGTCTGGTTTTCCATGGGCATGAACCAGTATTCACCAATTACATCGAACCCACCATTCACCGCAGCCAAGATATCCGGGCAATTCTCGCGATACACATCGTTGGTCAGGAAATTGC
>CAKUWY010000004.1 GCA_934699585.1 uncultured Fibrobacter sp.
AACATCAGCCGCATGGTGCACGAACTGGCCCATGGCAATACAAATTTTGGCCAGTATCGCGATGTGGCGTATGCCTACGACCAGTTGAATAGGCTGACAAGTGCCGATGATGTGGAACAGGACTATTTTGATGAAGTCTTTGAATATGATGCGCAAGGAAGAATGACCGTTCAACGGCGAGATACTAGTATTGCGAAAAATGTGGGTGGCGAGTATAGTTATTATGCTAACACCAACAAGCTCAAGTCCGTCGCGATTGGCATGGGCGGAACGGCTGATGACCGCATTACGTCAGATGCGAGCAATTTTGTCTATGATTCCGAAGGAAACCTGATAGAAGACAAATCTAAGAAGATGAAAATCTTCTATGATTGGCGGGGAATGCCTTTGACGTTTACTCGCGAAGCAGAAAACGGTGATTCCTTGAAATTGGAAATGCTGTATGATGGAAGCGGAAAGAGAATTTCAAAGGCTTTGCTTCGCAAGTTGACAGGTGCAGCAGAATGGTCTGTTGAACGCACGACGCATTACACAGGAATTGGAACAGAAATTCGTACAAGTAATAGTGGAAACGCAGATGAAACGAAAGTCGTTGTAAATATGCCGCAAGGTTTCGGTAGATATGGTGTAGGATTGGCAAATTATCCCGACACAAGCGAATTGACTTTTGAATGGTATCTGAAAAACCACCTCGGCTCCACGATGGCAGTTTATCGCACAACAGGAACAACTGCTGGACCGCCCATGTTGCGACATGCTTACGATTATAGAAGCTACGGAGAAAAAATTGATTTGACGGTTTCTGCGGATAAAGTTACAGAGAACTATACCGGAAAAGAATTGGATGACGAAACCGAACTTGGTTACTGGGGAGCGAGATATTTGGATTTGATGCTGGGGATGTGGATAAGTGTTGACCCGAAGAGGCAATTTAATAGTCCATATCTGTATGCAGGAAATGGGTATAATCCGGTGAACGGGGTTGATGAAGATGGAAATATTTTGATAATGGATGAAGTGACCTCGAAAAATTATATGACATGGTTAAATTCTGGTACACCCGAGATGAATGCTGAAAGGTGGAAAAGGTTTAATACATTAAATAATTCGCCAAGGGTATACCAGTCAAAATTGAGAGAAACAGGTGCCGATAAATTATATATTGATCCAGATGCCGGTCCATTAAATGGAGAATATAGTAACGAGCAGAATGTAGGATACGTGAATGGAACTATGGAAAATTTCTTTCATGAAATTTTAGGACATGCGTATCATGACGAACTTATGGCTCTTAGAAACGACGGTGTCGGCCTAGAAAAAGGACAAACAAGAGAACAGTTTATTGGTTTTGAAAAGGATGCTCGGGAAATAGAGAGGGGAAGAGCATTAACACCTAAAGAGAATGAAGATGTTGAAAAAGTATATGGAGATGTATTTGATAACACTAAGTAAATGTGTGATGACTGCAATTCTTTTTTTTGTTGCTTGTGGACACACTTCAGAAACCTTCTTTTTTCATTTAGATGAAAAGATTGTTCTCTGTTCCCAAAAATGTGATTTGGAATATAAAAAAGAATACAACAATGTTTTGCTTGTACATAAGGGGACATCTATTTATTTGATAGGAACTACAAAAGACATAATCAAATTTTTATACGATTCTAGTTTTTTGCTTAAGTCTATGAACAAAAAAGATATCAACGGAATCACTGAGAAATTTTATGAATACAAATTAAATAATATAATAGCTTCAAACGAAGACTATCTCCTATGGCAAAAAACAAATATACGCCTATTACCAGAAGATGTTTTGGCGTATAATGATAGGATGATATTTACCATTTCTGTGAGAAAAGTCATAAAAATTTTGAAATAAAAATACATTATCATCCACATGGCGCATCACTTGGCACACGGGAATGACATTTACGGAGAATTCTGCGGTGTCCAGTATAGCTATGACCTTATGAGCCGCCTGGTGAAAGTGGACGACTCCATCGACGACGAATTCGACGAAATCTTCGCCTACGACGCTCTGGGCAGAATCGTTGCACAGCGTCGCGACACCAGTATCGCAAAGAATATTGGCGGCGAGTATGCTTACTATGCCAACACCAACAGGCTGAAGTCCGTAGCGAACGGCATGGGTGGCTCTGCGGATGAACGAAACATGAGCGACACGGCCAATTTTGTTTACGATTCCGAGGGTAATCTCGTCGAGGACAGGTCCAAAGGATTAAAAATTTCCTATGATTGGAGAGGTATGCCTGTCGAATTTACGCGTAACGATGCCTGCATCGACATACACGAACAGATCGTGTGTGGTTCCATGAAACTCGTGATGGCATACGATGGCGAGGGCCGTGTAATCGTTAGTGGATCGCTGGACAGTACGGGCAAGTTGCTCGCCCGCAGCGTGAACGAATTGGACTCCCGCGGCAATGTGGTCAGGTCGCACCCGCCAATGAGTTGCGGCTATACGCCAAGACCCGCGAACTGCGTTACCCCGAATGAATACGGCTACGATGCCCAGAGCCGTGTTGTCAGGAGCGTTGAACCCGACGCGGGGGAGACAAGGACATTCTATGACCTGATGGGCCGCGTCCGCGCGACACAGACACAGCGGCAGATAGATTCCGGTGCATATTCCGTTGTCGGCTACGACAACCTAGATAGGGCTATCTATACCGGCGAATGGAAATCGTCGCTTGACAGCGGCTCGGCAAGGGTGTATTTTGGCAATGTGCAGAACCAGTTCAACCCGACTGTTGCGGAACTTACCCCAGGTACCGTTACCCGCATGTTTTACGACCGTATGCCCGCCAGGGACACCCTGGGTGTAGAACTTTACCCGGCGACGGTCCAGGCAGACGCTTTCAGGTACGGCAGGACCCGCACGGTGGCGGTGGTTTCTGACGTGTCCGCTGACGGTAGCGGCAACGTTGTCCGTGTGGCGAAAGCGTATTCCTACGACAAGTACGGGCGAGTGGCGGCGACCTACGCCTACGACCCGACAGCACCTGCGGACAGCCTGAAAATGCTCGCCGTGGAGACGGAATACGACCTTGGCGGCAAGGTGACGAGGACGACAAAATACCCCTACGGAATGGATGGTGGCGGGGCAAGTCGAAAAATTGTGGAACGGTATACCTACGACCGTCTGGGGCGTGTGGATAGCGTGTTCTCGAGGAACGGCGGTGCTGACGAGGTGTTGCTCGCGACCTATGCCTACTACCCGACAGGGAGCGTGAAGACCGTGATCATGGGCAATTCGCTCACGCTAACTTACACTTATCATATTAGCGGAGCCGTGAAGACTGCGACCGTACAGTCAGCAAATGGGAATACCCTTTACTCCGAAACGCTCTACTACGAGGATTGCGGCGGCAACGGGTGCACTCCGCAGTACAACGGTAACATCAGCCGCATGGTGCACGAACTGGCCCATGGCAATACAAATTTTGGCCAGTATCGCGATGTGGCGTATGCCTACGACCAATTGAATAGGCTGACAAGTGCCGATGATGTGGAACAGGACTACTTCGATGAAGTCTTTGAATATGATGCGCAAGGAAGAATGACTGTTCAACGGCGAGATACTAGTATTGCAAAGAATGCTGGTGGCGAGTATGCTTATTATGCCAACACCAACAGGCTCAAGTCCGTGGCGAACGGAATGGGCGGGACGGCTGATGACCGCATTATGTCGGATGCGAACAATTTCGTATATGATTCTGAAGGAAGTTTGATAGAAGACAAATCCAAGAAAATGAAAATCTCCTACGACTGGAGGGGAATGCCCGTGGAGTTTGTCCGAGAGGCGGATGGAGGGGATTCTTTGAAACTCGTAATGGCATACGACGGTAGTGGAAAGAGAATTTCGAAAACGAGCTTGCGCAAGAACGTGAACTCCGATGATTGGACCCTGGAACAAATAACCCACTACACGGGCATCGGCTCCGAGATCCGCAAGGAATACCACAATGGCGAACTCCAGTCCACGAAGGTCGTTGTCAATATGCCCCAGGGCCTGGGACGCTACGGTATCGAAAACGCCGATGGTATGGCCAAGGGGGATGAATTCTATCTCAAGAATCACCTTGGTTCCACTATGATGGTGGCACAGGTCAGCAGTACCAACGCAAGCGAACCTGCAAAGGTCGCCGCCGCGTATGACTACAGGGCATTCGGCGAAATGGTGACACTTACACAGCCCTCGGACAAGGTGACCGAGAATTTCACCGGAAAGGAAAGAGATGACGAGACCAAGCTGAACTACTTCGGCGCAAGGTATCTTGACGCGATGCTCGGAATGTGGATTAGCGTGGACCCGAAGAGGCAATTTGCAAGCCCGTATCTGTATGCCGGGAATGGCGTGAATCCGGTGAATATTATTGATCCAGATGGTAATGATGCTATGGTTGTTGTTACAGGAGTTGCAAATTCTGAAAGATCTAAAGCATGGAGTGGTGCATATAAACGTAATTACGAGTTTAACAGATATCGAGTTGATGTGTATTTAAATACTGAAAAATGGAAGTCTGGACAAACATATAAAGATGTTGAGCCGTCTAAATCTTATTGGGGAACTCGTGATGCTTGGCATCCTGATGCAAAATACAATAAAGCTATTATTTCAGGATCGGGATTTGTCAAATATTCAGATGGACCAAAAGCAAATGCACATACTCCCGCATGGTTGGCTATTGTGAACGAAGGTTCTTCGACATTTAAAGGTAAAGGTCCAAATGGGATAACGACTTGGGAGGGCGAGTCTATACATGGCGGAGCTGGCCCTGCAAATTCTGAGGGTTGTATAACTTTTGAGAGGAATGATTGGCTAGACATACGTGCTGATTTGGTTCCTGATTTAGATGCAGGGAATCCGGTGAAGATCGAATTTGAAACATTTACACCGGAGAAAAAATCATGGGAAGAGTGATTTGTATTATTCTTTTAATTTTCGCTTTTGCTTTTGGCTCTGATTCCTGTCGCGATTTTTATGAAATGGAAGCGAAATACGTTGGCGGAATGCAGAAATACCTTAGTGGATATAAGGAAGAGGCGGATTCTGTTTGGAAAGATAATTATTGCATCGATTCTTTGGCATGGAAAATTACATCAGACTTAATTAAACAAAAGAGAACACCAGAAGAAGTTTTTAGATCTATTTTAGAGACCAAGTGTGATGAACGATGTGGCTTAGTAAGTTTGCCTATAAAATATGTTGAGTTCACGGAGAAAAGGGAAAATGCAAAAAAAATACTGATGCCTTTTTATGATTTTTTAGAAAAGTCAAAGTGTAGTAAGCGATGTAATGACGTTGTAACAATTCAGCTTGATATCAGCAATGTTTGGCAGCCATGTAGCACGGAATTCTTTGCGAATTTTAAAGAAATGATGTACTTTCTTTCAAAAGGAAAAAAAGATTCCGCTTTTTTTAGGTTGCAAAAAGTACATTGTGGAGATTCTATTGCATGGAATTTTGCTTTCAATTTGACTAATAAAAAGACATTTCCCCAAAAAGTTTTCAATTGGATTTTGCAGGAAAATTGTGAAGAAAATTGGTGGTATGCAGAGATTCCTATTTATTATGTTTACTACGTTGAAAAAGAGCGAAAAAAGGAAATGTTGCAACAGTTCACTAAAATGTTGAATAAATTCAAATGTGGAAATGGTACGAAAGAAATTATTCAAAATAGTTTAAAAATATTAGAAACGCAATGATAATGTGAATGAACAAGAAATAATAAAACTTCTTTAAAATGGCGTCTTGGGCGGTCTTTTTTGTACAAATCGGGCGGCAATTTGATTGCTGACTCTTCCAAATTCCTGGAAATTTCCTATGATTGGAGAGATATGCCTGTCGAATTCAAGCTCCAGGACAAGGAAAATTCCAGTGACAGCACCCGTCTTACGATGATGTACGACGGGTCGGGCAGGCGCATTTCCAAGACGTTCCTGACAAAGTCCGCAACCGCGACAAGCTGGGATACGGTCAAGGTGACGCATTACACCGGCATCGGCACGGAAGTCCGCGAGGAGTTCCACAATGGTTCCCGTGAAAAGGTCAACGTCGTCGTGAACATGCCGGAGGGCCTCGGCCGCTACGGCATCGAGGATGCCGCGGACCCGCTCAAGGGCATCTCCCTTGATGAAAACGGGAAGCCGACCTCCTGGAGCGCTTTAAATCCGAAATTCGAGTGGTACCTGAAGAACCATCTGGGAAGCACGATGCTTGTTTATGGCACCGTGGCCTCCACGGACCCGAACACCGCCGACATTGGCGAGACCAAGGCCGCGTATGACTACAGGGCGTTTGGCGAAATGGTGACACTCTCGCAGCCCTCGGACAAGGTGACCGAGAATTTCACTGGCAAGGAGAAGGACGACGAGACTCAGCTGGACTACTTCGGCGCACGTTATCTAGACCCGATGCTTGGATTGTGGATTTCTGTGGACCCGGCAAGGCAATTTGCAAGCCCGTATCTGTATGCCGGGAATGGGTACAATCCGGTGAATGGAGTGGATTCGGACGGGAATGAAGTCGTTATGGATGATTGGACAAAAGCCAATTATGTCTTATGGTTAAATTCAAATGTTGGTGGTCCTGAAGTTAAGGCTATAAGACAAAATATTTTTGCAGCTTTAGAGTCCTCTGATCAAGTTTATCATGTTCGCGTTAAACAACCTGTTGATGGTCTTGATAAAGGGACTAAAGGCATGTATGATTCAGAATACCAAGCTGCTATGTATGACGGGACTATGGAAAATTTTTTCCATGAGTTGTTGGCACATGCAGGGCTAGATGAGGCCATTTATGAGCGATCAGGTATTACACTAGGTAATTCTAATTGGTTTGAACCTGAAAATAATGGCCGAGAACATTTTTTGGATGACGAAATCAGGGCGAGAGGAATGGGCAATAGCCAGACTCCTGCTAATTTGATGAATATAATTGAAGAATATGGAAATTTCTATGATCTACATTATATCGATGAGGTTGATGTAAAAGAATGAAACAGCTATCAATCTTCTTGCTTCTCTCATTTTTGTTTTCCCACGCCACTGAATGCAGCGATGATTATATATTTACATACAAAAAACAATCCTTTTTTGTTTGTAATAGTAAAATGGATGGTGTGAAATTCGAGAAAATTGAAGGAACCAAGATGCGTGTATATAGTTATCAAGGAATTGTTTATTTGGTAGGAAACTTTACTGAAATTTCGATATTTTTTGAAAAGACGGGTTTCTCTTTAATACGAAATAAAGGTAAAAAGCATAAAGATTTCTATGAGTTTACCTATAAGAATCTTGTGGCTTCAAATCTGGAATTTTTATTAGCGACTATTGATGGAATGTATAATTTACCGTCTTACGTTCTTTACGATAAAGATGATGTAGTGTTTACTGTTACGAAAAAGGTTAGTAGATTGAAGAAAAGAAAGATTCCTATATATTAAGAGCCTGACAAATTCCTATGCTTGGAGAGGCATGCTGCTTGAACAATATAAACACCACCCCGCTAGGCAATTTGCGAGCCTGTATCTGTATGTGGGGAATGGGTACAATCCGGTGAATGGTGTGGATCCAGATGGGGGTATTATTCATTTAGCAAACAATCAGATGCAGCTTCTTGGCTATATTAATCAAGTATCTGCAAAATATTTTGGATCAGATGCTGAAGCTCGTGATATTAATGATTTTGTAAATGGGGGTACCTATGGAGCGTTGGCTATACATGGAGAATATGATGGGGATTATTACTATCTTCATGATGGTGCAGGAAATGAAATTTATCCAGAACAATTAAAATTTAATGTAAAAACGCTTTTTGGAGCTTGTTTCTCTGAAAATTATATTAATAATCGGTCTGATGAAAATTTGGTAAAACCGGGATATCTTCCAACAGGAGAAACTCAGTCTTTTGTAGAATCAATCAATTTTTTAATTGATAATTCTGATACGGAAAAAATTAATGAATCGGGATATGACATTAACTTTACAGACCAATGACGATGAAGTTTCTTTTGTTTATATGTATTTGTATCACAAATGTGATTGCTCAATCGTATATTTACAATGCCTATGAAAATAGCTTTGTAGATGAAAGAGATCAATCGATGTATAATGTTGTTGAAACAGATTCGTCAAAATGGCTTGCTGATGATCTTCATTATATTCCAGAATCAACATTATGGAAAAATATTTTTAATGGCGATTTGTTTTGTGAATCCAGTAATGACTTGAAAAGATATCTTGTTGACGAAAATGATACTAACTCAATCAATTTGTTAAAAGAAACAATTGAGAATTGTCGTAAGGTTTATTACAAATGGGACCTTGCGATTACTTTGTGTCCTCGTGGCTGGCATTTGGCGAAAACAGAGGAATGGATTGAATTGTCCGCTTATCTTGAAAGAAATCCGATTTTGCAAAATGTATTTTTTCAGGATTATCCTAAATATGTTAATTATAGTGTAAAGGGAAAGAAAGAATACTTGGTTTATGAACATTTGATGAAATGGTGGCATGCTGATTTGCATGATTTATGGAAAAAAAATACTCGGGCCAGAGTGACCTCTTTGCGAAATAAAAAGCTAGAAATTAAGACGGATGTCCAATTTGGTAGCGAATTTTGGACTCTCACTCATCATAAAGTGTGGACGCTTTTGCCTGCCCGATGTGTTGAAAATAAAGAGGGACTTGATTACTCCATCTATATACCCAAAATTGATACATCTTCATCAATAAAATATGGACATGGAATAAAAACAAAATCAAACAAAGTATCAGAATTAAGATTAGATCAACTGATGTAGTTGTTTAATAGGAAGTTTAACCTAAAAGAAGACCTCGCTTTCCCACTTGTGTGCCCCTCTAAAAATGGGTTGCTGACAAAATGATTTGTGAACCTTTTTGTAGATGATTATGCTTATGAAATATTCTTTTCGTGTACGTGCCACCCAGACACAGAGGCAAATTGATTCCGGAACGTTCTCCGTCGTCGGCTACGACAACCTTGACAGGGTCGTTTACACGGGTGAATGGAAATCGGCCCTTGACAGCTGTGCCATTAGGGAGTATTTTATTGATGTGCAGAACCGATTCAGCCCGACGGTAGCCGACCTCACGCCCGGCACCGTGACCCGCACGTTCTACGACAGGATGCCCGCCAGGGACACCCTGGGCGTTGCTCTCTATCCGTCGGCGGTCCAGGCCGACGCATTCGGGTATGGCAAGACCCGGGTGATGGCGGTAATTTCTGACGTGTCCGCCAATGACGGCGGAAACGTGGCCCGAGTGTCTACAGCGAACGCCTACGACAAGTATGGCCGTGTAGTAGCTAACTACGTTTACGACCCCACCCTGCCCGCCGACAGCCTGAAGATGCTTGCCGTGGAGACGGAATACGACCTTGGCGGCAAGGTGACGAGGACGACAAAATACCCCTACGGTGTGAATGGCGGTGGCTCAAGTAGAAAAATTGTGGAACGGTACACCTACGACCGCCTTGGCCGCATAGACAGCTTGTTCTCGAGGAACGGCGGTGCTGACGAGGTGTTGCTCGCGACCTATGCCTACTACCCGACAGGGAGCGTGAAGACTGTAAACATGGGCAACACAATCACGCTGACCTATACCTACCATATCAGCGGTGCGGTAAAATCCATAACGTATTCGTCCGTCAATACCGCTTCGGCAATTTCTTCCAACGTCATCCTGAGCGGAGGCGAAGGATCCAGTGAATTATCGGGCCATATTTTTTCCGAGACCCTCCATTATGAGGACTGCGGAAACAATGCCTGCATCCCGCAATACAACGGCAACATCAGCCGCATGGTGCACGAACTGGCCCATGACAATGCGGACTTTAGTCAGTACCGCGATGTAGCCTATGCCTACGACCAGTTGAATAGGCTGACTGGTGCCGACGACATGGAGCAGGACTATTTTGATGAAGTTTTCGAATACGACCCACAGGGCAGAATGACAGCCCAACGGCGAGATGCTAGTATTGCAAAGAATGCTGGTGGCGAGTATGCTTATTATGCTAACACCAACAAGCTCAAGTCCGTCGCGATTGGCATGGGCGGAACGGCTGATGACCGCATTATGTCAGATGCGAACAATTTCGTCTATGATTCCGAAGGAAACCTGATAGAAGACAAATCTAAGAAGATGAAAATCTTCTATGATTGGCGTGGAATGCCTTTGATGTTTACTCGCGAAACAGAAAACGGTGATTCCTTGAAATTGGAAATGCTGTATGATGGAAGCGGAAAGAGAATTTCAAAGGCTTTGCTTCGCAAGATGACAGGTGCAGCAGAATGGTCCGTTGAACGTACTACACACTATACCGGAATTGGAACAGAAATTCGTATAAATAATAGTGGAAATGCAGCTGAAACGAAAGTTGTCATTAATATGCCTCAGGGGTTGGGAAGATATGCTATAGAATATGCTGACGTCAATGACTCGGCGAATGCTGGATTTGAATGGTATCTGAAAAATCATCTTGGCTCCACTATGGCTGTCTATCGCACTACGGGAACAACTGCCGGACCACCTGAGTTGCGGTATGCTTACGATTATAGAAGTTATGGGGAAAAAATTGATTTGACGGTTTCTGCGGATAAAGTTACAGAGAACTATACCGGAAAAGAATTGGATGACGAAACTGAACTAGGTTATTGGGGAGCAAGATACCTTGACTTGATGCTCGGAATGTGGATTTCCGTGGACCCGGCAAGGCAATTTTCAAGCCCATATCTGTATGCGGGGAATGGTATAAATCCTGTGAATGTTGTTGATCCGAATGGAAATTACACTCTTAACTTAAATGAAGACAATACTGTAGCTAGTATGGTTGATGATGATAATTTAAATATGGTGTCTGTTTTCAATGCGGATGGAAGTCTGTTCGGTGAATTTAACGCCCCTCCTGCGCAAAGTTATTTCTCTACTGAAAATATTATTGGACAGAAATTTGATCCTAATATGCAGGCTAAAGCGGAAGATATGTTAAATTTCGCCTATGATATGTGGCCTGTTGATGCTCGTGGATGGAAAACAGGTGGAGAATTGGATTTCAAAAATGCTTATTATGGTAAAGCGCATAATACAGTCGGCGTATTCAATGGTACCATAATGACAGCAAGAGATGCTGGAAATGCAATGTGGGGCGGTTGGACTAAGCATATGTATGCAATGCCATATTTTCTATCTCGATTTGTCGCTAATGCAGTGGCTGTTTGGAGCAATGGGCGCTTGGAAGATTCTCAAAGTTCTTCCATGCAAATATGGGGCTATGCTAATTTTAAACCATAAATTATTTTGTTCGTGTGGATTAGTATTTTATTTATGAAAACACTTGAAACCATCCTTAAATTTTTGATAGTACTTGGTTTTATTATTGGAACAATCTTGTGGTATTTTATTTTGCCAGGAACTGATAAAGGATACGACTACTTCCTCAAATCTATTCCGTCAGAAGAAAAGATGGAAAGAGTATGTAAAATTGAAGGCAAAAAGGTGCAACAAAACAACGAGAGATTACCTCCTAGTATGTTGAACAGATATTTTAATGGAGGTCATTGTTTTTATATAGAAAGTTCGTTTTATTATACAGATACTACAAAGTCGAACGAGTTTGGCGAATTTTTAAACTTTCGTTCTTCCCTCATTTGTAATGGCCTTGGTGGTCTTTCAAAGATTGCCGTTGAAGAATACCCTGACAAATTTATTTTCTATTACACGAAAGAATCACAGGATGGTTTCTCCGTTATTCATAACCCGTTTTCTAAAGAAATCGTATTTGAGCAGGTATCTGATTCAGAATTGAACAAAATTGAAAATAAACTTTGTGAGTTCGGTATATGAAATTGAATGTTATGACTGATAAGATTCTTTCCGCACTATGTTTTCTTGCGTTATCTATAGATGCAATAAGGGATTTGTATTTTTATATCTGTTATCGCGAACAATTATTTGCAAAAGTTCTTTGTGCGTTTTCAAGCAGTTTTTATCTTGTCTCTGCAGTGTATCTTGTTCTTGATCTATTCGGCGTAAAGAATATTCGTTCATATATGTGGATGTATTTTTTTGCATTTGGTCTTGTACTAGATGCGTTGTATTATTTGATTGCTATTGTTACTAGCTGACCTTAGATTGTAAAAGTGAATGAATTTATAATGGACTATGCAGGGGTTTAATAAGAGTGCACCACAAACTGCTGTATTCATTGTGAATACAAAGGTCGCCTCCGGCGGCACGCCCGGCGGGCTGAAGGCCGCTTATGACTACCGCGCCTTTGGCGAACAGGTGACTCTCACGAAATCTGCCGACAAGGTAACGGAAACGTTTACGGGTAAAGAACTAGATGACGAAACTGGTTTGTCAAACCATGGGGCGAGACTTCTTGATCCCATGTTGGGTGTATGGATTAGCGTGGATCCTAAAAGATTTTTCACTAGTCCATATCTTTACATGGGAAATGGATACAACCCGATAAAGTTTGCTGATTTGAATGGAATGAAACCTGGAGATCCGTTTAATTCAACAATTGAAGCTGCTCAGGATTTCGCAAGACTTTATAATGATGATGCGATAAGGAATAATGTGGAATATTCATCAGCAATTTATAGCTATAAGAAGGATGGTGTAAAAATTTATTCTTATAACGTACCGATTCGGGGAGATATTTCTAGTGCTCGTTTCGACAATACAATTGATTTAACAAAAGGTCAATCTTTTGAAACAACTGTTCATGCACATGGAGCGTATTTGGATGATTTTGAAATGGGTAATGATGTTCCTTCTCCACAAGATTTTAATTTGAATTTTAATGTTTTTAGTTCAAAGGGCTCTGCATTTGTTTCTGGTCCTAGTGGATATTTGCTTCGTTATGGACCTGATGTGAAAAATGATTTGCAAATGGAAATTGTACCTACTTCTGGAATTGCTGCGGATTGTAGCAGTCCTAGAGCTAATCCCAAAGGTGCGGATCCTTTTGCGAATCCTGTAGATGATACTTATAGATAATTGAGGTTAAAATGTTTATATTGATTTTTTTGTTTTTATTTTCAGCGGTTTATGCAAATGAGGTAAATCAAGATGTATCTTTTTTTAAATTTTTAAAGCCTGAGTATAAAAATATAGAATTTGTTAAAGAATCAGGAAATTTTATTTCAGAAAATGAACTTACAGCTTTAAATGAATGTATTACTGATTACAAACATTTTATACAAAAAAAACAAGAATATAAGATTTCGCATTATTTGTATAAATTTATAAGAACAAAAGAAAAACATTATATACTTTTTTATATTGGTTTTGATAATGAACTAATTATCAAAAAAGGTTTAGATGTCAATATGGGAGGAGATGCCTATTATTTATATAATTTGAAAGAGAAAAAGATTCAAATAAGACAATACATGCGATAACCTCATTGAATTTACTAATGTATTCATGACGTCCAAATGGTTCTTGAATAATGGAAACTAAAATTCAGTTTATTATCTATTGTCTAGAACAATACCGATGTCGGCGAGAAAATCGCGGCGTACGACTACCGCTCCTTCGGTGAAATGCTCGAATTGACGCCAACCGACAAGGTGACGGAAAATTTCACGGGTAAGGAGAAGGATGACGAAACTGAACTAGGTTATTGGGGAGCAAGATATCTTGACTTGATGCTGGGAATGTGGATAAGCATTGACCCGAAGAGACAATTTAATAGTCCATATCTATATGCAGTGAATGGAGTGAATCCATTAAACGGGGTGGATTTAAACGGAAACTCCATATATATTCTTTTATCGAATGAATTAAATGGAGGAATGTCGCGAGTAAACAAATTTGAGGGTGGTAGAAATGTGCCTGGTCAACAAGTTGCCAGGGTGCCATTGTACAATATGTATGTTGGGAATACTTCTGGTAGTGCTGTAATAATTCCTGTTACGCGAGACGCCATTGCCGGGAAGGGCGCTTTTAGTGTAGATGGTATCTTTAAAGGAAAATCTCGAGTAACAGAATTAAAAAATGGGGAATATACAAATTATCGAATTGAATTACAGGATTTTGAAACAGGCTCATCAACAATTTTAGATGGTGAGGGCCGTTCAAGATCAAATATTCAAATTCATTCTGGTCCTGGTTGTTCTAAAGGATGTTATATTTTTCAAACAGAATCAAAGCAGTTTGAGACCTTAATTAAGAGGATGCAGGATGAAGATGGAATTAATGGATACGATAACGACATTATCGTGGAAACGGAAGAATTTGAGCCTTCGGTTTCTCCTGATGATTATAAGTAGTGGAATGTTTGCTTGTTCAAATAATGTTTCTGAAAATGCGGATTGCTTTTGGAATGAATATTTAGACTCGTTTTATACAAATTATTTGTGTGCGTTAAATTCAGAGTGTGTAGATTACGAAGGACATCGTGAAGATGTTGTTTATTCGTTAAGCCCTCATCTTGTGAATTGTCTTTTGGATTCCATGATAAGGGCTCGCATTCCTCTTCATAAAATTGGATATAATATATTGAATGGTATTCCTGATTCAAATTTAAAACTTTCTCAAAAGAGTATTGATATTATAAAAAATGAATCTGATTCTTGTGAACGAGAAATCTGGATGCTTGGATTAAGCGAAAAGAATGTTGTGAATTATCAATTTGAAAATATATGTAAAATAAAAAAATTCGAAACAAGGCAACCAACAGCTTTTGAACTGAATGAATATTGGGCTTTTGATTATGAAAATGAAATTTTTCGAGAATTAAATGATCTCGCAGAACGTAGTTTAAATAAAGCTATTGTAAAACATTCATATCCCATAGGAATTTGCAATGGAATTATTGAGGGGGCCTCAGTTGATGGCTTTGATATCAAAATTCAATCTTCAAAATCATGCTTTGTTGATACGATTTTTCAGCCTTTTTATTATGAAATAATAGGTGTAGATGAGGTTTATATAAAAGTTCTTCCTTTGACGCGGATGGTTTATGATAGTTTGCATTTCAAATTCGATCTCCCTCCAAGAACAAAAGATAATTCTAGAGTGAATAAAATTTGTAAAAAAAAGACAAACCACATGAAAGTAGCGTGGGTTGAAAAAGGAATTTTTTTTAATTCCACAATCAAAAAATTTAATAAAATCAAAAAGGGGGAACGTGTTTTTCTTGAAATTCCTTGTTTTGACGATTCGTTGGCATTGATGTTTAATCCATTTCATATAACTAAAACGAAGTATCCGTATTTGCTATGTAAAATGACTCCGGCGGAAAAAAACTTTATAGGAAAGTGAATTTTTTTATTCTAAAGAATTATGTGTATTTTGGTATTCTTGTTCATCTTCACTAGTATTTCCTACGGCAACATCAGCCGCATGGTGCATCGGTTGCTGCATGACAACAGAAATTTTGTGCAGATCCGCAACGTCGCCTATACTTATGACCAGTTGAACCGATTGATTAAGACTGACGACTTTGAACAGGGCTATTTCGACGAATCGTTTGCTTATGACGCCCAGGGCAGAATTGTTGCCCAGCGCCGTGCGGGAAACGTCAGTAACGGGAACGGCGGTGAATACGCTTACGAAATGGGTTCGAATAAACTCAAGTCCATCACGAGTGGTATGGGCGGCTCTGCCGATTCACGCAGTATGAGCGATCCCGATAATTTTGTTTACGATTCCGATGGCAATCTGATTGAGGACAAGTCCAAAAGCATGAGAATTTCCTATGATTGGAGAGGCATGCCATCTTCTTTTACGAGAGAGTTGGAGGATGGGGATTCTTTGCGCTTGGAACTGCTTTATGACGGTTCTGGTCGCCGCATCTCCAAAACGCGATGGAGCAAGGCGAATGGCGCTCAGGATTGGGAAAAGGAACTCGTGACGCATTACACCGGAATAGGCACGGAAGTCCGTGAAAATCTCACGGGAGCCTCCTCTGAAACGAAGGTTGTGGTGAACATGCCGCAGAATCTCGGTCGCTATGGCGTCGAGCATGCGGATGCGCCAGCTGCTGCTACAACCTACGCGTAGTTCCAGCGACACCGCCCGCCTTTCGATGATGTACGACGGGTCAGGCCGGCGCATCTCCAAGACGCTCCTGACGAAGCCTGCGACCGCAACAAACTGGGAAACGGTCAAGGTTACGCACTACACCGGCATCGGCACCGAAATCAGAGAGTACAAGACCTGGAACTTTGTGCGTTTCCTCCATTTTTGGCATTTAATCCAAAAATGAATGAGAATATCGCAAAGGTTATAAGCAAAAGTGCCTTTTTTTTCTATCTTGTCGCCCACTTATGACCAAAAGTGGCGAAAATTTCGTGATAGCCCTGGATGGCGGTTCGGGTACCGGCAAGAGTACCACCGCAAAGATTGTGGCCAAGACTCTGGGTATCACCTATCTGGACACAGGCGCCATGTACCGCGCCGTGACGCTCGCCGCCCTGGACGCAGGACTCCCTGCCGAGGACGGCCCCGCCATGGACAAGTTGCTCTCTAACCTGACTCTGGGGTTCGACTCCGAAAATCACATTTTGATTAACGGTGTAAGCCGTGAAAGCGAAATTCGCGGTATGAAGGTGTCGAACAACGTGAGCATCTACTGCGCCCTCCCGTCGGTCCGGGCCGCCATGACCAGGCAGCAGCGTGAAATCGGCAAGAAGCAGAGCTGCATCCTGGATGGCCGCGACATCGGAACCGTGGTGTTCCCCGATGCCAAGTACAAGTTTTTTATGGTGACGGACGTAGAGGTCCGCGCCGAGCGCCGCTACAAGGAACTCCTTGAAAAAGGCGAAAAAGTTACCCTGGAAGAAGTCCTCCACAACTTGGTAGAACGGGACCGGCTGGACTCTTCCCGCGCAAACGCCCCCCTCAAGAAGGCGGACGACGCGATCGAAATTGACACTACACACATCTCAATCCAACAACAGGTGCAAAAGATTCTCGACTACGTAGGTGTAGTGGCGTAGCCCCGAGTCTTTTAACCACAACCCAAATAAACAATATGTCTCAAAATCTCAAATTCGGAACTCAAGAAGATCTCGCTGAAATCCTCGCCGCTCAGGGCGAATGCTCCCCGGACTTCCGCAAGGCCAACGCCGACATCTACGCCGGCATGGACTGCCTGGAACAGGGCAAGCTCGTCACCGGTAAGATTAGCCAGGTGAACGATCAGGAAGTGCTGATCGACGTGAACTACAAGTCCGAAGGTGTCATTGACCGTGCTGAATTCAAGGACACGGACTCCCTCGAAATCGGTTCCGAAATCGAAGTGTTTGTCGAAAAGCTGGAAGATGAAGACGGACGTCTCATCCTCTCCAAGCAGAAGGCCGACTTCGTGCGCGTGTGGGACCGCATCCACGCCGCTTTCGAAAACAACGAAGTCGTGCGCGGTACGCTCACCAAGCGTATCAAGGGCGGTGTGGTTGTCGACCTGTTCGGCATCGACGCCTTCTTGCCGGGTTCCCAGATCGACCTCCGTCAGATCCCGGACATCAACGCCCTCATCGGTCAGGAATTCGACCTCAAGGTTATCAAGGTCAACAAGGCCCGCCGCAACATCGTCGTTTCTCGCCGTGTGGTTCTCGAAGAAGAACGCAACAAGCAGCGTGGCGACGTGCTCGAAACCCTCGAAAAGAATCAGGTTCGCAAGGGTATCGTCAAGAACATCACTGACTTCGGTGCATTCATTGACCTGGGCGGCGTAGATGGCCTGCTCCACATCACCGACATGAGCTACAAGCGCATCAACCACCCCACCGAAATGGTCCAGCTTGGCCAGGAAGTCGAAGTCATGGTTCTCGACTTCAACGACAAGAAGGAACGCATCTCTCTGGGCATGAAGCAGCTTAAGCCCCATCCGTGGAAGGACATCGCCGAACGTTACCCCGAAGGCGCTATCGTCAAGGGTAAGGTTGTGTCCATTACCGATTACGGTGCATTCGTTGAACTGGATAGCGGCGTCGAAGGCCTCATCCACGTTTCCGAAATGTCCTGGACCCAGCATGTCAAGCATCCGTCCAAAATCCTCACCGTTGGTCAGGAAGTGGAAGCCGTGGTGCTCAAGGTCGAAGAAGATGCAGAACGCATCTCTCTCGGCATGAAGCAGCTGGAAAGCGATCCGTGGGATTCTATCGAAACTGAACTTCCCCCGGGTGCCCGCGTGGTTGGTGAAATCCGCAACATCGCTTCCTTCGGCGCCTTCGTCGAAATCAAGGAAGGTGTTGATGGCCTCATCCACGTGTCTGACATGTCCTGGACCAAGAAGATCACCCACCCCAACGAAATGGTCAAGAAGGGTGACAAGGTGGAATGCGTCGTGCTGGCCGTCGATAAGGAAAAGCGCCGCATTTCTCTCTCCATGAAGCACCTCACCGAAGACCCGTGGGATTCTGTGGAAACCACATACCCCGTGGACGCCGAAGTGAAGGGCAAGATTGTTCGCATGCTGGACCGCGGTGTCGTGGTTGAACTCGCTGACGGTATCGAAGGTTTCATTCCGGTCTCCAAGCTCACCGCCGAATACATCAAGGTTCCTGCCGATGCATTCAAGGTTGGCGACGAAGTTCCGGCTGTGGTGACCGAAATCGACCAGAACAACCGCAAGATCTTCCTCTCTGTGGTGGACTACTTCAAGAACCGTGAATCTGCCGAGCTGAAGGCTTGGATGGACTCTCACAAGCCGGGCGAATCTGGCACCACCATCGGTGAAGCCGCCGCCCCCAAGAAGAAGAGCACCAAGAAGAAGGCTGAGAAGGCTGCTGACGAAGCTGCCGAAAAGCCGGCTGAAGAAGCCTAATTGGTTGTGGGTTATGAGTGATGAGTTCGCAAGCCTATGGCTTGCTTTGAGGTGAAATAATGGCGCTTCGCGCAAAATGAAAGCACCTGGAACTCATCGCTAATCAAACGCTTAAAGGAATCCCGCGGGTAAAACCGCGGGGTTTCTTTTTGTTTAGAAGATTCTATGTATTTGGTCAACCAATAATTACTAATCGCTGTTTACTATTTTAGTGTTATGGAAAGGCGAATTCAAGAGTTTGATGTTTTGCGCGTGCTTGCGATGCTGTTTGTAATAACGTATCATTTTTGGTATGAGTATGCAACGGACGGCCTGCCACATGTAAACCTCTTCTATGTTACACCGAATTACGATTTTGGAAATGTCGCTGTGACGATTTTTCTGATTCTTTCGGGAAGTGTACTTTATAAAAAATATGGTGCAGCAGACACGTTTGAAAAGATTCCGCTAAAGACGTTTTATCTAAAACGGATAAAAACGATCTATCCGCCATTTTGGCTTTTGAGTCTTTATATTCCCTTTACGATGGTACGACATCTAATAAATGATGGGAATTTGTTTTTTTTAGGAAATCCGCTTAAGCTGTTGCTTACGGTTATTGGATTTGATGGCTATTTCAGAGGGCTTGGCTTTGAGACTTACGCTTTTTGTGGGGACTGGTTTGTTGGAGCTATTGTGTTTTTATATGTATTGTTCCCGTTGTTAGCCAAGTGGTATCGAAAGAATCCCGTTCTAATGTTGATTCAATTGGCTATTCTTTATGGGGCTCAGTATTTGATTCCTGCTGAATATGATAGCGTGTTCAGCATTTTACCTGTGACGATTTCATTTAAATTTTGTTTGGGTTTTTATCTTGTTGAAAAATTGGAATATTTAAGAAATGTTCGTGTAGCGTTGTCTGCTGGGCTTGTTTTTGCATTGCTTTCCTTTTTTAACATTCCTGGGCGAATAAATACGGATTGCCTAGGGGCTATTGCTGCAATAGCCCTTTTTGCAGTGGTTTTTTCTGTTTCTCCGTGGGTTCTTCGCTATAATGTGGCTGTGGCTTCAATAAAAAAATTGGCTACACTGTCATATTGTGTGTTCCTGGTTCAGCATGTCGCCATAGTTTGGACAAAAAGGTTTTTTGTTGCTTTTTTTGAAGGAATGCAATGGCAATTTTCATGTTGGACTAGTGTGTTTTTTTTAGCCTTGACTTTTGCCGTAATTCTCGCTGTCTCATGGATTTTGAAGTTGGTTACTGATAGAATTGTCTGTTGTTTTGCAAAATGATTTTTATCTTGTACCTGTGATGAAAAAGATTTTTTTGAGTGCTTTGGTTGGGACAGTCGCCCTTTCTTTTTGGGGGTGCGCTGGTGGGCCCAAGGTAGATGACCCGGAATTTTTCAAGAACAAGTCGGGTGTTATCGGCGTGTTCAGGCAGCCCGCCTTCTACTGCAGCGAGGCAAGCCCCCAGTATATGCAGCTGGGAGATTCTACGGTGCTGGTGAAACCCGCCTATAGCGAAGACCAGGACAACCTCTTTGTGCAGGAGATGGGCCCGGGAGTTGCAACCCTGAAATACTACGAATACGCCTGTGGCGAGGACAAGCACAAGTTCGTGCTGGATACCACCCGCAAGGACGGGGCGTCGGGCCTGGTGGTGCCGGAATCGGGATTCTGCAAGACGGTGGTTTCCTTTGTGGAAGGGGACAGGCTGTTTACCCAGAACGACGACCTGCTCATTGAATTTTTCGAGAAGCACAAGGTGGCCACCGGCTTCCACATGATTCCCTACTGCGAAGTGGTGACGCCGAGAGGCCGGACTGTATCGACGGGCATGGATTCGGATTCCTTGCTGCAGGTGAAATACGAGGCGGCTATTGCCGATGCGGCTGAAGCGAAACAAGAAGAGATTTACCCGCTGGTCACCGTCACGCCTGAGTCGGATGGAGTGACTTGGGACAGGGATTCTACCCGCGTACTGGTGATTACCTTCCACGACAGGCCCGACATTTACGATACGGATACCCTAGTGATGTCTCAGGAGGTGTGGGCAGTTTCAGAAAGGGAACTGTATTCCTGGTATAAGGCGAACAAGACCGGTGTGAAGGATTGGGATGTTCGGCTCAAGCAGTTGCTGGGAATCCGTGCAAGCAAGAAGTACACCCACTTCTCCGCCTTGTGGGTAAAGCCCATCGACCTGGTGCGTCCGGCATATCAGACCGATGTAAAGTTGGATTCCATGACACTGAAGTTTGACGAAAGCTTTGACGACTACACCTACGACAAGGAATTCAAGCTCTCGTTCAAGCGCTGGTTCGACGACAGCCGCGCAAAGGCCTACGTCAAGAAAACGGGGTACCCCTGGACCCGCCTGGGCTATACCTATGACTGGGGCGCCGAAGACAAGAAATACGGTCTCACGGAATTCCTGATTTTGCAGGACTCCCATGTGCGGGTGCAGTTCACCAAGAACGTGCCTACCTTCGTGAAGTGGCTGGAAGAGCGGAACTAGGTTTTCTGATTATCGATGGACCAAGACCCGCCACAACTGCTGGCGGGCATTCTTGTATTTGCGTTCGAAGGCGGTGATGGGCTGCCTCGGCGAAAAGGCCTTGCAGCTAATAGATTTCACTACTACATTGTCATCCCCGGCTTGACCGGGGATCTCCTTGACTATACCCGCCGCCAGTTCAAATTCCCGTGCGTAGATTTCCCAGTTGGTCCGCAGTTCCGTTTCTTGTGCTAGCTGCAACAGGGTAGGGAATATGGGGTGCAGGTGGAAACGCCTGCCCGCTTCGCTCTGCTTTGGCCAGGGATTGGGGTAATAGAGAGCGTGGTAGGGAATGACCCATTGCCCGCTTGTTACCTTGTCCAAAGCGAGCCGCCAAAAATCGATGAGTTCCGCCCGGACATAGAAAATGTTTTTAGGTGCTTCTTGCTGGGCGTCACCGTTTCGCGCCTCGGTGCCGCGGGACTGACCGGTGTCGAAGGCTCTGCCCGCCTTGTCCAGGCGTAAGGCGGACTTGTCGATGCCGATGACGGGATAGTCCGGAAAGCGCCTTGCCAGATGTTGTGTGCTTTCGCCGGTGCCGCATCCTGAATCCAGAATGACGGGCAGTGGCAAGCGGGATGGTCCTTCGGACTGGGCGTGCCCTTTGGCGGAAAAGTTCGCGATGAACTGTTCCGCGTCGGCGAAAGCATTCCGGGTGTGGTCGGCGATGGGCCTCTTGTATTCGGTGGTGGCGTACCTGCGGACCAGCTTTTCCAAATCCTTAAAGGGACCGTCTTGGTTGGACAGGACTTCGCGAACGTTGTTCATTCTTGGACCTCGATGCCGTACTTGTTCACCTTGTAATGCATCATGCGGGGGCTTACCTGAAGGTCGCGGCCGGCGGCGCTCAGGTTCCCGTTGTTTTTGCGCAGGGCCTCCATCAGGATTTCTTTTTCGTAGGAACGGAGCAGCGTGGAGAGCGACGCCGGACCTTCGGGAATGAGCGACGTGCCCGAGGTAACGTCGGTCTGCAATGTAGGCGGAAGGTCGTAAGCGTTGATGCTCACGTCTGTGGTGGCGAGGCAGGCGTGCTCGATGCAGTTTTCCAGTTCCCGCACGTTGCCCGGCCAGTGGTAGCTCATGAGCATGTCGATGGCGGGAGTGCTGAGCCTCTGGATTTTCTTGCCGTATTTCAGGTTCATCTTGGCGATGAAATGGTCCGCCAAAAGCAAAATGTCTGTTTTGCGTTGGGACAGTTCCGGCAGCTTGATCTGGAAAATGTTCAGGCGGTAGTAGAGGTCTTCGCGGAAAAGCCCCTGTTGCATCAGGATTTCCAGGTCCTTGCCGGTGCTGGCGATAATCCGGATGTTTGCGTTCTGGAAAATGTTGCTCCCCAGTCGGCTGAACCGACGGTCTTGCAGGAACTGCAGCAATTTGGTTTGTGCGGCAAGGGGCAGGGAGCCGACCTCGTCTATAAAAAGGGTGCCGCCGTTTGCCTGCTCCGCCTTGCCCAGGTGGCGCGCGGTGGCGCCAGTGAAGGCGCTCCTTTCGTAGCCGAACAGTTCACTTTCCAGGGAGTTGAATCCTTCGCCTGCGTTCAGGGAATCGCAGTTCAAGATGACGAAGGGCCCACTTGCCCTTTCGGACATGCGGTGCAAAGTCCTTGCGGTGTGTTCCTTGCCGGTACCTGCCGCCCCGCGAATAAGCACTACGGCGTCGCTACTTGCGATTTGTCGCACCTGCCGCTCCACCTCTTGCATGGCGCGGGTGTTTCCGATGAGATCGCTTGGAGTGCCGCCCATGAGGTCCCGAAGTTCCTGGAATTTCTTTTGGTACCCCGTTTCGACGGCGGCGAAATTGTTGCCGATGATTTCTTGCAGCCTCTGCCTCAGACGGTCCTTGGCACGGATATGGTGCAGGGCGTCGTCGATTTGGCGCAGGGCCTCTGTTTGCAGGGCGTTGAATTCCATGACCTAAATATAGGATTGTTAGGCGGTTTGTTTTGTTTGTATTTTACAAATATGTAATAATAGTGATGAATTTTACAAAAATGTAAAGAAAACGGCCTAAAATTTGCCATTTTTTCACTGCAAAGCTACCATTCTCCTTTCTATTTTTCGCCCCGAAACAAAAGGACGCACTATGATCAGCACCCGCAAGAATACTGTCAACGATATCGCTTCGGCACCTGCCACCCCCATCAAGCCCGCCACGCCGGCAAACATCGACTATTTCGGCGAAGACGTGTTCAACGCCCGGGCCATGCGGAACTACCTTTCCAAGGAAACCTGCGAAAAGCTTTTGGCTACCATCGACGAGGGCGCTCCCCTGGACGCCAACATCGCAAGCGAAGTGGCCCATGCCATGAAGCGCTGGGCCCTGGACCGTGGCGCCACCCACTTTACCCACTGGTTCCAGCCCCTTACCGGCTCTACCGCCGAAAAACACGATTCCTTCTTGGAACTGGAAGAAGGCAAGCCCATCATGGTGTTCAGCGGCAAGAACCTGATTGTGGGTGAGCCAGACGCCTCCAGTTTCCCCAGCGGGGGCCTGCGCTCCACCTTCGAGGCCCGCGGCTACACCGCCTGGGACCCCACCAGTCCCGCTTTTATCAAGCGTCACGGCAACGGTGCGACCCTTTGCATTCCCACGGCATTCTGCAGCTATACCGGCGAGGCCCTGGACAAGAAGACGCCCCTGCTCCGCAGCTTGCAGGCCCTTTCCAAGTCCACCCGTAGGCTCATGACCTGTTTTAAGGCGAGCCCCAAGAAGACCACCGTGACTCTTGGCGCCGAACAGGAATATTTCTTGATCGACAAGCGCTTTTACCTGCAACGGCCGGACCTGTACCAGGCGGGCCGCACCATCTTCGGGGCAACACCTGCCAAGCACCAGCAGATGGACGACCACTACTTCGGTAGCATTCCCACCCGCATCTTGAACTTTATGAACGATGTGGAAATGGAACTGTGGAAACTGGGCATTCCGGCCAAGACCCGCCACAACGAGGTGGCTCCTGCCCAGTTCGAACTGGCTCCCATCTTTGAAGAGGTGAACCTGGCCTGCGACCACAACATGCAGATTATGGAAGTGCTCCGTCAGGTGGCGGACAGGCACGGGCTGGTTTGCCTGCTCCACGAAAAGCCCTTTGCCGGCGTGAACGGCTCGGGCAAGCACAACAACTGGAGCATTACTTACGGTCATGGAAACCTGCTGAACCCCGGCAAGGACCCGCACCAGAACGCTGTTTTCTTGACGGCCCTCTGCGCCGTGATTTATGCGGTGGATACCCACGCCGACCTGCTCCGCATGACGGTGGCGGGAGCGGGCAACGACCATCGTCTTGGGGCCAACGAGGCACCTCCGGCAATCATGTCCATCTATCTGGGAGACCAGCTGATGGACGTGATCGACCAGCTGGAACAGGGCGTGCCCAAGTCCAGCAAGCAGGCGGGTGCCATGCGGATTGGCGCTGACGCCTTGCCGCCGCTCCCTCGGGACGCTACCGACCGTAACCGCACCAGCCCCTTCGCCTTTACGGGAAACAAGTTCGAATTCCGCGCTCCGGGCTCTAGCCAGAGCTGTTCCGAACCCAACGTGGTGCTGAACACCATCGTGGCCGAAGCTTTCGACATGATTGCGGAACAGCTGGAAAAACTGGACGAGAAGAATTTCCACACGGGGCTGCAGAAGATTCTCCAGAAAATCGTGAAGGAACACAAGCGCGTAATTTTCAACGGAAACGGCTATACCGACGAATGGATTGCCGAAGCGGAACGCCGCGGGCTGCCTAACATCAAGACCTCCATGGAAGCCATGAAGGCCCTGGTGAAAGACGAGAACGTGGCCCTGTTCGAAAAGTACGGCGTGATGAACCGTCGTGAGATGGAATCCCGCTACGAAGTGAACGTGGAGGATTTCCACAAGCGTATCCACATCGAAGGGGAAATCGCCCGTGACCTGGCGAAGAACGTGATTTTGCCCAAGGTGGTGGATTCTTACTCCAAGGCCCTCAAGACCAACGAAATGGCCCTGAACCAGGGATTCCCCGGTCTGGACAGCTACGCCAAGGCTCTGGGCGAAGGCTCTTCGAAACTGATGGCCGCCATTGCCAAGATGGAGGCCTGCCTGGAGAAGGACCACGAGGATATTCTCGACGCCATGGCGGAACTCCGCGGCGTGGTGGACGCCCTGGAAAAAATCGTGCCCGATGACTGCTGGCCCCTGCCCAAGTACAGGGAAATGCTGTTCATCTACTAAACCATTTATATGCAAAAAACACCCGAGGTTCTTTTGGAACTTCGGGTGTTTTTGTTTGAAGTGTTTTACGATTTTGGGCTATTCGGCATCCTTGACGCAACGGACGGAGTTACCAAGTGATTTGGATTCATGATCCCAAAATGCTTCTTTTTCATCACCAAAGAGAATTATTAAGGTCGCAAAATCGGTGTCTTCGTCGTATTCAGTTGCACTCCAGAATAAGCCCAATAAACCGGGATTCTCATAGGAAATGTTTCCATACATCTGTCCACTAAGTAGTGCAGAAAATCCGAATGGGTCTGTGCAGTCGAAACCAACACAATAGCCCGATGCAAAGAGATTGGCTGCTGCCGTGGATGCTCCACCCACCGCTTCGAACAGAGCTACCCATTCCGTCTCTGTAGGGACGTGCCAACCATCGGGGCATACACCCTGGATGTTTCCATCGCCCAGAGTTGTGCAACTATGGCCGTACCCACATTCGTCTTCTGTCTTGCCAACGGCGGTTGCCCAGGTGTAAAGCCGTCCGTAGGTTTCGCAGAAGTCTGTGACATTGGGGTTGCAGTAACTACCTGTTTTGGTCTCGTAGTTCAGGTTCTCTGCCATCCAGGTCTGTCCGCCAATAGTCACAGACTTGTAAACCGTGGTGTCGCGAAGGTCGCAGAATTGGTTTGCCGGTGCATAAATCGTGTCACCGCATATATTGTAAAGTTTTGAATCGACGCAAACATTTTCTGCCGGGTCATACGGAATCTTTCCGCACATGGCTTTGTAAAGAACAGTCTCGGTAATATTTGCACCATTTCCACATTGTATTGTTACAACGCCGTTTTCGTCATTTGTAATTTTACAATCTGCGCCCGGAGTTCCTACGCCGTCGTTGCCGTTGAGTACCACGCCCACGGAATCTGCGCCACACACGATTTTGTAACCGGAGTTGTCATCCAGGGCCACTGCGGTGCAGGATGCACCAGGTTCGCCCGGAGTTCCTACGCCGTTGTTGCCGTTGAGTACCACGCCCACGGAATCTGCGCCACACACGATTTTGTAACCGGAGTTGTCATCCAGGGCCACTGCGGTGCAGGATGCACCAGGTTCGCCTGGAGTTCCTACGCCGTCTTCGCCCTTGGGCCCTTGCTTGCCTTCGCCAGGTTCGCCGTCATCGCCTTTTTCGCCCTGTTTTCCTTGTTCTCCTTGTTCTCCTTGTTTACCCTGGAGGCCTTGTTCACCTTGTTCGCCCTTTTCGCCTTTCAGGCTTTGCCACTTGCCGTCGGCGCAGAAGAACGCGGCGGCAGAGTCTGTGGCATAGACCATTTCGCCGGCGTTGTCGTCGGTACAGTCGGGTATTTTGGCGCCTTTCTCAATGAGGGTCATTCCCGTGGTTTCGGTAATGTTGTTGGTAGTTTCGTCGCCACAGGCGATAAGGAATAGCGGTAGTGAGATTGTCGCGCACCACTTCGACAAGCTCAGTGACCTTGTGTTCGCAACGACATTGCGAGTGGCTGGCGTTTTGGAC
The DNA here is from genome assembly GCA_934699585.1 of uncultured Fibrobacter sp. Taxonomy (GTDB): domain Bacteria; phylum Fibrobacterota; class Fibrobacteria; order Fibrobacterales; family Fibrobacteraceae; genus Fibrobacter. Next base: position 27,079 of record CAKUWY010000004.1, read on the forward strand.
AATTTTTTCATAGGATTTTCTCCATTCTAGAATAGTTTTTCTTGATGTATGAAGATAAAAAAATTTGGGGGTCTTAGGGGCGAGCCCCTAGGAGAGAGGGTGATGGAAGCCTTGGCGAGATTGTTGGATTGTGATTGCTTCACCCTATTCGGGGTTCGCAATGACACTGCCGGCTTCTGTCTAATCGCCAAGGCTGCAATCAGGGGGAGACTTCCCCCTTTTAGTTATCGGAGGCCAGTTATGAGTTTTCAGTGACGGAATGACGCTTCTTGAAACCCGAGCCTCATACCCCACACCCCACACCCCACACCTCACACCCCAAAGCGAAGCGACTTCACACCTCATACCTATTTACTACATTTCCCTACTACTACCAAGGGGGCTTTATGCAAGACGCTGAACGGGATAAACGCATATCCGAACTTGTGAAAAAGGACCAGGAGCACGACGCCCGCCTGGATGCCCAGGCCGAAAAGGATTATGAACACGACCTGCGTATCGATTCCCTCTACAGCAAGGAACGGGAGCAGGAATTCAAGATCAAGGCCCAGGTGGCAAAGGACGCGGAACACGATTTCCGCCTGAATTCCGTGGATTCCAAGAACGAGGAGCAGGATTCGGAACTGCACCGCCAGTCCATCAAGGACCGGGAGCACGATGCCCGCCTGGAAACCCTGGAAAAGCTTTATGCGGACTTGGCCGCCCGTGTGGAATTTCTGGAATCTCAACTGAAAAAATAGGCCCATGTCGCAGCCTGTCCGGAACATCGCCATCCTTGCCCACGTGGATGCGGGCAAGACCACTTTGTCGGAACGGATTCTGTTCACGGCAGGGGAGGTGCGTCGTCCGGGCCGCGTAGAAGAAGGCCTTGCCACCATGGACTACCTGCCCGAAGAGAAGGACAGGGGTATCACTATCGAAAGTGGTGTGGCCCACTTTGAGTGGAAGGATACCTGGTTCAATTTTATCGATACGCCGGGTCACGTGGATTTTGGTGCCGAGGTGGACACGGCCCTCACGGCGGTGGAAGGGGCGATTCTTGTGGTGAGTGCCGCCAGCGGTGTAGAGACCCAGACGGTGGCCGCTTTCAAGAAACTCCGGGAGGCGGGCGTTCGGACGATTTTGTTCGTGAACAAGCTGGACAATCCCGACTATTCCCTGGACGAAACCCTTATCAACATCGAAGAGGTTCTGGGGGTGCGGCCGGTGCTCATGACGCTGCCGGAATATCGGGACGGCAAGATGACCGGCGTGCTGGACGTGCTGAGCAAAAGCCGCCTGGAACATTCCGCTAGCGGCGAAGAGGTGGTGGACGAAGGCTGGAACGTGGATGACGGCTGGGACCAGGCCCACGACCTGAAAAAGCACTACGCCGAGGCGGTGGAATTTGCCAGCAATTTTGACGACGAGATTTTAAAGCTTGCCATGGAAGGTAAGCCTGTGCCGGCAAAGATTCTGTTGCGGGGGCTGAAGGCCTTGGCGGCAAGCGACGATTACGCCCTGTGCTACGCGGGCTCTGCCATGGAAGGTTTTGGCGTGCGGAGCCTCACGACGGCGCTGACTTTCTTTTTGCCAGAGGTGCCCGCCTTTGACAAGGGCGAACTGGGCCAGGTGATACGCCTCAGGTATTTCAAGGGCGTGGGGGAGATTTCCATTTTCCGGAGCCACACGGATTTGGAACGGAAGGCATGGCCTGCGGGCTTTGAGTTTTCGAGACTGAAGGCGAATCTGCTGGTGCCAGTAGATGAAATCCGTTCGGGCGATATTTACGCGATGCGTACGCCTTTCGAGACGGAACTGGGAGAGATTCTCAAAGTGACGCCCGAAGGGCGGAGCGACCCCATACCTCAAAGCGACCAGGGGGAGCGACCTCATGCCTCTATCCGCGACAAGTATCAGCCCCTTTTGCAGACCCGCGTGGAGTGCTTGGGTTCCGAGGATTTTTTGCATGTGGACAAGAGCCTGAACATGCTTGGCCGTATGGACCCCAGTTTCCGCGTCCAGAAGGATGACGGCGGTTTCTGGTACTTGCATACCGTAGGCGAGGTGCAGTTGGATGTGCTGCTTTCGCGCCTGAAACGGGAATTCGGTTGCGAAGTGAAGGCGGGGAGCCCCGAGGTGCGCTGGCAAGAGCGTTTATGTCGCGAGGTGGGTCCTGTGGAAAATTCGTTCCAGCTTGGGCCCCACAAGATTTCTATCAAGCTTTCGGCGACGCCTTTGGAAGGCGATGCCCATGATATACGGCTTTCTGCGGAATTTTTGGAGACGGCTCCCCGCGAGATTCTGGCCGGTGTCCGCTCGGCCCTGCTGGAATCTGCCGAAGTCGGGATTCTCGGTAAGGGAGCGCTGGTAGGCGTGCGCTTTGAGGTTCACGAGTTCACCTGGACTGAGGGGGCGCTCCCGCCTATGATCAAGAAGGCCTGCGCCGATGCGGTTACAAAGCTGATCAAGCCCGCCGATGTGGAACTTTACGAACCCATCATGGAACTTTCGCTGGAATGTCCCGTGACTTTTGCAGGACTTGTGACCGGCGATATCCAGTCACGGGACGGCAAGGTAAAGGAAATCGGTGGCGACGGCAAGACCCACTTTTTGAAGGCGGAAGTCCCGCTGCGAAAAATTTTCGGTTATGCTACCGGCGTGCGCAGCATCAGTAAGGGAACTGCCCTTTACAGCATGAAACTGCTGGGGTACAAGCCTGCGACGGTTTGACGCCGTCTTTTGGTGCTGCTTGAACCTTTATTTTTCAGTTTCTTCGTAGCTAATGTCGGTATAGAATTTTTCGGCCGGTGTTGCTGGATTGTCGATGGCGTCAATGACGTTGATGAAAGATCCGCTGAGCATGCTTGCTCCGAACCACCCGAGGAACTGGTCAAAGTACATCTCGTTGTGCAGGGTATCTTCGGTACCGCCTAGAGGATCAACGGCGTTTCCGAAATAATCTCCGTCTTCATAGAACTTGGAGAGTTCCAAACTGAAGGCTTCCATGTCTTCTTTGGAACCGGCGGCAGCGATGGCTGTTGCCCACATGCCGACGGTCAGATGGCTGTGCTCCTGACGAGTGCGGGGGATGGTTCCTGCAGCCATGTCTGTCCAGATGTCTTCGGCGGGAACCAGCGTCCCATCGGTCTTGTAGAAGTTTGCGGCCGGAGCGCCGCCTGCGTTGTTGATGAAGGTGACGGCGTTGGTCAGGAGGGCTTTGGCACGAGGCTCTTTGAACCAGATGGCGTCAATGGCGACTCGCCAAAGGGTGCGTATGGCGTCCTTGAAACAGTATTGACCATTTCCATAGGCGTTGTAGCCCAGTCCTGCCCCGGCATAACCTCCGGAGGGAGTCATCCAGTCGGGAATCAGGCCGTAGGGATATCCGACACTGTTACTCAAGATTTCATAACTGCGGTCCACAACCTTTTGCCAATTGTGGGTGGAATCATACTTGGCAAAAATCTTGTACCAGGCGGGGGAGAAATAGCCGGGATTGACAAAGTCTTCGCCGCCCCATCCAGCTCCAGGCGCGACCGTTCCCCAGCTTGTTATTTGTTTGGTACTCCACATGCAGTTCATGATTCTTTTTGCGTGGTCAAGGTAGCTACCCCTCTCTTCCGAGGAATAATCCTTCCATTTTCCCGCTTTGACCAGTTTGTCTGCAAAGACTAGGGCCAACGCCACGTCTTCTTCGGCATCGGTGGCTGCCCCACGCCCGAGGACAGAACCGGTCTTGCTGACCTGCCAGTTGTAGAAACAGCTGGACCACATGTAGGTGTTGCCCGCTTCCCAGATGCTGTTGAAAGTTTTCTGGTCGTTGGCGAACAGGGCGGTGAGCATGCCGTAGCCAACACCCTCACTGACGGCGTCTCCTGGTTTTTCGCTTTTGGGGCGGTGGATGAGGCCTGTGCCGTAGGGTTCAATGTTTCTCTTCTTGATGCCTTCCCAGACATTGGAAAGAGCGTTTTTCCAATAGCCTTCATCGACGGTTCTTTGGTCAGATGTCAAATCAAGGAGGGAGTTGGAAAACTCCTTGAGTTCCGTTTTTTTATCGGTTTCGTCTGCACCTGACGAATTATCGCTGGAACAGGCGGAAAGAAGAAGGGAGGAAAAAGCAAAGAGGAGAATTTTTTTGTATTTCATATAAACAAAATAGATTAAAATCTTTATGTTATAACAATTAGGGAGGGTGTAACCCTCCTTATTCGTTATATTCTTGCCATCTTGGCGCGACGTCTGAAATGCTCGATAAGCGGGGCCACAGTGTCCTTGAAGTCGTCGTGGGTCTCGATGCGCACAAAGTCGATGGACATGCGCTGGAACAGTTCCTTGGTGGCCTTGCCCTGACGCTTTGCCTCTCGGGCGAAAGCTTCCCGGAAGGTGGCGTCGCCGGTGTCTATCAAAAGCGTTTCGCCGGTTTCGGGGTCTTCCAGTTCCACGAGTCCTGCAGGGGGCAGTTCCGTTTCCCGGGGGTCAACGACAGAGACCGCAAGCACGTCGTGGCGCTTGCGCAGAATCTTGAAGGCGTTTTCGAAGCCCTGGTCCAGAAAGTCGCTCATCACCACGACCACGGCACGGCGGTTCAGAATCTTGCCGGCATATTCCAGCGCCACTTGGGTGTTGGTGCCGTGGTGCTGCGGCTTGAAATAGAGAATTTCGCGGATAAGCCGCAGCACGTGCTTGCGGCCTTTCTCGGGCGGGATAAACAGTTCCACCTGGTCGGTGTAAATCAGCAGGCCCACCTTGTCGTTGTTCTTGATGGCGGCGAAGGCGAGAAGTGCGGTCAAAGTCGCCATGACTTCGCCCTTCATCTGCTTGCCGGAGCCGAATTCCGAAGAGCTGGAGGCATCCACCATCAAGAGCATGGTCATTTCGCGTTCTTCGATAAACTTTTTCACGTAGGGTGAGCCTGTTCGGGCAGTCACGTTCCAGTCGATGGTGCGCACGTCGTCGCCCGGCATGTATTCCCGGACTTCGCTGAATTCCATGCCGTTCCCTTTGAAGGAACTGTGGTAGGCACCGGTCATGACGGTGTCCAGTGTTCCGCGCACAGAAAGCTCGATGCGGCTGACGGTCTTTAAAACTTCTTTGTCTAGCATTTCGCCCACAATATACAAAGTTTACGGCTGTGAGGCAAACGGGGGCGTTGCGGGGGGAGAGCCCCCGCTAGAAGGGGTAGCGGATGACACGGCTAGATGGCGGGGTGGAACCCGCCATGACGACGTGGCAGAAGCGAGGGGAAGGCTTTCCCCTAACCATAGACATATTAAGCGGATCCTCGTGATTCTATCGCAGTTTCTATCGCTGCGCTCCAGAATGACAGGCTCCAGAATGACAGCGAGGATGACGTTCCTCGCGCCTCGAGCCTAATAGCTAAAATCTACTGCGTCCACCTTTAAAAGAACTGTATGGATCCCGGGTCCTTCGTGCCCAGGATGACGTTCCTAACCACTATCTACTGACACCTTAAGCGGATCCTCGCCTGCGCGAGGATGACGATCCTAATCACTAACCACTGACCACTGACTAATACGCCCCTTCGCCCTTGAACACGACCTTGAAGGTCTTGAGGATGAGCTTGAAGTCGTCGGTCAGCTTGCCGCCGCGGCGGATGTAGTCGTTGTCCAGGCGCATCTGGCCTTCGAAGCTGATGTTGCTGCGACCGCTGACCTGCCAGATGCAGGTGAGTCCGGGGGTTACGGAAAGGCGCATGCGGTGCCAGGGTTCGTAGGTTTCCACCTCTTCGGGGAGAGGCGGACGGGGCCCCACGATGGACATGTCGCCGTTGATGATGTTCACCAGCTGGGGCAGTTCGTCGAGGCTGAACTTGCGGAGAATACGGCCGAAGGGGTAAATACGGGGGTCGTTCTTGATTTTGAAGGTCTTGCCGCCGGTCTCGTTCAGGGCCATGAGCTCTTTTTTGCGTTCTTCGGCATCTACGTACATGCTTCGGAACTTGTACATGGTAAACAGCGAGCCGTTCTTGCCCACGCGGGTCTGCTTGAAGATGATGGGCCCCTTGGGGTCGCTGATCTTTACGGCCAGGGCACAGAATAAAAGCACCGGCGAAAGGATAATCAGGCCCAGCAGGGCGCCTGTAAAGTCCACGCACCGCTTGATGATATGCCGAAAGCGGATCTTGTGGGGGTGGGGCCAGATGTGGTCCATGTTCAGGCGGTCAACACGGAAGAAACTGCCGTTGGTGCTGTTGAATTCCTTGATGGTATCCGCCAGTTCAAGATTTTCTTTTTCTTGCAGTCCTGTGTACAGGTAGGCCTTGAAAATGGGCTTTCTGGGCTTGTGCCGCAGGTTCTGGATAAGGCCCGCGTCGTTTAGCCTGTGGAGAATTTCTTTTCGGATGTTCTCCAGGGTGGAAAGGTCCGAATTCAGCAGGATGACACCGATACCGTTACCATCGGAAAGGTAGCCGATGACATCGATGAACCGGAGGTGGAAGAACATGGTAAGGAGGCTGATTCGCCAGGTCTGCTCGATCGTCTGGTTTGGCCATGCCCAACCCAGCAGGTCGAACTGGTGGGCGTAAATCTGGATAAAGATGAAGGGCTTGCGGGTGCGGTTTGCCCGCAGGAACTCCTCGTTCAGCCGCGCCCGGAAAAGCCTGGCCGGATAGACGATGTTCTTTAGCCTCTGCTCCGTGAGTATAGAGTCAATGGCCGGATTTACCGATTCCTGTTCCATGGGAGTAAATATAGCAATCGGCTCGCTCGCTGCACTCGCTTTGAGGTGAGAAACATTAGGTTTCAAAAGTTTTGCATGAAACGAAGCTTTGTGACCTGAAACCCTAGCCCCTAGTCTCTAACTCCTAACCCCTAATTACTACATTTACCGCCGTAAAATTCAAAATGGAGACGCCTTATGTTGCGTATTGGTCTTATTGGAACGGGAACCGTCGGTGGCGGAGTTATCCAGATTCTGGAGCAGAAAATTGCCGAGTACAAGGAAAAGCTCGGTGTGGAACTGGAACTGGCCTGCATTTGCGCCAAGTCCGAAGAAGAAGTGGCCCCCTACAAGGCGAAGGGCTACAAGGTTTCAACCAACGCCGACGAAATGATTGCCGGCAACGACATCGATGTGCTGGTGGAACTGGCCGGCGGCTACAACATGCCCCGCAAGTGGATTCTGGCCGCTCTCGAAAGCGGCAAGCACGTGGTGACCGCTAACAAGGCTCTTCTCGCCAAGTATGGTCACGAGATATTCCCCCTGGCCGCCAAGAACGGACTGCACGTGCTGTTCGAAGCTGCCGTAGGTGGTGGCATCCCCATTATCCGCAGCCTGCAAGAAGGCCTGCTGGGCTCTACGGTAGAAAGCCTGAGCTGCATCATCAATGGTACTTGTAACTATATCCTTAGTCGTATGGCCGACGAAGGCCTGGATTTTGACGTGGTGCTGAAGGATGCCCAGAAGCTGGGCTTTGCCGAAGCGGACCCCACCTTCGATATCGAAGGTATCGACTCCGCCCACAAGACGGCACTCCTTGCCAGCCTTTGCAGCGGCAAGCGTGTGGATTTTGAAAAGATACATGTGACGGGTATTTCCAAGATTACCGCCCAGGATATCGCCTTTGCCAAGGAAATCGGCTGTTGCGTAAAGCTTCTCGGTATTTATCATCGGGATGGCGACCGCGTGGATGCCCGTGTCCATCCTTGCTTTGTCTCTAACGAAAACCTGCTCTCCAACGTGAACGGCGTGATTAACGCGGTTTACCTCAAGTGCGATAACCTAGGCGAAACGGTGCAGACCGGTGCCGGTGCTGGCCGCCTCCCGACGGCCTCTGCCGTGGTGGCCGATTTGGTGTCTTTGGCCCGCTCTGTAGATATGGGTAGCCGCAAGGCGCTCCCCATGGGCTGGTTCAATGTGGAAAATTCCGCCACGTTGGTGCCGATTTCGGAAACGTCCTCCCGTTACTACCTGCGCTTTACCTCCCGCGATGCCTGCGGTGTGCTTGCAAAGATTACCAGCATCCTTGCCGATAACAACATCTCCATCGAGACCATTATCCAGAAGAATGTGAAAGACCCGGGCAAGGTTTCCATTGTGGTCATTACCGAAAAGACCCAGGACAGCAAGGCCTCGAAGGCGGTGGACGCTATCGACGCCCTGCCCGAAATCGTGGAAAAGAGCCAGGTTATCCGTTTCCTGGTCTAAAACTGGTTTCTGGCCGGGCCGTTTTGTAGATTAGGACTGTATGATTCGTGCCGCCACATTGGAAAGGGTGCTCCTGCTCCTTTCGGACTTTCTCGCCCTGACAATTTGCTTTGTCCTGGCGTACTGGGTCCAGTTTCACAGTGGCTGGATTGTCGAGAAGTTCGACCCTTCCAAGACCCTGGATGCCTACTGGCATATAGGGTGTGTCCTGAATATTTGCTGGCTTTTCTGGTTTACCTTCACGGGGCTGTACCGCACATGGCTTTTGCAGTCTAGAACCTTGCAGGTCCTGCGGGTTCTGCGGGCTGTTGTCGTGGGCGTTGTCCTGATTATTGTCGGGCTGTTCGGCTCTGAGTTTATGGGCAAGGTGGCCGCCGGTGCTCCTCTGACTGGCAACTACATCTATGGTTCCCGCTTTACCTGGATTTTGGTCTATGGTGTCTTTGTATTGGTGCTGGTCGCTGCGTTCCGCATGGTGCTGTACCTTGGGCTGAGGTCGTTACTCCGTCGGGGCTATGGGGCCAACAAGGTGCTGGTCCTTGGCTGTACGGAATCCGGCAAGAATATTGCAGAAGCTTTGAAAAAAGCTCCTGAGGTTGGTCAGCAGGTGGTGGGGTTCGTGGATGAACGCTACCAGGTGATGGACCATCATTTTTGCGATGTTCCGGTTCTTGGCAAGTATTCGGATTTGCCCACATTGGTCAAGAAGTTTGGAATTTCGGGAATCATTATCGCCCACGACAGTTCTTCGCCGCAAGAAATCATGCGTGTGCTGGTATGGGTTTGCGAACTTCCCTTGCATATCTACATTGTGCCTGAGCTTTACCCTGCCGTCAATGGCCGGTTCAAGAGCAACCTGGTTCACGGGTTCGAACTGCAGGAACTTTTCCCCTTAGCCATGCCGCCCTGGCAGGTGCAGATCAAGAGATTCCTGGATATTGTTATTGGTGGAATTATCGGGCTTTGTTCCTTGCCGGTGTGCCTGTTGGCGGCCATCGCCATCAAACTGGATGACCACGGCCCCATTTTTTATTCCCAGGAACGCATCGGCCTGTACGGCAAGCCCTTTACGGTTTACAAGTTCCGCACCATGCGGACGGATGCCGAAAAGTTCGGTGCCCAATGGGCCACCAAGAAAGACCCCCGCATTACCCGTGTGGGGCATTTCTTGCGCAAGACCCGCATTGATGAACTACCGCAGATTTTGTGCGTGCTGAAAGGCGACATGAGTATGGTGGGCCCCCGTCCGGAGCGTGCGGTTTTTATCGGCAAGCTCCGTGAGCAGATTCCCTTTTACATTGGACGCCTGAAGATGAAACCCGGTCTTACCGGCTGGGCCCAGGTGCGCCACCATTATGACAATAGTATTGAGGATGTTCAAATCAAGCTGCAGTACGATATGTATTATTACGAGAACATGAGCCTGCTTCTGGATTTTCAGATTCTCGTGCGGACGGTATATGTGGTACTGACCGGAAAAGGAGCTCAGTAGAGTTATGGGGTCGCTCGTTACACTCGCTTTGAGTGATGAGGTCGGTCGCCTCCGGCTCCCTTTGAGCTTTTTATTTAATAACCTCATACCTCAGAGGGGCATCGCCCCGACCTCATACCTCATACCCTAACCCCTAAGTTATAATTATGTACGGCGACAATTCTACTCCAGTTTTTCCTACCGAAGATGCTCTCACCATGATCCGTCTCGCTTTGGCCGAAGACGTGCGTACTGGCGATGTGACCAGCGAATGGACTATCCCCGCCGACCAGAGGCAGCATGCCCGCCTGATAGCGAAAGAAGACGGCGTGTTGGCAGGACTCCCTGTGATTGAACTGGTGTTCCAGGAGCTGAAGGCAAGCGTGAAGGTGACGCTCCACAAGAAAGACGGCGACGTGGTCAAAAAGGGCGACCTGATTGCCGAAATGGACGGCACCACCCACGAGCTGTTGACCGGTGAACGTACGCTACTGAACTTTATCCAGCAACTTTCCGGCGTGGCCACGGTGGCCCACACCTTCCAGGAAGCCCTGAAGGGCGGCAAGACCAAGGTGCTGGACACCCGCAAGACGGTGCCCGGTTTTCGCACATTGCAAAAATACGCCGTGCGTGTAGGGGGAGGTTCCAACCACCGCATGGGACTTTTCGACATGGTGCTGGTGAAGGACAACCATATCGCCGCTGCTGGCGGAGTACTAGAGGCTCTTGAAGTGGTGAAGAAGAACAACAAGCAAGGCCTGATGGTGGAAATGGAAGTGGAAAATTTCGACCAGCTGCGGGCCTTGTTGAACAAGGGCGTAGACGTGATCATGCTGGACAACATGAGCAACGAGATGATGGCCGAGGCCCTGAAGATTATCAAGGAAAGCGGCGACAAGTGCTTGGTGGAAGGCTCTGGAAACATGACGCTGGAACGTGCGAAGGAAATCGCCACCCTTGGCCTTGACTATATTTCGGTTGGGGCGTTGACTCATAGCGTGAAAGCTCTAGACATCTCCATGCGGATATAGTCTCTATGTAGAAAAGGAGATGCCCGGTCAAGCCGGGCATGACAAGTGGTTAAATGAAGAATTTGAAAAAGACGGATACGTTCTCGTTTGTGGTGGATGTGGGCAACTCCCACACGGTTCTTGGTATTTTCAAGGGCGACAAGGTGGTGGACCACTGGAGGCTCACCACCCGTAAGGAAACCACCAGCGACGAGGTGATGAACCGCATTGGCGGCCTTGTCCGTTTTTCCGAAATCAAACCTTCCACCATTACCCACGTGGGGCTTTCGACGGTAGTGCCTGCCCATGAACGCCCGTGGATCAAGGCCCTGCAGACGCTGTTAAAGCGGCCTGTGCAGGTGGTGAGTTCCGACAACTGCCTGGGTTGCCCTATCGCCTACCCGAACCCGGCTTCGCTAGGTTCCGACCGTCTTTGCAATATCATCGCTCTCCGGGACCGTGGCTACAAGGATGCCATCGTGGTGGACATGGGAACGGCCACTACTTTTGACGTGATGAAGGATGGCGGCTTTGCTGGGGGTATCATTATTCCCGGTATCAGTGCCAGCCTGGACGTTTTGACCGAGAAGGCGGCACGCCTGTTGCCGGTGAGCATCGAATGGCCGGAGCATGTGATTGCCAACAACACCGACGACGCCATTCGCGCGGGTCTCTTGTACGGGTTCATGGCGGAGCTTGAAACCCTGGTGGCCAAAATCAAGGCCGAGATGGGCAAGAAGAAAGTCCCCGTGTTTGCCACGGGAGGCTGGGGCCGCATGGTCATGGGACACAGCAAGGTGATTGATACTTATGACCCCTACCTGACCCTGAACGGTGTGCGCCTGGTGGCCCTGCACGGTAACGGTGCTGCCGATATCGAGGGCGAAGAAGAATAGGGAAATAATCTGAAAACAGGAAAGGCCCCGGCAGGAGCGTGCCGGGGTCTTATTGCGTATCAAAGGAGCAAATACGCAAAAGAGTTAGGGCTCGTGAGGGGGTTCGCCATGATGTTCATGGTCGCCATGTGGCCCCTTGTGAGGTCCTTTGTGGTGTCCGTGTTTCTTGAACATCTCTTTTTGGAACTGTTGGAATCTTTCTTGCTGCTCCTTGGTGAGGATCTTGTTCAGGCTGCTGACCCCTTCAATGCGGTTGTTGAGGAGAGCCTCTTGTGCGGCAAGGATCTTGCTCTTGGCTTCTGCAATCTTGGCTTCGTTGCCACCGTCCAGAGCTTCCTTCAGTTCTTTTTCAGCCTCCATTTTTTGCTTGCGCAGTTCCTTGAAGGCTTGTTCCATGGTTTCGCGGTTCTTGTCCATGGCCGCTTTTTGTTCAGGGGTCAGCTGAAGCATGGAATCCAAGAAGGCAGGGTCCGGCCCCCTTTTGTGGAAGTCTTTACCACCGAAGTCCTTGCGGGCCATTTCTCCCTGGGTAGATGGTGGTAGCGGCATCATTTTTTCACAGGAAGCCTTGGGACAGATTCCTGGGTTGTGACAACATAGGGATCCCAAGAAGAACCCTACGGAGCAAGCCAGCACGATAAGGCTTGCAACAAAGATTTTTACGGAGCCGTTCATTATTTGTCCTCCTTGAGTAGGTAGGTGAGGGATTGTGAGTTGTCTAAAGTTTCCAGTTCGTCGCTTTCGGTTTCACCGAGTTCGCCGTACCAGGAATACAGTCCCGAAGAAGAATCTTGCTGGGTGCTTGCGACTTGCTGTGTAGAAATGGCGCTTGTTTCGATGGCGTCAACAGATGAAAGCAACAGGCTGAACGCCACCAGCGCAAAACTTGCGGCTAGCGGGATGGCGGAATAGATTCTGAAGCGGAGGACTTTTGCCTTTTCGGCAATGTTTAGGCGCTTGCAGACCTTGTCCCAGGAATCTTCCCTAGGCGTAATCCGTTCCATTTTGGAAAAGTCGATGGAATCACGCATTTTTCTGTTTCCTTGTCAAAAAGTCCTTTACAAAGTGCCTCGCCCTGCTGAGCCTCGCCTTGATGGTTCCGTCGGGCATGCGGTAAATCTCCGTCAAATCCTTGATGTCTAGCCCCTCGGCGTCCTTGAGCCAGAGCATGCTCCGGGTTTCGGCGGGCAGCTGGTTTAGCCCAAGGGTTAAAAGCTCTGTATCGAACTCCTGTTCCTTTTCTTCTGTGCCCAGGGCGCTTTCGACGATAGTGTCCCAGTTTTCTTCTTCTAGTTCGGCATGCCTACGCTTTGCCCGGAGTTTCATGAGGCAGGCGTTGACGGTGAGCCTGTAGAGCCAGGTGCCGAGATTGCTCTCGCCACGGAACTTCTGAACGGATCTGGGCACCTGGACAAAGACATCCATCAGTATGTCTTCGGCCTGGTCCCGGTCCTTGAGCATCCGGAAGGCGAGATTCAGCACATGGCCGCTATGTTCTTGCCAGAGCATGGCAAGAGCTTCGCGGCTGCCGCTTTTCAAGCCGTTCAGGACACCTCTTTCGTTCATTCTGCTATTTGGGTGTGCGTGGGTGGAGGATGGTTGCAAAAAAATATAAATTTTGCGAAAAAATCAAAAAGCACCTAAAGTAATCTACTGGAGCCAATATGAAGGGACTGGATGTGGCCCGTTGGGCCGTTCTCGGCATGTTACTTTTTTTGTTAGACTCCTGTTCTAACTCGGATTCCTCTACCAGCGTGTCGGAGGATTGCTGCAAGGATCCTTTTGCCATAGAGAACCTGACTCTCCGGGAAAAGGTGGGCCAGATGTTTTTGGTGCGGCCGGAGGCCCTGGACACGAGCATCCACTGGAAAAGTTATACGGAGCTCCCGGATTACAGCTTGCAGGAGGTAAACCGGACCATGCTTGCGGTAAACGAGGATTACCCCATCGGCGGCATGATTCTCTTTGCCCACAATATAAAGGACAAGTCCCAGCTGGCCACTTTTATCGAAGATATCCGGAAACTGAAGGGCTTGCCCCTGCTGGCCATTGACGAGGAAGGCGGTCGGGTGGCCCGCATTGCCAACAACGGAACGTTCGATGTTCCCAAGTACGAAAGCATGGCCGCCGTTGCCGAGGCCGGGGACCCAAGCGAGGTCTATAAGATGGCCTTTACCATCGGTTCCTATGTTCGGGAGTACGGCTTTGATATTGACTTTGCGCCGGTGGCCGACGTGAACACCAATCCGGAAAACATCGTGATTGGCCCCCGTGCGTTTTCGGATACCCCGGAAGTGGTGGCCGACATGGTGCAGGCCTATTTGCAGGGGCTTGACTCTGCAAAGGTGGTGGGGACCCTTAAGCATTTCCCGGGCCACGGCGACGTGAAGGCGGATACCCACACGGGTTACGTGGCTACCCAGAAGACCTGGGAGGAAATGAAGACCTGCGAGATGGTTCCTTTCAAGGCGGGAATCGATGCCGGAGCCCAGATGATTATGACGGCTCACATCGCCGCCCCGAAGGTGACGGGAAACAACTTGCCTTCCACCCTTTCGCCGGTGATTTTGCAGGAGAAATTGCGGGGTGAACTGGGCTTCAAGGGCATCATCGTGGCCGACGCCATGGACATGGGTGCCATCGTGCAGGAATTTGGCGTAGAAGAATCCGCCGTGAAGGCGATTCAGGCGGGAATCGACATTGTGCTTTGTCCTCTTGACTTTGTAAAGGCTTTTGATGCCGTGATGGCAGCGGTAGAAAAGGGCGAAATCAAGGAATCCCGCATAGACGAAAGCGTGCGTCGGATTCTGGAACTGAAAAAGAGCATCAAGAGATAGGCATGCCCATTCTTTCTGCAAAGAACCTGCTTTTGCGCATCGGGGCGAATGCCCCCTTGCTGAACAACGTGTGCTTTGATATCGAGGCCGGAGACCGGATTTGCCTGGTGGGGCGAAACGGTTGCGGCAAGAGTACCTTGCTGAAGGTGCTTACAGATGAAATGGAGGTGCAGTCCGGCGAGGTCATCAAGAAGTCCGGCTTGCGGATTTCCCGCATGATCCAGGAGATTCCCGCCCATATGGAGGGAACCGTGCGGAACGTGGTGATGGGAGGTATATCCTCCGAGGGCCTGCACAATGCCCATGCCGAGGCGGTCCTCGGCAAGACGGGCATTGATGCCGACGCTTTGTTCGACAGCCTTTCCGGCGGGCAAAAGCGTCGCGTGCTCTTTGCACGGGCCCTCGCGGAGGACCCGGACCTGCTTTTGCTGGACGAACCTACCAACCATCTGGACATTCCCGCCATACAGTGGCTGGAGGGAATCGTCACCCGCTTGAACTGTGCCGTTCTCTTTGTGAGTCACGACCGGGCTTTTGTCCGGAGGGTGGCTTCCCGGATTTTTGACCTGGACCGTGGCCGCGTGCGCTGCTGGGATTTCCCTTACGACAAGTTCGTGCAGTTTAGGGACCAGGCTTTGGCCGAAGAGGAAAAGGCCAACGCCCTTTTTGACAAGAAACTGGCCGAAGAAGAAGTCTGGATCCGTAAGGGAATCCAGGCCCGCCGCACCAGGAACGAGGGCCGGGTCCGCGCCCTCATCAAGATGCGCGAGGAACGGGCGGCCCGGCGCTCCCGGGTAGGGAACGTGAACATGCAGATTACCGAGGCGGAAAAGTCCGGCCGCCTGGTGGCGCGCCTTACCGACGTGAACTATTCCTACGATGGCTCGCCCCTGATCAGTAACCTCACCACGGAAATTTTCCGTGGAGACCGCATAGGAATCGTGGGGCCTAACGGTTCGGGAAAGACCACACTCTTGCGGTTGATTTTGGGAGAGCTTGCTCCGGAAAGCGGGACAGTCCGGCTGGGGACGAACCTGCAGGTGGCCTACTTTGACCAGATGCGGACCAGGCTTCGGGAAGACAAGTCCCTGGTGGAAAACATCGGCGACGGTCAGGCCTACATTACGCTGAACGGCGTGAAGCGCCATGTGCTGAGTTACCTGCAGGACTTTCTGTTTTCGGCAGACAGGGCCCGTGGCCCTATCAGTGCACTTTCGGGTGGCGAGCGGAATCGTCTGCTGTTGGCCTGCCTCTTTAGCCACCCCAGCAATGTGCTGGTGCTGGACGAACCTACCAACGATTTGGACATGGAAACTCTGGACCTGCTGGCAGATTTGATTGCGGATTACAAGGGAACGGTTTTGACAGTAAGTCACGACCGGGCGTTCTTGGATTCGGTGGCTACGGAGATTCTGGCCATCGAAGAAAACGGGAATGTCTTTGAAGCGGTGGGCGGTTACAGCGATTACGAGGCGAACCGGAAGGCTCGCGAAAAGGAAGCCGCCTGCGCAGCCCGTGCCATGGCCGAAAGGGAACAGGCTCGAGGCCAGCAGGGCTCCGTCGCTGCGAGAGCTACCCCTGCCGAGGCGCCAAAAAAGAAAAAGCGCAGTTACAACGAGGAGCGGGAATTCGCAGCCCTGCCCGAAAAAATCGAGACCCTGGAAGCGGAAATCGCCCGGCGCCAGACGGAACTTTCGAAGCCCGAAGTTTATACCAATGCGGCCCGGATTGTGGAACTGCAGGGGGAGATTGCGGAAAGAGAAAAGGCCCTGGAGAGGGCCTATGAACGATTTGAAGAGCTGGACGCGCTAGGTTGAGGAGATCCCCGCCTGCGCGGGGATGACAACTCGGCCTATTTGACCAGAGCTTCTGTATCCAGCGCGATGAGCAACTCTTCGTTGGTGGCGACCACCATGGCGGTGGGGGTGCCGTCCTTACTGATGATGTGGCCGGATTCCTTGCCGTTCTTTTCGTTGCGGGCTTCGTCAATCTGGTAGCCGAGAATCTTGAGGTTGTCCATGGCCATCTTGCGGACAAGCTTGCTGTTCTCGCCGATACCGCCGGTGAACACCAGCGCGTCGATGCGGGGGAGAGCCATAGCGATGCCGCCGATTTCGCGGGTGAGCCTGTAGGCGAAGGTTTCGAGGGCAATCTGTGCGCCCACATGGCCTTCGCTTGCGGCCTGCGTCAAAGTGCGCATGTCGTTAGAAAGTCCGGAGAGGCCGAGGAGGCCCGATTCCTTGTTTACGAGCTTGTCAAGGCGGTCGATATCGTAACCGTACTTCTTGCTGATGAAGAAGAGCACTGCCGGGTCGATGCTTCCGGAGCGGGTGCCCATGATGAGGCCTTCCAGCGGGGTGAAGCCCATGGTGGTGTCGGCGCACTTGCCGTTCAGAATGGCGGAGCAGCTGGAACCGTTACCGAGGTGAGCGGTAATGAAGCAGCAGTCTTCCGGCTTTTTGCCGAGAATCTTGGCGGCTTCGCCGGTCACGAAGCGGTGGCTTGTACCGTGTGCGCCGTAGCGGCGGATCTTGTCTTCTTCGTAGAACTTGTAGGGAATGCCGTAGAGGTAGGCCTTGCGGGGCATGGTCTGGTGGAAGGCGGTGTCGAACACGGCGACCTGCGGGAGGCCCGGGAAGAACTTGGTGGCGCATTCCATACCGGTGGCGTGTGCGGGTTCGTGGAGCGGGGCGAACAGCGTGATGCTGCGGATATAGTCGATGACTTCTTGCGTTACCTTCTCGCTCTTGACGTACTTGCCGCCGTGCACCACGCGGTGGCCGATGGCTTCGATGGTGTCGGTGAGCTTCTGTTCGGCGAGGAACTTCTGCACTTCGGCGACGGCTTCGGCGTGGGTGGGGCAGTCGAAATTGAAGTCGATGTTTCCGACCGGGCCCTTGGCCTTTACGTGGCCATTTACGCCGATATTTTCGACGAGGCCGCTAGAGATGGACTGCTTGGTCTGGGTGTCGATGACGGCGAACTTGACCGAGGAGCTGCCGCAATTAAGAACGAGTACGCGCATAGTTACTTAGGGGTTAGGATTTAGGGCCTAGGGGCTAGGGCCGTCATCCTGAGCGGAGTCCGTAGGACGAAGTCGAAGAATCTAGACCGGATATTTTAATTAGCATTAGGAATAATAGCATTTTGGTTTGGTGTTGGCTTTTGGGGTACGAAAAAAACTAAATTCAAGGCGATGTTCAAGAAAATCGCAGAGTTTGATAACCGGGTGTCGGTCTACTGGACCAACCGGCATTTTTCGGAGAAGGTAAACGACCGGCTCCGCTTTTATGTGCGGCTTGGTGACGGCTACATCTGGGGCGCCTTTGCGCTGTTCATTCTCGTGATGGTGGGTTGGGAAAAGTTTTTGCCCATTTTGTGGCAGGCCCTGATGGCCCTGGCGGTAAGCCTCATTATTTACGAGGTGGTAAAGCTGAACACCAAGCGGCCTCGCCCCTTTGCCGCAAATCCGCAAATCAAGGCGGAAGTGCCGCCCCTGGACAAATACAGCTTTCCCTCGGGCCACACCATGAACAACTTGGCAGTGGCCAGTGCCGTCTTTTACGGCGTGCCCCGGTACGGCTGGATCATGCTGATTTTGCCCTTGACCTGGGGGCTTTTGCGGGTGTACTTTGGCGTGCACTGGCTGACGGACATCTTGTGCGGCTTTGTGCTGGGTATCGTGAGCTTTGTGCTTGGGCACCTGCTGTGGATAATGATTTTCTAAGCCGATGACAAACGATTTTGTAAGTGCCCGGGCATTCTTTGAATCTCTCGCTCCCGATGAGCGGGCTTACCTGTTGGTGCGGCACGGTGAACGGAACCATATCACGCCAAAGGATCCGGATTACGGCGCCCACGTGGGGCTGACGGAGCGTGGGCGGGAGCAAGCCCTTGGTTTGGGCCGGGTTGTCTCTGCTAGTGGCAAATCGCCCGCCGATGTGTGCTTTTTCTCTAGCCCTGTGGGGCGTTGTGTGGAAACGGCCGAGTTTATCGGCAAGGGTTGCGGTGTCAAGAACCCCGAGGTAGAAAAACTGGACTGCCTGGCGGAATACTTTGTTCGAAATTATGCCGCCTATGAGGCTGTGCTGCGTGCTGGCTTTTACGAGGGTATCTGTGAGTGGCTGAGGGCAAACTCCCGTGATGCTGAAGTGACGGAGACGCAAGACGCTGATGCTCCCTTTTATCCCCTGGCGGAACGCTCCGAGGAGATGCTTTCCATGATGCTTGAAAAGGGGTATGCCCGCGTTAACGTGTTCGTGACCCACGACGCCTGGGTGGTGCCCTGCCTTACGCACTTTTGCGGTCTTAAATTTACGCCCCAGCGTTGGATGAATTTTTTGACCGGGATGGCGGTAGTGGTCGGCAACGACGGCCAGACTGTCCGGCGGATTGTTCCCGTGACAGTACTCCCTACGGGGTGGCTCCTTTTTTAGGTCTTTTGCCCGGTCAGTCCATTTACTTTGGACGTGATTTATATACATTTTGACCAATGACCTTAACCTATCTGTAGATAATAAGAGGTTCTTTATGGGTTTTAATTTCCGAGGGCTGGCCTTTAAGCAGTCCATGATGATCTTGGCGGCTATTACGGTCGTGTTTGGCTTGATTTTTGCCATCATGGGCCAAAAGACTCAGGATATACTGAACAAGATTACCATCGAAAACGGTGAGGAAACCAGCCGGGCCAATGTGAATTACATTGACAAGCTGTTCAATTCAGGGAAACTTGTGGGCGATGACATTGCAGAAACCCTGGGCAAGAGGAGAATGGCCAAGGCGGATTTGGATACCTTTCTGTTGCATTCCCTTACCAACGCCCGTAACCTGATTCCCCAGATTGTGGCTGTGGTGCTGGTCTATGAACCTGGCATGGGACCGGAAACTCCCAAGGGTGAATTTATGCGTCTTGCCCGCTTTACCGAAAACGAAATCCGCCTGGTTACGGGAGCCAATTACCAGGACAAGGAATGGTATTCCAGCACCAAGGAAGCTAGGACCAGCCGTTGGCAGGAACCTTTTATCGGTGAGTTTGTTCCCGAACCCATTGCCGTCTATACCGTCCCTATTTTCCAAAAGGATAAAAATGGCGATGACGTTTTGGCGGGTGTTCTGGCCATTGATATGTCTATTGAGTTCCTTAAAGACGAAATCGCGACGATTCCCGTTTCCAACGGGGGCTATGCCCTGATTACCTCGGAAAATAATGTGGCTGTCGCTTACCCTAAAAGCATTGCTCAAGGGAAAAGAAATCGTGAAATAGTGGTCAAGGAAATCCGTGGCAACAGTACCATTGACTTTGACCGAAAAAACAGGGATTCGAGCGGGCTGTTTATGGGAACGGTGGCTGGCGGAGAGGAATCGGCCGTTTACTACACCAAAATCAACTCCAACAATTGGACCTTTATGGTGGTGTGGCCCGTCCAGAAGTTTTTACAAGACCAGAGAGACACCCGCAAGCTTTTCTTGATACTTGCCCTGGGTGGTTATGGCGTTATCCTTGTCATCATCTTGCTGATTTCTTTCAGAGTGGCAAAGCCTCTCAAGGAACTCGTTTTTGCGGCAAAGAAACTTGGCGGTGGAAATTTCGATGTGGATATTCCGAAGGTTTCTGGCCGTGACGAGGTGGCGGAATTTGCAACGGCGTTCTCGAACATGCTTTCTACGCTCAAGGCGCATATCGAAAAAGAGAAAGACATGAAACGGATTGAGCGGGAACTGGACCTTGCCCGCAATATCCAGCTTTCCATGTTGCCCGGAGCCGAGCGCGACGAAAATTCCGAAGACGACCGCCATGAACTAGCCCCCTTCTTGCTCCCCGCAAAAGAAGTGGGAGGCGATTTCTACGATTTCTTCAAGATAGACAACGATCATCTTTGCGTTGTGGTGGGCGATGTTTCCGGAAAGGGCGTTGCAGCGGCTCTGTTCATGATGGTGGCTCGAATAATCCTCCGTACCATGTCGAAGAACTTGAAGTCCGTAGTGGATGCCTTCAACAAAACGAACTATGCCCTGGCAAAGCGGAACAACCTGATGATGTTCGTGACGGTCTGGGCGGGAATTATCGATTTGCGCACGGGACATGTGGAGTTTGCCTCTGCCGGACACAATCCTCCTGCGGTCCGCCACGAAGATGGCTCGGTGGAGTTTATCCCTAGCCGCTCTGAGCTGGTTATGGCCGCCATGGAAGATACCGTATATACCAAGCAGACCTATGACCTCAAGAAAGGCGATACCCTGTTCCTCTACACCGATGGCGTGACGGAAGCGACCAATGACAAGGATGAACTGTTTGGCAACGACAGGCTTCTGGATGCCTTGAAAAGGGGTGGCCGGCAGAACACTTCTGACACGTGCACGCAGGTCAAGAGGGAGCTGGACGGCTTTGTGCTGAAGGCTCCGCAGTTCGATGACATTACCATGCTTGCTGTTAAGTTCAACGGAAGTGACGAACCCGTATGGGAACGCTACGAAAAGACGGTGAACGTGGCCGAAAACGACAAGGGCGCTCTCAAGTCCTTTGTGCAGGATATCCTCACTCCTATGGACGGCGCAAAGAAAATGCAGATGAAGGACGCCTGGGAACGTTACGAAAAGATTGTGGACGTTGTTCCCGAGAACCAGGATATTCTGACGGCGTTTGTGGAAGGGATTCTTGCTCCCATGGAAGGCTCCATGAAATCCCAGATGCAAATCAATATCGCCATCGATGAAATCTACAGTAACATTGTCAAGTTCTCGGGTGCTACCGAGGTGACCTTGATTGTGGAAGTCCGCAAGGCGACGCTTTCGGCAAGGCTTACCTTTATCGACAACGGTAAGCCCTACGATCCTATCAAACAGGCGGACCCTGACGTGACCCTGCCTCTTGAAGAAAGGGACATCGGAGGCCTCGGGATATTTATCGTGAAAAAGACTATGGACAGTGTATGTTACCGCAGGAACGGCGACAAGAACGAACTGGCCATCACCAAGACTTTGTAAATAAAAAAGGAACAATCTTATGCAGATTACCAAGACTACTGAAAACGATAAACTGACCCTTTCCCTTGAAGGTCGCTTGGACACCTTGACTGCCCCGCTGCTGGAAGCGGAAGTCGTGGGCAAGCTGGACGGGGTGAAAACTCTGGTGTTTGATTTCCAGAACCTGGCCTACGTTTCTTCGGCAGGACTTCGAATCTTGTTTATGGCCCAGAAGGTCATGAGCAAGCAGGGCCAGATGATTCTGAGAAACGTGAATTCCGACATCAACGACATTTTCAGGGTTACGGGTTTTAGCAATATCTTGACAATTGAATGATGTCTAGGGAATAATCCTGTTTAGTACCGAAAAAATTATTTTGTTATAATTTTGGTATGAATTCTTCACGACACGCGAAAATACACAGCATCGCCGTTCTGATTGTGACGGCCCTGATTTTGCAGGCGACTGTGGCCGTGCAGTATTTCTCGACGCGTAATGGACTGAACCTTACATGAGCCGTTACTACGCGATACTGATGTCCACCTATGCTTACCCTGTGCGGAACGCTGAGGGCGAGGCGGTGACGGATTTTGTGTGCGGTGCAGAACAGAGCGACGACCAGACTGTGCTGGCCATACTGTACAAGGGACCTGCGGTCTAGACCTAAATTGGCAATGCGTTAAATTCGGTCCCTATTTCACCTTGACAACTTTGTTTACGCCATTAATCTGTACGATAAACGTTCCGGCGTAGGGCATTTCAAAAGATACGGACGGCGTGTTGGCCGTACCTTGCCGAAGTACGCTGCCTCGAAGGTCGAATATGGCGAACTTGCTGTTGGGCTGCATGCCATCTATCTTGATGAGCCTTGCCTCGGCAATGGCGTAGACGGTGCCTGCGGAAAGCGTTTTTCTGGCGAGTGCTTCTGGCGACTTACCGTCGCCGGAGTCTTCTCCCGAAGAACCCGATTGCCGTTTTTCCAAAACGGGGTGCTTGTCCTGGGCGAGATCTTGATACCAGACGGAACCGTTTATGCTGTCCAACTCAAAATTCTGTAGGGCTGTAAGGAGTGTACCGTCTTCAAACTTGGAGGGTGCGACTTCCTTTCCATAGAAGATGGAGGTGTCGTTATAAAGCGTGTCCTTGACGAAGAAGGCGTTTTCGAGTTCGTGGCGGTCTGCGGGGTGAAGCTCTCCCAGTATGCCGTAATACTTGGTGTAACTCCCTGAGGGACTAATTGTTCCAACATTGAAGGAATTGTAGATGTAGATCCATTGATCTTCGCCACGTTCGGTGGTGGACCCTATGATGCCGCCTATGTGGCTACTTGCGGCGAGTGTTCCGCTGTTATAGGAATTTACGATTTTGCTTTCGGCATAGCCGGCATAACCGACAAGGCCTCCGGCTGATTCGTAGCCTTTTACGTTACCCTTGTTGTAGGATTCCGTTATCTTTATGTTGCAGAGGAAGTTGCCCGAAACATACCCGACAAGACCTCCGGCATTGCGGTTAGTTGTTTCAATATTTGCATTATTGAAGGAACGTTTGATGGTGACGTCGTCGGCTTGGCCTATGAATCCGCCTATGTAGGATTTTCCCGTGACTTTTCCGGACATGTGAGATTCTTCAATGATTGTCCCGGCATCATTTAAACCGATGAAACCACCGACACCGAAGGAGCTACGCGAGAGCACGGTTCCCGAGAAGGTGGACTTCTTTATGGTGATTCCGTATCTTGTGTTCCCTTTTGCGTAGTTTTCTCCGACAAAACCGCCCACGTAATGGTAAACTGTGGAATGACCGTCTTCGATGTAGGAATCCATGATGTGCAGGTCTTCTATGGTTCCTCCAAAGGTCCCGAAGAAACCGATATCCTTATGTTCGCTGTCGTCTTGCTTGACGAAAAGTCCTGAAATGGTATGGCCGTTACCCTTGATTGTGCCGTGGAACCCGGTTACGGGAACCCACGGGATATAGGAAGCCGTGTCACCGGCAAGGTCTCCGTCTGAATTCAGGACATTCTTGTTGACCACGATGTCTTTTGTGAGCTCCATACATCCCGTTGTGTCGGTTTCAAAACCGTTGGTTCCCATTCGTGCAGCGGCGAAGCCATAAAGTTCCTCGGCGGAGCCTACTTGAAAGCAGTCGTCTTTTACGGATGGTTTTTTGGGGGTGATGGTCGTTTCCTGTGCCAACAGGGCGGATGTAGCCAAAAGGGGTAGTAGGGCAAGGGACTTTTTCATAATTTTTTTTCCTTTTGGCGCAAAGATAGTAGTGCAAGTGGCAAAATGCAACAAAAAAGAACATTTTGGGAACACTTTTTTTATTGGGCTTCGGCTTCTTTTTCTATCTTTCCACCCGTTGATTTTTATTAACAGTTCACTTAAATAAATGGACAAATTCCAATATGAACGAAACAGAACAAATCACAGCTGATTCCTCGGCCCAGGTTGTGGATTCTGCACCTCAGGATGCAGCGATTGCGGCCGCCGTTGAAGCTGCTGAACAACCGGCGCTTGTGGCAAGCGAACCTGCGGCACAGGTGAAGGGCAAGTTCGACGAACAGCTCGCTCTGATGCAGGCTTCCGATGCCGCCCAGGTGCAGGCCCAGCTCTCCATGCCCCACATGGACGATTCCATGGTCTACAAGATTGTGGAAACCCATGCTGGCAACCACGCCGTGCTTTACAAGACTTACGAACAGGCAGTGCTTGCCCGCGACGTCCGCGATTCTATCGAGAATGCCGCCGGCCACAAGGTGCTCCCCATCGCGAAGGCGAAGCTCGGGTCCACCTACTGCAAGGGCGAATATTCCACCGAACAGGGCTGCAAGGGCGAAGCCGACACCTTCGGCATCGGTTCCCTAGTAGAGTTCCAGGCCACGGGCCTCATCGTGGTGATGGTGGTTATCATTGGCCTCACGGTGCTCTGCTACCTCATGAGCTTCATTATGGCGAAGCTGGGTCTCAACAAGATCAAGGCTCCGGCACCTGCGGTCAAGGCTGCTCCCGCTAGCGCTGCCGCTGCCCCGAAGACCATCGGCCCTGCCCACTGTGACTGGGACCCGAACGCGAAGAGCGTCCACCCGGGCTTCACCAACAAGCAGCTCCAGGCTTTCCTCGGCATTGCCGCCGTGGCCGCCCTGGAAGAACACCCCGGCATGACCAACGATCAGTTCCTTGCCCTGGTGACCGCCGCTGCGACCCAGGCCATTGGTCAGCCCTGCCGCGTGACCGCCTACAGAAACATTAACTCCCCTGCTTGGACCATTGTCAAGTAAGGCAAACTTTTAAAACTCAACAGGCTTAAAGCCAGGAAAAATCAAAATGAAGAAAACAGTCCGTATCAGTTTCGAAGGCAAGACCTACGACGTCGAAGTAGAAGTTCTTGATTCCGCCGTTGCCGCAGCTCCTGCCGCTCCCGTGGCCGCTGCCCCCGCTGCCGCTCCTGCCGCAGCCCCTGCCGCTGCCGGTGGTACCGAAGTGAAGTGCCCGCTGGCCGGTTCCGTGTTCAAGCTGAAGGTCAAGGTTGGCGATAAGGTTGAAGCCAACCAGGAAGTGGCTATCATCGAAGCTCTCAAGATGGAAAACCCGGTGGTGGCTCCTTGCGCCGGTACCGTGAACTCCATCGCCGTCAAGGAAACCGATACCGTCGTTGACGGTCAGACCCTCATGACCATTGCCTAAGAGGTACAGTTAAATGAGTTCACTCTTAAATTCGGTCGTTGAGTTCGCAGGCGACACCGGATTCGCATACGTTACCGGCCCTATGGTGATCATGTGGATCGTGAGTTTCGTCCTGATGTACTTGGCGATTGTCAAAAAGTACGAGCCGCTGCTGCTCTTGCCGATTTCCCTCGGCGCGCTGGCGGTGAATATCCCGAGTGCCGGGTTCTACGACGGCGGCTGGAGCATCGAAGGCATGTTCACGCCCACTGCCGGCCTCTACTACTACATCAGCCAGGGTATCCATCTGGAACTGTTCCCGCCCATTATCTTCTTGGGCGTGGGCGCCATGACGGACTTTGGACCGCTTATCGCCAACCCCCGCACGCTGCTTCTTGGCGGTGGCGCCCAGTTCGGCGTGTTCGCGACCATGTTCTGTGCCGTGGCTTTCGGTGGCTTTACTCTCGGTGAAGCGGCCTCCATCGGCATCATCGGCGGCGCCGACGGTCCCACCTCCATCTTCACTGCGAACAAACTCGCAAAGCACCTGATTGGACCTATCGCCGTGGCGGCCTACACCTACATGGCTCTCGTTCCGCTGATTCAGCCGCCTATCATGCGGCTCATGACCAACGACAAGGAACGTAAGATCCGTATGAAGGCTCTGCGCCAGGTGTCTAAGGCTGAACGTATCGTGTTCGCCGTGATGGTGATGATCGTCTGCATCCTAGTGGTGCCCGACGCTTCTGCCCTTATCATCATGCTCATGCTCGGCAACATCTTCAAGGAAGCCGGCGTCGTGGAACGTCTCGTGAAGACCTCCTCCAACGAGCTCATGAACATTGTGACCATCTTCCTCGGTACTTCCGTGGGTCTCACCATGTCTGCCGACATCTTCTTGAAGCCGCAGACTCTTATGATTATCGCCATGGGCGTTGTGGCTTTCGGTTTCTCGACGGCTGCAGGCTTGTTCCTCGCGAAGATCATGAACTGGTGCTCCCCGAAGAACCCCGTGAACCCGCTCATCGGTTCTGCCGGCGTGTCCGCCGTGCCGATGGCCGCACGTGTTTCCCAGGTGGAAGGTGCCAAGTATGATCCGCAGAACTTCTTGCTGATGCACGCCATGGGCCCGAACGTGGCCGGCGTTATCGGTACCGCAGTCTGCGCTGGTTATATGATTAGCCGCCTGAGCTAGCCGACAATACGTCATCCTCGCGAAGGCGAGGATCTCCATGCAAAGGAAAAGCCTCCGACTCGTTCGGAGGCTCCTTTTTTTGCTTGCTGGAAACAAAAAAAATCCCGCGAGAAATCGCGGGATTTTGAAGGGTGGGTGACCGGACTCGAACCGACAACATCCAGAATCACAATCTGGGACTCTAACCAATTGAGCTACACCCACCATGAGTGTGAGCCCAAATATAAAAAAGCCACCCCAAATTTCAAGGGGTGGTTTCCATTTTTAAGAGGAAAGGGCCGTTTTAGGGGCGCTGGCGGTTAATCGCCCCCCTTTTTGGCCATAATGCGCAGGAAGTTTTCCCGCTTGAAGTCGTTCCGGTGCTCCATGCAGAAGCGGGGGTAAACCGTCTGCTTGGGGAACACCTTGATGGTGAACTTTTCGTCGCAGCCTTCCAGACAGCACTTGAAGGTGAGGTCCATGGACTCCGTATAGTTGTGGCGGAAGATGATGTTCTTGGACTCGATGCTGTCCATGCTCTTCTTCTGCTTCTGGCGCTGCTTGATGTCGCGGTGCAGTTCGCAGTACTTGGCGATGGGGTGGCCCCAGAACTCGCGACCGCAGCCAGGTTCCTGGCAGATTTTCAGCTTGATGCGCTTTTTCTTTTTGTACTTGGGTAACTGCATAGTGTCTCCAGAGGCTTGTTCGCCATTGTGTGGGAAAGATAGCAAAATTTTTTTAGCAAGGCTTTTTTGGGGCGAAAAAAGCGTCTATAAAGGTAAAGGGCCTTTTTTTTAGGAGGTTTTATGGCTTGCTTTTTGCTGAATTTTGTTGTTTGGGTCAGGATGCCCTTATGTGTTGCCGCTATTGCGGCCCTGTGCTGCTTTGTGCCGGCAGGGTGCACCTGGGTGAGCGAAGCGGGGGAGGAGGAACGCCCCTTGCGTGTGACGGTGCTGGACGTGGGGCAGGGACTTGCGGTGTTGCTGGAGCATGACGGACGGTTCGCCCTCTATGACGCGGGGCCCGATTCGGCGGGAGTGGCCGACAGCCTCGGGGCCAGGGGCGTCCAGGAACTGGAGTGGGTAGTGTTGAGTCACAACCATCGGGACCATGTAGGCGGGTTTGTGGAGTTGAAGGACATTCGGGTGAAACATCTTTTCGTGGGGCCCGATACGGCAGGCGGTGTATGGAGGGATAGCGTGCTGTATATAGCTCACAAGCGGGGAATTCCGGTGGATACGCTTTTGCGGGGCCGCACATTGCAATTCGAGTCGTCGGGTGGTTCATCTGGTGACGGGTTTTCCGGTTTCGGTGAGGCGCCGGACATTCGGGTGCTGTGGCCTACGGACTATGACGTGGTGTCGGGAAACCACGGGAGCGTCGTGCTGCAGGTGGCGTGGGGCAAGGCTTCGGCCCTCTTGACTGGCGACCTGGACAGCCTGGGGGAGCGAGGTCTGCTGGAGCTGTCGCCGACCCTAACGGCGGACTTGTTGCAGGTGGGGCATCACGGTTCTGCAGGAAGCAGCGGTCTCCAGTTCCTCGCGCAGGTGTCGCCGGAATATGCGGTGGCAAGCGTTGGGGCAACAAACCCTTACGGCCACCCGTCGGAGCAGGTTGTGCAGAAGCTGAAATACGTGCTGGGCGATTCCCTGCGGTTTTTCCGCACGGATAAGGATGGGAGCGCCTGCTTTGAACTGTGGCCGGGGATGGGCGTGATTAGTCCCTGAACCCGATGCGGGCCTGGAAATGGCACTTGGTCATGTCGGCGGCGTTCATGCCAAAGATATAGGCGTGGTGGTTGGTGTTCTTGAAACGCACCAGGTTCACCTTTTCGCCTAGGGGAATCTGCTGGATGTAGTTCATTTGTATGGAACGGATGCCCCGGTCCTTGATTTCTTCTTTGCTGAGCACGTCGGTGACCCAATCTACATATCGGCAGTGGTTCACGTGCTGGTTCATGTCCAGGTCGCTGTAGTGGGCGGTCTCCTGTTGCACCACGGCGGGGTCGATACTCGGGTCCAGAATGTCCATCATCTCGGGCAGGGCGTTCTTGCCCGGAAACAGCGGGATGGGGTAAGGGCTATTGGCCGGGTTTTCGGACTTGCCTGTCTTGAGGTTCACCAGGAGCCACGACGATGTGGCCTGGGCGATGGCGTTTCCCCGGGCGTCCAAGATAGAATAGTCCTTGAGGCACACCTTGTCCTTGTAGAATTCCTTGGCCCAGGTGGAAATGGAAATTTTTTCGCCCCACAGGGGAACGTGCAAAATCCGGAGCTTGATGCGGGTGATGACGGTGGTGTAGCCCGCCTTCATCATTTTCCAGAGGCCAAAACCGTTTGCTTCGGCGTCGGCGATGGCGGTTTCTTCCATGAACAGGAACAGGTTGGAAAGTTTCAGTCGGCTGTGGAGGTCGCAATCCGAAAAACGGACTTCGAATTCCTTGGTAGTGATTTCTGGTTCCATAGGTTCCTCGCGGCTCTAGTTTGCAGGGGCTGCCTTTGCGGCCTCTTTTGCGGAGTGGAGCTCCATCGGCTCCGTCTTAAAAATGTATAATTTTTACGTATGGAAGATTTTCAGTTCCGCAAGAGTTTTGAGCAGTTGCCCGCTTTCAAGTCCTTCGAGGGGACTATCCAGTTACCGGGCTCCAAGAGTATCACGAATCGCGCTTTTTTGATTTCGGCCCTGGCAAACGGAAAAACCAGGTTGCACAACCTGCTGAAAAGCGACGATACCCGCTACATGGGCGAGGCCCTGCAGAAGCTGGGCGTGGAAATCCAGTTTTCGGATGATTTTTCGGAGGCGGTAGTCTGCGGAAACGCTGGCCCCGTGGATGCTCCCGCTGGGCGTCCGGGTGCTCCCGTGGAGCTGTTCCTCGGAAACGCGGGCACGGCCATGCGGTCCTTGACGGCAGCCCTGACCCTTGGTCACGGGGAATTTGTCTTGCGGGGCGAAGAACGCATGCGGGAACGCCCCATCCTGGATTTGGTGGAAGCCCTCCAGAGCCTTGGAGCGGATGTCTCCTACGAGGAGACGGAAGGTTATCCGCCGGTCCGTATCAAGGCGGATGGGCTTAAGGGCGGTTCTGTTTCTGTGCGCGGGAATATTTCTAGCCAGTACCTGACGGCCCTCTTGATTTGTGCACCCTATTGCAATGAACCCTTGCACATTCATGTAGAGGGAGAATTGATTTCGGCGCCCTACGTGCTTTTGACCCTGGACGTGATGAAACGTTTCGGGATAGAGGTCAAGCACGAAGGGCTTTCTGATTTCTACGTGCCCAAGGGCGTTTACCAGAGCCCGGGGGACTACACCGTCGAGGGCGACGCCAGTTCTGCAAGTTACCCGCTGGCCGCCGCCGCCATCTCGGGAGGCAGCGTCAAGGTCTTGGGCATGGGTTTCGAAAGTATCCAGGGAGATCTTGCCTTTGTGCATGTGCTGGAGCGTATGGGCGTGCAGGTAAAGCTTGGCCCCGACTGGGTGGAATGCACGGGCCCCAAGGGCAAGCTGAAGAGTCTCGGCGAATTCAATGCCGTAGAAATTCCCGATGCTGCCATGACCCTTGCCGTGCTTGCGCTTTTTGCCGACGGTCCTATGACCATTTCGGGTATCGCCAGCTGGCGCGTGAAGGAGACGGACCGCATTGCCGCCATGGCCGCAGAGCTCCGCAAGGTTGGCGCCGAAGTTCGCGAATCGATGGACTCTATCACGGTGACCCCGCCGAAAGATTTGCAGAGCGCCTCCATCGAGACTTACAACGACCATCGCATGGCCATGTGTTTTAGCCTTGTTTCTTTGGGTGGCGTGTCCATCAAGATTCTGGACCCCGCCTGCGTGAACAAGACCTACCCGAGTTTCTTCGAGGATTTCAAACGGTTCGCCAAATGACCCGGTTTGCAAAAAATGTTTCTACCGTCTTGACGCTTGCACTGGTGTGCCTTTTCTCGGTGCATTCTCTGGCATCGCAGCCTGCCCTGGTGACGCCTCCGGACGATACCCTTTCCCTTTGGGTCATGGACAACGGTATCGGTTCCCAGCGGGCGCTTGGGCGCATTGTCAAACGGTTCCAGCGCGAAACGAAAAACCCTGTAAGCATCAGGTTCTTGAATTGGGGCGAGGCCTTTGCCGAAATTTCCAAGGCGCTGAACAATGCAGATTCTGCGGCAGCGAACGGCAATGGCCCGGACGTTTTGCAGTTGGGCTCTACCTGGGTTCCTTTCTTTGCTTCGTCCGGGGCGATTGAACCTTTGGACTCCTACCTGGAACAGGTAGGGGCCACACGATTCTTCAAGGAGAGTTTCAAGGCGGCCCGCTTGCCCCAGGATTCCCTGGTGTATTCTTTCCCGTGGTTTGTAGATGTGAGGGCCCTGTATGCCAACGAGAAGATGTGGAAAAAACTTGCGCTGAAAAAAGGGGAGGTGGATTCCTACTCCGAATTTATAGGTGTGCTGCGGGCTTTCGCGAAAAACGCCGCTGGCGGTTCCGATAGTGCACCCAAGGTAGCGCCCTTCGCCTTGCCCGGAAAGGGGGACTGGACCGGTCCGCAACACATGGCGCCCTTCATCTGGAGCTTTGGCGGAGATTTCATCACGAAGACTCCTGCGGGTTACCGCAGCGCCCTGCTGGATTCTACGACCCTCAAGGGGTTGGCCTACTACCTCAGGATTTTTACCGATAGGGAAATTTCCCCTTACGGTCTGGACGAAAATTCCGTGCAGGAAACGGAACGGTTTATCGGTGGCGGGCAGCTGGTGCTGTACGGCACCTCCGAAATTATCCGCCAGATGGAAATTGCAAGCAAGGACGGCGGCCTCAAGGATTCGCCCATCGCCGAAGACGGAATAACCATCGTGGAGCCTCTGGCGGGGCACTCGGGAATCGTTTCTTTTGTTGGCGGAAGCCATCTGGTGTTGCCCAAGGCTCACAGGCCTGCTGCAGAACGGCTTCTCTGCTACCTGCTCCGGGCCGACAATATGGACGCCTACACCCGACAGGTCGGGTTCTTGCCTGCTGACGAAAGCATCGTGAACATCTGGGACAAGGACGCCCGCTATTCCAGGATTATTGAGACCATGAAAACCGGAAAGTCTTTCCCGAACATTCCGGAATGGGTGACTATCGAAGGATTATTGATAGAGTTTTCCAATGCCTTGGGCGACTTGTTTAGGGAAGGTTCTTCGCGGGAGGCTGTGGAGGACCAGACGGTGGAATTGTTCTGGGATGTCCACCAGAAGATCAACAAGTCTCTTGGCTTTGCCGACACGCTGGACAAAGCCCACGCCGTTTCCCATATCAAGAGTTTGGTGTTTGCCCCTGTTGAAGAAGTGACTCCTGAATCCATGACGGTTGTCGTCGAAGATGAGGGCGGCTCCATCTGGGTGTTTGTTTTGGTTGTGGTCATTGCGGCTGTTGCCGCCATCGCGGGCATGGCCCTGTCGGCCCTTGTCAGGAAGAAGTAGCGGATGATGAAATTGCTCCGTTGCCTTGCGTTCTGTGCTTTTGTGGCAGCCCCGCTGTTTGCCGGGATAGACTTGGCGCCTTATCAGACCTACGTGGATTCTGTTGTGCCTGGTTCCCGTCTCGGAATTTCGGTGCGCTCCCTCAAGAGCGGTAAGGAACTGGCGAACATCCGCGGCGAAGAAAAGTTCACTCCGGCGAGCACCCTCAAAACCTTGACCACGGCGACGGCCCTGCACTTTTTGCCCCTGGACTATGCTCCCGAAACGAAAATTTCTTTGATGGGAAGTGTCCAGCAGAAAAAGTTCCTGGGCTCGGTGCAGATTCGCGGTGAAGGGGACCCGAATTTTTCGGGACGCTACTATGCGGATCCTTTTTACATGATAGATGCCATGGTGGATTCCATCCATGCATTGGGAATCGATACCATCCGCGGGACTATCGATTTGGATACGGGTTTTTATGACGGCCCCTGGAAGGCGGAACACTGGCGCAAGAATTTTTACGACGCCTGGTACGGTGCCGAAATCGCCCCGCTGGACTTTAACGACAATTGCACTATGGTCCGTTTCAAGCCCGGCGAAAAGGAAGGGGATTCGGCTATCGTCTCCATTGTGCCTGACGTGGGCTACGTGACAGTCAAGAACGACCTGAAGACCGTTCCCGGAAAAAAGAGAAAATGGACTTGGGCCTTGGAACCTGACAAGTCCGTGATTACCCTGGGTGGAACTATCGGCATGGACGTGGATTCCGCAAGTCTCGTGCTCCCTATCCGTAACCCTGTGGGGTATTTCCGTGCGGCGTTCATGTACATGCTCAAGGAAAACGGCATTGTCTTCGAAGAGAACCATGACATTCCCCAGGGCATCGAAATCAAGCGGTTCATCTTTTCGGCGGCGCCATTCCTGAGCATTCTGGACGAAATCAATCAGCGTAGCCAGAACTACCACGCCGAAAGTCTTTTCCGCAACATGGGCGGCAAGATTCTCGGCAAGGGCAACGTAGAGAACGGAAAGAAACTGGAAGAAAAGTTCCTTACGGAAATGGGCCTGAGTTTCGATGATTTTGAAGTCTGGGACGGAAGCGGTCTTTCGCCCAAGAACAAGCTGAAACCCTCCGTAGAAACGCAGTTGCTGGCCAAGATGGCCCGGCACCCCAGAGGCGAGTTCTACATGAACAGCTTTGCAGGCCCGAAGGTGGGTACGGGCGCCAAGCGCATGACGGACCTGAAATACACGTGGCTTACCCGATTCAAGACGGGGTTCATCGGCGAGGCCCACGGCCTGGTGGGCTACCTGTTCCCTATGGACGGCGATACCTTGACGGTGGCCATGTACCTGAACGAGACGGGCAAGAACAAGGACGCCACCCTGAAAGACGTGCTGGACACCCTTTGGATGCGCCTTATCGCCCAGACAAACGACGACTATGCGTCGCTCCTCAAGATGAAGGAGATGTGGCTCGACGCCCAGAATATCCGCGGGCTGGACGCTCGCCTGGAGTACTTCTCCCGCAAGATGGAAGGAACTCCTTATTTGCTCGGGCCCATGGGCGAGGGGTACCTGGATTCCATCGAGACAAAGCCGCTAGTCTATATGGATTCCGTAGATTGCGTGACCTATATCGAGCACGCCCTGGCCATGGCACTAGCCACAAGTGAAGATTCCCTTTTCAAGGTGCTGCAGAACATCCGCTACAAGGATGGAATTATCGATTACAGCCACCGCAAGCACTATCTGCTTGCCGACTGGGCTAGCGATACAAGGTTTACCCGCAAGCTTTCCATGCCTGGGGATACGGTGGTGGTGAAGACTATAGGCAAGAACGAATTTTTCAAGAAGAAAAACCTGAAATACCTGGTAAATGGCAAGGAAGCCGTTGACCCTGCCGTAGAAATCCGCTATTTGCCTTATGACAAGGCCCTAGAATGGGCAGGGCGTGTTTACGAAGGGCCCGTGAAGGTGCAGGGTGTCGGCCTTGTGGCTCCTATGGAGAATCTGGACGCTACCCACACGGGATTTATGGTGCTCACTCCTGGTGAGCTTCCCATGTTCCGTCACGCCGCTTTCAAAAAACAGGTGCTGGAAATTCCTTTTAAGGAATATCTGGAAGGTCGAAGCGCCAAAAGCGTTCCGGGCGTTGCTTTCTTTGAATTCGTGAAGCCTTGATCGAAGGTCTAGTCACCGTAATCAAAGGCGAGAATAGCCACCATCTCGTGGTCTCCGGTACTGCCCTGCGCAGGACTGACTTCGGATTCGTTATGCTCGAAAAGGGTCCAGGCGTCTGGCGCCCAGCCGTAGGGATTGGTGGTCAGTTCCTTACCTATGGCGATTTCAGCGGCCTCTACGTGTTCCCAGTGGATGGGGCCTGCAGGGGCCTTGTAATACCGGAGCATACCCAGGGCTTCCATGGATTCCGGATGGTCGTCTACCAGCTGATAGACACAGTCCTTGTAGCTTTCGCCCCTCAGGCGTATCACACGGTAGAGTCGTTTACGGCCCAGGAATTTCTGAAGGTCTCCGTGATGGACCTCAATCTTGCCGCCTTCGCCAAAAAAGACGGTTAGTTCGCGAAATACTTCGGAACTTTCGTCCAGAAAGGGCGAGAGTTTCTTGATGAGGGCGTTGACTTCACTTGGGACCATGCCTTAATTATAGATAAAAAAAACGACGATTTGCGCTTGAAAAAAGAGAATTTGCGTCAAAATACAATTTATAATGATAATTGATTAAATTTATTAAAATTATCAATTTTTATTTATGGAAAAGAAAAGGTATATTAATGGTGTAGAACAAAGAGGTCTTTATGAAGACGGCAAAAAAATTATGGAGTGCTTTGGTGGTTGCGGTGTCTTTGGCCTTTGCTGGTTCTGACCCGCTAGAGGCTGCCATATCGGCGTATGTCGTCGATGAATTCGGCCCGCATTATGCGAAGTCCGACGCAACTATCCCTGTTGTCAATGTGTTGATGACCAAAACGACTAAGCAAGGCGAAACACTGGCCTGGGGATCGTTCTGGGTGTTCAATTACGAACTCCGCGGCGATACCCTTTTCTGTGTTTCGGGGGGCAATTACCCTGGGGTGGCTCACCTGAAAAAGTCTGACAAGGGAGGCTATGTTGTCACAGGTATAGACGTTGTTGAAGATGGCTCCCGCTACGACAAGAGCGCCAGAAAAATCTTTGGCGAATACTATGACGAATGGGTGAAGAACATGTCAAATAACGAAACCCTCCGCGAAAACAAGCGCGCCGAGATGATTGGCGACTATGTTAAGGCGAAGGGTCTTTCGGCCAAGATGTATCAGGATTACGGCTGGGAGGCCAAACCCATTTTCCGTTAGCTACAGCACGCCGTGGCAGGTACGGCTAATCACGTCGTCCTGCTGTTCCTTCGTGAGGGAGAGGAATTTGACGGCGTAGCCGGAAACGCGGATGGTGAAGTTCGCGTATTCTGCCTTTTCCGGGTGAGCCTGGGCGTCCAGCAGCTTTTCCACGCCGAACACGTTCACGTTCAGGTGGTGTGCACCCTGGGCGAAGTAGCCGTCCATGACGGTCACGAGTTTTTGAGCGCGCTCGTCATCGCTGTGGCCAAGAGCGTTCGGGCTGATGGTCTGGGTGTTGCTGATGCCGTCTAGAGCGTATTCGTACGGGAGCTTCGCGACAGAGTTGAGCGATGCAAGCAAGCCGTTCTTTTCGGCGCCGTAGCTCGGGTTTGCACCGGGAGCGAAGGGGGCGTTTGCCGGGCGTCCGTCAGGGAGCGCACCGGTAGCCTTTCCGTACACCACATTACTCGTAATAGTAAGGATAGAGGTTGTGGGTTCTGCGTTACGGTAGGTGTGGTGTTTCTTGATCTTCGCGATGAATTCCTTCAACAGCCACACGGCGATTTCGTCGGCGCGGTCGTCGTCGTTACCGTACTTGGGGAAGTCTCCCTTCACCACGAAGTCCTTGGCAAGGCCGTCGTCACCGCGGACCACCTTCACCTTGGCGTACTTGATTGCAGAAAGGCTATCTACCACATGGCTGAAGCCTGCGATACCTGTCGCAAACGTGCGGCGTACATTGGTATCGATGAGGGCGAGTTCAGCAGCTTCGTAGTAGTACTTGTCATGCATGTAGTGGATCAGGTTCAGCGTGTTCACATAGATACCCGCGAGCCATTCCAGCATGATGTCGTACTTGTGCATTACTTCGTCGTAGTCCAGGAATTCGCTGGTAATGGGGGCGAGTTCCGGACCGATCTGCATGCCGGGCACCAGGCCGCCCTTTTCGTCCTTGCCGCCGTTGATGGCGTAGAGGAGGGCCTTGGCGAGGTTTGCGCGGGCGCCGAAGAACTGCATTTCTTTACCTGTCTGGGTGGCGGACACGCAGCAGCAGATGCTGTAGTCGTCACCCCAGATGGGACGCATCACGTCGTCGTTTTCGTACTGGATGGAACTTGTAGTCACCGAGATGAAGGCGGCGTACTCCTTGAAGTTCTCGGGCAGGCGCTTGGTGTAGAGCACCGTGAGGTTCGGCTCCGGAGAAGGGCCCATGTTCTCTAGCGTGTGCAAGAAGCGGAAATCGTTCTTGGTAACCATGGAACGTCCGTCCTGGCCCATGCCGCCCACTTCGAGGGTGGCCCACACCGGGTCGCCGCTGAAGAGCTGGTTGTAGCTTTCGATACGGGCGAACTTGACCATGCGGAATTTCATGACCATGTGGTCCACGAGTTCCTGGGCTTGTTCTTCGGTGAGGGTGCCGTTCTTGAGGTCGCGTTCGATATAGATGTCCAGGAAGGTAGAGATACGGCCCACGCTCATGGCGGCACCGTTCTGGGTCTTGATGGCGGAGAGGTAGCCGAAGTAGAGCCACTGGAAGGCTTCGTGGGCGTTGGTCGCCGGTTCAGAGATGTCGAAGCCGTAGCTTGCGGCCATCACCTTCATCTGCTGCAGGGCGCGAATCTGTTCGGCCACTTCTTCGCGAAGGCGGATCACGTCGTCGGTCATGGTGCCGTCGCCTACGTGGGCGAGGTCGTTCTGCTTCTGCTTGATGATGTAGTCAATACCGTAAAGGGCCACACGACGGTAATCGCCCACAATACGTCCGCGACCGTAGGTGTCGGGGAGGCCGGTCAAGAGGTGGGCCTTGCGGACGGCGCGGATTTCGGGAGTGTAGCAGTCGAACACGCCCTGGTTATGGGTCTTGTGGTATTCGGTAAAAATCTTGTGGAGGTCGGCGTTGGGCTTGTAGCCGTACTGCTGGCAGGCTTCTTCGGCCATCTTGATGCCGCCAAACGGCATGAAGGCCCGCTTGAGCGGCTTGTCGGTTTGCAGCCCCACGACCTTTTCCAGATCCTTGAGACGCTCGTTGATGTAGCCCGGCTTGTGGCTAGTGATGGTGGAGACGATGTCGGTGTCCATGTCCAGCACGCCGCCGTGCCTACGTTCTTCGGCCTGCAGACTCTGCAGTTCGTCCCACAGTTTCTGGGTGGCGTCCGTCGGGCCAGCCAAGAAGGACTTGTCTCCGTCGTATGCCGTGTAGTTACGCTGAATAAAATCGCGGACGTTAATTTCGCTTTGCCAGAGTCCGCCTTCAAAGCCATTCCATGCGTTAATCATTTTTCCTCTTTGCTCGCCCGAATTGCCGTAGTAGTGCGGGTCGAGACTTCTGTTTTGTTGTTCTTTTGTGAGTCCCAATATAGCAATTGCAGGGGCCTGCTTGAACTACCGCTGGAGGCTTGATTTTGCTTTTGGTCAGAGCGTTTTTCGGGTGCAATTAGCGCTTGTTTTGTAATCGTTTGATTGACAAAGAGTTATGAGTTTTGACTGATGGTTGTTGAAAAGTTTGCGTGCTAGGATGGAGTTTGAGACTTTATTGATGCTGATTATCTTAGTTCCTCTTTTCTTTACTGTAAATTGTTATTTTTTGACACGGAAAATTCCTGCGTGGAGTTGCGCGGGATACTTGAGTTTTTTAAGAGGAATCTATGAGCGAAAATTCTGCTACCCGTCCTGTCCGCGTCCGTTTTGCCCCGAGCCCCACGGGCTACCTGCATGTGGGCGGTGCGCGTACCGCTATTTACAACTACTTTTTTGCCAAACACATGGGTGGCACGTTCTACCTGCGTATCGAAGATACCGACCGCAAGCGTTACAACGAGACTGCGCTGCACGACCTGATGCGCGACCTCAAGTGGCTTGGACTTCAGTGGGACGAAGGTCCAGGTTGCGAAGGCGACTGCGGTCCGTACTTCCAGAGCGAGCGCCTGGACATCTACCACCGCGAAATCAAGAAGCTCCTTGATGCCGGCTGTGCCTACTACTGCTTCTGCACCGAAGAACGTCTGCAGGAAGTCCGCGCCGAACAAGAAAAGAGCCATGTGCCGGTCACGGGTTACGACCGTCATTGCCGTAACATCAGCCGTGAAGAAGCCGAAGCCCGCATTGCCGCTGGCGAAAAGGCTGTCATCCGCTTCAAGGTTCCCGAGACGGGTGTCACCGAATTCGATGACATGATTCGCGGCCACATCAGCTACCAGAACGAACTTCTGGACGACCTGGTGCTCATCAAGCGCGACGGTTATCCGACTTATCACTTTGCAAGCGTGGTGGACGACCACCTGATGGGCACGACCCACGTGCTCCGCGGCGACGAATGGATTAGCTCCACGCCCAAGCACGAACTCTTGTACAAGGCGTTCGGCTGGGAACCTCCCGTATGGTGCCACCTGCCGGTGATTCTCGACAAGAACGGCGGCAAGCTTTCTAAGCGCAAGGGTGCCGCCTCCGTGGGCGACTTCCGCGACCTCGGCTACTTGCCGGAGACTCTTGTGAACTACCTCGCTCTCCTGGGCTGGAACCCGGGCGACGACCGCGAAGTCATGACCATCAAGGAAATGGTGGAAAGCTTCACGCTGGAACGCATCAACCCGAAGTCCGCCAGCTTCGACGAAAAGAAGCTCCAGTGGATGAACGGCCAGCACATCCACCTGTGCGACGACGGCTTCCTCAAAAACATCATGAAGGAAGGCTTGGCTGCAAAGGGTATCGACCTTTCTAACGAACCGGAAGCTCGCCTCGACGAAATCGTAAAGCAGCTGAAACCCCGCGCCCACTTTGTGCAGGACCTGACCGACATGGCAGTCTATTTCTTTGTGGCCCCGACGACCTACGACGAAAAGGGTGCCAAAAAACACTTCGGTGAAGGCTCCAAGGAAGTGGCGACCCTCGTGCGCGACATGCTCGCCTCCATCGAAGACTTCAAGACGCCTGTCATCGAGAAGGGATTCTACGATCTCGCTGAACGCTGCGGCCACAAGGTCGGCGAACTCGTGGGTGCGCCGCGCCTTGCCGTGTCTGGCGTTACTGCTGGTCCTGGCCTCTGGGAAATGTTCGAAATCATCGGTAAGGAAGAAGTGCTCCGCCGCATCGACGTGGCTCTCCCGCTGATGAAATAAGCGGGGCGTTACGGGGCCGGCGATTGAGGCCCCGTTCGAAGGGGTAGCGGATGCCCGGTAGGGCAGAAGCGAGGGGGAGCCTTCCCCCTAACCCCAACCACCTCCAACTTATCCCTTCGAACTGGATCCTTCGCGACTTCGTCGCTCTGGATGACGCTTCTTGAGATCCGCAACCCTACTACCTAACACCTACAACCTACAACCTAACCTTGCGTAAACAGTTCCCCTACAAACTTTTGACCCGGAAAATGTTTTGCTGCCGTTGCCAGCGGGTAACGGAGCATGGGATATTTGCGCGGGAACCCTATTCCACTCACGGTGGCATGGAACCGAAAATTCCGCTTCTGTGTTCGTGCGAAGTTTGCCAGAATGTCATCATCTGCTTTTCCAACGAGTTTAGCTTTGGAACAAGCGTGGAACATGCGGACTACACGAAGATTTACGGGCACAACCGAATCCAGCCCGGGAACTGGTTGTTTTTCAAGGGCGGTGTGAAGCCGGGGCTTGTCAAGAGTTGTTTCCAGACTCACGACAAGGAAATTTACGTGCTTACCTACGGTGGCGCCAAGGACGAGAAGGTGGAATGCCCCAAGTGCCATGTGGAATCCGAGGTGGCGCCGGGCGGGTATCGCCTGCTTCCGGCCCAGAGTGCCTTGACGCTTATCGGCGACCATGTGTATCACGCCATTCGCGATATGTTCGGCGTGGCGGTAGGGTATGTGAACGACGGCGAAAAGGACAAGCTGGCCGTGCAGATGGAAGACAAAAGCCTGCTGTTCATTACGCTGCCCCAGGCTATACAGAATTTGCCCAATGCAAAACTTTCGGACATGACCCGCAACAAGCTGATGCAGTTTTTTCCGGAAGATTCCCGCCGAGTTTCGGTGACGGTGGGACAGGGGATTGTGTATCTCGATGGCCTTGTGAAGAATTTGTCCGTAAAGCGTGCCATCAGGGCCTGCGTCAACGGCATGCAGAGGGTTCGCGGCTGCGT
The DNA here is from genome assembly GCA_934699585.1 of uncultured Fibrobacter sp. GTDB lineage: Bacteria > Fibrobacterota > Fibrobacteria > Fibrobacterales > Fibrobacteraceae > Fibrobacter. The sequence goes on from CAKUWY010000004.1 coordinate 67,134, forward strand.
TGACTTTATGAAAATTCGTGCGGAATCCTACACTTCCGACGAACAGATTGAAAAGGCGATTCTCTCTCTCTTGGAAACGCCGGGGCTCAAGATTTTTAATTACAAGGTGCAGGTGGAACAGGGGCGTGTGCAGGTGTCTCTGGACTGCATTCGGGAATATTTCCCCAAAGAAATCGAGAACAAGATTGCGGAATTCCCTGGCGTGCAGGACTTGAACGTGAAAATAAATTCGATTCCCATGGACGAGATGGAAAATACCAAAGTCTGCAAGGAACTGGAATACGAACTTTCCATGAATACCCGCTTGGGAGATTCCTTGATTCGCGTGAATTATGTAGATGAAAAGTTTTTGCTGGAAGGGAAGGTCCATTCCATGATTCAGAAACAGCTGGCCATGTTCTGCGTGGCAAGGCGCGTGCTGAGCACGTCTATTGAAAACAGGCTGAGGATAGTTTAAACAAAGAGGTCGATATGGCTGGAAAAGGATACGAGAAAATCAATGATGTGAAGGCCCTGCTGAAAGAATACAGGACCGTAGAAGAAATTGCGACCCATATCGGGCGCGGCCCTCGCACGGCATTCCGCTATCTGGAATACCTGCGGGGTGAAAACTGCGGGCTCCGTAAGGGCAAGAATAGTCTGGGCCAGACCGCGTTCAAGATTCAGGTGAACGAGCAGGTTTCCTTCAACCAGGAATCCGTAAAGCAACTTGAAAAAATCAAGAAGAACATGACGGGGAATTCCCCCAGCGACGTCAAGAACCGTAAGCTGGTGGACAAGCTCATCACCGCCATGCAGACCACCAACCCCGACGATTTCAGGCCCGAAGCCATCACTACGGACAAGGACCTGATTATGGATTATGGCCCCTGGAGCGACAACAAGATTCAGGACCTGTACGTGAACAAGGTGCTGGACGCTATCCACAGCGGTGTAAAAATCCGTATCGCCTACCACCACGGCACCAAGAAAAAAGATGACGAAACCATCGAGATTAGCCCCGTGAAGGTGGTAATGCGCATGGACACGGTCTATATTATCGGCGCAGACGATAGCTTTGCAGAAACGGGCATCTTGAAGATGTACATGCTTGAAAACGTGATGAACATTACGGTTACCAACAAGTTGGCCCTAAGTGGAATCTTTTTTGACGAGCAGAGTTATTACAAGTATGCCTATGGGAAATATATAGACCCAAAAATTGCGCCCCAGGATATTTCCCTGCAGATTCGTTCCAATAATAACGACTGGCTCAAGACTCAGTTCGAAAAGTCCCATTTCAATCCTCCTGCGGTTGTGCGCAAGGACAAGAACAAGAACGACGTTGTGGACCTGAAACTCCGCATCACGCCCGACTTTAAAGCTTGGCTTATGGGAGTCTTGCCGGACGTGAAAATCCTGAAGCCGGAATCCCTGAAGAAGGAAATGAAGGACCTGCTGAAGAAGACCTTGTCGGAGATGGACGACTGACGGAAAGGGAAGTATCTCGATGGAATCGGAACACAAACTTTCGGACTATAACTTCGAATTCCCGAAGGAACTGATTGCAAGCCGCACGGCAGGCAAGGGCAAGACCCGCATATTGCACTGTCCCAAGGACGGCGGTGAGCGCCGTATCATGAAGGCGCCTGAAATTGTGGAACTGTTCCGCCCCGGTGATTGCCTTGTGGTGAACAACACCAAGGTGATTCCTGCCCGCCTCTACGGTCACACCCTCCATGGCGGCGAAGTGGAAACCCTCTTGGTGCAGGCGCTGATTCCTGCAGAAAACGGAGAGGCCCGCTATGAGGCCCAGGTTCGCCCCGGCAAGGCTTTCAAGATTGGTCGCGAACTTGAAATCGCCGGTGTCAGGACCGTTGTGGAAGACGTCAAGGAAGACGGCGCCCGGGTGCTCCGTTTTGCGGTAACTCCGGTGGAACTGGAAGCGGTGATGAATCGGGAAGGTCACGTGCCGCTGCCGCCCTACATTGACCGCCCCGATGACGAAGACGATAAGTTGGCCTACCAGACGATTTTTGCAAAGTATTCCGGTGCGGTGGCCGCCCCTACGGCAAGCCTCCACTTCAGCGAAGAAATGCTCGAGTCCCTGAAGGCGAAAGGCGTCTATGTGGCCGAAGTCACCTTGCATGTGGGCCCCGGAACATTCCAGAATATTTCGGTGGAAGACTTTACCCAGCACAAGATGCACGGCGAACATTACGAACTGACCAAGGAAAATGCCGAGATTATCAACAGGGCGAAGCGGGAAGGCGGTCGTATCGTGACGGTGGGCACCACCAGCACCCGCGTCGTCGAGACCATTGCCGATGCCAACGGAATCGTAAGGGCGCAATCGGGCGTGACCCATGCGTTCTTCTATCCGGGTTATCGCTACAAGATTGTGGACGGCCTCCTCACCAATTTCCATTGGCCGAAAAGCTCCCTCATTCTTTTGGTGTCCGCCTTCTACGGGCGCGAAAACACTCTCGCCGCCTACAAGATGGCTGTAGAGAACAAGATGAAACTGTTCAGCTACGGCGATGGGATGCTGATTCTGTAGCCTTGGCTTATTTTGCAGTAGAATCTGCTTCCAGGGTGGGAATCAGCTTGTTCTCTTGGCAGAGATTTTCTTCCCTGATTTTGAAGGTGAAGTCCACCAGGTTGTTCTCGAACATTTTCTGGTAGGGCTTCTTTTGCTGCACGCTCTGGAGGGCGCAGGTGCAGTAGTTGATACGCTGGACCAGTTTCGCCTCGTCCGAGGGAGTGCCCTGGGCAAAGACGCATTCGTGCATGATGGCATATTCCATGGGACGGTCGTAACGGCCCTTGCACTTGTTTTTCAGGTCGGGCTGTGCGGCCACCTTTTCGATAATCCCCTGGCTGGGAACGTCGTTGACAACCTTGCAGGTGACAAAGCCGCCGGCAAAAAAGGCGAGGCAGAGAGCCATATTGATAAGGAATCGCTTGCCGCGGCTAATCTTGTTGTAGTTCCGCTCTACGGCTTCCAAGGTTTGGGTGGCGTGTAGCCTGACGTCATCTAAATCGTTGTTTTCCATGGCGTGTACCTTAGTTTTCGCTTTCCAGAGTCCAGATGTCGGGCATGGTGCGGTATTCTCCGGCGCAGTCCAGTCCGTAGCCCACTACGAAACCGTCTTCGATGGAGAATCCGACGAAGTCCGCCTTATAGTCCACTTCCCGACGGGCCCGCTTTTCTAGCAGTACGCAGCTGCGGACTTCGGCGGCGCCTTTTTCCTTAAGCAGGTCCACCAGTTTTTGCAGGGTGCGGCCCGTGTCCAGAATGTCGTCGATGAGCAGGACCTTTTTGTCTTTCAGGTCCAGTTCGTCCAGCAGGGAGACCTTCAGCTGGCCGGAACTTTCCGTAGAGTCGCCATAGCTGGATGCCCTGATGAAGGAAACCTTGATGTCCTTGTTGGGGAAATGCCTGCACAGGTCCGACACGAATACGTAGGACCCCGTAAGCACGCCAACGATGGTGTCGAACTTGTAATTCCGGGCGATTTTTTCGCCCAGAAGTTGGACCATCTCCTGGATGGCCTCTGCCGTAAAGAGGGGCATGAGGCTCATCTTATACATTGCCTACCTCGAAATTCAGCCACTGGAACACGGGAATCATGACTTTCAGCTTGCCCTTGGGATTCTTCTTGAATTCCTGGAACATGGGGAAGGCCTGGTTCTCGATGGAGGTCTTGTCGATGTAGATGTGCAGCCAGTCTGCCAGGGAAATCAGGTTCGTGATGTAGAGGACGGTGGGCTGTTTCAGGTTCTCGAAAACCTGGTCCAGGCATTCTACAATTTTGCGGTGGACCATGCGGCCCGTCCCGCCGAAGGAGAAGGTGGCGTTCAGGGAGTTGGCTTCCTTGACCAGGGCCTCGATTTCCTTGAAGTTTTCCTGTTCCGGATTATCCAGGTATTCCAGCACCAGGTGGTGGATCTTGGAATTGATGTCCAGGGAAAGAATGGTCCGGATGGTGTCCGGCAGGGTATGGTCCGGGTCGGCCAGGCTGTCGATGGAAAGCCCCTTCTGAACGGCAAAGTCCGAGAAGGCCTCCGTAATGTCCTTGAGGCTCCGCTTGGTTTCCAGCTGGTTGATGCGCTTTAGGGAATCGCTCATCAGGTGGCGCATCTGCACCACGTAGGCGGTGGGGAACTGGTGCTGCAGTTCTTCGGCGCTCTTGTTCGGGTTTTCTACGAAGGAGAGCTTGTTCACCTCGGGTTCGCCGTCGGATACCACCAGGTTCACGCGGCCCATGGAATCGGACAGCACCAGGATTGTTGCCACCCGGGATTCCCCGATGGTTTTGTCGTCGTAGGTGGCCCGCACCAGGGTCTGCTTGCGGCGGGAGGCAATCTTTGTAGAAGTGAGCTTGTCATTTTTTTGGTCGTAGCCCTCTTCCAGTCCCAGGTGGAAAATGGCGGCCCGTTCGGCCATGAGCTTCACCGTCACGGGGACCTCGTCCTTGGCGTAGCGGGTGTAAACTTCGGCACCGTTCCACTTGTGTTCATTGCTGGTGGCCCGGGCGAGAATGCTCATGAAGCGGTTCTCGATGGAGTGCCCGAAGGGGAGGAACGGCTGCATCAGTTCCATGGCCCGGAGGGCGTAGCGCATGTTCTGCACGGGTTCCAGGCCTTCGATGTCGTTGAAGAACCAACCACAGCTAGTGAAGCTGAATAGGCAGAACTTCTGAATTTCCAAGAGGCGCACGGCCTTGGCGCTTTCTTCGGCGTTTTCGGGATTGTTCAGGATGGTCTTCAAGAACGTTGAGAGGCGGGTTTCGTCTTCGGGAGCGACCAATGCCTGCACGTATCCGTTCCGGGCGTCCCAGGGATTTACCTTGCTCACCTTCTCGAATTCCCGCACAAAGATTTCGTCGGCCAGTTCCTTCAGGTGGTTGAAGGCGTCGCGCAACGGTCCGCGCCATTTCTGGTTCCAGCCGGGGCCACCTCCGGTGGAGCATCCGCAGTCGCGGTACCAGCGGCCCACCCCGTGGGCGCAGCTCCAGGCGCAGCCTTCGCCGTGGAAATTCTTCAGCAAAACTTCGTGCTTGGGCGGGAACTTTTCCAGGTACCAGCCGTAGTTGACGGGCACCATGTTGTTCTCGGGAGCGAATCGGTTGTAAAGGTAGGCGGCGCACATGTCGCCGAAGGGCTCGTGATGTCCGTAACTCTCGCCGTCGGTACCGATACTGACCAGTTGCGGGTCTTCGCGGTTCGGGTCCCAGGCGTCCTGGATGCGCTTGCCGAACACGCCCGCATCGCGGAGCAGATGCTCGAAACCTACGGCGCTGCTGAGCCAGGGGTTGTAGAAGAACACGTCCAGGTAGCCGTCGCAGACCAGGTTGCCCTTTTCGTCCCGCGGGTAAATGCGGTAGGGCCTGGTGGTGTCGATATCGGTATTGCTGCAGCCAATCCATTCTTCGGCACCCAATTCACGGAAGGAATCCGCCTGGGTGGGGGAGAGGATGGTAAACTTGATTCCCGCCTTGATGAGTTCCACCACTGTCGGCAGGTTGATGGCCGTTTCGGCCAGCCACATGGCCTCGGGCATGCGTCCGAAATGGAACTTGAAATCTTCGATGCCCCAGAGAATCTGGGTCCGCTTGTCCTGCTCGCTGGCGAGAGGCATGATGATGTGGTTATAGACCTGGGCGATGGCGTTGCCGTGGCCGTTCAATCGTTCGGCGCTCCGCTTGTCGGCTTCCTGGATTCTCTTGTAAGTGTCGGGAGTATGGGTCCGGATCCAACCCATGAGGGTGGGGCCCATGTTGAAACTCATGAAATCGTAGTTGTTGACGATATCCTGGATGCGCCCCTCTGAATTCAGAATGCGGCTTGCGGAGTTGGGGGAGTAGCACTGGCTTGCGATACGGTCGTTCCAGTCGTGAAATGGCCGCGCGCTGGGCTGGTTCTCGATGACGCCTGTCCAGGGATTTTCGCGGGGAGGCTGGTAAAAGTGACCGTGAATCGTAAAATAGAGGGGGTGCTTCTTTTCCATGGGCCCAAAGATAGAAATATCCGATTTCCTTGCTAAGAATGGATTGAATGTGGCGGAGAGATTTCTATATTTATGCATATAGATAAATAAACGCATAAAATGTAAAGATACGACGGTTCGTGCCATGGAAAAGAAAATGACGCTACGTGAAGCTTTCGAAAACAAGATGTTGCTGCTGGACGGCGGCATGGGTTCTGTCATTCAGACTTACGGGATCAAGGGCGCGAACAACGACATGCTCTCCATCGAGAAGCCGGAAATCATTCTCGATATCCAGCGCCGTTACGTGGATGCGGGCGTGGACTGCCTGACCACCAACACGTTCTCGAGCCAGCGCGTAAGCCAGCACGAATACCACCAGGAGCACCGCATTGCCGAAATGAACCGCGCCGCCGTGAAGATTGCGAAGCAGGCCGCGGCAGAGGCCATGGAAAAATACGGCCGTCAGGTGTACATCCTCGGTGACGTGGGCCCCACCAGCAAGATGCTCTCCATGAGCGAAGACGTGAACGACCCCGCGAGCCGCAGCATTACTTTTGACGAGTTGGAAGACGCCTACCTGGAACAGATTCAGGTGCTGGTAGAAGAAGGCGTCGACGCCATCCTGATTGAAACGATTTTTGACACCTTGAACGCGAAGGCCGCCGCAAGCGCTTTTACTAAAGTGATGGAAAAACGCGCTGCCGATGCGAAAGCCGCCGGGAAAGCCGCGGGCAAGAACGCCGCCGACTTGAAGCCCGTCGAAGTCATGTTCTCCATGACGGTGAGCGACGCTTCGGGCCGTACGCTTTCGGGCCAGACGGTGGAAGCTTTCGCCGTGAGCGTAATGCACATGCACCCGCTTTCTATTGGTTTGAACTGCGGTCTCGGTGCCGACGGCATGGTGCCTTACCTGCGCCGCATGGGCAAGGTTGCGCCCTGCTACATTTCTTGCCACCCGAACGCGGGGCTGCCGAACCAGTTCGGCGGTTACGACGACACGCCCGAAGACATGGTCAACAAGATGCATGTCTACCTGGACGACAAGCTAGTGAACATGATTGGCGGCTGCTGCGGTACCACACCGGAACACATCGCCGCCATGCGAAAGATGCTCGATGCGCTACCCGCCGATTACGAACGCCGCAAGCCCGCGCCCAAGTACGCCACGAGCCCTCTGCTCCGCCTCGCCGGTTTGGAACCGCTGTTCAAGGAACAGGTACGCCCCAGCGACGGTGCCTTCAGTTGCAACGCCGAAGACTTCGTGAAGGTGGGCGAACGCTGCAACGTGGCAGGCTCCAAGAAGTTCCTGCGACTGATTAACGAGAAGAATTACGACGAAGCGCTGGACATTGCACGCAAGCAAGTCGAAGATGGCGCCGACGTGATCGACGTGAACATGGACGATGGCCTGCTAGACGCCACCGCCGAAATGCAGACCTTCCTGAACCTGATTGCATCGGACCCGGCCGTGAGCCGCGTGCCTGTCATGGTGGACTCTTCCCGATTCGAAGTCATCGAGGCGGGCCTCAAGTGCATCCAGGGCAAGAGCATCGTGAACTCCATCTCCCTTAAGATGGGCGAACAGGCATTTATCGAGCATGCGCTCACCATCAAGCGCCTGGGTGCCGCCGTCATCGTGATGCTCTTCGACGAAGAAGGCCAGGCCACCAACTACGAGCGTCGCGTAAATATTGCCGCCCGCGCCTACGACATCCTGGTGAAGCAACTGGATTTCGCGCCATCGGACATCATCTTTGACCCGAACGTTTTGACCGTCGCAACCGGCATGGCGGAACACAATGCCTACGCCATCGACTTTATCCGCGCTGTCCGCTGGATTATGGACAACCTGCCCGGCGTGCGCATTTCAGGCGGTCTTTCGAACCTTTCCTTCGCCTTCCGCGGGAACAACTACCTGCGCGAATCCATGCACACCACGTTCCTGCACTACGCAATTCCGAACGGCATGGGCATGGCCATCATGAACCCGAGCGCGATTATCGAATACAAGACGATTCCGCTGGAACTCCGCATGGCCATTACCGAAGTCATCTACAATACGGAACCGGATGCCAGCGAAGCCCTCATCGAAATTGCAAGCCGCATGACCGCAGCCGCCGCTGCCGCCAAGGAAGCGGGCACCAAATACGACCCGAAGGCGATTTTCGCCATGAGCACAGGCGCGGGTTCCGCGACCAGCGATGCCGGCAACGCATCCGACTCCGCGCAGGCAAAAACCACGCCCGAGGAACGCCTGCAAGAAGCACTCCTCAAGGGAACTTCTACAACGCTTCAGCCCGACCTGATGGAACTCATCAACCGCGGCGATAGCCCGGTGGGAATTATTTCAGGCCCGCTCATGGACGGCATGAATGAAGTGGGCCGCCGTTTCGGCGAAGGCAGCATGTTCTTGCCCCAGGTGGTGAAGACCGCACGCACCATGAAGAAGGCCGTAGAAATTTTACAGCCCTACATCGAGGCAGGTAAGGACGCCAACGCATCGAGCCGCGGCAAGATTGTGATCGCCACCGTGAAGGGCGACGTGCACGATATCGGCAAGAACATCGTCTCCGTGATTATGGCCTGTAACGGCTACGAAATGGTGGACCTGGGTGTGATGGTTCCCGAAGATGTGATTGTGAAGGCCGTCATCGAGAACAAGGCCGACATCTTGAGCCTCTCCGGACTGATTACGCCCTCCCTCGAAGAAATGTGCACTGTGGCGAAGGCCATGCAGGACGCTGGCCAGCGCATCCCGATTATCGTGGGCGGGGCTACGACTTCGCCCACGCATACCGCCGTAAAGATTGCCCCGTGCTACGACGGCCCCGTATTCCACGTGCGCGACGCCGCAAGCAACCCGGGCCTCGTGCAGAAGCTTTTGGACCCCGCGACCAGCGAACAGACTATTCAAGAAAACCGGGTCGAACAGCAGAGAATTCGCGACAAACAGAACGGCATCCAGACTGAGGCCGCAAGCGCCATGGCCGCTGCAGCGAGTACGCCGGAAGAACGCCGCTACCAGTGCGACTGGAGCAAGTATCAGCCGGTGGAGCCACCGTTCATGGGCGAAAGCAAGCTCCCGCCCATCGCGCTGGAAAAAGTCATCCCGCTTATCAGCTGGGAATACTTCTTCTTCACCTGGAAGGTCAAGGCCGACCAGGAAGAAGCAAAGAAACTCAAGGCCGACGCAGAAGAACTTATCAAGAGTTTCACAAAGCCCGAATATGCGCTGCGTGCCGTGCAGGCGTTCTACCCTGCAGCCGGTACGGAAAAATCCATCAAGTTCAATACCGGCCGTACCGGCACCGACTCCGACCTTGTCGAAATCGAGACGGCACGCCAGCAGAACCCGGAAGGCACCTGCCTTGCCCTCTGCGACTACGTTGCTCCTGCCGTTGAGACGAAAGACAATAAGTCGACGAAGCAATCTCAATCCCGCTTTATCGACATCGTGGGTGCATTCGCCGTCACCGTGAGCGACGCTTTCGTCAAGCGCCTCGAAAAGCTCAAAGCCGAACAGGGCGGCAGCGACTACGACGTTCTTTTGATGCAGACCGTCGCCGACCGCCTGGCCGAAGCGGGCGCCGAATACTTGAGTCAAGAACTCGCGCGCACCAAGGGCTGGAAGGGCATCCGCCCGGCCGTCGGCTACCCCGTGCTCCCGAACATCAAGGAAATCTTCAACGTCGCGAAACTCATCGATTTTAACAGCGTGGGCATCAGCCTCACCGAAAACGGCGCCATGTACCCGCAAGCCTCCGTGAGCGGCCTCTACATCAGCCACCCCGAAGTGGATTATTTTCACGTAAAGGCGTGAGACGGCTGCGCCTCTCCAAGATGACATTCTCCGAGCCTCGCGCCTCTTGTCCCCTGCGGCCCTAATACCTACAACCTATCCCCTAATCCCTAAATCCTATCCCCTAGATCCTAGATCCTATCCCCAATCCCTAACCACTATACTATCTTTCCCAATATGCGATACAGTGATATTTCTTGTTTCCAGAGCGGCGTGGCCGTTCCCCTGTTCAGCCTCCGTAGCAAAAACAGCATCGGTATCGGCGAATACCTCGACCTGATTCCCTTTGCCCAGTGGTCCAAGCTTTGTGATTTCAACGTCATCCAGCTTTTGCCGGTGAACGATACCGGCGCCGAGGCCAGCCCCTACAGCGCCCGCAGCGCCTTTGCTCTGAACCCGGTGTTCATCAACATCCAGGCGGTGCAGGGTTCCTCCGAATTCGAAGACGATATCGAAGAGGCCAAGGAAAAGTTCGACGAGCAGGAACGCATCGACTACTACAAGATTTCCACCTGGAAACGCTCCATCCTGAGAAAAATTTTCGACAACCGTTACGACCAGCTTCGCAAGGACAAGCTCCTGCACGCCTGGCTGGATCAGAACCCCTGGGCGCGGGCTTACTGCGCCTACAGCACCCTGAAAGCCGAGAACGGCGAGAAAAGCTGGAAGGATTGGAAAAATTTCAAGGACCCTACGGCGGCAGACATCGATAAAATCTGGACCAAGTACAAGAAGGACGTTTGGTTCCAGGCCTGGATGCAGTTCGTTGCCGAGACGCAGTTCTGTGCCGCCGTGTCAGAAGTTTCCAAGCTCGGTATCAACATCAAGGGCGACATTCCCATCCTCATTAACGAAGACAGCGCCGACGTGTGGGCGAGCCGCAGGTATTTCTCCCTGGAAGACCGTGCCGGCGCCCCTCCCGACATGTTCAGCTACAGCGGCCAGAACTGGGGATTCCCCACCTACCGCTGGGATGTCATTGAACAGGACGGCTTTGCCTGGTGGAAAGCCCGTCTCGCCCAGGCGAGCAAGTTCTACCACGCCTACCGTATCGACCATGTGCTGGGATTTTTCCGCATCTGGAGCATCCCCCAGACCGAGACTACGGGCATCCTCGGGCACTTCAATCCCAGTATCCCGCTGACCTTGGAACGCCTGCAGGCCGCAGGGTTCAAGCAGGAATCCCTGGAATACCTGCGTAAGCCCAACTATTCCGTCGATCAGTTGCGGCAGTTCCTGGAAGGCGATACGGAACGCCTGCTGCCCCTCTGCTTCAAGACGCTCTACGGCACTACGGACCGCTACATTTTGAAAGACGAGTTCCTCTCGGAAAAGGCCATCCTCGGTCTTTCCGAACCCCAAGAAATCAAGGACAAGCTGCTGAAGGTTTACTGGAACCGCGTGTTTGTCCCTACCGGCGACGAACACACCTTCTACCCCTACTGGTACTGGTACAATGCCCCGGTGCTCTTCACCCTGCCGGAATATGAACAGCAGAAACTTCACGAGATTATCGGCGAAAACGAGGCCGCCCAGAATGGGCTCTGGGAACAGAACGCCACCAAGCTTTTGTCGGTCCTTGCCAAGGAAACGGATATGCTGGTCTGTGCCGAAGACCTGGGCTCCGTGCCCCGCTGCGTTCCTGCGGTTCTCAAGAAACTGAATATTCTTTCACTCCGTATCGAACGCTGGGCCCGCAACTGGGACGCTCCCTATTCTCCCTATTACGCCATGGAAGAATACCCCCGCCTCTCGGTGTGCACCACCAGCTGCCACGACACCTCCAGCCTTCGCGGGCTCTGGAAGGAGCCTGACTTTGATAAGGCCTTCTACTGGTCTCACGCGGGGCTTCCGGGCAACGCTCCGGAAGAACTGACTCCTACCGTGGTGCGGAACATTCTGGCCCACGTGTTCTCCGCCAACAGCCTGCTCTGCATCTTGCCGGTGCAGGACTATTTCGCCCTGTCGCCCGCCCTTTCGGAATGCGCTCCCGAAGAGGAACGGGTGAACATCCCGGGCACCGTCGGTGGTAAGAACTGGACCTACCGCCTGCCCTGCTCCGTAGAGGACCTCGCGAAAAACAACTTCTTGTGTTCTGAAATTCGCAAGCTGGTGGATGCCCGCAAACGCAGACCCATGTGGAAGATATAATTACAATGTGGAATGTGGAGTGTGGAATGACTAGTTAATAATTTCACACCCCACATTTCACACCTCACACTAACTATGTATTCTCCCGCTTGGACAAAAGACGCCGTCTTCTACCAGATATTCCCTGATAGGTTCTGCCGCAGTCCCCGCTACCAGGCGGTAGGCAGGTTCGTGCCCTGGGGTTCCAGGCCCACCCGCGAAAACATGTTCGGCGGCAATCTTGCGGGCATCGAGGACCATCTGGATTACATCGCGGGTCTCGGCGTAAACGCCATCTACCTTTGTCCCATCTTCAAGAGCAATTCCAACCACCGCTACCATACGGTGGACTACTTTGAGATAGATCCGGTGTTGGGCTCGCTTGCCGACTTCGATCGCCTCGTAAAAAAAGCCCATAAGCTCGGACTCCGCATCATTCTGGATGGAGTGTTCAATCACTGTTCCCGCGGGTTCTTCCAGTTCAACAGCCTGCTGGAACTGGGCGAAAATTCTCCCTACGTGGACTGGTTTCATGTAAAGGGCTGGCCCCTCAACGCCTATTCGGGCAAGCCCAATTACGAATGCTGGTGGAACTACCCGGCGCTCCCCAAGTTCAACACCGGCTGCCCCGATGTTCGGGAATACCTTTTCTCCGTGGCCGAATACTGGACCCGCCGAGGTATCGACGGCTGGCGTCTCGACGTGCCGAACGAAATCGACGACGACTCCTTCTGGCAGGAATTCCGCCGCCGCGTCAAGGCCATCAATCCCGAGGCCTACATCGTAGGCGAAATCTGGGACGAACCCTCCCGCTGGTTGCAAGGCGACCAGTTCGACGGCGTCATGAACTACATCTTCCGCAAGGCGGTCATGAAGTTCCTCTTCGACGAGAACCCCATTTCCGTCCAGGAATTCTGCGACCGGGTCCGCGCCGCCTTCCCCGATGGCCGCGGCGACATCCCCATGAACCTTTTGGGGAGCCACGACACCACCCGCCTCCTGTCCCAGCCCCGCGCAAGCCTCGAACGCATCAAGCTGGCATACGCCCTCCTGTTTTTTATGCCCGGCGCGTCCTGCATTTACTACGGCGAGGAACTCTCCATGAAGGGCGGCAAGGACCCCGACTGCCGCCGGAGCGTCCCCTGGGACGAACTGGAAAACCGCAGGTCCCAACCGCTATACGAATTTATCTGTAATCTGGTGAAAATGCGCCGCGAAAACCCCGTCCTCTGCGACGGCAGCCTCTCCATCGCAAACACCGCCGACGGCTTCACCGTCACCCGCACCCTGGGCAAAAAGACCGTGACCCTCTCCGTCACAACCTCCGGCACTGAACCCGCCTTCGAAATTAAATAAAGGGGGAAGTTTCCCGCACCACCTAAAGGTGGCCATGCCCACATAAGCGCTGAAGCGCTAAGTGGTCAAAGGCCGCAACGCCCCGCCCCTCTTTACCCTTTCGTACTTTCCTTCACTTTCTCGATGACTTCCGCCGGCGTCACGAAATCCAGCACGCTGAAAGCCGTCATCTCGTTGCCCATGTCCTTGAACGAAGCACCAAAGTGATATACGGTGTCATCGACCAGAAGAAAACGGTCGTGAATCGTGCGCATGGTCTTCAGTTCCAGCGCCGGGTATTGCTTCTTGTGCAGTTCCGCTGCGGCATTGAATTCGGGTGTAATTCGTGGGGAGTAGATGGTCGCTGAAACGCTCTTCGCCCGCATGGAAGCGAATTTTAGAATTTCGATGGTGGCAAACGGGTCGATGAATACAACGGTTTTTTTGGCTGTCTTCACAAGGTCTGCAATCAGCACGAACCCGTCAAACCGCGTTCCGGTCGCAAGGATCCCTCCCGTTGGAGTCTGTGCAACGTTCACGAAAAAGTCTATACGCTGTTCAACTGCAGAAAGCCGAGAATCTTGTTCGCCGAGACGTTTTTCTGTGGCGTCCCATAATTTCGCAATTTCTACGCCCTGACCTTCGATGAGTTGCCGCTGTTCGTGCAGACGATCCACAATCTGCAAATCTGTCGATAGTTTTCGCTGGTTTATGGCGTAACCCTTGAGCATGTATTCCTTGAGAACTTGGTTTGCCCAGCGGCGAAACTTGATACCGCGTTGCGTATTGACTCGAAAGCCCACAGAAATAATCATATCGAGATTGTAAAGTGTTACGGGACGCTTTACCATTCGGCGACCTTCCTTTTGAACTAGTTCCAAAATGGAACTAGTTGAAGGCTCATCCAGTTCGTGCGTGTCGAAAATATTCTTTATGTGCTTTGTGATTGCCTGCCGTTGAACTTCGAACAGTTCCGCCATCTGTGCCTGCGTAAGCCACACGGTCTCGTTTTCTACACGCACCTCCAGCCGGACTTCACCTTCCGGCTGGTAAAGCACTATTTCGCCCCTGTTTTTGTTCCCGACCTGGTCGCGACTCTCCATTTTATCCTTTTTTCTCATTTTTATACTCCTATAAACGCAAAAAGCCGCATTTCCATAGCCCGCAGCCGTTTTTGGCTGCTATGGGATATAGAAATACGACTTTCGCGGGGTAATATACAAAACAGAGCCAGGAAAAGGCAATTTTTTTAACAAATCTCTCCCTCGATGTGCGCCTTCCCTCGCTCACAGATTCACTTTGTTCGACTGTTCACTCGGGAAGCACACATCTCAGTCAAAAAACACAAACAATGGCTCTGGTTAACAAGCGTTTCGCAATCAGGAAAGTTTTTTTCAGATAAGAACCGTTACTACAGGAGGAAACTCTTGTGACTGTTAGTCCCTGCGAGTTTCCTCCGAGAGTCCTGGTCAGTTGCGTATTATCGGCAATTTCCAAGAATTATGACAGGTTTTTCTGTTCTGGTTTTATCCCTGCTCATAAAGAGTCCCTATAAGACCCAAGTTCGCGGTACACATGACACCAGACCATGAAGATGATGGCAAGACCCTTCACGATATCAAGCTCATCCTGCCTGCTGGTATTAACTTCATTGTCCGTAAAGCATTTTTTCTGAGCCTGCAATCTATCATCTCCATTCTATGCTCCCCGCCGCCAATGATGGCAGTGCGGGTGCATTAGTATATTATCAAATCATCTCTGACAGGTATTTTCCCGTTTTAGACTCGTCACATTGTAAAATCTGCTCCGGTGTACCCTCAAAGACAATCCTGCCGCCGTGTGTACCGCCCTCCGGCCCCATGTCGACGATCCAGTCCGCTTGCCCGATCATCTCCATCCTATGCTCGACCATGACAACGGTATTGCCATTATTCACGAGCTTTCGCAGAAGAGCCAGAAGCATTTCAATATCGTTCGCATGAAGGCCTGTGCTCGGTTCATCCAGCACATAGATCTGCCCCTGTTTGTGAAGTTCGCTTGCCAGCTTTACACGCTGAACCTCGCCGCCGGAAAGCGTGCTTGTCGGCTGACCAAGAGTAAGATAATCCAGGCCGACATCGATCATGCTCTGCAGGAGCTTCCTGATCTTTGCGTTCTCAAAGAAATCATATGCCTGCGCAATTGTCAGATCCATTATCTGTTCGATGTTCAAACCTTTATAACAGTAGGATAATGCAGTCGGATTATAACGATGACCTCCGCATTCCTCGCACGTGATTACTACAGGCTCCGCAAATGCCATCTCATATACAATCTGTCCTGTGCCTTTACAGATCGGACAGCCGCCTTGGGAGTTGAAGGAGAACCACTTGGCATCCACACCGTTTGCCTTTGCCAAAACCTTACGGATCTCATCCATAACGCCCGTGTATGTCGCAGGCGTAGAGCGGATGGATGTCCCTATGGGCTTCTGGTCGATCACAATAGCGTCACGATGTACTTTGGGGAATTCATATCGCATCAACGAGCTTTTACCGGAACCCGCAACACCTGTAACCGCTGTCAGCACACCTTTTGGTATCGTCACATTGATATGCTTCAAGTTGTGACAATGGGCATCTTTTATCTCATACCCTTCGGTCCACGGGAGCGGATGATCATTAACGGTAATCTTACGGTTGATCGCTTTTGCCGTCAGCGTATCGGCTCTTTTCAATTCTTCAAGGCTTCCTGAGAACACAAGATTTCCGCCCTTTGTTCCGGCGAGAGGTCCCATTTCGATGATGTGATCTGCCAGTTCCAGCATCTGACGGCTGTGCTCAACAACCAGAACATTATTATGCTTGTCGCGCAGTTCACAGAGCATTCTGCCGATCCGGTCTGCGTCTGCGGGATGAAGTCCTGCTGTAGGTTCATCGAAGATATAAGTGATGTTATTAAGGTAACCGCCCAGATTGCGCACCATTTTGATGCGCTGCGCCTCACCGCCGGAGAGTGTTTCAGTTTTACGGGATAAAGACAGATAGCCTATTCCGATATTCACCATACGTTCCAGATATTCGGATATCTGCTTTGCAAGAGAGCCCCCTCTCGGATCGTCAATTGTCTTCAGGAAGGGGAGCAGGTCAGCAGCTGTCATATTCATGCAGTCCACGATGTTTTTGCCGTTTATTTTTGACTCGAGCGCCTTTGGATTCAGACCGGATCCTCCGCATGTCGGGCAGAAACCGTGACGCACATGAGACATGATTTCTTCTTGCAGCTTCTTTTTCAGCTTGGTGATATCTCGCTTCATGTAGACACGCTCAAAGCGAGGGAATACGCCTTCGTATTCCACCATATCCACACGTCCGGTGTTGTTTGACTTGATGCCCACCTTGACCGGTTCTTTACTGCCGTATTTCAGAATGGCCCATTCTTCTTCTGTAAAATCCCGAAGCTTTTTATTGGGATCGAGAAGTGAATTGTTCTGATAAAGATGCGTCTGCCAACCAGACGAAAACTGGCTGAACAGAATGGCTCCTTCCGCCAGCGTCCTGTCCGGATCGAACATGGACTCCTCGATCAATTCTAACCGTTCTCCGATGCCTGTGCAGTCCGGGCACATACCTGCCGGATGGTTAAAGGAATACGCCATCGATCCGCCTGCGCTCGGCTCTCCAACACGAGAAAACAACAGTCTCATCAGAGGCGCTACATCCACTGCTGTCCCTACCGTTGACCTTGAGTTTGCGCCGATAGCATGCTGATCCACCACAATGGCCGGAGTAAGGTTTCTGATCTCATCTACCTTCGGACGGTCATAGTGCGGCATTTTATTCCGCAGAAATAGCGGATAGCTTTGCTGCCATTCCCGGCTTGATTCTACCGCCACCGTATCAAACGCAAGGGAGCTTTTACCGGAACCGGATACACCGGCAAAAACCACCAGTTCACCTTTAGGAATCGTAACGTCTATATGCTTTAAGTTGTTTTCTGATGCCCCGATAATCTTGATGCTGTCGGATTCTTTTGAATGGCTCATATTAAGTGTTTCTCCTATTTCCCGTTCCCCGCCGCCTTTGACGGCAGTGTGGGTGCCGTGATGTATTCTACTGTCAGCTAAAGAATGCTCTTAATATTATCTGCAATCTCAGCACAACAGTTTTCCAGAGCAAAATGCCCGCTGTTCACAGGGACTATTTTTGCACCCGGAAGGTCTTTAGTAAACGCTTCCGCACCAGCCCAGATAAAGGAAGGATCATCCTTGCCCCAGATAGCCAGCAGCTTTGGCTGATACTTTCGCAGGTATTCTTGAAAGGCTGGATACAGCTTCACATTGCTCTGATAATCAAAGATCAAATCCGACTGTTTCTCCTCGTAATCAGGAATGGTTGCAGCATAATACAGATCCAGTGAATAACCGTCAGGTGAAACAGAACCTTCTTCCGTACCAAATGTATACTGTCCGATTACTGTATCCTTGGCAAAAGCACTCTTATATTGCTCCCGCAGCTCTGGCGTGGGATTCTTCCAGTATTCTGCACGTGCTTCCCATTTCTTTCCGAGGCCTTCCTCATAGACATTGCCATTCTGACTGACGATGCCGAGAATTCTTTCCGGATGCTTTACAGCAATACGGAATCCGATTGGTGCGCCATAATCAAAAACATACATATAAAACTTGTCGATATGAAGCTCATGGAGAAAAGCATCCATTACATCTGCTAAATGATCGAACGTGTTTTCAAACGCTTCTCTTGATGGGCTCTCGCTCTGTCCAAAGCCGGGGTAGTCCGGCGCGATCAGATAGAATCTGTCCTCCAACATCGGCATCAGATTACGGAACATATGGCTGGCGGACGGAAAACCGTGAAACAGAATCATGGTCGGTTTGTCTGCATTGCCGCATTCCCTGTAAAAGATGTTGATGCCGTTTATCTTAATCGAACGATACTTCATATCCGGTTTGAACTTTCGGATACTCCTGCGCTCCTCCATAGCCTTAATAATATCGTTCATGTCTTATTCCTCCTCGTAATCGATTCTTTCAATCTTAAAAATAACCGGCCTCGTACCGTCAGAGCAACAGGCAATCATTTCATTTTCTCTGTCCATCCAGCCCTTCATGATTGAACCGCCCTGTAAACCGGTGTAGATATACCGGCTGATGGCATCCCATAATTCAGAGCAGAATGGCATTTTCGGTCCGCCTGCCACGGTGTCCGGATCAGCGTCTGTATGTATAAGCGTATTCAGGCCGCAATGCCAAAAGTCATCTCGCTTGTCGTCACGATAAAATTCAAAGACATCACCCACATTGTAGCAGGGACAGGTTCCGGAATTCGGGTCTGCACAATATTGCTGCTGCAGTTCCGGATAGAGTTTTTTATCTATGACCGTCAGTCTTACTTTGTGTTTCATTGTGTGTTCCTCCATTTCTTCGCTCCACGCCGCCGATGATGGCAGTGTGGGGGTCTTCTTGTATCCTTTATTTGATAGAAGCTCCGAGCGCTTTTGCTTCCGCTTCCTTTCCTGCGCCGAGAACCTTGCCGAGATCCGTCCATCCGATCATCGGATAGACGCCGTATTGGGCAAGCGCGATATCATATCCGTCTCCTCTTGCCGTCATAATCAGAGCGCACTTTCTTTTTGCTCCGAAGTTTCCGGGCAGATTGAACCATGCCCACATTCTGTCGATGACCGCCTTCAGCTGAGCGGTCACGTTACCGAAAAATACAGGAGACGCAAAGACAACGACATCGCACCATTCCAGATCTTTATAGATTTCAGCCATACCCGCATCCTTCTGCACGCAGCCCGCATGGGTTTTCATGCAGGAATCGCAGCCGATACAGTTGTTGATCTCCATGCCCTGAAGGTACTCCTCACGGATCTCATTGCTGGACTCCTTTGCGCCTTCGGTGAACGCCTTGATAAGGGACGCGGTCGCGCCGTTCTTTCTGGGTGAACCGTTGAGAATAAGAATGTTAGCCATTATGTTTTCCTCCCTTATTTGATGTTTGCGCCGATGCGCTTTGCTTCTTCGATATCATTCATTGCCATGCCGAGGTTTCTCCACCCCATCCACTGCTCGAATCCCCTGTACCAGTCTGCCATGTGATGGATCGTCGACCCGCCGGAAGTCATCAGCAGTACGGTTAATTTTTTCTTTGGTGCAAAATTGTTGACTGCAGCGTAAAGACGGTCAATGGCGGTTTTCAGTGTGCCTGCAATATCCCACCAATATACCGGGGAGGCAAATACCAGAACGTCCGCATCTTTGAAAGCCGCATATATTTCAACCATATCATCCTTTTGAACGCAGGGATTCTCGCTGTTCTTTTCTTTCCTGCGGCATCCTCCACAGTCGAGGCAACCATGGATATTCATGGTCTGAAGGTAGAATTCCTTTATCTCGTTATCGTTTGCGGCAGCTGCATCCGTAAAGGCCTTGATCATTGCCGCCGTGTTGCCATTTTTCTTTCCAGCCCCGTTCAGTATACAGATTTTTGCCATATGGCTATTCCTCCTATCCGCCGCTCCTCGCCGCCTGTGATGGCGGTGTGGGTGCCTTGATGCATCCTACTTGTCCTTCTTTGCCGACTTCTTTACTTCCTCGTGGTAGAAATAATTCACTACCACCGGCGGCTCTCCAAACGGGGAACGATGCTGATCATCATCCCGTAGATAGGGCATGTTTTCCTTTTCGGTGTATTCCCGCATTCTCTGATCCAGCGCTGTCCAGTAATCCCGGCTCTTTTTGCTGTAGATCTCATGATACAGTTCATCCAACTCCGGATGCTTCTCATGCACCCACTCGATGATCCTTGCGCCGTAATCACCGCGCAAGTTCAGATTCTCCAGCCACACCAGATTGCATTGCTTCTTTGCGGCCTCTATGATCTCAATGGGATCGGTAATACCGGGGAAAATCGGAGAAATGAAACAGGTGGTCTGAATTCCGGCGTCATAGAACTCCTTCATGGCAGCAAGCCTGCGCTCAATGCTCACACCCCTGTCCATCTCTTTTCTGAAAGCATCATCCAGTGTGTTGATTGACCACGAGACACGTGCATTCGGAAAGGTTTTGATCAGATCGAGATCACGCAGAACAAGGTCAGATTTTGTGGCGATGCTGATGCTGATCCCACTGCCCTGAAGCTGTTCGAGCAGCGCTCTTGTTCTGTCGTACTTCTTTTCGCACGGCTGATAACAGTCGGTGACGGAACCGAAAAATGCTTCCTTTCCGGCGTATTTCTCCGGGTTTTTGATCTCCGGCCAGTACTTCACGTCGACAAACTCTCCCCAAGGCTCAGGATGATTCGTGAACCGTTTCATGAAGGAGGCATAGCAGTATTTGCAGGCATGGGAACAGCCTACATACGGATTTACAGAGAAATCCGATACCGGAAGGTTTGATTTTGTCATGACGCTCTTGACGTCGATTTCTTTGATGATCATTTCCATCTCCCATAATGCATCTGCTTATCAAGATCAGCTGCATTTTGCTCCAACACACGCTCAGCCGAGTCTGCATATCCGATGCCGATAAACACCGGAATCATATAGGTCGGCGGCACTTTCAGTTTCTTCTTGACGATATCGTGTTCCTCATTCAGCGGAATACGCATAGAGCAAGACAACCCTTCTGCCGTTGCCGCAAGGAAGATATTCTCAATCACGCACCAGATGGTAGAGAACGGATTCAGCTTGGACACATACTCACCATTCAGTTCCTTGCATTTGAAAACAGGTATGATGACATACGGAGCATCTTTGAGCATCGTGAACTGCCTCGGCATGGCGTGGGCGTACATTTTTTGTGCGAGTGTCGTAGGATATGGCTTCGGTCTGTTCAGATACTTCTCCGCGTCAAATTTGTCCGCTATCTTTTTAGCATACTCAAAGGCATATTCCTTTTCTTCATCCGTTCGCAGAATGATAAAGCTCCAGTTGCGGTTGTGATTCCAAGTCGGGGCAGCGTTTCCCGCTTCGAGGATACGTTTAATAGCCTCAAAATCCACTTCCTTATCAAGGAACTCCCGTACAGTTCTTCTCTTGTGTATTGCTTCATAAAGTTCCATGTTACTTGTCCTCCATTCTACGCTCCCCGCCGCCAATGATGGCAGTGTGGGTGCCGTGGAATATCCTTATAAACAGGAATTGCCTTCAATCAGCCACCGTATCAGTTCGGGATCCTTGTATGCAAGTGAAGGAACGTCGAAATGCGTCGCTCCGTCCAGTTCCGTTATTCTTGCTGATGCTCCGCTGCTTTGAAGCGCAGAAACAATGTCTCTGCTTGACTGGGGATCAACAATCGTATCTGCCGTACCAACAAACGCCCAGATCTGCGTTTTTCTCAATGCCTCCAAATTGGATTTACTGTTCAGAACGCTTCCGCTCAGAGGCGCAATACGTGCAAAGGTATCCTGCAGCTTTAACTGAAGCTGATATGTTCCTGTCCCGCCCATTGAGTGCCCAGTCAAAGCAATATTGGATCTGTCTATCGAATAATTGTCGCTTAGGGTTTTTACAAGATTCCCTATAAGAACGTAAGCGTCTACCCAGCCTTTGTAGCTGTCGTCAAGCTTCGGTACTGCCACATATGCCCGAAGATCGCCGTAGTACCCGTCGTAAAGATACTTCGGAAATCCGTCGGTCGTAAGCAGCTCCGGCGTGGCTCCCCTCTTGTTGGTGCCGCCGTGAAGATAGATGACAAGAGGCATGTTTTCAGACGGATTTGCCGGGATGTAGAGATAATAGTCCATGCCGCCTACATTATGAAGTTCCATGGATGAAGGTATGTCGACAGGATCGGAGAAAGTTGGCGAACTGTTTTCGGGCTCGTCAGTGCCGGTTTCCGTCTCGTTTAAAATGCTCTCATCTATTACGTTTGCGGTTTCCGTCGGTTTGTCATCCGAGGAAACAGAATCCGATTCTGTGTTAGACCCATCCAGATTTCGGCACGCGCAGAAAAATAACGCGAAAGAAATTGAAAGCAGAATGGAAAAGATTTTCTTAAGGTTGTTCATTTTGATGTTTTATCCCAGCTCATAAGAGCCCCTATAAGACCTGCTTTCTGAATATATCTTAATTTATGCGGGTTCGCAAGCGTTTTGACGCTGAAAAAATCAGAAAAAAAAGGATGGATATCTTGGATTTTGTCGATTTCAACAAGCCTTTGTATAAAAGAGAGCCGTTGATTTCTACCAAGAAAAATGTCAACGGCATAACGATTTCTCCTGAAGAAGAAAAGCTGAAAAGCACAAACTGGCGATGTGGGGGTTTCTACCCCCCCTATTTTGAGCCTCATTTCGTACGTTTATAAAAATTTACAACGGGGGGGGGTAAATGGCGGTGCCGTTACCTATATTTTATAGGTTAAACACTAGACGGGGATGTTTTATGAAAAATGTCATTGCGAGGAGCCGCAAGGCAGAGCCTGCCACGAGCAAAGCGTGGTGGTGGCAATCTCTAACAATCTTTATATTTGCGGCAATCTTCGTCCTTTCCGCCTGCGATGACTCTTCGTCGGCAAGTGGCAATAGCGGCAGCAACCGTGGTGGAATTCTCGACACCGTCGAGACTTTCATGGAACTGTCGGACTATGACTGCGGCAAGAGTCAGAAGTGTGTCGCCACCTACCTGACGGAATACCATGACATGGCTGTGTGCGATGGTAACAACGGCTGGGTCATCGGGACTCTCATCGAGAAGATGGACTGCGACTTCTCTTCATCAAGTGACAAGTCGAGCGACAGCAAGAATGGCTATTCATCCAGTTCCTCGGGAACGACGCCAAACAGTTGGCCAGAGGGGGTGAAACCATCCGGCTACTATGCAAAAAACTGCCCTGCAAATCAGATCTGCAAGGATGCGACCTTGTCGCTTGAATACCTGAATCAGGAGATGCTTGCCGCTGGCAAATATGGCGAAATGCTAGACCCCCGTGACGGCCAGGTATA
This sequence comes from uncultured Fibrobacter sp., assembly GCA_934699585.1. Classification (GTDB taxonomy): domain Bacteria; phylum Fibrobacterota; class Fibrobacteria; order Fibrobacterales; family Fibrobacteraceae; genus Fibrobacter. The sequence goes on from CAKUWY010000004.1 coordinate 90,319, forward strand.
CAAGACTATCGAAATTTGCGATAGACTCCACGAAAATTGTCAAACATGGATGGCACAGAACCTGAACTACGATCCGGGTGATGTGTCCAGCATGGGAAACTATGCATGGAGTGGCTGCTACAACGACGAAGCTGACTCCTGTGCCAAGTATGGTCGCCTGTACACTTGGGAAGTTGCTATGAATAATGTAGAATGTGGCGATGGCAATACTTGCAACCCTACCGGTGTGCAGCAGGGCGTTTGCCCTGCCGGTTGGCATCTGCCCGACTTGAATTCGCTTGATACCCTTATGAGTTCTCGAGAAGTCGCAGGCATTTCGCTTAAGTCGCAGACTGGTTGGAAATCTGCTACGGAAGGTGAAGCAACAGACCGTCGCGGATTCTCTGCTCTTCCTGCTGGCCAATGGAATCCCGGTAGTAAATTCGGCGGTTTCAAGGATGCAGGCTACTACACCTATTTCTGGTCTACACTAGAGCATGGTAGCGAATTCGCGTATGCCGTGCATTTGCGTTACGACAGTTTTGAAGGCTACGAATACACTATGTACAAGTACTTCGCTTACTCCGTCCGTTGTCTCAAGGACTCTGAATAGGGGTTATTTCTTTCCAGCTGATGAACTTCTGGTTTTCTCCGAGGTAAGAATCGTCGCCGCCATAGACGACTCTTGTGTTCGTTAGCGGAATGCCTGCGACTTCGGCAAATTTCTTCAATCCGTCGTAGAATTTCTGGTTCTTTGTCTCGCCAGACTTGATTTCGATGGCGTTCAGTTCACCATCGGTTTCGCAAAGCAAGTCGACTTCATTCTGGTTCGTGTCGCTCCAGAAATAAAGTTGCGGTTCTTCGCCTTTAAACAGTGCATTTTTCATGTATTCGGTAACCACGAAATTCTCGAAGATTGCTCCGCGCAATCCGCTTTTTTGCAACTGTTCCCGGTTGAAAATGTTCAACAGATTGCACAGCAGCCCCGTATCGCAGAAATAGATTTTAGGCGACTTGATAACCCTTTTCGAAAAATTCTTATAGTACGGAGGCAGGCGAATAAGTATAAAACTTGCTTCAAGAATCGAAATCCAGGCGTTTGCCGTTATGACGGATATTCCCGCGTCCTTGGCAAGCGAAGCAACGTTCAAAATGGAACCGACGTTTGCCGCGCATAGTTTGAGAAAACGCTTGAATGCGGTCATGTCGGTTATGTTTCGCAACAGGCGGACATCCCGCTCGACATACGTCTGTAGGTAAGATGTAAAGTATTCCTTTGCCGAAATTTTCTTGTCATAGAGTCTTGGATAACAACCTTTGAGCAAAATTTCGTCAAGATCATTTGGAAGCTTGTCAACAGCCCTTAATTCTTCGGCGGAAAAAGGGAAAAGTTTGAGGATGCTTGTGCGCCCGGCTAGGCTTTGCGAAATACGTTCCATCAACAAAAAGTTATGTGAGCCGGACAAAATAAACTGTCCGCACTCGTCACGAGAATCTACGATTGTCTGTAGATAGGAAAATAAGTCTGGAACGCGTTGCGCCTCGTCTATAATACATTTTGTTCCGCAGTCCTTTAGGAATCCGCGGGGGTCGTTTTCAGCGAGTTGGCGGACGTCAGGGTCTTCCAGCGAAATGTATTTATAGTCCGCAAAGCATGATTTCAGCAATGTGGACTTGCCGCTTTGCCTAGGCCCCGTCAGCGTGACTACGGAAAATTTCTTTGCCATGCCTAGAATTGTCTTAGAAATTGACCTTTCAATCATAATTATGCCTTTTTTCTTTGAATATAGGTAAATTTCTATGAAAAAGCAATAGTTTTGTTTATGAAAATCATATAATAGAATTTATGAAAATCACATAATTACGGACGCCGCACCAAGTGTCTCAAGGGTTCGGACTAACCCGCCGCCGAGTTCTCAATTCCACGCTCCACACCACTCATCGGCAATGGGGGTATTAGGGGGCTTGCCCCCTAGGCGAGGGGGTGGAGAGCAATGAAGTGCGAACCAGGGGGATTCTTCCCCCTTCATAGACCGCTCGGCTCAATCTTATAACAGAATCTACGATATCGCCTCGCTCCCACCTAAAGGTGGTCATGTCCACATAAACGCTAAAGCGTTAAGTGGCCAAAGTTCGCCTCCACGACTCGTTGATACGAGTTGCTTTCGGCTCACAGATTCACTTTGTTCGACTGTTCACTCGGGAAGCACACATCTCAGTCAAAAACACAAGAACGGCTCTGGTTTGCAAGAGCCTTACGGTCAAGACCTTTTTTGGGGCAAAAACCGTTGCTACAGGAGGAAACTCTTGTGACTGTTAGTCCCTGCGAGTTTCCGCCGAGAGTCCTGATCACTTGCGTATTATCGGCAATTTCCAAGAATTATGACAGTTTTTTTTGTTCTGGTTTTATCTTCGCTCATAAAGAGCCCCTATAAGACCTACTTCTTGAATATACCTTATTTTATGCGGGTTCGCAAGCGGTTTGACGCTGAAAAAATCAGAAAAAAAGGAAGGATTTCTTGGATTTTGTCGATTTCAGCAAGCCTTTGTATAAAAGAGAGCCGCTGATTTCCATCAGGGAAACAAGACTTGTAAATTAAAAGTCCAGGCTATTCGGGTCCAGTAGAAACTCCTTCACGCCCATCATCAGGATTCCGTTGTCATCGTAGCGGGGCTTTATGCTGCTGTTTACTAGAAGTATTTTCTTGAAGGAGTCCCTGGTGTTCAAGAATGGTCGTTCTTCCTGAATCATCTTTTCCCTGTCGGGGATTTCGTAGGAGGACTGGATGTAGAAACGCTTGCTTCCGAGGTTTGCCACGAAGTCGATTTCCAGCATTTTACGAATGTCCTTGCTGTTTTCTTTTGTACGCAATTCAACAACGCCGACATCTACATTGTAACCGCGAAGCCTCAGCTCGTTGTAGATGATGTTTTCCATCAGGTGCGAAGGTTCGTGCTGTCTAAAGTTCAGCCTCGCATTTCTCAAACCGACATCTTCGAAATAAATCTTGTAGGGCGTATTGATGTATCTCTTCCCCTTTACATCGTATCGCTTGGCCACGTTTATCATGTACGCTTCTAAAAGGTGCTGGATGTAGTTGTTTATTGTAATGTCAGAGAGCGTAGATTTCTTTACGCTTTTGAACGTGTCCTTTAATTTGGATGGATTTACTAGGGTTGCCATGCCCGATGCGAGAATATCCAACAGGTCTGCCATGTCGGAATCGGAGTCCAGGTTGTGCCTGGTGGCGATGTCTTTTAGGTAGGTCTGCGTCAGCTGCGTGTTGAGGTAAGCGATTTTCTGCTCGTCAGAAGGCATGGACGCCAATGCAGGCAGGCCGCCATAGAGCATGTATTCGTCAAACGCTTCCGTCTTGTCGCCCTTGCGGGCGCTCATGAATTCCGAAAAGGAAAGCGGAAAAACGTGAATTTCGTCGCCACGGCCTTCGAATTCGGTGAGCACGTCCTTAGAAAGAAATTTTGAATTGGAACCGGTTACGTAGATGTCGAGATTGTCATCCCTGAGGTAGCCGTTCAAGACGGATTCGAAATTTCCCAGTTCCTGGATTTCGTCAAGCAGCAGGTAGTGCCTTTTCTTGTCCTTGATTTTGGTTTCGATGAATTTCAGGAATTTTTCCGGGGATACCTTTCGTTTTTCCTTTTGAAGCGAGATGAGGTCTTCGCCAATTTTTTTTAGGTCCTTCGCGGAATCGAAGGCGAATTTTATAATGTGGTTGCCGTCTGTTCCTTCTTTTTTTAACCAGTCGTAAAAGAGATCGTTTAACAGGAATGATTTTCCCGAACGCCTAAGGCCGGTGATGACCTTTACCATACCGTTGTTTTGTCGTCTCTTTAACCGTTCCAGGTACAGGGGGCGTTTGATTTTCATGGTGCGATACTCTTTTTTACTTTGAATTTTTGCCGCATTCGTCTTTTTTTCATACTCAAAATAGTGTTTTCCAAGAAGGTTGTCAACTCTAGTCAGAGTGGCAAAAAGAGCTTTATTTAGGTAAAAACACCATTTATCCCGCCAATCTAACCCCAAAATTTTACCAAAGCCGTTTATCCCGCCTTTCCTAACCACCAACGGGCTACGCCCTACTAATCACTAACCACTATTTGACGCCCTTGGCGTCCGTTGCTGCGGCTCAAAGACGCCAAAACAAGTTTTGTCGCCTTATTCGCCTTGCAAACTTTTCTATCTTTGCGCGCAAACTTAGCGTATAATGCCTTATTAAGGGATTACAAATGAACAAACATAAATTTGGAATGCGGGAATTTATCATTCTCCTTGTAATAGCACTTTCGGCCTATACCGTGTGGCCCTCTATCCAGGTCCACTCCAGGAAGGGCGACGAAAAGAAGGCTTTCCTTAAGGAAAATCCGAAGCTGGGCTCCAAGTCCATCAATTTCGGTCTGGACCTGGCCGGTGGTACCAGCATCACGCTGGAAATCGACAAGTCCGGCCTGAAGCCGGGCGAGGACATCAAGGACATCCAGGCCCAGTCCCTGGAAATCATCCGTAACCGTGTGGACCAGTTCGGTCTTTCCGAACCCCAGATTTCTCCCTCCGGCGATGACCGCATCTTGGTGGAACTGGCCGGCGTGGACGACTCTACCGCCAAGTCCCTGGTGGGTTCTACCGCCAAGCTGGAATTCAAGATTTTGGCCGAATCCGAGAAGTTTACCCAGGTGGTTGGCCTTATCGACCAGTACCTGACCCGTCAGACCACCGACATCGTGGCTGACTCCGCCGCTGCCGATTCTTCTGCAACCAAGGATTCCACCGTGGCTGCCGCCGACAGCGCCAAGCCAGCTGCCGCCACGGCGAAGGCCCTTTCCGACGAAGAACTCCTGGGTGGCAAGGCCCCAGCAGCCGAAGTCGCTGCCACCGATTCTGCCAAGGAAGCTGCTCCTGCCGAGGGTGAACCTGCTGGCGAGGTCGGAACTGCCCTTAGCGCCTATTACCTGTCCTTCGGTAACGGCGGCTTTATCGCCGAAGAGAATATCGAGAAAGTGAAGAAGCTCCTGGAGACCGAAGGTGTCCAGAAGCTGATCCCCCGCGACGTGAACTTTGCCTTCGGTAGCGGTCTCGAACCGGTGCAGCGCGGCTCCAAGATCAAGGCCAAGCGCCTCTACTTGCTCAAGCGCCGTGCCGAAATGGGCGGCGACGACATCGTGGACGCTCGTCCCTACCGCGTGAGCGACGGTACCAATGCCGGTGAAGTGGCCGTGAGCCTCAAGTTCGGCGGTATCGGCCCCAAGAAGTTCTCCGCCGTCACGGCTGCCAACATCGGCAAGCAGATGGCCATCGTTCTCGACAACCAGGTTATTTCTGCTCCTGTGATTCGTGACCGTATCCCCAACGGTGACGCCCAGATTACCGGTCTTGACGACATGGCCGAGGCCAACCGTCTGGCTGTGGTTCTCCGTGCCGGTGCCCTCAAGGCTCCTATGAAGATTATCGAAAGCCGCAGCGTGGGTGCCACCCTGGGTGAAGAAAACATCGTCCAGGGCTTCGGCTCCGGTGCTATCGGCCTTATCCTCTGCTTGGTGTTCATGGTGGCCTACTACCGCCTGGGCGGTCTTATCGCTAGCTTCGGTATGGTCATCAACACTCTCGTGACTGCCGCCGTGATGTCCGTGTTCAACGCCACTCTGACTCTTCCGGGTATTGCCGGTTTCATCTTGGTGGTGGGTATGTCTCTCGACGCCAACGTGATTATTTATGAACGTATTCGTGAAGAACTGAAGAACGGCCTTACCGCCCGCGCCGCCGTGGCCAAGGGTTACGAACGGGCCTTCAGCGCCATCTTGGACTCCAACTTGACCACCGTGCTTACCGGCCTTATCCTCTATAAGATCGGTACCGGTTCTGTGAAGGGTTTCGGTCTCACGCTGACTATCGGTATCTTGACCTCCCTCTTCTGCGCCATCACCGTGACCCGCGCTATCCTCGACTGGCGTCTTGCCAAGGCCGACAGGACTACGCTCTCCATCGGTAACGGCTTCAAGGCCATCAACGAGGCCAACCTCCAGATTATCCCGAACCGCCGTCGTTTCGGTCTGATTTCTGCCATCCTGATCATTGCCTCTATTGCCTGCGTGGCCGTCAAGGGATTCGACTTCAGCATCGACTTCACCGGTGGTCAGGTCTATACGGTCCAGTACCAGGATGACGCCAAGCACGAGAAGGACCTGAGCGGTGCTCTCTCTGCGGCAGGCATCGACGGTGCGAAAGTTCGCACCCTGGGCGGAACCTCTGCCAATTCCTACCAGATTAGCATGCGCGCCTCCGACGACGTGAATTTCGAAGACAAGATGGCCGAAGCCTTTGCCAAGGCAGGCCAGAAGTGCGAAATCGTGGCCAAGGACAACGTCGGTCCTACCATCGGTAAGGAACTCCGCTTCAACGCTATCTTGTCTGTAATTCTCGCCTGGCTTGGAATCATGCTCTATGTGTGGTTCCGGTTCGGCAAGTTCGGTCTCGGCTTCGGTGTGGCGGCGGTGCTTGGCCTGGTCCACGACACCATCATCACCCTGGGCTTCATCTCAGCCTTCAGCCTGTCTTTCGACGGAGCCCTGATTGCCTCCTTGCTGACCATGATCGGTTACTCCGTGAACGACACCATCGTGAACTTCGACCGTATCCGTGAAAACACTGCTGTGTTCGGCTCCGGCAACTTCGCAGAGACCATCAACAAGTCCCTGAACCAGTGCTTCAGCCGCACCATGGTGACCTCTCTCACCACCTTGTTTGTGTGCGTGATCCTCGCCGTGAAGGGCGGTTCCTCCATCCGCGACTTCGGTCTGGTGCAGTGCTTCGGCATTCTCATCGGTACCTACTCTTCTGTGTGCATCTGCTCTCCCATCGTTCTCTGGTGGAGCAAGAAGTTCAAGAAGGGTGTGTAACAGCGTCATCCTGAATTTCATCCCTGGCTTCGGCCGGGGATTTTTTTTTGATTTCTTCCCGACCCTCGTCTTTCGTCTCCCGTCTAAATTCTATATTTACCCCGTTCGATAAAAAGGGGGCGCCTATGCTCAAGTATTATAAGATCGAAGCCGGTCGCCTGGCGGTCGCACCCAACGAAGATGCCGCCGACATCGTGATGATGGGCTCCCTCAGCCAGGAACAGCGCAGCGTCCTGGTCAAGGAATACGAGATTACCGAACATACCATCGCCTCCGCATTCGACTCCGACGAGCTTTCCCGTATCGAATACGACGACGATTTCACCACCATCGTGTTCAAGAAACCCAAGAACTATTCCGCCGCCGACAACTTCCAGTTTCGGGTGGAATCCTTCGGCATCTTCATCTTCAAGGACTGGGTGCTGCTCCTGACCGACAGCGACATCCCGGTGATGGACGAAAAGCGTTTCTCGAAAATCGACAGCCTGAACACCTTCGTGCTGAAGGTCCTGAGCTACGCTATCTACCATTTCAACGAACACCTGAAAATTATCAACCGCATCAACGACGACTTGGAACAGCGGCTCAACACCTCCATGGAGAACAAGTACCTGCTTTCCATGTTCAGCCTGAACAAGGGCTTGATCTACTACGTGAGCGCCCTGAACAGCAACGACACCCTTTTGAAGAAACTCCAGATGGGCCGCAGCCTCAACTGGACCGAGGCCGAACGGGAACTGCTGGAAGACATCCAGATTGAAAACGGCCAGAGCCTGCAACAGGCAAACATCTACGCCAACATTTTGACGTCCATGATGGATGCCCGCGCAAGCGTCATCAACAACAACTTGAACCAGTTGATGAAGAACTTGACCATCGTGACGATATCCATATCGCTCCCGACGTTCTTTGCCAGTTTGTTCGGCATGAACGTGCAACTGCCCTTCGGCATGAACGGCGACGCCACCGTGGGTTCGCCCATGACTTTCTGGGCCGTTATCGCCGTGTGTATCTTGTCGGTGGTGCTGTTCCTCGGCTTCTGGATCCGACGGAAATAGTCGCGAGTCGTGAGTGGTGAGTCGTCATCCTGAGTCGTTAGGCGAAGGATCCAGGCTTACAATTCTGAACTAGATCCTTCACTACGCCTGACGGCTCCGTTCAGGATGACGTTGCATTGCAGCGTCAGTTTCCTCTAGACATCTTCTGCAAGACGAATCTTTAGACGGCTATGGTACACACCGTCTTCTACATAGGCGTTGTATTCCGCCTTATCTACAAAAAGCATTTCTAGGCGCTTCTGGAAAGTGGATAGTCCAAGACCGCTTGCTTTTTTTGGAGACTGGTGTACTTTCGGGAAATTCGAATTGGCTGTTTCAAGGACCAGCTCGTTTCCACGCTGCTTTATGGAAATATGGGCAAAGCTTTTTCCCTTGGGATTCTTGCTGTGTTTCAATGCGTTTTCTACCAGGGGCATGGCTACTAGAGGCGGTATCATCACTTTGGGGTTTTCAAGTTCCACGTCAAAACGGTAATCGAAACTCTCGTCCAGCCGGAGTTTTTCCAGGTTCCCATACATCCGCAAAATTTCCACATCTTCTTCCAGAGGTATCGCGTCGTCAGCTGTCTGGTACAGGGTTACTCGCAAAAGTTTCGAAAGTTCCGTCATGGATTTTTCTGCCCGCTTGGAATCTATCTGTATCAGAGCAGAGATATTGTTCAGCGTGTTGAACAGAAAGTGAGGAGAAAGTTGGCTCTTGAGGAAATCCAGTTCGTACTGTACCTTGGAGCGGCTCTGCTCCCTCAGCATAAAGGCCCTTAGGAACTGTCTTGACACAAGATGATAGCTCACGCTGATTAGGCATACTATGCACACAAAGACAAACATCGAAAGAATCGTCCAGTAGCTGAAATGATTCTTGATGGAGGAATAGCAGTACTCCGTAAAGAAATACCCCCAGGTGTTATCGGGAGTCCTATCGATAAGGAACATGACTACTTCACGCAAAAAAGAGAATAACGCAATCAACAATGCGTTATAGACAAAGTAAAGAAAATAATGCTTGCGGAAAATACAATCGGGAACCAATATTTTCTGATTCAACGAAAAGATGGCTATCATAGAAAACAGCGGGTAATAGAAGTTAACCAGGTTCCGCAAGTTATAGTTCGACTCGGAAGTATAATTCGGGTCTAACAGGAACAAAGTCGGAAACACAAGAATAAAAACAATAACCAACAGGGGCAAAACGAAAGTAGGAACAGAAAACTTTATCCGTTCTTCACGTTCCATCACTTCACGCAACCGCTTTTCTAGCTTGTCGAAGTCCGTCTCGCGGATTTTCTCGAGGCTCTGGCGATTTTTATAGAAAAAACGCTTCAGGGCACCATTTTTTTGATTTTCCTGCTCCATAATGACAAAAATAGGTCCAAAAAGGCCCCCTGTACAGCCCATAATGACACTTTTATGACAAAAAAGCGATTTTTCCCGACAAAAAACAAATTAAACTTTTGCAAGGGCTAGGGCAGTTCCTGACACTCCGAAACCTAAATGGAGGTAGATTTATAGGCGTAAAGGAAAAGGACTTACTATGAACGCCGCTACCTACACCCGTGATGAGAAAAGTACTTATTTTCAGTATCTTGAAGATATTTCCAGCATCCCTCTGCTGACTCCGGCACAGGAAAAGCTGCTCATCAAGAAGGTCAAGGAAGGCAGCCGCGAAGCCCTGGATTTGCTGGTCAAGTCCAACCTGCGCTTTGTGGTGAACATCGCGAACCTTTACAAGGGCCAGGGCCTTGAAGTGGGCGAACTCATCAGCGAAGGCAATATGGGCCTTATTGAGGCCGCCCGCCGTTTTGACCCTAGCCAGAAAATCAAGTTTATCAGCTACGCCGTGTGGTGGGTGCGCCAGAACATTACCCGCGCCATCGCCGAAAAGGGCCGCACGGTCCGTATCAGCGCCGAAAAGGAACTGATTCTACGCCGTTTCAACAAGAAGGGCGGCAAGCTTAAACAGGTTGTGGGTGGCAGCTATGTGCTGGACACCGACAGCCTGGAAGGAGTTTCCAAGTACAAGGGCGACGCCATCGAAAAGGTATTGATGATGGGCAACCGCACCTCTTCTCTGGAAGCCCCCGTTGGCGAAGACGGAGATTCTACCCTGGGAGATTGCATTCCCTCTGTAGAATTCCGCACCGAAGACCTGGCCGAAAAGAACAACCGCCGGGAAATCTTCGAAAAAGTTTTGAACAAGAACCTGGACCAGCAGGAAAGCGATATCCTCAAGCTCTATTTCGGCTTCAAGATGGATAGCGACCTGAACCTGAAAGAAATTTCCCCTATGGTGGGGCTGTCCAAGGAACGAGTCCGTCAGCTCAAGGAAAGCGCCCTTGCTAAGCTCCGGAACGACCGCATCCAGAAAATGCTGGATGAAGCGGCATAAAAGTTTTTTCTCCTCTCTCTTGTTATCAAAAACCGGCCTTTAGGGCCGGTTTTTTCCGTTTTTTCGCCGTGTTTGTCACCGATAAATTGTATCTTTTGGCCATGACTATCACTAGCTCGATTTTGCGCAAAGCATTTGTCCTTACCTTGGCCACCCTGGGCCTTGCCTCGGCAGCCGAAAAAGCCACCCCGCCGGGAGACTTTTACGACGAGGTTTCCAGACTCAACAAGGTATTCTCCGAAGTGAACCGCAAGTACGTGGAAGATGTAAACCCCACGGAACTTACCGACGCGGCCCTGAACGGCATCCGTAACATTTTGGACCCCCACACCACCGTGTTCACCCCCAAGGACTACGAAGGGTTGAAGGTTTCCATGGAAGGAAAATTCGGCGGCGTGGGCATCACCATCAGCCTCCGTGACAACATCCTCACCGTGATTTCTCCCCTTTCCGGGACCCCTGCCTTTAGGCTAGGCATCCGGGCCGGTGACCGTATCCGCAAAATCGACGGCAAGGACACCAAGGGCCTGACCCTGGACGACGCCGTGAGCAAGCTCCGCGGAAAGATCGGCACGGACGTGACCGTCTCTATCGAGCGCGAAGGCGTACCCGAGCTGATGGACTTTACCATTACCCGTGCCGAAATCGTGGTTCATGCCGTGCCCTATTACGGGATGGTCACCAATGACATCGGCTATATCAAGCTTGCCACCTTTAGCGACAAGACCCTGAGCGACGTAGAAAACGCCCTGAAGAGCTTGCAGAAGCAGGGCATGAAAAAAATGATTCTGGATATGCGCTACAACCCGGGGGGCCTTTTGAACCAGGCCATCGAGATTAGCGAACTGTTCCTGAAACGGGGCAACGTAATTGTGAGCACCAAGGGCCGCACCCAGAAGACCGAAAGCCACGCCCGCAAAGACGGAATCGTGAACCCCGACATGCCCATGGTGGTGCTTGTGAACCAAGGATCTGCCAGTGCGGCTGAAATCGTGTCCGGTGCCCTCCAGGACTGGGACCGCGCCCTGATTATCGGAAAGACTTCTTTCGGCAAGGGCTCCGTGCAGACCATTTTCCCGCTGGACAACCAGGGGAACGCCCTGAAGCTCACCACGGCTTTCTACTACCTGCCCTTTGGCCGCTGCATCAACAAGCCCGAGAACGGCATCAAGGGCCTGAAGATCATGGAAGAAGAATATGCAGCTGAAGATGGCGAAGGCGAAGCCAAGGCCGATACCGCAAAGAAGGACACTACCAAGGTGGACACCTTCTACACCCACAACGGACGCATGATGTTTGGCGGCGGCGGTATCACTCCCGACGTAGATGTAGAACTTTCTCCCATGCCCTGGGTGGTACAGGTCCAGGAGCGGATGGCCATGTACTTCAAGTTTGCGGTAAAGGTCCGTCCGGGACTGGACAAGTCCGGAGTCAAGATGGACGCCTCTTGGGAAGTGCCCGATTCCCTGTACACCCAGTTCAAGGATTTCTGCCTCAAGGACACCAACTTCATGAAGGTGAAGAGCAACGCCCTGGTGGGTGTGGACCAGCTGGAAAAGAGCATCATCCAGGAACAGAACTACATGGGTGACAGCTCCAAGACCATTACGGATTCTACTCTGGCCGCACGTCTCTCCGACATGAAGAACGCCCTGGAAGAGCGCCGCAAGGCCCAGTTCGACGAGAACAAGGACTACATCAAGGACGGCATCAAGCGGGAACTGCTGACCGCCATGGTGAACGATTCCGTAAGTACGGCATTCTCCCTGAAGCGGGACGAACAGCTGAAAGAAGCCATCAAGTACCTGAGCGACATGAAACTCTTTAAGCAGGCTATAAGCGCGCCCACCAAGGGTCAGCCCGCCAAGGCTCCAGCCAAGAACGAAAAGTCTGCCGCCAAGGACAACAAGAAAAAGAAGTAGGGATTAATTGGTCGAAGTGTTGAACAACTCCGCGGAATCCTTGGGACGGTTCGTCCGAAGGTTTTTCCGTACGGTCATCAACTACATCAAGTTCGTGTGGGAATTGTTCAAGAACATTCCCGGCGCATTTTCCAATTTCCACACTACCGTCGAACAGATGCAGGTGGTGGGCATTACCAGTATCCCCGTGGTGTTCGCGGCGTCCATGGCCACGGGCGCCATCATGTCGTGGCAGCTGGCCTACCAGTTCGGCGACATGATCCCCATGATGTTCGTGGGCATGGCTGTCGGTAAGTCTGTGATGGTGGAACTTTGCCCCATCCTCACCGCGATGGTCCTTGCGGGCCGTATTGGGGCTTCTATGTGTTCGGAGCTTGGGACCATGGCGGTGACCGAGCAGCTTGACGCCTACAAGGTGCTTGGGCTTAGCCCCTTCAAGTTCCTGCTGGCTCCCCGCCTTATCGCCACCGTCATCATGCTGCCGGTGCTGACCGTCATCAGTATCTTTATCGGTATCGTGGGCGGTTACGAAGTGGCCCACCTGTACAAGGAAGTCTCCTGGTCCGTGTTCTTCTACGGCGTGCGCATGTTCTACCACAACTGGGACTTGGTGGTGGGCCTTATCAAGGCCACCCTTTACGGTTTCTTTATTTCTAGCTATGCCTGTTTCTTTGGCTATTATACCCATAGCGGCGCCGAAGGCGTGGGCAAGAGCACCAAGGCCACCGTGGTGGCGGGCATGACCAGCATTCTGATTGGCGGATTCACCCTGTCGAAACTGTTGCTGGTGTAAATCCATGCCTATCCAGAAACGCAAGCGTAAAGAATTTACGGGCCACAACTTGGTGGACGTAGAGCTCCTTGTGGGCTGTGTTCTGGACAAGTTCCACCTGGCCGACGAGATGCAGTTCCAGAGCCTTTCGGAGAAGTTCCGGGAGGTGGTCGGGGACCTGATTTTCCCCCACGTAAAACCCATTGAAATCAAGAAGGGAATTCTCTCCCTGAAGGTGGACAATTCCGCCTGGAAAAGCGAACTTTTCTTGCAAAAAAAAGCTATAATTGACAAGTGTAATTTGATGCTCGGAAGCCCTGTAATCCAGGGCATCCGCTTTGTCTAGTTTAGTAAAAGAGGCTGCATGCCTCAGAGGAAATATGGCAGAAGAATCTGAAGAAATGAAGAAGGCCGAAGAAGCCTACAGCGGTTCAAGCATTACCGTGCTAGAGGGCCTCGAAGCTGTGCGTGTGCGTCCCGCCATGTACATCGGCTCTACCGACATCCGCGGTCTCCACCACCTGGTATGGGAAGTGGTTGACAACTCCGTAGATGAAGCCCTGGCTGGATTCTGCAGCCACATCGAAATTTCCATTCTGCCCGGCAACGGCATCCGCGTTACCGACAACGGCCGCGGTATTCCTACCGATATTCACCCCAAGGAACACATCGGCACCATCGAAGTGGTGATGACCAAGCTCCATGCGGGCGGAAAGTTCGACAGCAATTCCTACAAGGTTTCTGCAGGTCTCCACGGCGTGGGCGTAAGCTGCGTGAACGCCCTTTCCAACAAGTTGATCGTGACGGTCCGCCGTGACGGCAAGGTGGTGAAGCAGGAATTCTCCAGGGGTATCCCCTGCGGCCCCCAGGTAGAAGTCGGTCCGTCGGATGGAACGACAGGCACCAGCGTGGAATTCTACCCGGACGATTCCATCTTTACTGAAACCGTTTACGTTTACGACACGCTGGCCACCCGTTTCCGCGAACTGGCGTTCCTCATGAGCGGGCTTCGCCTGACCCTTACCGACGAACGTGACCCGGAAAACATCCAGTCCGACACCTTCTGCTTCCCGGGAGGCGTTTCCGAATTCGTGCGTTACGTAGATGAACACCGCACGCCCCTTTTCCAGGAGCCCATCCACCTGGTGCTCCCCGACGGACAGTTCCCGCTGGAAGTGGCCATGTGGTATAACGACGGCTACCAGGAAAACTTCTTCAGCTTCGTGAACAACGTGAACACCTACGATGGCGGAACCCACGTGACGGGCTTCAAGACAGCCCTGACCCGCGTCATCAACAAGTTCGCCGCCGAAATGCCCAAGGGCAAAAAGGATATCCAGATTGCGGCAGACGATATTCGCGAAGGCCTTACCGCCGTTATCGCCATCAAGGTTTCCCAGCCCCAGTTCGAAGGCCAGACCAAACGCAAGCTGGGCAACTCCGAAATCGCAAGCTATGTGAATAGCGCCTTCGGTGCCAAGCTGGAAGAATACTTCCAAGAAAATCCGGCCGCCATCAAGGTGATTCTCGACAAGGTTTATAACGCCGCCGTAGCCCGCGAAGCGGCCCACCGCGCCCGTACCCTCGCCCGCCGCAAGAACATCTTGGAAAGCGGTGGACTTCCGGGCAAGCTGGCCGACTGCAGTAGCCGCGACCCCAAGGAATGCGAAATGTTCATCGTGGAAGGTGACTCCGCTGGCGGTTCTGCCAAGATGGGCCGTAACCGTGAATTCCAGGCAATCCTCCCCATCCGCGGTAAAATCCTGAACGTGGAAAAGGCGAGCCTCCACCGCGTTCTGGACACCGAAGAAATCCAGAACTTGGTGAACGCCATCGGCACAGGGATTGGCACCGAATTCAAGATCGAGAAGCTCCGTTACCACAAGATTATCATCATGACCGATGCCGATGTGGACGGTTCCCATATCCAGACTCTGCTCCTGACCTTCTTCTTCCGCTATATGCGGCCCCTCATCGACGAAGGGCATATCTTCCTTGCCATGCCGCCCCTGTACAAACTGAAGGTTGGCCAGAAGGAACGTTACCTCTTTGACGAGACGGACAAGGACAAGGCCATGGCCGAAATCGAGGACAAGAAGAACGTCAGCATCAACCGATTCAAAGGTCTTGGCGAAATGTCCCCGGAACAGCTGAACGAAACCACCATGGACCCCTCCAGGCGTTTCTTGAAGCAGTGCACCATCGAAGACAGTGTGCTTGCCGACCAGATTTTCAGCATGCTCATGGGCGAAGACGTGGAACCCCGCCGCAAGTTCATCGAGAACAACGCCTACAAGGTCCTGAAGGACTTGGATATCTAGGCCATGAATCTGAACAAGGCCGATTTCCAGACTGTGCTGGGCCAGGCGCGAGAACTGGTCCAGGACCAGCTTGCCCTGACGGAGCAGGTCATCTTGAACGTGGCCAAAAATGCCCCGGCTGGAATTTCGGACAGGCTTGCCGCCCTTTTCCAGAAGAAGGGAAAGCGCATCCGCTCCACCCTGCTTTGCCTTATCGCCAACTGCGGAAAATCTACTGTTGACGTTGACCGGGTGGCACACGCCTGCGCGGGCATTGAACTGTTGCACAGCGCAAGCCTTGTTCACGACGACATCATCGACGACACCGAAGTCCGGCGCGGGCAAAAAACGGCACACAAGGAATGGGGCACCCAGGTGGCCGTTCTCATTGGCGACTACGTGCTTTCCCAGTCCATGCAGAGCGTTATCGAAGAGGCGGAACGGGACGTTCCCGTAATCCTCTCCCAGGCGGCAGACCAGCTGATTGCCGGAGAGATTCTGGAGCTGGACCACAGTGGCGATATGAGCCTTTCCTTTGAAACTTACAACCGGATTATCGACGGAAAGACGGCAGCCCTGATTAATGCTGCCGCTAGAATCGGAGCCGTTCTTGCCGGGTTCGACAAGCCCTTGGTGGACAAGTGCGCCGAGATGGGAAGCCACTTCGGCATCGCCTTCCAGATTATCGATGACCTGTTGGATTACGGTTACGGTTCCAAGAACCTGGACAAGGCCAAGTTTACCGATCTTTCAAACGGGCTCATAACGCTCCCCCTGCTGTTCTATTTCGAAAGCAGTTCTGCTGAAGAACGGAGCGAAATGGAAAACCTGATTAAGCGGGCCTCCGAAGACAATGTTCCTGCGCTAATTAAGCAAAGGTTAATCGACAAGGGAGCCTTCGACAAGGCGAAGGCTACCGCTCAAGACCATTTGGAAAAGGCTCTGGAAATAGCCCAGTCCCTGCCGGAAAGCGCCTTTACCGACGAAATTATTGCCATGTTTGCCTCTATGAGCAACCGTGGCAATTGATACACCTAAAAAATACCTATTTAATTTGCTGGTTCGCGGGTCATCAACAGCTTGCAGTAGCCGTCTTCGACTACGACGTTGTCGGGCGAATGGGTTGTGAGTTCCATCTCCCAATTGCCTGTAGTCCAATGGACCGTATTGAGAGAGCTTCCATCAAAGTCGTCTTGCCAGGATTTGGTAAAGGTCTTATTCTCGGTATCGTAGGAATAGACACGAACGTAGTCAATCCACTGGATTTGAGGACCGTCAGCGAGTTCGTCGCCTGTAAATGTCCCTGTCCAGGCGGGGGACTTGGATGCCCAGAAATTAAAGCGGAGTGATTCTTCTTTTGTGAGGAATGCCACTTGATCTTTGTCGGCATGGTTTCCGTTTGTTGTTCCTAATTCAACACGACGGATTTCTACGCTGTCAATTTCCCAGGCCACATATTCTGGAGTCCAGATAATGCCGTACAGGTGGAAATCTTCGGTGGCATCAAAACCAAAGTCGTGTTTCTGTTCGGTAACGGTCGTACCCGAAATGCTTGGATCTTCTTCGCGGGTAATGATGTTGGACTGCCATTTGCTTTTGCTGGTGCCAAGAACTTCGATGTCGATTTCATTCCAAGGTTCTGTTCCTTTTTTCCAGGACAAGTCGTAGTTGAGGAACATGGAGGTCACTGTTCCGGGGAAAGACGCCATTTTCATGCGGGCTTCGAAGCGGCCATACTTAAACTGTTCTACGCCGGTAAGTTCGGCTCCATAGTACTTGTAGGTAACCGCGGTAGCTGCTGAAGATTCAGGTTCGGTGGCTGCTGAAGATTCGGGTTCAGCAACAGCTGAAGATTCTGGATCGTTGTTGTTTGCGGAACTGCTGTCGTCGGAGCAGGCGGCGAACAGGCCGAGTGCAATGATCGGGAGAATGAATTTAGTTTTCATGGGATTACCTCTCTTTTCTCTTAATATACAATCAAAGCGGAGAAAAGGAACTTATGAAATGATGTTTTCTTTTGAATAAGTGTGGTAATGCTCCCCAAAAAGCTATTTAACTTTCCAAATTTCGTTCAAAACCGAGCGAGACAAAGAACGCTTTGGTGTAGCGCACATTCTCAGCGAGGTTTAAGAAACAAGTAAGACGAGACCACGACCCCTTTATGATTAAAGGCATACGGAAGCCTAGCAAGAGCAGGAACAACTCCGCGTAGCGTACTAAAACGTACGTGAGTGGAGTTGCGACGAACTATTGCGACGGCTTCCTAGCCTTTAATAGCGTCGCCCATGGAGAACATAGGCATATACATAGCAATCAGCAGGCCGCCGACGGCACCGCCCAGGAACACGATGATCATCGGTTCCATCATGCCTACCACGGCGTCCACGGCGGCGTCCACTTCTTCGTCGTAAAAATCGGCGAGCTTCAGAAGCATGCCACCAAGGTTGCCGGTCTTTTCGCCCACGCCGGTCATCTGGATAACCATGGGAGGGAAAATGCCGACGTCGGTCATGGGTTCCGCGATGGACTTACCACCGGCGATACCGATAGAAATCTTGTTGATGGATTTTTCTACCACCTTGTTGCTTACGGTAGAGGCCACCACCTTCAGGGAATCCATAATGGACACACCGGCGTTCAAAAGGGTTCCTAGGGTGCGGGCAAAGCTTGCTGTCGTAGATTTGATTTGCAGGTCACCTAGCTTTGGAACCTTCAGCATAAATCCATCCCATGCAAACTTGACAGACGGAACTTTCATAGACATCTTGAACCCGACGATGAGGATGACGACACCTATCACCATGAAGGCCGCATTATCGCGTATAAAGTCCGATATGCTCATCACCACAAGAGTCGGGGCAGGTAGCTCTGCGTCGAGGGCGGCGAACTGTTCGGCAAAGGTGGGCACCACGAAGGTCATAAGGGCAATCACCACCAGGATACCCACAATCACAAGCATCACAGGGTAGGTCAAGGCTTTTTTTACCTTGCGCTTTAGGCGTTCCTGGTTTTCAAGGGTTTCTGCCAAACGAGCAAGAATGCCGTCCAAGATACCGCCCGCTTCGCCTGCCGCCACCATGTTGGTGTACAGAGGGCCAAACACCTTGGGGTGCTGGGCCAAGGCGTCAGCCAAAGAAGAACCGCCGTTGATGGACTGGGTAATCTTGTGGATGACGGACTTGAGTTCCGGGTTTTCGCACTGTTCCTCCAGAATGTTCAGACATTGGAGCATAGGAAGGCCTGCCGAACTCATAGACGAGAACATACGGGTGAACCTGGCGATGTCGGCGTGCTTGATGCCGGAACCGATTTTAATCTTGATTTCGGTAGGCTTCTTTTTCAGGCTCGTAATGACAAGTCTGCGCCGTAGGAGCATGGACTCGGCTTCGGCCTTGTCCTTGGCTTCTAGGGAACCTTGAAAAACGTTGCCCTGGGTGTTTTGGGCCTTGTACAAAAATTCTGGCATAGCTTACACACCTTCCTTCACGAACAGCTGTTCCAGCTGGTCGGGGCTGGGGGAACGGGAAAGGGCTTCGAAACGGTCCACCTTGCGGTTCTTGACCAGTTCGCAGAGGCACATGTTCATGGTGTTCATGCCGAACTTCTGGCCGATTTCAATCATGGACTCGACCTGGTGCACCTTGTCTTCGCGAATCAGGGAGCGGATACCGGGAGTCACGTTCATGATTTCGTAGGCCATGACGCGTCCGCCGCCAATGCGGGGAACCAGGGTCTGGCATATCACGCCCTGGAGCACAAAGGACAGCTGGGTGCGCACCGTCTGCTGCTCGCCCTTGGGGAAGGCATCCACGATACGGTTGATGGTCTGCACGCAGGAGTTGGTGTGGAGTGTCGCGAAGGCCAAGTGGCCAGTTTCGGCAATGGTAAGGGCCGCACGGATGGTTTCCAGGTCACGCATTTCGCCGATGAGTACCACGTCGGGGTCTTGACGGAGCGCCATCTTCAGAGCCTGGGAGAAACTGTTGGTGTCGCTGCCCACTTCGCGCTGGTTCACCATGCAACCCTGGTGCTTGTGCAAGAATTCGATAGGGTCTTCTACGGTGAGAATGTGGTCGTGACGCTCCTTGTTGATCTTGTCGATCATGGCGGCAAGAGTCGTAGATTTACCGGAACCGGTAGCGCCGGTCACCAGAACCAGACCCGAGGGACGGGTAGTAAATTCGGCCAGGATTTTCGGGAGACCCAGTTCCTTGAAGGTGCGAATATCAAGGGGAATAATACGGAGGGCAATAGCCACGCAGCCGCGCTGCAGGTAGGCGTTGGCACGGAAACGGGCAAGGTTTGCGATACCGAAGGAGAAGTCGCATTCCTTCTGCTGTTCGAAGGTCTTCTTCTGCATCTCGTTCATGAGACTGTAGGTCATGCGCATGGTCTCGTCCGGTTTCAGCTTGTCGGCCCCGATAGGGGTGAGCTTGCCGGAGATACGGAGGAGGGGAGGGGAGCCTGCCGTGATATGCAAGTCGGAGGCTCCGCGTTTGACCATTTCAGAAAGAAGTTCTTGAATATTGTATGCCATATTCAAGAATATAACTAAAAAGGTGGATTATTTTCATAAATTCTAGTGCGTTATGCGAATTTCTGTACGAAAATTGGCCCTGATTCCGCTGTTTCTGCTTGCGTTATTCGTGTTATCCCGCATCACAGCCCAGGAACCAGAGTTTCATGAAATGCCTACAGAGATTGTCAATTTCGTAGCCTTAAAGGCCGATGGCAGCAAAACGGACTACGAAAGCGAAAAAGGAAAGGTCACCCTTATAGTGCTAAGCGCCAGCTGGTGCCCAGGATGCCTCATGGAAATCCCCATGCTGAAACGCCTGCACCAAAAATACAGAGATAAGGGCCTAAGAATTCTGATGATTAACGAGGACGACAACTTGAAAGCCATGGCACGGTTCATTAGGGCAAAAGAGATTCCCTGGACCGTGGTCCACTGGAACCGCGACGCTTCGAACGCCGTGGGGAGCCCGGGGTACATTCCGGCCACTTGCCTGGTAGGAGCCAACAACAAAATTGAGATGGCCGTTGTAGGTGAAGTTTCCGAAGATGTTTTGGAAAAAAGAATCCTGCAGTTGCTGAATTAATGTTTTGGAACACCTAGGCAATCGGGCTGGGAAATAGGATTACATCCTTGATTTCTTTCTTGTTCATGGCCAGCATGAACAGACGATCTAGGCCCAGAGCTACGCCGGAGCTGGCAGGCATTCCTGATTTTAGGGCATCAAGAAAATTTTCGTCTAGGGTAGGTAGGGTTTTCCCCATCTGCTTGCGGATTTCAAGGTCAGCCTCGAAGCGTCGTCGCTGTTCTGTTGCATCGGTGAGTTCCGTATAGCCGTTGCAAAGCTCCACTTGGTCCACAAAGAGCTCGAACCGCCTGGCCCAGGTGTGGCCGTCTTCGCCAACGTAGGTCTGGGCGAGAGCCGCCTGGGACTGGGGGTAATCCAAGATGAATTCCGGACCATTCTTCGCTAACGCCGGCTCTACGGCAAAGACCATCAGATAGTCCCACCAGTCTTCGCGGGACATGTCTGTAGAGGCGGCTGGGAGGGGAATGTCCTTGGTCTTGCAGGCTACGACGAAGTCACCGTCGGTGGCGGTAAGGGGGTCCACACCGGCGTAATTCCTGAAGGCGTCAATCCAACGGGTGCGGCGGGCGTTGAGGGGCTTTCCGAGAATCTCCGAGACCAGGGCTTCCACCTCGTCCATCAACTGCTCCTGGGGCATGCCTACGCGATACCATTCCACCATGCTGAATTCGTTGTTATGGTGTGCGCCGAATTCATCTTTGCGAAAGGACTTGGCAATCTGGAAAATGTCGCCGAAACCTGCCGAGAGCAGGCGCTTCATGTGGAATTCCGGACTGGTCATCATGAAACGGCGAGGCGATTCAATCTCGAAGTAATCCAGCTGCGGGTCGGTGCCGCAAGCGTTGGACAGCACCGGCGTTTCTACCTCCAACACTCCACGTGCTTCGAAGAATGCACGAACCTTGCGCATCAGGTCTTGACGCTTTATCCAGGTTTCACGATTGCAGGTAGGAGCGAAGGACATTGGTAGTAGGAAGTGTGAGGTGTGGAGTGTGGAGTGTGGAGTGTGAAGTGAGGAGTGTGAAGTGTGAAATTATCATTTCACATTACACACTACACACTACACATTAGTCACCGTTTACCACGCAGCGGACCGACAGGGAGAATTTCTTATCTACAGAAATGTTTGAAACTTCTTTGTCGGTGCTGAACATGGAGCGGGCTACGCCTCGGCCGTCGCCACCGTCCTGGTTTGTCCAGAAATAGGCGCCTTCGCCGACGATGACCGAGATGTTGTTCTTGTTGGCGTAGCCTCCGAACAGGGCGGTAAAGGCATAGTTGTCGCTTCCGTTACTGCGGAGGCGTTCTGCGGCGGTGTTGGCGCCACCGGCGTAAATTTCCAGCATTTTCCAGTCTTCGTCCGTAGAAAGTCTAGTTCCTTCGGGGCAGGCCTTTTGGGCGGCCTCTTGGGTGTAGAGGCGTCCATAGACCTTGCAGTTGTCGTCTTCGCGGTCATAGCACATGGAGCCTTCTTCCATTGCAAAGTTCAGGTTCTGCACGAACCACTTTGTGCCGTTGATTTCCTTGACCTTGTAGGTCTGTCCGTCGCGGTTGTCTGTAAAGTATTCGAATACGGGGCAGCGGGTTTCAAACTCTTTCGATGCCAAGATGGAATCTACCGCCGGTTGCCAGGCGGTACAGAACCGGAACAGTTCGCCACCGGGCAATTCCGTAGAATCGGCCTTGTGCTTGTCGGCCCAGCGATTTACGTAGGCGATGTTCGGGATAGTCGAGTCTGCAATAGAAAGGGCCTTTGCGTTTGCCTGAATCAGTTTGGAAAAATTTTCCGCCACGGTCATGGGGGATTTCCAGTAACCTTCCGTAAGTCCCGTGCGGATTTTTTCGTAGAGGGGAGAGGGCTTGGTGACAGTAATGGTGGTCTCGATGAAATGCTCGGGCTTGGTGGCGCAGGTCTGCTTGCGGGCTTCGTCGTTCAGAGAATCGGCCTGGGTCTCGCATTGCAACTTGCAGAATTCCTTTTCCTTACCTTTCTTGGGGCAGGCCACCCATGTGGTGGTGTCCACCTGTTCCTTGACGGGCTTGGCAAAAGCCTTGGTCTTGAGGGCTGCCTTGACCACCTTGTCTAAAGCCTCCAGGGCGTTAGCGTTGCCCGCAGTTCCTTCCATGAGCAGGTAGCTTACCACTTCGCTGCAGGCATTCATCGTCTTGGCGTTGGCGCAGACTTTTGCTCCGTAGCCGTAGGCAAATTGCGAAGGACACTGGGCAAAGGATTCGTCGGGCATGGACTTGAAAATTTTCTCAAAGACGGCTACGGCGTCATTGGCATTCAACTTGCCGCAATAGATTTCTTCTATTTCGTTGTTCTTCACCATTTTTTTAGCGGTGGCGATATCCTGGTTGTCTATCGCTTCGCGAAAAGCCTCTTGGGCAAAAGCAGTTGTGATGCCCAGGGCAAGAACTCCTACACTTAACAAGCCTTTAAGAATTTTCATTGTAACCCTCTTTTTTGCGGTGTAAATATATAAAAGTTCCACCCTGATGATGCTAGTAACTAGTAACTAGTAACTTAGAACTATTAATTATACCAGCTCTGTTTTCTATATTTGGGCTCATGATTGATGCAGAAAAAATCCGTAGCGAATTTCCGATGCTTGTCGCAGGCGATAAGGATGCAAAGCCCCTCGCCTTCCTGGACAGTACCGCCACCACGCAAAAGCCTGCGTGCGTCATCGACGCCATGGACGATTTTTACCGCGAACACTACAGTTCCGTAAAGCGCGGGGTTTATCGTCTGAGCGCCCGCACTACCGAAGCGTTCGAAGCCACCCGCAAGGGTGTCGCAAAATTTATTAACGCCAAAACCGAAGACGAAATCGTGTTCACCCGCGGAACCACCGAAAGCATCAATCTGGTGGCGTGGAGTTACGGTCGCAAGTTCTTCGAAGCGGGCGACGAAATTTTGATTAGCGGGCTCGAGCACCATGCAAATATCGTGAGCTGGCAGCTGGTCGCCGAAATGAAGGGAGCCAAGATCAAGGTGATTCCCGTTTTGGACAACGGCGATTTGGACCTGAGCAAGCTTCCCGAACTTTTGAATGCGCGCACCAAGATGGTGGCCGTCGCCCACGTAAGCAATTCCGTCGGCACCGTAAATCCGATTGCAGAAATCATCAAGACCGTTCGCGCCGCCGCACCCCAAGCGAAAGTTTTAATTGACGCCGCCCAGAGTTCAAGCCACATCAAGATTGACGTGCAAAAACTCGACTGCGATTTTCTCGCCTTCAGCGGACACAAGATGTACGGCCCTACCGGCGTGGGCGTGCTTTATGGCAAGTACGAAGTTCTTGACAGCATGCCCCCCTGGCATGGTGGCGGCGAGATGATCAAGAACGTGACTTTTGAAAAGACGACTTTCGCCGACGTTCCCGCCCGCTTCGAGGCAGGCACGCCCATGATCGCCGAAGTCATCGGGCTCGGCAAGGCCATTGAATGGATTAATGCGGTAGGCATCGAAAACATCCGCAAGCACGAAGAAGAAATTACGAACTACGCGCTGGAACAGCTTGCGCAAATCCCGCAGGTAAAAATCTTCGGGAACCCGAAGGAACGCGGCGCCCTCATCAGCATCACGCTCGACGGCATCGCTGTAAGCGACGCCGCCATGATTCTCGACGAAGAGAACGTTGCCGTGCGTAGCGGACACCACTGTGCCCAACCTGTGATGGACCGCTTCGGCGTCGACGCCACGCTTCGACTCAGTTTCGGCGCATACACCCTGAAGCGCGACATCGACCGCTTTATCGCCGGCATCAAACGCGTCATTCGCCTGTTTGCATAGTTCACGCAAACCCGCCGCAGGATTTACGATGGGAATCGAGCAGGACATCTTTAACCGCACCAAGCGCCTTGTGGGCGACAGCGTCATGGAAAGCATTTCCCAGAAGCGTGTCATTCTCTTTGGTGTAGGCGGGGTCGGCAGCTGGTGCGCCGAAAGTTTGGTGCGTTCGGGAATACGCCATCTCACCATAGTCGATTCGGACAACGTGAGCATCACCAACGTGAACCGCCAACTGATGGCCACCACGAAAACCGTAGGCAAAGTCAAGGTCGAAGTCCTCAAGGAACGCCTCCTCGAAATCAATCCGAATGCAAGCATTGACGCTCGGGCAGAACTCTACGAAGAAGCGAACACCGAGAACTTTCAACTAGATGCGTTCAATTACATCGTCGACGCCATCGACAGTCTTGAAAACAAGATGCAGCTGCTATATCACGCAACACGGACCGACGCCACCGTTTTTTCTTCTATGGGAGCCGCCCTCAAGATGGACCCCACGCGAATCAAGGTCGCCGAATTCTGGAAAGTGGCAGGCTGCCCGCTCGCCCGCGCCCTCCGCGACAAGTTCAAGAACAAGGAACTCAAGCCCAGCAAGGACGTAATGTGCGTTTACAGCGATGAACTGCTGGAAAATCTGGGCACTATTCCCGAAAATGACGCTGCGCCTGCCGAATTTCACAAGGTGGCCTACAACGGCACCATGGCACACTCCACCGCTATTTTTGGATTCACGCTTGCGGGTCTGGTGATGCAGGACATTTACAAGAAAGTTTTGGCCGGCGTGGAGTGATTATGAAGTTCTTGATTCAGCGAGTATTGAACGCCCAGGTGGATATCGCAGGCGAAACTGTCGGGAAAATCGGCAAGGGCTACATGATTCTCATCGGCGTAGGTGAAGAAGACACTAGGGAAATAGCCGACAGGCTCATCCACAAGATGTTAGCGCTGCGCATCTTTGCCGACGAAAACGGCAAGACGAACCTTTCCATCAAGGATGTCGGCGGCGAGCTCCTGCTGGTCTCGCAGTTCACGCTTTACGCCAACTGCAACAAGGGCAACCGTCCCACATTCAACGGTGCAGGCAACCCCACGCTCGCAAACGAACTCTACGAATACATCATCGCCCAGTGCAAAAAAGAAATCCCCGTCGTACAGACAGGGAAATTCGGCGCCGATATGCAGGTGAGCCTCGTAAACGACGGCCCCTTCACGATTATGCTAGAGTAGGAGCGCTTCGACAGGGCGCATGTGCGTCCCTAGACATCTCCCACTTCGCCTTTTTCAACAAAGTTCCTCACCGCACGAGAAATGCGCATGCTGCAGAAGTTCGGTCCGCACATGCTGCAGAAATGACTGCTCTTGGCACGGCTTTCGGGAAGGGTCTTGTCGTGGAATTCCATGGCCTTTTCAGGGTCCAGGGAGAGGGCGAACTGGTCGTTCCAGCGGAAGTCGAAACGAGCGCGAGAAAGGGCGTCGTCCCTGAACTGTGCTCCGAAATGACCCTTGGCGAGGTCCGCCGCATGGGCCGCCAGTTTGTAGGTTACCACGCCTGCGCGCACGTCATCTCGGTCCGGAAGTCCCAAGTGTTCCTTGGGCGTCACGTAGCACAGCATGGCAGTGCCGTACCAGCCAATCTGTGCCGCCCCGATGGCCGAGGTAATGTGGTCGTAGCCGGGAGCGATGTCGGTAGTGAGGGGGCCCAGGGTGTAGAAGGGTGCGTTGAAGCACTTTTCCGTCTGCTTGGCCATGTTGTCCTGAATCTTGTGCATGGGCACATGGCCCGGGCCTTCGATAATCACTTGCACGCCGTATTCCCAGGCGATTTTGGTCAGTTCTCCCAAGGTTTCCAACTCTCCGAACTGGGCGGCGTCATTGGCGTCGGCAATGGATCCAGGACGCAACCCGTCACCAAGGGAAACCGCCACGTCGTACTTGGCAAGAATCTCGCAGATTTCCCGGAAGTGGGTGTAAAGGAAGTTTTCTTTCTTGTGGACCATGCTCCACAGCGCAAGAATAGAGCCTCCGCGGCTCACGATTCCCGTGGTGCGCTTGAGAGTCAGCGGGATGTGTTTCAGCAAAAGTCCCGCATGGATGGTGAAGTAATCTACGCCCTGTTCTGCTTGTTCAATCAGGGTGTCGCGGTAGGCTTCCCAGGTCAGGTCTTCGGCTTTGCCCTTGACTTTTTCAAGAGCCTGGTAGATAGGCACGGTGCCGATAGGTACGGGGCTGTTACGCAGGATCCATTCACGGGTTTCGTGGATGTTCTTGCCGGTGGAAAGGTCCATGACGGTGTCGGCCCCCCACTTGACAGACCACACCAACTTTTCCACTTCTTCTTCGATTCCGCTACTGAGGGCGGAGTTCCCGATGTTGGAATTGATCTTGGTGAGGAAGGCGTTGCCGATAATCATGGGCTCGCATTCTGGGTGGTTCATGTTGGAGGGGATGATGGCCCTGCCTGCCGCCACTTCGGAGCAGACGAATTCCGGCGTGATTGGCTTGATGCCCGAATCCTTGGGCAAGATTTCGTCCAGGCGCTGGTTTTCTCGAATGGCCACGTATTCCATTTCGGGAGTGATGATTCCCTTGCGTGCAAAGTCCAGCTGGGTCTTGCAATCTTCTGCACCGGGAACGTCCTTGAGCCAATTTCGCCAGCCTTCTCGAATCTTGGGAAGTCCCTTCTTTATGTCGATTTCTGCAGAGGCGTCGCCGTAAAGTCCACTGGTGTCGTAAACGGGCACTACCGGTGTCTTGGGGTCGTCAATCTTTACCTCTCGCATGCCCACGCGGATTTCGGGAAACAATTTTCCCTGCACATAAATCTTGCTGGATTGCGGAAAGGTCGCACCCTTTATATCCATATATTCCTCACTTTTCCTACGGCCAAATTACTGGCACAGGTTCAAGGGGTTTGTTCTCAGCCATAGTTCCTATAGCACCCCCAAGTTTTTTCCACAATATAAAATTTTATCTTTCGTATCGAGGACATTTATGGATATCAAGAAGACAAACGCTGCCCGAATCTTGGACCGTCAAAAGATCCAGTACGAGCTGATCCCTTACAAAGTGGATGAAAACGACTTGGGCGCTCAACATGTGGCGGACAGTCTGGGCGAAGACATCAACCAGGTTTTCAAGACAATCCTGGTCCATGGTGATAAAATCGGCTACCTGGTATGCGTCGTTCCAGGTAATTTGGAGGTGGACCTGAAGGGAGCCGCCAAGGTCAGCGGCAACAAGAAAATCGATACCGTCCCCTTGAAGGACTTGACCCCGTTGACAGGCTACATCCGGGGCGGTTGCAGCCCTCTTGGCCTCAAGAAGAACTTTCCCATTTTCATTCACGAAACGGCCCTGCAGTTCCCGTTCATCTATGTGAGTGCCGGTGAGCGTGGCCTGCAGCTAAAGATTGCCCCAGCAGATTTGGTCAAGGCAACCCGCGGAACGGTGGGGGCGATTGCTCGCGTGCCGCCTACCGCGCCCGAAGACTGATTGTTTGGTGGCTAAGGGTTGGTTTTATGGAATTTTTTGATTACTACGAGAAATTGTTCGGCGACCGGTGGCCTGCCCTGCTGGAATCCCTCAAGGGGGAATCCAGCTTTGAAAAGTTACAGTTTGGGGAAGGTCATGAACCTTATTTTTTGGACAAGGCGTCCGTCTTTGCGGCCGAATCGCTGGGCGTAGAGCCTGGAATGGATGTCCTGGACATGTGTGCCGCTCCCGGCGGAAAGTCCCTGATAATCGCGTCCAAACTCCAAGGCTCAGGTTCGCTGCAGTGTAACGACCGTTCGCCAGACAGACGGGAACGCCTTAAGCATGTTTTGGAAAATTCCTTGCCCAAAGAATGGCGTAGCATTATCAGTGTAACGGGATACGATGGAGTCAAGTTCGGTCTCCATAGAAAGGAGTCCTTTGACCGGATTCTGCTGGACGCTCCTTGCTCTTCGGACCGGCATGTACTGAACTCTCCGGCTCACCTGGAGGTATGGTCTGCGAAGCGAATCAAGAGACTTGCGGTGGAACAGGGCTCCCTTTTGGCTTCGGCCATTGATGCGCTACGCCCCGGTGGAATTCTTGTGTATGGCACTTGTGCTCTTTCGCCACTGGAAAACGATGGTGTGGTTTCAAGAATCCTGAAAAAACGCCCCGAGGCTTGCGCTGTTGAAATCTCGGATATTCCGGAGGGCGCAGACCGCACTGAGTTCGGGGTCCACATTTTGCCCGACAGGACAAACGGTTCTGGACCTATTTATTGTGCAAAAATCAAAAAAAAGCCCCGAACGGAAGGCTTTTAATAATATATCTTTGAAATATGTGGAATCGTATTTGTGTGCTCTTTTTGGCCTTTGTGACGGCGTTGCCCGCCTTGGCCGACGAAGACGACTGGGATAATGATGCCGGGCAGACTCTTGCCCAAGAGGCTCCTGCCGCTGTTGCCGAATCGCCTACCCAGGCAGCCCCTGCTCCCGCAGAAGTGTCGGAGCCAGAATCTCCCGCTCCTGCGGTTGAGACTGCTCCTGCTGCCGAAGCTGCGGCAAAACCTGCCGAAAAGCCCGCCGATCCCTTTGCAAAACTGGACAGCGCAAAAGCCTCTGTGGACACGGTTGCCAAACCTGCTGTAGGCCGAGAAGTTCCTGTCCGTTACTGGATTATGGGCGATTCTGTGGAGCAAGAGGCCATCTTTATAAAGATTGAAAAAGATACGGTTTACCTGAAGCGCCCCAATGCCGACGAACAGAAAACTCTGGAAAAGTTGCAAGAAGAAACCATTGCCGCCATGGAAGAAAGCAATGGCCAGCATCAGGAGGAAGAGGATGAAGAAGCAGATTCCGTGGCGACTCCTGCACCGGTAGTCCCCGTTGCTGTGGCGGACACCACTCCTGCCGAACAACCCCAGGAACAGCCCCAGGAAGAGGTGGATGACGGCGCTGACGACGACTTCGAGACTGCCCTTCAGAAAGAAGACACCCGTATGAAGCTGGAAGAAATTGCCCGCGTTGAAGAGGAAATCCGCCAGCAAGAGATTCAGGACAGTATCGCCGCCGATTCCGCGAACCCCTTCATCAAGATTTACCGTCTGGACCTGCGCCGTCTCTATAACATGGAAGACGACGAGATGATCGACCTTGGCCTTTCGAATTATGTGGTTCCCGAATATGTGGATGACGAAGAGGACCTGGAGCTTTATCCGCCGGGAAGCGCAAACCTCTTTGTAACATCTGTTCCTGCGGCTTGTTCACTTTTCGTGAATGGCATTCCTATCAAGCAGGTAGCGCCGGATACCATCAAGCGTATTGCACCGGGCAAGTACACTATCTCGGTGATGCAGGTGCTGAAAGGCGTAGAATGGTGGGGAACGACCGTGGTCCGCATCAATTCCGACAGCCTAAACCGCATAGAGATTCCGGTAGAACGACCCTCTACCAGGTTGACCCTGAACACCGACCCCGAAGCGGTAGAAGTGTTCATCAACGAGGTGCCTACGGTGAACATTATGCCCCACTACATGACAGATGTGGTGGTGGACGGAATTCGCCCCCAGGCAAAGACTAGCCTTTACTTTAGAAAGGTTGGCTACCGCGATACCACCATTGTCACCGAAGTCAAGGCGTTCATGCCGAACCTGATTAACGTGGAAATGGAACCTATTCTGGACGACCTTGCCTTGATTGAAGAACAGAACGCCTTTAACGATGAACGCAGCAAGCGTCGCATTGGACGCGGCCTGCTGTGGAGCTCTATCGTTCCCATTATTGCTGGTGGCGTCATGTGGTACTTGGCCGAAAAGGATTGGGATGACGCGGCCAAGAAAAAGAAGGCATACGGAATGTCTGCCTTCGAAAGTCCTGACACCAAGAAAATGGTAAAGGACAACCACGACCTGAATAAGAAGGGCGATACCAAGGCGGGTATAGGCATTGGTCTAGGGGCTGTGGGAATAGGACTTTTGGTTGCGGGATTTGTCCTTGCATTCTAAATTTTTTCTTTTGTTTTTCGGGTTGTGCGCCTCTGTGGCCATGGCCCACCCTCATGTGTTTGTTGATGCTACGGTCAAGGTCCTTTTTGATGAGAAGGGACTCTCGGGCG
Source organism: uncultured Fibrobacter sp. (assembly GCA_934699585.1). Taxonomy (GTDB): domain Bacteria; phylum Fibrobacterota; class Fibrobacteria; order Fibrobacterales; family Fibrobacteraceae; genus Fibrobacter. Next base: position 120,638 of record CAKUWY010000004.1, read on the forward strand.
TCCAGAACCATTGGGTTTACGACGAGGTCTATAGCGCCGCTACCATTGCCTCTGTAGATAAGGACGGCGACGGAAACCTATCGGCCGGCGAAAGCGAAGCGCTGAAGCCAGTTGTCTTGGGCGAAGCCGCTAAGTCGAATTATTTCAATTACATCCAAAGCGGTTCGGAGTTCTTGAAGGCAGGAAAGTTCCTCTCTTTTAAGGCCTCGGTGAAGAATCGCCGTCTGGTACTGGATTTTGTGCTGGAATTCATAGTGCCTGTTGTAAATGACTATACGATGCTGGTACTGGTAGTGGCCGACCCTTCCAACTATGTGCAGGTCACGGCCGATATGGAGAATGCGGACGTTTCTGCCCCAGGGAACATTGACGTGGAATTTTTTTCCGATAATCTTGAGGGATTATCCCTTTTTAAGGCGTTTCTTTCGTATGTAGAGGGGCTATACCTAAGGTTCAAGGCAAAATAAGCGGAATTATTTTATCTTTTAAGTGATGAAACGGCTTATTTTGTCAATACTTTTTTTTGCTTGTGCCGTTTGGGTTTACGGTCAAGAGCAGGATTCCGTTGCACAGGAGCCTGTTCAGGGTGTGTCGGAGCAGGTAAGTGACAACTTGCAGGAACAGGTTCAGGAAACGGCTGGTCAGGAATCCTCGATTGTTTCGGAGACGGAGCAAAAAGATGTTTTGAACCTGACTTCTACGCCCCAAGAATCCAAACCAGAGGCCCCAAGCCAGGAAACGGTAAATCCACAGGTTTCCTCTGAGAATGCAGGGGAACCTGATTCCGCACAGAAATCGCAATCTGGAGGTCTTTTGGACGAACTTTACCCGGTGTCCCCTGAAGAAGCCGTTTCTGCCGGGCATATTCTTGGTGGTGCCACCTTGTCCTTGATTCAGGCGAATACCGAAGATGATGCGCTGAATGTCATTATCGGGGATGTGTATGAGGCCGATGGATATATGTTTACGGTTCAGGCTTTTGGAGGCTACTTTATCAAGGATGCCTTGGCCGTCGGTGCCCATTTAGGCTATTCCCGTACCTGGCTGGATGTAGATTTTTCCTTGCTGGAAGATATTGCCGATGTCAAACAGCACCGCAAGTACGTGAGCAACGGATTTTTTGTCCAGCCCTTCTTGAAGAACTACCTGAAGGTCATGGACTCTAAGAGCCTCTATTTTTTCAACGAAACCTCCGTATTGGTCCAGTATTCCTACGGAATGTCCCAGACCGATGATGGTGAAGAGATGGACAAGACCCGCAACAAGACTTGGACTATCAAGGCGGGCCTAAATCCAGGTATCTGCATTATGGTGTTGAGCCGTTTTGCCTTTGAAACCTCTGTGGGGCTTCTGGGTCTAAGTACTAGCGTCGTGGATGTGGAAGAAAATGGCGAAAGCCATAGCAGACTGGTCTATAACATTGTGAATTTCACCATCAACCTCTTGGCCCTAGATTTCTCTTTGGTCTATTTCTTCTAGGAGGCGACGATGAGAAAACTTGTTTTTGCTGGTGTTGTTGCCTTGTTCAGCTTGCTGGTAGTGGGCTGTTCGGAGGAATCCGATACTCCGCTGTTTCCGGAAGAAAAAATTTCGGAGGAGATGGAGTTGAAGCTTTCGGGGTGGACGGTGGATTCCTTAGACAAAAGGAATAAGGTAATCTATGTGAAATCAGCAAAGGGCTGGCTAGATTCCTTGGTTGTTGATTCTCTTGCTCTTCCGGGAAGTTCCGCCTTGTATTTGGCCGCCGACGACGATTTAGTGGACCCTGCGTTGGGCGAAAAGCTTGTTCCCGGAACGGTGATTTCTACGAAGGATACGAACCAGTTCTCCATTGTGGCCCTGGATTCTTACAACAGGATTGCGGGCGTGTGGTTGGTGGTTTGGAAACTGCCTGAAACGCCCAAGTCTTCCAATTCCAGTAATGGCTCGTCTGGAGCTTCAAATCCTGGTTCTTCTGTTTCTGAAAATAGTTCGTCTAGTGGCGAGAACTCGGAATCTTCGAGTGATTTATCTGGCACTTCATCGGGCTCTTCACCGAATTCCTCAACAGGTTCCTCTTCAGAAGATGTTCCTGAATCTTCCACGTCTGTTGAAGCCGATTCTAGCAGCAGTTCTGCCGAAGCTCCGTCCAGCGGTAGCGCAACACCTGTTCCGCAGACAGTGAAACTTGAGGACTTGGACGTAGTCAACGGAAGGAATATATCTCTGATAGGTTCCAAAATATATGTGGAAATGCCCTACGAGGCTGATCTTTCACAAATACAGTTGATACCCTTGGATACGACAAATGACTTGCGCCGTCCGGTGGATATGGAATTTGAGGATGAAGAGGGGAATGTGGCTACCTATACCGTGGTGGCAGGGGTACAGCTTCCTGGGTCGGACTTCAGTGACCGCAATGATTTCTGGGCTACCACTAGCGATGCTATGGCGGCATCAGCTAAAGTGAACCTGATTACAAGCTATTCGTCAAAAGCAAATTTGGTCTTCAAATCAGAATCTGAAACCCTGTATGCGGAGCTGTCAACGATTTCTGTGAGTAAGGGCATAACCGCATGGAAAATGGCGGGTGGCTTTTATTATGCAGGGCATTTTTCGGGAACGGATTGTAGCTACATCTATAAGGCCACCAATGATAGTGATAGCGATCCGGCAGATTTCTCTCAGTACATGAGCCATGGACAACCTTTTACCGCTAGACCTAGTGCCTTTCAAATTCGATACAAATATGTTCATGAGAAAAATTCTAATGAGACCTACCCGCAAAGAGCCTTGATATACGTGGTTCTGGTGAGTGCAGACAACAAGATTGTCGCTTCTGGAGTCATTACGGAATCTAGTTCTGTCAATGATTGGACGTTGCAGACGGTGAATCTGGACTACGGCAGTGATAATGGGTTGCTTTCTGCAGGGTACACGGGCTTTTCCGATTTAGCGGGGGTGGGCTCTGGTGACGAAGACGTGGCTTCTATCCGTGTGATGTTTGCTTCGTCTGCTTTTGCCTACGTGGCCGATGGCGGAAATGCCTTTGTGATGAGCGGAAGGTTCCGTGGTGGCGAAAATTCACAGCTGTTCCTGGATGATTTCAAACTGATTTACTAGGAGAATGAATATGGTTCTATTTAAGAAAAATAATTCTCCTGCAAAGAAACTCTGGATGGTCTTGTGGACAGGCCTTTGGGCCTTGTTGATGAGCTGTTCTGCCGATTACGATGAATTCGGTACATCGCCCTACCATATGTTTAATGAAATCGTTTTTGAAGAACAGGAAGGAGATGCTGAGGTTTATCCCGATGAACAACGGATGGTCATTAATCTGAAGGCCGTTCCTGATTCTCAACAGGTGTGGGATTCCGTTACGATAGAGAGTATAAACATAAGCAATATGGCGAGCCTCCATCTGGTTGAAAGTAAGGTGCTGGAATTTCCCTCTGATTCCTTGGCTCTGGATTCTCTTGTCAAAAAGGTGGCCTATGTGGAGAAGAAGCTGAAGGACGGAAGTAAATTACGCCTGCCTGCTAGCCGAATACTCTATATGGTGATTATCGCCGAAAACGGGGATATGGCCCTATGGCAGTTAAAATTTGTTGTTCCGGATGAGGGCTCTTCTACAGATAATCCTGGAGAGAACGGTTCTGGCGAATCTGGCAATGATGGTGGTGAAACGTCCAAATCTTCGGATAACTCCATTTCTCTGGATTTCAAGGATGCCTTGGAGACGGTGGTGAAAGGGGATTCGATTTACGTGACGTATTCTCAGGGGTACAATGTGAAATCAGTTGTGCTTTCCAATGTGGTTATTCCCAGTAATGCAACAGTGTCGCCGGATCCAAAGTCAATAAAAGATTGGTCGGCTCCTCAAAAAATCAAGGTGAAGGCCGAAGATGGTTCGGAAAAAGTTTGGACTGTGATAGTCTTCTCCATCAAGAGTAACGCTACTGATTTGCAGCTGCTTTTCAAAGACCAACTCAAGGTGAATCGCTCTCAGGATACGATTTATATCAAGCTAAAAAACGGCTCCTCGGTAGGAAACGCAGTCGTAGATTCCTATGCTGTTTCTGATGGTGCTTCTGTGAGTCCTAAACCCGATACGATTAAGGCCTGGAAAAATTTCCAATCCTTCAAGGTGACGGCTGAAGATGGTACGGTCAAAACTTGGGTGCTTTCGCTTTCAATTGCCGCCGCAGACGAAAAAGTTTCCAGCGACAAGGAACTGATTTCTATTTTGGCGACAGGTGAGGAATCCGCGGCGACTATAGACAAGTCTAAGAAAACCGTTGAGTTGCATTTGAAATCAGGTTCAGACCTTTCTTCAGTCAATGTATCGCTGGAAATTTCGGGAACGGCATCACATAATCTTCCAGAGACGTTGGATCTTCGGGAAGCGGCGACGTTTACGATTACTGCAGAGGACGCCTCTTCTGAAACTTGGACATTGACGGCCTCCGTGCCGGCAGAGCCTCCGCGTGTGTTGTCGCTAAAGATTGCGGGCAGGCAGGCTATTATCGATACGGTAGAAAAGTCTATCCATGTGGATTCCCTGCCGTTCCGTACAGACCTGAAGTCCTTGGAGCTGACGGAGCTGAAACTTTCCAACGGTGCCACGGCCGCCGGTTTTGCCGTTGGTAGCAAGTATGATTTTGGAACAGGACAGGAAATGGTCGTAAAGAATGCTGCCGGGGAATCTTTTACATACAGGGTTAAGGCCGGCTATCAGTTGCCTGGAGGGGACTTCAATAGTTGGAATGGCGATAAATCCAAGCCTGATTCCATTTGGGGTAACGCCAATACAATTATCACAACGACGGAAAAATATACTTCAGGTTCTTTAATCGGAGCGGTGATTTCAACAAACTCAGTTATGAGCAAAATTGCCAGTGGAAGCCTTTATACGGCAGATTTCAACCCGAATGGAGTTGGAACGCTTTCTATGGCAAGTTCAAGTACATGGCCCGATGGAAATGAACTCCTTGACTTTGGCAAACCGTTTGCTGCTCGGCCTGAATATGTTGAATTTAGGTTGTCGTATGTGGGCAAGAGCGGTGACAGCTGTGATGCTTATATTCTCCTGGAAAATCGTACAGGAGACAAGAATGTCAATCGAAAGTCCAGTGATGTGAACAAGTTGGTGGCCAGCGCCTGGTATCGCTCTACCACAGACGACAATTCGGGCCGTACTAATCCTGATGTTGTCAGTGTATCGGAACGAGATGCCAACGGAATGGTGACAATTAGGTTGAAATTGAAGTACGGAAAGCCCCTTTCTGGTTCTCCCATTGAAAAGTCATCAACGTTTAATACCACGCTAAAATCCTCGAACAAGTCGGCCATAAATAATGGCTTGATTCAGGGCACCGGAGATGAGCCCGTTACCCATATCCGCGTAGTCTTTGCTTCTAGTGCCGACGGGAACCACTATGTTGGGGTCAAGGATTCAAAGCTGATTGTCGATGATATTCGCCTAATTTATTAGCACCGGGCGTTCAGGACTGTTTTGTCCCCGATTTGTGTCGGGGGCTTTTGCTATATTTGGGCTAGGAGGATTTATATGGCAGTTTTGAACCTTTCTGCAGCAAAGTTTGACGAGGTGATCCGCTCGGGTCAGCTGGTATTTGTGGATTTCTGGGCCACCTGGTGCCGTCCGTGCATGATGATGGGCCCCATCATCGAGGAACTTGCCGGCGATTACGAAGGCAAGGCCATCATCGCCAAGATGAACGTAGATGACGACGGCGTCAAGGACATTTGCGCCCGCTACGGCATCACCAACATTCCCAATATGAAGCTGTTTAAGAACGGCGTAGAAGTGGGCAATGTGGTCGGGGCCGTTCCCAAGGCCACGGTCAAGGGCGTCATCGACAAGAACCTTTAGTCCAGGGTGTCATCCTGAGCGGAGCAACGAAGTTGCGTAGTCAAAGGATCCAGGCCTGTTTTTTATATGTTAACTAAACGCTTAATCGTCTGTCTCGATGTCCGGGACCGTAAGGTCACCAAGGGCGTCAAGTTCAAGGGCAATATCGATATCGGCGACCCCGTGGAGATGGGGGCGCAGTACAGTGCCGACGGTGTCGACGAGTTGGTCTTTTACGACATTACTGCCAGTGCCGAAAACAGACCCTGCGACATGGAAATGATCCGCCAGATTGCAAAGCGGGTGTTTATCCCCTTCGCCGTTGGTGGCGGAATCCGCAACTTGGACGACATGCACCAGGCCCTGTTGGCCGGAGCCGAGAAGGTAAGCGTGAACAGCCTCGCCGTGCTGCACCCCGAAATTATTGCCGAAGGTGCCAAGGCTTTCGGAAGCCAGTGCGTGGTGCTGGGTATGGACGCAAAGTTTGTGGGCGTCTCCGAAAAGTTCCCCAGCGGTTACGAAGTTTATATTCGCGGTGGCCGCACGCCTATGGGCATTGATGCCGTGGAGTGGGCTAAGAAGGCCGAAGATTTGGGCATTGGCGAGATCTGCTTGAATGCCATTGATACCGACGGTGTTCGCAACGGTTATGAACTGAACATTACCGATCAGGTGGCGCGTGCAGTACAAGTGCCCGTTATCGCCAGCGGTGGCGCTGGAACTCCGGCCCACATTGTGGACCTGTTCGCGAAGACCGCTGCCGACGCAGCGCTGGTGGCCTCCATGGTGCACTTTGGCGATTACACCGTCCCGCAAATCAAGAGAGAAATGCTTGCCGCAGGAATTCCCGTCCGCAAGAAGATGAACGGCGAGGTGTAGCGTGAATCCTTCCGTCGCGGTGAAGATTTTTGAGGCCGGTCGCAATGCCGGTGCAGATTTCGTTGAAATCTACGAAGAGGAGACCCGCGGTTCCGCCCTGGGTCTCAGGGACCGCAAGATCGAGACGGCTACCGCCGGCACGGATTATGGCATTGGCATTCGCTTGTTGTATGGCACCGAGGTGCTTTACGGTTTTACCAGCGACGAAAGCGAAGAAGCCCTGGTAAAGTTGGTGCAGACTTTGGCTTTTGGCCGCATCGCGGCAAGTTCTGCGCAAAATGCTGGCTTGGCAAGTGTCGCGGAAGGCTTCGAGTTCGCCCCGGAAAAGCGGGTGTCGGACTATAACGCTGCCGCCTTCAAGGACCCGCGGGTCTTGGGCCAGGCGGTCAAGCAGGACTTTTTGTTCCGCGCAGACGAAGCCGCCCGAAAAGTATCGGACAAGGTGGTGCAGGTGGCAGCTTCCGTGACGGACTGCTGCACCACCATCAACTTGTTGAACAGCGAAGGTCTGAACCTGACGCTCGACCGTTCCCGCCTTCGCGTGAACGTGACGGTCACCGCCACGGACGGCACGGAACGCCTGACTACCCACGAGTCGCCGGGCGCTTTGGGCGGTTATGAACTGCTTCCGAATTATTCTCCGGAGGCCCTTGCGACAGAATCGGCGGAACGGGTGGTGCGCATGCTGAGTGCGGGCTACATCAAGGGCGGCCAGATGCCTGTGGTCATGGGGAACGGTTTTGGCGGTGTGATTTTTCACGAGGCCTGCGGACATCCGCTAGAAACGGAAGCGGTCCGCCGGAATGCAAGCCCCTTCTGCGGCAAGCTGGGGCAGGCCATCGGGCAGCCGTGCCTTACCGCTATTGACGACGGAACTCTGGACGGCGTGTGGGGGAGCCTCAAGTTTGACGACGAGGGTATGCCTACCCAGCGCACTGTCCTGATTGAAAACGGAATCTTGAAAAGTTACATGAGCGACCGGGTGGGGGCAGCCGAGGTTGGTGTGGCCCGCACGGGGTCGGCCCGTCGCGAAAGTTATAAGTACGCTCCCGTGAGCCGCATGCGGAATACCTTCATCGCTCCCGGCAAGGACAGTTTCGACTCCATGATTCAAAGCATGGACTACGGCCTTTATGCGGCCCGCATGGCTGGCGGTTCGGTGAACCCCGCTACCGGCGAGTTCAACTTTGCCGTGGACGAAGGCTATGTTGTCCGCAACGGAAAAATTTGCGAACCCGTGCGTGGAGCGACCCTCATTGGGAAAGGCCACGAGATTATGCCCCGCATCAGTATGGTGGGGAGCGATTTGGAACTGGCTACAGGCGTGTGTGGAGCCTCTTCGGGACACGTGCCCGTGACAGTGGGGCAGCCCACCATCAAGGTGGACCAGATTCTTGTGGGCGGACGGTAATTAAGTTTAATCTCCGCTCATAAAGAGCCCTTATAAGACCTGCTTTCTGTATATACCTTTTTTATGCGGGTTCGCAAGCGGTTAGATGCTGAAAAATGGTAGAATAACGCGCTTTATTGATGATTTTTATAGAAAATACCTTGCGCACTATTGGTAAATAGTGTATATTTTACTTTGCGTACTATTGAAATGGAGGAGCCTGTGGAAATTCAGAGAAAAGCCTACAATCGCCTAGTGGAATGGAAAAAGGAATCCAACGGGAAGAGCGCCCTGCTGATAGAGGGGGCTCGTCGAATCGGCAAATCCACCGTGGCCGAGCGGTTCGGCGAGCGGGAATACAAGTCGTATATTCTTGTCGATTTCAACAAGGCTTCCAAAAAGGTTCGCGATAACTTCGAGACGAACCTAGACAATCTAGATGTTTTCTTCCAGGTTCTGTCTCTGGAATACAACAAGCCGCTGTTCAAGAGAAAGTCGCTGATCATCTTTGACGAAATCCAGAAATTCCCGAAGGCGCGGGAATCGATAAAGTACCTTGTGGCGGACGGCCGTTACGATTTCGTCGAGACGGGCTCGCTGATTTCTATCAAGGAGAATGTCGACGACATAACGATTCCCTCCGAAGAAGAAAAGTTGAAGATGTACCCTTGCGATTTCGAGGAATTCGCCAGGGCCTTAGGCGAAGACGTCTTGCTTGAGTATATTGACAAGTGCTTTGCCGAAAAGAAACCTCTGGAAGACCATTTCCATAAGCGAGCGATGCGCCTTTTCAGGGAGTATATGCTGGTGGGCGGCATGCCTCAAAGCATTGTTGCGTATGCAGAGAACAATCGTGACTTTTCAAAGAGTGACAAGGAGAAGCGGAAAATTCTGGACCTCTACCGCGACGATATCAGGAAGGCTTCCAAACGTTATAATTCCAAGGTTTCCGCAATTTTTGAAAATATTCCGGGCTATCTTTCGACCCACGAGAAAAAAATCGTCCTTACCGAGATTGACAAGTCCAATGCGGCAACTTTCTCCAAATATGACGAACCGCTCTTTTGGCTTGACGACTCGATGATTTGCAACCTTTGCTATAAATGCGACGATCCCAACGTCGGCTTTGCCCTGAACAAGAACGAGTCGCTTGTCAAGTGCTATTTGTGCGATACGGGCCTTTTGATAAGCCTAGCATTTAGTGAAAACGAAATTGCGTCGAACCAGTTGTACAAGGCAATTATGGACGGAAAACTTTCTCTGAACGAGGGTATGCTCCATGAAAACATGATTGCGCAGATGATCCGGGCCAAGGGGCGCAAACTCTTTTTCTATACGGAATACGATGCCGCAAAGCACCGCAACTCTATGGAGATTGACTTCTTGCTTTCTAATGAGAGTAAGGTCAATTTTAAGGTGTTCCCGGTAGAGGTAAAATCCTCGAAGAACTACACCACGACATCGCTCGGCAAGTTCAAGGACAAATTCAAGAAGCGGGTGGGCGAGTCTATTATAATCCATCCGAAACATTTTTCGGTTGAAGGCGGGGTAATGAAGATTCCGTCGTATATGGCCTGGTGCATTTAGTGCAATCTTGCCTTCGGAGGTTCTACCTCGGCTCATAAAGAGGCTCTATAAGATGCAGGATTTTGCACTTTTTGTCATCTATTTTGACATCAATCATTGCATTTCTCCAAGAAAAGAGGTATATTAAGGGTTAGGAAGCATGAGTAAGCGAAATTATCCTCGACGCTTGGGATGATCGTTGTTGAAACGAGGATCCGTATGATGGGACCAGAGGACCATACATGCTTCCTTTTTTTATCTTCTTATTTGTTCATGCCATTCGATGTTTTCCCTCGGCTCATAAAGAGCCCCTATAAGACTCGATTTCTGAATATACCTTTATTTGTGCGGAATTAAACGTCCGTGCGTCTTATTTTGAAAAAATGCCGCTGAAAAATGCGACATTTTTTGCTTTTTTACGGCGAAAATTGCCGTTTTTGCACGGTTTCGGACGTTTTTTTGCCGAAAGCGGCCCTTGGCACGGGTTTTGCATATCGGAGGGCGGTTAAAGTGAGCGAAAAGCGCCTCGTATTAACGAGGCGTGATCGCGAGAGTGAGGCGAAGTCGTAGGTTCTGTTCCTGCGATAGAGCCGAACGGAGGTTATATGTCCGATTTCAATAATGATGCAGAAAAGGTGTTGGCGAAGGCGCAGAGCCTGCGTGACCGTTGCTCGCATTCCTACCTGGGTGCGGCCCATTTGGCCGTAGGCCTTGTAGAAGGCCCCGATGCCACCTTGAAGAAACTTTATAAATCCAAAGGCGCGAAGACGAACGAACTCCGCGGCAAGTTGGAGCCGTTCGTGCAGAAGATTCCGCGTATGGAGGGCGTGAATCCCGACGTGGAACCGGATAACGATTTGAACCGTATTTTGCGTGCCTCCGTGCAGGCGGCGCGTCAGGTGAACCGTATGGTGACCCCGGGCGACATGCTCGTGGCCTTGATGAAGTTCTCGGGCGACCGTGGCCTTGCGAAGGTGTTCGAAGACGCCCTCGGTTCCGTGGAAGTCGTGGAAACTTGGCTTTCGGACCCGTTTGCGGGTGCCGCGAATGCCGAGGAACAGTCTCCGCTGAAACTCTACGGCCGTGAATTGGTGGAAATGGCTGCCGATGGCAAGCTTTCACCGGTGATTGGCCGTGAAGAAGAAATCCGCCGCGTCATCTTGATCTTGAGCCGAAAGACGAAAAACAACCCGTGTCTGGTCGGTGAACCTGGCGTGGGTAAGACCGCTATTGTTGAAGGGCTCGCCGAGCGAATCTATCGCGGCGATGTGCCAGACGCTCTGAAGGGCAAGAAGTTGTTTGCGCTGGATTTGTCTGCCTTGATGGCGGGCGCAAAGTACCGCGGCGATTTCGAGGAACGTTTGAAAGCAGTGCTTGACGCGCTTGAAGAAGACGGCAACACGCTTTTGTTCATTGACGAAATCCACACTATCGTGGGTGCGGGCAAGACGGAAGGCTCCATGGACTTGGGCAACATGCTCAAGCCGAAGCTGGCCCGTGGCGAACTGCACTGCATTGGTGCGACGACCACGCAGGAATACCGTAAGTACATCGAGAAGGATTCCGCCCTGGAACGCCGTTTCCAGCCCGTGCAGGTTGACGAGCCTAGCGAAGAAGAATCGATTTCAATTCTGCGTGGCATCAAGGACGGCTTTGACGCGCACCATGGCGTACGTCTGCACGACAACGCGCTCGTGGCGGCGGTGAAGCTTTCGAACCGCTACATCAGTGACCGTTTCTTGCCGGACAAGGCTATTGACCTGATTGACGAGGCGGCAAGCTTCGTAAAGACGCAAATGGATACCGTGCCGGAAGCTCTCGATACTTTGCAGCGTAAGGAACTCCAGATGAAAATCGAGGAGCAGGCCTTGGCGAAGGAAACGGACGACACCAGCGTAAAGCGCCTGAAAGAGTTACGCGAAGAACTCGCGACGACCGATGCTGCAGTCAAGCTGATGCAGGACCGTTGGCAGGAGAGGCGCGCGAAGAATGCCGAGTTGCAGGGCCTTAAAAAGTCTTTGCAGCAGGCGAAGGACGAGATGGAGCAGGCCGAAGCCCGCTACGACTTGAACCGCGCCGCCGAACTCAAGTACAACAAGATTGTGAACCTGGAGCGTGAAATCGCCGCGAAGACAGAAGAAATCAAGAAGTCCGCCAGCGACGGCGACCTGAGCGAAGAGGTGACCGAAGAAACGATTGCCCTCGTGGTGAGCCGCTGGACGGGAATTCCGGTGACGAAACTTTGCGAAGGCGAAAAGGCCAAGTTGTTGCACCTGGACGAACGCCTGCATGCCCGCGTGATTGGCCAGGACGAGGCCGTAGAAGCGGTTTCGGAAGCGATTCTCCGTAACCGTAGCGGTCTTAGCCGCGAGAATGCGCCGATCGGTAGCTTCTTGTTCCTCGGCCCCACGGGTGTGGGCAAGACGGAACTTGCGAAGGCGCTTGCCGTGGAACTGTTCGACGACGAGAACGCGCTGGTGCGTATCGACATGAGCGAATACATGGAAAAGCATAGCGTTTCACGACTCATTGGTGCGCCTCCGGGATACGTGGGCTACGAAGAAGGTGGCCAGCTGACCGAAGCCGTGCGTACGCATCCGTACTGCGTGATTCTGCTGGACGAAATCGAGAAGGCTCACCCTGACGTGTTCAACACGCTGTTGCAGGTACTTGACGACGGTCGTTTGACCGATGGCAAGGGCCGTACCGTGAACTTTAAGAACACCTTGATTCTGATGACGTCGAACCTGGGTGCCGCCCATTTCCAGAACCGCGCTGCTGTCTCGGCTAATGTGCAGGGTGTAAACGGCGCCGCGAACCCGGTGACCTTGAAGGAAATCGAGCCGGAACTCCGTAGCTTCTTCCGTCCGGAATTCTTGAACCGTCTGGACGAAGTGCTGGTATTCCAGAGCTTGACGAAGCCGCAGATCAGGGACATCGTAAGGCTCAAATTCAAGGGACTTGCCGAACGTGCTGCCCGTCAGGATTTGCAGCTCACGCTGACCGACAAGGCGCTGGACGCCATCGCCGACGGTGCCTACCAGCCGGAATTCGGAGCGCGGCCGATCCAGCGTTACCTGGAACGGAACGTGGAACGCCCGCTGAGCCACGCCATTCTTGCTGGCGACGTAAGTGCCGCAAAGCCGGTAGTCATCGACTACGACGGAGCCGCGTTTATAGTAAAGTGACAAATGTGTAATGTGTAGTGTGAAATTAATCATTCCACATTACACACTCCACACTACACACTGCGGTTACGCCTCTACAGCGCAGTCATCACATAAAGAGCAATGGTCTTCTGGTCATTGTTCTTTTCTTGCATGACACCAATGTCAAAGTCTAGGCGAACCCTTGCGCTCCCCAGGGCCACTTCCAGCTTCGGGATGATATCGATCATGAAGTCGTCGGAAATATGCCCCACACTTTCGGAGGTGTTGATTTCGATCATCACCCGGACCGTGTGTCCGAAACTCAAGGTGGGAGTCATGCCAAAGGCGAATTTTACGTAGCCGTCTTCGCCGGTCACGCCGTCCAGGAATCCCGCCCGCATCTCGTAAAAGTTGGAGAAGTTCTTCGCGATAAAGTGTTCCGTCCCGTAGGTGAGAATCACTGCGCTTCCGTTGTTCCTGTTCAGTCCGAAGTAGCCGTCCAGCTCGATGAATCTTCCTGGCTGCAGATGGTATTTTCCGCCGATGTCCAGCGACAATTGGGTGTTGTCCATCTGGTTGTAGGTGTCGATGTCAATCTTCGCGCCGATTTCAAAGTCCTTGGAAATGGTCCCCATGATGTTGGCGGGGAACAGCACGTGGGAATCAAAGTCGGAACGGAGCCCGACGCCTGCGCCGAACTTGGGAGCCCTATGGCTTTCGGGGCCGAAGGTGTAGTGCATGTCCCAGATGGGGTCCAGCGCAAAAGCGCTTGTGGCGAACAGGGCCAATATGAATGTGGCGAGTACGGCGAGGCGTTTCATGAAGCCAAATTTAAAATAATCCGGCGGAATTACTAGATTTGCTCTTGCGAAAAAGAGGTGATTATGATTGAACCCCGTCCAGAATTGTCCAAGCTTTCCGATTACGTTCCCGGGAAATCCATCGAGGAAATCCGCGAGCGCTACGGCCTTACCAAGGTGGTAAAGCTGGCCTCCAACGAAAACCCGCTGGGAGCATCTCCCAAGGCGGTGGAAGCCTTCCACAAGATTGCGGACAGTCTGCACCTTTACCCCCGCGGAGACGCCCCTTCCATGATTCGCTCTCTGGCCGAAAAATTCGGCGTTAAGCGTGAACAGATTGTGGTAGGCAACGGCTCCGACGAAATCATCGACATGGTAGGGAAGGCGTTCATCCGTCAGGGCGACAACTGTGTGGCCATCACGCCCACCTTTTCCGTTTACAAGTTTACCACCCTTTCCAACGGTGCGGATTTCGTTGGCGTAGGCGAAGGGGAGGCCAAGACCGGCCTCGACGACCTTGCCAAGGCCATAAATGCCAGGACCCGCGTGGCCTTTATCTGCAACCCCAACAATCCCACGGGCCTTTACTACAGCGAAACCGAAATCCGTGACTTCTTGAAAAAAGTCCCGCAGAACGTGCTGGTGTTTCTGGACGAGGCCTACTCCGAATTCGCCACCGCTCCCGACTACCCCAAGCTGGTGGGTGCCCTGGACGAATTCCCGAACCTCTTTATCAACCGCACCTTCAGCAAGATTTACGGGCTGGCAGGGCTTCGTGTAGGCTATGCCATGGCCAGCGCCGAAGTGGTGCGTCACCTGTGGAAGGTGAAACCGCCTTTCGACGTGAACCAGGCGGCACAAGTGGCTGCCATCGCCGCCCTTGGGGATACCGACCACGTAGAGGCTACCCGCAAAATGAACGGCGAGGGAATCCAGTTCCTCACTCGTGAATTTACGGTTCTCGGCTTCAAGGTGCTTCCCACCCAGGCGAATTTCATCTGCGTCCACATTGGAGCCATGGCGAAGGACCTTGTGGCGTTCTTGGAACAGAACGGCATGATTGTCCGCGGGCTTACCAGTTTCGGCATGCCCGAACACGTGCGCATCACGGTGGGCCGGCCCGAAGAAAACGAACTTCTGATGGCCCTCGTCAAAAAATGGAAAGGGGAGGCATAGATGGCGGCAACGGCTACAAACCAGGATCTTTTGAAAATCGCCCTCAAGGCCTCCGAGATGGCCGAAGAGAACATTTTGAAGTATTTCCAGCGGGACTTGAGCATCGAATGGAAAGCGGACAGGACGCCCGTTACTCTCGCCGACAAGAGCACCGAAGAATTGCTCCGTGAATTCTGGCTCAAGGAAACTCCCGACTTTGGCGTGCTGGGCGAAGAATTCGGCGACGGCCTTTCGGATAAGGAATACCGCTGGATTGTGGACCCTATCGACGGCACCAAGTCATTCATCCGGGGCGTTCCCCTGTTCGGCACGCTGATTGCGCTCTACCGCAAGAACGTGCCCGTGGCAAGCGTCATCCGCATACCGGCCCTGCACAGCGCCGTGTGGGCGGTCCAAGACGGCGGCGCGTTTTTGGACGGACACCCGGTCCGCTGCTCCAGAGTCCATTCCCTGGCCGACGCCCTGGTGCTATCGGGAACGGTGAACACCATGGAAACGGTGGGCTTTGGCGAAGGCTTCGCGAAACTCCGCCGGAGCGCGAACCTCTACCGCGGCTGGGGCGACTGCTACGGTTATTACATGGTGGCGTCGGGCCGCGCCGAAGTGATGGTGGACCCCGTTGTCTCCCTGTGGGACATTGCCGCCTACCCGCTTCTGTTCAAGGAAGCGGGCGGAAAGTTCACCACCATCGAAGGGGAGTCGGATCTCTTCGACGAAGCGGGTCACCCCATCGCCTCTGTCCACGAAGGCTATACCTCCATCGCTACCAACGGCATCCTCCACAACCCCGCCCGAATCCTATTGAACGGCCGGTAGCTTTTTATTGAAAGGGGGAAGCCTCCCGCACCACCTAAAGGTGGCCATGTACACTAAGGCCTAAAGGCCAAGTGTCCAAAGGTCTCCTAGGGGCTCTGCCCCTAAGACCCCGTTCCCGTGTCATCCTGAGCCCTGAAAGGGCGAAGGATCCAGACCCGTTTTTTAACAAATTAAATCACTGCAGGAGGAAACTCTTGTGACTGTTAGTCCCTGCGAGTTTCCGCCGAGAGTCCTGATTACTTGTGTATTATCGGTAATTTCCAGGAATTATGACAGTTTTTTTCTGTCCTAGTTTTTCCTCGACTTATAAAGAGCCCCTATAAGACTTATGTAAATTTAGCTTGATTTGCTGATATTGAACCAAATTGAGTTTTTTTTGTCGCATAAAATTCTTCATAGAGAATGGTCATAACAAAATTCTGATTCGGTTATTGGCAAGGCTGCAAAACAGTAGCCGTCACGGCAACCTAAACGAATTGACAACAAAGGAGACTTATAATCGGAAAAATAAGGTACTACAAAATTCTCGTCCTGTGAAAACCAATTTACGGTATCTTTTTCTGTGATTATGTTGGTAATCCGACCACCACTGATGAATTCCGATATGTCGATTTTCTGTTCGATTTCCGAGCCATAAATAATCAAATTCAGTTTCGTTGATTCTAATTCTATCTTGTTAAAAGGAGTGCTGAAAAAATGATATGCGTACCATAGTGGATAGTCCCTAGAACAAGTATATTTTCCCAACTGTGAAATAGTGTCGGTAATGAAATGTGTTGATATGGTTGTATCCATACAAATAAAAGATTCGTTAAAAAATCTAAAATCCCTATTATTGCAACTAAGTTTAGTACTATCAATTCTAGTCGTTGTCAATAAATTAATGTTAGCAAAAAGATTTGCCTCGTAACAATTTACGTTTTCTTCATTGAACGTACAACCTCCTAGAAGGAAACATAATGCTGCGGATATCATTATATTTTTCATTTTGTATTATAAAAAACTAATAATTTAATCAGACGTCAAAAAATTCTTTTCAAACATTGCGAAAATGCTGCTGTTTGATTTATTTGTCAAAACAATATTCATTGTCTGTTATTGGCAAGGACGCAAAACAGTAGCCGTCATGACAATTCATTAGAGTAAAAGCGGAGAAATCGTAATCTGGATTCGTGCTTATTGTTGGGTTGCTATAACTAAATAGCCATGCCGTATCTTGTTCAGAGAATACATTTATGATTTTTTTTTCAACTAAAAAATTATTTAGGTCTAATGAGGAAGTTTCATTTTTCTTTGATATTTGCAAAGAGACCTGGTTGCTCCTTATGTCATGGTCGTATTTTATGTTACATCCTATGCTGATAAACCAAATACTGTTTCCTAAGTTGTTTATGCTGTCAATGTCACTAGGAGAATAGAGTGAATCGTTGTCTTTTTTTACGAATAGCAATTCGTAATTGTTGCTACAGAGAATCTCGTTGTTTTTAGTGACTTTAATTTCGTTGATTCTTGTTGTAGATATAATCCTTATTCCTATAATTTGATCTGTTTTGGTGCATTCTTGAGGTGTGTTGTCATAGGTGCAACTGATAAGGATTAGGACTATACAAAGGCTAAAAAAATATAAAGACATTATTTGCATGATTTAACGCACCTCCAAATTAATAGAATAGATTTTATTCCCGCTCATAAAGAGCCCCTATAAGACATACTTTTTGAATATACCTTATTTTATGCGGGTTCGCAAGCGTTTTGACGCTGAAAAAATCAGAAAAAAAAGGATGGATTTCTGGGATTTTGTCGATTTCCTTCAAGGAAAATGTCACCGGCATGACGATTCCCTCCGAAGAAGAATAGTTGAAAAATGTAAGCTGACGATGCGGGGGAAATAGGGATTTTAGGGGGTGCCCTTCACTCCTCTTCCAGCATCGTCTCCACCAGCATGGTGTCGGGGGTGAACTGCACGGTGATGGTCCCGTGCTTTGCCGTGTTCAGGTAAGGAATGCCCAGGGAGTCCAGCCGGTCCGTGACCTGCTTGTGGGGGTGACGGAACCTGTTTTTCCGGCCGCTGGAGACCAGGGCGAGTCTTGGGCCTACCGCCGTCAGAAAGTTCCTGCTGCTAGACGTCTTGCTGCCGTGATGGCCCAGTTTCAGCACGTCGCTTTTCAAGAAGGCGTGAGACCGGAGGATCTTCTTTTCGCCGGCTACCGTCAGGTCGCCGGTCAAGATGGCGGAATGCCCCAGGCCCTTCATCCGGAAAGTGATGCTTTCTTCATTGGTCTCGGCGCACTTGTCGCTAGAAACTGGGTGCAGGGCCCGAATCTCGAAAAAGTTCTCGGACCAGGTGAACCCCCGGCCGATATCCCGCAGGGGGATTCCCCGCTCCAGCACCACGGCCATCGTTTTAATCCAGGCGGGTTTCGGCTCCAGCCTTGCGCACTCGCTGACCCAGAGTTCCTTGACGGGAAAACTTTTTACAATCCCGAGGACCCCGCCGAAATGGTCCGCGTCGGCGTGTGTCACCACGAGGGCGTCCAGCTTTAGGATACCGGAATGTCGCAAGTAGGGAACTATGATATCCTTGCCCGAGTCCCTGCGGTCATTGGGTCCGCTATCGACTAGGATGTTTTTCCCCGAAGGGGTGGTAATCAGTATGGCGTCCCCCTGCCCGATGTCGATGGCGGTAAGGCTCCAGGTGGGCCAGACCACGTCACGGTAATTGCATGCAAAATAAAAACCCGAAAAGAAAAGGAGGCCCAGGGAGAAAAGGATGGCGCCAAGCCTGTTTTTGCGGATGCTGGTAAGCAGGGCAAACGCAAAGCCCATCAGCAACAGCACAAAGGGCGGGTAGGGCCCTACGGTCACCGATGCCGCCGAAGAATCGGAAAGCAGGTGGGTCAAGAGGCTTGCGGTCCGGAGCAGGACCGATGCCGCGCTGCAAAAGATGCCCGTCACAAAGTCGATGGGCGAAAGCAGCGCAAAGAGCCCGGCCTCCATTCCCCAAGAAATCAGGGGGACGATGACAATGTTCCCGAGCCAGGCCAGTGGAGCGAGGGTCTTGAAATGATAAATCAGGAGAGGTGCTGTCGCCAAGGTGGCGCACAGCGTCACGTAGGTGGGTTCGACGACAAAACTCTGGAACTTGGCCCAAAGTTTGTTCTTCGAGAGGCTTTCGGGTAGAGCCTTCAGGGGATTGTGGCTGGACCCGAGAATGATTCCGGCGGTAGCTGCCGCTGACAGCTGGAATCCGGGATTCCAGAGCACCTGGGGATTCGGAAGCAAGATGAGAATCAGGGCCACCCCCAGGCTGTTTAGCGCACCCGCCGGCCGTTGCAGGAGCATACCTACCTGGGGCACGGCGAACATGATGACGGCCCGGGTCACCGCAGGAGAGCCGCCGGTCACGGGCACGTAGATGGCAAGGAGCAAGATGCCCACTACCCGCACAATCCTGTGGGGGAGTCCCGTCGCCTTCAGGAACGTCATCAGGAGCCCCGCCAGCAGCACCACATGGAATCCGCTAATGGCCAGAACGTGTACCAGTCCCGACCGTTGGAAATCGCTCCGCAAGGCTTCGGGAATGCCGCTCCGGTCCCCGGCCAGGAGTCCCATCAAAAGTCCCGTTTCTGCCGGGTCCAAGAACCGCGACAGCTTTTGGCGAATCCAGTTCCTGAAATGGTAAAAGCTCCGCTCGAAAGTCCAGCCGCCCCGCCTGCTTTCCCAGTGCAGCATTTTCCCGTAGGCGGCAAGATTCTGGCTGTCTAGCCATTTTCGGGTATCGAAGGCTCCCGGGACTGTGGGCGGTTCCACCGGGTACCAGGATGCCTCGTAACAGAGGGAGTCTCCTGGTTCCGGCAAAAGGGGGAGGGCGCGCTTTTCGGTAAGGCGGACGCAGTAGGTTCCGGCGACTTCTTTGACCGAACGATTCGGCACCGTTGCGACCTGCGTGTCGGCTTCTGCGCCCCCTGCGTCAACCGCTGCGACCCGCGCGTCAGCTATTGTGACCTGTGAGGAATGGACCATCACCACAAACGCCGTTCCGTTGCTCCGAGGCAGCACCGCCTCTACCGTACCGCAACCCTCCTTCGGCGGCACAGTTACGACCTGCGAATTAGCCGCTGTTACGAACTGCGAACCTGGCACTGTTATGACCTGATTTGCGGTCGTCTCCCCACTCGAAAATACCCGTGCCGAAATCAGAATGCTCCCGATACCTGCGAGCAGCGCCGCCAGTACCACCCGCTGGGTAAATTTTCCAGAAACATGGGCTAGGCTCCACAACAAGGCCAGGAGAACTGCTCCGTAAAGGGGCGTTTCAACGGCGGTTATGACGGCTATCATCGTGAAGGCTGCCACCAGGGCAGGCTTCCCCGCCAGGGGAAATGTCAATTCCCGAAAAGAAGAAAAAAGCTTCATTTTGCACAATCCTTTGTGACTTGTTTTTGTACTTTTGGGGCATGGCCAGGTCAGATTTTTTTGCCCCTCTATGTATAAGACGCTTTTTTTGTGCAAAAAAAGCCTACCCCCTGTTCATTTTTTTCACTTTTTGGGGTTTGACCGTCTTTTTTTCGGCCTGTAGCGAAGATTCCGACCCGGAAAGAATTGTTTACCCGCTGGAAAAGGAACTTTACGTCATGTTCCCCAACGACCCCGCCCTGGGGGATTCCGTGGAGGCGCATCTTTCCACGGGAGTTATGATGATTGTGCACCCGGGCGGGCTCTACACCCTTTCTTTCGGGGTGGATTCGGCCTATGAGGCTCCCAAGATGCAGCTGTTCCGTTTTTACGAGCATCGCGATGGCGACGGGTATGGAATGTCCAAGATGGAAACCCTAAAACCCGAAGTTTCCGGTGGACGTTATGTCTTTAACTTTGTCTGTGAAGAAAACGAAAAATCCATCTGGGGCCTCACCCTGGTGCAGGATGACGATTATTACAGGGGTAAAACTCCCGACGTCAAGTTCGAAGGCTCGGGCAAGTATTCCAATCACCTTTCCCTGAACCTGATTCCTGTGGGGCTTATCGACCCTATCGAGGGAGTAGACGGAATGGACAGCCTTGCAAAAATGTTGCTGCAGGCATTCCGCAAAGCTTACACCTCCTTTGTCATTGATACGATTTATGTCAACTACGCCTCGAAACATCCGATCCTCGGGAGTAAATACCCGTCAGACGCGCATTGGCACGCGGGGGCGACCTCTGAGGATATGACCCTTGCGGAACTGGGCGGCTGGCCCGTGAAGGGAGTGAACGAAGCTTTGGACATTGTCCTGGTCCACCGCATCAACGAGCTCAATGTTTTGGGTTATGCAGCCCTTTTTGCCTCTAACCTCACGGGAGGCGAGGGCAGCACGGTCATCGTGGGGAGTCATGCCCTCGTGTCAACGGGGGAGCGCACCCTCGCCGCCGAAGAAATCGTGAAGGTGGCGGTTCACGAGACCGGGCATTTCTTTGGGCTTCGGCATACCACTTCCACCTGGGCAGATATAGAAGGCTATCAGGACTTGTCCATTCTAGAAGACGGATTCGAGGACACCCCCTCATGTCCGGAGCTCCTGAAAAGCGGTCTGTACAAAAAAGGCGGAACCTCCGGAGTGCGGGACTATTCCTTGCCGGGTCGCGCCTACAAGATGATAGACCGGATGGCCTACGGCATAGCCTTCAATGAAGACGATTGTCCCGATGCTTCCTTTGTCATGTTCCCGGTGAGTACGGAACAGTCCATGAGGGAGTTTTCTAAACAGCAGTTGAAGGTCCTTAAGCAGAACCTGACGCTTATTCCCCATTAGTTTATCTGTTTCGGGCCATTTCCATGGCCGCTGCCCGATAGTCTTCTTCGGAGATTCGATCGGGTCCCCAGACCACTACCTTGTTCCTGCCGGATTCCTTGCCCTCGTACAGGGCCTTGTCCGCCATCTGGATGCTGCGGTCGGCGCCTAGGCGGCCGTCGTATTTGGCGATGCCCAGGGTAATGGTGACGTTGATGAGAAAATCGGCGTGCTTGATGGACTGTTCTTCCACCTGCTTGCGGAACCGCTCAGCCACAACGGCAGCTCCGTCCAAGTCGGTCTCGGGGAGTAGCACCAAAAATTCTTCGCCGCCGTAGCGGCCCACGATGTCGTAGTTCCGCAACATTCCGCGGATGGTCTGAGCAACGGATCTCAGGACCTCGTCGCCACAGGCGTGTCCGTAGGTGTCGTTAATTCTCTTGAAATGGTCGATGTCAATGAACACAAAGCAGAAGGGCTTGTGGGACCTGGAAATGCGGCTGACTTCGTTTTCGATGCACTCGTGAATGTTCCGGCGGTTGGGTAGCCCGGTCAGTTCGTCGGTCCTGGACATAATCCGGAGTTTCTTGTTGGCTTCTTCCAGTTCCTGTGTTCTTTCGGTCACTTCCTGTTCCAGGAGCTCCCTATGGGACTGCAATTCCTTGAATTGCCGCCTGATGGTGTCGTGCATCAGGTTGAACGCCTTGGATAGCTGGCCCACTTCGTCGTCTCGCCGACCGAACCTGATTTCGGGGGTGTCGATGTTGTCGTCGGTAATTTTCTTCATGTGGACAATCAGCTTGTTCAGGGGCTTGCCCAGAATAAGGAACATCCAGAGCGAAATGAGGCAGGTGACAATGATGGTGCCAACAAGGAATAGCATGCTGGACTGCTTGATGGCCGAAGCCATGTCTTCGATTTCTCTACGGGGCTGCAACGAAAGCAATCCAAACTGGAATGCATGACTGTACTCATAGTTGACCAGGTATTCGCTTCCGTTTCTGAGTTTCACAAAGTAGGGCCCTGGGGTCTCAAACCTTTGGGGCTGGAAATTTTCGAAACCGAGCTCGGTTATGTTCATGCGTTTGCGACCGGTTTCCCTGAAACTGGGCAGGTAGAGAATTTCGCCTTTTTCGGTGATGGCAATGACAAAACCGTTCTTGCCCACCTTGCAGTCGGCAAAGTACTTTTCAAGTCGTTCAAAGGAAAAGTTTGCCAGAAGAACGCCCTTTTCTTTTTCTTCTCCGATGACTTCAGAAGAGAAAATGCGGGTGGGCATGGAGTGGTCGTCGTCGATGCACCAGGGGCTGAAATAGGAATTGTGCTTGGGAATTTTAGAAATTTCAAAATGAAGCTGAACCTGTTCATCGGCGAAGTCGTTTTTCCTTTCGCAAATCAGGTTATTTTCGTCGTCATAGAGGTTGAGTGTTTCGTCGTCGTTGAACAGGGAGGCGATGTTGTCGCTGTTGATGTAGGCGCTCGCAATGGCGGAATCCAGGCTTTGTATTTCGGTGGTGTGGGTGAGGAAGATGATTCGGTTGGCGAACAGTCGGATTTCGTTGTTCGCAGCGAAGACCATCTGCCGAAGCTGGGTACGGTTATTGTCGCTGCTCCAATTGGTAAGGGCTTTTATTTGACCCTTGGCGAAAAAGAAAATACTGATAGAGGCAATCAATACCGTAGCAAGAATCAGGAGCAGTAGGCTCTTGAAAATGGTGCTTTGGGAAAACTTGACGGCTCTAGCTTCTTTCATGGTTGAACTACGAATTTAACAAAATGAAGGGCCTGATGCTTGAGAAAAGTCCCTTTTTAACGCCCCAAGACGTCTAACGCATAAAATGCGTTAAATAAAAATTGTGAGCCTTATCAAGTTCTAACGTTCTTTTTTGGGAATATCGCCAAATCGCTTCCCTTTTAATTATATTTTTTTGTCGTAATTACGATAAACTCAATCCTTAAGGAGTAATAAAAAATGAAAAAAGGTATCGCTACCCTTCTTGCTGCCGGCATGATCGTTCTCTCCGGCTGCTACGGCTCTAACGCTTGCTTCAACAAGCTCCATGACTGGAACGGCACTCTTGGCAACAAGTGGCTGAACTCCATTGTCCACTTCCTCATGATGTGGATTCCGGTGTACGGCATCTGCTTGTTCCTGGTGGACGGCCTGGTCCTCAACACTGTTGAATTCTGGACCGGCTCCAACCCGCTGGCTTCTGGCGATTCCTACCATGAAACCGACGCCCAGGGCAACTCCATCGCTGCCGTGAAGAACGCCGATGGCTCCATGTCCGTCGAAGTGACCGCCGCCAACGGCGAAAAGGCCAACCTCACCCTCCAGCGCGACGAAAACGTTGTCCGCGCTCTGGACGCTGAAGGCAACCTGGTTGCTCAGTACGAAATCGAAAAGTAATTCTACTACTTGAGATTACAACGAAGGGCATCGGTATTTACCGAGGCCCTTTGCTTTTCCCCACGTCATCCTCGATCAACTCAGGAGCGTAGCGATTGAGACGAGAGAGAATGCGCATTTACCCCTCCACGTCATCCTCGCGCAGGCGAGGATCCATGTGCTTTGCTAAAACTTCTTGATACTCGCGCGCCGCAGCCTGTCATTCAGCGCCATCCCCAATCCGGTGTCCGGAATGGGGTCCACCAGAATCAGGTCGTATTCAGGCCTGTCCAGTTCGTGCATCAGGGCGTATAGCTTGGCGGTGGCTTCCACCAGGTTGCCTGTTTTAGACAAATTAACGGTTGCTGGAATGGGACCTTCTGTCGTCCCGAATGCAATTCTCACGGTTCGGGTCGGCAACTTGTAGTCTTTTTTTATTGGCCCATAATATAGCGGAACCTGTGGCCTGTAGTGGGTATCCAACTGTCCGGGCGCCGCCATGGGTTTGCCGGGTTTGGAGCTGGAAACGCCTAACGCCACCTTCCCGAGGACCCGCTCCACCATTTCGGCGGTAACGGCGCCCGGTCGAAGGATAGTGGGCGTCTCGTTCAACAGGGAAATGATGGCGCTTTCTACGCCCACCTGGCACGGCCCGCCATCGACAATGCCTGCGATGCGTCCGCTCAGCTGTTCGGCCACATGCATGGCCGTCGTCGGGCTAACGTGCTTGAAAAGGTTCGCGCTAGGTGCTGCCAAGGGAAGATTCGACTTCTGGATAATTTCTTGCGCTACCGGGTGCGACGGGAACCGCACCGCTACCGACGGAAGCCCGCTTGTTGCCAGGTCCGGGATGCAGTCCTTCTTGGGGAGCACTAGCGTCATGGGCCCGGGCCAGTAGGCCTCGGCCAACCGGTAGGCGGCATCGGGAATGTCCCGGGCCACGTCGGCCAGCTGCTTGATGTCGCAGATATGGACAATCAGGGGGTCGAAGGTGGGGCGCTCCTTGGCGGCAAAAATTTTCGCCAGGGCATCGGGATTGTACGCGTTTCCCGCAAGGCCATAAACCGTTTCTGTAGGAATGGCCACCACCTGGCCGTCCTGCAATAGCCGGACCGCCTCGTCAACACTTGTCCAGGGAGGATAAGGCATAACTAGGTTTAGGTATTAAATTCATATGATGTGAAATGTGTAGTGAGAAATGAGTATTTTCAAATATGTCATTTCACATTCCACATTTCACATCGCACATCAATTCCTAGCCCTCCGCAGGTTCTCCCTTGGCTTCGTCCTTGCGGCCGAAGGCGAACACCTGGTCGCAGGCAGAATTGAACCGCTTCCACACCTTGTCGGATTCGCTACGGGGAACAGCCCCAACCTCTTTCCACAGGCGGCGGAGATGCTTCACCTTGTTCATGGCGCCGCCGACAGTCTGTTCGTTAAGGTCGGTGAGCAGGTCTTCGGCCTGTTCGCACAGCAGAATCTTCTTTTGCAGGTTATTCTGACGGGCCTGTTCCTGGATATCCAGCTGGTCGCGGCGACGGCTGAAGAAGTCATCACAGATTTCGCGGAAGTCCTTCTGCAGGTTCACTTCGTCGAGACCGCAGGAACCCAGTTCCCGCCATTCCTTCTGGAGGTCGCGGACGGCATCGGCCAGCTGGTTGCTGCCGGCGCTTTCGGCGAACTGCTTCACCTTCTCGATCATCGCCTGCTTTTTCGCCTTGATGTCGGCGAGCTGCTTCTTGATATCTTCGTTCACCTGGGCGTACTTGTCCATGAACTGGTTCACGAAACTTGCAAAGCGGCTGTTGATGGTCTCGATGGTTTCTTTGGGAACCATGCCGATTTCTTTCCATTCGGCTTCAAGAGACATGACGGTATCCACCAGTTCCTGGCTGATGTTCGACAGGTCTAGGGCCTCAAGCTTTGCGCAGAGGTCTTCTTTCTTTTTCAGGTTCTCCTGCTTGGCGGCGTCCATCTCTTCGAAATGGCCACGCTTCTTCTCGAAGAATCCGTCGCAGGCGCTGCGGAAGCGGGCCCAGATTTCTTCGGACTTGCTCTTGGGCACAGGACCGATGGTCTTCCAGGATTCCTGCAACTGCTTGAGCTTGCCGGAGGTGGCATTCCAGTCGGTAGATTCCGTCAGGGCTTCGGCCTCTTCGCAGAGCTTGAGCTTGCGCTCGTAGTTCTCTTCGCGGGTCTTGTCCTCTTGTTTCAGGATTTCCTTGTGCTTGGCGTAGAACTCGCCGGTCACCTTCTTGAAGCGCTCCATCAGGGCGGCAAGGCTTTCTTTAGGAACCATTCCGATGTTCTTCCAGGATTCCTGGATTTCCTGCATGGCCTTGAACTTGTCCTTCCAGAAAATTTCGGCGTTGTTCAAAAGCTCTTCGGCCTTCTGGCAGAGGGCTTCCTTGTCGGCAAGGTTCTTGACCCTTTGAGCCATGCGCTCTTCGATAAAGGGAGCGCAGTTCTCCTTGATTTTTTCGAACAGTCCCTGGAAACGGTCCTTGAATTCCGCAAACTTGGTGGGCGAAATGGGTCCGATGTTTTTCCACTTGGTGGCGAGGTTCTTGAGCTTGTCCAGCACTTCCTGGCTGCCTTCTTCCTTAGAAAGCAGTTCCAGTTCGTCGAGGATGGAGGCCCTGTCGTTCTCGTTGTGCCAGGACTGCCATTGACGCATTTCCTGGAAACGTTCCGTGGCGGACTTGTATTCCAGCCACAGCTCGTGGTACTTGAATTTCTGGTCGCCTACGATGTCTTTCCATTCCTGGAAGGCGGCCCTGAGCTTGAGGCTCAGTTCCTTGAAGTCTTCGTTTTCGTTGAAGCCCTTGACCCGCTCGATGATGGCCTTGAGCTTTTCGGAATTCTTTTCGAAGCGTTCCTGGGCAGAGGCGTTGAAGGCCGCAATCTTTTCGCCCAGCTTGCTACGGAGAGAGTTGTATTCTTGCAGTTCGGGGTCGCTGCCTTCCAGCAGGGGAAGCTTTTCCCATTCCCGGACAATGCCGTGCAGGTGCTTGGATGTGGTTTCGGAGCATTCCGTGTCGGCGAGGGCCTGCAGTTGGTCCAGAAGTTCCCTGCGGTTGGATTCCTTCTTTTCGGTGGCTTCTCCTTCTTCGGCAGGAGTTTCCTTCTTTTTCAGGTCCTGAACCTTGAAGAACAGCTGGTTGAACTTGCGGATGGCATCGGGAGTCATCTTGGACTTGTTCTCGTTCCATTCGGCGATAATCTGGTCTGCCCGTTCCATGTTTTCCTGGAGCTTGTTTTCGTTTACCAGGGCTTCCAGTTCGGCACAGGTTTCCATCAGGTGGTTGACCAGGGCCTGTTTTTCGGCTTCTGCCTTTTCGACGGCGATGCGGGCGGCATCGGCTTCGTCGCAGAACTTGACGAAGCTGGCGTAGATTCCGTCCAGAGTGGCTTGGGCAGGGCCCATCCCCAGGGCCTTGGCTTCTTCCATCAGTTCTTCAAACTGGCCCTTTACAGAAATGGGATCTTTCTGGGCGGCTAGGTGGTGGGCTTGCTGGATAAGGGCTTCCCGCTTGCTCATCAGGAGCATCTGGGCGCGTTTTCCACCGTCGGCGGCGTCTTGCATGGCCTTGATCTTATCGGCGGCCACCTTGCGCACGGAGGTGTGCTTGGAAGACTTGGCCACTTCTTGCAGCAGGCTTTCCGAAGAAAGCTTGTTCACCGCTTCCATGGCCACCTTCTCGACGGCATCCTTGGTGGCGGCAATAGCGAGCAGGTTCGCCTTGCTCACCAGCTTCACCAGCTCCAGGCGGAGCTCGGAGGAGGGCAAATTCTTGATCAGGTCTTCGGCGTAGCGGGTGTCTTTCAGTTCGTTGATAAAGCGCAGGGCCTCGGGGGAGGCAGCGCGGGAATCCTTGAGCTTGCGGACAATTTCATCGAAATAGCGGGACTCGGCCAGGCGACGGACGTGGGCATCCTTGTCGTTTTTCGAAATCTGTGCGAGGGCGGAAATCACCGTCAGTTTCTTGACGGCTGCCGTGCGGACTTTGGGGTCTTCGTCGTACAGGGCGATTCGTTCAAAGGTGTCCTGATTGGAAGGTCCCATTTCCTCGACGGCCTCGATACGCTTGTCGGGGTTGGAATTCTGCCATTTCGGTTTAAATGCATCCAGTAAGCTCATAATATCTCCAAAGGGTAAAGGGGCTTTTCAGGGCCCGTTCCTGTAATTTACATAAAAACTTTTAATAATGTATATGTTTTTTTTAAGAAAATGGGGATTTAGGGGCTGGGATCTAGGGGCTAGGATCTAGGGGTTAGGATTTAGGGGTTAGGTAATAGGTTTTAGGTATTAGGGCCGCTGGGGACAAGAGGTCCGATGTCTGAGGTCGCTTTGCTTTGGGGAACGTCATCCTCGCACAGGCGAGGATCCGTTTGAAAGGATTGCTGTTCAGGGCTGGGAATTCCCCTTTTTTGCTCAAAAACGCCAGTTTTTTTGGAAAAACGGAAAAAACGGCCCAGGGGTGTTTTGAAGGCCCTCATTTTTCTATCTTTTGCGCCGTGAATTTTGCAAAGACCACTATACATTTTCAGAATTCCTCACGGTCCGTGACCCTCCACGTGCCGTCTTTGGTGTTCCGCGGGCTTCCGTTCCTGAAGTTCCTGCTGGTGGTGGGCTTTTTGCTTTTCTTGGCCCAGTTCGCGGCGACGACCGTCTATCATGGTCTGCTGAACCACGTCCTAGAAGACCGGGCCGAACTGGACCGCGACCTCTCCCAGATTCAGGGGACGGTGGATTACCTGAACCGCACGTCTGCAGATTTTCTCGGTGACGAACAGCGGCTCCATTCCAAGTATGGCCTGCCCCTGCCCGACGAAGAGGAACGCAGCCTGGGTACAGGCGGCTCCGTAGAGCCCAAGTCCAAGTTGCTTATGGAAACGTCCCCCGTGTTCGAAAAGATGGCGAACCTGAGGGACGAGGCGAACCGCTTGCAGGGCAAGCTGGACAACAACAGTGGTGCGTTCTACAACCTGACCGATTTTATCAAGCAGAAACAGTCCGCCTGGCGCTTTGTGCCTTCTATTTCGCCAACCCAGGGCCGTTACGCTTCTTCTTTTGGCCCGCGTATCCACCCGGTTACGGGCGAGGTGGGCAAGATGCATTATGGCGTGGATATCGCCAATGACCGCTGGACTCCCATCTATGCTTCTGCCGACGGTGTGGTGGATGTGGCCCAGATGAGCTCTACTTTTGGAAACTTCGTGACCATCAATCATGGCAACGGGATTGTGACCCGCTACGGCCACATGCAAATGTCCCTGGTCAATCCTGGACAGTTTGTCCGCCGTTACCAGATTATCGGTTATATGGGAAACACTGGTCGTTCCGTTGGTCCCCATCTTCATTACGAGGTCTGGGTGAACAACACTCCGGTGAATCCTCTTGCCTATATGCTCCCAGGCGACTACGCCGTGGATTGAGCCCCCTGACCTGTTCCGCAAGGTGGCACCCTGTTAGGGTAGCAGTAAGGGAAAACCCCTAGGGGTTTATCTTGAAATACATCTTGTTCGTTTCCTCCCTGGCGGTGGCCTGCCCCCAGTTTGTGGAAATATTTCCTGACCCGACAGAGGTGCCGGACCAGCAGGGGGAGTTCGTGGAAATCCGCATGGATTCCTCTTTCTTCGCGGAGTCCCTTTTTGTTTCCCTGGACGGAAAGGGCGCACTTGGTTTTCCTTATCCGGAGGGTAGCCGTTTTGTCCTTTCTCACGGGAACGCCTTGTGTCCGGACAAGGATGGAATTGCCTGTGGCGACCTGGGCAGTTAC
Organism: uncultured Fibrobacter sp.; assembly: GCA_934699585.1. Lineage (GTDB taxonomy): Bacteria > Fibrobacterota > Fibrobacteria > Fibrobacterales > Fibrobacteraceae > Fibrobacter. The sequence continues at coordinate 150,205 of CAKUWY010000004.1, forward strand.
AGCCTGCCCAATTCCCGGGAGTTCGTCTGGAAATTGCAGGCGAAAACCTGTGTGGATTCAATCCATCTCGACAAGCCGAAGGCCGGCAAGTCGTTTCAGCGCAAGGGCTACGGGGACCAGTGGGTTCTGGACGAGCCTACGCCCGGGTACGGAAATCCACTTTACGAAATGGACCTGGACGACTGCGGGATATCCCGTGTGGAGTACGAATTCAGGGAAGACCATTGGTGGGTGTCCGGCAGGGTTTCGGGTTGCAAGAACGTTTGGTTGCATTATGAATATCTGGACCTGTATCGTCCGGGTTCGGGCAAGAACGATTCGGCGCATGTCCACGAATTTTTCTCTTTCGCCATTCCGGTCAAGAGTCCCATCCTTTTGCACTTGCATGTGCCCGACGACGAAATTTCTGTAAACAACAGCGTGGATACGCTGGTGGCCCAGGTGGGTAATTCCCCCTTGATGGTCACCGAGGTGCACCATTGCCCAGAAGAACCCATGCCCGAATGGGTGGAGGTCTATAATGCCTCCCAGGTGGTACTTCCCCTGTCCAGAATCAGGCACTGTAGCCGCGGAAACTTCTGGGGTGCTGATGCCGATTCCATCGGACCTTACGAAAGCGTTCTCGTGTCCAGGGATACGGCAGCCCTGCGGGAACAGATAGTGTATAAGGACGTGAAAATGGTGCAGGCTTCCATCGGCTATCTGAACAATACGGCGGGCTCCTTTTCGCTTTGCTATGGCGATGCGGTTTTGGATAGTGTCGGTTGGGACAAGTTCACGGTGAGCTGTCCGTCGGGCTTTAACCCTAAGACAGGAATGGCTGAAAATACGCCAGGATTTCAGGGTAGGCATTCTGAAAAATATGGCGAAGAACCGGTTGTGTACAAACTATCATCAAGGGTCTTGCGAAAGCGGGGAGATCCTTTGCGTGTAAAGGTGGAAAGCGACCGGGAGGTAATGTTGAACCTGCTGGACAGCGCGGGCCAGGTAGTCTGGAAACAGAAAGCTCCTGCCATGTCCAATGCTTGGTGGAATGTGCCGGTGCAGGAATATGCGGGGGTGGGTGCGGCCTATGTCAGGATTTCGGCGGGCTCTTTTGAAAAGGTGGTGGGAATTGTCGTTCGTCCGTAGTTTTCTGCCGGTGTTTCTGCTGGCGAGTTTCGTTTTTGGCCTGGATTCGCCGGTGCCCTTTGTGAAAAAGAGTGTTGCTGGTTCATCGGGACTTTCTGGATGGTATTCCAGTCCGGCAAGGGTGGGGGAGCCTGCCTTCGGGTTTTCGTACTGGAACGTGCCGGAGGTATATGACCGGTGGGCTATGAGCGCTGCCGGGGAATGGGGGAGCGGGCTTTACCGGGTGGCGTTCTTCTACTCTTATAGCGAGATGGACAGCCTTTTCAGGGAACACTACGGGGAACTGGACGTGGCTTACGGGTTAGGCCCTGCGGTATTTGGTGCGGGCTACGGAACCCTGCTGGATTATGTCCCTCGGGAAGCGAGTTGGGTCCGACACCGCATAAAGGCAGGTGCGGGCCTTCGATGGGGCAACGTGTACGGAAGCCTCTGGACCATGGGCTTTACCGACGAAACCTGGACGGGAATGGGAAGTCTTTTGTGGAAGCCGACCGAAGTGTTTTCCCTGTCGGTGGAATCGGACGGCAAATCTTTGGGAGTAGGCCACGATTTCTATTTCAGGCTTGGCTCGCTTTCCAGTTTTTACACATTCCCGCGGTTTAGCGTGGGGGTGGAACTGGTCCTGAACCTAAAATTTCTGGAATGGGGCGGAACTCACGGCTTTGGCAACGGAAATCTGGGGTGGAATGGTCTGTGGCTTCGAAAAAAATTGTATTTTCAAAAGTATGACGGAGATTCCCAAAATCGGAAGTATTGACTGGGCTATGGCTTCGGTGGCCATCGGGGTTCTACTTGTGGTGGTTTGCCTGGTGTGCTTTATGCTGCTCAGGGATAGCCGAAAAAAGCAAAAGTTCTACAAGCGCTTTGGCAATAATGTGAACGAGGGAATCGTGGTGCTGTCCCAGAATCTGGATTACTTGTACAGCATGCCTCTTTTTGCCGAAGAACCTCTGCTAGAAAAATTAGTTCAGGGCCAGAGTCTGCAAGAGCTCCTTGACCCTAAGGATTGGGGCAGGATGCGTTTGTTTTTCGAGGAAACAGAAAAGCATAGGGATATCCCATTTCTCTTTTCGGTAAAATTGGAAGACAGAAATATTCTGTGGTATGAACTGCGCTGCTTTATTTATCGGGCGTCCCTGTCGGAATATCATTATGTGTGTTTTCTGAAAAATATAACCAGGGAACAGGAAACCCGCAGGGAGCGCCAGAATTTACAGGATACTCTCAACTTGATGCTGAAGACAACCGGGGATTTCTTGTGGAGCCTGGATGTGGAAAAACGGTTGGTGACGTTCCTGACTCCCATCGTGGATGAGGATTTCCAGATACTTCCCCGATCTGCCGGAGGTGTGGAACTTACAAAAATTATGCCCGAAGAGGATGCTGCCCTTTTAGATAAGCTGACGAACCGCTACGTTCTGGAATACAAGGCGGACAACAGCATTATCGAAAAGAATAAGTTGTATCCTCCGGTGAAGATTCGCCTTTTCAACAAGAATGGGAACGTTTTTTGGTACAATCTTCGTGGCCTGATCGCTTTTGATGAAGAGGGTAACCTGGTATTCCGGGGTGTGGCGAACCGCCTGGACCTGATGATGGATAATTTTGTTTTTGATCCGAACCATAATGAAAATGCTCTTTTCTCGGCGGCTTTGTCTTTGCCCGATTTGCGGGTTTTCTGGGTAGATAGGGAATTCAAGATTCTTGGGGCGAACCAATGCTTTGCCAATGCCTTCCATGTAGATGACTTGGCTTCGATTCAGGGTAAGCCCTTGAGCAGCGTGGCGTTTTCAAAGCCTCTATTGTATTTTAATAAGGTCTTGACTGAAGTTTTTGAAACGGGTCGTCGTGTGTCCTGGAAATCCGAGGGCGACGAGCTGGATTGTCCCTTGTTCTTTAACGTGGTCCCCTTAAAAGAAAAGAGCGGCGTTGCCTTGCAGGCTCTGTGCGCTTATATTAAACTAGATTCTCAAAACAAAGAGGTATAATATGAAAAAGTTGATTGGTTTTGCTTTCTGTACGGCTTTTCTTGTGGCCGGTTGTAACGAAACTCCCAAGCAAGAGACTGCAACCGTAGAAAAGAAGGCTCCGGCGGCTGTGGCGGCTGTAGCCCCTGCGACGCCGGCACAGTCGGTAGAAGCAGCACCTGCGGCAGAAGCACCTAAGGCCACCATTACGGACATTGACTGGAACAAGGCCTTGGAAATGAGCAAGGCGGGGGCCGTGCTCATTGACGTGCGCACTCCTGCCGAAGTGGCCGAGGGCATGGCGCCCGGCGCTATCAATATTCCGCTGCAAGAAATTGAACAGCGCCTTTCGGAATTCCCCAAGGACAAGGACCTGCTGATTTACTGCCGTAGCGGCAAGCGCAGCATGGCCGCATCCAACTTCCTCATCGAAAACGGATACGACAAGGTGTTCAACGTGGTGGGCGGATTCCTGGCCTTCCCGAAACAGTAACAGTTTGTAATGTGGAGTGTGGAATGTGAAGTGAGTGATTTCACACCTCGCTCCTCAAACCTCAAAGGCGCAAAGCGCCGACCTCAGAGCGAAGCGACCTCAAATCCCTAGCCCCTAGATCCTAGCCCCTAAATCCTCTCAATGAATTTCCTGCAGCTCGCACTTGAAGAGTCTTTCTTCTCGATAGGCGTAAGCCGCCCGAATCCGGCGGTGGGTGCCGTTGTAGTGAAAGACGGTCTGGTTGTGGGGCGGGGGGCGACGCAGAGCCCCGGGAACGCCCACGCCGAAGTCATGGCTCTGCGTGACGCGGGCGAACTTGCCCGCGGGGCGGCCTTGTTCGTGACCCTGGAGCCCTGCTGCCATTACGGCCGCACGCCCCCCTGCACCAAGGCTATCGTCGAAGCGGGAATTTCCGAAGTGTATTTTGCCCATGCAGACCCGAACCCGGCTGTCCGCGGCAAAAGCCGTGGCATTCTGGAAGCTGCCGGCGCCAAGGTTTACGAGGGCAAGGACGCCTGCCTGCGGGCCCACGCCGAAAGCGGCTGGAACGACAGTTGCTCCGCCGAAGGTTGCACCCTTCTTTCCCCCGACGAATCGGAAAACGAGGGCGCGGTAGTCTTTGCCGAAATAGAACGTTTCTTTGAAGCGTACGATTATTTTGTGCAAAACAAGAAAACCTTTGTAGAAGTCAAGATGGCCGTTTCGGAAAGCGGTTTCATGGGAATGCAGGGCGGTAACGGTCGTCCCGCCCCCTTGAACATCACAAAGCAGGGGGCTGTCTGCTGGAACCATGAACTGCGGGCCATGAGTGACGCCATCCTGGTGGGGGCGGGAACACTCCTTGCCGACAATCCTTCTTTGGACGTGCGTTTGGCCCACGGCAACAGTCCTGTAAAAATCCTCTGGGCGGGGCATCACGAATTTACGGAAACAGAAATTTCGGCGTTGAAATTCTTTTCGCAGGCTGATGACGCATCATCAATACCGCGCTTGGTGTTCACTTGCGTTGAACAGCCCGCCATCAAAGGTGAAACAATCCTTTTAAGTGGCAACACCTTCGAAGAAAACTGGACGGATATGATTGCGGAACTTTCCCGTCGGGGAATGCACCGCCTGATGGTGGAGCCTGGCGCCCATTTAGCCGAAAAGATTTTCGGCAATTCAGGTGATCGAGGCGAAAAAAATACGCCCCTGTGGAACCGCCTGGATTTGTGGAAATCTACCGACCCTTCCGTAGAGCGAATTTTATCTCAAGAAAATTGCGAGGGAATCGCATTCCCGGGCGTGCCCGATTCCGCAGTGGCAAAGGAATCCGCCATCATCGGCCCCGATGTGTTGACGGTGTATTATCCGGGGTAATTTCAGACAAAGTGGATCTGCAGGACCGGTTTCTTCAAAAATATTAGCCAAAACTGTTTTTTTTCTTACATTCCGAAGTAAGCAAATTACAAACTTACGGAGAAAATAATGAAAAAACAGATTTTTGCTGGTATGTCTACTTTGAGCCACTCTGCGTGGAAACGGCATGTCGTTGCGAGCGCAAGGTCACTGAGCTTGTCGAAGTGGTGCGTGGCAATCTCTCTACCGCTGGTCTTTGCCGCCTGTGACGACAGTTCCAGCGATTTGTCTAGCGAAATTCCCGTTTACGGGAGCGAGGCAACCCTGCCCGACATTTGTGAAAAGGAAGTCGCCAAGGTGGACACCTCATTTTTTGCCTGTCTAGAGAACAAGTGGGTGGTTGTTACCGACTCCGCCATCATTGAAAAAATTAAGGACGGGCTTGACGGGGACAAGCTGAAAGCTGATCTGGAAGATCTGATGTCGAGACAGTCCAGTTCCTCCAAGAAGCAGTTCAGGCCGTTCAGCAGCGAAGTATCGGACGAACCCGATTTGTCAGGTGACACAAATGTCGACGAGGAATCTTCCTCTAGCGCCGCCTCGGAATTCAGTTCCGACACTGGTAGCGAGGGGTCTTCATCATCTCGTCATTCCCCGGAATCATCATCTCGTCATTCCCTGCTTGACGGGGAATCTTCCTCCAGCGGACAGAAAAAATCCTGCGATGACTTGGCCTACAATCCCGATACGCAATTTTGTGATACCCGAGACGGCACACTCTACAGGTTCGTGACCATCGCAAGCGAAAACCCCGCCTACAGCAAGAAGTGGATGGCGGAGAATCTGAACTATCAGACCGCAAACAGTTGGTGTGGCGGCGGAAGTGCCGGAACAAAGATGGCGGGCGACTGCTCCGTGTATGGGCGACTCTATACCTGGGCTGCCGCCATGGGCAAGCTCGAGGATGAGTGTGGCTTCGGTCATGACTGCATCACCCTGGGCAAGGGCAATGTGCAGGGGGTGTGTCCCGACGGTTGGCACGTTCCCACGCAGGATGAATGGAACGCCCTGTTCGCCGCGGTGGGCGGTGAGTCCACAGCGGGCCAAAAACTCAAGGCCCAAACTGACTGGAGGGCGTATAGCGGCATCACCAACGAGGACGCCTACGGCTTTTCCGCGCTGCCCGCTGGCTACAGGGGCAACGTTGGTTACTTCTACTATTTCACCCTCGGTGCTTACTTTTGGAGTGCCACGCAGGACGATAGCGACTACTCCTACTACGTGTATATGGGCTACTGCAATGACTATGCGGAACTGGGCAATGTTGACAAGAACCGCGACTTCTCCGTCCGTTGCGTCAAGGATTCTGAATAAAGTAACCGTTACGGCAATATGAATACGAGCTTGAAGTTCCGAAAGGACTTCGGGCTTTTTTTACGATGGTATGAAAGGGTGATGCCCCGTCAAGCGGGGCATGACAAGGGGGTGCGGCTTCTCGAAGGAAACTCGCAGGGACTAACAGTCACAAGAGTTTCCTCCTGCAAAAACGGTTCTTACTTGCAAAAGACGTTCTTGATTGCAAAAGCTCATGTAAACCAGAGCCATTCTTGTGTTTTTTTGACCGAGATGTGGGCATCCCGAGCGAACAGTCGAACAAAGTGAATCTGCGAGCGAGGGAATGTTCACATCAAGGGAAAGATTTATTAAAAAAAGAGAAGCCTTTCAAGATGATAGCGGATCCTCGCCGGAGCCTGCCCTGTGCAAGGCCGAATGGGCGAGGATGACGAGAAGGTCGGGGCGTTGCGGGGTGTCCCCGCTAGAGGGGGTGATGGAAGCCCCGATTAGACCCATTCGACTTCGGCGCACAGCGCCTTCGCTCAGGGTGACACAATCGGGGCTGCAATCAGGGGGAGACTTCCCCCACACCCCACATCTAGCACTCCACACTCCACATCCCACACTGCACATTTTCTATATTTGCCCCCGTATGTTTACAGGTATCATTCAAGCGACGGGTGAGATTGTTTCCCTTATGCCCCGTGGGGACGCCCTTTCCATGGTGCTCCGGGCTCCGGGCTTTTTCAAGGACTGCAAGCTGGGCGACAGCGTGGCCAACGACGGTGTGTGCCTTTCGGTGGAATCCTGCACCGCAGACGAGGCGACTTTTTGCCTGATGCACCAGACGGTGGAAAACACCGCCTTCAAGGCTGCGGCTCCCGGCAAGCTGGTGAACCTGGAACTGCCTTGCCGTGCCGACAGTTTTATGGGCGGGCATTTCGTGATGGGCCACGTGGACTGCGTGACTGAGGTCATCCAGGTGGTGCCTCGTGAGACCGGTGTCGAGGTGGACCTGAAGATGCCTGCCGACCTCAAACGCTACATTATCCGTCGGGGCTCCATCTCCCTGAACGGCATCAGCCTTACGGTGGCCGAGAAGTTCGAGGACTCCATCCGGGTGTGCATCATTCCGGAGACTTTGGCCCGCACGAACCTCCGCAACTGGGAGGCTGGGACCGTCGTGAATGTGGAAGTGGATATGCTGGGCAAGTATATCGAGAATTATCTGAAGGAACGTGACCTTGCTTAATACCATCGAAGAGGCCATAGAGGATTTCAGGAACGGAAAGTTCCTTATCGTGGTGGACGACGAAGACCGCGAGAACGAGGGAGATTTTGTTATCGCCGCCGAGAAGATTACGCCCGAAAAGGTGAATTTTATGCTCCACGAGGGTAGGGGCGTGCTTTGCGCACCGCTGCCTATTTCCCGCTGCCACGAGCTGAATTTGACCCGCCAGACGGCGGAGAACACTTCCATGCTGGGAACCCCCTTTACCATCATGGTAGATAAGATTGAAGGCTGCACTACGGGGGTTTCGGCCCATGACCGTGCGGCTACCATCCAGGCCCTTGCCGACCCGAACTCCAAGCCCGGTGACTTTGGCCGGCCGGGACACATTTCGCCCCTGTATGCCCAGGAAGAAGGCGTGCTCCGCAGGGCTGGCCATACAGAAGCCGCCGTGGACCTGGCAAAGCTTGCGGGACTCAGGCCTGCCGCCGCCCTCATCGAAATCATGAACGAGGACGGCACCATGGCCCGTCTTCCGCAATTGATGGAAGTGTCCAAAAAGTTCGGCCTCAAGATTATTTCTATCCGGGATCTGATTGACTACCGCCTGAGAAACGAAAAACTGGTGCAACGTGTGGCTGCCCCCCACGTGTCCACCAAGTACGGCGACTTTACCGCCTACGCCTACAGGAGCAAGACCGACGGCGTGGAGCATGTGGCCTGGGTGGCCGGTAACCCCGACTTCAGCAAGCCGGTTTACGTGCGCGTCCATAGCGAGTGCCTGACCGGCGACATTTTCGGGAGCCTGCGCTGCGACTGCGGCGAACAGCTGGCCTCTGCCATGAAGTTTATCGGCGAACACGGCGGCGTCCTTTTGTACCTGCGTGGGCAGGAGGGCCGTGGAATCGGGCTGTGCAACAAGCTTCGGGCCTATGAACTGCAGGAGAAGGGCATGGACACGGTGGAGGCGAACCTTCACCTGGGGTTCAAGTCGGACCTGCGCCAGTACGGCACGGGGGCCCAGATCCTTGCGGACCTGGGGGTGCGGGAGATGCGTCTCTTGACCAACAATCCCAGCAAGATTTCGGGCATTTCGGCCTACGGACTCAAGATTGTGGAGCGCGTGCCCATCGAAATCAAGCCCAACGAGAAGAACAGGTTTTACCTGCTGACCAAGCAGAAGAAGATGGGCCACCAGCTGCATGTGGACAGCGACCCCGCCGCGACCGGCGAAGTGCCCAGCGAAAAGGTTTAAAAAGAGGATATGAACATGGTGAACGAAATCAAGAATTCTCTGAACGGTACTGGCCTCAAGGTGGCCATTGCCGTCGCCCGCTTCAACGAGGTGGTCACCGACAAGCTCCTGGAAGGGGCTGTCCGTGAACTGGAACTGCTGGGCGTTGCCGACAAGGACATTACCGTGGTGCATGTTCCTGGCGCTTTCGAACTGCCGGGCGTGTGCCGCAGGCTTGCTGACAGTGGCAAGTACGATGCCGTGATGGCCATCGGCGCCGTGATCCGTGGGGAGACCAGCCACTACGACGTGGTGGTGAACGCCTCTACCGGCGGTGTGGCAAGCATTGCCGGCGAAGGCAAACTCCCGGTGATTCTCGGGATTCTTACTACCGACACTGTGGACCAGGCCATGAACCGCGCAGGCCTCAAGGCCGGAAACCTGGGATCTAACTGGGCCGCCACCGCCGTGGAAATGGCGAACCTGTACAAAGAGGTGTGAGCTATGAGTTGTGAGGTCGCCTTGCTTAGGCAAGGCTTTGAGCTAGATAATGGCGCCTGTGGCGCGATTATTCATAACTCAAAGGGCGCTCTGGAACGAAGTGATAGGGTGCCCGAACTCAAACCTCAAAGCGACCGTAGGGAGCGACCTCATACCTAAAACCTAAAACTTGAAACCCGATTATGAATAAAACTTACAGACCCGCCCGAGTTTTTGCCATGCAGCTCCTGTATGCCATGGAGATTACGGGCTCTACGGCAGGGGAGGCCCTTCCGGGAGTCCTGGAATCCCAGCCTCTGCAAGACGACCAGAAAAAATACGGGATGAAGCTGGTGGACCTGGTGCAGGCCCACCGTGAGGAACTGGACGAGGATATCAAGGCCTGTTCCGTACATTGGGAAATCGACCGCATCGCAAAGATTGACTGCATCGTGGCCCGCATCGCCATGGTGGAACTGTTGTTCGTGCCAGACATTCCCGTGAAGGTGGCCCTGTCCGAGGCCGTACAGATTAGCACCAAGTACAGCACCGATTCGTCGGGAGCTTTTGTGAACGGGCTCTTGTCAGGGTTTATGAACAAGCGCGGAATCAGCACAGGAATTCAAAAAGAAGGAAAATAGTCGTGATTAAAGAAAAGTGGATGAAACATATTTTTGCAGGGATTGCTAGCCTTGTAGCCCTGATTGTCTATGCCATGACCATGGCGCCCACGGTCTCTTTCTGGGATTGCGGCGAGTTTGTGGCCTGCGCAAATACCCTGGGTATCCCGCACCCCCCTGGAACGCCTTTCTTCGTGTTCTTTGCCCGTGCGGTCATTGTACTGCTCCCCTTTGTCGAAGAAATCGCGAAGCGGGTGAACTACATCTCCGTGGTGAGTTCTGCGGCGACGGTCTATGTGACGGCCCTCTTTGCCTGGGATCTTTTGGCGACGGTCCTCAAGACGGACGCCCTTGCCGAAAAGATTTCTTCTAAGGTCCGCACCATCGTGCTTGCTACGGCCGCCCTGGTGGCCGGTTTCTTGCTGACTTTCTCCGATACCTTCTGGTTCAACGCTGTGGAAGCCGAAGTCTATGGCGTGGCCATGTTCATCTTGATGCTGGTATCTTACCTTGGTCTGGTGTGGTACAACAAGAGGGACGAAGACGGTAGTGACAAGATTCTGATTTTTATCTGCTATATCGCCTTCCTCGGTATCGGCGCCCACCTCTACACCATGCTTACTGTGCCTGCGGTATTTGTCCTTTTGCTGGTGGCCCAGCCCAAGAAGATTGTGGAACGCATTCCCATTTGGATTACGGGAACGCTTCTCTGTTCCGTGATTTACATGGTGTCGGCATTTATCGAGATTTCTCTTGTTTGCCTTGTGGTTCTAGCGATTCTTACCGCAATCAAGCCCTTTGCTCCCAATGTGAACAAGGCTGTCCGCCTCTCCCTTGCCTTCGCCTTTTTTGCCTTGGTGGGTTACAGTACCCACCTGTATGTGCCTATCCGCTCGGAGCTGAACCCCATCATCGACGAGAATGACCCCGAAATCAACATTCGCGACGAGCAGGGCAACCTGCAGCTGGGCAATCTGTTCAAGAGCGAAAACTGGGAAGCTTTCAATAACTTTGTGGAACGCAAACAGTACGGTTCTGAAAGCATGATTAGTCGTGCTTTCTACCGCCGTTCTCGCATCACTCACCAATTGTTCTCTTTCCCCAGCATGAGCTACGGTGGTTACCAGATGGCTCAGTACTTGCCCTACAAGGTGGGCGGTGTGAACTACGCCAATGGGGTCTATACCTTTGACGCCTCCGAAAACGAACCTCTGGAACGCTTCGGCATCAAGTTCCCCACCCAGATGAGCTTCATGGGCGATGCGGTGCTTCCGCAGTTCCTGATATTCGTTCTCATGAACGGCCTTATCGTGATGGTCTGCGTATTTATCTGGAAACGTAACCGGCGCTTGGGAATTTATACGTCTGTGTTGTACGTGTTTTGCAGCATGGGACTCTTGTTCTACATCAACTTTGCCGATGGCACCCGCATGGAACAGCGGGAACACGACTATTGGGTGAGCATCATGACCCGGAATGTTCAGGACTTGAACAGTCGTGGGGCTGCAATTCCCATGGTTCCCGATCCCAACGACCTGATTGATTTGCGGCAGGATATTGAACGCACCAAGATCCGCATCGAGGTGCTTCGCCAGCGGAATACGCCTGCTCCAAAAATTGCCGAACTGGAAAAGAAGTTGGCATCGTTGCAGAATGCAACGGCATGGCAGGCCTGGCAGAAAATAGAAAATGGCTTTGCCCAGGTGGGCGCTCGCGCGCCTTTCCCGGATGCGGTCCACATGGAAGTCCGCGAGCGTGACTACTTCTACACGCCGGCCTTTATCTTCATGAGCATGATTCTCGGAATCGGTGCTGGAATCCTGGTGTTTGTCTGTGCCACGGGAGCTTACGCCTCCTTTGCAAGTCCTGTCGCTGCAGTGCTTGTGCTGGTCTCGTTCCTTGTTCCCTGTATTTCGAACTACAAGGAACACGACCGTTCTGGCTTGTGGGTTCCCTGGGATTATGCCTACAACCTGCTGAACAGCTGCCGCCCGAATGCCATCCTCTTTACCAACGGCGACAACGACACCTTCCCGCTTTGGTTTGCGCAGGAAGTGGCCGGTATCCGCAAGGATGTTCGCGTGGTGAACCTTTCCCTGGGCAATACGGACTGGTACATCAAGCAGATGCTGGACAACGAACCTGTTTTGAAGCTCAGCTATGACAAGAAGACCATCGATAGCGATATGGTGCTGGACAACAGCTCCGCTTCTAACCCGAACCATCAGGTCTCTACCTGGGTCAAGAACGCCAACCGCCTGATGCCCCAGCTCAAGTCCCGTATCGACCAGATGGAGGGTCAGGAATTGTCTCCTGCGGACTCCGCGAAGCTCTTCCAGTTCAAGGTACATTACCAGGTATGGGATGCCTTTGTGGAATGGGCGAACCGCACTCGTAGTAGCATGATGCTCACCCAGCACAAGCTGGTCATTGATCTTGCCTTGCAGAACATGGACAAGCCCATTGAAATTTCCACGACGGTGGGAACTTCCAACTTCATGGGGCTAGAAAAGTACATGGTCCAGGAAGGCATGGTTTACAATTTGGTGAAGGGCGATTTGGAGCCTAAGCGCAATGCCTTTGACGCCGCCTATACGGCAGCCCTCATTGATACGGTGTATAAGTTCCGTGGTCTGGGCGATGGTACGGCCTACATCAACTCTGAAACAGAGCGGCTTCTTTCTAGCTATATCTCCCTGTATTTGCAGGTTTCATTTGATGTTCGCGACAAGATTTCTGCGCTCCGTCAGGAACATCCCTTTACCAAGGAAAAGAAAGCGGCTGTGGATAGCCTTGCCTTGCAGGCCACCAAGTATCTGGAATTGGGCATCAAGCAGTTCCCCAAGGAATGGCGTTGCTACTGGGCTGCGGCATTCGTGTTTGAGGCTGCTGGCATGAAACAGGAGGCTCTGAATGTCTTGAGCAAGGGCATTGTCGCTATCCCCGACTACGAAGAAGGGGGCAAGTCGAGGCTTGCCATGAGCATGCAGCAGATTGAACATATGTCAGATGAACCTTTGCAGATAGAGGAGCCTTTGCCCGAGACGGATTCGTCTAGTGGGGCAAACGATACTGCAGGTGGCGTTCAGGATTCTACCGTTAAAACATCTGATTCCACGCCCACAGTAGCGATGGCGAAATAGTTTTGAGGTCATGATGGATTTATCGATGGTCATCCCGGTCAAGGAAGAAAGCGAAAATCTTCCGGAACTGCTCAAGGAAATCGTAGGCGCCATAGAGCCTACGGGCTTCAGTTACGAAGTCATCATCATCGATGACGGCAGCAGGGACAATACCTGGGATGTTGTAGAAAGCCTTTCTAAGGAATATCCCTTTATTCGTGGATTCCGTTTCCAGTTCAACTGCGGTAAGGCTGACGCTCTTGCTTTGGGCTTTTCGAAGGCCGAGGGTAACTATGTGGCTACACTAGATGGCGACTTGCAGGACGACCCTCTGGAAATTCCCAAGATGATCAAGATTCTGGACGAAGGTTATGACCTGGTTTCCGGCTGGAAAATCCGGCGTCTGGATCCTTGGCACAAGACCTGGCCTTCCAAGCTTTTCAATTTGACTGTTTCTATGGTCTGCGGCAAGCGCCTTCACGATTTCAACTGCGGGATTAAGGCTTACCGCCGTTCCGTGGTGCGTTATATTGAACTTTACGGCGATTACCATCGCTTTATTCCTGTCATGGCCAAGTGGCAGGGCTTCCGCATTACCGAAATGCCCGTGGCTCACAGGGCCCGCGTCCATGGGGTGTCCAAGTACGGCATTTCTCGCTTGGTTTCGGGTTTTCTTGACCTGGTGTCCCTGATGTTCATGCGGAGTTTTTCTACTAAGCCGCTCCATTTCTTTGGCCTGATCGGCCTCTTGTTTATGCTGGTGGGCCTGGGCATTTGCGGCTATTTTGGCTACGAATGGCTCCAGACGGGAGCGCTCCATGTGCGTCCGCTCCTGCTTGCAGGCGGTTTTGCCCTGGTCATGAGCGTGCAGTTTTTCTCCTTGGGACTTCTTGGAGAGATGGTAAACGGTCACCGCAAGCAGACTTTCCCCATTGCTGATACTCTCGGCGAGGAATGATTTTGTAGATTGTAAGTGAATGTAGAGGAATTTATGTCTTACCCGAAAAGCCTGGTCATTATACCCACCTATAACGAAAAGGAAAACATCCTTCTCATTATGCCGGCCATTCTGGAGCAGAATCCCTGCCTGGAAATTCTGGTGGTGGACGACGGGAGTCCCGACGGTACGGGAGACCTGGTGCAGGCGGAATCGGAAAAGAACCCGAGAATCCATTTGATTCGCCGCAAGGGCAAGATGGGCCTCGGTTCTGCTTACGTGACGGGCTTTAAGTGGGCCTTGGAACGAGACTACGAGCGTGTCTTTGAAATGGATGCTGACTTTAGCCATTCTCCTGCGGACTTGAACCGTTTTTTGGAAACGGCAGAAGATGCCGACCTAGTGCTGGGCAGCCGCTATCAGGACCGCCGTATCAGCGTGGTGAACTGGGACTTGCGCCGTCTTATTTTGAGCTATGGCGCTAACGTCTATACCCGCCTTGTGACAAGGCTTCCGGTAAGCGATGCCACTGGTGGATTCAAGTGTTTCCGTCGTGAGGCCCTGCAGGCCCTGAACCTTGACAAGATGAAGAGTGATGGCTATTGCTTCCAGATAGAGACCACCTTCAAGATCTGGAAGAAGGGCCTCCGGGTTAAGGAAATCCCCATCGTGTTTACGGACCGCACACGCGGGACCTCCAAGATGAGCGGCGGTATCATTTCCGAAGCGTTCTTCTTGGTGCTGAAACTCAGGTTGGGACTCGCCTAATGAGTTTTGAGTACCGCGTTATGAGCTGTGTGCTTTTTTGAATGTAGCTTCTTGAAATTCGCAGTACTCACAACTGAAAACTGATAACTGATATCCCATGCCCTCCTGTTCCGTAATCATCGTTGCCTACAATTCCTGCGACTTCTTGCCGGCATGCTTGAAGTCTGTCCAGGATGCCTCTCGGGGATTGGATGTACAGGTGATAGTCCTAGATAACGGTTCCAGAGAGCCTATTACGCCAGAAATCAAGGCGAATTTTCCGACGGTGGAGTGGATTGATTCTTCGGTGAATCTCGGATTTGGCAAGGGCTGTAACCTGGCGGAAAAACGGGCGAAGAATCCGTACCTCTTTTTTGTCAATCCGGATACCATTGTTTCTTCTAACGCCTTTCGCGAAGTTCTTCAATTCATGGAAGAGCATCCGGACTCCGGTACGGTAGGATGCCGTATCTTGAACGAAGACGGAAGCATGCAGTGGTCGTGCCGTCGCTCGTTTCCGACAGAGCTTTCGGCCATTTCCAAGACCTTGGGCCTTGCTAGCCTTTTCCCCAAAAGCAAAAAACTTTCTTCGTACAATATGACTTATGCCAACCCCGACGAGATAACCGAGGTGGATGCCATCAGCGGATCTTTCTTTTGTATCCGTCGGGATTTGTACGAACAACTTAATGGATTTGACGAGGACTTTTTCATGTACGGCGAAGACCTGGACTTGTGCTTTCGGGCAAAGGTCGCCGGTTGCAAGAATTATTATACGCCTGTAACAAATGTCCTCCATTTCAGGGGGCAGAGCAGTCGTACCCGTCGCATAAAATCCTATATCGATTTCTACAATGCCATGTGGATTTTTGTGAAAAAGCACAGATCCTATTACCTGGTTCCAAAATTCCTTATTTTCTTGGGCATTGTTATTGCTGCCAGCGTTGGCGTGTTTTCTCGCTTGGTTCCACAGTTCTGGAAAATCTTTCTTGATTTGGGAGTGGTGTTTCTGTGGGCTGCATGTCTTTTGGATTTGGAAGTTTTTGCCGACCGGCAACTTGCTGTGGTTGTCGCGGTGACAAACCTGCTGTTTTTTGCGGTTCGTGGAGAATACGCCAGCTCAAGTCTCGAAGGGAAACACTCTTACTGGTTTCAAATGCCGATCAATTTAATTCCGGTACTGAGTTTTGCCGGCTATCGGTGGTTTACGCATCCCGAAAAATTTGATGGCATTGCAATGGCGATCCTTTGCGTTTCGACGATTCTTGTGCCTCTCGCCTTTTTGGCATGGAGGAGATTCATGTTTTGGTTTCTCTATTTTTATCGGATTTTTGCGAAAAAGCGCCACCGTTCAATCCTTCTGGGTGGTGGGGAGGATTCCCTCCAGCCATGGTTTGATACCCACAATGTGATTTCCGGTATGGAAATCCTAGGTTGTGTCAGCGGAGAACCTGGGACTGTGTCTCCAGAAAACAGAAAACATCTTTTGGGCGGTTATTCCGAGATGGAGTCTATCTGCAAGAGAACGGATTGCCATGAACTGCTTGTGGTTTCCAATTTTTCGGGGACAAGGGAGGATTTTGACCTCCACTGGCTGGAAAAACTGGGGATGAGGGTGTTTTTGCTCATCGGGAAGCCGCAAAACGGCGAATTTGCCCTAATTAACCTAAAAAATCTGCATTAAAATCTTACCGTATTTTGTGTTTCCCACAAAATTGAGTTATTTTTACTCATGTGTAAGTTGTTGATTTTTAAGGTGTTATGTTCGACAGGTCACTTTTAGATATCCTATGTTGCCCCGAAACAAGGGGTAAACTCTGCATGGCGGACGAAAGCACGCTTTCGTCGCTGAATAGCGCCATTTCTGCCGGTTCGGTAAAGAATGTCGGCGGTGAGCGCGTAACAGAACCTTTGACAGAAGCTTTGGTCTCGGAAGACGGGAAACGGCTGTATCCCATTCGCGAAGACATTCCTGTATTGCTCACCGACGAGGCGATTGCGCTCTCATTGGAGGAAAAATGACGGTAACGTTGGACACTTTGAAAAAGACCATCGGGAAAAAGAAAGTGAACACCCAGGCTTTTGCCTGGCTGGCCGATCTGGAGAGAGAGGCTGGTGACCTGGATACCTCCTTGCAGCGTATAGATGGCGGCTTGACCCTCTACCCGGGTGACCTTGCGGCTCATCTTGTTCGTACCAAGATTTTGTTTGAGAAGGGCGACTACGAGGGCTGCATTGAGGAATGCGCCAAGGTTCTCAAGATGGACCCCTTCTGCTTGTCTGCCCAGAAACGCATGGGCGATGCCTACGACAAGGTGGAAAAGACGAACGAGCGCAACCAGTGCTACCGTAAGGTCCACGATATGGATCCTCTGGACCAGTTCTGGAAGGACGAGTACGACGTAATGGCTGCCGCTACAGCGGCCGCTGCCGGAGTCGAGTTGAGTGAGTCCGATTTGTCCATGTCCGGACTGCAGACGGAGGACGCCGATTCTTCCTTGAACTTCTCCTTTGGAGATGACGCACCCTTCCTTGAAAAATCTCCCGAGAGCATGGCCCCGGCAGAAGAGAAGGGACCCAAGTTTGGCAGCGGGTTTGAGTTTGTGAACGAAGCCCCTGTAGAGTCGGCTTCTGACGCTGGCTTTACGTCGGTGGAATCCGCTCCTGCGGCTCCTGAAACCACGGCGTTTGAATCTCTTGGGGATGCTGACGATCCCTTTGCGGCCCTTTCCGCCTTGATGCCGGATTCCGATGCCGGTGACGAGGCTGCCATGGACAACCTGCAGGCCTCCCTGGATTCCGCCATGGAATCCATCGGTGCCGAAGCGCCTTCTGCACCGGAAGTGTTCCCTGCCGATGACGATATTTCTGGAGGGGATGTGAATTCCGCCATGTCCAGTTTCTTTGGCGTGGATGACGATCTAGAACCCGAGGAACCTGCTGCTCCAGCATCTCCCTTCTCCAATTTGAATCTTTCCGCTGGCATCGATGACGAACCTGCCGCGGCGGAAAATGCAAACAAGGTGTTCAGTGCTCCTGCTGCTGAGGACAAACCTCAGAGCGTGGACGACGCTTTCGGCTCTATCTTTGGCGAAGACGAACTGCCCGAAGAACCGGCCGCCTTCCAGAAGTCCGCAGAATCTTCGACGACTTCGAACGCAGCCCCTGCTGCGGACAAGCCCCAGAGCATCGACGATGCGTTCGGTGATATTTTCGGCGAAGACGAACTGCCCGAAGAGCCCGCTGCTTTCCAGAAGTCCGCCGATGTATCGGCTGCCGATGCTCCTGCCGAAGTTGAACCGGCGGTGTCGGATGCAGTTTCCGCAGCCCCTGCTGCGGACAAGCCCCAGAGTATTGACGATGCGTTCGGTGATATTTTCGGCGAAGACGAACTGCCCGAAGAACCTGTCGCTTTCCAGAAATCTGCAGAAGCGGAACAGCCGGCGGAATCCCTCGATGATTCCTTGAGTCTTGACGACACGCCTGTTGATGCAGGCGACTGGTCGCCGTTCCAGAAGTCCGCCGATACGTCGTCCGAGGAAACGCTTGTTGAAGAAACTCCGGCATCGGGAGATTCCCTGTTCGAAAAGTCTGCAGAGGCAGAACCGGCGAAGGAAGATTCCTCTGACAGTGTCGGGGGTGCAATCGATTCTATCTTCGGTGCGGAAGACGATCTCCCCGAAGAATCGGGTCTGTTCCAGAAGTCTGCCGATGTTTCGATGGCAGAAACTCCAGCAGAGGAAACCCAGACTGTTGAAGAACCTGCTGCAGAGCCTGCCGTAGAACCTTCTGCCGAATTGGAAGTTCCCGCCGATGAGAACAATGAAGTGGAAAGCAGCGTCGATAACGCTTTCAGCTCTATCTTCGGCAGCGATGATGACCTGCCGCAAGAAGACCTCGCCATTGGTGGGGAAACTGCTGAGCCTGCTGCTGAAGAGCCCGCTGCCGAGGCTTCGGTGAATTCTGAAACGCAGCCTGCTGTTGAACCTGCCGCCAACGCCGACGCCTTCTCCGAAGGGGCGAGCGATTTCGAAAAAGAAATGGGCGGTGCTTTCGATAGCCTGTTCGGTAGCGACGAAGAAAATACCGGAGCCGCTGTCGAAGAAAAGAACATCTCGACAGAATCCCTGGAAGAAGGCCTGGATAAGTCCTTTGATAATTTGTTTGGAGAAAGCGACGATGTGGCAGCAGACTCTCCTGTCGAAGAAAAGCCCGCCGAGCCTCAGGCCGAAGCTATCGCTCCGAAAACGGATTTTGACAACCTGGAATCCGAAGTATCGGGAGCTTTCAAGGGTCTCTTCGAAAGTGATGACGATGATTTGCCGGTCGAAAAGCCTTCGAACAAGGGTGTTGACTTTTTGATGTCCGGCGATTCCGATGACGAAGTCTCTGCGGGCCTTGTGAAGGATCCTTCGGCCACTCTGGACAGTGTCAATGCGGACCTGGAAGCAAGCCAGAATACCCGTACTATGGCCGAGATATATTTGGAACAGGGAATCTGCGACAAGGCGCTGGAAATCTATCAGGATCTGGCCAAGAAAGAACCGGAGAACAAGGAAATCCAGGACCGTTTGGAACAGGTCCGTAAAATTTATAATGAAAAGTTTGGAGGCTAGTAAATGGCTGATTTAAGGATAGAGCAACTTTTGCGCGAAATGGTAAAGAGCAAGGCCTCTGACTTGCACATTCGCGTGGGAACTCCTCCTATTTTTCGTATCAATGGTTCTCTAGTCAAGATTTTTGATACCCGCATCGATCCGGCCATGATGGATTCCTTCTTGGACGATATCATGAACCGGGACCAGAAACAACGTTTCGAGGCTAATAAAGAATGTGACTTTGCCGTGGGCGCCCGCGACATGGGACGTTTCCGTGTGAACGTGTTCCGTCAGCGCGGCACCATCGCCGTGGTGATTCGTCACATCAAGGCGAAGATCCCCCCCTTCGAAGAACTGGGACTCCCGGATGTAGTGAAGGACATAGCCCTCACTCGCCGTGGACTTGTGCTTGTAACGGGAACGACGGGTTCCGGTAAGTCAACGACCCTTGCTTCTATGCTGGACTATATCAACCAGAAGGAATCGGTCAATATCATTACGGTAGAAGACCCTATCGAATACCTGTACAACGACAACAAGGCCATTATCTCTCAGCGTGAACTGGGTGTAGATACCCTGTCTTACGCAAATGCCTTGCGCGCGGCGCTCCGTCAGGACCCGGACGTGCTTCTGGTGGGTGAAATTCGTGACCTGGAAACCATGGCCATTGCGCTTACGGCAGCGGATACGGGCCACATGGTGTTTGCCACCATCCATACCACCAACGCTACCGAAACAATCCAGCGTGTGCTTTCTATGTACCCGCCTCACCAGCACGACGAAATCCGCTTACTGTTGGGAGAGGTTCTGGCTGGCATTATTTCGCTTCGCCTGTTGCCCACCAAGGACGGCAAGGGCCGTGTGCCCGCTGCGGAGATCCTCGTGAACACGGCAGCCATCAAGGAATATATTAAGGACAAGGACAAACTTGCCATGGTGGAATCGGCCATTGCCGAAGGCCATATGCAGTATCATAGCCAGACCTTTGACCAGTCCCTGCTGGAACTTTACAACGAAGACAAGATTTCTCTGGACGTGGCCTTGAACGCGGCAACCAACAGGGACGACTTCGAACTGAAGATTCGCGGCATTACTGGTACGTCCGAACGCGGCTGGATGTAGTTCTGCAAAAAATGTGCGAAAATTTGCAAAAAACAAGGAATTGGATGCTTATTTAAGGAAAAAGGAACATAGTTTGCTGCTTTTTGCCTTTTAGAATGTATTTTTATAGAAATTTCAATACAGGAGTGATATATGAAGGTTTCCCTGTTCTGGAAATTAGGACTGATGTCCTTACTGACATTTGGATTGTCCGCTTGCTCTCAATCCGTTTCTGGCTCTGAGGATGAAGGCGATGGTGAAGGCGATGGTTCGTCTTTCGTCATAGAACCGTCTTCGTCGTCCGAGGGTGGTTCTGTCGTCATTCGATCGAGTTCGTCGTCCGAAGGTGGTTCGGTCGACACTTTGTCGAGCTCGTCTCAAGTTGCTGGGTGTGAGGCGGTGATGGTTACGCTTCCGGCCCCGTCAAATTTGAGCTCCGTGAAAAATGGCGACAACAGTTGGCTTCTCCTCTGGAATTACGAACGCAATGACGCCCGTCCAGAAACTGCCTTTGTCATAGAGGCGTTGGACATGTCTGCTTCAGAGCCTTCTTGGAGCGTGCTGGGTTCCGCAAATGCCGATGTCACCATGTTCAACCTGGTGGGGAAGTCCGTGGACGGAGTTTATTATCGGGTATCAGCTAAGGATACGTGCGGTTTTTCCAAGACCTCGGAGATGCTCCAGATTAGCGACTCTACCACGAACAACGTTGAGCCTGATTTGGACTGCTCTGGCGAATTTGAATTGACTGCTCCCCCCGTTCTCAAGGCCGAACGCGTTGCTCCGAGTGCCTGGAAACTTTCCTGGAATTACAGCAGAAGCACGGAATGCGCTGAAGAAGGGTTTGTTGTCCAAAAACTCGATATCACCAAGAGCCAAAAGGATGAAAGAGTGTGGGAAGATTTGGATTCTACAGAGGTCGACGTTCATTACTACAATCTAGAAGGCATTAAAAATCTGTATCAGTACTATCGTGTCGCAGCAAAGCGCGGTAGCCATCGTACACAATTCAGCAGCGATGTTCAAATCACTCGTCTGATTGCATACAGTGATTATGTTCCGTTCAAGGCTCCCGAGGCCAAGGCAAGAATCTATCAGTATTTCTTTGGATACACATACGACTATGAAAATGATATTATGGCAAACCAATTCAAAACATGGCACAATTGCACAAGCGCAGAATTAGACAATGGATCCTGTGAAAAAAATGACATGTTCGAGTTCCAAGCCGTTGTCAACGACAATTTCCCCAACCACGCTATTGTTTACAAAAACACCAAAAAACTCGAATACCAGTTCCGTTGGGATGGAGAGACCATGGATATGTGGCATAACGTGACAATTACGGACAAAAAACCAGATGGTACGGATGTCGGTTACTCCACTACAGCAACTGTTATACCGTATGATCTTTGCAAATCCTACGCACAGGTAAGAATCATTTGGGAAGATAACGAAGCCATTGATACAACCGAATGGTCTAAACCGGTCGGCCCGCTTTACAACTCCTTTGAGTACTTAAAAATAGGTGACTACGACTCAGGATGCGATGCAATTACAGATGAAGATGCGAAAAAGGCTTGCGAGGCAAAGCCGAAGCCCATTGACTACAGGCCCTGCAGCACATAAGGTTAAATTCGTCTAAAAGAGCCGGGTAACACTTCAGTGCAGCTCAATGCATGAACTCGGCATAAGAAAAGGTCCAGCAAAACGCTGGACTTTTTGCTATATTTGGCCGCGAAAATTGGAGATGAACATGAGTAAGGACCTGAAAGACCTCGCCCTTGAATACCATTCCATGGGCAAACCCGGCAAGATCGAGATTGTGCCCACCAAGCCCCACAGCACCCAGACGGACCTGGGCCTCGCTTACACTCCGGGCGTGGCTGTGCCCTGCCTCGAAATCGAGAAGGACAACAACCTGGCCTACGAATACACCGGCAAGGGCAACCTGGTGGCGGTGATCAGTAACGGTACCGCAGTACTCGGGCTGGGCGACATTGGCGCCCTCGCGGGCAAGCCGGTGATGGAAGGCAAGGCTTTGCTTTTCAAGATTTACGCGGGCATCGACGTCTTTGACATCGAAATCAACGAGAAGGACCCGAAGAAGTTTATCGAAATCGTGAAAGGAATCGCCCCCACCTTCGGCGGCATCAACCTGGAAGATATCAAGGCTCCGGAATGTTTCGAAATCGAGGACACCCTCAAGGCGGAGCTGGACATTCCCGTGATGCACGATGACCAGCACGGTACGGCCATCATTTCGTCTGCTGGCCTGCTGAACGCTATCGAGGTGGCGGGCAAGAGCATCCGCGACGTGAAGATGGTGGTGAATGGAGCTGGCGCTGCCGCCTGCGCCTGCACTCGCCTGTACCTGTCGCTGGGTCTCAAGAAAGAGAACCTGGTGATGTGCGACAGCAAGGGCGTCATCCGCAAGGACCGCAAGGGCCTTACCGAGGCGAAGGCTTTCTTTGCCACCGACCGCACCGACATCGAGACGCTCGCCGACGCCATGAAGGGCGCCGACGTGTTCGTTGGTCTTTCGAAGGGGAACATTCTGACCCGGGAGATGGTCCGCAGCATGGCCGACCAGCCCATCGTCTTTGCCCTGGCGAACCCCACTCCCGAAATCAGCTACGAAGAGGCCATGGCCAGCCGTGGCGACCTGATTTTTGCCACGGGCCGCAGCGACTACCCGAACCAGGTGAACAACGTCATCGGTTTCCCCTACATTTTCCGCGGAGCCCTGGACGTGCGGGCCACCTGCATCAACGAACACATGAAGCATGCCGCCGTGCGTGCGATTGCCGCCCTCGCGCACCAGCCCGTGCCCGACGTGGTGAACATCGCCTACAACGCACAGCGCTTTACCTTCGGCAAGGAATACCTGATTCCGAAGCCCCTTGACCCCCGCCTGCTCACCGAAGTTTCTATTGCCGTGGCCAAGGCCGCCATCGAGAGTGGCGTGGCCCGCAAGCCCATTACAGACTGGGACGCCTATTACGACAGGCTCCGCGACATGATGGGCTACGACAACAAGCTTATCCGCCAGTTCAGCGATACGGCCCGCAGCAACCCCAAGCGAGTGGTGTTTGCCGAAGGCGACAACCTCAACATGCTCAAGGCCGCCGTGCAGGCGAAGCTCGAAGGTGTCGCTCACCCGATTCTGCTGGGTAACGCCGAACGTATCCAGATGATGGCGAATAAGGAACAGCTCGACCTCACGGGCATCAAGATTGTGAACCCCCGCTCTCCCGAGGAATTCGAATGCCGCCGCAAGTATGCCGAAATCTATGCCGACGAGAACGGCCGTAACGGCGTGACCTTCGAAGAAGCCCGCGACGACATGTTCGAGCCCAACCACTTTGGCATGATGATGGTGAAGGTGGGCGACGCCGATGCCTTTATTACCGGTGGTTATTCCAAGTACAGCGAAACCATCGAACTTGCCAAGGAAATTATCGGCATCCGCGAAGACTACAAGCACTTCGGCGCCATGCACATCTTGAGCACCCGCAAGGGGACCTTCTTCTTGGCGGATACCCTGGTGAACCGCGATCCCGATACCGAAACTCTGGTGGATATCGCAAAGCTCACTCACGACGCGGTGAAGTTCTTTGCCCACGACCCCGTGATGGCCATGCTTAGCTACGCGAACTTCGGATCTGACAAGGAAGCCGCCCGCGGAACGGCCAACAAGGCCCGCGATGCGGTGAAGATGATTCACGAACAGTTCCCGGACTATATGCTTGACGGCGAGATGCAGGTGAACGTGGCTCTGGACAAGGAACTGCGGGACTCCAAGTACCCCTTCAACAAGTTGAAGGGTCAGACGGTGAACACCCTGATTTTCCCGTGCCTTTCTTCGGCAAACACTACTTGCAAGATGCTTCTGGAAATGGGTGTTGGCGAATCTATCGGCCCCGTGCAGATGGGCCTGAACAAGCCGGTGCACTTCACCGACTCCGACGCTTCTGTCCATGACATCTTCAATCTGACGGTGGCCGCCGTCATCGACGCCATCGTTCAAGAGAAGAAGGACGAAGAGAAAGACAAGAGAAAATACGACAGGATCTGGTAATGACCAGAATGCTGTAAGCGGGGCGTTGCGGGGCCGGTGATTGAGGCCCCGCTAGAAGGGGTAGCCGAGGCTAGGGCCGAGGCGAGGGCCGAGGCGAGGGGAAGACTTTCCCCAAAAAACTCACACCTCTAGTAGCTCAGCTTTTCGGTGGAGCCTTCCTTGAAACTGCCCAGGCGATAAACGAAATCGCAGTAGGACTGCAGTTCCTTCAGGGCTTCTACCACCAGCGGGTCCTTGGGGTTTCCTTCGAAGGACAGGTGGAAGATGTATTCCCAGGGCCTGTCAGGATGGGGCCTGCTTTCGATGCGGGTCAGGTTCAAGTCCCGCTTGGCAAAACAGCCCAGCGCCGCATGGAGCGCTCCGGATTTTCCGGAATCGTTCAGCATAAAGAGTAGGGTGGTCTTGATGGGAGTGTCGCCGGACCCGACTTCGGGCAAATCGACGGCCACCTTCTGGATGGCGTAAAAGCGGGTGAAGTTCACGCCCTTCAGGTTCTCGATTCCTTCGGCCAAAATGTCCAGGCCGTAGAACTTGGCGGCATAGGCGCTGGCGATGGCACCGAGAGTCTTGTCTCCGCGCTTGGCTACCTCTTCGGCACTACCAGCGGTGTCGTAGAAGGCCACACTTTCGATACCGGGATTGCGACCGAAGAATCGGCTGCACTGGGCAAGCCCCTGGGGGTGGCTCAGCACCTTCTTCAGGTCCCCGAGTTTCACTCCGGGCAGGGCGCACAGGGTATGGGAAATCTGAAGTTTCACCTCTGCCACGATGGGCAGGCGCCACTTGTAAAGCAGGTCGTAATTTTCGTAGATGGAACCTGCCGTAGAATTTTCGATAGGAATTGCACCGCCGTCCACGGCGCCGGTCTCGATGCTCTGGAAAATTTCACCGAAGGTGTCCATAGGCACCACTTCGATGTCTGTTCCGAACAAATGATAAGCGGCACTTTCGCTATAGGCTCCGCGACGACCCTGGAATGCAATTTTTTTCATGCCCCAAATATAGTTAAAGGTTTCGTCGCACTACCCATTTCACATTACACACCGCACATTCCACATCGCTACCTAAACCGTCTCGCTCCCTGGTACTTGGGTCGCCAGTAGTTGTCGCTCATGGGGGATATCATCACGCCCTTGCTGGAGCTGGCATGGGTAAATCGGTCCCCTTTCAGATAAATTCCCACGTGGTCGATTTTCCAGAAACTGCCGAAGAACACTAGGTCCCCTTCCTGCAGGCTGCCCCGGCTCACAGAACTCCCTCGGCTGTCGTCGTACATCTGGCCTGCGCTATGGGGCAGGCTGATTCCGTAATGGCTCTTGTAAAGTTGCATCACGTAACCGGAGCAGTCCGTACCGGACTTGGAACTGCCCCCGTAAACATAAGGCGTTCCAATCCAGGACTTGGCCAGCTGTTCCAACGAAGAACTCGAAGGTTGTCTTGTGGCATTTTCGTGAGCCATCTTTTGGGTGGCGGCCTGTTTGGTAGCCCCTGCGGTGGTGTGCTTTGCTGTTGCGCTTTTCGACTCGCGACTGGATTGAGACTGTTTTGAAACCGAACCAGACCCTTCTGCAGATGTTGTCTGATTTTGAGCAGACTTGTAACCACCGATACTTCTGTCGTAACCGGTCCGTATGGGGAATGTGCAACTGCACAGGGCTAGACATAGGCTGACTAGCGTGTACACGGCAAGACATTTGGCAAAGGGAAACATCAGTTGAAAGGTAGTTAATGTATCTGTTGCCAACAAAAAGACCTCCCATAAGGGAGGTCCTTTAATTGTCTTTGTGCTAGCTTAGACTAGAACATGAACCAGGTCAGATAGACCTTGGTAGCAAGTGCGAAGTCGAGGAAGGATCTTTCGCCGGCAAGATCGCTTTCGGAGTAGTAGCTAATGCCAAGACCGATCTTTCCGGTAATGTAAAGGTTCTTGACAATTTCAGCGTGAGCACCGAGCAGCACGTTAATCTGGAGAAGCATCAGGTCGATGTCGTTGCTAGCAACGAATTCCTGTCCTCCAGCAACAATGGCGCGGGGGCTTGTGTAAATGAATTCACCGCCGATTGATACAGGCAAGAAATCCTTCTTGACAAAGAAGTCGAAACCAGCACCGATGCTCAGCTCAGTATAGTTGTCCTTTGCACTTTGTTCTTGTCCGCCGTTGGGAGTATAGGAGGATTCACCATGATGATACATGCCGAGAATCGCGGCCAATTCCATATTTTCGTTCAGCTTGAACACTAGGCGAATGTTACCCGCGTTGTTCAACAGACCGCCGACGTCAATGCCAGCACCGAAGAATGCACCGCCAGAGGACTTCTTTTCTTTTTTCTTTTCCTTCTTGGGAGCAGGAGCGGCTTCCTCCTCTTCCTCCTCTTCTTCGTAGGCGGGGGCCTTCTCCACCTTGGCGGGGGCCTCTTCTTCTTCGTAATATTCTTCTTCGTCCTGGGCATAGCCGTAGCTGCAAAGGGCCAGCGCAATGACGGCAGAAAGGAAAATCTTCTTCATTGGTTTCTCCTTGAAATGAGAGTTTTGATGTTAATTTGAATGAAATTATAAAAAATCTTCATAGGCCTGTCAATTCCAGCCACCAAAACACTAGCCGTTTACCACGGACTTCTGCGGCAAGGCCGCTACCATTCCATCGACATTTTCGCCACCAGGAACCTCCTGGAAACCTCGTCCAGCTTGGCCGGGTCTATGGAAATTCCCAGAATTCCTGCAAAAATCACGAAAGGACTGGCCGTGGTGCCCTGGTCGTTGCATTTCACCTTGATGTACAGCGTCCCTTCCCGGTTCTTGATAGACAGGACGTGCTGGTTCAGGTCGATTTCTTGCCCCCGGTGGTTCGTGACGGTGGGGAAGGTCTTGCTGTTGAACCGCTCCATCAGGTCTGCGGGGATGGCCTCCGGTGTGTAGCGGTACACCATGGCCTTGGGGAAATGCTTGCTGAGCTTTTCTTTCAGGGGCTCAATGTTCACGATTTCCATGCCACGGGGGAAAGGCCTGCTCAGTTCCTTCATCAGGTTCGGCAGGTTCTCCGGAGCGAGGTCCAGGGGTTTCAGAAGTTCCACGCTAATCAGCTCGCAGTAGGTCTCCATGCCGAGAGGGAGCGCCCCCATGTTCACAATTTTCGGCTTGGGGCTGAATCCTTCGCTGAATTTCACAGGAATCCCCGCGCAAAGGAAGGTCCGCTCGAAGAAACTGAGCATGTTGTGGTGGGGCAGGAACCTGCTGAGTCCGGTCTTCTTGAAGGTAATCTTGTAGCTGTAGCTCACCTTTTGGCTGGGCCTGCGGTCTGCCACCAGTTTCTTGATTTCTTCGGGAGAGCGGCTTGGCGCCTTGTGGCGCACGGGATTGTCGGCCAGCCTGATTTCGTCGCCGAAGCCGGGAATGCCGCACTTTTGGCAGTCGCCCCACTTGCAGTTGGGCACGGGGGTGCTGTTCGGGTCAAAGGCTTTTTCCCATTCCCGCCTCAGGTACTGCTTGGTGGTTCCCGCATGGATAAAGTCCCAGGGGAACACTTCGTTCTTGTCCCGTTCACGATACACCCAGCTGGTGTCGTAGCCCGTCTTTTGCCAGACCTGTTCCCACTTGGAAAAGTCGAACCGGTAAGAATCACTTTCGAAGATGATTCCCTGCTTGTAGGCCTCGTAGATGACGGGCCCGAGGCTACGGTCGCCGCGACTGTAGATGGCTTCCAAGAAACTGGTTTCCCAGGCGGCCCAGTTGATTTTCACGTTGGGGTGCTTGAAGAACTTTTCCCGCACAAAGCGGATGTGCCCCAGGGCCGTTTCCTTGTCCATGAAGGGCGCCCACTGGAGGGCGGTAAAGGACTTGGGAATGAGGATGCCGATGCTTACCGCAATTTGGATGCCTCGGTTGTACTTGCGCCCGATTTTCACCAGATTGAAGATGAGGTCGCAGAAGGCCTGCATGTCCTCTTCGTTTTCGGTGGGGAACCCGATCATCGTGTATAACTTAATCTTGTTGAACCCGCTGCTGAAGGCGTGTTCGGCGGCGTCGTACATGTCCTGGTCGCTGATGGTCTTGTTGATCATCTTGCGGATGCGTTCGGAGCCGGTTTCCGGGGCGAAGGTGGCGCTACGGCCTCCCTTGAGGGCGGCAATCTTGCCGGCAAGGGTCTGGCCAAAACTGTTCACCCGGATGCTGGGGAGGCTCACATCCACATGGTCGTAGAAGGGGTCGTCGATAATGGAGTCGGTAAGGGCTTCTACCGGTTTGTAGTCGGCGGTAGAAAGGGAGAGGAGTCCCAGTTCCCGCTCGCCGGTGGCAAGGAGCCCTGCTTTCGCGATGTCCAGAACATCGTCGGGGTCCAGCTCGCGACACGGGCGATACCAGATGCCCGCCTGGCAGAAACGGCAACCCTGGGCGCAACCCCGCATGACCTCTACGCTGAAGCGGTTGTGCACCAGCTGCATGTTGGCGATCAGGTTCTTGACGGGGTAGTCCTTCGGGTCCATCTTGGGGATGAACAGGCGGCGAACCCCGTTGGTGGTGGCGTAGGCGCCGGCGGCTGGCTCCGCCGGCACAATCGCGCCGAATTCGTTCTTTACCACGGGCCGTAAACTGGGCACGTAAACGCCGTCAATTTTCGAGAGGTTCTTGAGGATTTCGGCGCGACTGAGGCCCGCCTTGCGGCCCTCGCCTACGCACCGCAAAAAGTCAATCATGACTTTTTCCCCGTCGCCTATCATGAAGGCGTCAAAAAAGTCGGCGACGGGTTCGGGGTTCGCCATGGAGGGACCACCGGCCACCACGATGGGGTCGCTTTCTTGCCGGTCCTTCTGCCACGCGGGAATGCGGGCCAGTTCCAGCACGTAGGGCACGTTGGTAAAATTCAGCTCCGTCTGGAGCGTCATGCCCACCACTTCGAAATCTCGCACCGGCGTGTAGGTCGCATAGCTGTACAGCGGAATGTCCAGCCTTTTCATCTCGGCGGCCATGTCGTCCCAGGGGGCGAAGGAGACTTCGCATAGCAAGTTGCTCTCCCGGTTGATCACGTGGTACAAAATGCGGATGCCGTTGTTGCTCATGCCGATTTCGTAGGTGTCCGGGAACACGAAGGCCATGCGGCAAAGCATCTCACTGTGGTCCTTCACCACGCTGTTGGCTTCGCCGCCCATATATCTTGCTGGGGATTCAACGGCGGGCAGAGCGAGGGCTATTTTCTCAAGAATTGTCATCACCATCAATTTAGCAAATCCCCCGCCCGTTACGCCGTGAACCACAAAGCTACAAGCTTCGTCATCCTCACGAAAGTGAGGATCTGTTTGCATTTCTAGCGTCTGCCCGTTTATCTCGAGCATCATTCCTCAAGCGGATCCCCGACCCGGTCGGGGATGACGGCTTATAACTCAACACTCACACCTCACACCTCGCGCCTCGTGTTTCGCGCCTCACACCTCACACCTCACACCCCACACTTCACACCCCACACTTCACACCTCACACCCCCCACCTCACACCTCACACCTCACACCTCACGCCTCCAGCGGATCCCCGACCCGGTCGGGGATGACAACTCTTGTGAC
>CAKUWY010000005.1 GCA_934699585.1 uncultured Fibrobacter sp.
CGCCACGGCTGTTTCCGCCATCGCCTACACCGTCGCCAGCTTCTGGATGTACTTTATCGGGCTTGAAATTGCAAGCGCCGGTGTCGGGAACGATATCGCCCAGGCCATTCTCCTGGCGGGCCTTGGAATCCCCGGAATCATCATCGTGGTGCTCTCTACGGTAACCACCAACTTCCTTGCGGCAAATTCCGCTGGCGAATCGGCTAAGGCCATCGTCCACAAGCTCAATCCGAAAATCACAGGCGTTGTGGTAAGCGCCATCAGCGCCGTTCTCGCCATCTCCGGAATCATGGACCACTACATCAGTTTCCTCTACCTCATCGCTTCGGTCTTTGCGCCCATGGCCGCCGTTCTTCTGGTGTCGTTCTTTTTGGACAAACAAGGGCGAACCGGCAAGGCGTTCTGGCTCTGGAATCTCTTCGCCTGGCTTGCAGGCTTTGTCGTTTACCAGGTAACGGTCCATTTGGAGTCCGTGTTCCTTGGACCTACACTCATATCCGTTATCGTGTCCGCCGCAATTTCCTATATTTGGGTCTTGAAAAACAAGGTTAAATCGGCGTAAACATGCCTCAGAAAAAGATTGCGTTAATCAATGACATTACAGGTTTTGGACGGTGCTCCATCGCCGTCATGGCGCCTGTGGTTTCGGCCATGAAAATCCAGGCCGTGGCCGTGCCTACTGCAATCCTTTCGACCCATACGCAGTTTCCGGAATACTACTTTGACGATTACACCCCCCGCATGCGGGACTACATCGACACCTACAAGAAACTGGACATGTCCTTCGACGCCATCGCCACAGGATTTTTAGGCTCCGAAGAGCAGGTGGACATCGTCGTCGATTTTATCAAGACCTTCAAGAAAGAGGGCGTGTTCACCCTGGTGGACCCGGTGATGGGCGACTACGGACGGCTTTACAAGACCTACACGCCTGCCCTCTGCAACAAGATGAAGGACCTGATCCGCCACGCAGATATCTTGACGCCCAACCTGACGGAGCTCTGCTCCCTGATGGACGTGGACTATCGGGATGGCGACTTTTCGCCAGCTGAACTGGAAGCCATGTGCCAGCAGCTGAGTTTCCAGGGACCCAAGCACATCGTGGTTACGGGAATCCACCACGACAAACAAATCATGAACTTTGTTTTCAGCCGTGGCGAAACGCCCAAGACCATCATGGTGGACCGTATCGGAGGCGACCGGAGCGGAACCGGCGACGTGATTAGCGCCGTGATTGCAGGCATGTACCTGAACGGGCATGGTTTCTACGACTCCGTGAAACGGGCCACCGAATTCGCCTCCAAGTGCATTACCTATTGCGAAGAAAACAACGTGCCAACCCACTGGGGGCTCAGCGTCGAGATGTACCTTCGCGACTTGACGGAGGAGGAAAAATGATTTTATATACGGTTACCGGAAAAGTGGGACAGGCGGGCTACCTAAACCTCAAGGACAGCGGCGATTTGACCGGAAAGAATGTCTATGTGAACATCACGAACCGGTGCCCCTGTAACTGCGTCTTTTGCCTGCGCCAGACCAAGAAGATGATGGAAGGGAACTCCCTCTGGCTCAAAGGCGGCGAGCCCAGCGTAGAGACCGTGATGGAAGAATTCGACGCTTTTGACCTTTCCGTCATTCACGAGCTGATTTTCTGCGGTTTCGGTGAGCCTTTGGAGCGCATCGACGATGTGTGCAAGATTATCGACCAGCTGAGGGCGAAATACCCGAACCTGAAGGTCCGAGTGAACACCAACGGACTTGCAAACCTGATTCACGGGAAAGACATAACGCCCGAACTGAAGGGCCGTTTCGACACGGTCTCCATCTCATTGAACGCTCCGGACGCCGAAGAATTTTTGGCCCTTACGCGGTCCAAGTTCGGCATTCAATCCTACGACGCCCTGAAGGACTTCGCCGTCAAGGCAAAGCAGTACGTGCCGAGCGTGGTGCTGACCGTCGTAGAAAAGGTCATGTCTGAAGAAAAAATCGAAATCTGCCGCAAGACCTGCGAAAATCTGGGCGTCACCCTGAGAGTCCGCCCCTTCGAAGACTAAAATTCTCTTTTTACGAACAACCTCTTGCCGAAGGTATAGTTTTTGCCTATATTTATTCCTATCAAATATATAGGAAATATTTCACCATCGGTTTCACTAGTAACTAGTAACTAATAACTATTAACTACCAACTTCCCATGACTCTCCAGCAGCTTCGTTACGCCATCGGCATCGCAAAGGTCGGCTCCTTCAACAAGGCCGCCGAGAACCTGTTTATTTCTCAACCATCTCTTACAGCGGCCATCCACGACCTGGAAGACGAAATCGGCATCGTCATCTTTAACCGCACCAGCCGTGGAGTCTCCCTCACCGTCGAAGGCGAAGAGTTTATCGCCCAGGCAAGCCAGCTGTACCACCACTACGAAACGGTTCTGGAACACTACAGCGACGGCGTGCGCCAAAAGAGAAAGTTCGCCATTTCCACACAGCACTACTCCTTCGCCGTCAAGGCCTTTGTGGAGATGGTCAAAAAGTCCGACTCCGACGAATACGAATTCGCCCTTCGGGAAACCAAGACCAAGGAAGTTATCGACGACGTGGCCACCCTCAAGAGCGAAATCGGTATCTTGTACCTGAGTGATTTCAATCGCAAGTACATCAACTACCTGTTCAAGGAAAAGGATCTGGAATTTCATCACCTGATTAACTGCAAGGCCTACGCCTACATGTGGAAAAACCACCCTCTGGCAAGCCGCAAGTCTGTAAACCTGCACGACCTTTCGGACTACCCTTGCCTCTCCTTTGAGCAGAGCGAAAGCGGCACCTACTACTTTGCCGAAGAGATTTTAAGTACAAACGAATACCACCGGACCATCAAGGCCAATGACCGTGCTACCATGTTGAACCTGATGGTGGGGCTCAACGGATATACCCTCTGTTCAGGAATTATCAGCGAAGAAATCAACGGATCCGACTACGTGGCCGTTCCTTTCAAGGACAGCAAGGGCAAGGACGACCGCACCATGGAAATCGGATACATCGTCAAGAAGAACTTCAACATATCCTCCATATGCCAGACCTACATCGAGGAAATGAAGGAATACCTGGCGAACTATACACCCTCGCGCCAATCCTAGTCAGGGATTTTTATATATTTGAGCCACGCCAACGGCCCAGGTGGTGGAATGGTAGACACTGGGGACTTAAAATCCCTTGGGGGCAACCTCGTGCGGGTTCAAGTCCCGCCCCGGGCACTAATGGCTTTTTAGGACGCCTATGATTGAATTTTACCCCAACAGCATCTATTACCCCCGTGAGGCGGTAGAGGAAAAACTCGCCAAGGGCGAACTGAAAGAGACCGAAAGCCATCTGCTTTCTTGGACAGAGCGTCACCGTGGAGAAATCTGGGACTGCGCCCGTGACGATTCCGACTCCCCCACCGACGAAATCCTGCTGGACAACCTGCGGGCCCTGCTCCTCTGCAAGGGGTCTTTGCAGCCTGCCGCCGACATGGCCGCCGTCATCAGGGAAGTCTCCAAGGAAATCTGGTACCAGAACGAAAAAGACAAAAAATCTCCAGACGAAATTGCCACCGAATGGTGGGGCAAGTACCTTACCAAATGGCGCGAAGCCCGCATGTTTGAAGCCTTTATTCTCATCGAGAAAAAGGCAGACCAGCTGCTGGCCATTCTGAAGGGATAAAGCTAGGTTCCGGCTCAAGGCCGGAATGACCTAGAAACTTTCTGGATTAAGGCAGAAATGACGCAGGCATAGCCCTGCGTTTCTTATTTGGAGTATTTCGCTTTCCAGCGGAGGGGTATCCAGAAATCGGTTACCCCGTTTTCGCTTTTCTTGTACCGCCAAAAGTACTCGATGTGGTCCTTGAGTTTCTGCTCGAAGGTTTCGTCGTCGGCATCGGAAAAGAGAATTTCCTTGCAGGTAAAGATTCCGAGGGAATCCACCACCAGATGGAGCCCCAGGCGTATATCGTCGGCGCCCTTCTTCTTGAAATGCTCCTGACCGAGCCAGTGCAGGCCCGCGGCACGACCCTGGATGTATTTTTCCAGGGCTTCCACATCACGACCTGCGGAATTGTCCAGCACGTAGATGTCGTCCAGGTTCGGCATGTCCATACGGCCCGTAAAAGCCCTGGACTTTTCAGGCCCTGCAACCGCCGACTCATCCTCTTGAGACAGAGGGGCCTTGTAGGGCGTCACCTGCCAGATAAAGTCCAGCAGGCCCAAGAACACCAGGAACAGCACGATCAGTGGAAAGTTCCGTTTAATCATAACCGCCTACTCGATGGACTTGATGCAGAGCTGCAAGGAACGCCTGCCGTTGTAGTAGTTCCAGGTGGGTTCGAACACGATGGTCACCCGATGGCTCTTGCCGATGAGGGCCTTGCACTTGCGGAGCCCGAAGGCAATAGCCGAAAACGCCGGACTCCCCGCCTGGGAGACTTCCATCTGCAGGTGGCCGCCACGAAGTTCCCGCAGGCGATGGACCTTCACGTTTTCGGCCCGGAACACAGGATACGGGAAGTTCCCGCTGAAAGGTTCCATCTTGTCGAAATAGTCCAGCACCGTTGCGCCGTTCTTGTTGGTGGGGTCCACAAGGAGTTCGCCCAAGGCCACCTGGATGTCGTAATTCTGTCCGCCCGTCTCACGAGGGACTTCGCCGGTGTAGCCCTGTTCCTTCGCCGATACGAGAATGCGGCCCTGCAGTTCCTGAATCTTGCCTGCAGGGAGCGAGAATCCGGCGGCGTTGGCGTGGCCTCCCCAGCGGTCGAACAGGTCCCGAGAATCAAAGAGGGCCTTGTGCCAGTTGAAGCCGGGAACGGCACGGGCACTGGCATGAGCCATTCCTTCCATTACCGAAAGCACCGCCGTGGGGCGGTTGAATTCCTGCGCGAGTTTTGCGGACACAATCCCGATGACGCCCACATGCCAGTTCTCGCCGGCCACCAACAGCACCGGCGGGATATTTTCGCCGTAGATGTTCTGGACCTGCTCCATGGCCATGTCGGTAATTTCCGCTTCTTTCTGCTTGCGGCGTGCGTTCCAGTCCTTCAGCTCCGAAAGCAGCGTCGGAGCGTCGGCCTTGTTTTCGCACAGCAACAGTTTTAGCGCCGGATCGGGCCTTTCCATACGGCCGGGGGCGTTCAGCAGGGGCGCAAACTTGTACATCACGTCGATGCCGCCCACAAGGCTTCCCGGCTTCTGCAGGGAATTGTACAGCGCCTGGAGTCCGGGCCATTCGCTGTTCTGCAACCGCCGGAGCCCAGCCTTGGTAAAGGCCCTGTTTTCGGGAGTCATACCCACCAGGTCTGCAAGTGTGCCGAGGGCCACCAGGTCCAGATATTTTTCAGGAACGGGCTTGCCCAGCTTTTCGAACAGGGCGCAAATAAACTTGTAAGAAACACCCACACCGCAAAGTTCAGGATTCGGGTAAGTGTCCCCTACCTGATGAGGGTCCAGGAGCACGTCACAAGGAGGCAGGCCATCTCCAGAAGGCTGGTGATGGTCTATCACCATCACCGCCATGCCCAGTTCCTTGGCGTAGGCGATTTCACCGTTGGCGGTAATGCCCGTATCTACCGTAATCACGTTCCGCGCGCCGGACTTGAACATTTCATCTACCGCCGACATAGACAGGCCATATCCGTCACCAAAACGGCTAGGGAGCCTCCACTCGGATTCGATGCCCGCCTCTTGCAGGCCCCTGGTCAACAGGGTTACCGAGGTCATACCGTCCAGATCGTAGTCGCCGAAGATAAAGACCTTTTCCTTGCGGTCCCGCACATCCATAATCCACTGGATGGCCCGGTCCATTCCAAGCATCAGCCAAGGCGAAAGCACGTCGTCTGCGCTTCCGGCCATGAGCTTCTGCACCTCGCCCACGGACTTGTACCCGCGGGACACCAGGAATCTCGCCACCAGATGGGGGATTCCCAGTTCCATAGAAAGGGTCGATGCCACCAGGTCTTCGGTCATTTATATCCTTCAAAGAGCTTGATGGCCAGGGCCTGCAGGCACATGGTTTCCGTAGATCTGCGGGTCGCAATACGTGACATGGTTTCCTGCACATCTTTCAAGGCCGTTTCCAGGGCATCTACGTTCACCCTCGGGAAATTTTCCAGATGGACGCGACCGGTGGTGTCCGGTATCCGCAGGGGCGCTCCGGACTTGGCACGCAGCAGGTCCGAAATCAAGTAGCCCAGCACGTCCAGAAAACGGTTCGCCTCCAGGGGGTCTTCAAAATCCGCCTCTTTCAGGGCGGCAAACAAATCGCCGTAATCCCCACGAAGGCTCATCAGCAAAAAGTCCACCGCCATGGCACACCAGCGGGCCCCGTGTTCCACGTAGTAGAGGGCCTTGCCTGGAGAGCCTACCGCAAGCCCCACCACGTCGTCGGTGACGCTGTCTTCGTCGGCGTCTTCACCCAACAGGCGGAGGGTTTCTTCGCGAACTTCCTTATCGCTGAGGGGCAACAGGTGCAGCGCCAGGCAGCGGGAACGGATGGTCTGCAAAAGTTTTTCGCGGGAACTGGTGGTCAAAATAAAGTAGGTGTCTGGCGGAACTTCTTCCAGAGTCTTCAAGAAGGCGTTAGCCGCAGAGTCGTTCATGCGGTCTGCCTCGGCCACGATAATCACGCGGACACGGTCCCCTTTCAGGGCGAACGCGCCCGTCATAGAGCGGATCAGTTCCACCGAAATTTCGGCGGCGGCATTGAAAATGTCGATGCGGTAGGGATTCTTGAAAATCTCGGAAATATAGGCCAGCTTGTAGTCCTGCACCGTCTTGGCAGTACTGCCGGCAGAAACATCGGCGGCACTCCGGGCGTGGGCCTCCTTGGACTCCATGGGCACCACCCAACCGTCGGTGACACCTGCGTCCATGGCCAGCTTGCAGCCGAAACATTTCCCGCAGGGGCGCATTTCCTTGTTCTCGCACTGCAGGGCCTTGGATATTTCCATAGCCAGGGCCTTCTTGCCGATTCCTGCAGGGCCGTCAATCAAGATGGCCTGAGGGAAACGGTTCTCCCGCAGAGCCGACATGAGTCGAATCCGCTGGCGCTCCTGAGAAGCTGGACCATTTAGCCTGTACTCTATCATTTTTCCTTCAACCACTGTAGGGGATCCACGGTCTGGGTCCCTTCGCTAACTTGGAAATACAATTTAATTCCATTTAAGGACGCAATATCGCCTACTTCGCCAATTTCTTCGCATTTCTGCACCTCTTTGCCCTCCTGGACGCGAATCGAACGGAGGTGCCCGTAAACGGAGTAGGTTCCGCCTTCGTGTTCAATAATTACCGACGGGCCACGGCCGTCGATTTCGGAGACCATCACAACCGTACCGGGAGCGGCGGCCTTTACCATCTTGCCCCGCTTGCCACGGATTTCGATACCCAGGTTACGAGTCGCGATATGGAGCACGGGGTGTTCCTGCAGACCGTAACGGCTGATGACTTCGCCTTCCAGCGGCATGCACTTGGGGCCCTTGAGGGTGGTGGTCACCGTTGGCTTCGGTTTTTCCACCACTTTCTCTTTCGCCTTTTTCTTCTTTTCCTTGGCCTTCTTCGCCTTGCGTTCCGCTTCGGCCTTCTTGGCGGCAGCCAGCTCCTTCTTGCGCTTCTCTTCCAACTTCTTGATCAACGCAAGCATGGTCTTCTGGTTCCGTTCGAATTCTTCCAGGGCACGGCGCTGCATGGCCTTGTCGTGCTTCAACGAAAGGAGCATTTTCTCTTGCCCGCTCATCTGGGTCACCAGGCCCTTTTCTTCGGCGTTCTTCTTGTGGCGCAACTGAGAAAGCTCTTGCAGGTGACTAATCTCCTGCTTTTTCTTTTCGTCGCGTTCCCGCATGAGCCTAAGCAGGGTGTTCACCTGTTCCTGGTCCTGATAAAGCAGATGATGGACCCAGTAAACCTGCCGCTCCGGGTTCCCCTTTTGGGTCAGCAGGCCGTACAGGACTTCGGCTTCGCTGCTCCGGCCCTTTTCGTACAGGGTCCGGATGCGTTTACGCATGACTTCCTTGCGCTCCCTGATTTGCCGGTCCAGAGAATCCAGGTCCCGGGAAAGTTGCCGCACCGCCCCCTGCACCAGGATTTCACTCTTGGAAAGTTCCTGGATGTAGGTCCGGGTCTGGTTCAGGTTCTGGTCCAAAAGGGAGATGGTGTTGAGCACGCCCTTTTCTTCGGTTTCCAGCAAGGCCAGTTCCTTGCGTTTCTTGGCCAAGTCCGTCTCCAATTTCTTGAGGGCCGTGCGCTGTTCCTTGATTTGGGCATCGGTCTTTTTAGGCGCTCCGAAAGAGAGCCCCACCAAAAGACACAAGATGATGGAAAGAATCCGCATCTTATTCCTGCTCAAAATTCTTCACCGTCAAGAACCTGCGCACCGTCCTGTAGCTGAAGTAGGCCGAAAGGACCGTCACCAGCGCCACCACGCCTGCAAGCATGAGCCCAAGACCGCTCCTGTTGTTTGCCACCACGGGAATCGCGTTTCCGATAGCGTTTACAAGAACCGCCAAGAGGGTTACCGCAAGGCCACTACCCACAAGTCCAAGAATCAGGCCTTCCAGCACAAAGGGGAACTCGATAAAGAAGGGGCTCCCGCCGGTGTATTTCATGTTTTCTACCAAAAGCTGCCTGGAGAAAAGGGACAGCCGCACCGAATTGCAGATAATCAAAGAAAGGGTGGCAAGCAACAGCACGCTCAGGCACAGGGGCCAGAACACCATCTTGAATTTCCACTTGGCAATGCGTTCCGCCCATTCGATGGGGGCCTGGACTTCTTCGAAATAGCCCTTGCGGAAAAGTTCCGTACGGGCCTCCATCAGGTCCACCGGGTTGTGGGCCTCCTCTTTCAGTTTCACCCGGAAAAACGGCGGAAGGGGGTTACCTTCTACCAGGTCCAGCATCTCTCCCGAAAAATGCCTGCGGAAATCCGCCAAGGCCGAATCGGCGCTCACGTATTCGACGGATTCCACCCGCTTGGTATGGAGCAGATTTTCCGAGATGGCCTTGATGGAGTCGGCGCTCACTGTCTTGGGCAAGAACGCCTCCACCGTATAGAGGGCCTTCTCCGCCGAAAGGAGCTTCACCACGCCCCCGAAGGAGGTCAGGGAGCCCGCCAGCAAGACAGAACACAGAAAGATGGTCACCAGGGACGGGAGCACCACGGTGCGGTGC
The DNA here is from genome assembly GCA_934699585.1 of uncultured Fibrobacter sp. GTDB lineage: Bacteria > Fibrobacterota > Fibrobacteria > Fibrobacterales > Fibrobacteraceae > Fibrobacter. The sequence goes on from CAKUWY010000005.1 coordinate 9,182, forward strand.
TGTTTCAGCCCCCGAAAAGATTCAGATATTAAGTAGCCTAATTGTCCTAGCACCGCCCGAATATAATTAAATTTGCTAGTGTTTATCACGGTACTGCTATGAATAATATCGGATTGAAGATAATGGCCTTCCTGTTCGGAATCGCCTTCTGGTTTTTTGTCATGTCCACCAAGGACTTTCAAATTACCATGGAGGTTCCCGTCAAGCTGGTCCGGTTGCCCGAACTCCTGGCAGTAGCCTCCAAGCCGCCCCACACCTTGCCCATTACCATCAAGGGTCCGGCCTTCGACCTTATCCGCATGCGCTGGAACTACATGAACAAGGATTCCAACGCGGTTTCCATTGTCATCGACCTGCAAGAGGCGGAACTGGGCGCCACCCGCAGGCACATCGGGTCCAAAAATTTTTCGGCGCCGAATTTTCCTAACGTGGAGTTCGTAGAACCGTCGAACCAGCTCCTGTTTCTGGACCTGGAACTTGACACCCGCATCGAGAGGAACATTCCCGTCAAGTCCAACGTGACCTTCGACCCGGCGCCCGGCTACATCATGACGGACGTTCCGAAAATCACCCCCGAGCAGATTCGCGTATCCGGCGCAAGAGACGCCCTGACCCGCATCTTCGAAATCCCCACGGATTCCGTGCGGTTCGACAGCCTCACCGCCAACGACAATTTCAAGGTAGCCCTGAACCTGGAAACGTTCCCCGCCTACGTGACGCCCAGCGATTCCAGTGTCATCATGAGCATCGATATCCAGAAGCTGGAAAGCAAGACATTCCAGAAAATTCCGGTGCATCTTATCGGGCGTTACAACAAAGACGAAGCAAAACTCTCTCCCGACACGGTTTCCATCAAGATTACCGGCGGCCAGAACGTGCTGGATTCCATCACGTCCCAGAATCTTCAGCTCTTTGTAGAAATCAACCGTTTTGCCATCGAAGACGTAGATAGCCTCGCGCCTACGGTCAAGATGAACCTGCCTTCTTCCGTGAACCGGGAAATGTCCATCAAGGGCTACGAGCTTGTGCCCGACAAGGTGAAACTGGTCAAGACCGAAGTCACCGCAGCGCCTGTGGATTCCCTAGGAGAAGAGGAATAATGCTCTGGCTCGGCATTGAATCCAGCTGTGACGAAACCGCCTGCGCCGTGCTGCAAGACGAACCCCTGAAGGTCCTTTCTAACCCGCTCTACAGCCAGATTGACGAACACGCCCTCTACGGAGGCGTCGTTCCCGAAATTGCCGCCAGAGCGCACCTGCAAAAGATTGCACCCATCGCCGAAGCCGCCGTCAAGGAAGCTGAAATAAAACTCACCGATATCGACGCCATCGCCTACACCACGGGACCGGGGCTCATGGGGCCCTTGCTGGTGGGAGCAAGCTTTGCCAAAGGCCTTGCACGGGACTTGAACATCCCTGCCTACGGCATGAACCACCTGGAAGGCCACCTGGCCGCCGCATGGCTTTCGAACCCCGACATCGAACCACCTTTCTTGACGCTGACCGTTTCGGGCGGGCATACGGAACTGGTGCTGGAAGAACCTGGATTCAAGTACACCAGCATCGGACGCACCCGGGACGATGCCGCAGGGGAAGCCTTCGACAAGTGCGGAAAGCTCATCGGGCTCAAGTACCCGGCAGGTGCCACCATCAGCAAACTGGGGCAAAACGGCAACCGCAAATTCGTAGAATTTCCCCGGGCGCTCCACACCCACGACAGCTGCGAGTTTTCTTTCAGCGGGCTCAAAACCGCAGTACTCCGCTACACCGAAACCCACGACCCCGAATACATCCAGAAAAACCTGGGTGACATTTGCGCCTCCCTAGAAGACGCCATCGTGGATAGCCTTGTCACCAAGACCATCAACGCCCTCAAAAAGACCAAGATGAAAACCCTGGTGATGGGAGGCGGCGTAAGCGCCAACGCCTGGCTCCGCACGAGACTCCTGGATTATTGCCAAAAGCACGGAGTGCGTTTCTGCATTCCGGACCGCAGCCTCAGTACCGACAACGGCGCCATGATTGCCGCTGCGGCTATCCGCCGCCAAAAACAGGGCATGCTCAAATCGATAGACGTGGTGAAACCCTGGATGCCGCTGGCTATCTAGCGGTCATTTCTTTGGTGATTTCTTTTCATCACTTTTCAGCGGAAACGCAAACTTGCCGAACAGCACGCAACCGGGCGAACCGGGGTCGCATTCCTTTTTCCGCTTGTCGCAAAAGGTATTCCGCAAGTATTTGCATTCGTAACTCATCTACCAAATGATAATAAAAATGAAAAGCTATATTTGGGGAGTATTCAGTTATGAGTTTTCAGTTATGAGTTTTCAGTCTTCAGAATATAATTTGGCACCAAAGGTGCGATTATAAAAACTCACCACTCACAACTCATCACTCAAAACTCCCTTTATGGAGATCGTCATTATGGAACAAAAAAATCTCGAAAACGAACAGGAGACAATCCTTGACGAAACTCCACAAGAAGTGGGTTTTGACGATTTGGGCCTTGCTCCCGAAATTCTAGAAGCCGTCAAGGCCGCAGGTTACGAAACTCCCTCCCCCATCCAGGCGAAGGCCATTCCCGCCTTGCTGCAGGGCAAGAACCTGCTGGGTACGGCACAGACTGGCACCGGCAAGACCGCAGCGTTTGCACTCCCGCTGCTTTCCCGCATAGAGTTCAACGGCAAGGACACCTCCCTGCTGGTGCTGACACCTACGCGGGAACTTTCTATCCAGGTGGCCGAAGCAATCCAGCAGTATGCCATGAAGCTTCCGAAGGTCCACGTGGTCCCCGTCTATGGCGGGCAAGACATTGCGGTGCAGTTCAAGGCATTAAAGCGGGCCGCCAACGTCATCGTGGCAACGCCGGGCCGGCTCATCGACCACCTCAAGCGGGGTTCGATTGTCCTGGACAAGGTCCAGGCGGTTGTTCTGGACGAAGCCGACGAAATGCTGGACATGGGATTCATGGAAGATGTAGAAACCATCCTGAGCAAGATTCCCAAAAACGCCCAGCGGGCGCTTTTCAGCGCCACCATGCCCAAAGAAGTCATCGAGATTATCGACGAACACCTGGGCGAGTACAGCGAAGCCCGTATCGAGGGCAAGACCACCACGGTGGAAAATATCCGCCAGCGCTTTTTGCTGGTCAAGAGCCACGACAAGATGGAGGCTCTCGCCCGGGTCATCGAAGGCGAAGATTTCGACGGCATGCTCATCTTTGTGCGGACCAAGCAGGCTACCTCCGAAGTTTCGGAACGGCTAGAAGCACGGGGCTTCAACGTAGCCCCTTTGAGTGGCGATTTGGCCCAGACTCTCAGAGAGCGGACCATCAACCGGCTCAAGATGGGAAAGCTGGACATCGTGGTGGCCACAGACGTCGCGGCCCGCGGAATCGACGTGGACCGCATTACCCACGTGGTGAACTACGACATTCCCTACGACACGGAATCCTATGTGCACCGTATCGGCCGTACCGGCCGCGCGGGCCGTAGCGGAAACGCCATACTGTTCATCACTCCTAGGGAACGGCGCCTGCTCAAGACCATCGAAAAGGCCACCCGCCAGCCCATCGAGGCCATGGCCCTCCCCAGCGCCGAACAGATCAGCGCAAAGCGCGTCGCCAATTTCCAGAAGAAAATTCAAGACAAACTAACAAATGCGAACCTCGACAAGTTCCGGGAAATCCTCATGAAGATGACGGTGGAACTGGGAACAAATGTCGAAGACATCGCCGCCGCAGCACTGTACATGGCACAGGAACGGGAACCGTTGTTCCCCAAGATGGAACAGCTCTCTACCCCGAAGGTCCGGGACAACGGCGACCGCGACGACATGCCGGAAAAGCCCCGCAAGGAACGCAAGGAAGGCGCCAACGGTGTAGAAGAAGGCTACCTTCGTTACTACCTGGCGGTGGGCCGCAGGGACCATGTGTCCCCCCGGGACATCGTAGGCGCCATCGCCGGCGAGGCCGACATCAGCAGCGCCATCATCGGGCGTATCAAGCTCTTTGACAAGTTCAGCACCGTAGAACTTCCGGACAACACCGACCAGAGCGTGCTGGACATTCTCTCCGAAATGACCATCCGGGGTAACGACGCCAAGTTCCGGCTCATGACCGACGACGCGCCGCCGCCAAAAGAACGCAAGAGCTTCAAGAGCAAAAAGGATTTCGGCAAGAAACCGAAGGGCAAAGAGAAGCCCTTCCGGGAATTTCACGGCGACAAGCCATTCCGCAAGACCCGCCGCTTCGGACGGCATTAAGCGACCGCTCGGTCTTCTTCTATGGTCGATTCCCTCCGGAACAACCTCGCTCCCACCTAAAGGTGGCCATGTACACTAAGCACTAAAGTGCTAAGTGTCCAAAGCTCGCCAACACGACTCGTTAATACGAGTCGCTTTTGGCTCACGAGCGACCGCTCGGTCTTCTTCTATGGTCGATTCCCTCCGGAACAACCTCGCTCTCGCAACCGCTCAATCCTTCACCAGTCCGTTCGCCTTATAGTAGGGCACATCCTTCAGCACCTCTTCGATCCAAGACTGCTTCAGCGGGTTGTTCCGCCATTCCTCGTGAAGGCTTCCCCGCTCCTTGGGGTACATCTGGGCCACGGCATCTTCGACCGTCTTTTCTTGCGACAGTGCCGCCGCAAGCTCCGACGCGGCCGTATAGACCTGCGAAAGCCCTTCCGATTCCAGATTAAAATTCGTCGTGTGGCGGATAACCGCCATCAGTAAAGCCGGGTCCACGTCTTCCCTGATGGACGCCTCCATCACAGGAAGACCGCACAGCTGTTCCGTACTCCAGGGCGCACCCTTATAGACCAGCTCCAGCCGGTGATTTTCCCCTCTGGAATCAATCTTCACCAGGTAGCGGGCCCCAAGCCGTTGCTGCACTTTTTTCACTATACGGATTCCGCGGTTCTTGAACTGCTTGTAACCATCAAAGGAAATCCACAGAGTATCGTCCAGCCGCACAAGCCTCGGAGTCGTTGGCCGCTGCACCTCTTCGTTATAGATTTTCAGCAGGGCGGGCAGGCCGTAGGCAAGCTCCGGCGTCGGGCTTGTCAAATCGCAAACAGAATCGATGACGATAGCCTTTTCACTACCCAGGTTTGTGACCATGGTCCTGGAATAATCCCTGAACACCAGCCTGGAATCTTGCCCGCCTTCGGCCATGTCGTGAGGATACAGCGCATAGGCCGCCGCAATCAATGCCATAAAAACGGCGAAGGCCAGCAGAGCCCAACGCACCTTGCGGTGGTGCCAAAGCAACTTCGCCCACGCCCTGCCCTTGGGAGTATGCCCCAGGTACAAGACAAGGAAAGCCGAAATGGCAATCCAAATAATCGCTATCACCAACAGTGCCACGCTATCCAATATAATTTCTAATTTGGGGACATGCTGAATTCACTTGAAAATATCGTCATCATCGGGGACAGAATCCTCATCAAGCCACTAGAGGCATCCAACAAGACCGGCAGCGGGCTCTACCTGCCTCCCAGTGTCAAGGAGCGCGACGCCGTGCATACGGGGCTGGTGGTCAAGGTGGGGCCGGGGTATCCGATTCCCGCCTCCAAGGATCCCGACGATTTGTTCAAGAACGAATCCCAGGACCCCATAAGCTACGTGCCCCTGCAAGTCAAGGAAGGAGACGAGGCCTTGTACCTCCATGCCGGCGGCTACGAAATAGAAATCAACGACGAACGCTATGTCGTCGTGGGTCAAAACGCCATTTTGCTAGTGCTGCGGAACGAAATCCCCGACAGCGTGGACAACCTGTAGGTAAAAGTGCCGAAGCTAGGAGCCTAGGAAAAAACTCTATCACTTACAAATAACCACTCGTGTTCCAATTTTCAGGATTGAAGGAACAACCGACGTACGGATTGTTTCTCCAGCAACCCCCCTTTGAATGACCTTGCCATTCATATCAAATAAAAAAAAGGGTTTTCCACGCAGGGACTCGGGAATATGAGCTTTGCGATTTTCAAAAGCAATGCTTACGTCCGTCTTTTTCAGCTGCTGGATCAAGATGGAGTTCGCTTGGGCACATTCAGCCCTTTCTGGCACACTATACGGATCTTCGCAATAAGCAGCGGGCTTGGATGAATATTCAAGGCCGTTCGCTTTGCAGAATTCATCAATCCACTGTTTAAGTTGGCTAGGCGCATTATGCGCATAACTACAAACAATAAAATCATCTGTTTCCGTGCAGACATTCTTATCTTCAACAAATTTGTTTATCGCCGTAACAAATAATGTTGCCAGGCTATCTGCCTCTTCATAACTCAAGTTCAGCGTTCCGCATTGCCGCCAGTGAAGGAATTCTTCTTTAAAGACCGCACCTACACTATGAGATACACCTCTGTCGCTTTGCAAGCCCTTTAGCATTTCATAAGCATTATAGATGGAAAGGATGTTTCTTCCATTACTCTCATGTCTAAAAAGAAACACATTGGAATCAAGAAAAGCCTTTTCGCTTGACTCGACTTGTCGTTCTTTATTACATAGATAACCATCAGCCAGCGTTTCAGATACAGTATCATCAACAATTGAGGGTCCACCCCATAAAAAAGATGATGGACCATACCAAATCGTTGAATCTTTGAAATAGATATCTATAGGATCCGGAAGATAACATAAGCCTTCTGCAAAAATTATCATCGGAACAAAGAAGATAAGGATTAAAAACTTTTTCATATTTTACAGCCTTCCTATTGTTGCGTATAAAGAGCATATCCTGATGGTTCTTGTTCCGGTTTAAAAGGAACTATTTCTAATTTCGATTGTTGATGTACTACGATTTCATCAGCATAGAACTGTCCAAACAAATCCTTTTTATGTGTTTGGCCCAACACTATTTTGGCATTAGGCGCAATAATCGTTCCACCCCAATTTGCATCAATGAATATTCTTTCTTTCCCGTAATAAAACAATCTGAAACCTTTTGCAAGTTCCCTTAAACCGATTTGATAATAAAGACAGAATTTTCCACGCCAAGTAAACTCTCCCTTTACATAAAGATTCGTTTCATAAGTTGGTCTTGAAAATTTAATCAAACTCTCCGCATCTAGTTGTAGGTCCCCAATATAGACATTTCCCGCCGGAAAATAAATAATTCCGCCCGACTCAACTTTCAAGATTTTAAAATGGTCATCATCACTTAGAAAACATGTGTCGCCAGAATGAACGAATAGAACAGAGTCTCCCTCATCAAAGTCAGGCAATACAATATTTAATTTCCAAGGCCAATCCTCAATATCAAAGAGTTTATCAATAGTTACCCTACCATCGGGCCTTACCGATGCTAAATCATCAGTACCATAGTAATTGACTGCAAAAATTGCATCTAGATTACTGCGGATAAACACATTATTCCGAGCATAAAGAAGTGCAGCAGAGGTTCCCACTCCCATAAACATTCCGTAATCGCACTCTGTATCTTCTGATGCATAAGCGCAATATTCAAATACATCACCTTTACATGTGACCCAGTCATTGACACTCAATTGTTTTTGAGCATACAGCATAATTTCCTTCGGAAGTTCATTTGTCTCTAAGGATATTTTAGTCCCGTTTGCTCGATATGGCTCAGAATCCACACCATCCAGCAACCCATCATTATCTGAATCGGGATCTAGTTCTGCACGCAAACCATCGCCATCAACATCGGCCATATATTCGGCGTCTATACCGAAAATAAACAGCATCTGATTCAAGTCTGCGTTCCCGCTCTTATACGAGCCCATTAAGTTCAGACGGCTTTTTTCCAGTATCGTATAGGAATATATTTCATCTTTGTCATTCACTCCATCAGAATCAGAATCTACTAGTTCTGGATTTGTTCCGAATCGATAAACCTCATCAAAATTCGTAACACCATCATCATCTGAGTCAACCCATTCAATCCATAGATTACTTCCATCAGAATGTTCAACGCCAAGCAGAGGGCTCATATTTCGCACTGTTTGACTAGGAGCATCAATTACCATATACCAAACAATTCTTCCAAGAAGAGAATCAACCGAAAGCGTTCCATAATTTCCATTGTTGTCAACATTGACACATCTTACGTAATTTCCTTCAGTTGCCGTAATAAGCGCACTAATTAGCATAATATGATTGCTATTCGTATCCACAGACACATTTATAATTATTTCTTGATTACGCCCCAAAATTTTTTTCATCTCATCATAAGTCAAGGGCGTCGTGTGGTTAAATAAGATATTGTAACTTCCAGTGGAATCCAAAGCGTAACTCAGTCCTTTTTGCATCTCCTGCGGAGAAGCTTCCGCTTCTCTCAAAAAACCAAATGCGTTAATAGAATCAAACAAATGTGTTATTCTATTTTTATTTACATACCATCTAATTTCATCCAGTGATAGATTTCCCCCATAAAAATGATTTAAGTTTTTTATAGCTACGGCCCAGCAGGAGTGACTTTCATTCTCATCTAAAAACATCCTGTTCAAATGTGGTCTATCCCATTCCCGAAGTTCCGCGAATTCGCCCCACCCCACAACAAGCATCGGCGTGTCCTTATGACCCGATGCTGACGTTATGTTGTGGGACATTATTTCTCGAGTATGTAAATGAATCAAATCTTCAACACTTAAATAATTGAACCCTGCTCCAACACCAGCACTAGCATAATCGGTTACTGCATTTTTCGCTTCAACTTTCCACAGGTAGTTCCCTGCATCTAGAGCCACAGATTCTCTACATTTGTAAGTTTCCTTTTGGTATATCAGCTGAGAGTCTGAAGAATATATGGTTAGTCTGTATTTTTCCGCATTCGGAATACTATGCCATGCGAACGGGACAGAATCCCCTTCACCAAGAACAATTTTCGTTCCAGAAGTAAGCACCAAGGGAGATGCATCAGGCAAATGATTCCTATCGACATTCAACTCAACCTTGTCATTAACAACAAAACTAGAAGACGCTATATAACTAGGGTCTCTACTCTTGTCTCTTGGTAGCCAATTTTCATTATGTATACCTAAACAAATACCCGACTCGTAAGGAAATATTCCCGAAGGCAAAGTGTCCACGGCCACCGTCACCACCCAGAGACTTTCGTTAAGAGAATCTACACTGAGACTTGCACCACCCAAATCATAGGCATCTACAACAGGCCTCCCGGATTCTCCGCTTACAAAGAATTTTACCCTCGTACTATAAAGGGGTTCACCAGCTTCATTCCTTATCCTAAGACGAAGAACCATCAAGTTATTGGAATTAACCTGTTCGTCCATTGTTTCCACCGTTAAAGCAAAAACGTCGCAGGCGAACAAAAGGATAAAAACAATCTTTTCAAGAAAGGATTTCATGAGCAAATCGTTTAACTGAGCAAACAAGGCCCCAAAAGAGCTCTTTCTATCAAGCGCCCTGGCTTGCCAGCAGGTCGTGGGCTTCCTTGATTTTTCCGAGAACCACCTTGGTAGAATCGAACAGGGCGGTAACCTGGTCCTGCAATTCCGTAAAGAATTCCTTGTTGCAGAACAAGTCTTCCTTGGAGCTCTTGATATTTGCAAAGACCGTCTTGAGGGCCTGCAAAGTCTTGGTCTCTTTCTCCGCCACCGTCTGGATTTCCTGACGGATTTCGGCCAATTCCGTCTTTTTCCTCTCCGCAATCTCCGGGTCGTTTTCCTTGAGAATGTGGGTTGGCAGCACGCCGTAATCTTCGTACTTTTCGTTAGGCGAAATGGTATTGTTCCTCGCCACCATGGTGCGGATTCCCGTTGATTTCACCGAAGACGCCACCGAGATGGTGCAGTTGGAGGTGCCGCGGTAATTGCAGCGCACCCGCTTTTCCACATGCTTCAGTTCATTGTACGGGAAAAAGTCCCCTTCGGTCTCGATATAGCGAAGAGGCGCATACAAGGGCACCGTCTCACCGGCAATGGTAATGCGGTAGAACAGGCAAGGTTCATCATTGAACATCTTGGTTTCGTACTGGTTGTTGCTGCTTCTCAACAACTTCTGGATTCGGCTCATCAGGTTTTCTGCATCGTAGGGCTTTTCCAGAATTTCGGGCACATCCTTGAGGAGCTGTTTCAGCACAATCTGCCGATACTTTTCCGTAATGATCTTGTTGGACACGGACCTGGACCAAATGGGGTGTCCCAAGAAAAAGGTATCTTCCAGGCGGGTTTCCGTGCGCCCGTTAAAGAAGGCCATGGCCTTCATGATGTTTGCAAGAGCAATCCATTTCCGCACAGAAATGTAGATGTGGTTTTCGTCGCAGATTTCCACGACACCCGCAATGACCTTCAGGGCATCATCGGACAAAACCACCTTCTTGATTTCTTCATTCCACTGGGCCTTTTCTTCGGCGGTGACGCTTAGGCCGGGAGACACACGGGTACTGGTCACGTCGCCCTGGGTTTTCAAAAGTTCGCAAAGGGAACTGGCCGAAATATTTTCGGGCAGCACAATCGAAAGGGTTATGGCATCGATAATCTCGCCACGGCACAGGGCATCTTCGGGGCGCATCTCGCTAGAAAAAATGACCGAAGCCTTGCCATGGTCTTCCATGGCGATCTTGGCATTATCCTTGGTCTTTTCGTCCCTGGGGTCGTAGGCGAGGAACTGGATAAAATCGTAACTTCCCAAATTATCTGGCATATCCTGCTCGCGGGAACCGATCTTCAGAGCTTTCGCGTTCTTGAAAGCCGCCACAAGCCGTTCCAGAATCAGGCCCTTTCCCGAACCGGAGCGGCCATACAGGTAAAAGGGTTCTCCCAGCAGAGACACCAAAAATCCCAGCTGAACCTGGAATTCCCTCTCCGGAATTCCCGTCACCAGGGATGCCATCAATTCAGAAATGCGCTTTGTCAAGTTCATATTTTCACCTCTTCTAATGATAAAGGTAGTAAATAGAAATTAGGGATTAGGATCTAGGGGCTAGGATCTAGGGGCTAGGGGTTAGGTAATAGGTCTTAGGTTTTAGGTTTTAGGGCCGCAGGTTTCAAGAAGTGTCATCCAGAACGATTCCTTTTTTCGTCATCCTCGCGAAGGCGAGGATCCACTTGAAAAAGCCGGCCCAAAATCCGCCTCCACCGTCTGCACGCAGCGGTACACCTGCGGGCTCTTCTGCAAGTCCTCGCCCAGCCGCACAAAATCCTTTTCCGTCATGAGCACGCAGCGGGCCGTCTTTAGCGCGTTCCGAACGGGGCCTTCAAAATGGCGGTCATGGTCTGGCCGCACCATTTTCCGCGCCACCTTCACGCCAAAACTTTCAACATCCCTAAAGAACCGTTCCGGATTCCCGATACCGCACAGGGCCCACATCCCCGAACTTGCGGCAGCTTCTCCGTTGCCCGCGCCGCCGTTTATGTCCAGTTGTTCGCTGCCACCATTCGTTTCTAGCCGTTCACCCGCACCGTTCACGATTTCTGAAATGGAGAATTTCACGTCCGGCTTTTCTCCGTAGCACTTCAAGACTGTGTCCGCAGGCGCATGGTCCTGCACAAGGCTACGGTTCGGGCCTGTGGGCCACAAGTCGGCCAACCTACGGGGCGGTTCACTCCAGTCCAGCCGCACCGTCCACGCAGGGCGCAGGCGGCTATCCTCAAAGCCGTCGTCGCAAATGATGTAGTCAAAGTCCCGGTCCAGCTCATGGGCCGTCTTGTAACGATTAGGTGTCGCCACCACCGTAGCCCAGGGGAGTTTCTTTTTCAAAAGTTCAAACTCATCGCAGGCTTTCGCATGGCAAAGTACAGCTATCTTCGCGCATTCCGTCGTTTTAGACAAATTAACAGAATGATTCTTGAAATGCTCCGCAAGCCACGCCACAAAAGGAGTCTTGCCTGCACCGCCAGCCAAAAAGCTCCCTACCACAATCAATTTGGCATGAGCCAAGGGTTTGCCCGGCCGGAGAAAAATCCAGTGATGAAGCTTGTAGAGGGCTCTGTAGATTAACGCAAAGGGCATGAGGCTTGGGGCAAGAGCAATGTGGAATGTGAGGTTAGCAATGAGTTGTCAACATCGTCATCCTCGTGTAGACGAGGATCCGCTTGAGTGAAGCTAGTGGATGTTCGCTTTGGTTCGACATGGCTCACCACAGGTCGCGAACATGACGAAAATGGACTTGTTTTTCACACCTCATCACACACTACACACTCCACATCACACATTTCACATTGCCCTCAGGCTCCGTTCCTCTTCTGCAGCAGGAACAGGTCCGCAAGCACCAGGGCCGCCATGCTCTCCACGATGACCGGCGCGCGCACGGCCACGCAAGGGTCGTGCCGACCCTTGGCAGCGAGGCTGCCGTTTTCGCCACCCCGGCCTGCCGTCTTCTGTTCTTGCGAAATCGTGGCCGTGGGCTTGAAGGCCATGCGGCACACGATGTTCTCGCCATTGCTGATTCCGCCCAGAGAGCCGCCTGCGTTGTTGGTCCGGGTCCTGTAGCGGTTTCCGTCAAAGAAAATCTCGTCGTTGTGTTCGTTGCCGTGCATGCGGGCCGCCTTGAACCCGCTACCGATTTCAAACCCCTTGCAGGCCGGAATCGAAAGCATAGCTTGTGCCAGCAAAGCGTCCAGACGGTCAAACACAGGCTCCCCGAGACCTGCAGGCACGTTCCGCACCACAAGTCCAACAGTTCCGCCTACGCTGTCGCCGTTCTTCTTGGCGTCCAAAATTTCCTGTTCCATCTTGGCGCTGGCGGTCGCATCGGGGCAACGCACAGGAGAAGCCTCTACCGCATCTGCCGTCAGGGTTTCTAAATCCAGGGCGGGGCAATCCACAGCACCCACACTATCCACCCAGGCCACAAACTCTACACCTGCCATCTGGGCCAGGAACTTCCGGGCCACAGCTCCGGCAGCTACGCGACCGATGGTCTCACGGGCAGAACTGCGTCCGCCGCCACGGTAATCCCTAAAGCCATACTTGATGTCGTAGCACAGGTCCGCATGGCCAGGCCTGAACCATTTTTCGATATCGGAGTAGTCACCGCTCCGCTGGTCCTCGTTAAAGACCACAAAGGAGATAGGAGTGCCGGTGGTCTTGCCATCGAACACCCCGCTCAAAATCTTCACCTGGTCCTTTTCGTCCCTGGCGGTGGTCATCTTGCCCTGCCCCGGACGCCTACGGTCCAGAAAAACCTGGATATCGGCCTCGGAAAGGGGAATTCCGGCAGGGCAGCCGTCCAATACGGCCCCGACGGCAGGACCATGGGATTCACCCCAGGTCGAAACAGAAAAAATCTTACCAAAAGTGCTAGACATGCCCAAAATATAGATAAAGAGCGCCTTTTTTCCCCTATTTTGCACCTTTTTTGAAAGAGTTTACTATATTTTACAATGCTTTTAGGAGTTATGATGCCGAGATTGTTGCTTATCATTACGCTTTTTGTGTTCTCATTTTCCATGAGCGCCTTTGCCCAGCGTAGTGAAGATTTTGCAGGCATTCCCTTTGGCTCCGACCGCCAGACCGTCATCGAAGAGGTCATGAAGATGGGTTACGAGCCCTATGGCCAAAGCGGCGAAGGCGAACGTGTGGTTATCCCCGTGTTCAAGTTCGGCGAACTGCCGGTGCAGGTGGACTTTATCTTCAACCAGAACGACAAGTTCTACGCCTTCGAAATCCGTACCGGCCGTGTAGAAGAATCCCGCAAGAACAAGGCCATCGAGGCAGCCACCTACATGTCCGAGCAGTTCACTCTCAAGTACGGCAAGCCGGTAGAGCCCGCCACCGTTGACGAGACCAACATCAAGAACGGCAGGAACATCTACCAGGAGTGGTTCTCCGTCAAGGCCCTCAACGCCTACACCTCCGTGATCAAGAACAACAACCGCTATTTCGTGATGGGCGTGGTGGAACACAGAAGCCTGGCCAAGGAACAGAGCAAAAAGGCCAAGGCCAAAGAAAAAACCGCAAGCGCCCCTGTCTTCTAACAAGTTTCTTTCGAGAGCCTCGCCCACCGCGGGGCTTTTTCATTTTTCAGGAGTTTTTATGTCCAAGCTCATGCGTTCCATTTCGGGCATCCGCGGTATCGTGGGTGACACTCTTACCCCCCAGGTCCTGTCTTCCCATGTGAAGGCCTTTCTCCAGATTACCAAGGCCAAGCGGGTGGTCATCGGCCGCGACAGTCGCCCCACCGGAGAGGCAATCCAGCAGTTCGTGTCGGGCATCTGCAGGCTTTCGGGCGTAGATGTGGTAGATGTGGGTCTTTCCACCACTCCTTCTGTGGAAATCCTCACCACTCACTTCAAGGCAGACGCCGGCATCATCATTACCGCAAGCCACAACCCCCTGGAGTGGAACGCCCTTAAGTTCTTGAACAACAAAGGGTTATTCCTCGGACCGGACGACGTGAAAAAACTGTTCGAACTGGCAGACCAGGACCGGTTCGATTACCCCGACTACCGTACCATGGGCAGCTACGAAGTCGCCCCCGATGCCGACGGCATCCATATCCAGGGGACGCTCGCCATCCCCTTTGTAGATGTGGAGGCTATCCGCAAGTGCAAGTTCAAGGTGGCGGTGGACGCCGTAAACGGCGCAGGCAGCTACATCGTGCCCCGCCTGCTAGAAGAACTGGGCTGCGAAGTCGTTCGTGTTCACTGTGAACCCGACGGCACCTTCCCCCGCGGGGCCGAACCCATTCCCGAAAACCTGGGCGACCTTCGTGACGCCGTCAAAAAGAACGGCTGCGCCCTGGGTTTTGCCGTTGATCCCGACGCTGACCGTTGCGCCCTGGTAGATGGTTTAGGACAAAGTATCGGCGAAGAATACACTCTCGCTATCGCAACCGAAGAGGTTTTGAGTCAAAAGAAGGGAGCCACCTGCGTGAACCTTTCCACCAGCCGCATGAACGAAGACGTTGCCGAAAAGTACGGCTGTGAATGCAGCCGGGCCAAGGTAGGCGAAATCAACGTGAGCCTGCAGATGATCGAGAAGGGCTGCATTATCGGTGGCGAAGGAAACGGCGGCGTGATTTTGCCCGCCCTCCACTACGGTCGCGACTCCCTGGTCGCGGCGGCTCTCGTGCTCAGCTGGATGGCCCACCACCAGGGTGGCCCCGAAAAGTTCGTAGCCGAAAACCCGGCCTACGTGATGCCCAAGAAAAAGTTCGAACTGGGCGAAAAGAAGGTGGCAGACATCTTGCCCAAGGTCAAGCAGGCCTTCGCCGACTGGAAAAGCGACGAGCGGGACGGCCTGTGGCTCGGCAAGGGAAAGTCCTGGGTGCACGTGCGTGCCAGCAACACCGAGCCTGTCATCCGCGTCATCGCCGAAGCCCCCACCGCCGAAGAAGCAGAAGCTCTTTGCTCTAAAGTCGAAGGGATGATTTAGAGTTCCTGCATAAACGGGAGCTGCTTGGCGCGCTGCATCAGGCGGTGTGCGTGGGCCTCGTTCTTGGGCTGCGCCCCATACAAAAGTTCAAAGAACTTCTTGAGGCCTATTTCACCGCCGCCCTGTTTCAAGATGTAAACCACCACCAGGTTCTGGGGTGCCACCGTCGAGCTGATGATGTCGATATCCGTATTGCCCAGCTGCGAAACCGCCAGCTGATAGGCGTCCTCGCCGTAATCCCGAATGAGCTTCTGGATATCGCCCAAAGATTCAAAGCCCAGAGCCTTGAAAACCTTCAGGTAATGCAACAGCGATGACTCGTGGATTTCGGCCTGGTTGATGGAGGCGATGCGTTTGTTCAGCGCATCGAAAGGCCTCAGCTGCAGGTAGTTGCTGAAGGAGTCGCCGTCCAGCGATACTTCCTCGAAATTGCCGGAATGCACCAGGGCCTGCACGCGACGGCGGTAGTTGTTGATACCCGTACGAATCTGGCAGAACTGTTCATCTACAAGTTCCAACATTCCCGCCAACCGGTTCAGGTTCCGCAGGTATTCACGGGGCACCTCTACGCCGGTCTTGTAACCCGTGTCGTGGTCCAGAGTGGCCCACACATGCTGCAGGGCGCTACGCATTTGGAGTTCGAAGCGGAACTGGTTCAGCTGGGGGCATTCCGGATCCTTGTAAATCTTTTCGGGTAGCCTGCAAATGTAATGCAGGGAATTGTAGCCGAAGCTGTGGAGCTCGTGCATCTTGCGCTTGTCGATACTGTTCACCCAGTCCACTTCAAAGAGCTGCTCGGCAAGGGCCGCAATCTTGTCCACCTCGTCGTTATAGAAGGTAATCACCCGCACGCCCAGAATATCCGTGATGTCGTCCAGGCTCTTGTACTTTTCGCCCTTGCGGTCCAGCTTGCCCGCAAGACTGCTTTCTTCCTTGATTCGCGCCTCTACCGCATTGATGTAGATGTGGTTGTCCTGGATACTCTTGCGGAGCGTGTCCCGGACAATGGAGAGCATCTTTGCAAACACCGGACGGTTCTCCCGGAACTCCTCCAGGATGGTATTGCCGTGGGCATCCAAACCATAACTTCCTACGGGTTTATCAGACATAAAGCAAGTGTCTCCTTATCTAGAGCCGGACTTGTCAAACAATTTAGAAATCAGTTCTTCGAACTCGTTGTAGGCAAAAGTTCCTTTCAGGCTTGAGAGCGCACGGGCTAGCCCGCGAAAGTGCCACTCGTGAGACGCCACATCCTTCACGCAGAACAGGTCCCACACCTTGTCGCCAATAGATTGGTAGTCGCGGTAAATGGCACGAATGTTACTCAGCTTGTCTGCCAGAGCGACAATTTTCACCTCGTTCGGAGCCACCGAAAGTCGCCCGATGGTTTCTTCCTTGCGCAACCGCCAGCTCTCCGCACGGCTTTTGCCCTCAAAAACAATATCGGATTCCGCTTCGACAAGACGGGCAATGCGCTTGCCAAACTCTCTTTCGATTTCCTTGAGCGTGACCTCGGTATCTTCTACCGTGTCATGGAGCACCGCTGCCGCCAGGAGTTCCTGGTCGTTTGTCATGGTCGAAGCAATGGCGACCGCTTCCATGGGGTGAACTATGTACGGGAAACCCTTCCCTTTGCGCTCTGCGCCCTTGTGGGCCTTGACCGCAAAAACAACAGCCTTGTCAAGAATAGATGTATCCATATACGGTAATATAACATTCTTTTTCCACCCTTGAGCCACCCCCAACCGTTTATATATGACTCTTTTTCCATTCAAAAACAGCCTGAAATTTTTGTAAAATCATTTTTTAAAACTAAAGTTTAATATTTCTTGCCTTGGCCATGAATTTATTCTATATTGAAGATATGGCATTAGCAATACGTCCATTACCAGTTCTAGAGGGCGCTGCAGCAGACAGGTTCGTAAGAAAGGCAAACCGAACGCTGAAGGCGAAGAAAAAACTCGACTTAAGCGAAAAAGTCAAAGCCACAGCCTTTATTCTCAAAAACGCAAAGATATAGCCCATGAGTTATCTTTTATCCAACTGCAGGTTGACAAGTTTGCAGGATATACAGGTTCAGTCGAACCTGTCTTTTTTTTCCTGTGGAGACAAAGATCTCGATGAATTTTTCCAATGCGATGCCGCAGCGTACGAATACGCGCTATTCGGAAAAACATATGCATTCATCGATAAAAGAAACAACATCACGTCAATGTTTACAATCTCCAATGGCGGAATCCAAGCCAAACAGATGCGGCGGAAGCTTCGCGAAAATGTCCCATACCCTAAGAGGTTGATTCACAACTATCCTTCTGTATTAATCGGCCGGCTTGCAGTAAGCGAAAAGTTTCAGGGGAAGGGAAT
This sequence comes from uncultured Fibrobacter sp., assembly GCA_934699585.1. Taxonomy (GTDB): domain Bacteria; phylum Fibrobacterota; class Fibrobacteria; order Fibrobacterales; family Fibrobacteraceae; genus Fibrobacter. Next base: position 26,845 of record CAKUWY010000005.1, read on the forward strand.
CGGATCTGAAATTTTAGACTTCCTGAAAATATGGTTTTCTGACTCACACAACAAGACTGGATGCCGATTCCTTGCTGTTGGCGCCTACAACGTCTACTCTATTTTGAAATTCTATGAAAACAACGAATTCTCTTTCGTATTCAAATCTGAAAACGAGGAACGAGCAAGCCTACAATTGCAAGACGGGCAAACCCTGCATAGCCGCACAATGTGCTGCGATCTATTCCCTTATGCGGAATCCCTGCATCACTGACACCTCCCCGCTCTTCCTACTGTCATCCCCGCCCTCTCTTCGTCATCCCCGCCCATTCGACAGGCTCAGGGCAGGCTCCGGCGAGGATCTGTGTACATCCTTCCAGCGGATGTTCGCCTACGCGAACATGACGAACAATTTCCTCGTCATCCTCGCCCATTCGACAGGCTTAGGGCAGGCTCCGGCGAGGATCCGAGTACATCCTTCCAGCGGGAATCCTAGCAAGCGCATTCCTCCAACCTCTTAAAATCGCAGCACCAGAGATTTGCGAAAGGGTTCTTCCCAGAAACCCTGCTCCGGTATACCCTCAGTGCCTTTTCGATAATCCTGTCGGCGTTTTTTCTAATAAAAATCCACTCGTCCTTTAAGATGCCCCCGCCTATTTCACAATCTGTCACGACATTTTCTTTCACCGGAATCATGTTGCCATAGAGCAAAACAGCTACAGCGTAGCCTCTAGGTCCAATGATATTTTCGGTAAAGGTGTTTGGCCTTTTGCGCAATCCCCTTCTCGCCCTTGCTCTGTTCGTTTGTGATGTTAACGGAATGCAGTATAGATGTTCGTTAATTGTGATTCCTAGGAATACATAGGGCCGATTTTTTGTACTCACCTTGTTTTCCACAGATCGAAGAATGTCCAGATAGTCCTGATCCACATATACTAAACGAACCTTTGCGTTTTCGTTCACAAATCCTCCAAAATAAAAAAAGACTGCAACCCCGAAAACGGGATTGCAATCTTTAAATACTGTCCACTAAGGCAGGACCACGCACCTTTTTAACTGTCCACTAAGGCAGGACCACGCACCTGTTGGCTACCCAACATCATCAATATATAAAAATTCCATCTAAAGGGCAACACCTTTTTGAAAAAACATCCATTATGCAACTATAGTTGACCAAATGCAAACAGCAGTTGCTCATCCCTGCGCACCTCCATTGTCATGCCCGGCTTGACCGGGCACCTCCTATCCTTAACATCGTCATCCCCGCCCTCTCTTCGTCATCCTCGCCCATTCGACAGGCTCAGGGCAGGCTCCGGCGAGGATCTGTGTACATCCTTCCAGCGGATGTTCGCCTACGCGAACATGACAAAAGCCTTCCTCGTCATCCTCGCCCTCTCTTCGTCATCCCCGCCCTCTCTTCGTCATCCTCGCCCTCTCTTCGTCATCCCCGCGCAGGCGGGGATCCGCTATCATTTGTAAAATCCGCACGTAAACAAAATTTTCAGGCATATTTTCCCTCAAAAAAGCGTCTATATAGCAGATAGGCCCTTCCCTGTCCGCGACACGGGCGCGTTCCCGCATTTAACGGAATAAAAATGACAAGAGAAGAATTCGCAAACTTTCTCAAGCAACTCAAGACCGCAAACGACAACGGCCAGGACATCGACGCCGTCGTCAAGGAATACGAACACAGGAACGTCTATTTCTACAATGACGGGTGCATCAAGAAGATTCTCGCCAGCGAGAAGAACCTGACGCTTACCACCGACCTCATCAACGCGGCGCTGAACCTCGTGGGCTCGGACCGCATCGAGAACCCGCAGCTCGTGAACCCCTTTATTTCCGGCGAGCTTGGGTACCGTAGTGTCGAACCCGACCTGCTCCTGACCAACGACCGCGGCAACGGCGTACCCCGCGACCGCATTTCCATCGACGTCCAGCACGAGAACAACGATTCGCTGTATAGCGACCGCCTGGTCCTCTACGTGGCGCGCCTTACGGGCAGCATGGAAAAGCCGGGCGACTTCACTCCGCTCGAGAACCTACACGTGGTAAGCTTCCAGTTCTTCGATGCCTTCAAGGGCTCGCCGAACTACCTCCACACGGTGCAGTTGCGCAACCAGGAGCAGCGTGTGTATTTCGAACGGCAGACGGTGACCCTTATTGAGGTGAACAAGTTTCTGAAACACGCCGAACAGTTCGCCGGCGACCGCAGCCGCATCGCCCAGTGGCTCCGCGCCATCGACACGCTCAACCGTGAGGCCGATTTCAGCGAATTCGCGGGCGATCCCGTGTTCAGGGTATTGCAAAACGAAGTGAAATTGTGTAACTTTAGTGCTAGATATATGCTCAGCAACATCATGAAAGACATTGACAAGTCGTACTGGGAATACGGCGCGGCCCGGAAAAAGGCGAAGGAAGTAGCAAAGAACTTCCTTCTGGACGGACTTCCCATCGAAATGGTGGCCCGCAATACAGGTCTTCCCCAGTCAACCGTCCTCGAACTCAAGAAGGAAATCGACTCGCCGGAGACATAGTTCAAGCGTCAAACAGTTTTCCAACCAGCCCGTTCACCGAACGGGCTTTTTTGTCCACCGACTCTCCGCATCCCTCTCTTCGTCATCCCCGCGCCCTCTCTTCGTCATCCCCGCCCTCTCTTCGTCATCCCCGCTCCTCCATTGTCATCCCCGCGAAGGCGGGGATTTGTGTACATCCTTCCAGCGGATGTTCGCCTACGCGAACATGACGAAAGCCTTCCTCGTCATCCTCGCCCTCTCTTCGTCATCCTCGCGGAGGCGAGGATCCGCTATCATTTGTAAAATCCTCACGTAAACAAAATTTTCAGGCATATTTCGCCTCAAAAAAACGTCTATATAGCAGATGGGCCCTTCCCCGTCTGCGACACGGGCGCGTTCCCGGAAAAAGACGACAAATGGAAAACAAACACACTCCTTGTCAATGTGAAGTGACAAATGTGAAATGTGTGATGAAAATCTAGGAGCGCAAAATGAAAGAAAACGACACCAAACAGAATAACGTACTATCGTTAAGCAAAGGTTTCGCTTTGCGAATCGTGCAACTGCACCAATATTTAAAATCAAACAAAAGGGAATTTGTTCTCAGCCAACAAATGCTGCGAAGTGGAACAAGCATAGGTGCAAATATAAAGGAGGCGCAGTTTGCTCAAAGTAAGGCCGATTTTACAGCAAAGATGTATATCGCTTTGAAAGAGGCTGGTGAAACGGAGTATTGGCTAGAATTACTGCATGACGCCCAATATCTAGAATCAAAGGAATTTGAAAGCATTATCTTTTCCTGCAAAACAATTATTCGAATACTTAACGCCATAACCAAAACCGCAAGACAAAACAAATCTTACACTCCACACCCCACACCACACATTTGATGTTTTTTCATAATGTATCTATATTTTGTGGTATCAGACCGACAACGAAACGAGGAAACGCTATATGACATGGCAACAGGAAATAGACATCGCCGTTGACCAGGAACGCCAGCGTGCAAATGAAATCCAAAAGTTGGCCGATTCAGAAAAGGCCCGTGCCGACGAAGAAAAAGCCCGTGCCGACAGGTACGAGAAGATGCTCAAGGACCTCGGAAAGCTGTAATCACTCAACCACAGATATCAAACCAGCCCGTTCATCGAACGGGCCTTTTATTATTCCAAATTGCACATAACCCCACACTTCACATTCCACACTTCACACCTGATATATATTCCAACTTGGACTATAAATTTCGGAAAAAACTCCCATTTTCCCGGCATTTTAACATTTCATATTAACACATAATATATATTTTTATATATTATATGCAAATATAAAAATGCTTAACAAATGAAAAACCCACTAGGCAAAACTAGCCTGCTATTGCGATTTGCCCCCGAGGTCGGAGGGGTATTCTCCCTGTCGGAACTGAGTTCCCTTTTCGACATTTCAAGCCAGCAAGCCCTCTGGATCGCCGTTCGGCAATTCGAGTCAGCCGGCCTACTCAGCCGCTACTGCCGTGGAATATACATCGCACGGGAATTCGATTCCCAAATCCTCTCTGCAAAGGTCCGCACGGATTCGTACATTTCATTCGGCTCGGCACTTGCATACCGCAGGCTAATCGGCACCGAGAGCCCACGCCTTGTCAGTTGCGTCACCCCGGCAAGGGCGGCGGAATATTCCGGCGACATAAGCCTGTCCTACGCAAAGATTTCCAAGGACCTGTTCTTTGGATTTGAGGCCCTGCAGAACGGAGTCAAGGTGGCCGACGCCGAAAAGGCCGTACTAGACACGCTCTACTTTTACCAGCATAAAAAAAACTTCTATTTCAACATATTCCAGGACATCGATTTTTCTACTTTGTCCAGAAAAAAACTGGACACCTACCTGGAACAATACAAGAATCCGAAATTTCAGACCTTCGTAAGGAACACCATTGATGGAAAAGTTATTTGCAAAATCGGCCGAAAAAATGTATATTCTCGATGAGATAATGCTATGGCTATGGAGATGACCTTGACGGATATGACCCCAGCACAGATGCTTGTGCTGGAGTCGTTTGCTGGTGTAACAAACGAAGATGAGCTGAACGCGCTCATGCGGCTGCTCAAAAAATTTTACGCGCAAAGACTTGATAACGAACTTGAACAGCTTTGGCATGACGGCACGCTGAACCAGGAAAAGTTGGACAAACTTCGTTGCGAACACTTGCGGACTCCATATCGTGGCTAAAAAGCAGAAAGTCGTCATAGACACCAACGCACTCTTACAAATGTTGGGGCGTTTTAGCAAGTATCATATTCATGTTCCTTGAAGAAGAATATGTTCTTTGTGTGTCAAACGAAATCCTCTTGGAATACGAAGAAATACTGAAACAAAAGGCTTCACCAAAAACTCTGGGATACTTCTTCAACGTGATTGAATTCTCAGAGAATGTTATCCGCAAGGATCCCTTCTTCAAACTAGGACTAATCAAGAAAGACTGCGATGACAATAAATTCGTTGACTGCGCCTTTGCGAGCCAAGCGGACTATATCGTTTCAGATGACACTCACTTTGATGAACTTAGATCAGTCAAGTTTCCAAAAATAACAGTAAAAACGTTGGACCAGTTCCATTCGAAAATGCTTAAGGACCTCGGAAAACTGTAGCCGCCTAACAGCAGATATCCAAACAGCCCGTCCACGAACGGGCTTTTTATTACCCACAATTGCCACACTTCACATTCCACACTCCACATTTAATATTTTCCTAATGCACCTATAATTCAATAACTCCACACCCCACATTCCACACCTCACACCAGATAAATATTCCAACTTGGACTATAAAAATCCGGGAAAATCTCCCTTTCTGTAAAAAAAAATCTATGTTTACTCCCATCGAAAGCGTCTGGGATATGGCGATTTTTTGCGAAAAACGGCATTTTTGTCAAAACTCCATGTTGTCGTGACACAAACGTGACATTTTTTTGACAAAACTATTGCTTTTCCGTGAAAAAGATTGTATATTACAGAACGTAAACGGGCAATAACGCCCAAAAGAATGTGTCACAAACAACAAGGAGAACACACATGAAAAAGCAAGGTTTTACCCTTATTGAATTGATGGTCGTGATCGTGATCATGGGCATCCTGGCCGCCGTCGCAGTGCCGAAACTGTTCGGCATGATCGCCAAGTCCAAGGCCTCTGAAGTTCCGACCGCCGCAGGAACCTACATCAATATGCAGGATGCATATGCTGTGGAAGCCAGCGACATCGGTAAGTGGCAGGAGATCGGATACACCGGTCCGGGTTCCAACGGTTCTTCCACCTCCGTTTCCGCTGTCTTCGGTTATGCCGAAGTTGCCAAGTCCGGCAACGGAGCTAATGCCACCGCTGGTTGGTCGGCAAAACCCAATTCCAAGTTGAACGATTGCACAACTGCAATGAACTGGACTCTGACCGGCAAGTATATCGTTGCTGACGGCGAAACTCAGGGAAATGTTATGTACAAAGCAACTGGTTCAGACAATTGCCTTGGTCTGACTCCGTCCTTCAAGCAGCTCACTTCTGGACGCAGCTACAACTAATCGCCTAGAATTAGCATGTAAGGAATCCGTCGGTAAAAAGACGGGTTCTTTTTTTTTAAGTTTGAGTCATGCCACGTTCCAACTTAAAAAACAAACCGCTCTTGCTTGCCCTAGCCGCAAATGCGGTGGTCCTGGTCTTGAGCCTAGCTCTTGGCGGTTGGAAATACGAGTCCCTAGATGATTTTTTCATGCATTCCGTATTGACGGGTGCTTATGGCGGGGAATACGACATTCACCTGTACTTTGTTAACGCTATTTATGGTGTGTTCCTGTGGCCTTTTTATAAGATTTTGCCCAATGTGGGGTGGTATCCGCTATTTGAAAAGGCTATTGTTTTTTGCTCTTTTGTGGCAATTTCTTATTTGTTGATTACAAGGTTTAAAAATAAACTTGGGCTGGCTTTCACATTCCTTATCTTGGCCTGCGTCTCTTTAGAATTTTATCTACACGTTGAATTTACCAAGTGTGCGGGAATCTCCACGGCGGCTGGAATCTTTTTGTTTGCAATCGGTAATGACGAGCGAAAAAGATCCTACCTACTTTGGGGAGTCCTTTTTATGGTGGCGGGTTATGTTTTCCGAAAAGAAATGTTCCTGCTCGGCATACCTACCCTGGCCGTCATTCTTCTTTCCAATTGGCTGTTCGCTCGTTCTATCTGGAAAGGCGGGATTATAGGTCTGCTGTTGCTTGTTGGTATAGTGTTCGGTTTGAAAGCCTTTGATTCTAGCCTGTACAAGAACAATGAATACGAGTACTACGCGGCTTACCAACCGGTCAGGGCTTTTTTCGGGGATGGTGCGTTCTATAATTTCGATGCCCTTTCCGACGAAATGGACGAAAGGGGTATCGGTAGCCGCAACTTGAGATACCTGAAAGCCTGGTATTTTTACGACAACAACGTATTTTCTTTGGACAGCATGAACGCCCTTATCAAGATTGCCCAGAGAAACCTTTACGAGCCCAACTACCTTAAAATGCCCTTCTTTGTCGCTCGTTGCATATCGGACACCATGATAAAGGGAAGCGTATGGTGTTGGTTGTTACTTTGCTTTACAATCATCTATTTCTACAATAAAAAATACTGGTGGGTTCCCTGGACATCACTGTCCATAATAGGACTTTCGTACACATATCTCGCTATTGTCAACAGAGTGGCAAGTCACGTAGAATCAGGAATTTGGGGATTCGCAGTCATTTTTGTTTTGTTCTATGTTTGCAAAAGTAACATAGTTGAATCAAAACAGATAACGGGCCTGGTCAAGATTCTTTTACTTGTCAGCCTGATTGGCCTTGTGTCCAATATAACCTTGGTCGCATTTGACAAAATGAACCACGCTGTTAGGAGCAAAGATTCACAGGGTGCAGACTGGAACGCTTTCCTGCAACATGCAAAAGAAAATCCTGGTGATGTATTTTTATTGCCGTTTGACCGATACAAGGAACTGGGTTCCTTCGTTGGCAAAACATACGAAGGAATATCTCCGGGAAGTTGGAACAACATTCATTCTACGGGGTACTGGAATATCCACTTGCCTCCAATGGAGCAGGAACTTCGAAATAGGGGAGTAGAAAATGTTTTCAAGGATATTATACACGACAATGTATATGTCCTGAACGACAAGCAGTCCTTATCCTTTATCCCCTTCTATAAGGAACATTATCACAAAGATTTGGCAGTTGACACAATTAAATATTTTGGGAATCTGTTCCTAACAAAGTATCGGGTAAAGGAGTTGGCGAATGAACAAGAAATTCCTTAACCTCACTTTGTTTTCGGCATTTATCCTATTTATCGTCTCCCTGCCGATGATTTTTGTAGATAGGTATCTGCCACAAAGCCAGCATCCATGGCAATTGCAGCCTTTCGGGAATGATTCCCTATCGTCCTTTTATAAAAGCAATTACCTGGTTATCGGCGACACGGCCCTGATGGAATTTTTGCAAGATGGTTCTAAGACTACGGTGAATGTTCTGGTTGATGGATGGGGAGTCCCCTACGACGAAGATTTACTTGTGCAAGATTTCGAACTATTCAAGGAAAATTCTGCCAAATACGCAATCCACAATAGAATGTTTGGTTTTACGGCTATTGTTGAAAGTGGTGAATTCGGCAAGAATTTTACTGAAGGTGTTTTCATATCTAACGGAGACTCCACGGCTTGTAAGAAAAAGCAACAGAATATAAAGCGATATTTTTCTGATTTTCGGTGCTTTGAAGGTTTCGAAGATGGGCAAATAGTTTCAGTATTGGACTCTCTGTTGGCTGATGGCTCGTGGAAGCGGGTTGGATGGACGACATACGGAACTAGAGAAGGGAACAGGGAAAAACTTCATCTACTGCTTGATAATCTATCTCAATTAGCCAAGCGGTATCCACAGGTGCAGTTTATTGTTCAGGGAACACACCGGCCGATTTTGGGAGCACCGGAAGTCAAGCGGAAATACCTTGCCCCGTGGGTACCTGCCGTATTTTTGAATAGTTCTTTTGTTGGGCCGTCCGATAATTTTTAAAATTGAGTGACAATGCCATAAAGGCATAGCCAGGGCTGCGTACATTGCTTTTGGGGCCATATACTACATCAATATGCAGGATGCATATGCTGTGGAAGCCCAGGCAATTGGAACATGGAACCAGATTGGATACACGGGTCCTGGTTCTAACACATCGGGTTCCGCAAAATCCAACGTCTTTAATTATTCAGAAGGGTCTGACGCACCTCAGTGGATAGCCAGCCCATCGCAAAAATTGAATGAATGCGCAAAAGATCAGGCTAACGCATGGACTCTCAGTGCGGAAGCTTCCTCTAACAATGCTACGACTGGGCACTATGATATCAAGTACACCACCGGTGGCGAAGACGATTGTCTGGGATTGACTCCCGCCTTTGCGCAATTGGTTTCCGGTCGTAATCAGTAATTTATCGGAATTCTAAAATCAAAATAAGGACGGACCCTTTGGCCCGCCCTTATTTCATATACATAATGTACTGATTACGATCCAGCAGTGCTGCGGCCGTCGGTCAGTTTATCGAACGCAGGAGTCAGCCCCCTACATTCAGCGTCACCGAAAGCCTTATATGCAACGTTGGCCTGTCCATCATTTGTTTGGTCGAGATATGCAGAAAGTTTCCAACTCATACTAGCGGTACAATCGTTCAGTTTGGTCAAAGGAGTGGCAATCCAATTTCCATTGGCTTGGGTGTCTTCCGCATACCCAAACACGGCAGACTTGGCCGTACCGAAACTATTACTGCCTGGACCGGTATAACCAATCTGCATCCAAGAGCCAATAGCGTCGCCCTTTTCAACCACGTAGGCATCCTGCATATTGATGTAGGTTCCTGCGGAATTTACCGAAATCGCCCTATTTTACAGGATTGTCTTACAAAAGCATTCACCAAGTATTTTTTTACTAACTTTTTCTCATGCTCCGCCGCACTCCCCTATTTTTAGCATTACTGCTAAACCTGTTCTTTCTAGCCCTGTACTTCGCCTTTGGCATCGTCCGGCATGGCTCGCTAGATGATTATTTCATGTCCAGCGTCTTGACCGGGGCATACGGAGGAGCATACGACGTCCATACCTACTTCGTCGGTTCGGCATGCGGTTACTTTTTAAAGCCTTTTTACTGGCTGTTCCCTAAAGTGGGCTGGTATTTCATTGCCGAACTGGTCGGCACCTTCGCCGCATTCACGACATTCACCTACTTTTTAATCCAGCGAATGGGAACAAAAATGGGAGCCGCACTATCCACCCTGTTGCTTGCATCTCTCACCCCGGATTTCTACTTTCAACTGAGTTTTACCCAGTGCGCCACCATCTACACGGCTGCGGGAATCCTTTCTTTCTTTTTCGCACAGGGTAAAAAGCGATTCCTTGTATTGGGTTCACTATTTCTCATCGCGGGTAGCACCATGCGTTGGGAAGGATTCTTGCTGGGCATGCCCTACCTGGCAATTTACCTGGTTGTCCAGACCTTTATCAAAAAGACAGGACGCAGGGCAGGCATCATCGCCCTCGCAATTTGCCTTGCCGCATTATACGGGCTACACACCTTCGACAAAACTCTCTATTCCAGCGGCGACTACAAATACTATGCCGATTATCAGCCCGTCCGAGCCTACTTTGGCGACGGGGCGTTCTACGATAGGGAATCCACATTCGATGAACTGCAGGAAAGGGGAATGAGCGGCCCCGATTTCAGGCTGCTCAAGAACTGGATGTTCTATGATACTGAAGTCTTCTCCAGAGACAGTCTCCTCCCCATTATCGATGTAGCAAAGAACAACCTGTATTCTCCAAACCCATCAAGGATGCCCGTAGCCTTTTTTATGGCCGTTTCCAGACAACTGACCCGCAGTCTAGGCTGGTGCTGGGCCATATTCTGCATATTCCTGTTACTAGCAAAATCAAGGCTTTCAAATTTGTACCCATGGGCATCGCTAGGAATCATCGGTATTTCCATAGGTTACCTGCTATTGGTTAATCGATTGGCATATCATGTAGAATCAGGCATCTGGCTATATGCCACCGTATGCGGAATTTTCTTCATGTCGGCAGACATTCTTGATTCGAATAGATTCATAATAAAATGGAACAAAGTGATTCCACTGCTCTTAATCGCCCTCGCCGCATTCTTCGCCTATTTCGGCATAGGGGAGCAGGGAACGTTGAAAAAAAATTGGAATCTGATTGAACACGAGCAAGTCCCCGCCAACTGGCAAGACTTTCTAAAATACGCAAACAGCCACCAGAACGACGTATTCCTGCTTTCCTTCGAAAAATACAAGAGTTTGGGAACATTCAGGAATCCCCCTTACAAAGCCATCGAACCCGGTAGCTGGAACAACATATTCTCCTGGGGGTACTGGAACATCCACCTGCCCGCCATGAAACAGGAATTCAAAAAAAGAGGTGTTGATAACCCCATCCACGATATAATTCATGACAATGTTTACCTGGCAGAAGACAACAACCAACCATCCTTACAAGATTTTTACAGGCGACATTACCATGATTCCCTATGGGTCGACACGGTCAAGGAGTTCGGCGACCTGATGCTGCTCAAATACCATTCTACGAACCTGCAACCAGGTGAAGGAGACGCCCTATGAGCAAGTGGCAGCGAATCAACCTGGTGGCATTTCTTGTATTGATATTTGTGACCGTCTCTCTCATTTATGTTTTGGGAAGGGCTAGTTTTTCAGCACCATTTGGCAAGCCCTGGCACTTACTGCCAGCGGTTCACGAAGACTCCCTTTCAACGACCTACAAAGACACCTACCAGATAATGGGCAAGACTCCCCTACGGGCCACGCTGTTAGACAGTGCGAGAACAAATGTATTCATCCTGGTAGATGCCTGGGGAGTCCCCGTTGACGAAAACATCTTGTCCGACGACTTCAAAGTCCTAGAAAGCATTCCCCACAAATTCGCCCTACACCGCAGACTAGCCAATTATACCAGCCATGCGGAACACGCCGAATTCCGAAACAACTTCGCAAGCAATATTTTTCTGTTCGGTGGAGATTCCCTGCAATTTAACCGCACAGATTACATTTTTGAAATTGGATTTCAACAAGCCATCTATTGTCAGAGTTACCCAAACAATATGCTGATTGACAAAATCGACTCTATACTCACCGAACCAGAACACCCTCATTTTATCGCCTGGACCGCACTGGCGTCAACGGTCGGCGACCAAAATGAAATCCGCCAAGTTCTTGGGCAAATCGCCAATTTGGCAAAAAGACACCCCGAAGTCCGCTTTGTTGTTCAAGGAACACATCGTCCCGTCCTTTGCGGGCCAGAAACCAGGAATTCCTACAAGGCACACTGGGTACCCGTGGCGGTACTGAATTAGCAAGGGCCGATATATGGAAGAAGATAGAAGCCATCTCTGCATTATAGCGGCTCTTGCAGTCAACGTTTTCTATCTGGTTATCTGCTTTGCCTTTTGCGGCAAACCCTATTTTGGTGCAGTTGATGACTATTTTATGGCAAGGACTCTCGAAGGAGTATTTGGAGACTCCTACAACGTCCACTTGACCTTTGTCAATGTCCTGTACGGGTATTTCCTACTTCCCCTTTACCATCTATTCCCTAAAGCTGGGTGGTATTACATAGGCGAAATCGCCGAAGTCTTTGTTTCTTTTTCCGTCATATCATTTGTCCTTATAAAAAAACTGGGGATGCGATGGGGAATTGTCCTGTCTCTATTATTTACACTCTTTTTTGCCAGGGATTTCTACCTAACCGTACAATTCACACTGTGCGCCGCCATACTGGGTGCATCGGGCATGCTTTTGTCTTTATACGGAATTGGTTCGCAACGGCACAAAAAACGAATTGTTCTTTTGGGAATCCTTCTGATGCTTTGGAGTGCGATTATGCGTAATGCCGCATTCTTAATGGGATTGCCTTTTTTTCTATGTGCCTTGTTGTTCCAAATAAAAAACTGTTATACCAACAAACGTCTTTTGATGGTCGCCACACTAGCCACATTAGTCGGTCTTTATGGCATTGATAAACTCAATCAGGCTCACTACACCGCTCCAGAATACCACAAATACATGGAGTTCCAACCCCCAAGGTCTGTCTTAGGGGATGAAAAGAACTACGACAAGGATTTACTCTGCACCGAATTAGAGAAACAGATTTTTTCTTGTGCCGACTACCGTCTATTAAATAATTGGACCTTTTATGATACCGAGATTTTCGCCATTGACACCTTAAAAAGAATTGCGCAAGAAATAGAGGCCAAAACATATCCAGTCCAATGGAAGGCTTTGGCAAGCTACATTCTAGACCAAATAGAGTTGTCCTCCAACAAACCTGGATTGTGGGCGTTTTTCTTTTTCAGTTTCATTCTATTTATATCCAAAGGAGGTAAACCCAACATCTCCGGAGCAAACCTTTTGGTGATGCTCGTTCTTATGACGTATCTTTTGTGCAGGCAGCGGTTCGTCTATCGCGTCGAAGCCGGACTATGGCTTTATGCAACCACACTACTCATCCCATACATGGGAAAACTGCGAAATATTTCCGTAAAACATTTTAGCGCCATAGTCGCAATGCTTGCCATTACCACGATTTCTCTTTTTGCATATACCGGAACACATGTCCGATCTGTACAGAATGGACTAATGTGGGATACAGTACTCATAACAAAATCGGCTGTTCCCAAACACAAAGCATTGTTTGATTACATCCATTCAACGCCAGATGACTACGTCTTTTTGGCCGATTTTGCAACATACAAGCGGTTCAATTATTACAAAAAACCTCCATACCTATCTGAACCCATTGGAAGTTGGAAAAAAATTGTTCCACTTGGGTACTGGACTACTTATTTCCCGGACATTGAGACTCATCTACACAAAAACGGCATATCCAACCCTATCCACGATATTATAAAAAGCAATGTATTTGTGCTAAACGACAGCGGTTTGGTTGATTTTTTGCAACGGCACTACTACGACAGCGTCAGTGTTAATGTTGTCAAAAAATTTGACAACATTAAGGTGCTGAAATATTCAGAAATTCACGCCATTCACTTCGCAGACCTTGGCTCATTGTAAATTAGAGCAGGCGATATGTCGTTTACAAATAGGTTCAAGTTAGCCAATCATACCTCGTCTATCGCCCTTTTTCATTGGCAGAAACTTCATGGGCTACATTTGACGGAGCCCATTAAGTAACTTGTTACATAATCGCATAATCTGGTTTTACCTTGGTGGTGGTGAAGAACAGTTGTCATTTTGGAGCCACAGGCTGCCATGCGAAAATTGCCGCTGAAAAGAGCATGCTTTACGTCGCGTTTAGCAACGTGAACCGGTTTATGGTCACCCATGGCAAAAGTACCCAGTGGTGGAACAAAAGCCTTTCGCTTGGGTAGCACTAACGTCAGCGGTTACCAATAAATCAACCAGATTCTTGAATAGATTCTGATTTGGCCCCGAAGTTTGTTTTGTGGTGTAAGGGACACATCGTATTGACCTATGACGGTTCAAAGTACGGATTTTTTATCACTGGATTCTCGTAGCCATTTTAAACCAAAAAGAATCACAAAAAAAACAATTTAATCAATATAACAGACACCCAATCTCTTCTTTTTTGTGTATATTTATAGTAGATATGGTTTACCCGGAAGTGATACATGGAATGTTTGTCGATTTGCGAAGCATCACGCTTGATGATGCCGAGTTTTCGTACAATATCCGTGCCGACAAACGAAACCGCGACACCGTGGGTCAACTGGCACCATCGCTCGAAGCCCAGAAGGATTTTATCCGCTGGCAAATGCAGGAACCGAACGACTACTATTTTGTGGTGCTGAATAAAAAGGGTGAACGGATTGGGCTTTACGGCGTTTACGATATCCATGACGGCATGGCGGAAGTCGGCAGAGAAGTGAATGTAGGTGAACCGACTGAAATTATGGAAGTTTGGTTGTTGATGCGTGAATTTTGTAAAGACGTTCTCCATATAACAAAAACTTGTTCTGTAATTTACGCTAACAATCACAAACATATCAGTGACGCTATAAAACTAGGTGCACAATACAAAAAAAATGTAACTAGAAATGATAGAGAATCTGTATATTTTGAACAAGACCTGCTTGTTGTGCCGGACGCGTTTTTGAGAATAAAAAAAATACTATGTAAGCTTTATAAAAGTAATTGTCAATAAGGAGTAGTTTATGACAGATGAAAAGAAGATTGCATTAATCGCTGACGTGATGGAGGTTGATGAAACTGAGCTGACGTCTCAAACTGTCTTGAGTGATTTAGATGCCTGGGACTCAATTGCGGTTTTGTCTTTCATTGCGATGATGGATGACGAGTTCCATAAGATTGTTAAGGGGGCCGTTGTTAAGTCGCAAAATACGGTTGGTGATTTGATGAAATTGATGGAAGAATAAGATTTGCTGACAGGAAAAAAAATTTTAGTAACAGGAGCATCTTCTGGTATAGGAAGAGCGTGCTCGATTTGTTTTTCAAAAATAGGGGCGCAGATTGTACTTGTTGGTCGAAACCTTGATCGGCTTCAAGAAACAAAATCTCAAATGGCAGGCGACAAGCATCTTGTTGTTCAGGCTGATCTAGAAAACAGTGCGGAAATTGCTGCTGTATTTGAAAAATGCATGGCAGATAATGTGAAATTGGATGGTTTAGTTCATTGTGCGGGAATCCCGTATGTGTTTCCATTAAAGGTTTTAACTAAAGAGCGCCTTGAATATGTAATGAATGTTAATTTCTACTCATACGTAGAATTGTGTCGGTATTTTGTAAAGAAGCAATTTAGCAATGATAATTCTAGCATTGTTGGAATTTCTTCTGGTGCGGCGGCACATCCTGGTCCATATGAATTAGGTTATGTTGCGTCAAAAGCGGCGATGGAAGCGTCGACAAAGGTTATTGCGCAGGAATATGGAAAAAGAAGAATCCGGGCTAATTGTATAGAACCGGCTCTTGTGAAGACAGAACTTGTAAAATCGGTTGTTTCCGAGTTGCATAATGATTCTTTGATTCAGGAACAGGTTGATAAAAGTGTTTTTGGATGGATAAAACCGGAAGAAATTGCGAATGTTTGTGCTTTTTTGTTGAGCGACAAATCCATTCCAATGACGGGTAAAATAGTAGAAGTTGATTCTAGGTTTGCGTATTAATCTTTGATTGGAGATAATAATGTCCTCTTCGTGCATTTCAGATGTTGCTATATCGGGTGTGTCTTGTGCTGTACCGACACATATAGATAAACTTGCACAATTTGATGGCGACAAAGATAAGATTGAAAGATTTGTAAAAACGACTGGAATCAGTGAACGGCGTTTAGCGCATTCATTACAAACGTGTTCTGATTTATGCAAGGTTGCTGCCGAAAAACTTATTGTCCATAAAAAATATGAGAGAAATAGTTTTGACGGCTTAATTTTTGTTTCTCAAAGTGCGGACTATCATCAGCCGGCGACGGCGCATGTTTTGCAGCATAGGCTGGGCTTTTCTGTTGATTGTGCTTGCCTTGATATAAGTCTAGGTTGTTCGGGCTTTAACTATGGGGTAAGCGTTGCTGCATCAATGATTCATGCAGGGATTTTTAAGCGGGTTTTATTGTGTTGTGGGGAAACGCATCTCTCTGCTGTGCAAGAAAAATGGGACTATTCAAGCGGCTCTTTATTTGGACATGCAGGGACCGCGATAATAATAGAGAAAGGCAACGGCAGAATTCGGACCTTGTTGAAATCCTTTGGCGATGATTATAGCGCAATTATAATGCCTGGAGTTGCGGAAAGAATAAAAGTAAATGTTCAAAATCCAAATGTAAAACAAATAGGGCCTCACATGGATGGTGATGCTGTGTTTGAGTTTTCTATAACACGAGTCCCCGAAGCGTTCAAACAATTTTTTGAACTATATGGCGGTTGCATAGATGACTATGATCATTGTGTATTCCACCAGGCTAATTTGTTTATTTTAAAGCACATATGCAAGAAGATAAAATTGAATCCCGAAAAAATGCCGATTTCAATTGACCGTTATGGAAATACAAGTAGTGCCAGCATTCCTTTGACAATTTCAGATCTTATAAAAAAAGGTATAAAAAAAGACAGATTGAATCTTATAACATGCGGCTTTGGAATAGGGTTGTCTTTGGGTGTGACGGACTTCGAAATTGAGAGTAAAGACATTTTACCAATAGTAGAGACTGATGATTATTTTAAAGAGGCGTATTTGGGTGAGTGATTGAATTATGGTGAATCTAGTCAATCTTGAAAAGAAAAACATTATAATAACGGGCGCCGCGTCGGGGATAGGTAAGGCCTGTGCAAAATTGTTCTCAGAACTGGGCGCGTCACTGCTATTACTGGATGTGAATGAATCCGCATTACTTGATTTCAGCAAAACGTTGTCAAGCAAAGTTGTTTGCAGGGTTCTTGATCTTACTGATTTTGAAGCTCTGAAAAACAATGTAGTAGCCGCCAAAGAGGAACTTGGAACTCCCTATACGGGTTTTGTCCATTGTGCAGGAATCCCCTCAGTTGTTCCGTTGAGAGTACTATCTAACAGCCAATATGAAAAAGTTCAAAAAATAAATGTTCAAGCAGGATTAAACCTTGCGAAAATTTTTTCCAACAGATCCTGCTATGACAAAGAACAGCAAGGATCTATTGTTTTTATTTCCTCTGTTTATGGGATTGTTGGCTCGGCAGCAAATGTTGCATATTCAATGAGTAAAGCCGCCGTAATAGGTATGACGAAGTCTCTTGCAGTTGAATTGTCTCCAAAAAACATCCGGGTAAATTGTGTCGCACCTGGTTTTATTAAGACGAATATGGCGAACGATGTGTCTGTTATGTTTGAGTCACAATACGAAAACAAAATAGAGTCTATGCATTTGCTTGGTTGGGGCGAACCGATTGATGTGGCGAATAGTATAGCTTTTTTATTGTCAGACGCGGCAAAATGGATAACAGGTTCTGTTTTTAATGTTGATGGTGGTTTTACCGCACAATAAAGGGCGCTTATATGTATACGTTGATTACTGGTGCATCTTCAGGTGTTGGACGTGAAATTGCGATTTATTTGTCGCAAAACAACAAACTGATTTTAAATGGACGTAATATTGAGCGGCTTAAGGAAACGAGAAATCTTTGTAAAAATAAGGATGAAATAATATTGTGGCCATTTGATTTGTCCAATTACAAAAGTATTGAAGAATATTTGTCTCAGTTAGTGAAAGAACAAAATATTTTCATTAGCGGTTTTGTCCATTGTGCTGGTGTAATAGGGATGTTCCCGCTCAGATCGGTAAATCCAGATATTATTGAATCTGTATTTTCTGTGAATATCTTTGCGGCAGAACTCATCATGAAAGTTTTAGCATCAAAAAAGACGAATAACAAAAGTTTAAGAAGTGCAGTTTTCATTTCTAGCAATATCAGTAATCGTGGCGCAGCGGCTTTCAGCGTTTATGGATCGTCAAAGGCTGCTTTGGATGGTGTTATGAGGAATTTGTCAATAGAACTTGCTCCAAATACACGTGTAAATACCATTTTGCCCGGCGGGATGCTTACTGACATGACGAAGTCTATGTATGATGATCCCGAATTTAAAGCAGCATGCGAAAAAACGCATCCTTTGGGCATAGGTTCACCTGCGGATATTGCGCCAATGGTTGATTTTTTATTATCAGAGCGAGCTAGGTGGATTACCGGGCAACAAATAACGATTGATGGTGGGCGAACAATTGATTTGACAGAGGGTAGAAAATGAATATCCATTTGCTTGATACCTTTGAAAAAACTGTTTCGGAATGTGCCGCTAAAATAGCCGTAGTACACAACGCACAATCAATTACATTTGATGAACTGCAAAAAAAATCCGTTTGCTTAGGCTCTCATATCGTTGAATTGACAAAAGGGTGCGTAAACACACCTATTGCGGTCTTTCTGCCCAAAGAGATACAGACTGTTGTTGCTGACATTGGCATTATGTATTCGTCTAATCCGTTCATGAACTTGGACGTAAAAACCCCAAAAGAACGGATTGTGAATATTCTCAACTTGATTAAACCTGCTGCAATCATTACAAGTTCTAAATTTGACAAGTTCTTTGACGGAATAGAATTACCAAAAATTCTCATTGACCAATTAGATTTTAATTCCCTGCCAATAAGTGTTTCCGAGTTAAACCAGAGAAAATCGCAACTGATTGATACTGACCCGTTCTGCCTTATAAACACTTCCGGTTCAACGGGAACCCCAAAGGGAGTTGTTTTAAACCATAGAAGTTTCTTTGATTTCATGACAGTTTCCCGAGAAAAATTTGGTTTTGACGGGTCCGAAATATTAGGTTCGTTGTCTCCAGTTGTATTTGATATATTTGATTTTGAACTTTGCATGTTGATGATGTTTGGCTCGCAGATAGTTTTACTTGATGCGATGCTGGCAGCTTTCCCTGCGAGACTTCTGGAATCGTTGGCGGCAAATCATGTGAGCTTTATTTTTTGGGTTCCTTCAATCATGGTCAATATTGCGAACATGCAACTATTGGACAAGATTGCTTTGCCTGACTTGGAATTGGTTTGGTTTGCAGGTGAAGTGTTCCCGACAAAACAGTTCCTTGTGTGGTACGACAAACTTCCTCAGACGAAATTTGCCAATCTGTACGGGCCCATTGAAATCACTTTGGATTGCACATATTACGAAGTAAAAGAACGGCCTTTAGAAAACGAGGCTCTGCCGATTGGTGTACCTTATCGCAATACGGATGTCTTGATCCTTAATGACAAAGACGAAAAATGTGGTGTAGAAGAAGAAGGTGAGCTTTGTGTTCGAGGAACTTCTTTAGCAATGGGGTATTATAATAATCCCGAAAAGACGGCTGCTGCTTTCGTCCAGAATCCACTGAACAAGTCTTATCCCGAGTTGATTTACCGAACTGGTGATATGGCTTATGTGCGAAAAGACGGAAACATCATCTTCAAAGGCCGAAAAGACAGCCTGATTAAACACATGGGCTATCGAATTGAATTGGGCGAAATTGAACATGTTGTTGAAAATGACTTGAAATTGGTCAAGTATTGCTGTGCGGTATATCATTACGAAAAGAAAGAAATCGTCCTGTTCTATGAAAATGATGCCGAAATAGCCGATAAAGATTTCAGGAAGGAAATTAGTAAGGTTTTCCCGTCGTATATGATTCCTTCTGTTTATATCAAGATGGACGAGTTGCCTAGAAATACGAACGGGAAAATTGATCGGTTACTTTTAAAAAACAAGGTGAACGAATAAGAGGCTTTTATGGATGAAAAGAAAAAAATTCTAGAGATGCTTGCGGAACTCCGTCCGGAATTTGACTATGAAAATAGTTCGAATTTCGTAGAGGATGGTTTGCTCGATTCTTTTGACATTGTGTCGCTCACGACAATGCTTGAAGAATATTTTAAAGTGACGATTGATGGCATGAGTATCGTGCCGGAAAATTATGCCTCTGTAGATGCGATTCTTGCTTTGGTAAAAAGTTCCAAGGGCGTTAATTAATGATTACGATTTTTTCAGGCAAAAAAATTTCTGCGATGCTGGGAGTACTCCCCGAAACCATCGGTCATTTCGATGATGAAATCGGGAACTACTCTTTCCCTGCACAGCAGACTATGCGCTTGAAAAAAGTAATGGGCTACAATCAGCACCGCCTATCCAAGGAAACTTCGACTGTTTCTGATTTTGGTGTATTTGGCTTAAATTACATGCTGCAAAATGGCTGGATAAAAAAAGAAGAAATCGGTGCTGTTGTCGTTGTCTCTCTGTGCCCGGATTATTTTGTCCCGCACAATAGTAATATTATTGCAGGAAATTGCGGGCTTGGCGATGGCGTTATTTGTTTGGACATTGCGCAGGGATGCTGCGGTTTCTTGATTGGCTTGATGCAGTCCTTTATGCTTCTAGACCATTTGCCAAATAAAAAAGTTGTTCTTGTCAATGGCGATGTGCTGAGCCATAAGATTTCCAAGCGTGATAGGAACGATTATCCTTTGGTTGGTGATGCCGCAACAATTACGATTGTTGAAAATGACACCTCCGCTAAATCAATTTATTATGAAATGCACATGGATGGAAGTCGCGGAAATGCGTTGAAAATTCCGGCGGGCGGCTTCCGTATGCCGAATTCTCCTGAAACGGCCGTAATGCGTGATTTGGGAGATGGCAATTTTAGGGCGCTAGACCACATGCATATGGACGGAAGTGAAATATTCAATTTTGTCCAAACGAATGTTGCTTCGATGCTGCTGGATGTTTTTAATCGAGGTGTTTCTAAGATAGAAGATGTTGATTATTTTCTCTTTCATCAGCCAAACCGTTTTATGCTCCAAAAGCTTTCCGAAAAAGTGGGTATTCCAAAAGACAAGTTATTTATGAACCTTGTCGAAAACTTTGGTAATCCAAGTGGAGCTTCCATTCCGTTGACTGCTATGTATAATTGCAGTGAAATATTGCTTTCGAAAAATAGTCGCTGCTGCCTTTCGGCATTTGGCTCTGGACTTGCTTGGGGCGTGATGTTTATGGATATAGGAAATCTTGACTATTGCGAGATAGTTGAATCGAATTTGTAAAATGTCTTCTGTTATTGATGATATAAGGTCTTGTCGACAAAAAATTAAAGCGCTCGGTCGTATGGAAACCAACGCGTTTTCGAATGATGTTTTTACAAATGTCGAAGAATTTTACAGCTCTGAAAATTCTATCCTAGTTTCTTGTTTAGATTGTGAGGTTAGGCGCCTATATTATTATACGGTTGATATTTTGGCGTTAAACAGTCTATTTCAGTCTTTGAAATTTGAAGAATATGTTTTAGAGTTTCTCACAAAGAATCCAGATGATAAAAAAACTTTCCTAAAAGAAAATGGGTTTGAACTCTTGGCTCAGATGATGCGAATGTCCACAAGGGACTGTTCTGCGTTCCTGAATGATTTTGTTCTGTCTCAATATGGTTTAAGCGAAGAAGGGGTAATTCCAGAAATAAGGTTTGCTCCGAGTATAAACAAGCACTTACATGAAATTTTCGACACGAGAGTAAGCCACCTGCTATCAGATGAAGATTTGTCAAAATCCATAGAACGGGGTGAAGTTGAGATTCACTGTGACAAAAACAGTGCCATAGATGCCATTCTGCAAGTTGTTGTAAAGCCCCAGAATTTCTATATAAACCAAATCTACAACGGCACAGAAAAGAAAATTATCCATTCCATGCTTCAAAAGAGACTGAAAAGGTACATTGCCCAGGGTGGAAAATATGCCTATGCCTGGGTAGAAAAAGACAATGTTGCCTCAATTAAATTCCACGAAAAATACGGTTTTAAGTTTGACGGCTTGTGGAATATGGTTTATGTTTTGAAAAAGTAGGCAAAGTCATTTCCGCAAGTTGAAGTTTTTCTTAAGGTCGCATTTGCTGGTATTGCTCTCTTCTGCAGATTGATGTATATTTGAAAAAAAACGGAATTTGGTTCAATATGTCATTCAGAATCTTCATATCGAGTGTGCAGAAGGAATTTGCCAAGGAACGCAGGTGGCTTGCCGATTACATCCGCAAAGATGCAATTCTCGGTCGTTTTTTTGAAATTTTTTTGTTTGAAGAAGTTCCTGCCCAAGAGCGTGATGCTACCGGACTTTATCTGAATGAAGTTGCCGCAAGCGATGTTTATTTAGGGATTATTGGCAATACATACGGAAACACGAATGCTAAGGGAGTCTCGGCAACTGAGCAGGAGTACAATGAGGCTGGCAAACGGCATAGGGAACGAATTTGCTTTGTTTTGAAAACGGATAAGCCCCGTGAGTCAAAGCAAGAGCGTTTTGTTGCAAAAGTAAATTCCGAAATTGTTCGCAAAAGTTTTTCTACTTACGATGAATTGCGGACTGCCGTTTATGCGGCGTTGGCGAATTTTCTTGTTTCTCGCGAATATATCAATGTTTTGCCTTTTGATGCTTCTAAAAATTCTGAAATTACTTTGAGCGATTTGAGTGTGACCAAGATTCGTCGCTTCGTGAAGACTGCACGTGAAATCAGGAATTTCAAAATCCCTGCGGGAGCTTCGCCAGAACATGTGCTGACGGCGTTGGACCTGATGGACGATGCCGGACGCATTGTAAATTCGGCGGAATTGCTTTTCGGGAAGAAACCTCAGCGTTTCTTTATTTCGTCCGAAGTGAAATGTATGCAGTTCTTCGCGAATCGCATTTCAAAACCGATGGCCGATTATCAGGTTTACAGGGGCGATGTCTTTGAACTTGTGGATCAAGCGACTCATTTTGTGATGACCCATATTAGGAACTGGGTCGGTACGCGAGATACGGGGGACACCGCTCAGGTCCCGACAAAGTTTGAATTGCCTTACGATGCCGTAAAAGAGGCGATTGTCAATGCCGTGTGTCATCGTGACTACACGAGCAATGCGAGTGTGCAGGTGATGCTTTTCAGCGACCGTCTTGAGGTTTGGAGCCCGGGGCCGCTCCCTCGTGGAATGACGGTTGCTATGCTGGCTAAACCTCATAGGTCTATTCCGGTGAATCCGCTCTTGGCGAATGCGATGTTCTTGATGGGGTATGTTGAACGAGCCGGCACGGGTACCGAGGACATTATTGTCAAGTGCAAGGACTGGGGGCTTTCTGCGCCTGTTTGGGAAGATGATGGCGACTTTAAGGTCGTGCTGTATAGACAAGGTATGGAAAATTCTTCTCACTCAGGAAACAATGAGGGAGTAAATGGGGGAGTAAATGAGGGTGTAAATGAGGGTGTAAAAATACTCTTGTCTGAAAAAGAACAACTTATCTTAAAGTCAATCTTAAAAAATCCGAATATTACAACGGCCTTGTTAGTTACACAAACAAAGTTCGCTCGAGCAACGGTAGAACGTGCTCTAAAGAAACTCAAGGAATTGAGTTTGCTTCGTCGTATCGGTGCCGACAAGAATGGTCGTTGGGAAGTTTTGTCGCACCCTCAAGAATGATGTATATTTTAGAATGTCCGAGGTTTCATTATGCCTAAATTTTCGTTTGTAATTCCGTGTTACCGCTCCGAAAATACCATCACCACCGTAGTAGACGAAATCAAGAGCGAGATGGCAGCCAAGCGCCCGGGCGACAGTTACGAGATTGTGCTGGTGAACGACTGCAGCCCCGATGGCGTGTGGAATGTCATCGAGAAACTTGCCGAAACGGAAAACAATGTTATCGGCATCAATCTCGCAAAGAATTTCGGGCAGCATTCGGCCTTGCTGGCGGGCTACGGCAAGTGTTCCGGCGAGTATGTGGTTTCGCTGGATGACGATGGCCAGGCTCCGCTGGATTCGCTGAACGATTTGATTGCAAAGCTTGAAGAAGGCTACGACGTGGTGTATGCCTACTACCACGAAATCAAGCAGAACCTGTTCCGCCGTTTTGGTTCGTGGATGGCGGGCAAGATGGGGGAGATGATGCTGGAACCCCCGAAAGACTTCAAGGGGAGCAGTTTTTATATAGCCCGCAAGTTTGTTGTTGATGAAATGGTCCGGTATCAAAATTCTTTCCCGTATTTGCCTGGCCTAGTTTTTAGAACAACAAAGAAAATCGCCTGGGTCGAAACGAATCACCGTTCCCGCCTGCAGGGAACTTCAGGCTATTCGTTTGTACGCCTGCTAGGGCTCTGGCTGAACGGCTTTACGGCGTTCTCGGTGAAACCTTTGCGCTTGAGTACGTTCCTTGGATTTTTCTTTGCGATTGTCGGCTTTATATACGCTGTCGTGATTGTGGTGCAGAAATGCCTTGGGGTTATTGGCGTGGCTGGCTGGAGTTCGATTATCGCTCTGATGCTCATCATCGGAGGCTGCATCTTGATGATGCTCGGCCTTATCGGCGAATACATCGGCCGCATCTACATCTGCATCAATGACTCTCCGCAATATGTGATTAAAGAAATTAAGGGTTCACTCCCAAAAGAACACCACGACGCCCACTAGGATAAGCGCGATTGCCGCAACCTTACGCAGGTTGATTTTTTCCTTGAAACAGACGAAAGCGAGTACCGGCACGAACAGGTAACTGGCCGCCTCGATGGTGCCCAGCTCCTTGAGCAGCACGCCCTGGCTCAGCACATACACGTTCGATACCAGCGAGAACACCATCAGCGAGTACCCGCCTATAACCCACGGGTTCAAGTATTCCTTGACAAATGATTTGTGTGTCGTGATAGCAGCCTTCTTCAGGAGCATCTGGGCCACCGCCGCGACAAAGACGTTGAAAAGTGCCAGCGCGTAGAACATCATGGCCTCGCATACAGCGTGATGCCGCAGATGATGATTGCCGCCCCGACTATGTTCGTCGTGGTGATGGCCTCGCCAAACACAAAGTGCGCAAGCATTAGCCCGAACACCACGCCCGTGCCCTTGAACATGTAGGCCAGGCTCACATCCATCCGCTTGATAATCTGCTGCCACAGCACCGCGTAGATGCCGAGCACGCCCACCGTGCAGGCGAGGAACGCGATGTACCCCGGCGAGAGGAATTCCCGCTGCGACGCAAGCTTCGAGAACACCCCCGACGTGGTGTAGATGAAGAACGTGCCGACCAGGGCGATGTATTTAAGGACCGTGAGCATCTATCGGGGAATATAGATAATGCTGCGCCGAATAGCGTCATTTTTATTCAATTTAAGCGTTTTATGGGGCCGAAATGCTCCAAGGGCGTAACTATAAAGGATTTCTTTATAGTTCAACAAGAAATGGGGGTGGGGACGGCAAAAAAGAATCGGCAGGCCAAGCCTGCCGATTTATGTATTATGTTAAGGTGCCTTGTGCAGTAGTTCGAACCAATTTCTTTCTGTTGCATACACCCTATCGATAAATCCTCCAATATTTTTCCCGGCGATAGAAATTCCTTTACCGACTCCGGCTATATAATATGCTTTGAATTCGCCTCCGCACTCGTGGCATTTGACCAAATCCGTCGGATCTCCGGAACCGGTTGCGATAGTCAATTTCCCGCTTGAAGGGCAAAGAAAAAAGTAATCTGTATCCATAAAAACTCCTTTAAAAGATGTTTTCGTTAGGGGTTCACAATGTGAACCTGCGGCTTGTTTTCTATAAAAATATCTCCAAAAGGAGAAAAAAGCAATGGTTTTGTCTAAAAAACGTATTTTTTATTACGAAATGCGTGATTTTTATTGAAAATTTTGTATATTACAGTCTACAATTGGTGATTTTTTATGAAAAACAGCAAAATCCGCATACTATCCCTTTCCATTGAACATCTAAAGAATGTCCAGTATGGAAGTTTTGACTTTCAGCAAGAGGCTTTACCTGCGAAGGCTTTTGATCAGTCGTCCGTTATTGGCTTCTACGGGCAGAACGGGTCTGGCAAGACTACTGTGATTCAGGCATTGGGTCTGTTTAAGCAGATTGCCATGGGACTCCCCCTGTGGACCGATATGGAAAAATGCATAAATCTTGACAGCAACAAGGCAACCATATCTATAAAATTTTTAATAAAGTTCGACGACGGAAAAACCTATCACGTCCTTTATTCTGGCACTATTGCGAAGAGAGCTACTTACAAGGTAGGTTGCGCGTTTGCTGCGGAGAAACTATCTGTTGCGTCAGAAGCTGCAGGGAAAATCCCTGGACGGATGACGAATTTATTCTCGTACGAATTGAATTTTGATGACAAACCAAACTTTACGCCGAAAGCTCGCTACGATAGCATTGTAAAAGGTCAGGAAAGAAAGATCCAGGCGTCTGTTGCAATGAGGATTTCTCAAGAGAAGAAAACGTCCTTATTGTTTTCCCCAGATTTCTTTGCTTTGCTGAAAGATTCGGAAGAAACGGAAATGATTGAGATTGTGCAGGCTATCAATAGTTACGCAAATTTTAATCTTTTTACGATAACGGGGGTGCATTCTGGTCTTATTAGTATGGATGCCGTGATACCTCTGTCCGTAAAGTATCGGCATAAGGATGCTACCGCCATAGGCGATATCCCTATCGGACAACAGGGACCAATAACGGTAAACGAGCAAATTTTTGATTTGACCGAAAGCGTGTTGGCGTCGATGGCGGAAGTCCTTGGCGCCTTGGTTCCGGGTTTATCTATTGAGCCGATGATATACGGACGAGAGCTTATGAACGATGGCTCCATGGGTGTCCGATACGAACTGGTTTCTGTTCGTCAGGACAAGCGTCTCCCGATTAGATATGAATCCGAAGGCGTTCGCAAGATTTTATCTGTATTAAATCTTATCATCGCCATGTATAACAATGATTCTTTTTGCGTGGCGATAGACGAACTTGATGCTGGTGTTTTCGAAGTGCTGCTTGGAGATTTACTGAAGGTAATAATGGAAAGTGGGAAGGGACAAATTGTGTTCACTTCGCACAATCTGCGTCCGCTAGAAATTTTGGACAAGCAGAATATCGTTTTCACGACAACCAATCCCGACAATAGGTATATCCATTTGAAGAATATTCGCCCGACGAATAATCTTAGGGATTGCTACATTCGTGCGCTGAATATTGGTGGGCAGGACGAACCCCTGGCTACAGAAACGAAATACCATCTTATTCGTCGCGCATTGAGAAATTCTGGGGTTAAGGATGGCCAACATTAAGAAAAAGGTAATGCTGTTCTTGGTTGAAGGAATTTCGGATGAAATTTCTTTTGAAGGCTTGTGGGAATCATTTTTTGAGAATAATGAGGTGCGGGTCTACGTCCTTCGCTGCGATATTACCACGCAAGATTTTTCATCGCCAGCAACCATCTTGTCAAGACTCAAGCAACCCATAGATAGGTTTCTCAATTCGACAAAGTTAAAGAAGGATGATATTCAGAAAATCGTGCACCTTATAGATACGGATGGTGCGTTTGTCCCTGAAAATTGCGTAGAACAAAGAAGTGGCGACGAGCAAATTTGTTACACAGACGAAAAAATAATGACATCGAATCCCGACGGGATTAAGCAGCGAAATGCTCGAAAGACGGCTGTGGTGAAAAGATTGTTTTCAACTACACAAATTTATAAGGGAATCCCGTACGAGATCTATTATTTGTCGCGAAACCTGGAACACGTTTTGCATAACAAGGCCGAAAGTTTGTCTGATGCCGAAAAGAAAGATTTGTCAAATAAGTTTGATGAAATGTATGCGGGGCGTCTTTCTGACTTTCTAACTTTTATAAGCAGTTCAGATTTTGCGGTGAAAATGGATTATAGGGATTCCTGGAATTTTATCATGGAATCAACTAATTCGTTGCATCGACATAGCAACATTCATTTGATGTTTGAACGCTAAAAATTGTGATGGCCTCGCCAAACACGAAGTGCGCGAGCAGTAGCCCGAACACCACGCCCGTGCCCTTGAACATGTAGGCCAGGCTCACGTCCCATCCCGCAGCACGCCCACCGTGCAGCCCAGGAACGCGATGTACCCCGGCGAAAGAAACTCCCGCTGCGACGCAAGCTTCGAGAACACCCCCGACGTGGTGTAGATGAAGAACGTGCCGACCAGGGCGATGTATTTAAGGACCGTGAGCATCTATCGGGGAATATAGAATTGTTATAATCGACTCGCTTTTGCGTTAGGGTCGGATGCCAGGGGAACGCCCTGCCGAAACAGGCGAAAACAGGAAAATGGGCGGGAATGTGCGGAAAACCATGAAAAAAAAGGATTTTGAGGCTTTCTTTGCAAGAATACACGCCTGGAGGGCGGTTAACCCCTGTATTATGAGATGGAGGCTGAATTCGTCCGATCTCCTTATCTCAAATAAACCTTAAACAAGGAGCAATTATGCTTATTTCAAAAGGCAAAATCAGAAAAATCCATTCCATTTCCGAGACACAAGCTCAAGAAATCAAGAATTACCTTCAAGGTGCCATCCGCTGTCACGATAAGGTCGCGGTCGGCAAGTGGTTCTCTTTACGGGATTTGATGGGCGGCACGAACTTCGACAGGAATGGGACGCCGATGCAGGCGCTGTTCGAAGCCTATCGAGGGCGGGGTGATGCGTTCAAGATGGCGGCCAGAAGCGCCGGATGGCTTCTGAAAGCCGCCATAGAAGAAGACCCGTGCCGTCGGTACGAAACGAAAAAGGAGGCGTTCACTCGAATGTATCGCAGGATCAAGGAGTAAGACAGCAAAAAGGAATCGGCAGGCCAAGCCTGCCGATTCCTGTATTTTCTAGGCATTTATGCGGCTGTTTCTCGGAGCTTTGGTTGGATGATTTTTTTCGTTTTAGCTATTGACAAATAGTTCCGGCGAATTTATATTTTTTAGTGCTCAAATGAGTAGAGCACTATTTTTGCCCCGCCTTTTCAGGCCTGTAGGCGGGGAAGGAGTGAAAGATGATGAATAGTCCTATTAATGCTTGCGCTACTCCCCAAAAGAATGTATATTTGTTTGAAAAGTTGTTATACTTAACAAAATGTGTTGATTTTTACGATAAAATGAATATATCAGACTGGATACATAGCAGGGAAATCCGTGGCAAGGCAACGTTTTCGGTTGCCGACGTAAAGGACGCTTTCGCGGAGCGCCCCTCCAAGAGCATAAACACGGAACTGTCGCGTCAGGTGTCCCGAGGGCGTGTGCAGTCGGTTTATCGTGGATTCTATGTCATTGTACCGGTCCAGTATCAGTTGAAGGGGGTAATACCTCCTGCTTATTACGTTGATGGTCTTATGGAGTATGTCGGCAAGCCCTATTACTTGGGTTTGTTGTCGGCTGCGTCCATGCATGGTGCCACACACCAGCGGGCTATGAAGACGCAGGTGATGACCGTTGTGCCGCGAATCAAGGTGTCTGGCAAGAATTCCCTGCTAGATTGGAACTACCGGCAAAAAATCCCGGAAGCGTTTGTCGTGAAGAAGAATGCCGAGATTGGAACGCTGCGCTATTCGGGGCCGGAGCTGACTGCAGTAGATCTTGTGCAGTTTGCGTCGCATGTCGGTGGTTATCAGCGTGTAGCTACGGTGTTGGCGGAACTTATGGATTCCGTGGATATGGAAAAGGCGGGTGAACTTTTGCGGTTCACAACTGTCGCAACGCTTCAGCGGCTTGGCTACTTGCTTGAATGTGTGCTTTCGCGGCAAGACCTGGCAGACAAGCTTTTCCGAGTTTTGAAGGCACAAGGTTCTTGGAATAGCATCTTGTTGAGCACCGACCAAGACCGGCGGGAATATGCTCCGGCAAATCGCTGGCATGTAAACGGCAACATCGACATCGAGGTGGATGACTTATGATAGATCGTACTTCGATTATGGCTTGGGCGGAGCATGCCCCGTGGACGGATCCTGCGATGGTTGAACAGGACCTGATTATTTGCCGTGCTCTTGTGGATATCTTCAGTGACGATTTTTTGAAAAACGAGTTGGCGTTTAGAGGAGGAACGGCTTTACATAAACTTTATTTACAACCGCAGCCTCGCTATAGTGAAGATATCGACTTGGTGCAGATTAATCCGGGGCCGATAAAGCCGATTCTT
The DNA here is from genome assembly GCA_934699585.1 of uncultured Fibrobacter sp. Taxonomy (GTDB): domain Bacteria; phylum Fibrobacterota; class Fibrobacteria; order Fibrobacterales; family Fibrobacteraceae; genus Fibrobacter. Next base: position 56,910 of record CAKUWY010000005.1, read on the forward strand.
TTTCGACTCGGCGAAGTTCTTGACTGGATGCCGGATCGAGTTACGAAACCTAAGCGTTACAACAACACGGTGCTTTTTCGGATGGAGTCGGAGGTTCCTCCGGTTCAGCCAATTCGTTTGAAGATCGAAATCAACTGCTTTGAACATTTTAATGTACTGGGCTTACGTAAGATCCCGTTTAATGTGGATAGTGATTGGTTTAGGGGCGGTTGCGAAATTACGACCTATGCGTTTGAGGAACTGCTCGGGACTAAACTCCGCGCACTATATCAGCGTAAGAAAGGACGAGATTTGTTTGACTTGCAGGTCGCGCTCGATAAAGGTCCTGTAGATGCGCAAAAGGTTATGGAGTGCTATAACCGGTATATGGAATTTTCAGTCGAAAAGCCGCCAAGCTACAAACAATTCATGCAGAATATGGAATTGAAAATGCAAGATTCCGAATTTCTGAGTGACACCGAGTTGCTGCTACGACCTGGTGCTGACAAATTTGATCCGGAACGCGCCTTTCAGATGGTTCGGGATGTATTTATAGAAAGGCTTCCCGGCCGGAGAAGGTGATTTTATACGACCCCGACCATGTTCGTCGTGGTGATGGCCTCGCCAAACACAAAGTGCGCAAGCATTAGCCCGAACACCACGCCCGTGCCCTTGAACATGTAGGCCAGGCTCACATCCATCCGCTTGATAATCTGCTGCCACAGCACCGCGTAGATGCCGAGCACGCCCACCGTGCAGGCGAGGAACGCGATGTACCCCGGCGAGAGGAATTCCCGCTGCGACGCAAGCTTCGAGAACACCCCCGACGTGGTGTAGATGAAGAACGTGCCGACCAGGGCGATGTATTTAAGGACCGTGAGCATCTATCGGGGAATATAGAATTGTTATTAGAGGCAAATTTTTTTTCATTTCAGGTATTGACAATCGCCATCGATGGATTTATATTTTATGGTGCTCAAATGAGTAGAAAAACGTTTTTGCCCCGCCTTTTCAGGCCTGTAGGCGGGGAAGGAGTGAAAGATGAATGAAAAAGAGCTGATGCCGGCTGCCGAGAAGAACGAGATTATCGTTTATCAGCCGGAGGGCGGAGAGTTCCACATCGAGGTCCGGGTCGAAAACGAAACCGTCTGGCTCACGCAGGCACAGATGGCTGAACTGTTTGGCACGTCACGAACAAATATCGTTGAACACATTGGCCATATCTACGAAGAAAATGAGTTAGACCTGGAGTCAACCTGTCGGAAATTCCGACAAGTTCAAATAGAAGGGTCTCGAAGGGTCAATCGTCAGATTCCGTTCTACAATTTGGACATGATTCTGTCACTCGGTTATCGGGTCAAATCTGCCGTAGCGACAAAATTTCGCCGCTGGGCTAATCAAGTTTTGAAAGAGCACCTGCTCCGAGGTTGCAGCGTCAATCAAAGGCTCGTTTCACACGAAAACAGGTTGGAAAACCTTGATTCTCGGGTCGTTTACCTCGAAAAGCAGGTGGATTTCTTCGTGAAGGCAAACCTACCGCCAAGCGAGGGGCTGCTGCCCGCACATTCGCAGTGGAGCGGTTACGAATTTGCCGTGCAGCTGGTGCGTTCCGCGAAAAAAGATCTCGTCATTATCGATCCGTATGCCAACGACATGGTGCTATCCCTTATGGCAAAGCGCGCCGAAGGGGTGAATGCGACCATCTATTCTGCCAGAATCACCCATGCAATGAGGGAAGAAGAGACCCGCTTGAATAGGCAATTCCCGACGGTCCGTCTGGAAAATATGCGCGAGGTCCACGACCGTTTCGTCATCGTCGACGACGTAGTTTATCACGTGGGAGCGTCGTTCAAGGATCTGGGAAATCAGATGACCGCGTTTTCGGTGCTGAACTTTGTTACCAAGGAACAGGTGCTCGCGATGGTGAAGTGATTGTCCGCAGGGAGGGGAACGATGATAGAATGGAGTATATTGACAAATATACTAATATCTTGTATATTTATTAGTATGATTGTCAATAATAAAGAACAAAAACTAATGGGACTTCTCTCGGAAAGGGGTGGGCGGATTACAGCGAAAGAGGCTTCTCTTGCGGGTATTCACAGAATGTTCCTGAAACAGCTTACCGATGCTGGGAAAATCGTAAGGGTTGCGCGAGGGGTGTATCAGTTGGCTTCCTCTCAGGAAGATGAACTCCTAAATTTACAGCATCGTTGCCCGACAGGCGTCTTCTCGTGCGAAACGGCTTTGTTCCTGCATTCCTTGACGGAGCGCATTCCGTTTATGTGGACGATGACATTTAAGGGCTTTTACCATTCGCCCACTCTGGCCAAAAATGGAATTGTGGTAAAGCATTCCTCGAAGCATCTTTATCCTCTTGAAATTGTAGAAGTCAAGACACCCTTGGGCAATATTGTACGCGCCTATTCTGCCGAAAGGACCTTGTGCGAAATCATGACGGCCAAAGTTGCGGTCGATATCCAGACAATAACCTATGCAATTAAAACGTACGTCGGCCGTAAAGAAAAGAATATTCCGAAACTGATGCAACTTGCAAAGACTTTTCATGTAGAAAAAAAACTCAGAGCGTATTTAGAGGTGCTGCTGTGATTGCGAATAACGAGATGCAGCTAAAGGCGCTGTTGAAGGATTTGTCATCAAAGTATGGAATCACGCCTCAGGCAACCTTGCAAATGTATTGCCTTGAACGCTTGCTGGATAGGATTGCAGTTTCTCGTTTTCGCGATCATTTCGTTATTAAGGGCGGGTTCTTGATTGCTTCTATTCTTGGGATCGGAAGCCGTTCTACGATGGATATCGATGCGACCGTAAAGGGCTTTAGCGTCAGTTATGAAAATGTGGATTCAATTTTTAAGGAAATTTGTGGCATAGATATTGCAGATCAGCTGACTTTCTCGTTCTAGCGGATTGAGGAGATTCGGGAAAAGGATGATTATCTTGGGCTAAGGGTGTTTGTTGAATGTCGTTATGGAAAGATGAATGTCTCCTTGACCGTTGATCTTACGACGGGAGACACGATAATCCCCCGTGAAATAGAATACATGTACAAATGTGTGTTTGATGATAAGATGATTCCGATTATAGCTTATTCTCTAGAAAATGTTTTTGCAGAAAAACTTGATACGATTATTTCGAGGGGCGTGGCTAATACGCGAACTAGGGATTTCTACGATGTGTATACGCTTTATGCGTTGAAGAAAGAAGAAGTAAACTTTGAAACACTAAGGCTCGCTCTTGAGGCGACTTCTCGCCGGAGGAATACTTTTGAAATTTTGAAAGAATATCCGCAGGTTCTGGAAGATATTAAAGCGGATTCGCCACAAAATGACTTTTGGAGAAGATTCGTTGCCAAGAATCCGTTTGCCAGAGGGATAACTTTATCGCAGGCTGTTGATTGCGCTAAGGAAATGCTGGATTTGGCGATGATTTGAACGTGATGCCGCAGATGATGATTGCCGCCCCAACCATGTTCGTCGTGGTGATGGCCTCGCCAAACATATAGTGTTCAAATGTATGGAAACATCAGCGGTTTTATTGAAAAGTGCTGTTTTGGGTTGATTTTATGTGTGGAAAAATGTATTTTACTAGACAATTTCATAGAATTGAGATAAACCGTCTATTTCTACTAGACAATTTTTACGGAATTAATTAAATTGTCCAGTAGGTGTCGTGCGGCGAGGTGTTTATGATTTTCAGAGAACGCTACATTGCCCCCATAAGGGCTTTCTATAATTCCGACCTTATCAAGGTGATTACCGGAATCCGACGTTGCGGCAAGTCGGTTATTTTGGCCGACATCCACAAAGAAGTCGTGGCTCGCTCAAACAATGTCGTCTCATTGGATTTTGAAGACGCTGCGACATTGGCCGCAATCCCCAATGCGATGGAACTCTTGGATTACGTCGACAAAAACAGACCGAACAAGGACCAGCTGTGCTATGTTTTTCTGGACGAGATTCAACGTGTAGAGGATTGGGCCGCCGCTTGTCGCACACTCCGCGTTCGTAATTGTTCCGTTTTCATCAGCGGATCCAATTCCAAGATTTTGTCGCGGGAATTCACCAAGGAATTGTCCGGGCGGTATGTGTCGTTCAGGGTTCGCCCTTTTGTATACAGGGAATTGCTCGAATACGCAACGCAGTTGGGACGTGCAATGAACCTGACGGATTACATCATATGGGGCGGTTTCCCGAAACGCGTTGAGTATGGCGACACTGAAAGCCAAAAGAAATATCTGAACGAAATTAACGACACTATAGTTCTCAATGATATCATTTCCCGTTACAAGATTAGGCGGACTGAAATCTTTACTAGACTAGTAAACTATGTGCTTGTGTCAAATGCCCGTATTTTTTCGGCGCGTTCTGTTGCCGACTACATGAAAACGAATTCGTTCAAGTGTACTGTCACCACTATCATAAAATATATCGGTTTCTTGGAAGAGGCCTATGTCATTCAACCAGTCAGGTTATATTCTACTAAGGCTAAGCGGGAATTGAGTTATTACTACAAGATGTATAACGAAGACGTTTCGTTCAATTCGATTCGTGCGTTCAACAACCGTTTTGACTTGACCCATAATTTCGAAAATGTCGTCTATAATGAGCTTGTTTATATGGGGTACAATGTTCAAGTTTTTAACGACGGCAAACACGAAATTGATTTTATAGCCAACAAGGGTGGCAAAACCTTTTATATCCAGGCGGCATATTCCGTTGCCGAGGAAAAGGCGTATGAACGGGAGTTCGGTGCGTTTAACAAATTTGACAACTCTATCCAAAAAATAGTCATATCAAACGATGAAATCGACTATTCTACTAGCACTGTTCGGCACATTCAGTTTAGAAACTTAGTGATGATGAACGAACTGTAGATTAGAAAAGTGTATAAAATGATGTATATTTACCCTTGGAGTCCATCATGCCGAAATTTTCTTTTGTGATACCCTGCTACCGTTCCGAAAAGACCATCACCACCGTGGTGGACGAAATCAAGAGCGAGATGGCCGTCAAGCGCCCGGGCGACACCTACGAGATCGTGCTGGTGAACGACTGCAGCCCCGACAACGTGTGGAGCGTCATCGAAGGCCTCGCGCAGAAAGAGAATAACGTCATCGGCATCAACCTGGCCAAGAACTTCGGGCAGCATTCCGCCCTGATGGCGGGCTACGGCAAGTGTTCCGGCGAATACGTGGTGTCACTGGACGACGACGGCCAGGCCCCGCTGGATTCCCTGAACGACCTGATTACCAAGCTGGAAGAAGGCTACGACGTGGTGTACGCCTACTACCGCGAAGTCAAGCAGAACCTGTTCCGCCGTTTCGGTTCGTGGATGGCGGGCAAGATGGGCGAGATGATGCTGGAGCCGCCGAAAGATTTCAAGGGGAGCAGCTTTTACGTGGCCCGCGGGTTCGTGATTCGCGAGATGTGCAAATACAACAACCCCTACCCGTATCTGGTAGGGCTGGTGCTGCGCGTCACCCGCAAGATCGCCTGGGTGGAGACCAACCACCGCTCCCGCCTGGAGGGCACTTCGGGCTATTCCTTCGCGCGGCTGCTGGGCCTTTGGCTCAACGGCTTCACGGCATTCTCCGTCAAGCCGCTACGCGCAAGCACGATCCTCGGGTTCTTCTTCGCGTTCCTGGGTTTCGCGTTCTCGATTTTCGTGATTGTCCGCAGGCTACTGGGCATCACCACGGTAGATGGCTGGAGCACCATCATCGCGCTCATCCTGATTATCGGCGGGTGCATCCTGATGATGCTTGGCCTTATCGGCGAATACATCGGCCGCATCTATATATGCATAAACGACTCGCCGCAGTACGTGATCAAGCAGGTCACGGGCAGCCGCAGCGATTCACAGGCATAATCTACAAGCACAACCCGTAGGCGCGGGCTTTAACTATACCGAATTCAGTGCAGATGTCAAGGGGTCAAACTCGGCCCCTTTGACTTTTACCATTTGCAGTCAATCTTTTTCAAGAATTCCTTGTCAGCATCCCTATCGTTTATTTTCAAAAAAATACTGCACCTATTGCATTATTTAAAATTTTAATGTATATTATAGGTGCAGTAAAATAACGAGGCAGGAATGAACATTCTTTTTGAAGACAAGAATCTGAAGAAATGCGCTACTGACAAGGCGTATGCGCAGAAAACGCTTGGACAACGGCGCGCCCAACGTTACGTTGATCGGCTAGCTCAAATTAGTGATGCCGCTAATTTTGAAGCCTTGCGGGGGTTACCGGGGCATTATCACGATTTGGTAGGGAATCGTGCGGGCCAATGGGCTTGTGACTTGGATCAGCCGTACAGGTTGATATTCAAGAGCACAAACGAGGGGCCGGTTGCACAAATTGTGTGGGCGAACGAACGCATTGCAAAAATGCTTGAAATTGTGGATTATCACGGATAGGTAGCTGTATGAACGGAAACAAAATTGAATTGTGGCATGTTCCTTCCCCAGGAAGTGAATTGGCCGAAAAACTTGAAGAAATGGGCCTTGATGCGAATGACCTGGCCGCTCGCATGGGCTATACGCCCAAGGCGGTGAACGATATTTTGCAAGGCTACTGCCGTATTACGCCGGAAGTTGCGATAATGCTAGAGATGATTACGGAAATTCCGGCGATTTACTGGCTACGTCGTCAGATGTCATACGATGAATTCCTCGCCCGCGAGCGCATCAAGGCTTCGCTGACGGATCAGTCCCTTTGGAAAAAATCCTTCCCCGAAGAGGTTAACGTTCGCGAATGGGTGCGACAAACGAAGGATGACGAAAAATCTTTGATGCCGCTCCTCAAGTTCTTCGCCGTAGCCTCCCCCAAGGCGTGGGACAGTTACTATAAGGATGCTAAGCTTAAGGTGGCTTTCCGTATCTCGCTGGCCGATGTCAAAGACCCGTATGCCACATCGGCATGGATTCGCCGGGGCGAAATTCTTGCGGACCGAGACCCGATGGAAAAGCAGGAACAGATTCCGGTGCGCAAGCGCCTAAAAGCTGCTCTCCCCGAAATCATTGCGTTTGCGGCGGCCAACAAGGTGCGCCCGAAGGGCAAAAAACGCATTACCTACTGGACCCCAGAGGCGGAGGTTGTTGACGATTGCATGACGGGCCTGCAGGAACTGTGCCGCAAAATCGGGATTCGTGTGCTTTTCGTACAAAATTTCAAGTGTGCGCCGATTCACGGCATGTACCGCTGGTACAAAGACGTTCCGCTAATCCAGTTGCATGACCGCTTCGAGAAGCGGGCCGCCATGTGGTTCACATTCTTCCACGAGCTGGCCCATGTGCTGTACCACGGCAAAAAGGGAATCTGCCTGCAGAACATCGAAATCACCCACAACTACCCCGAAAAAGAAGACGAAGCCAACGCCTTCGCGCAGAAGTGCATGATAGAAGCCGGATTCAAGATGTAGCCCTATTTCCCGAAGAATTCCTTCACCTTGTTGCAGACAAATTCCAGGTCGGCGGGTTTCAGCCCGTAGAACATGGGCAGTCGCAACAGGCGGTCACTTTCCTTGGTGGTGTAGCGGTCTTCACCGTCGAAACGGCCGAAGCGCTTGCCTGCCGGAGCGGTGTGGAGCGGCACGTAGTGGAACACCGCCAAAATATCGTTCTTGACCAGGTGGGCAATGAGGGCGGTGCGGGTCTTTAAATCCGCCACCTTCAAATAGAACATGTGGGCGTTGTGGGAGCATTCCGCCGGAATGTACGGGAGCTGCAGGTCGCCAGCGTCGGCCAGGCACTGCAGACGTTCGCGGTAGGCATTCCAGCTGGCCATGCGGTTGTCGAAAATCTTCTGGGCGTTCTCCAGTTCGGCGTAAAGGTAGGCGGCGTTCAGTTCGCTGGGCAGGTAGCTGGAGCCCAGTTCCACCCATGTGTACTTGTCCACCTCGCCCCGGTGGAACTGCACGCGGTTGGTGCCCTTCTCGCGGATGATTTCGGCGTGGTCAGAATACTTCTTGTCGGCAATGAGGATGGCGCCACCCTCCCCCATGCTGTAGTTCTTGGTCTCGTGAAAACTGTAGCAGCCGAAATCGCCCAGAGCGCCAAGCGAACGACCCTTGTAAGTGGACATCATTCCCTGGGCGGCATCTTCGATGACGAACAGGTTGTGTTTTTGGGCGATGGCGTTGATGGTATCCATCTCGCAGGCCACACCGGCGTAATGCACCGGCACGATGGCGCGGGTCTTTTCGGTAATGGCTGTCTCGATGAGCTTTTCGTCGATGTTCATGGTGTCGGGCCGGATATCCACGAACACGCACTTGGCCCCACGCATGGCGAAGGCGTCGGCGGTACTCACAAAAGTGAACGAGGGCATAATCACCTCGTCGCCGGGCTTGATTCCGCAAATGAGGGCGGACATCTCTAGCGCGTGGGTGCAGCTGGTGGTCAAAAGCGCACGGGCCACCCCCGTCTTTTGCTGCAGCCAGGCGTGGCATTTCTGGTTGAACTGGCCGTCGCCGCAAATGCGGCCACTTTCTACGGCGGCCCGCACGTAGTCAAATTCGCTGCCCACAAAGGGGGGCTTGTTGAAAGGAATCTTCATATAACGCCAAAAACTCGTTTGTTTTATCGAACTTAATATAGTTTTTATCGTGTCACGGGGCGCATTTCAACCCAATTTTTTTATAAAAGTTTATTTTTAACAGGTAATCGCCCTTATGGGAACGGAGGATTTTATGAACCTGAGGTTGGATAGTTTCATTACAAAGTTCAGCGGTTTCGCTGTCGCTGTTACCGCCATTGCCCTGTGCGCCTGCGGCAACCAGGAACCAGCCCAAAACAAAACGCCCGCCAAAACCGGGGAACAGGCTGCCGAACAAGCCGCAGAACAGCCAGCGACCTCCAAGTCCCTGGTGGTGTTCTACTCCCAGACAGGCTCCACCAAGAAGGTGGCCGATGTTTTCCAGAAGGCCCGGAACGCCGACGTCTTTGAAATCAAGACCGCCACCCCCTACCCCTCTACCTACGACAGCACCGTCGCCACCGTACGGGTCCAGCGGGAATCCAAGCAGTGGCCCGCCCTCACAAACCCCAAGGCCGACCTGGCCAACTATGACACCGTCTTCTTGGGCTATCCCATCATGTTCGGCACCTTCGCGCCCCCCATCTATAGCTTCTTGGATTCCAACGACCTGAGCGGTAAGGTGGTGGTGCCCTTCTGCACCTACGGTAGCGGCGGCCGCAAGGCCAGCGCCGCCGAACTCAAGACCCTGGAACCGAACGCAATCGTCACCCTGGCCTACGGGATTTCAAACAAGCGAATCAGCGCCGAAGGTGCGGATTCCGTCGTGTCCGCCGAAGTGGAGGCCTTCTTTGCCAACCTTGCAGAAGGCAAGACCGAAGAGATGCTCATGGGCGGCTATTCGGAACAGCGCCCGCTTACGGCCGAAGATTCCGCCGTGTTTGCCGCCGCCACCAAGGACTACGGCTACCTGAGCCTTAGGCCCCTGAGTGTCTCCACCCAGGTGGTGGCGGGTACCAACTTCTTGTTCACCTGCGAGATGAAGGCCTTCGGTGGACCGGCAGCCCAGACCAACGTGAAAATTTTCAGGCCTTTGCCGGGCCGTGGCGAGCCGGAACTCATCGTGGTGGAGAAATAAAGTACTAGATTCCAAAGAAATGGGAGGTGCATATGGATACAGTTAAAACACTGAAGTTTTCGGGCGTCCTCGCGGCAATAATTACCGCAGGGATTTCTGCGACAGCAGCCAGTGCCGCCATCAATGTAACGGTCAATGCCGACGCCGGCATCAAGAAGATTTCCCCCTACCTGTACGGACGGAACATCGACAAAATTAGCGACACCAGTGTCGAGAGCGATACCGCCGAGACCAACTTCATAAACAAGGTGCTGGAATCGGGCATCCACATGATACGCGCCAACAACGGCAACAACGCCACCCGCTACAACTGGCGTCGCAAAATGACGGTTCACCCCGACTGGTTCAACAACGTTTACGCCCACGACTGGGACATTACCGCAAAAAAGATTCTTGACAAGATGCCTGGAGTGGACGCCCTGTACGGGTTCCAGCTCACGGGCTATGCGGCAAGCAGCACCGACTACAATTTCCCGGACTGGAACTGGAAACAGGAACACGGTTCGTATCCGTCACGGACATTCGACCTTGCGGGCGGTGGCGAAGTATCCGACGATGGAAAAACGCAAACTAAAGCGGGCGACGCCTCGCTCTACAACATGAAATGGCCCGCCGATTCCACTGTCGCAATTATTCCCCATTGGAAAGACGAACTGAAGTACGACATGAGCCGCTTTAGGTACTGGAGCATGGACAACGAGATGGAAATCTGGCGGGGCACCCATAATGACCTGGACCTGCCCGTGACCGGAGATTTCCTCGTTGAACGCTACATCGACGTGGCCAAGAAGGCCCGCGCCGCCTGGGGCGACATCAAGCTCACAGGCCCTGTGGTCGCCAACGAATGGCAATGGTGCAACATCGGTGCCTACAATGACGAAAGCAGGCCCAAGATTGACGGCAAGGAATATTGCTGGCTTGAATTCTTTATCAAGAAAGTCGCCGAGGCACAAAAAGCGAGCGGCAACCGCCTTTTGGATGTATTCGACATCCACTGGTACCCCACCGAAAAAGACTACGAAAGCCGTGTCAACTGGCACCGCGTGCTGTTCGACACCACCTACTACTACATGGGCGGAAACGGCGTACGCTGTGCCTCTGGGACCTGCGACTGGAGCGACAAGGAGAAAGGCTACAAGTCCTACATCTTTGTGCGCATCAACCAGTGGCTCGAAAAGTACTTCGGTAAAGATCACGGTATCACGCTCGCCATTACCGAAACCGACCTGAACGATTCCGACCCCATGGTGACAGCCCTGACCTACGCGTCATTCCTTGGCACCATGCAAGATAACGGCGTCGAGATATTCACTCCCTGGACCTGGGGCGACGGCATGTTCGAAACGGTCCACCTGTTCAGCCGCTACGGCCACGAGAACCGCGTGCAGTCCACATCCAGCAACGACTCCCTGGTATCCGCCTACAGTTCCATCAGCAACAAGGGCGATTCCCTCACGGTGATTTTCGTGAACAGGAGTCAAAATGCAACACAAGACGTAAATCTGACCCTCGGCAGCTTTGAAGCGGCTGACGGTTCCGTGGAGACACTCACTCTTTCGGGAATCACTGGAGAGACCTTTGTTTCTCACACCAACAACGCCCTGAAAAAAGGAACGGCGCAGGTAGCAAGCAAAAAAGTTTCCTTGACGCTCCCCGCCAAGTCCATCACCGCGGTCCTGTTCACCACAAAGAACCCAACGGTCATCGATGCTATCGCGCCCGTAGCGGCAAGGTCCAATTACAGCCTTACTCTGCAAGGTCGGGAGATTCTCGTGTCGGGAATCCAGCAAAACAGCCGCTACGCCCTGACGAATACCTTGGGCCAAGTTATCCGCAGCGGCCTGTGGAACGGTGCTGCCGAAGCGACGCTGAAGCTTAGCGTGCCTGCTACGGGCCGATACATTCTGCAAGTCAGCGGCAAGAGCCAGACGATTGTGGTGAATAAATAAAAGATCCTCGCCTGCGCGAGGATGACGTAACTCTTGTCATGCCCGCGAAGGCGGGCATCTACTAGAGGAATTTTTATTCTGCGAACAGAGCGGTAGACAGGTAGCGGTCGCCGGTATCCGGGAGCAGGGCCACGATGGTCTTGCCCTTGTTTTCGGGGCGCTTGGCCAGTTCCTTGGCGGCCCAGAGGGCCGCTCCAGAAGAAATGCCCACCAGCACGCCTTCTTTCTTGCCGATTTCGCGGCCAGCTTCAAAAGCGGCTTCGTTTTCGACAGCGATGACTTCGTCGTAAATCTTGGTGTTCAGGGTGTCGGGAACAAATCCTGCACCGATTCCCTGAATCTTGTGGGCGCCGGCGGTACCCTTGCTGAGCACCGGAGAACTTGCAGGCTCCACGGCCACAATCTTCACATTCGGATTCTTGCTCTTGAGGAATTCACCAACACCGGAAACCGTACCGCCGGTGCCGACACCCGCCACAAAGATGTCCACCTTGCCGTCGGTATCTTCCCAGATTTCGGGACCGGTGGTAGCCTTGTGGGCGGCCGGGTTTGCCGGGTTCACGAACTGTCCCGGAATAAAGCTGTTGGGGATTTCCTTAGCCAGTTCTTCGGCCTTGGCGATAGCGCCCTTCATGCCCTTGGCTCCTTCGGTGAGCACCAGCTCGGCGCCATAAGCCTTCATGATCTGGCGGCGTTCTACACTCATGGTTTCGGGCATCACGATGATGATGCGGTACCCGCGGGCGGCGGCCACAGAGGCAAGACCGATACCGGTGTTACCCGAGGTGGGCTCGATAATCACGGAACCGGCCTTGAGCTTGCCGCTCTTTTCGGCGTCGTCCAGCATGGCCTTGGCCACGCGGTCCTTCACGGAACCGGCGGGGTTGAAGTATTCCAGCTTGGCGAGAATCTTGGCACCGAGGCCTTCCTCGATGTGAGTGAGTTCCAGAAGCGGGGTGTGACCAATGAGCTGGTCGGCAGAGGTATAGATTTTAGACATGGTTTGAAGTCCTTTAGAGGTTGTGAGGTCGGCGCAATGCGCCTTTGAGGTTAAGAGGTTATTTTTTTAGTGAAATATAGGATAAAGCATGTGGCAGGTTCCTTCAAAGCTCGCACCTCAAAGGGAGCCCAAAGCCCTGAGCGTGAGGCCAAACGATAGGGCGACCGCGCTCATGCCTCATACCTGTTAAATCGCATTCAGCGCCTGATCCAGGTCGGCGATGATGTCTTCGTAGTGTTCCGTACCGATGGAGAGGCGGATGGTGGCGGGGCTGATTCCTGCGGCGGCCAGTTCTTCCGGAGTGAGTTCGGAGTGTGTCGTCGTGTAGGGGTGCACCACCAGGCTCTTCACGTCGGCCACGTTGGCCAGCAGGCTGAAAATCTTGAGGCTGTCGATGAACTTGAAGGCTTCGGCCTGGCCTCCCTTCACATCGAAGGTGAAAATGGAGCCCGCACCGTTGGGGAAATACCTCTTGTAGAGGGCGTGCTGCGGATGGTCCGCAAAGCTCGGGTGATTCACCTTGGCCACCTTCGGGTGTTTCGAGAGGAACTCCAGGACCTTCTTGGTGTTTTCCACATGGCGGTCCAGACGCAGCGACAAAGTCTCCGTGCCCTGCAGTAGCAAGAAGGCGTTGAACGGAGAAATGGCAGCGCCTTCGTCGCGAAGGAGGATGGCGCGGATATAGACGATGAAGGCGGCAGCCCCTGCGGCGGCGGTAAAAGGCACTCCATAGCTGGGGTTTACTTCGGTGAACTGCGGGAACTTGCCGCTTGCCGCCCAGTCGAACTTTCCGCCGTCAACGATGATACCGCCAAGAGTCGTTCCATGACCGCCGATGAACTTGGTGGCGGAATGAATCACGATGTCGGCGCCGTGTTCCAGCGGGCGAATCAGGTAAGGCGTTCCGAAGGTGTTGTCGATGACCACCGGAATCTTGTTCTTGTGGGCGATTTCAGAAATAGCCTCGATGTCCGGGATGTCGGAATTGGGATTGCCGAGAGTCTCGATCAAGATAAGCTTGGTGTTGTCCTTGATGGCTCCCTGGACTTCGTCCAGGTTGTGGATATCCACGAAGGTGGTATCCACGCCGAAGGGGCGAAGCGTGTGCTGCAGCAGGTTGTAGGTACCGCCATAGATGGAGCGCTGTGCCACCACATGGTCGCCTTGACGGGCGAGAGCGGTAATGGCGTAAGTGAGGGCTGCCGCACCGGATGCGACGGCAAGGCCTGCGATGCCTCCTTCCAAGGCGGCGATGCGCTTTTCAAAAACGTCCTGGGTGGTGTTGGTGAGGCGGCCATAAATGTTGCCCGCGTCTTTCAGGTGAAAACGGTCGGAGGCGTGCTGGGCGCTGTGGAAAACGTAGGAGGTGGTCTGGTAGATAGGAACAGCGCGGGAATCGGTGGCGGGGTCTGCCTGTTCCTGGCCCACATGGAGCTGGAGGGTTTCAAAGTGAAGCTTGTTCTGTGTCGTCATGTTGAAGTCCTTTTGAGGTTTGAGGTTCGGGGCTCGAGGTTCGAGGTTTGGGTAATAGAGACAAGAGCTGTCATCCTCACGACCTGTGGTGAGCTGCGTCGAACCAAGGTGAGGATCCGTTTGCTTTTCTAGCGGATCCTCGCTTCCGCGAGGATGACGAATAAGGACTTGGCTTCCATCACTCGTTGCACGATTTTGATTACGGGTGCAAATGTAAAACTCTTTTCCTACAAAATCAATAGGGATTAAACTGGCAAAGCAGCTATTAATGTCACTTTCAGTCACAAAAATATCAAAATTTCGCTAAAAAACGCCATTTTCGTCCATATTCGTCTTTCCCCATACTATTTACTTATCATCAGTTATAGTTTTTAGCTATAACAGAGGAGCGCGCACCTTTTCCATCAATACATCCCACATCCGTCATTTTCACATCAACTGAGCCCCATGCCCCTGAACATAGACCCGAGGCGAGCCCCAGCAACCCATACAAAGGGGCAATGGGGCGACATTTTTCTATCTTTACCGCCGTAAAATCAAGAGGTCTGTTATTATGACATTTGAAGAGATGTTCGCTCTGGCTTGCCAGCGCAAAAAGGAAATGCCCGAAGGCAAGGGAACCACGGAACTGTTCAAGAAGGGCCCCCACGGTATCGGCAAGAAGCTGGTGGAAGAGGCCGCCGAAAGCTGGATGGCCGCCCGCTTCGAGAGTCGTGACGCCCAGTGCCTGGAGCTGTCGCAGGTGCTCTACTACGTGGCCGTGATGATGGCCGAAAAAGGTTTAACCCTCGAAGAGGTGTACGCCAAGCTATGATTAAAGTCGCTCTCCCCAACAAGGGCATGCTCTTTGAGCCCACCCAGGAACTTCTGAAGGCTTGCGGCTATAAGGCCTCCAAGCCCTACAAGACCTTGACCCAGCTGGATACCAAGAACGGGATTGAATTCTTCTTCTTGCGCCCAAGCGACATCCCCATGTACGTGGGTCGAGGCATCATTGACGCGGGCATCACCGGCATCGACTTCAACGCCGAAGCCAAGAGCCCCGCGGTGAAGGTGCTGGACCTGCCCTTCGGGGCTTCGAAGATGTGTGCCGCCGTGCCGAACGAAAGCCCGGTGCAGAGCCTGGACGAGCTGAAGGACAAGACCATTGCCACCAGCTTCCCGAACATCGTGGAAGGTTTCTACAAGAAGCCCATGGACTTTGTGGTGCTGGAAGGCGCCGTCGAGATTTCGGTGAGCCTGGGCGTGGCCGATGCCATCGTGGACGTGGTGGAAACGGGCACGACCTTAAAGCAGGCGGGGCTCCGCATTGTGGGCGAACCGCTGTTCAGGAGCAACGCCGCCCTGTTCTGCAACCCGCAGAAGACGGGCCTGGAAGAAGTGCACACCCTTATCCGCCGTATCGAAGGCAAGCTGGTGGCACAGTCCTACATGATGATCGAGTACGACTGCCCCGCCGAGCTGCTTTCTAAAGCCTGCGAACTTACGCCGGGCCTCGACGCCCCGACAGTCACCAAGCTGCACGGTCGCGAATGGTATTCCGTGAAGGCCATGGTCCCCCAAGAAGAGGCGAACTCCATCATGGACCGTCTCTGGGATGCCGGCGCACGGAGCATTCTGCTGTTCGGTATCAAGAGCGCGCGAATTTAAGAGCTATGAGGTCGCTCGTAAACTCGCTTTGAGCTCGCTCCGCTCTGAGGACGGTGCTACGCACCTTTGGGTGAATGCACCCACACCTCAAAGGGAGCCCTTGAGCTCGCGATAGGGCGACCGACCCCATACCCCACAACCCCTGACCCCTAACCAATGCTTTCTCTCGCCTATCTAGCACGCCAGCCTATCCTCGACCGAGAGGGTAAAATATACGCCTACGAGCTTTTGTTCCGGGATTCGCCGGAAAGCGATACCGCCGTTATCGCCAACGACAACCTGGCCACCGCCCAGGTGCTGGAAAACGTGCTCACCAACATCGGGCTCCCGAGACTCATCGGCGAAAACAAGGCCTTTATCAACTGCAACCGGGAAATGCTCCTGGACAACATCTTCAAGCTGTTGAACCCCAAGTGGTTCGTGCTGGAGATCTTGGAAGACGTGGAGGTGGACGAGGCCCTGGTGAAGACCGTGGCCCACTACAAGGAGCGGGGATTCGAGCTCGCCCTGGACGACTTTATTTTCAACCAGGAATTCTTGAAGCGTTTCGAGCCCCTGTTCCCTTACGTGTCTTACGTGAAGATGGACCTGGTGGACAACAGCACAGAGGACATGAAGCAGGCGGCGGAATTTTTCAAGGCGAAGGGCATCAAGCTTTTGGCCGAAAAGGTGGAAGACGCCACCACCTACAAGACCTGTTTCAACCTGGGCTACGACTTTTTCCAGGGGTTCTACTTTGCAAGGCCGGAACTGGTGACCGGCAAAAAACTGGACTCCACCTCGGAAGCTATCATCAAGCTGTTGTTCCTGCTGCGCACCCATCCGTCGCTGGACGAGGTCAGCACTGGCCTGGAAGCCTACCCCGACATTTCCGAGAACTTCTTGAAGTTCGTGAATTCCAAGGCGGGCTACGTAAGCAAGCGAATCGACAAGGTCCGGGACGCTATCGCCTGGGTAGGCCTCCGGCACATACAGGAATGGCTCACCCTGATTCTCTACGCGAGGCCCGAGTTCGGCACGGCGCCCCAGAGCTCGCCCCTGTTCCAGAACGCCACCCACCGCGCCCGCTTTATGGAAATCATCACCCGCTTTATCGGCGGCACCGACGACGACCTGCCGGCGAAGGCCTACATGGTGGGGCTTATCAGCCGTGTCGACGCCCTGGTCGGGACCCCTCTCGAAAACATTCTGAACGACTCCCCCATGGACGACGAAATCCGCGACGCCCTGCTGCACCGGAAAGGCCTGCTGGGCAAGTTGCTGACCCTGGCCGACGCCGTGGAACAAGACGACAAGGCTACCATCTCGCAACAGTTGAAAGACCTGAAAGTTTCGACCAACCTATTGAACCGTTGCGTCTATGACGCCTACAGCTGGACCCATGAACGCTGAGCCCCAAAGCCTGGAAAACCTCATCGGTGAATTCGCAAGCCTGCCCGGAATCGGCCGCAAGACCGCCCGCAGGCTCGCCTACCACGTGCTGACCCGCTCCAAGGAGGAGGTGGCCCAGTTTGCTGATTCCCTGAACGCGGCGGCGGAAAAAGTCCACCCCTGCCCCAGGTGTTTTTGCTTTACCGACGAAGAGGTTTGCCCCATCTGCAACGAGCGGAAAGACGCCCGGACCCTATGCGTGGTGGAGAAAAGTTCCGACATCGTGCCTTTTGAACGCTCTGGAATTTTCAAGGGTCTTTACTTTGTTCTGGGTGGCGTGATTTCGCCCCTGGACGGTATCGGGCCCGAGCAGCTCCACCTGCCGCAACTGGTGGAACGCATCAAGACGGAACAGATAGAAGAACTGGTGCTGGCCCTGGGGTCTAGCCCCGAGGCCGACAGCACCGCCCTGATGATTG
The DNA here is from genome assembly GCA_934699585.1 of uncultured Fibrobacter sp. Classification (GTDB taxonomy): domain Bacteria; phylum Fibrobacterota; class Fibrobacteria; order Fibrobacterales; family Fibrobacteraceae; genus Fibrobacter. Next base: position 74,443 of record CAKUWY010000005.1, read on the forward strand.
ACCGCATGCTCGCCGGCGTGAACGTGAAACGGACCCGCCTTGCCCGCGGCATTCCCATGGGTTCTGACCTGGAATTTGTGGACGAAGTCACCATGCTCCGGGCCTTCGAAGGGAGGGTCAGCCTGTGAACCCGGTAAAGTTCGACTCCATCGAGATTACAAGCGCCGAATTCGTGAAAAGCGCCGTTTCCCTGAAGGGCCTCCCCGAAGAGCGGCTCCCCCAGGTAGGGTTCCTCGGGCGCTCCAACGTGGGCAAATCTTCCCTGATGAACGCCCTCATGGGCCAGAAAAACCTGGTCAAGGTCAGTTCTACCCCCGGAAAGACCCGCGAATTGAACTTTTTCAAGGTCAACGGCAAGTTTTTTCTTGTAGATTTACCAGGAGTGGGCTTCGCCAAAGTCAGCATCCAGAAACGGGACGAGATGGGCGACTTTATCCGCGAATACGTGGAAAAGTGCAAGGACCTACGTGGGCTTATCTACCTGGTAGATATCCGCCACGGCGGGACCGCCATCGACGTGGAGACGGTAGAAAGTATCCGTGCCACGGGTTGCCCCGTGCTGGTGGTGGCAAGCAAGCGCGACAAGGTGAACCAGTCGGAGTTTGCAAAGAACACGAAGCTCATCCAGGAACGCATGGGGCTGGATTCGAAACCTCTGGCCGTAAGCGCCCTGAAAAAGACCGGCCTGGACCATCTCTGGCAAGAGATTCTCAAGGCGGTGGAAGGGAACGAACTGGTAGAGAAGTAGATGGAGAACGCAGAAGAAAGAATCGGCGCCTCGAGACTGACCCTGGTGGGGAAAATTTTCCACCACCTGGGAATGTTTTTCATGACCCGCACCCTGGGCCAGCAGGTATGCCTGTTTTTCCGCGCCATCGCCTCCATCTTCTCAAAGACCCGAAGCTTCAAGACCGACTCCCGTAACATCATATTGCAGACATTCTTTACCGGCGTAGAAATTTTCCCCATCCTGTTTATCGTGGCCACCCTTTTCGGAGCGGTAGTCATCGTAGAAGTCATGACCCTCATGGGCAAGATGGGCTTTGACGACGTGGTGGGTAACCTGATGGTGGTGGTGATCATCCGCGAACTGGGGCCGATACTTACGGCATTCCTGATTGCTGGCCGAAGCGGGTCTTCCCTTACCACATACGTCGGTAGCATGGTCATCAATTCCGAGGTGGACGCACTTGCCACCATGGGGGTAGATCCCATCCGTTACCTGGTGATGCCAGGCCTTATCGGTGGCTCCATCGCCACCCTCATCATGACCATCTTCTTTAGCGGTAGCGCCATCGGGGCAGGATTCCTCATAACCAAGGCCGCCATTTTCCTTACCGGGAACGCACTGAACCTGCAGCTCACCTGGGACTACCTGAGCAACGAAATCTTGAAGGCCCTTACCACCATGGACTTTGTGCTGATCGTTGTCAAGCCGTTGGTGTTTGGCTGTATCATTACCACCAACGCCTGCTACCAGGCCCTGAACATCGCTCACGACGTGCGTCAGGTTCCAAAGGCCACCTCCCGCTCCGTCATCAAGTCTTTCCTCTATATCGTTTGTGCCGACGTGATTCTTTCGCTGTTCTATTTCTTCGACTACTTCAACGAACTTTCGAGAATAATCTAGAGGTGGACCGATGCAAGACGAAGCGCTGCGCATAGAAGATTTGCACCTGACCTACAGGGGGCTCAGCGGCACGGCTTTTTCCAAACCCGGCGCCTACGGCTTTTTCAGCACGATACAGCAGCACGATGACGACGCCGAACTGATTTCGGGAGCGGACCTTTCCCTGAAGCGGGGCGAGACCCTTTGCATTGGCGGTCCCTCCGGTCAGGGCAAGAGCGCCTTGTTGCGCGTGATTGCAGGACTTGCGCGGCCTAGTTCGGGCAGGGTGTTCTACTTTGGCGAATACATTCCGCCGGAACGCCTGACCGCCCTGGAGGTGGCCAAGCGGCAAGTCGGGCTCGTGTTCCAGAATGGGGCCCTGATTTCGAACCTTCGTGTGCGTGACAACATCGCCCTCCCCCTCCGTTACCACAAAAAGGGTTCCGCCGAAGAAATCGAGGAAAAAATCAATATGGCCCTGGACCTGATGCGCGTCCGCGACTGCGCGAACATGTTTCCCCACCAGTTGAGCGTGGGCATGCAAAAGCGCGTGGCCATCGCCCGCAGCTGGGCCATGGACCCCATGCTCCTCTTGATGGACGAACCTACGGCAGGTCTTGACAACTACAACCGCAGAAACCTGCTGCCCCTGATCGACAACATGCGGACCTTGTTCAAGACATCTATCATCATCATCACCCACGACCTGATGATGGCCAAGGAACTGGGCTGCAACCTGTGCTTTTTGTACCACAAGAAACTCACCGAGCCCCACAGTTTTGACTACTGGCTTAACGCCGACAATGACATTTCAAAGGTGCTCTTCCGCGACTTGCGGACCAGCGGGTAAAGCGGCTTCGCCGCAGTGAGTAGTGAGTAATGGGTAATGGGTAATGAGTTTTGATAATCGCGCCTTCGGCGCCAAATTAAAAACTGACAGCTCACAACTCATCACTGACAACTCATTTCACACTTTTCTATATTCCTCCATATGCTTCTCCCCTTACCCGACGATTTTCACGCGCACCTCCGGCAGGGCGACTTGATGCCCGGCTACGTGCGGGATTTGGCCGCACAGTTCGGCCGTGCCATCATCATGCCGAACACCGTTCCCGCCATGACCAGCGCCAAGGCCATCGCCGAATACAAGGCGCAGATATTGGATGCGGCGGCTTCCGTGCGTCCGGACTTTGAACCCCTCATGACCTTCAAGCTGAACCCGAACTACACGGAGCAAGACCTGAAAGACATGATGGCCGTAGGCGTGGTGGCCGGAAAGTATTACCCTGCAGGCGTCACCACGAACAGTGCCGACGGCATCAGCGACTTCGAAGGGATTTTTCCTGTGGTGACCCTGATGGAAAAGCTGGGTCTGGTGCTGTGCGTCCACGGCGAAGAGCCCGGCGAGTTCTGCCTGGACCGTGAACCTGCCTTTATCAAGCGGGTGGAAACCCTGGCCGAAAAATTCCCGAAGCTGAAAATCGTCTTCGAGCACGTGAGTTCTGCAAAGTCCGTAGAGGCGGTCAAAAAACTTGGGCCAAACGTAGCCGCCACCATTACGGTGCACCACCTGATGATGACTCTGGACGACATCGTAGGTGACGCCCTCCGGCCGCACCATTTTTGCAAGCCCCTGCCCAAGCGGCCGGAAGACCGTGCCGCCATCCGCAAAGCCGCTTTCAGCGGCAACCCGAAGTTCTTTCTCGGCACGGACTCCGCCCCGCACCAGCTGGGCAAAAAGGAATGTCCTTGCGGGGCGGCGGGCGTCTATAGCGCTCCTGTGGCCCTGCCTCTCCTTGTGCAGGAATTCGAAAAGGCCGGCCATCTGGACAAACTTCCGGATTTTATCGCCGGTTTCGGGGCCGACTTCTACGGCATTCCCCGCACCCAAAAGCAGGTGGAAATAGTCAAGGAACCCTGGACCGTGCCCGCCACCGTAAACGGGGTGGTCCCGCTGGCCGCAGGCGAAACATTGGAATGGAAAATTAAGCGGTAAAAACGCCAAAAAGTGGCTTGTCCGCCATAAAAAATATACATTATGGGAGTACGCTCCCTATTTGGATTTTTTATGGCTTTTATTCGTGCTGTCCTTTTCTACTTGACCATTTTTTCCGGGATGATCATCCTCGGCACACCCTACATTATTTACAAGGGAACTTTCTGCAGGCGCAAGAACGAAATCACCAATGTCTGCGGCTTTTATTTCAGGTACGTTGTCTTTAAGTTATTCGGTATCAAGGTCAAGGTAGAAGGAGCAGAAAACATTCCCAAGGACAGGGGATTTGTCATCGTGGCAAACCACATGAGTTTTCTGGACATTCCCGTTTTCTGGCCCTCCATCGGGAACGCCGCCTTCGTGGCAAAGGCCGCCCTCTGGAAAGCCCCCATCTTTGGATGGGTGCTGGACACTATCGGCTGCATTCCCGTACACAAGAATCCCCGGAAAAATGCGGACATGGGCAAGCTGATCCGGGACCGCATTGACCACAATTACAACATCGTCATTTTCCCCGAAGGACACCGCAGCGCCGACGGTAAATTGCTTCCGTTCCAGAACGGCATTTTCAAGATGGCCAAGGAAAACGGGCTGCCTCTGGTGCCCGTCACCCTCGTCGGGACAGGGAAATGCCTGTCCAAGGTCAAGTGGGCCCAGTACCCTGGCGAAGTCCGCATCATAATCCACCCGCTACAGGCTAGCGAAAGTTATGCGGACAAGACCGCCGTCCAGCTTCGGGACGAAATCCACGACATTATCGAGAAAGATTTAAAGGAGGCCTAGCATGGCTCAGCATTTACCCAGCGAAGAACAGATTATCGCCATCCTCCGTGACGAACCTATGGTCGGCAGTCAACTGCGGGGCGCCCTCGGGCTTCCCAAGAAGCAGAAGATGGCATTCAAGCAGATGCTGGCCGACATGGTGGAGCGGGGCCTGCTGAAGCGCACCAGCCACAAGGAATACCAGCTGGGCGACGGCGAAACCCAAGAAGAAAAGCGCGAAAAGCGTTTCAAGAAAATCGCGGAACAGGGCGGCGAAGACAACCGCAGGCCCGCAGCCCGCAGCCGCAGGCAAAAAGACAAGGAAAACGAGACCCGTATCAAGCGGGGAATCCTGCACCAGATTGGTGACGAAGAATGGGAAGTCCACGAACTGGAAACGGGCAAGGTTTACGAGATGGCCCACCGCCGGCAGGCGCCGGGCAAAGAGGGCGAGACCATCAGCTTTACCCTGTACCCCCACCCGAAACTCAAGCACAGCTACTTGGCCAAGGTGGACCGCACCGCCGAAGCCATGAACATTTCCTGGGCAGAGGTGAAGCAGAAATTCATGGACGAGAACAACCTGCCCAAGGATTTCTCCCCCGCCATCAAGAAATTTGTAGAAGGCATCAAGGAGCCGGGCCCCAAGGATTTCAAGGGACGTATCGACTACCGCAAGCTGGATATTCTCTGCATCGACCCCGAAGGGGCCATGGACCACGACGACGCCATCAGCGTAGAACGCCTGCCAAACGGCGGCTACAAGCTGGGCGTGCACATCGCCGACGTAAGCTACTACGTGCCCGAAGGATCCGACCTGGACGAAGAAGCCCTGGAAAGGAGCTACACCCAGTACCTGCCCTGGACCGCCGTGCCCATGCTTCCCGAAAAGCTTTCTAGCGGAGTGTGCAGCCTGCACCAGGGCGTGGACCGCTGTGCCTTCACCTGCATGATGGAACTGGACAAAGACGCCAACGTACTCAGCTGGGATTTCCACAGGAGTATCGTGAATATTTCCAAGGGCATCACCTACCAAGAAGCGGTGAAGATGATGGAAGCGGGAGACGACTCCATCAAGGCATTGGCCGAAGTCACGGCACTCCTCAAGAAGAACCGCACCAAGGAAGGCCTGCTGGAATTCAAGAGCACCGAATACGGCTGTAAGTTCAACGAGGCCGGCGAACCCGTACAGATTGTGCCCCGCCAGAGCGACGAATCCAATTCCTGGGTAGAAGAGTGCATGCTGATAGCCAACAACTGCTGCGCCAAGGAACTCAAGAAGAGAAAGCTCCAGGGCATCTACCGTATCCACGAAGCGCCGGACACCAAGGACATCATGGAACTGTACTACATGTACCCCGACCTGTTCAAGGACGCTCCCGTGATGCTTCGCGACCTGGGCAAGCCCCGCAGCGGAGACACCAACCTGAACCCCGTCGCCTTCAAGCTGTACCAGCATCTTGTCAAGCGGGCTGGCGACGACGAAACCTTGATGAACCGCATTTTGCGCAGCATGCAAAAGGCCCATTACGACAGCAACAGCTTTGGTCACTTCGCCTTGAACTGGCAGGACTACAGCCACTTTACCAGTCCCATCCGCCGTTACGCCGACCTGTGGTGCCATCGGGAACTGGCCCGCAAGGGCGCAGAGATTAACGCCGAACGTACCGAAAGCGTCATCGAAGTCTGCGACCTGATTTCGGCCAACGAAATCAAGAACATGAAGGTGGAACGCATTTCCATCAAGGTGTGCAGCTGCTGGATTCTAAAGAACCGCATAGGAGACGACTTCGAAGCAAGCGTCACGGGCATCGAGGAATGGGGAATCTACGTCTCCATTCCGGACCCCATCGCCGAGGGCCTGGTGCGCTTCCGCGATATCGCCGGAGAGGATTTCTACGTATTCAACCCGGACCAAGGGCTTGCTTTCGGGAAGCGCAGTGGCCGCACCTTCCGCAGGGGCGACAAGGTGCTGGTGCGGCTACTCCGCGTAGATCCTCTACGCGGCCAGGCCGATTTCAGCATTCTGGAAAAGCTTTCCTCCGAACCCAAGAAGCGCCGCCGTCAGGGCGAATCCCGCGACAGCTACCGAGACGTTCACGAACGTGCGGACCGTGCCGCCGCCGCAGAGGCGTTGGGCTATGTGAGCCAACCCGACGATGACGATTTCGGCTTTGACGATGACGCCCCCAGCTTTGTCCGGAACGGGCGCGACTCCCGCAGGGAAAGTTCCCGCAGAGAAAAGCCCCGCAAGACCATGAGCGACAAGAGTTCCAAGGCCAAAGGCCCCAAGGCTTACGGTGAAAAGCTTGCCCGCGGCCGCGGAGGCCGAGGCAGGAGCGGTAGGCGGTAATTCAAGGAGATGCCCTGTCATCCTGGAGGCCAGAGGCCGATAGGACCCGGCGGGCATGACAACAGAACAATGCAAAACAGCAGAATCGTTCTATACGCAAGCTACCAGACCGGCAAGGATTTGCCCGGCTATGTGCGCTTTGCGCTACAGCACCTGTCCGAAACGCCTTTCCGTGTTGTACTACTGACCAACAAGCGCGAGCTTTCTCCAGAAACCCTTGCGTTCCTGCAAGAGCGGAACATTTTCCTGTACCTCACCGAAAACCACGGCTTTGACTTTGGCATGTGGCGAAGGTTCCTTAAGGACTTGGCCAACGACAGGGGAAATTTCACCACCCTCAGCGGCATTTCGCGACTGGTGCTGATGAACGACTCCATCGTCTATTACCGGAACCGGTTCCAGGAGTTTTTCGAACGGGCGGAGCGTAGCGATGCCGACGCCATTTCCCTTACCCAAAGCAAAGAAGTCCGACCGCACCTGCAAAGCTATTTTCTCTATCTCAAACCAGAAGCTTTAGGCGCTTTCTACATGCACCTACTGGAAACTCCAGAACAGGAAACATTCTACGATGTGGTGCACCGCCTGGAAATCGGAATGGCGAATGCATTCGATGATGCAGAAGTCCGAACCGAAGCCCTGTACCCTACAAAACAAAACGCTTTATTCGCCTATCCAGAACTCATTGCCGCTGGTGCCGGATTTATTAAGCGTAAATTATTACAGCATCGATTCTCCATAAAAGAAAAAATGTTCTTTATAAAGAACCAGTCCGGAGATGCTCTAAATACAAATTACCACGAACTAATCATCAAGAGCGGTTTCGCTCCTGATTTCAAAGAAGAATGGCTACCCTCTCCCGTAGCGGGGGGGATTCGTCGGACAGCAGACCGCCTGTGGGAAAAGCCCCTAACTTTTATTTTACGATCTTTGCGTCTTTCACGTCCTTGCCCTTGAGTTTGGACGATTCGCTGCCCTGGGCCATTACGCCCCGGTTGATGAACTTGTACTGGGCAATGCTCCAGAAGTTGGACACAATCCAGTAGAGCACCAGGCCCGAAGGCATCACCGCGCTAAAGAAGAACATCATGGCGGGCATCATCCAGGTCATCATCTTCTGCTGTGCCGGGTCCATGCCGGCGCTACCGCTCATGGTCACCTTGGTCTGGAAGTATGTCGTAACCACCATAATCCAGGGGAGAATGGCAAGGCCTGCAGGCATCACGAAGGGAATCGAAAATCCGCTCCACACCACGTCGCTCTTGCTCAGGTCGGTAATCCAGAGGAAGGCGGGCATACCGCGGAGTTCGATAGCGCGGCCCAGCACAAAGAACAATCCCATAAAGATAGGCATCTGGATAAGCATGGGCAGGCACCCGCCCGTGCAGCTGGCCAGCGGGTTCACACCGTTCTTGGCATAGAGTTCCATGATGGCGGCCTGCTTCTTTTGCGGATCGCTACGGTACTTCACGTTGATTTCGTCCAGCTGGGGCTTGAGCTTGCTCATGGCGCGGGTGGACTTGAGCTGCTTTACCGTAAAGGGCGTAGTGAATGCGCGAACAATGAAGGTCACAAGGATAATGGCCACGCCGTAGTTCGGGATAATGGAATAGAAGAACTTGAGGAGTTTCAACAGCCACTTGCAGATCCACACGAACCAGACGCTGGAACCGGGGAACCACTTGGAGCCTGTCACGATAATCTTCTCGTAACCCTGGTCAAGGGCTTCCACCTCATCCCACTGGAGCGGGAGCACCATAAAGTTATAGGCCAGAGAATCGCCACGGATACCATCTGCAATGGTAAGGCTGTAGGTTCCCGGATCGGGATTTTCTTCGGTGGCCACGTCGATGTGCTTCGCGTTTACCTTGACGGGAACGGGCTTGTCGAACTGCACCGACAGGGCCACGTACTTGCGGCGCATGCCCACCCAGTAGTAGTTGGCGTTGTCAAAGGTCATGGCGTCGGAGAAAGTCTCGCGCTCCGTAATCTCACTGTTCTTGAAAATCACTTCGCTAAAGAAATAGCTGGCACCGCCAAAGCTCTTGCCCTTGGGCATGACCTCGGTTTCTTTCATGCCGCCCTTCCAGGACAGTTCGTAATCGGCCGGCTTGAACCCCACAAAGCGGTTCACCTGGCGCACCGCCACTCCGGCCTTGGTAAAGCCGTAGCTGCGAATCACCTGCTTGCCGCTGGCGTCGGTGAAGGTGAACTGCACCGTCACATCGTTTTCCACCTTGATCTTTTCGGGAGTGTCATCCAGGTCGAAAAGGGCTTCGGTCAGGTCCGCCTTGCCCAGTTTCAGGTCCAAGGCACCCAGGGCGGTATCCTGGATAATCTCCGGGAAGTTTCCGGCGCTGTCGGGCAGAGCCTTCACAATCACGCTCTGGACACGGGCGCCCTTGTTACTGAGGGTCATGATAAACTTGTCGGTCTCCACCGTCACCGTGCGGGGTTCCACGATCTTCGGGGCTTCGGCAGCCTGAGCGCTGTCGGCAACGGACGAGTCTGCAGCAGCGACCTTCGCACTATCGCCCGCAACGACCTTTCCTGAATCCAATTCCGAATTCCGAACTCCGGATTCCGAATCATCCAGCACCGGAGCAGCCTTCAGCTCCGGAGTCTTGTCGCCAAGCACCAGCTGGTCTGCTGAATCGGCGCGAGCGGCCTCCATGGCGGCGGCAGCCTCTTTTTCTTTCGCCTGGGCTTCGGCCTGCTGCTTCGCGTTGTTCGACGACATGGTCATCCACCAGATGACAATTGCCGCAATCAAGATGGAGCCTATGAGGGAATTCTTGTTCATGTCTTTTCCTTTTTAGGGGGCACCGGGTCGTAGCCGCCCTTGCAGAAGGGGTTGCATCTCAAAATTCTAAAAACCGCAAGATAGAAACCTTTGAAGGGTCCGTGTACCCGTAGAGCCTCGATAGCATAGCTGGAGCAGGTGGGCTGAAACCGGCAGACCCCGTGAAAGAAGTAGGGGTGCACCAGCTGGTACAGCCGGATAGGCGCAATCAGCACCGCCACGACGGCCCTCTCAAGCTTCGCAAGCATCGCCGTCCACCGCCTCCGGGCAGGTCCATTCCATCTTGCGGAAAATCTTGTAGGCGGACTCCCGGAGCTTTTCGGAGGTCAGTTCCTGCTGGCCCACGGTCACTACCACCATGGCCCACACCGGCTTCTGGATATTCGGGACCATTCCAAAAAACAAAGGCCGCAGAATCCTCCGGCACTTGTTGCGGTAAACGGCGTTACCGTTTTTCTTTTTCGCCAAAAAGCAGAAGCGACAAAAACCGTCCGGGCTCTCTATCCAACGCATGGTCAATGACGATGCTCGGACAAACTTGCCTTGGACGGCCACTGTTCGGTAAGCGGGCTGGTTCGGCAGCCTATAAGAACGCAGAGCGGCGATGAGCCACCCCCAGACTTACTTCTTATAGATGGTGTCGCTGACGGTCAGGCGCTTACGGCCCTTGGCGCGGCGACGGCTAAGAACGGCGCGACCCCAACGGTCTTCCATGCGGGCGCGGAAACCCTGCTTGTTGGCACGCTTGCGGTTATGAGGCTGGAATGTTCTTTTCATGATAAAACCTTTCTAGTCGAAATTCAAAATTTTTGAGTTCCAAATCTAGCAAAAATACCGCATAAATCAAGGTGTTTTGCCCCGAAGTACGGGAAATTTAAGCAAAAAAGGCCAAAACAACGCGTTTTAGCCAATTTATCAACACCTTATCAACACTCATACTAGCGCTAAATCTTTTTACAGCAAGGAGATCCCCGCCTGCGCGGGGATGACAAATTGGAGTGCGGGGATGACAAATTGGAGCGCGGGGATGACAAATTGGAGCGCGGGGATGACAATCGATAGTTACGACATCTTCCTTATTTTGTTCCGGCCCTCGGTCTTGGCCAGGTACAGCACCTCTTCGGCCTTTACCAGGAACTGGGAGAAGTGGCTATAGTTCCTGTCGCCACAGGCGATAAAGCAGCCGGACACCGTAACGGAAGCGTCGGGGAACCTGTTCCAACGGAGCGCAGCAATACCCTCGCGAATCCGCTCGGCACGGGCAAAGGCCTCCAGCTCGGAATCGGCCCGAAGCACGCACATGAACAGTTCCCCGTCCATACGGCCGCAGCATTCCCCAATCCGGTCGTCACGCTCTTGAATCAAAAACTTCGCCACGTCGCAGAGCACCTGGTCGCCAAACACCTGGCCGTAGCTGGCGTTCACCTCGCGAAACTCGTCCATGTCAAGGAGCAGCAGGTAGTATTCCTCCCGCTGCAGCCACACGACACTTTCCAAGAAGTGCGTCATGTAGCCACGGTTGAAAAGCCCTGTCTTGGAGTCTCTCTTGGATAAAAACTCCAGGCGCTTGAGCATTTCTTCACGGCCCTTCCGTTCGGTATTGTAGGAATAGAGGGCGAAGGAATTGATGATAAAGACCACCACACCCGTAATAAAGAAAGACACCAGGATGTCGATGAAAGCCGCCTGGTGGTCCAGGGCCACCACATACTCAGGGTAAAGTTCCGAAAGCACAAAGGCGATTTCGAAGGCGAGCATGGAAAGCACAAACACCGCCCACTTGCTCTTGCCGGGGCAATAGGCACAAAGAAACACCGCAGTAAGGCAGTAAAGGGTCATGCCGCAATTGAACCCGCCGCACAAGAAGAACAGCATGGGCAGCAAGAAACAGCTGAGCAAAAGGCACATGACCACATAGCAGACGCTATACATACGGGTCTTGACCGCCACCACTGCCAAAATGGCGCAGATAACGCTGGTCAGCAAGCACACCGCCGAAGTCACCGGGCTAATTTGCTCATATATGGTAAAAACCGTGGAGGCAACGCTTGCCGCCAACACAATCACCAGGAACACCCAGAAAAGGGTCCGTTCCAGGGAGTCCTGCCGCTGCAGGAATTTTTTCAGTTTACCGATCATCTTATCTATTTATCGCCCCTAATTTACCCCTAATTACACTCTTTTTTTCAAAAAAGGAAAACATAATATAAAATGTATCTTCCAATTTGGAAGGGTTTCGCCCCCTTTATCATAACTTTGTTATATTATTGAAAGTAAAATCCTATTATTTTAGCAGGTAGTGTATGGAACTGACCCCGTTAGATATCCGCAACCAGACATTCCACAAAAAGAACTTCGGCGGCATAGACCCCGACGAGGTCAAGGCATTCCTCGAGACGGCGGCTACCGCTTTCGAGCAGATGTCCAGGAACCGTACCGACCTCACAGAACGCCTGAAAATCGCCGAGGAACGGGTCAACTACTACCGCCAAATCGAGAAGACCATCCAGGACGCCGTGGTCACCATGCAAAAGACCGTGGACGAGGTCAAGGCCAACGCCGAAAAAGAGGCAGAACTGATTATCGCCGAGGCCAAGGCACGAGCCATCAAGGAAGTGGAGAACACCAAAAAGAGCGCCGAGGACCTGCGGGCCGAAATCGAACAGCTGAAGCAGATCCGCACCAACTACTTTATCCGGTGCCGGGCGCTCATCCGCGGGCAAGAAGACCTGCTTTCTGCCATGGAAAACGACCAGCGGGAGTTGGCCGAACCGGCACCCGCCAGAAGGCCTGCCCCTGCCATGCCTACCGGGAACGTCATCGGCTAATAAAAGAGGCCTCCCTTGAAGATAAACATCAAGGTACATGCAAGAAGCAAGCGGGAATCCGTCACGGAAAACCCCGACGGTAGCTACAAGGTAGAGGTCAAGGCACCGCCCGTAGATGGAGCCGCCAACGAGGCCATCTGCGAGCTTCTGGCAAAGCACTTTGGAGTCCACAAGCGGGATGTATCCGTGGTGACGGGAGCGACAAACAACAAGAAGGTTGTTGAAATCCAGGGGCTCTAAGCCGGACTAGATTTGTAAAAGGGACGGGTTCATGAAATTTCAGAAGAAGACAATCCATTACCTGGCGAAGGCGATTCTCTTTATCGCCGTCGGTCTTTTGCTGAACATTGTCCCGGCAAAAATCGTCACCCATTTCGAACTGCCCGTCTTTTTTGACTGCCTAGGCACAATCCTTACCGCAATGATGTGCGGAAACATGGCCGCCGTCATCGTCGGTTTCATCTCCAACGCCATCAACGGACTGTCCGATGCCGTTACCCTCTACTACGGCGTCATCAACGTCCTTATCGCCGGATGCACCTTCCTTTTCTACCAGAAAAAATTCTTCTTGAGCATTCCCAAGATTCTGGTGGTGATTTTCACCTTCGCCCTCATCGGCGGCGGTCTCGGGTCCATACTCACCTATTTCCTGTACGGTTACAGCATCGGCGAAGGCATTTCTGCGCCTTTCGCGATTGCCCTCCGAGACACCTGCGGTCTCCCCGATTTCTGGTCTCAGCTTTTCGCCGACATCATCATCGACGTTTTCGACAAGGGCATCGTGGTCATTTCGGCAGTACTCCTCTACCGCTGGATCCCACGCAAGATACGCTTTGCCTGCAACGACACCTTCCATATCGACCCCAACGTCGATGAACTGGCTGCCACCACCGGGCGTTCCCTGCTCCGCAGGGTAGTAGCCATGGTCTTCGTGGCAGAACTGCTGCTTGGTTCACTTGCCTGCGCCATCGGTTATTTCTTGTACCAGAAAGTATCCATCGACAAGTTTACCGATATCGCCAACGGGGTAACCCAGGCGGCCAGCGTGTTCATTGACGGAAACCGCATAGACGAATTCCTCACAAACGGTCGTGAAGCCGACGGCTACGCAGACACAGAAGAAAAACTGAAGAAACTCAAGAAGAGTTTCCCGCAGACAAAATACCTCTACGTTTACAAGATTGAAAAAGACGGCTGCCATGCGGTATTCGACACGCCCCTGGAAAGTGGCGAAGAAACTAGCGAGCCCGGCGAAATCCTGCCTTTTGACCCAAGCTTTGAGCCTTACCTGCCGGCGCTCCTCAAGGGCGACACCATCGAGCCCATCATCTCCGACGACACCTACGGCTGGCTCCTGACCATCTACAAGCCTATCAAGGATTCCCTGCACAAGACTAGCGCCTACGTAGCCGCCGACATTTCCATGCAGGAGATTCTAGAAGACGACGCCTCCTTCTTTATCAAGTTCTTCTCCCTGTTCTTCAGCCTTTCCCTGATTATCATGAGCATCATCGTCGAGCTGGTGAAAAGCGGAATCGTGCGGCCCATCAACCGCATGGCCTACGCTTCGTCCCAGTTCGCCTACAACTTGGGAACCGACAAGGACAAGGGCCTAGAAATCCTCAGCACCCTGGATATTCATTCCCAAGACGAAATCAAGCACCTGCACACGGCCCTCCTCAAGATGGGTAACGAATCCCTGGATTACATCAAGCAGCTGCAGGAACAGACCGAGCGCATTACCCGCATGCAAGACGAAATTATCGAGAACTTTGCCGAAATGGTGGAAGCCCGCGATACCAGCACCGGAAACCACATCAAGAAAACGGCCCACTACGTAGATGCCATTGCAAGGAAACTCCAGGCCGAAGGCGAATTCAAGGACATTCTCACCGACGAATACATCGAAAAGCTGAAGCGTTCCGCACCGCTCCACGACATCGGAAAGATTGCGGTATCCGACCTGATCTTGAACAAGCCTGGCAAGCTCACCGACGATGAATTCACCATCATGAAGAGCCACACCACCGAAGGCAAGAATATCCTGGTGAAGATTGAAGAAAACGCCGGCGAAACCATGGACGAGGGTTACCTGAAGGAATCTATCGAGATGGCCCACTTCCATCACGAAAAATGGGACGGTTCGGGCTACCCCAACCGCATCTCGGGCGAAGACATTCCGCTGTCAGCAAGAATCATGGCGGTGGCCGACGTGTTCGACGCCCTAGTGGCCGAACGCATCTACAAGAAGCCTTTCACCTACGAGAAGGCCATGGAAATCATTACCGAAGGGGCGGGCAAGCATTTCGACCCTGTGGTAGTCAAGGCCTTCTGCCAGATTTCAAAGCGTCTGTACGACGAACGGACCAAGCTGGACCAAGAAGGACAGGTCCTATAGATTCTTGTCAATCCAGTCGAAACGTTCCCGCATCCACTGGACCATCGTCTGCACGCCTTCGTCGTAAGATTCGTAAGGGTCTTTCAGCGCCCAGTTTTCTGTATTGGAAATAATGGGCCAGCGGCGGTATTCGTTCTCTACGGCCTTTTCAATTTGCTTTCGGTACAAAGGAACGCTGTCTATGAGAGAGCGAAATTTTCCACGATGTTCTAGCCAGTAAGCCTTGGCTTCGCCCTTTATCCAGTCGCTCCAGAAAATGTGGCTGTACAGGCGGTAATTCCGGATATACCAGCCATCTGCAGGCTTGTTCTTTTCCCGGGAGGCGTTGCCGAAAGCAAGGTCGAAATCCCACAGGGGGCCAAAACGGACAGGACCGCCCTTTTCCCAAGTGAAAAACACGCTGCGGGCGTAGTTACCGTCTTCGTTCTTAGAAAATTCCTGAATCCAGTAAAAAGGCAGAAAATCTTCCATGGACAGCCAATTCTGAATGTCTTCAGGAGTCATGTGGTCAAAACGCCTGGCCGCATGTTCAAAGTTGTTCAGGTAATCCAACAACAACTGCTGCGTTTTTTCGTTCGGGTTCTTGGGGGACTTGATATGGTAAATGTATTCGTTGTCCGTAATCACGTAAGGCGGATCATATTTCTTGATGTCTTCTTTTTCAACCAGAAAGGTGGTGTCGTTTTCGGCAATGTCCACCCGGTCGTGGGCCACCTTCACCGTTTCCGAAAAGAGGTAGAGCCCCATGTACTTGCGGTTGAGAAAGACCTCCACGAACTGCATCTTGGGCGTCCATCTGGAACCAAGCCACTCCGAAAGCCGCCCCATCATGTAGTTCCGCAAGTGGGTCTTGTCTCCATAGTTGGCGATAAGCGCGAAGTCCCTGTTCTTGGGCATGCCGAACAGGGAAACCTTGTCATCGAATTCCAGTTTCATGCCGTACTTGGGCATCTTGAAACTGGAGTTTCCGCGGCCCCGAACCGTAAGGCTATAGACTTCGCTTTCGTAATTGTCCTTGCCGTAAATCTGGAGCTTCGACGGGAATTCTGTTTCCCGGTCCCGCAATTCATGAAAGTCTTCCGTCTCGATGACAAGACGCGGGAGCCCCGCATAGGGGTACTTGGAATCGTCCAGGGGCAAGTATTCCGGATTGTCTTCGGGACTTTCCCAGAAACAGCCTGCCAGGCATGCCGGCAACAGGAACAACGCAAGCAATGCTGGTGTTCTCATTAAGAAACCCCGCAACTCGGTCGTGCCGTTCTGTAAGCGATCTGGCACCTTCCTCGCCTTATTTGTCATTGCGAGGAGCCGTAGGCGACGTGGCAATCCAATGACGAAACTATAAAACATTTGAACATAAAAGTAATAAGATATGATGAAAAAATCAGAGCAGAATAACTTTCGTATATTTTGAAATCGATGAACCAAAGGTTTACACCGCTATTGTTGCTTTGCACAGGTCTGGCCCTCGCCACCGAAGGGCTTGTGCCGCTGCATTTCCCGATAACAGCGCTTTCCCTAGAAGAAGCCGAGGAACTGGACGACGACGTTTACAGCAACGATCTGACGGTATCGGCGGAATACGCCCTTACCGACTGGTTCAGCTTTTACGGAAGCACCTCTTTCCGTTTTGCCAGCTACAGCTACGAGTATTCCACCGAAGGTTACATCCATAATTACTGCAACCTGCACGTGAACGGTTTCAACGAGAGCTATCTGGGTGTCCGGACCCTGTTTTACCGGAATTTCGGGCTAGATGCAGGCTGGCGATTTCCGCCCGGCGAAGGCTCCCAAAAGGATCGTTTCCACAGGCTGAACGCGGAACCCTTCGTGCTGTTTCCGGCGACGCGGCACCTGCTGCTCGGAACGGCCCTGCGTTACAACAAGTTTCTCGAAGACAAGAATTTTGAGCCCGGCGACGAAATCGGGTTCAAGGCCAGCCTGCTTTGGAAGTTCTGGTGGAGCGATTCGGAACAGACCGGCTGGAAGCTCAGCGAGGTCCTGCTTTACCAGGCCCGTTTCCAGGAGTCGGAGAACCACAACCTGGCCAAAAACTGCCGCAAGATGGACGACAAGTACAAGGGCATGAAAATCGCCTTCGCCCTGGCACGGGACTTTCGGCTATTCGGCACACCGCTGGAACTGGGGATAAACTACACCATCAATAAGGGAACCCTTTTCGGGTTCGAAACCGGCCACCGGGTAGGTATTTACCTTGGGTCTGAATTGCCTTAGACCTTTGTCATTCCCGGCTTGACCGGGAATCTCCTCGCTTATCCAACCAGGCAAAAATGTTGGCCAGCACCGTCCCGCTAATGGAATGGTAGGCGCAACTCAAGGCACAGGGCACCATGCAAAGCACCGCCTTGGGGTTGGCCGCCACGTTTTCGGGATTCGCAAAGAAGGCCATGGCAAGCACGGTGGCCATGCCGGCGTTCTGCACGCCCACCTCGATAGCGATGGTCCGCTTCTTGGCAGTATTGAACTTGAAAAGCCTACCCACACTGTATCCCAGCACATAGCCTAGCGCATTGTGGCAGAACACCACCGCAAGTACCAGGAAAATCAGCGAAAAGCCGTTGGTCAACAACTGCGGACGCACCGTCACCACCACACCGCCCACAATGAGCATCAAGCCTATGACGCTTACGGCAGGCATGTTGGACTGGATTTCTTTAAATACGGCGCGCTTGCCCAAGAAGTAGTTGCAAAGGAACCCGATGGTAATGGGCGCGATTGTCACATACAGAATGTTCAGGAACATACCCTTCGCATTCACGTCGATACTGGTGTCAGCCAGCCACAGCACTAAGAGCGGTGTCATGATCGGCGCAAGGAGGGTGCTCACCATCGTCATGCTCACGGAATACGTGACATCGCCACGGGCCAAAAAACTCATGACATTGCTGGAAACACCGCCCGGGCAGCACCCCACCAGAATAATACCCACGGCAAGGTACGGGTCCAGCCCGAACACCTTCGTAAGCCCGAAGGCCACAAAGGGCATAATCGTATACTGCGCAACCGCACCCAGCAGAATGTGGAAAGGCTGCTTCAGCAGATTCCGCACGTCGTCCATGGAGATGGTAAGGCCCATACTCAACATGATGACGCCGAGAATGATGGAGGATACACTCCCGTGAACCCAGCCGAAAGCGACCGGGACGAAGAATGCGACTATTGCGCTTGCGATAACAAAAGGTGAAGCGTAGTTAGAAAGCAGACAGCTAATTGCCTTGATTATCTTGAACATGACGCAAATATAGGAATAGGGACTACTAGCGGCCAGTTTGGCCTACAAAAAAACAAACCGAAAGCTTTTTTGAAATCTTTTTCTTTGCAAGAGAGCTAAATATGTCATATTATGACATAATATCTCATGTATATTTGTCAGCGAGGTTCTATGCTGGTAACTTTCCTTATCGTGCTTGGCATTTTGGCCCTTTTCGGGGCCGGCGATGCAGGAGATGCCTGCGCCATCACCTTGCTGTTGAAAGCATTGCCGTTCTTGATTTTCGTGGGGATTGTGGCGTCGCTGGCGTTCTGTGGAGGGTGATTTTTTCAAATTTGGCGCAATTTGTAAAGTCAACGGGCTAATCCAACTTGGAAGGGGTTGCATTTTGAGCAACTAAAAAGGTATATTTAGAAAGGAGGTTTCTCTTATGCCTATCGAACTGCTACAAGAAAAAGTCAAAGCCATCCCCGCAGAATATGTAGGGGAAGTTTCTGATTTTATCGATTTCATTCTCCAGAAATCGCTAAACACGTCCGTCAAGCGGAATGTAAAAAAGTTCGGTATCGCTAAAGGCCAGTTTTCCATCCCCGACAATATCGATTCCTGCAATGACGAAATCGCAGAAATGTTCGGGGTGAACGGATGAAAGTCTTACTGGACACACACATCGCTCTTTGGACTCTTCTCGACAGTGAAAAACTGCCGATCGAAGCGAGAAACCTCATTAACCAAGAAAATGTAAAACCTGTTTTTAGCCTAATCTCCATGTGGGAGATTGCTATCAAGCACGCAATCCATCCAGACCAAATGCCAATCACAGGTGCTCAATTCTTGGACTACTGCACTCAGGCAGGGTTCCAGCAATTGATGATTTACGAAGAGCACGTTCTGGAAGTCGAAAAACTAAAACGAGACGAGGACGCACCATCGCACAAAGATCCGTTCGACAGAATGCTCATTGCCCAAGCAAAAGCAGAAGGGATAATTTTGCTGACACACGATTCGTTATTAGCAGGATATAACGAGCCCTGTGTTATGACGGTCTAACTATTTGCCAGAACTGTTCACATGAAATGCCGCAACTGTTAAGGTTGCGATTTTTGGTTTGTTTCAGGGCGTGCAGGCGGAGACTTTCTCCTTTATATAAAAAAGACCGAAGCGGTTAGGCTACGGTCTGAATTTCTATGGATCCTATCGCGTCCTCACGGACGCTCCAGGATGACATTCGCGGAGTTATGCAGGCTTGACAACGATGTTGACCAACTTACCCGGAACAATAATCGACTTGACGACAGTCATGCCCTTGGTAAATTCCTTCACGCGGTCGTTGTCCATGGCGAGCTTCTCAAGTTCAGCCTTGTCCATGTCCTTCGCGACAGATGCTTTGGCGCGGACCTTGCCGTTCACCTGGAACACGACTTCCACGGTGTTTTCGACAGCCTTGGAATGGTCGGCGACCGGCCAGGCGACATTCGTGAGCGATTCATTGTGACCGAGGATGCTCCACATTTCTTCGGCGATATGCGGGGCGAACGGGTGCAGCAACTTGACGAACGTTTCGCACGGTTCGCGGTAGCGCTTGTCCATCTTCATCATTTCGTTGTTGAAGATCATCAGCTGGCTAATCGCGGTGTTGAAGCTCATGTTCTCGATGTCGTTCGTCACCTTGATGACGGTCTGGTGCATCACCTTCTCGATTGCTTCCGGAGCAGTTTCGTCAACGTAAACCGGAGCGGCATCGTCGTCACCCACCACGGAGCGCCAGGCGCGGCCGAGGAAGCGGTTCATGCCTTCGATGCCCTTGGTCTGCCACGGCTTCACGGCATCGAGCGGGCCCATGAACATTTCGTACAAGCGAAGGCTGTCGGCACCGTAGTCGCGCACGACATCATCGGGGTTCACCACGTTCTTGAGGGACTTACTCATCTTAGCCACAATCTGCTTGAGTTCGATGTCAGTACCCTTCTTGAAGAACTGGCGCAAGCGCCATCTGCTTCGGCTCGGTCATGCCCGTGCAAGCACGGTCGCGACACTCGCCTTTTGCAGCTGTGCCGTTCTTTTCTTCCACTTCGTCGGAAAGATTTGCATTTGGGCGTTCCCCACTGGCGTGGGGCGGGCTATATTTTAGGGGCAGCCGTCATCGCTTCGCTCGCCGCCCGCCTCCTAAAACCGAGCCCACAGTCTCGGCCCCAAGGAGTCACTATCCCTAACGCAGAAGCAGACATCAAACATCATGTATTTTCTTTAACGCATCCGCAATAGCCATTGCTTCATCAATAGTATTACCTTTCCCAAAGGTAATCCTTATCGTCCCTTTAGTATATTCTTTATCTAAACCAATCGCTTTTAAAACATGAGATACTTGAATATTTTTGCTATCGCATGCAGAGCCTGTTGAAACACTTATTCCCATCAAATCCAAACGATGCAGCAAAGCTTCGCCTTCAAAATCCTTGAAAGAAAGACTGATATTTCCCGGAATATGATTTTCCGCTCCATTTCGGACAAAATTTAAACCAGCATTATACAATTCATGCAACAAAGCATGCTCCAAATCCTGCAAATGGCATTTATTCTTTTCAATTTCTTCACAATTCTTCTTCAACGCTACAGACATTCCCACAATAGAAGCAATATTTTCAGTTCCTGCACGTAATCCGTATTCCTGTGCACCACCACAAATAAAAGGACTTAATAGATTTGGATTTTTTGCATATAGAAATCCTATTCCCTTCGGGCCATTAAATTTATGCGCTGAAGCAGAAAGGAAATCAACATCTAAATCCTGAACATCAATTTTCAAATGACCTATCGCCTGAACAGCATCCGAATGAAACAAGGATTCTCTCTTATGAGCAACTCGACATAAATCTTTTATAGGTTCTATAGAGCCTATTTCGTTATTGGCGAACATAATAGAAACTAGATTTGGAGCAGTCTCTAATTTTATGATTTCCGCGCAATCAACAATTCCTTTATCATCAACGCCTAAATAATCAACCTTGTATCCAAGTCCTTCAAGTTGCTTACAAGGATTCAATATTGCGTGATGTTCGATTTCACTAACAGCAACTCTCCAAGAAGCTGAATGCGACAAAGCAAGTTCCTTAATTACCCAATTATCACTTTCAGTCCCACACGAGGTGAATAGAATCTGTTCAGGATTTGCATTAATACAAGAAGCGATAGTTTCACGAGCATCCTTCAAAGCTTTCTTCGCAGTTCTAGAAAAAGAATATGGCTGAGACGCATTGCCATATTGTTCCCTTAAAAAAGGAAGCATAGCATTCAATGCATCTTCATCCAATTTTGTCGTCGCAGCATTATCAGCGTATATCATAAGACCTATTTGAATAATTCACAGCCTTCTGCTTTAAATTCTTCAATTTTATCTTTAATATCCTCAACAGTCGTACTTAAGTATGCAGCAAGACAGTCTAAGCAATAAAAGTTCTTCACATTCCGTCCAAGCAGCTTTTTACAGACAGCAACTTCATCTTTCTGCAAATTAAGCTTCAAGCACGACACACACTTAATTTGCATTCTCAGCCTTTATTTTAAATTGCGGAACATCCTTACCTCCATATTCTTTAGGATCAAGGTGACCTAATTGATTACGTATTATTTGACGCATGCTCTTTGCTGGTTTTAAACAGTAATGATTAAACATTCCCAAATCAACATCTTTTTTATTGCGAACATTCGGGAATAACAGTTTTAAATATGCCGTAGCAATACGCTTCACCGCTTCTGTATCACGAACATCAGCTCTTTCAGGAACTTCAATCAATTCATCAACAATCGCTCTGTACGTTCCATCATTGCGTAGCAAATGCATTATAGAACAGAAATATTCCGAATTTAATGCCCAATCCGATATTTTCAAATCATCATGCATTCTGGGAATGTCCCATCCCTTAATGAACCCATGGAACCGATCCATCAAGGCGCTTTCTTTGAACAAATCGGGCAATTCTTTCAGCATAAACCCGCATTCATCCATATAATCTTGAAGAATATTTCCAAGAAGAATTATTCCCGCATCGCCTACACCCTTATATGTTCCAACAGTGAATTCTCCCTGTTCCATATACCCCTTCATCGCACCCTGCATTTCACTCACATTACCAAAATCAATAGTTTGGATTTCATCAAGAGCCACATAATCGTTGTTGCAAACCAAGCCTTCAGCACGTTTGCTTACATCATAGAACATTTTTGCCCTAGTCATCGTGCCACCAGTAGAAAGCCAACTATACTTGCTCACGCGACCAAACAAATAAGATTTTCCGGTTCCTTTAGGAGCCAATTCTATCAAATTCAATCGTTTTTCTATAAACGGCAATAATCGAGTAAGCATGGTCATCTTCTGAAGATGATTTTCATAGCCTTTGGGATTATAATCTATCGCACCCAATAAGACATCAATCCACTCGTCAATTGTAAACTCCTTTCGGATGTCTTTATAGAAATCTAAATCTACTTCGTAAGGGCAGAAATTTGAGAAACTCACAAGTTTTATTTTACCGGGACCATTCTCATCAGGATAGCGATATCCCATTTCGACAACACCCCACTGTTCTCGCGCTTTCAGCAAATCCTCTTTGCATTCTTCCCAGACATTTTCATCAATATATGTTTCTCGGCTAGACAGACCAAATTCAGGCAAGGCAAAAGATTTTTCACTAGTCCTAATGTCAACATCAACCGATATTTTTGCCAGAATTTTCACATGTTCATTATCGGTAATTAACCGATCTTTGATGCTAACCCATTCTTCTTTACGCGGGTAATAAGTCCGAATAAAATCGCTTATTTCTTCGGTACTATAGTTACCCTCATCATCTTCAAACTTTTTTAGAATCCAGTCGCGCAAGAACGATGGAAGACTTAAAGAAGAAAAGAAATTTGTTTTCTGAAGGTCCTTATAGACCACCATTTCATCGAAGCATTCTCTTAATTTGTTAGACATTTCTTACCTCACAGCAAATTACGTTCTTGAGCCATCTTTTTCATAATCTTACATTTCAAATCAGATTTCAGGAGATTTCCGTTTTCAAACACTTTCACATCATACTCCCCTGCCTTGATGCTTTTCGGAACATCAAAGCTAAAATTCTGGCCGGACATTTCTGAAGCCGGGATTTTTTGTCCATTTATTTCAACAAAAACGTTTCTCAACACCGTTTTAGAAGCAATCTTAATTTTTGCATTTAATCCAAAGCCAACGGTTACCTCAGGAGTTTCAATCCATATCTCAACATCCGTTCGTTTCAGACATATTTCTATTATAGGAACAGCAACCTCTTCCAAAGTTGCACCACCATGCACTTCTACAGTAGGTCTTCTCCCTCCCTTAAAACGCTTATAACCTGCCACTACACAGAATTTTCCATCCACAGTATCAACGCATGTAGTTTCTTCAAGATTTGCAGCGTCCTCAGAATACTTGCACACGCGACCACCATGACTAACATCAGCGGCCACCTCAAATTCGCTTATCGAATAATCATAATCTTTCTGAGCAACAACAGCCAATCGAGTTGCTCCATGATCAGCAATCATGAAGCACCTATCAACATTTCTCGATTTTAGTTCATTTTGTATTCTGCTCAAGGTTTCTTCAATAATCGCAAGTTCCTGAATCAAGTGTATCGGCAACTTTGTTTTTTCATAACTATAATTCAAAGTTCCATCATGCTTGATTTCATCAATTCCTTTGATATCCTTTGCTGCAATTCCATGATTCTTGAAAATTTCAACAAAGTCTTTGTTATATAATGTGAGAGAAGGAACTTCTGCTCGGCACACCTTCACGTCAGCCATTAGATTTTTCTTATTACACTCTTGCTGAATAAATCCTAAATATTCAACACCCATCGCATCCATAAAATATAGCGACGAGTTTTCAAAGTTCAATTTTTCAATCAGAGAAGAACGAGACGGCAACAAACTATTATAATCGCGTTCTTTAGCTTGTTCTTCTACTATTCTCAGGAAATCATGTTGAATATGATTGGTCAACTTCTGATATTTATAAGCACTAAAATAGCCGTTAAGAAGGTCATTTCCAAAATCAAAATCAATCAAGTAATCGCACAGCTCTGGATAAACATGCGAAAGAACAGCAGTTAGTTCTTTTCTTTCCAGAGATGCACCATTTTTATCCAAATACTCAAAAATAAGCTCTTTTTCTTGTTGTGAAGTATTTGTCAAATACGGTAAAATATTTCCGTCTTTTGCACGAACGACATCACAAAAATCTGAGAATTCCGCCTGTTCAGTTTTCATTAATTTTAAAAGTTTCAAACGAGCTTCATACAAATCCCAATATCTGTAATCATTGGTGCCAAAATCAAAAATACTCCTAAAAACACCTCGAACAATTTCTTGTGCAGACGCAATTTTAGAAATGACATGCTTTAAGCAAGCGTTTCTTGGCTCAAATAATCTCAAGGCAATATAAAACAGCCATTTCTTATCGTCATCCATTGAAGCAAAATCATGGAGGACGTCTTCTAACGACTTGTGCGATCCAAATACGGAATCAATTACCGGCTCCCAACTTGTATTTTCCTTTAATAAACCTAAAGCGTATTCCCATTGTTCGTTAGACCCCTTATCCATAGAAATATTTGCAGTTTGCGGAATTCTGCTACAAAGGACTTCATAAGCATTGTTCAATTCTCGAATATTCATCTTGGCTTCAGGAAAATCCCTTTTCTTTTTTGATGTCAATATGTAAGCAACAGCATCATCCTGCTGTTCAAACATAGATCCCAAAAAATGAACGCCTCCATACGGCCGAATTCCCTGAGGCAAATATTCTGGAGCAGGAACAAAGAAGACATCTAACGACTTTTGTGGAGAACCCTCAACAGAAAGAACCTGACATTTTTCTTTTAGGCGCGGATCCGTTATGCGAAAATCTGTACGGCATTGCACCGTCAAAATAATTTTCTTTGATCCAATGGAGAGCAATGTTGACAAAACTTCGGCAGTCTTTCGCGAACCAAGAAGTTTTAAGAATCCAGAAAGATTGCATATAAAGGCAAAGTCTTCCATCCTGAAATCAGAATACAAGTTTTCAAAACGAGGCATTGAATCTTCGTTGCAGTATTCCTCTACAGAAATTTTTCTATCTACAAGAAAATTTCCTATAAAAGAGCGCAAGTCTTCTGCATTTGCAAAATCAATCCACAAAGGATAACTTTGCGCCGATTTACGATAGTTTTTCGCCTCTAATACACAACTTTCTAAATTCATTTTTTACTCCTTGATAATTTCAAGGCCAACAATCATATTATCCTTAATCAAATTTTTCAAATATTCCTTAACCTTCGCTGCATCCATTTTTTCAATCTTATCAAAAGCCTTTTTAAAACCACCCTGGTTGTATGTTTTTTCAGCATACATCTTTACACGGTTTTCAACTTCAGGATGCCGCAGCCAGTTATATGGTTCAGCAGTAACATCAGCTTTTAATTTTTCCTTAACATTTTCAACCTGATCCAACAACTCAGAGTATTCTTTGAGAATTGTATTACGGAAGGCATCATCTCTTGCAGACGAATCACTCAGTTTTTCAAAGAAATCAGCATCACTTAAAAATTTCAATGCGGCATTGACTTTCTTTTCATCAGAAACCTTATCATTAATGGTGTCAAAAGCACTTCGAGCATCGTCATACTCTTTCTCACCCATCATTGAAAGAATCGGCATCGAATAACGCGACGACCATTCTTTGGGGCTATGCGTTCCCGTTTTTTCTTTCCACAACGCCTTTAACTTTTCGGCACCAAGATTTTGCCTAAATTGCGTCACAATATCATCAATTCTACTGAGATATGTCGGCTTATCATCATCAAATACACGGTCTGGAATTCGGTCAAACACGGCTCTGATATTATCGTCTGTCAAGCCATCTAAATACGATTTGCACACATTCCTGAATGTTGATACCTGATTATTACGAAACTCAACAAAAGCAGCCCCTTCAGCCTTTATGGAATCCAGAAGTCGTTTCTTTTGCGATATCTGAAGATTTAGGTTTTGCCGGATTTCAACCATCGAATCCATTATATGAGCAACATTTCCAAGATCATTTTTTGCAGCAGCATAGGAAACTTTGATTCGATCACTCTGCCCACGCCAATCTTTAAGGGTCGCTTCAATAGAATTATTCTTTGTCAAATACTCATTGCTGGCCTCAACAATCTGATAGTCCAAAATTACTTCATCGATTCGCTGCCGAATAGTTTCTTCGGTCCAAAGCCAACTAGCCGATTCAGCGTCAAACTTGTTTCTTAAAATATTGAGATATTCGCAACTTGAATCTCCAATTTTTTCTGCTAGTACAATCAAAGAACCATTGTCGTATGATTGCAAATACAACTTCATTGCATCAACAGACTTTTCTTTTGTCAAAAGATTCTTCAAGGATTGTGCTATAGACTTGTTATTCTTTGATTCTTTACCAATATTCAAAGCACAGGCATTTTCAGAACCACCACCAATATTGTTGTTATTGGCAATACCTGTATAATCGTCAATCATAGCCGACAATGCATTGTCACATTCAGGCAACGATTTTAGCACCACAATAGGAAATGGCAGTTTTTTTATTTCACTGCGAATTCTATCTCTAGCCGTTTCCAAGGAGCTCAAATACATCTTAGAAATGCCAAAAGCAATCGAAGTCGTTTCAAAGAACAACTTCATTTGTTCCGACATCTGCACGATATATTTAGGTTTGTATTTCGGATTTTCCGTCTGCTTATGTTTCAGATATTCCGCAACACATTCCTTGAGTTTCTGGATAGATAGAGAATCGCTAGCAGTGTCATCGCTATAACTAAGTTTATCTACATATTCTTTTAAGACAAAGCCCAAAACAAAAGCAGTCAAATTACAGGGCATGAAGCCAAAAGGTTTTTGTTCAAGCAAGTCGTATATTTCACCAATAGCAACTCTATCACCTTTTTTGAATCGTTCCTTGATATATTCGTCAACCTTTATTTTGATTTTAGAAATAGTCAAAGTGGGATTCTTTTCCCAATAGTTTTCAACTTTCCATGCACCATCAAGGTTCTTTTCCAATTTCGTCGCATCATTACTACTTCTAAACGAACTTACAACTTCTTCTTTTGCGCCAACTTCAACGCCTTGACCAAAAGAAGAGCCTTTCCACATATGGTCCGTGACATTGAAATTAATTTCCAGGCTGTCAGGGTACTCCCACTTGTCAATTTCCTTTAATTTCGTTTGGAGGCTTTCAATTTTTACAATCCGATCACCACTCTTGTCATATTTTGAATATACGTAAAAATCTCCAGCACAAATACGATTCTTCCATTGAGAAAGAACTCCCTTCGCGTTTTTATCATGCTGTTCCGACTGTTTACGATCCTTTTGAGCGAAGCACTTCATCTGCGCTTTATTTTCGACATACTGTTTCCATGCATCCATTCCAAGCGGGGTTATCGAAGCATCAACAAAAACAAATCCCTCTAAACTCGAGTCAGCCATATAGGACTGTATTTTTTGCGTAACGTTATTCTGTTCTACATCGTTTTTCGCAAAAGCGACAATCAAGGGAATTTTATTACCCAGTTCTCCATTAACATACTTATTTTTCTTTTTATTCTTCGTAATCTCTAGATTTTCAAAACAAGCAATATCTATGTCATAACGAAGTTGCATATCTGAAGTCAAATTCAGAATTTCAGGGGTAAATTCTGCTTCAGCCAGCAATTGCGATGTCGTTGATATTTTTTCAACTTCTTTCTTGTATTTTTCCAACTCATCTAAATCAACCGCATTTTTCATCGCAGAATAGACATCTTTTCCATTCCCTATATTCTTCTTGAAAAGAATTTTTTCGTTTTCAAGGGCTTTCAAACTGTTTTCAACACCAGAGATTTCATTATCGCCACTAAAACTATATCGAATATTTTCAGCTGTGGGGAGCAAAGCATCTACAGAATTGCCAGTCCGTTCAGAAATCGCTTGCAACAGCAAAGCCGTTTTTAGAACGCGCTGTTCTTTTTCATGCAACTTTTTATTAGATACATTATTGTAGCTATCCAAAACAGTCCGAACATCTTGTGACAACCCATCTTTGCCTTTTTCGTAGAAGAAATCCCACAAAAGGTCAATCGTCAACACATTCTTGTCATCATTTGGGCCAAATTCCTTAATAAACCACTGGAAGCCCATAAAGTCTGCACCATTTGCACCATCTTTGATGAATTGAAACATACTGCGCTGATTCGATTCAAACGCAGAAGAAATAAATTTCAAAAGAATTGCGGAATAGGGATGAATTGGGAGAACCTTAACAAGATCTTCATCATCCAATTTCATTTTTTTGGCAAGTTCACTACGGGCAGGCTTTGTTGAATCAGCAATTGACTGAACATATTGTTCATATTCTTTTCGAATAGACTCGTCCGTTTTTTTCTTCAATGCCTGGCCAATCAACTTTAATGCCATATTTTCAGGCAATTCAATGTTGCAAATCGGATCAACAAAGCGGTCACGAATCTTTTTCCATTCAGTATTATTATCACCGAACATGGCTTCACCCTTATGGGTGACAATAACCATACAGAATGGAGCAGATGCACTCAGTTCCACAATTCTTTGAAATCCTGTCAGGTGCCCCATATTACTCTGGAAAAATTCCGTAAATTCATCCCAAATAAAAACTATTGCTTTAAGAGAGTTCTTTTCTATAACTACTTTTATCCATTCACAAAGTTTATCGGCGTCTATGTCCAAAACCTTGATTTGTCTCTCATCTGCAACTTGAAAAAGCTTATCCATCAATTCTGACAAAGCAACGCCATCCAATGTCTGCAATTTTCGAATAACATCATCAATAGAGTCACCTCCAAAAAGGACGCTTTTTTCTTCAATGATTTGTGTTAAATAGTTTTTATTGGCATTGTTTTCTAGCCATTTTAACACGCCATCTTTTAAAGCCCCAGCCCCACTATTTGCAATACCAGCATCTTTGAGAGCTTTATCAATGCTTTCTTGGATTGCAAAAGCAAGTTGTGCATCGCCCTTGATTTTAGAGGATCCATAGCGATGAACAGTAAGAATTTTTCCTTCAGCCTTATGCTTTAAGAATTTTTTCTGGAAATCTTTATCTATTCCAAAATCATTGAAATAAGCTTTAGCGTCATCTTCACTGGCATCAAGCAGCTTCTTTAAGGTCAAAACAGCATGAGATTTACCTGTACCATACGCACCTTGAACCCAAATAGAGAGCCTTTTATTTCTAGACAAGACCGCTTCTACGTCGGCAAGCAATTTCTTAAAGGTATCATGCGGGTAATAGCTCTTCCACACTTCAGGATTTTGCTTGATGACATTTTCATCAACCACGGGGAAGTATTTCGGGTCTATGTCAAAGTATTCTTGATATTTACTTGTGAAAGACATGGCAAACTCCTTAAACTAAATCCAAAACATCCGCAGAAGTCTTATCACTACGGAGATTAATGTTGTCAAGATCAAGAGTGAACGAAACAGAGATAAATTCAGGGTAATTTACGGAAAGACCTGTAAGAATCTTTTTCATTTCATCTTCACTTAATCCAAAAATTTCTGTAGGCGAAACTCCAGCACTTTCAATTTCATGATTCAGTAGCCTCGAAAGCGTAAACTGATAAAATCCATCACATGCTTCTGCAAATTTGTAAAGGGAATAAAGAACTACAAGAGAATCAGGATCTTCCCATGGGGTGCGAGTAATGGAAGTGAGAGATTTTTTCTCTTTGAAACCTTCTCCCATCCCGACCTTATTGAAAGGCAACTCAACGAAACGAGAGAAAGACGCCCAAATATCTCCGACCCAGCTTTCCTTTACGCCGTCAGAAATCATCATTGACGAGACATATTCTCTCGTATAAGGCTCTTTAAAACCTAATTTCTTCACAAACCAATTAATCTGTGGCGCATACACTAGATTTACCAGCATAAGAGCCCAACTTTTTTCCGAATCTAGGCCACAAACTTCAATTTTTTCAGCAAATTTTGTAAAACCTGATTTGTCCAGCAAGTTTGCATCGCGTAAAAAACGCTTGAAGAAACTCAACATTTGGCTGCCTAGACGGTTCTTTTCTCCAAATTCATTTTTAAATTTGAAATATTGTTCAAACCAATCCATTTTGGGAGCATGATGAGAATAGCTATTCAAGCTCTTATTTTCTAGCATAATTAACCCTCCCTTAGGCTGTTCTAAGGATTTGTAAATTAAACATCCTTTGTCTACTTTATGGCATTCACTACAATGTTTGCAGTTCTCACTGATAGACAATTTTCCTCGGTTCATTGATATGCACCCATGTCGGCAATCAGCCTCGCACTCATGACATCCAATGCAACAAGCAGATTTACGAAACACATTCTTCAACAACTTGACAAATTCTGGGTCACTTTTGGCAAGTTCTTTATTATACCGAACTTCAACGGAACTTGCTTCTTGAAGAACTTCAAATTCAAGAATCTTATTTCTGAAATTAATTTTGTAAGGCGATTCGTTGTTTTGGACGACCCCAATGGTTTTAATCCATTCCTTCCAGTCAGTTGTCGGCGAACTGATTTTTATGGCGTCAAAAGCCTTACCCGACAAGGAAATCTCCTCATAGTTTAAGGGAATATCCAAATCGCGTCCATTTTTCCTTGCTTTCCATCCACCATTATCCAGAAAATCATTAAATTTAGCAGAATCCGTTCCTAAACTTTTTTGGTACGGAATTTTAATTGAATTCAAGAGCAAAGAAAACTCTTTTGCATAGCATTCTTTTGCAACAAATTCACTATATTCCGTAGAACGGGGACATAAAAGACACCCCGCCCTACGATTTCCTTTTTTATAACTTTCATTAAGTACAAGATGTTCTTGGAACATATAAAGAAAGAGCTCCGCAGAATTCCATTCCAAGATTGGATTACAACTATATTGCCCTTTATGTTTTTCACCAAGGCTTACATAATCGTATCTACTTCTTGATTCACTTTCATCTGCACGAACACCAATAAACGCCATACCCGTAAAATTCGGTTTACCTGTTAAATTTCGCAGCAAGATGATTTGAGGCGATGTTTTATGAACACTACAGCACCAACGCGTTACCGTTGCAGGGGGTCCGAATTTTGACCATGTATAATCCGGGTCAAATTCGGACGTCGTCCGTAAAAAATCTACGTCCATATCTTTGCAAAGCTGTTCTATCTTATCTACTGTTTTATAGGTATCAGGAAATTCCATCTTAGTATCGCCAAAAAGAACCCTAAATTCATTGTGCGGCAAGGCTCTTTGCACAATATCTAATGTCACGACACTATCTTTCCCTCCACTAAAGGCAACATAAAAAACATCAATTTTTTTGCGATATTTGAGATATGTATTATAAACCTTCTTGATGGTTTCCTGCGTCAAAAGGCCTAGTAATTCGCGATTTTTTTCTACCATCGCATCTATATCTACAGGCTTTAACTCACTGCCATTTGGTTCTGGTTCTTCAAGCAAAATGATTTCTGGTGCATGGTAAAGCGAACCGCCCTTTGTCTGAGCAACCAATTTCCCGCGATAGAAATATTTGGTATGTTCCGCCCACATAATCGGGGCATCGTCATTTTTGGGATATTTCCAATGTTTATCAAAACCGAGTAAGTCTAATTCTCGATAATACACAGGACGAGGCTCCTTGCTGAACTCCAAAGGAGTTGTATTCAACAACAAACCGCCAGTTTCTTCATCCCAAGTATAAGAGTACATCAAATCTCCTTATTTTCTAGAAGTCCGCAATTGCAGAGACTTTTCCAGCAAAGAATCAATATTTGAACATTTTTCACGAGCGAGGTAGCCTTCTTCCTTCAAAAATTTCTTTGCCCGACCGGCATCAAAATTCTCTTCTGAAAGAGCATGAACTAGAACATCTTCAAAATTCATCGTTACGTTATTTCGCACAATGGCTCCGGCGTAAGTGGTTTTTGAAAAATTACTATGAACAAGCTTAAACTTTTTACTGCATCGCCATAAAAAACTTTCTAACATAAAATGGTTCCAGTTTCCTCTGACAATAGGAAATCCTCCCCAAAAATCAATTTTCTTCAGTGGAATAAAATCTTTATCTCGTATAAAAGTTTCAATTACGTCATCAATGGCATCAACATCCATTTTAGGAACACTTTGAACAAAATCCCGTTCATTCAACCGAAATGAATTACCATAAATCACGTCATAAAATGCCGGAACACCTAATGAATCCGCCAACAAATCGATGTCGTCAACCGTAAACGATTCTCTACTTTCGCAGAAATCTTTGAACAAGTCCTCATTACTGATGACTTTGCCTTTTTTAACAATCAAATTTCCCTTAAAGTCAAAATCATCGCCTAACAAAACAGCAATTGCGTTACGGATGCCTAAATCTCTAAATCCGCTATTTCTTTCGGCAATGTCAGAATACCTACTCTTCAAAGCCTTGACAGCGTCCATACTTCCAATAAAATCAGAATTATCTAATTCCTGCTTTATCCATTCGGATAACCACTCTATTTCATCTCCCGCTATATCGAAAGTCTCTAAAATAAAGCGAGAGCGATCGCCATTACTTAATATTTCTTGTGTATTTGAGCAATTGGTAAAGGCATTTAATATTTTCTGTTGTGGAATCCAATTCAATTTCTTGAATATTTCATCATCGCTCATAGGACGACGTTCTTCTTCAAGCAATCGTTTTACTTCATCTTTGGGACTTCCTACATGACGAAAACTTTCATCCCTAAAAACTCTATCTTTGTTGATGTAGTAATTGAAACCGGGTAAAGCCTGCAAGTATGTTTTTAGGATATCCGTACTTTCTATAGCCGTGCCACGAAAATCATCCGCAAAACGTTCAAAAAGGATTTCCAAATAAAGACGGGGATGCAAATTCAATTGCTCTTCAATATATCCCAGCAACTTTACTTTATTAGATTCATCAAGTAAGTTCTCAATCACATACAAGCGACCATCATGAACCATACCACACATTTCTATAGTGTTATCTAGCTCCATGTCACTTAAATTTATCTGAGAGCCATTTAACTCTTCATAGAAGTGCCGAAAACGATTTCGTTGAATAATATTTCCTAGAATGTATCCACTTGAAAACTTCTCAATAAGGATATTTTTGTATGGAACTAAAAGAAAATCTTCTTGTGATGAATCCTTTGAACATGTCTCTTTTTTCTGTGAAGTCTCTCGATTTTCTTGAGAAGAGATTAATATCTCTTTCGTCTCTGTAGAATCAAGAATTTCTACAAGTTTTTCCTGCGCGACAGCATCTTTACCTATATACGCCACATGAACTTTCTCTAATGAGATGTCGCAGAATTCGAGAATCTTTTTCACATGAGCATATATTTGGGCTGCGCTTAGTTTTGTTTCAATAAAAAAACTGCGGCTTATTTTTTGCGGGCTGTTGTGAAGATATTCTCCTTTTGAACTCCAACGAACAACCGATTTAACTGCACTTTGGGTTTCTTTATTCGCATACTTTTTGTTCGCGTATAAAGTTGCGACAAAAATGATATAAAGGCTTCGCCAAGTTTGCAATGGAACATCAAAAATTTCGCCATTCAATTCAAAAAGCAGCGGCTTAGTTCCCGTCACAACAACATTTTCGTTAAAAGAGAACGTTTTCAACTCTCGTTGCAGTTCAACATCACTGCAACGCAATTCATCCAAAGCCTTTTGCCACTTTTTCGTCAATCAAACCTCGTCAGTCGCTCTTGCACTGGCAGTTTGATTGCGCTATTTTCTGGGAATAAGAAAAGGCGCAGGTTGCTGCGTTTACTATGCGGGGCTAGGGAAAGCCTGTAAGTGAAAACGCGAGCAACCCACGCCCCAAAAGGGCAATGCACCAAAGACCTACATTGCTGTAGGTATAGCACATCGAACCACGCCGTAAATACGGCATGGCTGCGTGAGCCTCGCCTCACTCTCACTTACGTGAAATTTCCCTATTTCGCATAGAGAGCAAGAGCTAAACTCTATTTTCTTTAAAATTACATAAATATGGACGAGAGAGGGGAAATCAACTTCGTGAGAAGGTCATTTTGCAACAAAATTGGCGTTTTCTCGCCAAAAACAGCAATTTCAGGAAGACTTTTCTCAAAACTTCTCAAATTGTCATAATCTGACATTGGGCGTTTATATATTTGATCCAGTGAGGTTCCATGCTGACGACATTCCTTATAGTATTGGGGATTTTGGCCCTTTTCGGGGCCGGCGATGCAGGAGATGCCTGCGCCATCACCTTGCTGTTGAAAGCATTGCCGTTCTTGATTTTCGTGGGGATTGTGGCGTCTTTGATGTTCTGTAGCGGATAAATATGGATAAAATTTAATACATTGTATTGCTCTTTTACTATTTTTTATATAAATTTTAGTAAAAAGGAGCACTTTATGGGAACCACAATGAATACAATCAGCGCAAGAATAGATTCCAAACTCAAAACGCAAGCCGAAACCCTGTTCGACCAGCTCGGGATGAACATGTCCACGGCAATCACCGTTTTCTTGAAGCAGGTCGTTCGTCTCCGCAAGATCCCTTTCGAGATTGCCCTTGACACTCCCAACGACGAGACTATCGCCGCTATGGCAGAAGCCAACGAAATCGCATCCGGCAAACGCAAAGCAAAGTCTTACAAAAACGCGAAAGCAATGATCAAGGATATCTTGGACGATTAATGGAAATCAAGGCCACATCAAAATTTCGAAAAGACCTTAAGCAAGCCAAAAAGAAGGGACTGAACATGGCCCTTCTGCAAGATGTTGTTGACAAGTTGTCTGCAGGGAAAAAACTGGAAGAAAAGCATCATGACCACGCCCTAGTAGGCGAATGGATTACATTCCGCGAATGCCATATTCAACCAGACTGGCTGTTGATTTACAAGATTTCGGGCGATACGCTCATATTGACGCTAGTGCGAACAGGCTCGCACAGCGATTTGTTCAAAATGTAATGTTTCTCAGACCTCGCTGCATAGTCTTCTCCGAACCCAGATGAATAAAAACAAGCCGTCTGGCAAAACAAAAAAAGGTCCCATCAGCGGCTAGATTTCCAAAGAAACGCACGGCACGAAGCCGACCTTCACCTACCAAGGACTCTAAAATCACAATGTCCCCTCTGGGACACTTCCGCGAGAGGCGCGAGGGGTCCTGTTGATACAAATATACTTTTGTTTGCACTCTCATGCAATAGGATAAAGCAAACCGCATCCCTCTTTGTTCTAGGATTTTTTTGCCCTTTTCGGGGAGCCCCCCCCATCGGATTTTTCCCCTCTTTTGGGCATTCCCGCCAAAAATGTCGTCAAAAAGGGCTGTATCGCACCACCTTTTCAGCAACATTTTGCAGACTTTTCTCCATTTTGCAGAAAAATAATCTATATTCAAGACATCGAGATAATCCGCTACGAAATGACTTTTTTGCCGTTCGTAACGCATTATACGATGATTTTACATCGGGCTGGTCGAAAGACCCAGGTCCATCTCTGGCGAGGAAGTTCCTCGCTTTTTTAAAACAGCAACACTTGCTTTTCCAACCATTTTATTATATTTTTGGTTTAAAATGCAAGAAACAAATGAAAAGAAACTGGAAAAATTGCTGAGCGCGAACGGAGGCTATATCACGCGGAAGCAAGTTGATAGCCACGGGATTCCCTCGTGGTTCTTGACCGATTTCGTGAGAAAGCAACGTCTTGTCAAGATAGACAAGGGGTTCTACGCCCAAGAACAATGGATTCGGGACGATTATCTTGTGTTTCAATACAAATATCCCAAATTCATCTTTTCGCACGTTTCCGCACTCTTTTTGCATGGACTGACGGACCAACTTCCGGATTACTTCGAAGTGACCGGCCCCAAGAACTATCGACCTTTTTCTCCGAAGCCTTCCGTCACCATCCATACGGATTCCCACGGCGAATCCTACAGACTTGGAGTTTGCAAAATCAAGACTTCGCTTGGGCATCTGGTGAAATGCTACAACATGGAACGAACACTTTGCGACATCATCAAGAACAGCCGAAAAATCGATGCCGAAATTTTCGGCAAGGCGCTCAGACTCTACGCAAAGTCAAAAGGCAAGAGCATTCGCAACCTGCTCCACTATGCGCAGGTTTTGAAAATAGAGAATAAAGTTGCGGAACTTATGACGGTGGTAATGAATGAAGATTAACAAGAACTCTCTGCAAGCGAAAATCAACAACCTCTCCAAAGAATTGAACGTCCATGCCAACGTCTTGCTGGTATCATTCTTCTTCGATGCGTTCATTTCCAGATTAGCCAAGTCAATATACGCAGACAAATTCGTTTTCAAGGGTGGTTTCTATCTTGCCACATTGCTCGGCGTAAAGAACCGTTATACTGCCGACATAGATTTCCTTCTGAGAAAGGAATCCATGGACGAGAATAGAGTGAGAGAAATTTTCTCCGACATCCTTGCAACCAATGCCGATGATTCAATAACTTTCGAAATAGCCGATATCTCTCCAATACGCGACGAAGATGCCTACGGCGGTTTTTCCATCCTTCTGACAGGGCACTTAGAGAATGTCAGACAAAGTTTCCATGTCGATGTCGCTACGGGCGACCCAATCACTCCGACAGATATTGAGTATTCCTACCAAAGCCTCATCAGCAACGAAACCATCGCGTTCCGAGCATATAACCTGGAAACAGTCGTTGCAGAAAAACTTCAAACCATTCTTTCCCGAGGCATGCTCAATAGCCGTTGTAAAGACTATTACGACATCTATATCATCAATCAATTGCAACGGAAGAATATCAGCATTCCCGACTTGAAGAAAGCTTTTGTAACAACTTGCCAATACCGCAAGACTCCCTTTGAAAAAGAAGAATCTCTTTTGATTCTAGAAGAAATTTCAAGGAGCAACATTCTTCAAACTCGATGGAACAATTATGCTAGGAAGGCATCCTTTGCAAAGGACATTACGTTTGAAGCAACGGTTGAATCTTGCAAAGAGATTCTCGATTGCATTTTCTAGCATTTCGGGGTCTTAGGGGCGGAGCCACTAGGCGAAGGGGTAGCGGAAGACCCGGCTGGGCGGGTTATAACAAAAGACGCCCGCTCAATGAGCGGGCGTGATTATAAGGGCGGGGTCGGGGCTGTAGCGACCTTTGGACACTTGGCCTTTAGGCCTTAGTGTACATGGCCACCTTTAGGTGGTGCGGAAGGCTTCCCCCTTTATTATTTCACCACAATGTTCACGAGCTTGCCCGGAACCACGATGGACTTCACGACGGTCTTGCCGTTCATGAACTCTTTAACACGATCGTTGTCAAGTGCGAGCTTTTCGAGGGCAGCCTTGTCCATGTCCTTGGCAACAGATGCCTTCGCGCGGACCTTGCCATTTACCTGGAACACGACTTCCACGGTATTTTCCACAGCCTTGGAGTGGTCGGCGACCGGCCAGGCGACGTTCGTGAGCGATTCGTTGTGGCCAAGGATGCTCCACATTTCTTCGGCGATGTGCGGGGCAAACGGGTGCAAGAGCTTGACGAACGTTTCGCATGGTTCGCGGTAGCGCTTGTCCATCTTCATCATTTCGTTGTTGAAGATCATCAGCTGGCTAATCGCGGTGTTGAAGCTCATGTTTTCGATGTCGCTTGTCACCTTGATGACGGTCTGGTGCATCACCTTTTCGATAGCTTCCGGAGCGGCTTCGTCAACGAAGACCGGGGCTTCATCGCTGTCGCCGACAACAGAACGCCAGGCGCGGCCGAGGAAGCGGTTCATGCCTTCGATGCCCTTGGTCTGCCACGGCTTCACAGCATCGAGCGGGCCCATGAACATTTCGTACAAGCGAAGGCTATCAGCACCGTAGTCGCGAACAACGTCATCGGGGTTCACGACGTTCTTGAGGGACTTACTCATCTTCGCCACAATCTGCTTGAGCTCGATGTCGGTTCCCTTCTTGAAGAACTTGCCGTTCTTTTCTTCCACTTCGTCGGTCGGGACCTTGGAGCCAGCGGCATCTTCGTAAGCGAAGGCAAGAATCATGCCCTGGTTGAAGAGCTTCTGGAACGGTTCGTCGGTAGAGACGAGGCCGAGGTCGAACAAGACCTTGTGCCAGAAACGGCTGTAGAGCAAGTGGAGCACGGCGTGTTCGGCACCGCCCACGTAGAGGTCCACCGGCATCCAGTACTTTTCAAGTTCCTTTGCAACAAAAGCGTCACCGTTGCAGGCATCGATGTAGCGGAGGTAATACCAGCAAGAGCCAGCCCACTGCGGCATAGTGTTCGTTTCGCGGATACCCTTGCGGCCGTTCTTGTCAGTGACCTGAAGCCATTCGGTGGCGTTGGCGAGCGGAGACTGTCCGCCGTCACCCGGCTTGTAGTCCGTGAGTTCCGGCAACAGAATCGGAAGTTCGGAATCGTCGACAGTAGAGATTTCGCCATCTTCCCAGTGAATCACCGGGAACGGTTCGCCCCAGTAGCGCTGACGGCTGAAGAGCCAATCGCGGAGCTTGTAG
The DNA here is from genome assembly GCA_934699585.1 of uncultured Fibrobacter sp. Taxonomy (GTDB): domain Bacteria; phylum Fibrobacterota; class Fibrobacteria; order Fibrobacterales; family Fibrobacteraceae; genus Fibrobacter. Next base: position 112,982 of record CAKUWY010000005.1, read on the forward strand.
TTCACGGTAGCCTTACCGATCTTGTTGGCCTCGAGCCAAGCAATCACGCGTTCGAGGCCCTGCTTCTTGTTGAGGCCGTTCAAGCAAAGCGTGTCGTTCTGGCTGTTGATGTAGGTGCCGTCAGCAGCCCAGCAGGCGTCCCCTGCGAGGACCTTCGGGCGAACATCGACCGGGCAGCTTGCATCCGGTTCCATAATGCAGATAACCGGCAGGTTGAACTTCTTTGCAAAATCAAAGTCGCGAGTATCGTGAGCAGGCACAGCCATGATAGCGCCAGTGCCATAGCCCGTCAAAACGTAGTCAGCGACCCACACCGGAATCTTCGTGCCGGTAAGCGGGTTCACGGCATAGGAACCGGTGAACACGCCGGTCTTTTCCTTGGCAAGTTCCGTACGGTCGAGGTCGCTCTTGAGAGCGGCGGCATGCACGTATTCTTCCACAGCGGCCTTCTGTTCGGCAGTCGTGAGTTCCGGCACCATAGCGTGTTCCGGAGCGACAACCATGTAGGTTGCACCGAACAGCGTATCGCAACGGGTGGTATAGACGCGGAGCTTCTTGACCGTCGGCTTGCCGTTAGCGTCGGCAATGGCAAAATCAACTTCGGCACCGTAGCTCTTGCCGATCCAGTTCTTCTGCATGTCCTTCACGCCCTGCGGCCAGTCGAGCTTATCGAGGCCCTTCAAGAGGCGGTCGCCATACAGCGGGATGCGCATGAGCCACTGCTTGAGGTTACGGCGTTCGACTTCCTTGGTGCCGCACTTTTCGTGGCTACCATCGTTCAAGACTTCTTCGTTGGCGCACACAATTTTGCAGTGTTTGCACCACCACACCTGAGCGTCGGCGTAGTAAGCGAGGCGCTTAGAATCCTTGTACTTGCGGACTTCTTCCTTGCCCTTGGCTTCGACGTCGGCAGGAATCGGGAGTTCTTCAATCGGGCGGCCCTTCTGCTGGTCTTCATCAAACCAGGTGCCGTAAAGTCGCTTGAAAATCCACTGCGTCCACTTGTAATACTTCGGGTCGGTGGTGTTGACTTCCTTGTTCCAGTCGTAGCTGAGGCCAAGGCGCTTGATCTGGCGGCGGAAATTGTCGCAGTTCTTCTTGGTGGTAATGGCCGGATGCGTACCGGTCTGGATGGCATACTGTTCAGCGGGGAGACCGAAAGCATCCCAACCCATCGGGTGCAACACATTGAAACCGCGGCTGCGCTTGTAGCGGCAGATGATATCGGTGGCAGTGTAACCTTCGGGGTGGCCCACATGGAGGCCAGCGCCACTCGGGTACGGGAACATGTCCAGGCAGTAATACTTGGGCTTGGATTTATCGGTGCCCGTCTTGAAAGTTTCGTGGGCATCCCAGTAGGCTTGCCACTTGGTTTCGATTTCTTGCGGATTGTACTTTGCCATTTTTGATTCCTCAGATAGGAGCTGCAAGGTATGAGGTTTGAGGTCGCCTGCCAGGCAGGCTTTGGGGTTTGAGGTTGCCGTATAAAAATCGCAAAGCCTCATGCCTCAAAGCACACGCCAGTGTGCGAGCCCATACCTCATAGCTCTATATTTTTTCGGGCATAAATTTAGCAAAAACAGGGCGGAAGGTCCCATTTTTGTTATAATTGTTCACATGAAGCTTTCCGGTTTTGTACTGTCCCTGTCTTTTGTCGCCCTATTTGGAACGAGCGTCCTTGCACAGGAAGAATACTACCAGCCCGATGTAGATTCCGCGTGGGTGGCGTCCCAGAACGGCGGACAGCCCCTCGAAAGCGAAGAACAACCGGCCGAGGCAGCCCCCGCCTGTATCGGCGACGGCTGCGACGGCACCGAGACCGCCGAACCCGTCTCAAGCGAACAGACCGCGGAGCAAGAGTCGAGCGGAGGCGAAAGCGGGAGCGAACCCTCCGCGACGGAATCTGCCGAAGCCGCCTCCCCCGCCGACAGCTCCACAACGGACAGCACGGCCCAGGCAACCGCAGACTCCACCCAGAAAGATTCCGCACAGGTGAAAACCGCCGCGAACAAGCCTATCGACCCCGACGAATACGAAGACTGCACCGAGGCGGACTCCACCAACACCGAATGCGTAGAAATTGACGAAACCGACACCTACGACCGCTACCTGCAGGAAAACGCCGAGATGTACCGCTCCCGCAAGGAAGGATTCTCCAGGTCCATCCAGATCGGGATTCGCGCCGCCGGCGGCATGAACACCTTCTTCGGTAAAAAGAGCGACGACTGGGGCTTTGGCTACCAGGCCGGAGGCGGCATTCTGGTGCGGCTCCCCGTAGGCATCCGCCACGTGAGTCTCGTTCCCGAGCTGGACTTCGTCTACCGCAACTACAACTACGAAAGCAAGAACGAATACAGCAAGACCGAGGGCAGCCTGGACTACACGCTCTTCGAGATTCCCATCATTGTCCGCTACACCTTCGACGAAGACAACTTCTTCGTGGGCCTGGGCATGAACCTGGACCTGAAACTTACCGGCTCCTCGGAAATTACCCAGAAGACCAAGGAAACCGGAGAAAAGGACAAGCGCAAGAACACCCTGCCCTCTTCGGGCGTGGAACTGGGCGGCGTATTCAACGTGGGCTACGCCATCAACCGCTGGCTCATTGCCGACATCCGCGTGGTGCAGTGCTTTACCAACCTGCTGAACGAAGACGCCATCGCCGAATCCAGTCTCTCTAAGGCCCATCTCTACACGTTCTACACCAGCCTCGGCCTGACCTTCGTGTTCTAGGAGCGCGGTTTCTCTTCTAATTCCGCTACTTTGCGCATGAGCCTTCTTTTTTTGCGCCCATAATCCATTGACACCCCGTACATAACAATGTATTTTAACAAAACCACATCTTATGGGGGTCTCCTATGAAACTGACGAAAAAAACTTCTATCGCTTTGATTGCATGGATATCTCTTCTTATCATTTCCTGCGGGGGAACGCGTAGTGACATGGATGATTCCCGTATGCAGTTTGTAGTTGAGAAGATGAATGCTAAAATCGCACAAGAACGAGAAAAAACAAAGGATGCTTTTTTCAGCATCACCCTTGAATCGAATAAACTTATATTCTTAGCACAATTCAACAAAGACATTATTTCCGACTGGGAAATCAAGATGGCAGAATCCATGAAGAAATATTCAACGCGAGTTTGTTTCGAATGGATGGTCACTACCAATAAAGGCGAGAAAGAAAACATAATGACACCCGCCTTTTTCTCTAAGCTAAAAGACAAAAATGTGGATATTATCTATGTCATAAAGGACAAGAATGGCAAGATACTCACCGAAGTTACTATGGATCCCGTGAATCTGCAAGAACTAGAAGAATTATATGCCTATGAATGGAACGCCAACGCCATTGAACCATCGTCCGTTGTCAAGGGTTCTGTAGTAGATGACCGGGATGGCAAAACCTACAAGACCGTCAAAATTGGGAAACAGACCTGGATGGCAGAGAATTTGAACTTCAAGGTAGACAACAGCTCCTGTTACAGTAATCAGGAACCTATGTGCGATAAATACGGCCGGCTATACACTTGGGACGCCGCCATGGACAGTGCCGCCGTATTCTCGACAAGTGGCAAAGACTGTGGCAATGAAAATAAGTGTTCAGCCACATATCCCGTACGCGGAATCTGCCCCAAGGGCTGGCATTTACCGACATTTGACGAATTCGACTCTCTCAAAGTTGCGGTTGGCGGCAGATCTAAAGTTGGAATAAACCTTAAGGCCGCAAGCGGTTGGGAAAATGACTGGAACGGGGCTGACACATACGGTTTTTCCGCACTTCCTGCAGGTAATCGAAGCTTTGGTTTAGGAAGTTTCTGGAGTGAAGGCAGCAAGGCTTTTTTCTGGAGTTCCACAGAACGTTCCGAAAAAGACGCTTTTCAGATGACTTTGACATCTGATGACCAAGGCGTTGCCGCGAATGAGATCAAATCAGCATCTCTCTCCGTCCGTTGCGTAAAAGACTAATCTAAAACAACGCTTAGATTCGTTCAGTCAAAAGACACCAGCCTCGGCCTGACGTTCGTGTTCTAGAGGGTATGAAAAAGTTTCAAGACAAGAAATTTATATTCCTATCAATGGGAGCATCCATCTTGCTCTCCATTGTTCCCTTCTTTGCGATGGGCGCGCTGGGCACGCGAGGAAGCGAAGATTTTACGGCTCTGGCACTCTTGCTTTTGGCGGTTCCAATTTTATTGGGAGTTCCATTCAGTCTACTTCACCTACTGGCCTTCAAGAAAGATATCGGCACAGACACAGCACGAAAATTGATGTTTTTTCCATCTGTGTGGGTGCAAATATTCATCGTTCCGATTATCATCCTTTTAACATTTTCGACAATCGAAGAACTATTTGGCACGCATTATTTTCATGTTAAGTGGGCCATACCCGCCGTTATTTTCGACGCACTCCTGATACTTTATTTTTTCAGCGCATTCAGCATTCGCAAAAAACTCAAAGAAGTTTTCTTTGATGGAAACGAATAAGCTCGTGTTCTAGGCTAAACAAAAGTCTGACAAACCTTTTACAGGCACTTTACACGGCCTGCGAGTGCTTTTTGTATTTTCACGGATTATGAAGAAGATTAGGTTTGCCTTGACAGTCCTTCTGGGACTGTCCCTTGCAGCGTTTGCCGAAGAGGCAAAGCCCCAGGAACATTTTGTCATCGATGTGGGCGGCGGTTTTGCGACTTACTCCAGCCTTATCGTTCTGGGCGGAGCTATGGACGATTTCGATTATTGCAATAACGGGAAATGCGACCCGCCCGATGAAGTTGATCACGAATCGAATTATGCGGTAGCAAGCCTTGGCGCCCGCTACATTTTCACCCCTCATATCGAAGCGGGCCTGGCCGCCTCTTACGAGTACTACAGTTCCTATGAAAGTGTTTGCGAAGGCACAGACCGTGAAATGTACTGCAAGGCGGGGGATTTCCTGGACCATCACCTGGTCCATGTCGCTGTCGAGGGCAAGTTCAACTGGTTTACACTCTTTGACCATTTCAGGCCATACAGCCGCGTAGGCGTCGGAGCCTTACTTGAATTTGACAGCGGGCTGGAACGAGTTGGGTTGCCCTCTGTACAGCTGACGCCTGTGGGTCTGGAATTTCCGTTTCCGTACGTAAGCTTGTACGCCGAACTGGGCGCAGGCTACCGCGGCTTCATGAGCGGCGGCATTGCACTGAGAATCTAAGCTAACCCCTACATCCCCATGTTCTTGCGGGTCTGTTCGCGACGGAGGCGGATGATTTCCTTTTCGATGAGGAGCTTTTCTACGGCCGGGATATCTTCGTGACGCCGGATGGCATCCTTGTACAGGGCGTTGGCCAGTTCGGGTTCACGGGCAAGGAACGATATGACGGCGACATTCCGGAGGAAGAATTCGTCCATATTCTTGATTTCGTACTTCTCGTAGAAATCCGCCACCAGCTTGGCGGCCGTCGCGTAGTCCTTGGCACGGGCCGTTTCCAAGATGTTGAACTCGTCCACGAAGGAGGCGGGGAACACCCCTGCGTTCACCAGGTCGCGAACCTTCACATAGACGGCGTTGGTGTCTCGGGCTTCCATGGGAATGCCCCTCACCCACTCGATGTATTCTTCGCGGAACTTTTTCCATTCGGGCGAGGCTTCGGCCACCATAAAGCGGGACCTTTGCGCCAGGGCGCCAGATTCCGGCTCGGGGGCCGGAATGACGTTGTTGTTGGAGGCCGGAACGACGTTGTTGCCGGAGGATGCGACACCACTAGTATCCTGCGGAGCGGGGGCCTGGGCACCTGCGCGCATCAGGGAATCGGTACGGTTCAGGTAAGCCAGCAGAGCCGTTTCACGATAGACATCACGGTTCTGCATCATGGCCTTGACCTTGGCGGGCCTTCGGAGCGCATAGTCGGCGCTGTCCAGGTATTCGGGCCAGCAGACTTCGCAGCTGTCGAACACCTGCACAATATGGGCGTTGGAATGCACGAAGCGGGCCTCTTCGGCCTTGTTGTCCACGATAGGCGTAAAGATGCTGTTGGGCTGGATGTTTTCCATCATGGGCCGGACCATCTTGGAGGTGAACAGGAAGTTCTGCTCGCCAAAGAAGTCGGGTTCCCGATGGATGCGCTCGAATTCCGCCACCAGCACGGGGTCGGTGCTGAACCGTCCGATGTTCTTCTGGATTACCGGCTGATCGCTTGCGATAATGATGATGTCGGGTTCTTCGGGAGCGCGGTATAGGCTCACATAAGGGAACACTACGTCCAGCGCCTTCAAGATGTTCAGGAACAGCTGGTCGTTGAATTCGTAAGTCTGGATCCACTGGACCCAAAGTCCGCCGGGTTTCATGTAGCGGCGCATCTTGGCGTAGAACTCGTGACTGAAAAGGCTCGCCACGCCGCTGACCCAGGGGTTGCTGGGCACGCTAATCAGCAGGTCGTACTTGCGGCGGTTGGTAAGGAAAAACGTCTGGGCGTCGTCGATGTAAATGTGAATACGGGGGTCGTCGTAGCCGCGGGCGTTCCAGGGGTAGAACCCGCGGGCAAGATTCATCATCTCGTCCTCGATTTCCACGCAGTCAAAGTCCTTCAGCAGCGGGTCGGCCAGCAAGTAATGGGCGCCCATACCCGAGCCAAAACCCACCATGCCCGCGTCGTAGGGCTCGGAGCGCACCGCCATGGGCATGAACGCCGTAGCCGCCTGGGTCAGCTCGTCCCCTTCGATGGGGTGCTTGCGGTCCTTGCTCATGCTGGCGTCGGCCTTGCCGTTGGTCTTGATGTACCAATGCACATCGGACTCGTGGAAACTGATGGTAGCCGTCTTTCCGTCCTTCACCACAATCTTTTCGTCGGGATGCAGGTTCTTGTAGGCGCGGAACGCACCGGAGGTCACCAGATGCGGGTCAAAATTCACGAAGATGGAAGGCAGAACCATCAGGGCCGCCACCAGGTAGAAAGGCACGCTGTAGCGGAATTTTTTACGATAGACCACCAGCAGAACAAAGCCGATGGCAAAGTCCAGCACGGCGGCAAGGACCAGGGCGCCCTTCAACTGCAAGAACGGCAAGAGAATCAGGCCGCCACCTGCCGAACCGATAATGGAGCCCACCGTATTCCAGCCGTAAACCTTGCCGATGGGGGCTTCGCTCTTGAAGGCCCGGGTGAGAATCACCGTGATGAGCGGGAGCGTCATGCCCGCAAAGAAACTGGTAGGCACCATCCACAGGACGGACAGGGCGTACTTGAAAAGGCTCCAGCAGATATAGCCGTCGGCGGTGGTGTTGAAAATCTGGTTCGCCTCGTTCATCATGCCCCAGAAGGGCTTGTGGAAGTACAGCGTGCACAGGGCGAAAAAAGCCATGAAAATCTGGGCCAGGGAAAGAATGACCAAGGAATCTTTTTTCAAAAGCTTGCCGCTGACGGCGCTTCCGATGGCAAGTCCCAGAATGAAAGCCGAAAGCATCTGGTCGAAACTGTGGCTGGAGCTACCCATCAAGAGGCTGAGCAAGCGTATCCAGACAATCTCGTAAACGAAGGAGGTAAGCCCCGTAATGGCCGCAATCCAGAGCCAGGTATTCTTGGGCGGCATGGGTAGCTTGTGTTCGGCAACATAGTCAACGTTCAGCGGCTCGACGGCACGGCTTGAACCTGCCGTGGAACTTTCCGAACCAGCCGTGGCACGTTCCGCATCAACATCCGCAGCATCATCCTCGTCGTCTTCCTTGTTGGGCGATGTGGCAAACCCGATGTAGCCGAAAACCGCCGCCAGCAAGAAGTTGATGGAAGCCGCCACGCAGAGGGTGGCGTGGTTTCCCAGTTCGGGAATCAGCAGGTAGCTGGTCACCAAAATTCCGATAGCAGAACCCAAGCTGTTGGTAAAGTAGAGCATGGGAAGCGAAAGTTCCTGACCGCTCTTGCGCAAGAGCCCCGCCGCAATGAAGGGGAAAGTCATGCCCACCGCAATGGCGATGGGGAGCGTAGAACCCGTAGCCAGCACCACCTTGGTAATCTCGGCGCCGGTAAAGCCCAAGCCCGCAATCCATTCGCTGTCAAAGAAAAATCCCGTAAGCAGGTTGTAGAGGGGGTGGTAAACGAGGCCGCCAATACCGATAGCCAGTTCCACCGCCGCATAGCCAAGCAGGGGCCGCTTTACCCATTCCACCATCTTGCCCGCGATAAAACTACCGATGGCAAGACCGCCCATGTAAATGCACAGCGTGAGCACCTGGCCGTAGCTGGCGTGGCCCAAGAAAAGCTTGAGATAGCGGGCCCAGGAACCTTCGTAAATGAGGCCAGCAAAACCCGAAAGCGCAAAGAGAAAATAGACTAGGATGTTCATAAATTACACCACCTGCATCTTGAGGGTCTTGCCGTCTTTATCTACGGCTTTCCACGGGGTAAGCCCCACCACTTCATCTACGGGGAGCGAGAACGCGATGCCCTGCCCCATGGTGTCAAGCCCCGCCTTCTGGTAAAGGGCATGTAGCACGGCGTCCTTGATTTCCTTGTCCACAAGAATCATCACCACCTCTTTTTCAGGCTGGATAGCGATGTGGAAAAACGATTCCGCCTCCTTGTTGGCCGTACCGCGGCCGTTCAGGATAGTGCCGCCTCGGGCGCCCGCACTCTTGGCCGCCTCCATGACCGTCTCGGAAAATCCGGCATTGACAATGCACATGATCATCTCGTGCTTGCTTGCGCTCATTTCTCGTTCCTCCGTACCGCCTTGCGGTTGTCGCTCAAAAAGTTGAAAATGGACTTGCCGATAATGCTTGTCATGGGAATCGTGCAGGCGATGCCCTTGCCACCCGCGATGGTGTTGAATTTTTCTTCGATGCTTTCCAGGGCCGCCTTGAGCTTGTCCTCGCCTATTACGCTCAGAATGACCGCACGCTCGGAATCCACCAGACCGATGGCCGTAAGAACTTCCTGGGAGGCGGTTCCCCTGCCGTAAAAGACCATCTGCATGTTCACGCCAAAAGACTGGATGTGGTCCATGTAAAAGTCCGCCTTGGCGCGGTTCACCATGGTCACCAGAATCTTGAGGCGGTTCATGGACACCTTGGAATGCCCGTCGGGAGACCCGCTTCTCCTTCGCCTGACCTGTCTTTCCTTTTCAGCCATACCGCTCCCTACACAAAGTCTATAATCTGCTCGTCGTCGGCATCCTGGATACGGCGCATCATGTTGCGGTTCCTGAAGAACCTAGAAACGATGGCCTTGAAGCCGAGAATCTGGATGGTAATCAAGGGAGTCATGGCCACCATGGCCACGATACCGAAAGCATAACTCAGAATGGAATCGTCACCGCCGTGGATGACGGAGCAAGCCCCGATAGAAAGAGGCAGTATAAAGCTGGAGGTCAAGGGCCCGCTAGCCACACCACCCGAGTCGAAGGCGATAGCCGTATAAAGCTTGGGCACAAAGAACGACAGACCGAGGGAAACAAAATAGCCAGGAATCAGGTAGTAAATCAGGGGGAAGCCCATGTAGATGCGAAGCATAGAAAGCCCGATAGAAACACCTACACCGATAGAGAGAGCCACCAGCATGGAACGCTTGGTCACCAGGCCACCTGTAATCTCTTCGACCTGCCTGTTCAGCACGTGTACCGCAGGTTCTGCAAGCACCACCACCATGCCGATGACAAAGCCCGCCGCTACAAGAATATGGGGTGTCTTTGCCAGATTACAACCCAATTGAAAACCGATGGGCATGAACCCCACCTTCACCGCTGTAAGGAAAATCAGCAGCCCCGCAAAGGTATAGCAGATGCCAAAGCCCACCTGAACCAGCTTGGACCAGGACACCCTAAGGGCAAACAGCTGTAGGACCACAAAGAAAACCACAATCAACGCGAGAGCCACGAACACTTCCCTCGCCACCGTCAAGACCGTAAAGACGAAATTAAGGCCCAGGTTCGCATCTATGGAATAGGCGTCAGGTTCCAGCGTAAAGGTAAGGCCGCCCTTGGAAAAAAGAACCAGGCCCATCAAGGCGAGAATCGGCCCTACGGAGCAAAGGGCAATCAAGCCGAAACTGTTCTCGCTAGCATGCTTACCGCCAATGGCTCCGGCCACACCCACACCCAAGGCCATAATGAAGGGCACCGTAATAGGTCCCGTCGTGACACCGCCCGAATCAAAAGCCAGGGGAACAAAGATATCCTTGCCCATGGAGACCATGAGCATGCCCAGCATGAAGAGCACCAGGTAGAAGAAGATGATGATGGTAGAAAGGTCCATCTTGAACACAATCTTGATGATGGACAGCACCAGGAAAATCCCCACACCCACGCCTATGGTGGCCACGAGAAGTACGGGGTGTATCGCCTGTTTTACCTGTTCGGCAAGCACCGAGAGGTCGGGTTCCGCGACAGTGATGAGCACGCCCATAACAAAGCACACCGAGGCCAGCAGCTGCAACTTGCGGGACTTGGCAAGGCCGGAACCCACATGTTCGCCCATGGGTGTCATGGCAAGGTCTGCACCCAGGTTGAAAAGCCCGATTCCCGCAACCAGGAAAACCGCACTGATAACGAAGACCAACAGTTCCTTCGTAGAAAGTTCCACCAGGGGCGTAAAGGACAGTACCAGCACGATCAGGGTGACCGGCAGTACCGACGAAAACGCCTCGTGGAGCTTTTCAAAGAAGGTCTTGAACATTACTCGCCCAGATACTCTACGGCAAAGATAAGAGTGGAGCCTCCGGGAATAGGTCCATGAGCACGTGAACCGTAAGCTAGCCCGGGAGGCACAATCAGAATACGCTTTTCGCCGGGGAGCATTCCTGCCACACCCAGGTCCCAACCGCGAATCACGTGACCACCTCCTAGAGGGAACCTGAGTTCCTGACCGCGGTCACGAGAACTATCGAACTTATGACCATTGACAAGCCAGCCCGTATAGTGGACACTGACATTAGTACCCGAACGGGCAGGTTCGCCTTCGCCGGGCTTGATAACGGCGTAACGCAGGCCTTCAGGGCCATTTTCAAAAGAAAGGGTAGTGGTATCCGGGAAAAAGTCCATATTGGCAATCACGGCAGAGTCCACTTCGGATTCCAGCAACTCTACACGGAACACAAGGGTAGAATTGGAGGGAATCATAGTGTATGCCATCGCCCCATAGCCCATACCAGGAGACACCCGAAGCCAGCGGACTCCGCCTTCGCGCATACCTTCCAAGCCCTGTTCCCAGCCCCTGATAAGCTTACCGTTCCCCAGCATCACCTCTAAAGGCTTTCCCAAATCCTTGGAACTACCGAACTTGCGGCCAGAAAGAAGCCAGCCGGTGTAATGGGTCTTGAGGCTCGCTCCCGGAACTGCGGGCTTGCCCGTGCCTACTTTTTCGTCGTAGGCCTTAAGCCCCTTCGAAAGTTCATTCCACTTGAGTCCCTCTACGTTTTGCGGAAATTTGTCCGGTTCCATGGGCGGGTCGGCGTGGACTAGCTCCACCTCGAAGTACATGTCCGAATTGGGCGGAATTCCATCCATAGAGCGTTCCCCATAAGCCATGACCGCAGGCACCGTCAAGTAGCGAATTTCCCCAACCTTCATGCCCAAGATTCCCTTTTCCCAACCGAGAATGACCTGGCCCACACCCAAAGTAAATTCCAGAGGCTCTCCTCCATAGGTACTGATGTACAACCACTTGTCCTTGTAGCGAGCGATGCTATCCGCATTGGTGACACCGACGGCAGCGGAATCCGTAGGGGCGGGTACGGAGACTTTTGAATCCTTAGCCCCGTCTGCGGTTGCAGCCTTCGAATCCTTCGACTTAGCGGCATCCTGGGTGGTTTTTGCCGTATCGGCAGGTGCAGCCTTGACGCTGTCTGCCGTCACAGAATCTGCAGATGTCTCTGGCGTTGCAAATTCCAGAGCCGCCAGGGAATCCTCGTAGGCCTTTTTCCGCATTTCTTCCATTCGCAGGCTATCCAGAATCAGGTAGCCCTTGTAATGAACTTTTATCAGCTGACCCTTGCGAATCTCGTCGCCCTGGCCGTCCCTGACACTTTCTATGTTAAAAGGGATAGCCCACAAATTGCAAAACAGCGCGAGGACCAAAAAAATCTTCAATTTCGGCATAAAAACTCCTACCCCACAAGATAGAAAATGCTAGTTTTACGGAGTAAGGTTTTTCCCCTGTTGAACGGAAAAAGAATATGCTATCTGTTGTTATCGTCATAACGATTGTCGTGCTGTCCATTATTCTTGCGGCCATCGGTGCCTACGTGGTTATCCACAGCACCGAAGAAAAAGAAGAACCCAAGCCGGTCATCGACGTTTCCGGCCAGTATGCCGTGGTGGTCCGCCCCGCACGGGAATCCCTCACCAACGTAAAGCCCTCCGAAGTATCGCTCCGCTCCTGGCTAGATACCCAGACGCAGCTCACCCCCGAACAGCGCGAAGAATATATCCGCCAGTGGAACGCCTCTCTCGAAGAGACCATCCGCACTATCGACGAGGGCGACAAGAACGGCACCGTCACCTACCGCATCGAACTAGGCCCCAAGGGCAAGAACTACGTGAAGTTCGTCGGCGAAGACAATTTCATTACCCGCGAGCAAATCCGGAACCACGCCGAAATTTTGCCGCCCTACGTGCTGGGCTGCGACTGCAAGCTTTTGCCCAAGCAGCCCTGGGAAAACCCCAGCAAGTCCGGCTGGAAGGCCGTTGTACCCTCCCACGGAAGCACCTACGAAGTCCCCGACTGGAGGCAACTTGCGTAAATCCCTCCTTGCCCTTCTGATAGCGGCACCGGTCCTGACCCATGCCGCAGGATCTGCCATTATCACCCTGGAAATGCCCGTAGGCGCCCGCCAGCTGGGTATGGGTGAAGTCGGCGCCGCCGTGGCCGACGACGCCACCGCCATGTTCTACAACCCGGCAGGACTTGCCTTTGGCCCCCTGGCCGACGAATGGCGCATGTCCTACCCCGCCGACTCCAAGACCGCTCCCTACTTTACCAAGATGGCGGCCCGAAGCAAGAACGGCTTTTTCGCCAAGAGCGAACTCTGGGCCGGAACCGCCCAGGGTATTCTCCGTTACGACGGAGAGCAGTGGGTAGACTACCACTCCGTCACCCTGCAAGGCAACGCCAAAATCAAGGACGCCGTAAAAGTTTATGTGGGTACGGAACGCGGTATCGACGAATACTCCCGTCAGGTGAAAAAGTTCAACGACATCAAGTCCGCCGAAGAAGAATCCGACGTAGTAGAAGTCAAGATGCCCTGGAACCTGGTGGTAAACGACACCATCACGGCCATCATCTACGACAACCGCACCGAAAAGCTCTGGGTAGGCACTCCCAAGAGTCTCTTCCGCTTTGACGGCAAGGCCTGGAAAAACTACGACGAAGAACTGGGCAGCAGGCGCATCACCGCCCTGGTGAACCAAGGCGCAAGCCTCTGGATAGGCACCGACAACGGCCTCTTCTTGTACCGCAACGGACAGTTCGAACAAAAGGGCAAGGTGCTCCCTAGCCAGAAAATCAACGCCCTGGTGTGGTCTGAAAACCGTAAGGAACTGTTTGTGGCCGTGGAAGGCGCAGGCGTTGCCCGCCTGGTTCCCAAGAAAAGCGTTAACGACAAGGACCGCTGGAGCCTCTTCACCGAAGAAGACGGCATCATGGACCTGAACCCGAAGGCCCTTGCCGTCGACAGTTCCGGCCACGTGTGGGCCAGCCACAAAGACGGCCTCTCCCATTTCAACCTGCGCAAGTGGGAACAGATCAAGTTCGAAGGCAACACCATCAACGACATCTCGGTGGACCGCAAGGGCGCCATCTGGATTGCAACGGACAAGGGCGTCTGGCGCCACCTGCCGGACTACGCCACCGCCAGCGGCCGCAAGGCAGAACTGGAACGGGGCACCGCCGAAGCCGAAGGTGACGTCAAGAGCGACGACGAATGGACCCACTACCACAGCGGCAACGGACTTTCGGTAAACAAGGTGTGGGCGGTTCTCCCCCAGGGGAACGACGTATGGTTCAGCACCGCAAACGGCATGGAGCAGTACAAGGACGCCGACTACCAGCTTACCGCCTTCTACGAAAAGCTGTTGCCCATCTTGAACATCCCCGACCTGTACCACCTCTACGGCGGCATGACGGTACCCATGGGAGACTGGGGTACCATCGGTTTCCACGTGAACTTTGTGAGCTTCGGTTCCACGGTGGTTTCCGGCGATATCGACGCCGATGACCTGGTGGCCTACAACAGTTCCGAAATCGTGGGCGGCGTGAGCTACGGCACCCGTTTCCCCGGGAACATCGGTCTTGGCCTCTCCATCAAGTTCTTCTATTCTGATCTGAGCTCCGGAGCCGCCGCCGGCGAAGAGGAGGCCACCACCTTCGGCTACGCCTTCGACGTGGGCATCCTCAAGAAGGGCGTTCTTTTAGACAAATTAAACCTGGCCCTGGTTCTCGCCAACATCGGCCCCAGCGTCTACTACGTGGACAAGACCATCGAAGACCCCATCCCCCTTACCTGGCGGCTCGGGCTTTCGTATGAACTCTTGGCTCTTGCCGACTACAAGTGGATCGTAGCCGCCGACTACAACCGCGAAGTGGTCTATGACGATAGCAAGGGCAACCCCGAACCCTTCTACATCGCCTGCTGGAAATCCATCGCCAACCCGGAACGGGGCGGACACGGCGCTACCGCCGCCAAGAACTCCCTGATGCAGGGCGTGTTTAACGTAGGTACGGAATTCATCTACGCTAACACCATCGCACTCCGCCTGGGCTACCTCTACGATGACGTGGGCCAGCGTAGCGAAGTGGACTTCGGTTTCGGCTTCATGATTTCGGACATGCTGCAGTTCGACTTTGCCACCATCCGCGACGTAGGCGACAACGACGGCGTCCGCGACGGCCAGATGCGATTTGGCATGCTGTTCAAGTTCTAGTGATTAGTGCAAGCCGGACAAGTCCAGTCGCGGCATTTTCGGCAACGGCCTGGAGGCCTCGTTCAAGAACATAATCATGTAGATGGGGTAGTAGGTGATGTTCCCCTGGACAGAGACATTTGCGTTTGCAAATACGAAAGCCTGCGGAATGTCGTAATTCTCTACTTGCAGCACATTATTCAAGGCGGAATGCTTGGTGTAGTCCTTGCCGCTCTTGACTTCAATGGGAAGGCACTTACCCTCGTATTCGATGACAAAATCGAGCTCGCCGAGTTTCTTGCTGTTGAAATAGTAGCCGTCGTAACCATGGGCGCGCAGTTCCTGGGCGACTGCGTTTTCGAATATGGCGCCGCAGTTCATGTCATGCCCGCCTTGTAGCAACTGCATCTGCGAAGCCCGTCCGTAGCTTGTCGTCAAAAGTCCCACATCCGAAAGGAACAGTTTGAACAGGTTGTTCTGCTTGTTGATTCTCAGCGGCACTACGGGTTCTGTCGTATTGAATGCCGGTATCGCAACTCCCGCATCGATAAGCCAGTTGAAGCTGTTCTCGTAACGGCCGAACTTCTGCTTGGCGCCAAGGTCCGCGAACATGTAACGCTTGTTCTTGGAGTTCAATTCGGAAGGAATCAAGTCGTAAGTGTTTATCAGGTGAAGTTTGCGTTCCTTCTCGTATTTTGAAAAATCCCAGTTGTACTGTTTGAGAATGTCCTTATGGATTCTTGTAACGGCGTTCAGGTCGTTTGAATCGACGAACTCCTGCACAGCGGCTGGCATGCCTCCGACAATCAGGTAGGTATAGAAGGCATCTAGAATCTTGTTATGGACAAATTCTTCGACGGGGGTCTTGGCGGTAAAGTTTTCCCGCAGCCGCGCCAGTGCGTCGGCAGGAATCTTCTGTGCAATCAGGAATTCCTCGAAATCCATCGGGAACATTTCGATAACTGGCAAGTAGCCGACCGGAGCCGAACGAAGGTCCGTTAGTTCCACGCCCAGGAGCGAGCCGCTAAGGACATATCGGAACGAGCCTTCCTCTACGAGAAACTTTATGGCCGTCAGGATTTCCTTGTATTCCTGCACCTCGTCCAGAAAGATGACAGTTTTCCCCTTGGTGAGTTCCTTCCGCGTGGCAAACTGGAGTCGCGTAAAGAATGCCGAAAAATCCTTGTTCTTGGCGGATTCGAGCAACCCCAGCAGTTCGGGACTCTTCAAGAAGTTGATTTCGACGAAATTTTGACTATTTGACTCAAGAATGTGCCTTATAAGGAATGTTTTACCCGTCTGACGGGCTCCCGTCAGCAAAACGGCTTTTTTTTCGCTTTTTAGCCAATTTTTAAGCAAAATTTCGTTTTTGCGGTATAGCATTTGTTACCTTTTTCTATTAAATATAATCAAAAATTTTACCTTTTCCAATAAAATTCACTTAAAAATTTTACCTTTTCTAAAATCCTTTTTTCTCAAAAAAACGATCATGAACAATGTGGCACTTAGCCAGTTGGAACAGTTCAACGAAGAACTGGAGCTGGCCATGATGGTAGAAAACAAGTACGAGCCGGAACTGGACGAATAGCTAGCCGAACTACTCCACCCGTTCCAGAATAATCAGTGCCCGCTCCTGGGTGCTGTTGGGAATGGTGTAGAAGTGCTTGCCCACGAACTTGTAGCCGAAATCTTCGGGGTGGAATGTCTTGAGTTCGTCGGCCACAGCAGGGCCCTTCATAAAGAACACCCGGCCACCCACCTTCAAGGAATTGGCAATGCGGGGCAGGGTCTTTTCCATCAGTTCAAAAGCACGGCTGATGACGCCATCTACGGGGATTGTCATGCTGCGGCTGGTGACCTTGTGGCCAAAAACATCGATTCCCCTGAGGCCCATCTTCTCGATGACCATATTCAAGAAATTGATACGGTTGGGCCGGGGTTCACAAAGCGTAAGACGAATCCCCGGATTTACAATCTTTAGGGGAATTCCCGGGAAACCGGCGCCGCTCCCCACGTCAATCATGCGGGCGGGCCACTTGGGCACGTAGACGTTTATAAGCGTGCAGTCGGCGTAGTGCCGCTCCACCATAGTCTCGAAAGCGTTTAGGCGAGTCAAGTCCTGGTCGTCGTTGTTGGCCCGCAACAACTGGTGGAACTCCCAAATCTGCTTCAAGGTCTCGGGCTGGAGCTCTACACCGTAATAGTGCAAGAGTTTGTCCAGCCCCTCAATCGAGGGCTTCACCCGCTTGCCGCCAAACAGCGGAAAGTCGGTACGGGGCGCCTTCAGGTGGGGCACAAAGTCACGACCTGCGGCAGAGGCATTACGGGAAGGTTGCCGCGCCACGCCGGAATCGGACCGTGCAGAAAAAGGCTTCTTGGACCAGTTTGAACTTGCCATAATGAAAAAATAAAAAAACTTAGGCACTTTTCGGGACAAAAATAAGTCTATACATAGAGGAGGCTTATTTTGTCCAAAGATAGACACGAAAAAGAAGCTGGAGTCCTGCGCTCATCCGTCTTTGCGGCGGTCCTTTTTGCCCTGGCTGGGGTCGTTCTTGCCGCCCCGCTAGGCGAATCGAAGGTTTTCGACTGGTGGGACAACGGAATCATTACCGCCGAAGAGGCTACCGAAATCCTGGACCTGCTAGAAGAAGGCAACCAGGAGGAGGCCTGCCTCCTTGCACAGACCTACGCCCAAGAGCCCTGCGACGAAACGGCTAGTGGCAAGACCCGCGCAGGCTCCACCCTAGGGAAAATTTCCAGCGGCAAGAAGTCCGCGAAAGCCCCGACCCGCCCAGACCTTACACCTCACGGCTACATAGACTGGAAAGGCCGAATCGATTCCACGGGGCACCTAGAAAGTCACCGCACAGAACTGCAGGTCCAGTTCTACCGCTACACCCTGAGGCTCGGCTCCCAGGAGCTTCTCGCCTACAAGAACCAGGGGAGCGAGGCCTACTTCGGGGACATTTCCACACGGGAACTCCACAGCCAGATCCCGTTGGACACCCTCTGGGGAACCGCCCTCCTCTACCCCTTCGGAAACTTTCATGTGGCAGGCCTTCTGGACACCGCCAAAACGACACAGTTCCGGCTGGGATACGGCAGGCGGGGCATCGCCAGCGTCGAAGCTTTTTACTGGCACGGTTTTGGCAACATTCAGCAAACCTCCGACAGCCTACAAGCCCGCATCCACTCCCTCGGAATGCAGACGAAATTCCCCTTCGGGCAGGTGGCCGCCTGGTGGCAGCACGGTCAGGAATTCCCGCTTATCAAGGTGCAGCTGTACGGCAGCGAGAAGAAGGAGCGCGACGACGCAAACGGCGCCGACAACGCAAACGCCGGAAAAACCGTCAGCAAGGCGGGTCAGAACGGCGCCGGCAACTCAGGTCCGAGCGGTGCCGTCACTTACAGCTGGCGGACCACCGCCTATATCCATCGGGAGGAGTTCCCCAGATACGCCCGTTTGAGCAAGACCATCCAGAAAAGCAGATTCTGGGGGTCCCAAAGCCTGTCCGTCAAAGCTTCCAACCTCCTGGACACAAGAGTCTCCGCAAACGGGACCCTTATAGAGCCTCTGGACGCCGATACCATGGCGGTTCGGCTCAAGCTGGGGGCGGAATCGGGTCCTGAATTTTTGAGATTATCCGCCAGCGTCACCTGCCGAGACGCAGGCTCCAACTGCAGGCAGACGGACTGGAAAGGCGGCCTGAACCTTACCCCCTGGGAACTTTGGGCTCTGGGGGCTTCTGCACGAGTCCGGCACGACCGACCCGAAGGTTTTTCCCCTCCCCACCTGGAATTTTCCTCAAAATTCATGGATTATGAACAAAGTTACACGAAATTCACCTTTATTTTCCCAAAGGGCCGCCCCCGGAACGACATGCGCCTGCGTTCGGAATTCCTGATTTCCGGAGATTACTTGGACATTTCCCTTGTCTGCACCTTCAAGGACGTTCATCGCCTGCACCTGACCCCGTTACGGGGTTATGCCGAGGCAAAAGTGCGGTTTTGAGACTAAAGGCCCTGTTTTGTTCTCAAAAAACATCTCAAAGGAAATGTTTACTCATGGTTACGCGGGTAAACAGAAAAGTAAACACCCTTTGGGCTTTACGCCCTGCCAGATTCTATCTTAATGCATACCCAAACACTCCCTTGACGTCCCTAGGCTGCTCCTTTGCCCAGGGACGTCTTTTTGTTGTCATCCCCGCCTCTTTTATCGTCATCCTCGCCTCTTTTATCGTCATCCTCGC
Source organism: uncultured Fibrobacter sp. (assembly GCA_934699585.1). GTDB lineage: Bacteria > Fibrobacterota > Fibrobacteria > Fibrobacterales > Fibrobacteraceae > Fibrobacter. The sequence goes on from CAKUWY010000005.1 coordinate 132,098, forward strand.
GAAGGCGAGGATCTGCATGTTCTTTATAATTCTACTTTTATTACTATGTTTATCGCAGCCGCCATCGGAGCTGTCGCCTTCTTGCCCTCCATCGTCTTGAACATCGCCCTTGCCTGCGGTGCTCCCTGGGGAGCCTACGCCATGAACGCCCAGCACAGGGTTATCCCGCCGGAACTCCGCAGGGCCTTTATCGTGCCGACCTGCCTGCAGTTCGTGGCCCTGTTCGTGCTGCTCAGCGCTGGGGGAATCCTGCCCGAAATTATCCCCTTCCTCATCACCCGGATTCTCTCCTTCTTCTTTGCGCTGTACCTGACTTTTTACGCCGCCACGGTCCTTTTTAGCACCAGCTACAAGGAACGCACCGTCATGGGGAGCCTCGCCGTGGTGAGCGCCGTCTGTTTCTGGATCGTGGCCGTGGGCACCCTGAATTTCTAGCCTTTCATTAGCTATATTCCCTGCCATGGTTCACCCCTCCGCATTTGTGCACCCTTCTGCAAAAGTCCATGAGACCGCGACAATCGGCCCTTGGTGCATCGTAGATGCCGGAGCGGAGCTGGCCGAGGGCGTGGTGCTTGAAAGCCGAGTCCATGTGTACGGCGGCGTTTCCATAGGCAAGAACACCCGCGTCTTTGACGGGGCAATCCTGGGGGCTCCTCCCCAAGACCTGAAATATGCCGGAGAACCCACCCGGCTAGAAATCGGCGAGAACTGTACAATCCGGGAATACTGCACCCTGAACCGGGGCACGGCACAGGGCGGCGGAGTCACCCGCCTTGCAGACAAAGTATTGCTCATGACATACTCCCATGTGGGTCACGACTGCTTTATCAACGAAGGGGCGGTAATTTCTAACGGGTGCCAGCTGGGAGGCCACGCCAGAATCGGGCGCTATGCCACCCTGGGCGGAAACGTCGGGATGCCCCAGCGGAACCAGGTAGGAGCCTATGCCTTCGTAGGGGCAACCCTGAAAGTGGAAAAGGACGTGCCCCCCGCAAGCAAGGCCTTCGGGACACCGCTCAAGTGGGGTGGCCTGAACCTGCACGCCCTGAAACTCCACGGCGAAGATTTTTCCGAAGAACGCATCGCAGGTCTAGACAAGGCCTTCCGCGCCCTGTATCGCAGCGGAAGGCCCATCCAAGAAGTCATTGACGAACTCAAGGCCAGCGGCGATCCTCTATTCATGGAATTTTTTGACGAACACTGGGGCGGTTCCCTCATTCGCCCGTAGGATTACCGTGGAACAAAATCCCAAGCACAACTACCAGCGGGACCTGGACTACATCATTCGACGGCTGGAACGCACCGGCGAAGTGCCGACGCTGTTGTTGCACGCCTGCTGCGCCCCCTGCAGCAGCTACACCATCGAATACCTGTCGCAATACTTCAAGATTACGCTCTTCTACTACAATCCAAACATCGCCCCCGACGAAGAATACCGCCACCGAGTCGAAGAAATCAAGCGGTTCGTGAAAGAATTCAAGACCAAACATCCGGTCACACTCATCGAGGGCGAATACGACCCGAAAAAGTTTTACGATGCCGTCCGTGGGCTGGAAAAAGAACCCGAAGGCGGCAAGCGCTGCCGCAAGTGTTTCGAGCTTCGCCTAGCCGAAGCGGCCCGCCTCGCACAAGAACTGAACGCCGACTACTTCACCACCACCCTCACCATCAGCCCCATGAAGGACGCCCAGGTGCTAAACGAAGTGGTGCAGGAGCAATGCGACATCTACGGCATCAGGCGGCTCCCCAGCGACTTCAAAAAGAAGGGCGGTTACAAGCGCTCTATCCAGCTTTCCGCTGAATACAATCTGTACCGCCAGAATTACTGTGGATGTGTCTATTCCCGTCGCGAAAGCGGCGAGGGATAGGCGTTACCTGATTACTTCCACCTTGCCGTTGTGCAGGTACTTGCCCCTTTCGGTGGGCTTGCCCTTCAGCTGACGGCCCTGCAAATCGAACCAGCGATCACGCTTGATTTCACCTGTGCGGGTGTTGATAGTAGCCGTCTCGGTGACATTGCCGTGTTCATCCATAATCTTCAGGTCGATGACCTCTGGCAGCTCGCCAAACTCGCCCAAGCCACTTGCGTTCTTGGCATTACTATTGTCGCCGACACGCACCAGGTAGGCACGCATAGGTTGGATGTAGGCCCTGGGCCCCGCCTTCACGAACTGACCTGCAGAGAATTCCTTGCCGCTAAGAATCGTATCCTTCGCCACAAAGCCGTAGGCGTTTCCAAGAATTTCAGCAGAATCACCGAACACGAAGCGCTTGTAGGTCCCGCGGAACTCCCAGCCATCCCGAACGGTCTTGCGTTCGCTAGCCACTCCCGTGTTCAAATACACTTCACCGTCAAAGGTGATTCTTGTATCAGTAGGCTTAACCAGATATGGCTTATTGGCGGTAAGATAACCGGTTATCTCCGTTGCACCAGCCGTCCACTTGCCGTCTTTATACTGCATCTGGGACAGCCCGTAGAATTTTGCACCATGGACTCGATTCAAGTCAATAAGACCACCAAAGTCCGACATGTCAAAGGGCAACATGACGGTAGAGAATTTTCCTATTGTAAAGTTGCGATCTAATACAACTCCATCAACTCTTATATCCTCAGGGATAACCGTTTCTTCGTCACCCATATAGGCACCATCGATAGTTGCCAACGAGTAGTCGGATTCGACCATCACGGCACCATAATGGAACTTTCCGTCGCTCTGGAGCGTCACCTGTATTTCAAAGCCTTGCATAAACTCACCATCGTTACCAACGCTAATATAGAGTACGTGGCCTGCTGTAGTGGCACTTGGAATATTCGCCGAAGAGTGGCCACCACCTCCATAATAGAATAGAGTGCGACCGGCATCATCACCGATAGAGAGATAATTGAACTCTGGATCCAACTCCACAACCCGGCCTTGCACCTCTAGGAGATTATTGGGAGCGACCACTGTCAATTTTGAGGGGTAATTTGAAGCACACTGATCACTCAATTTTCCGCCATCGTCATAGACCATGAAGGAGGTAATGCCGGAACCAAGCACCACTCGTTGGTTCGTATTTTCGCACTGCAGGTTGACAAAGTAGTAGCCTGCCGAGCCGCGTTCCTTGTCATAGTCAATACGGAGTCCTTGGGGAGCATCGTTGTAGTAGTAACAGGTCTTATTACCGGTCAAGGCATCCACCGCCGTCCCATAGCTGCCATCGGCAGGGGGCTCCGATTGCACGCGGATAGCCGACACGGCAATATGAGCATTGTCGATATTCTTGGGTCCGGTATAGAAATAGACATTCTTGGCTGTAGTGTTCATAGGTTTGTACGAATTTCTCACTGCAATCGGATGGAATGCTCCGTTGCCAGAGAAACTCCCACGGAATGTACAACTGTCAAGCCTGAACGTTATGCCGTCGGTCCAACCGCCGTCGGCCCAACCCAACAGACCCCCAGTGTAACCGCCATCATTAATCATTTCAGCATCAAAAAGAACGTTTTTCATGGTCAGCGTAGAAGAACTTCCGCCATGTCCAACCACACCGCCCATATAACGGTCACCGTTGTCGTTGCGAGAACTGGTGATGGAGGCCGCATGCACCCATACGGTATCGATAAGTGTAGTTCCGTATGTTCTACCCACAAGGGCGGAGCCATGCTTACCCACATTGAATGTACCAGCCATCTTTATATTCTTTATGGTGGCGTTTTTCACAAAGCGGAAGGGTGCGGCGTAATCGGCAGTGCTATTGATAGAGCTTATGATGTAATACGTTGAGCCGTCATAGGTACCCTGGAAACTAAGAGCCTCGCTTTCGCCCACCATGGTCGTAATGCCATTATGCGGACCGCTACCCTGCCCTTGTTCACCGATTTGATTTGTTTGCTTAACAAACTTGCCACTGAAGGTAGCACCGCCAGCCACCAATTCTGCAAACAGGTTCCATTCATCCATATTGGAGATACGGTACGGGTCGGCTTCGGTACCGCTGCCTGCAAGTTGTACATCACTAAGTGTAGCTCTGATGCTACAAACATCCGCACTGGAACACGTTCCAAAGGAGAATGATCCTGCTTTAGTGGCAACCTGCACATCATTGATAACGATGCTTGATATCTTCTTGTAGGGGTCTGTGGCATGGACAATGATGTTTGCTGTGCCATTGGTAGCACCATATGTATCGCCATTGTAAACAACCTTTCCGCTGCCATCGTAACTGACCGTAATGTCAGCCGTACTCTCATCGACAGCCTTAACGGCATAGATATCCAGTTGCGATGTTGTAGACACACTCTTATTGGTGTAGTAAGACGTGATGGTGCAACGGTTATTAAGTTTGCCACCCACAACGGCACTGACATTCTGACTTCCACTAACATGACTACCCATATAAAGGCTGTTAGTAACGTAAGCATTAATTCTATTATTATATGTTTCGCCTATCATTGCACCGACAAGTCCGCCCACATATTGACTTCCACTCACCGAGGCATCGGTAAAGCAGTTTTCTACCTTGCCGTACAGCAGGTAGCCCACCAGGCCTCCGGTATAGTCACCGCCCGTAATGCTGCTCTGCTTCAGGCTAACATTCCTTACTATGCCAAGGGCACTTTGGTTATCATATCCACCTACATATCCAAAAAGTCCGTTATATGCCGAACCGCTACGGTTGACGACAATACCGTTAATCGTATGATCTTGCCCATCGAAAATTCCCTCAAAGGGTCTCTGATCGGTACCAATAGGCACCCAATTGTGGCTATACATGTTCAGATCGGTACCCAACTTAATCGTTTTGTCCTTATAAGTATTCCCTGCATTTACCAGGTAGGCAAAGCGAGCCATCTCGGCCTCGTTCATAATGGTGATGGTATTGCCGTTCTCATTTGAGAAGCTGGACGCATAGTTACCGGCGTCGGTCCAGTTGCCCGACGCTTCAAGATTACCCACAAAAGTGACGTTGAGATTCCTAAACTTGCTCTGGTATGCCTGAAGTTGCGATGGGAAAACATGCATCTTGGTTATTTTGAATTCTATCCCATTAGGGTCTTGCATAAAATCGGCATTCGAGGAACCCCAACCAATATCCTCTGCCCGGGCTTGGTTGTAAACGTGGGCTAGCCCAGTACAACTATAAAAAGCGTTATAAGAAACATTTGTAACAGTGTAGGGAATCGTAATACTGCTCAGTCTAGTGCAACCATTAAAAGCAAGATAACGAATTTCCAAAAGTCCTGCAGGCAAAGAAACAGAAGAAATATAATCGCAATAGGCAAACGCCTTCCTTCCGATTACAGTTACGCCAGGTTGGACAATAACGCTTGTAATGTCATCATCAACGTTCGCACTTACCCAAGGCGAATCTTCCTGATTTGTGTAGTCCGCCATGGCGCCATCGGTACCGGCAATGGCACTGACTGTAAATACGCCTTGGTTATCAAGATGGCAAATGGTGTTCCCGCTGGTCCATTCCCAGTCATAAGCCCCCGGGACCACCGTAACGTCATAATCAGGCATAGTGAAGCGGTAATGGGTGTCGTCTAGCTTGGTAAGCTCAACCTCAGTCAAGGCATCACCAGTCTTGATAACCTTTACAGACGATATCACACGATTTGCCTCGGGTGTAAAAGTTAGGTTCACTTCATGGGTAGCAACGCCAGTACCGCCGACAGCATCCGACGCCCATGTCCCACCAGGCTGGTGCTGTGGATCAATGGTAATATCGTGGATAAAGGGGTTGGGTTTCATCGACACGGTCAGTTCAAATCCTTCATGGTGTTCATAATCCGGAGTATGTTCAATCAACATAGCGTTAACCGTTGTCGTGTGGGTACCGATATTGTTCACTGTATATACCATATCTTCACCACTAAAAGCATAAAGTTCAGGGGAGATAAGATCATTATCGCCATCAAAAATGACAAGCTCATCATGTTCACCAGCTTCTTCAATTTTTCCGGTCACCTCAAAAACAAACCCTACAGGAGCGAGAAAAGAAACGCCTCTAGTATTTTCATTAGCACCGCCGTAAAGGTCATTCTTGCCGCCATCGTCGTATATTTTGAACACAATGTCAGGGTATTCTCGAAGATCCACCACATCAGCAATGCCCTCTTTCGGCATATTCACATAGTAGTAGCCTGCCTGGTCGGGGTTGTAATCCGTGTCGACGGACAAGCCCGCAGGTGCATCCTGCGCCAACGCCCCTTGCGCAAAGGCCAAAATGGCGAAAATCAAGGTAAAAAGAAAGGTTTTTGTGCTAGTCATGATAGACCTCTGAAGTAAATTCTTTTACTCCCATAATATATTTAAGACTATCTATTAAGTCAAATATATTGTTTTTATCAAATTAATAAAAAATATTTATAGTTTCAGCATTCTTAAGGTAGATGACAGCACAAATATAGAAAAGCCCGCCTTTTCTACCAAGGGCGGGCATATTATTCGATTTTGCAGAAAAAGTGTTATTTTACAACTTCTACCCGGCCGTTGTGCAGGTATTTACCCTGCTCGGTGGGCTTACCATTCATAGTGGTTCTGGACATTACGATGATTATAAACCACCATGGTGACAATATGTATATTTCTTATGAAATATTTCGCGAGAGGTGATTATGGCTTTCAAAAAAAGCGTCATTACAAGCAAGCGTTTTGTCATTGCGAGCGCCCTCGGGTGCGCAGCAATCTCTTTCCCGCTGTTCCTTGTCGCCTGCAGCAATGCTTCTAGTAGCAGTGCAGATGAAGCTGTTGAGGCCGCAGAAGATTACATGTTCACCCTAGAAGAACTTGAAGAAATGGGCGTGCCTATTTTCGAGTCTGCCGACGAACTTAAAAAAGAAAAGTGCACCGATGAAAACGAGTTCGAGACGGTCTATGTGAAGGCTGACAGCAGTTTCTATATGTGCGACAAAGGTAAGTGGGATAACGATTTCAGTGGCGATAACTTCTCCGTCGAAATCCCGATTGTGGAGTCGAAGGACGACTTGGGCGAATGCAACGAGGAAAACGACGGCGAAATGTTCAGAGTGCCCCGCGATACCATCTACGACACCTACGCCTGCGAAAACGGAGAATGGATTTCGGATTTTGGTGGCAGTAGCGGCGAACCCGTGGACCCGAAGAAGGTTGTCGTAGGCGAACTCACCGACGAACGCGACGGCAAGACCTACAAAACCGTGAAGATCGGCCATCAGACCTGGATGGCAGAGAACCTGAATTATAAGGTAGACGGCAGTTACTGCTATGGTAATAAAGCTGAAAACTGTGAAAAGTATGGAAGGCTTTACCGTTATCAAGCCGCCAAACAAGCTTGCCCCGATGGCTGGAAAGTTCCGACCAAAAAGTCATGGGAAATCCTACTCGCAACAACTCTTGAATTTTTTACAGAGGCTGCCCCCAAGTCAATATTGGTTCGTGATCCTTTTTTTGCAACCAAGTTTGAATCGTTTATGGGATTAAACAATGATCCATACGGATTCAATATTCAGCCTACGGGGAGACGTCTTGGCGCTAACGGACATAATGATTCGGACTTGTCACGTGCGTTTTTCTGGACCTCTACGGTATGGAGAGGACAATATCTTTACATCTCATTCACTTCCAAAAATTCGGGCATATTGGGTTACCCCGGTACTTATAACATTGGAGTTGCCGTCCGTTGCATAAAGAAGTAGTCTCACGCCGTTCCGGTGCTTTAGAAGCTTCCGCCGAGATTCTCGAGGGAATTGATAATCACGACGCAATCCTTGGACACATTTTGCATTACAAAACGCATCATGTCCAAGGGTATGGCCACGCAGCCGCCCGTAAAGGGCTTGCGGTCGCCAAACACATGCAGGAATATAGCCGAGCCCTTACCCGGAGTGCCCTCGGCATTGTAGCTGATGTTTAGGCAATATTGGTAGTGAATCGGGTAATCGGCGATGCGTTCGCTGTTTTCCTTATCCAAGTCGGGAATATCCTTGAGGCTCACCAGTTCATTATAGCGTTTACCCTTGCGCATGTCGCCTGACCAGTAGGTGTTGCCATCGGCCCTAGTGTATTCAAAAGCCGTTCCCGGGTTTTCGGAATTTCCGAAAGCCTTGTTGAACTTGAACGTGCCCACAGGAGTCTTACCATCGCCTTCCTTGGTCTTGCCAATACCATTCTTGCCGATAAAACCCGGAGTAGACATGATCATCTGCCACTTGCCTAATTTGTCCTTATTATGCATCGAGATCCATGCCGTAGTGCCTTCGTAGGCGGCCACCACAAAGAGCTGCTTGGCCGTGTCCGCCTCGGGCAGTTTCGTCACCCATTCCGGAGATTCTCCGATGGAATTTGCATTCGAAGACGAGCTATCAGCGGCGTAGGCCGTAAAGGCAAGCGTCAAGACGGTAAGCACAGCGGTAACAAGACTCTTGATATTCAGCATGATGGACTTCTCAATATCATTTGAGGCTAGATAACCCAAGCAAGGGTTACCACAGGGAGAAATTTAGTTTCAGCGGTGGCAGCGTAAAGTCCAGACGGAATAAAGGCCTCATTTTGAACGAAAATACCCTCCGGCCTCGGACATTTAGGAGGGAACGTCCCCTGGCTAAATGCGAACGTTGCTGTAAACATAGCGGCGATAAGAATAAGCTTTTTCATGATGGGCTCCTTGATGAGAGTTTCTTGTTCTTCACTCCCATAATATATCCTTACCGATTCATAAAGTCAAATATATAATTCTAATCAAATTGATAGATTTCTTTTATAATTCGTCCCAAGCACAAAAAAAGATGGCATAAAGCCATCTTTTTTATAAAGTCTTGGAAGAATTATAATCCAATCCAAGATTTGAAGAAGAAACGAAAGGGGATCCCCGCCTTCGCGGGGATGACATTCCACTACTTCTTCAGGAACTCGTTAATTCCCGCAGCGGCTCTGCGACCTTCTCCCATTGCCAAAATGACAGTGGCAGCGCCGAGCACGATGTCACCACCGGCATAAACCTTCTCCATGAAGGTCTTGTTGGCGGTAGCATCTTCGAGAAGGATGTGACCCTTCTTGTCGACGGAGAGTTCCGGCGTGGTGTTGCTGATGAGCGGGTTAGAACCGTTACCGATAGCAACGAGCACGGTGTCGCATTCGATTTCGAAGCTTGCACCTTCGACCTTGACCGGACGCGGACGGCCCTTTTCGTCGGGTTCGCCGAGTTCGTACTTGTCGACGAGCATGCCACGGACGTGGCCGGCTTCGTCGCCAAGAATCTTGGCCGGGTTCTGCAGAACGCAGAATTCGACACCCTCTTCCTGGGCATGGAGAACTTCTTCCTTACGGGCCGGAAGTTCGTTCATGCTGCGGCGGTAAACGATGCGGACCTTTTCGGCACCGAGGCGCAGCGCCATACGAGCAGCGTCCATAGCGACGTTACCGCCACCGAGAACCACCACGTTCTTGCCGGGCCACATCGGGGTATCGGCATGTTCCTTGTCGTAAGCGCGCATGAGGTTTGCGCGGGTCAGGTATTCGTTAGCGGCGAACACACCGACCAGGTTTTCACCTTCGATGTTCATGAATAGCGGGAGGCCAGCACCAGTACCGACGAACACGGCATCGAAACCGTCCTTTTCAATCAGGTCCTTGAGCTTGCGGGTACGGCCAATCACGAAGTTGGTCTCGAACTTCACGCCCATGGCAGCGAGAGATTCGATTTCGTTATCCACAATCTTCTTGGGCAGACGGAATTCAGGAATACCGTAGCGGACCACGCCACCCAGCTTGTGGAAAGCTTCGAAGATGGTCACGTCGTGACCTTCGCGGCGCACGTCGGCGGCAACCACCAGGCCGGCAGGACCGGAACCGATCACAGCCACCTTCTTGCCGGTAGCGGGCTTAACGGCCGGCACGGAAGCGCCACCGTTGTTGCGTTCGTAGTCGGCAGCAAAGCGTTCCAGGCGGCCGATAGCCACAGCCTGGTTCACGTCCTTGTGCATCTTGCCCATGGTGCAGTTCATCTGGCACTGGCGTTCCTGCGGGCAAACACGACCGCAGATTGCCGGGAGCAAGCTGGTTTCCTTAATCTTGGCGATAGCGGCCTTGAAGTCACCTTCGGCAATCTTGGCGATGAAGGCCGGAATGTCGATGTGCACCGGGCAGCTTTCCACGCAAGGCTGGTTCTTACAAGCGAGGCAGCGGTTAGCTTCGACGATAGCCTGGGCTTCGGTGTAACCCTGGGCCACTTCTTCCATCACGCGGGCACGGTAACTGGGTTCCAGCTGCGGCATCGGCTGGGCCGGAATGGCATTCTTGTCCTTCGGCTTGAGGGGCTTCGGGAGGGCGTTAATCTTTTCAAGTTCCACCTTGGCGGCGGCGTCCAACTGTTCACGAGTCAAATGTTCAGACATTACTTGCTCTCCTTGGCCTTTGCGTCAGCCATCTTGTCAATGTTGCACTTGTGGCCATCGTTTGCACCGAAGCGGTGCAGAGATTCCTGTTCCTGGGGCTTGAAAGCACCCATACGCTGGAGCATGTTGTTCCAGTCGACTTCGTGACCGTCGAATTCCGGGCCGTCGACGCAGACGAACTTCGTCTTGCCACCGATAGTCACGCGGCAGCCACCGCACATGCCGGTCCCGTCCACCATGATGCTGTTGAGGCTCACCACGGTCTTCACGCCGTAGGGCTTGGTGGTGAGGGCGCAGAACTTCATCATGATCGGAGGACCGATGGCGAGCACCATGTCGGGCTTGCCCTTCGTGTCTTCGCAGAGTTCCTTCAGCGGTTCGGTCACGAGACCCTTGCGGCCGTAGGAGCCGTCGTCGGTCATGAAAATGATTTCGTCGGCGAGGGCGGTCATTTCTTCCTTCATGAGGAAGAGGCTCTCGTTACGGGCACCCATGATGATAGTGACCTTGTTGCCGGCCTTCTTCATGGCCTGCACGATCGGGTGCATCGGGGCAATGCCCACGCCACCGCACACGCAAACCACGTGGCCAAAATTCTCGATGTGGGTCGGGGAACCCAGCGGGCCCACGAGCACCGGGATATCGTCACCCACTTCGAACTTGGAGAGCTCGGTGGTAGTCTTACCGACGGTCTGGAAAATCAGGGTGATGGAGCCTTCAGTCGTGTCGGCATCGGCGATGGTGAGGGGCACGCGTTCGCCGTTGTCCTTGTTCGTCTGGAGGATGATGAACTGGCCGGCCTTACGCTCTTGGGCGATCAGCGGGGCCTCGACGCGGAATTGGAATACCGCAGGAGATAACTGTTTTTTAAAGAGAATTTTTGCCATAGTGGGTTGAAAAATAGAAAAAACTGGCACACAAAAAGGAGATCCCCGCCTTCGCGGGGATGACAATTGGAGGGTATAAAGGCTCTACACGCTCAAGGCGTCCATGACAATTGGGGGGGTAAAGGTCCTGCACGCTCAAGGCGGCCATGACAATTGGGGGGCTAAAGGTCCTACACGGCCAAGGCAGGCATACAAATGTCGAATTGTAGTGGAATACGGCTTATTTACGCAGGCCTATTCGACGGACAGGCTCTCCCTGGACTCGCAAGTAATAGACCCCGTTGTGCAATATGCTTAAATCGACGGTCTGACCCCTGGAGACCCGACCCGCCATGACACGACGACCGTTCAACTCGAACACGGCATACGCCAGATTTTCACCACGCTCCACCGTAAAGCTCCGGTTGTCCTCCCCCATAGTTATGCGGCTGGCAAGAGCCAGGGCCACCATGGGCAGGGAGCTAGGCTTCTGCCATGCCGGTACAGAATCCACCGCCAGATTGTAGAGGAATGCGAAAACTTTATTTTGTACAGAATCTGCATACACGACTTCATCGCCGTTTTCGTCGGTACGGGTTGCATCGTAAAACTCGTGCTTCAGGCCGAACCCCCTCGGAGCGTAGAACTCGTGGTAAACCTTTCGCTCGTTGAGGATAGAATCGATGACGGCGCTTCCGTAAAGGGTGGGCGTGTGGACCTTCAGGAACATTCCAAACATCTTTAGCATACTACCCTTTTCGCCGAGCATGCGGTCCACGTCGCTGATGGCATGGCCCTTGCCAAAAGGCATCACGTAATCCGAATCTCCATGGGCAAGGAACACCGGCACCTTGCTATTTTTCACCAAACCGGCATTATGAATGGCTCCCCAAAGGGCCACTACGCCGTTTGCATGCCCTCCCACACCGGTTTCGCCATATTCATCCAGTTCGCCTAGTGAGGTTGCCCCCTTCTTGTCAACATAGGCCGGAAAATCCTTCTTGCTTTTGGCGTAAATGTTTTCCAGCGCAAGCATCCTGCCAGCACTGTTTCCAACAATGTAAATCTTGTTGGTATCGACTTTCAGTTCGGCGGCATTCTTGCGGAAATAGCGAACAGCGGCATGGACATCCTGAATAGCCTTGTAAACAGTACGGGCAAAATCCACACTGTCAATGATTTCGTCGTAACCATCCTTTGTTTCCACCTCGCTCATCAGCACGCCCTGGCGGTATTCTAGCGAGGCCGTCACGTAGCCACGAGCCGCAAGGGAATCTGTATAAGCCACGGATTTCTGGGAAAAATCATCCTTGCTGCTGGCCACGAAGGCACCGCCATGACACACGATGACGGCAGCGCGTTTTTCGGCATTGTCATCCACAGGCTCATAGATGTCCATGAGCAAGTCTTTCTTCTCAACAAGTTCTTCCTTATAGAAAAACATCATCGGCTCAATGCCAAACGAACTCATCATCGAAGAAAGCGTATTGTAATTGCTTCCGCCTTCCGCATCCAAAAACGGAACATCCTTGGCGACTGTTACCGTCCTCGCCTTTGAGACTTTGAACAGACGATCCTTGTAGCGAACGCCATCGGCGGCATAACTCCAAGACACAACAAACAAGATAAAAGCCAGCGCGACCAGCCAGTTTTTTGAAAACAAATTTTTAGAGATGACCATACGCCAAATCTAGAAAAGGGACGTACACCGCAACAAAAACTACATTCCGGGTTGTGCAATAAACAGGAACAAAAGGATCGCAAAGAGGATGGCGAAGCTTATGAGCAATCGCCTTTTCAGGCTTTTTTTCACCTCTTCGCGAGACGCCTTTTTACGGCCCACGGAAAGTACAAAAAAGAAGAAGCCCCAGAAAATGCCGAGAAAGAGAATACCGTATGACATAAAAAGTGTGAAATGTGGAATGAGAGGTGTGAGATTTTTCGCTGAACGTCATCCTCGAACGACTGCAGGGAGTGAGGGGATCCATACATTTTATACCATAGACGTTTTGGTATAAAAAAAGGGCATCCCTCACGGTGGAACACTCGAAGCTACTCATTCTGAAATGATAGCAGTGCCTTGGGGTTTTGTTTTTCGCGTCGAAGCGCGCCTAAACTGAATCTCAAGAGCCACGAGCTTTTATAATCTTGTTAGATCGGGCGTTAATCCGTGGGATGCCTATGCCCATAATATACCTAACTGCGATGCTAAAAACAAGTGTTTTTTTTAATATCTTAGAAAACCCCGAAATTTGTTCAAAAACGGGGTTTTCCGATTACTTCCAGTCTTCCGAAGAATCCTGCCCCTCTTCCAGGAGGGACGAAAGTTCCTTCAGGCGCTGGTCCATCTGGTCCATCTGGACTTTTGCCTGACGGAGCATCTTGCGGACATCGAAGAGCTGCTGGCCCAAGTCCAGCGCCAGAAGCGCCAGGCGTTTTGCATTTTCCAGGTTGTACTTGCCGAAGCTTTCGAAGCGTTCGTCGATAAAGCCCAGGACTTCCTGCAGGTCGCTATCGGAAAGGTCCGTACGGATCTGCAGCTTTTCCTTGGCTACCGTTACGGTTACCGGTCTGTGTGTATTCAAATCTGCCATTATCGCATTCCTACGCCGAATGGATCATCGTCCATCAGCCATTTTAGCCGAAAAAATTTCCTTGCGAGCCCTCCCGACTCGCGAACAAATCATCGTCCTTTTCGTTGGCCCCGTGAATTTCCGGAAGCTCTTCTTCGTCGTCATCCCTGGACATGGTCATATCTACGATAGGCCCGAGGCTCGGGTCTTCCACGAACTCGTCCTTCGGCTCCTCCGGGGCAGGTTCCTCCGCAGCAGGCTCTTCTTGTAACAGCGGGTCAGGCGACCATTCCGCAGCCTTTGCAGGTTCTTCGGCGGCAGGTTCCTCCACGGTAGGCTCTTCAAAAACGGTCTCGGTCGCTGAGTCTGCCGAAGCGTCTGCGGGCATCTCGAAATCATCTGTCAGGGTAGCGGCCGGTTCTTCTTGAGGGGGTTCATCGAAATTCAGTTCCGTCTGCTCCTGGGCAGGCTCTTCAAAGGTGTCGTCAGCAGCAACCGCCGACGCAGCAACTGTCGCCGTGGCAATCGTTGCCGAAGGCGCCATCGGGGCGCGAGGAGCGGTTCCTTCAACGCCTTCCACGAACTGGTCCACAGGGAATTCTGCGCCCAGTTCCTTTTCGATGGTGGCCAGAAGCTGCTTGAACTTGTCCTGGATTTCGGCAATTTCTTCGGCCTGGTTCTGGATCGTTTCGTCTTTCTGGGCCAGTTCCTCGGCCTTCTTTGCAAGCTCGGTATCCTTGCCTGCAAGTTCCACAATCTTGGAAGAAAGCATCTGTTCCTTTTCGGCAAGCTCTTGCTTCACCATGGCAAGCTCTTCGGCATTTTTCGAAAGCAGGGTCGCCTTGTCCGCCAGTTCCACGTCTTTCTGGTTCAAGGACATGTCCCGCTCGTTGAGCATTTCGTCCTTGGCTACGAGCTGGCGGTTTTTCTCTTCGAGTTCCTCGGTTTTCTGGGCAAGGAGGGCCGTCTTTTCGGCTAGCTCGGCTTCTTTGCCTGCAAGAACCGTTTCTTTCTGGGAAAGGGCGCTTGCCTGGGTCGAAATCTGCTGTTCCTTGGCGGCAAGGTCCGACTTTGCCTGTTCCAAATTCTGGGTCAGTTCCTGGAGGGCCAGTTCCTTCTTGTTCAAGGCCTCGGCCTGGACCGCGGCCTGGTTCGCCCTCACATCGAGAGCCGCCTTGCATTCGGCCAAACTCGCATTGGCCGTCTGGAGCAGGGATTCCCTGTCTTGCAGGCCGGACTGGGCTTCGGCCAGCTGCACCTTTAAGCTTGAAACCTCTTGGCGCAGGCCACGTACCGTGGACAAGACGCCGTCAACCTTTTGTGAAAGAACGTTCAGATTTTCCAGGTTCATTTTTTCTCCGTAAATCCAGGGGGAACATCCCCATAAAAAGATATATAAAAATTTGACAAAAGGACAAGAAAAAAGCATTGTTTTTTGGGGATTTTCTATTTTCGGAGTAATGCTCCAATTCGGCGAACATATCGAGCGGCGCCTGGCGGAACTGCCGGCACTCCCTGGCGTCTACATCATGAAGAACGCCCAGGGGAAAATCATCTACATCGGCAAGGCCAAGGTGCTCAAGAACCGGGTCCGAAGCTACTTCGACGGGTCCGACCACACGGGCCACCGGGCGGCCACACTGATGCTCCCCTACATCCGGGACATCGAATGGATTATTACCGAAAGCGAGTCCGAAGCGCTGATTCTGGAGGCGAACCTCATCCGCAAGCACACGCCCAAGTACAACGTGCTGCTGAAAGACGACAAGCATTTCCCCTACCTAGCCTTTTCGGTGAAGGAACCCTTCCCCAGGCTGTTCCTGACCCGCTCAGTCCACAAGGACGACAACCTGTACTACGGCCCCTTCATGGGGTCCCGAATGATAGACCAGCTGATCGACCTCTCGGCGAGGCTGTTCCACATTCGGGAATGCAAGCTGAAACTGCCCCTCGCAAAGCCACAGCGCCCCTGCCTGAACTACCACATCGGGCGCTGCGACGCCCCCTGCGCAGGACTCATTTCCGAAGAAGCCTACCGTGAAAAGGTGGAGCAGGCAAAGCTCTTGCTAGAAGGCAAGCGGGACGACCTCTTGGAACGCTGGCAGCGTGAAATGGAAGAAGCCAGCGCGAATCTGGACTTTGAGACGGCGGGCAAACGGCGGGACGCCATCCAGGCTCTGCAGGTCACGGGAATCCACCAAAAGACAGACGTCAGCGACCCGAACCTTTCGCTGGACATCTTGACGCTCCGGCGGAACGGGACCATGGCCGCCGCGGTCATTTTCGAATACCGGAACGGGGTCCTCCGGGGGCGCAGGCACTACCGGCTGGAATGCAAGCTGGAAGACGACGCCACCGAAATTTTCCGCCAGATGGTGTTGCCCTGGTACATGGACGTGCCCATGATTCCCGCCGAAATCGCCACCGACATTGACCTTCCCGAAGATGCGGAACTGCTACAGCAGACGCTTTCCGAAAAGGCCGGGCGGAAGGTGCGGTTCACCAACCCCCAGCGGGGCGAAAAAGTGGGATTCCTGAAATTGGCAGGGGCCAACGCCGACATGATTCTGGTGGAAATGCGCTCCGAAGTGCAGAAGTACAGCGAAATCGACCAGAGCGTCTTTGAACTGCAAAAAGTTCTGGGCCTCAAAAAGACTCCCTTCCGTATCGAGTGCGTCGATATTTCTCACCTTTCGGGAACCAACACCGTAGCAAGTCTCGTGGCCTTCAAGAACGGCAAGCCCGACAAGAGCAACTACCGCAAGTTTATCATCAAGACGGTTACCGGCGTCGATGATTTCGCCAGCATGCGGGAGGTCATGACCCGCCGTATCCGCAGGCTCGAAGACGAAGGCACCCCCATGCCGGATTTGTGGGTCTGCGACGGCGGCAAGGGCCAGGTGGACGCCACCATGCAGATTCTAAAAGAACTGGGCCACGACCAGGATTTACCGCTTATCGGCCTTGCCAAACGGCTAGAAGAAATCGTGTTCCCCGACGACCGTAAGAGCATCGTGCTGCACCGCACAAGCCCAGCGCTAAAGCTGTTGCAGAACGCCCGCGACGAGGCCCACCGTTTTGCCATTACCTACCAGCGGAGCAAGCGCAAGAAAGACCTGGAAGTAGAATGGCTCAAGATGCCCGGCGTGGGGCACGAGACCCGCGTAAAAATCCTTTCCAAGTACAAGAGCGCCGAAGCCTTTATGGAAGCACCTCTAGAAGATATCGAAATCTTGCTGGGCAAGGTACGGGGGAACAAGGTCCGGGAGAATGTTACAAAGTATTTAGAGGATGTGTAGTGTGTAGTGTGTAGTGTGGAATTAGACACCTCACATCACACATCTCACACTAGTAATTCGTACTTTCTTTTTTCTAAATTTACCCTTATGCCCCATTACGATCCACGATTTTTACCCATTTGCAAAGAAGACCTAGACGAACTGGGTTGGGATTACGTGGACGTAATTATCATCAGCGCCGACGCCTACGTGGATCACCCCTGCTTTGGCCACGCCGTAGTGGCAAGACTTTTTGAACACGAGGGCCTGCGGGTGGCCATTCTCCCGCAACCCAACTGGCGCGACGACCTGCGGGATTTCAAGAAGCTTGGACGCCCTCGAATGTTCTTTGCCATCAGTAGCGGCATGGACTCCATGGTAAACCACTACACCGCAGCAAAACGCCTGCGCAGCGACGACGCCTTCACTCCCGGCAACAAGGCGGGTTTCCGCCCGGATTACGCCACCTACACTTACGCGAAGATTCTAAAAAAACTCTATCCCGATGTGCCCCTGATGATTGGCGGGCTAGAATCCAGTTTACGCCGCGTAACCCATTACGACTACTGGAGTGACAGGCTCAAGCCCAGCATTCTGTTCGATACCCAGGCGGACCTTCTGGTTTACGGCATGGGTGAAAAGCCCCTGAAAGAAATGGTTCGGCTCCTGAAAAAGGGCGTGCCATTTTCCAGCCTGACATCCATTCCCCAGACAGCCTACCTGGCACCCAAAGGGAACGTTCCCAAGAACAAAAACTGGGAAGACCTGCGCCTCGCCAGTTACGAAGAATGCCTCGCCAGCAAGCGCACACAGATAGAGAACTGCCGCAAGGTAGATATCGAATGCAACAAGTGGTTCCAGCGCCGCATTTTGCAAGATGTGGCGGAACAGACCGTAGTGATCAACCCAGCCTATCCACCCATGGAATACGGCGAACTGGACGAAAGCTTTGAATACCCTTACGCCCGGGAGCCCCACCCCCGCTACAAGAAGCGCGGAAACATACCCGCCTTCGACATGATCAAGTTCAGCATCAACACCCACCGGGGCTGTTTCGGCGGTTGCAGTTTTTGCGCCATCAACGCCCACCAAGGGAAGTTCATTGCCAGCCGTAGCCGTGAAAGCATTTTGCGGGAAGTAGATTTGATAACGAAGATGGACGGCTTTGCAGGCACCATCACCGACTTGGGCGGCCCCAGTGCCAACATGTACAACATGCGAGGCCGCGACCAGAGCCGTTGCCAAAAATGCGCACGGCCCAGTTGCCTCACGCCCAAGATTTGCGACAACATGGACACCCGCCACAAGGAAATTCTGGAGCTCTACCGCGAAGTGCGCAACCACCCGAAGGTAAAGCACCTGTTTATCGGGAGCGGCGTCCGTTACGATATGCTGCTGCAAGAAACCAATGACGCTGAACTGCGCAAGGACCACGAGGAATACGCCCGGGAGCTCATCGACTACCATGTGAGCGGACGCCTGAAGGTGGCGCCAGAACACACCAGCGACGAAGTCCTGAAACTCATGCGCAAGCCCAGCTTTACGCTGTTCCACAAGTTCAAGGAATTCTTCGACGACGAATGCAAGCGCATCGGCAAAAAACAGCAGATTATCCCCTACTTTATCAGTAGCCATCCGGGCTGTACCGAAGCCGACATGGCGGAACTGGCCCTGGAGACAAAGCAGCTGGGGTTCCAGCTGGAACAGGTTCAGGACTTCACGCCTACGCCCATGACCATCGCGACGGAGATGTTCTATTCCGAAATGACTCCCGACGGAAAGCCCCTTTACGTGGCGAAGACGCCCGAGCAAAAGAAAAGCCAAAGGCAATTCTTCTTCTGGTACATTCCGGAGAACCGCCCGCAGATCCGCGCCACCCTGGAGCGCCTCAAGCTGGGCAAGATCGGGCGCCTGCTTTTAAGCCGTAGCGCAAAGGCCGAAGGCAAGGAATTTTTCCCCAGCAAGGAACGGGAAACCAACGCCGAATACCGGGAGCGGGAACAGCAAAAGCGGGAGCAGCGCTCCGGCACCATCGTGCCCAAGAAGGTCGGTGAAAAAGGCCGCTGGGAAAATTCCGCCCGCAAGGAACGTCGCGCCGCACAGTTCGGGAATAAAAAGAGGCCGCACCACCATTAAGAGTGGGCAAGTACGCTCCACCACTCTGTACTAACACGTTCCTGTTTTACCTTGAATCCGGCCTCTTCGAACCACTTGAGGATATAATCCTTTTCGGTCAGAAGCTGGCCGCTGATAATCAGTTCACCGCCGGGGGCAAGCAGGTCTTCAATGTCGTCACGGAGCGGCCAGAGTTCACTGCGAATCATGTTGCAGAGGATGACGTCGAACTTCGTTCCATCCTTGAAGGCATCCAAAAAGCCGAGTACGCAATCGCTCGTGCCAAAGCCGTTCCGCTCGAAGTTTTCGGCAATACAGGGAATGGTCAGCGGGTCAATTTCGGTACCCACCGCAAGTTTCGCCCCCAGACGCCGGGCAAACATGGCCAAAATTCCCGTACCCGTACCGATGTCCAGAACCGTCTTCCCCTTGAAATCTACCGATTCCATGAGAGCGGCGCAACTGCTGGTGGTATCGTGTTCCCCTGTACCGAAGGCTGTCTTCGCTTCCAGCTCCAGCACAACGGCCTCAGGGTCTTCGGGCGTAAATTCCACCCAAGGCGGGCGCACCCACAGATGGGGGCTTACTGAAACAGGTTGCGCCCGGTCCCGCCACCACTTGTCCCAATCCTTGGCAGGCTCCTCGCTGAGCGTCCAGTTGTACTGCGGAAACTCCCCTACAATGCGGTCCCGCTCGGCCTTGTCGTCGGTATAAAAACAAAAGTCCGTACGGCCTTCAGCCTTCGGGTCCAGCTCTTCGAGGGTCGCCACTCCGGCTTCAAACAGCAGGTAGCTCGCCAGTTCAAAATCTTCGACGGCGCAGTAACCTTCGGCCTTGTACCACATGTCCACTTTTTTCATAAACGATACCTTCCGCCACCAAGATAAAAAAAGAAGCGTCCCCTGATAGGGGCGCCTCTTTCAGTAAGTTCTATTGGTTTAAGAAATTACTTTTTGCAGCCGCACTTCTTGCAAGCGCACTTCTTAGCAGGAGCGGCCTTGCAAGCCTTGCGCGGGTCACCGGCATAGACAGCAGCCTTGCCGAGTTCTTCTTCGATGCGGAGGAGGCGGTTGTACTTGCAAACGCGGTCCGTACGGGAGAGAGAACCAGTCTTGATCTGGCCAGCGGCGGTACCGACGGCGAGGTCAGCAATGAAGGTGTCTTCGGTTTCGCCAGAGCGGTGAGAAACGATGGGAGCATAGCCTTCGTTCTGAGCACGCTTGATGGCGGCGAGAGTTTCGGACACAGAACCCACCTGGTTCACCTTGATGAGGATAGCGTTGGCGATGCCAGCCTTGATGCCTTCGTCGAAGATGGTCGGGTTGGTAACGAACAGGTCGTCACCCACGAGGTTGATCTTGCCGCCGAGCTTGTCGGTCATGACCTTCCAGCCAGCCCAGTCAGCTTCATCGAGACCGTCTTCAATGGAGAAGATGGAGTACTTGTCGATGAGCTTTTCGTAGAGCTTCACCATGTCGGCAGACTTGACAGTCTTCTTGGTGCTCTTCTTGAAGGTGTAGGTTTCCGGCTTGCCAGCCTTGGTGTTCTTGTCGCAGAATTCAGAGGAAGCAACGTCAAGGGCGATCTTGATGTCAGTGCCGAACTTGTAACCGGCATTGGTGGTTGCAGCCTTGAGGGCGTCGAGAGCCTTTTCGAGGGTCATCACGCCAGTGATTTCGTAACCGAACTTGTTCTTGGCGGGCTTGATGCTGACGCCAGGAGCGAAGCCACCTTCGTCACCAACGGTGGTGTCGAAGCCGGCCTTCTTCAGCACAGCCTTGAGGGCGTGGAAGATTTCGGTGACCATCTGGAGGCCCTTGGAGAAGGTCTTCGCGCCAACCGGAGCAATCATGAATTCCTGGAAGTCGATCGGAGCGGAGGAGTGAGCACCGCCGTTGATCACGTTGCACATCGGGCAGGGGAGCGTGAGCTTCTTGGTGCCATGGAGCTTGGCGATGTACTGGTAGAGAGGCATCTTGGCGTCGTTAGCAGCGGCGCAGCAGACAGCCATGGAAACGCCGAGGATAGCGTTTGCACCGAGCTTGTTCTTGAGCATGCGGTTGCCGTCGAGGGCGATCATGGCGTCGTCAACTTCGGTCTGCTTGGCCGGGTCCATGCCGATGATCTTCTTGGCGATCTTGGTGTTCACGTTCTTCACAGCAGTGAGCGTGCCCTTGCCGCAGTAGGTCTTCTTGTCGCCGTCGCGGAGTTCGCAAGCTTCGCGTTCGCCGGTAGAAGCACCGCTCGGGACAGCAGCGTGACCCTTCACGCCGTTTTCGAGGGTAACATCAACTTCGAGAGAGGGATTGCCGCGAGAGTCGAGGATCTGGCGGGCAACAACAGATTTGATTTTAGAAGCCATTTTTTAGCCTTTTGGTTTAGTGTGAAAATTGTACGGGGTAAAAATAGTAATTAGACGAGAGACGAGGGAAGATATACGACAGAAATTATACACAAAAGGGGGGGGGGAAGTCTCCCCCTCGGCAAAGCCTTACCCACCTGTCACCCTGGAGCGAAGCGATAGGGTCCATGGCAAGTCTTTGCCTTCCCTCTCTAGCGGGGGAACACCCCCGCAACGCCCCCGACTCTACTTCGCAAGTTCCCCGTACATCTTGAACAATTCCGCCACAATCTCATCTTCGGTAATATTCGGGTTGAATCCGTACGCCTCCATAACTGCTCGGTCGTTTTCGACATGTGCTTTGCGGAGATCGGGCGGCATAAATGTCGCATCATAGAGATCCGCCAACGACGAATTCTGATATTTTGCGCGAACATCAAGAATATTTTTTGCGACCGCTTCGACCTTTGCTTTTTGATCGGCGTTTGGATTACACCACGGAAAGTTATTGTACACATTCGTTACGGTAATACGATAATCGCTTTTTAATCGACCACAAACAGCTCGCATCCATGCCATAAAGACACGTGAATTCAAGATTCCAAAATCATACGCACTAGCATTAGGAATCATCTGCACTGAATTGTTGGCTATAACAACACACGGAAGATAACCTATCGGGACGTATTCACGACTTTCCCCTGAAGTTAAAGGAAGCAATAGATAATCCCCATTTTCTGGCTGACGATTTTCCGTAAAAAGGTATGGATAGGCAGCCCATTTTCTTGTTTCGGCTTTAGGACTAGCAAGCCTAAATCGCTTCACTTTTTCAACTCTTTGCGCTATTTCAGGAAACTCCCTTAATTCAGCAGGATTCAGATTAACACACCAAAGACAATATCGCTTTACTCCGTGTAAGAATGTTTGACCATTTACAACCTCTCGCAAAAATTTTGAAGCCATTGGATGCTTTTTCACAATATCTTTATATTCATCTTCCGTAAAATAGAAGGCTCCATCATCCGTTCCCTGACTTCCTTTATTCATAATGGGAACTTTTTCGTTCAGGGGTGTTTTTCGATTCTCTAGAAAAACCGTTGGCGCATTGAATAGATATGGGTTTATATTTTGAACAAGCTCCTTGACACCCTTTTCATAGATTATCTTCTCTTTTTGAGCACTACTCTTGTCAGAAAAACCGACGATTACGCAATGGACTTGAGCTTTTTGTTCAGATTCACTATCCCAGCGAAACGTTCTCCATGCAAAATCAATTGCAATGTTGTATCGTTCAAAAAGCGGTCGCCATAGCACTGTAACTTGTTCACCCTGCGTGATTGAATTTGTAGAAACAAATGCAACCTTTACATTCGAACCTTTTATGATTTGTGCCGCCTTAAAGTACCAACCAGCAACATAGTCAATGTTGTTCGCAATATCTTTTGAAATCAGTTTTAAATCGTCTTTCTGTTCTTTGGACTGAAATGAATAACCCACGAACGGTGGATTTCCCATAATGTAGTCGTATTGAACCTTTTCAATCTTTTGTTTTTCTAATTCTCCCTGTTCCACCTGCTTTGTTGCAACATGCAATTCGCTTGAAGATTCATACTTTGCAGATGCATCGTGCAGGGAATCCTTATCAAAATCTTCCGGGACGATATAATATTTCAGTTTGTCTGCATAAAGCAAATCAAGGCGAGGCTCTTCGCTCAGGTATTCCCAGTCCATGCGGAGAGCGTTGCCTTCTACGATAGTTGCATGATTTTTAAGAGGAAGAAATTCGAGAGGACGATTCAAAATTTCGGCCGTCTCTTCCATCATCTGACATTCGGCAATCCAAAGTGCAGTCTTTGCCACGGTCACGGCAAAATCGTTTATCTCGATTCCGTAGAACTGGTTAATGGAAACCTGAGGTGTAAATTCGTCGCCCACAAGATCTAGTACAGCTCCATTAGCAACATCTGCACCAAGACGTAACTTGATACACTCGTTCTCAATTTTACGCAGACTTGCATAGGTTTCTGTAAGAAAGTTGCCTGAACCACAGGCGGGGTCAAGAAATTTCAGCGAACTGATTTTCTTTTGTAAAGACTTAAGCTTGTCGTTGCGAATCTTTGATGTCTTTATTTCGCAAATATCTGAAAATTCAGACCTAATATCATCCAAAAACAACGGGTCAATGACCTTGTGGATGTTCTCGATGCTGGTATAATGCATACCACCCTTGCGGCGGGTCTCTGGATTCAAGGTGCTTTCGAATACTGCACCGAAAATTGTCGGGCTGATTTCGCTCCAATCAAAAGGTGCACAGTGGTTTACGATAACATCGACAATTTCTTGAGAAAAATTTGGAATCTCAATATCTTCGTATGCAAAAAGTCCTCCGTTCACATAGGGGAACGGATCTAACTTCGTTTCATATTTGCTACGGTCTTCAGGCTTTGTGTCAAGCGCCTTGAACAACTTGTAAATTCCATCACGAAGATTTTCAATTTTGAAACTCTGGATATAGTCTTCAAAGGCGGTCTTTGTATCGAAAAGACCCGCATCTTCTGCATAGAGACAGAATACGATGCGAACGCAGAGAATGTTTAGGCTTCGAAAGCTTTTTTCGTCCGGATTAATGTATTCCTTGTATAGTGCGTCGTAGAGCTTCCCGACAAGTTCACCCGCTTTTAAGGAAATTTCTTCTTCCCGGCGAATGTGATCGCTTTTGGTATCGACCAGGAACTGTAGCCTATAAAGTTCCTTGGGCAAGTCCTTCAGAAAAATCTGCTGCGGTTCACCGCCAGGGCGTTCCATGTCGTAAATCAGGAACTCGTCAAAATTGCAGGTAATTGCCCAACGAGGGTGCTGGCTAACCGGCAAATCCACCACATATTTTTTCAACTGCTGGAAGGGCGTCAACAACCGACCATCGCTTTGCCTGATGGGTTCACGCAGGTCCTTGCCGCTCGATTTTTGCTCGATTATCACACGGGTTGATGGAATGCGAGCGTCAATAAAGTTCGTGATGGTCTTGGATAGCGTAAAATCTTTAACCTGCTCTTCAAAGAGAATGAAACTTGCAAAATCTTGCACGCCGAACACATTACACAGCAAGTCAATCCAGAACTTCTGACATTCACCCTTCTCGTAGCCTTTGCCGGACCATTCCTTGACAAACTTTTTTGCTGCTGTTTGCTGCTCGGTCGCCTTCATCGATGTCTCCAATTTTGCGTCTTTTCAAATATACAATCTTAAAATGGCACAAGGTGACAAACATTGTTGCTTTTTCAAACAAGAAAGGGCACGCATTTCGCGAGCCCTTGACAACTATATGGACAACCCGACTCAGTTCTTCAGGCAGCGGATATATCTTGCATTCTTTTCAAGGAACAGCTTTCCAAAGACAGCGTTTTCGTATGTGTTTCTAAAAGCAACGTATACCCTATAGACGTCATCCTTACCATACTTTGTGTAGGGTTTGTCTGTAGAAGAAGTCCAGAAAGCGGTGCTTGTAGACAAATCAAAATAACCAAGCTCAAAATTCTGATTATCGGGATCATACACTTTCTTGTATTCACCATAAAGGAAATCCCATTCTATATAGAATTCTTCACTATTGCCATCGCCATCTATTGCGGATTCCATATACCCACCAGGCAAAACGGTAAATCCGAACTTATCGTCTCCTTCGCCTGCGTAAACGGGGGCAGCATACCTGCCATAATGGGAGATATATTTTTCCCAGCCTTTTTTAGACTTGAGATGGTACCCCGAGAAATCATCACCGACCATTTCAAAAAGGACATTCCATTCCGCCCTGCTCGGCAAGTGCCAACCTTCTGGGCAGACCTTGTCGTTGTACGGGTAAAGCCTGCCATACTTGTCACAGTTGGCGGACTTGTTGTCGTAACAGTAACTGCTGTCCACCTCGTAATTAAGGTTTTCAGCCATCCATGTCTGGTCATGATTCTCAACCGCAGTAGGGTTCAGCGGGTTTGTGGTCGTGTAAATCCGCACAGTCTTGTATGTCTTGCCATCACGGGAATCCTTTAACGTTCCCATTTCGGAATGGGCGATGGGGCCTTTGTAGACGCGGGGTCCCTCAACTTCGTCGGCACCTAGGTACGAGACCCATTCGCCGTCCTTACAGAAATAGCGTTCGTTAACAGCCTCACCTTTCGCGGTGGCAATTTTGGTTTCTACCGAGTCACCTTCGTTTTCGGCGGAACATTCCCAAAGCGGGTCATTTTCGTCAAGGACATATTCCCGAGCCTTGTCGTTCCACTTGCCGTCGTAGCAAAAATGAACAGATGTGTCGGCCAGAACAACTGCCGCTGTACCTTCGGATTCCTTGTTACAGGGGCCTAAATCATCAAGAGATTTACGGACATCGAAGCCCGCCCTGTAGAATTCCA
The DNA here is from genome assembly GCA_934699585.1 of uncultured Fibrobacter sp. GTDB lineage: Bacteria > Fibrobacterota > Fibrobacteria > Fibrobacterales > Fibrobacteraceae > Fibrobacter. The sequence goes on from CAKUWY010000005.1 coordinate 158,037, forward strand.
TTTCCATGGCATAGTCTTCGCCATTTCCTTCGTCACTGTTGGAACTGCTGCTGGAATCGTCGCCGCAGGCGGCAAGAAGCAGCGGGAAAGAGATTGCCGCGCACCCGAGGGTGCTCGCAATGACAAGTTTCTTGAAGTTCATAGGTACTTCCTTTTTTAAACTACTTCTTTATGCAACGGACAGAGAAATAATCGCTTTGTTCTCGTGAAGCCAAAGTCACTTGATTTGGAGAGAATCGGACAAAATAAACCATATTGACACGAAGTCCATCTGAAGTTGTAATTCTCTTAGCTTCATTGGCCCAAAAAGCGGTCGTCTTTCCAATACCACGATATTCTCCACCACCATATATTCCGCCAGGAAGCACGTTAAATCCATAGGGATCGTCGTTTGTGTTGATGTCCGAGGAAAAATGTCTAAACATGCCATCAAGGTTGAACAATGATACATCTATATTCAGTAACTTTGCCCATTGTTTCCCAGTAGGCAATTTCCATCCGTTAGGGCAAGCTTCTTGTGCAACAGCATGAGTGTATAGTCTACCATATTTTTCACAGTTTGCGTTTTTTTTGTCATAGCACCTACTGCCGTCCGTTTTGTAGTTCAGGTTCTCTGCCATCCAGGTCTGATTGCCGATCTTCACGGTCTTGTAGGTCTTGCCGTCGCGTTCGTCCGTGAACGTTCCCTTGACTACCGTTGCCGGGTCCACGGCTTTTTCGCTACTGCCGCCGAAGTCCGAAACCCACTCCCCGTCTTCGCAGGCATAGGTATCGTAGATAGTATCGCGGGGTACCCTGAACATTTCGCCGTCGTTTTCCTCGCCACACTCACCCAGGTCGTCCTTGGACTCCACAACCGGGATTTCTATGGTGAAGTTATCGCCGCTGAAGTCGTTGTCCCATTTGCCATTGTAGCACATATAGAAACTGCTGTCGGCCTTTACATAAACCGTCTCGAACTCGTTTTCGTCGCCGCACTTTTCCTTTTTAAGTTCGTCGGCGGACTCGAAAATAGGCACGCCCATTTCTTCGAGTTCTTCCAAGGTGAACATGAAATCTTCAGCGGTTTCGTCACCATCATTTGCGTTGTTGCTCTTGTCGTCGCCGCAGGCGGCAAGGAACAACGGGAAAGAGATTGCCACGCACCCGAAGGCGCTCGCAATAACAAGTTTCTTGAAATTCATAAGCCTTTCCTTTGTAAAACTACTTCTTTACACAGCGGATTGACGCACGTATCCATGTACCAAAAACTTTATGAGAAATGCTTCCACGACTCATTGTCCAGACAAATCTATAGTCTGGATGGCCACTGTCGTTAAAAAACGATTTTGTCCAAAATGCCAAGCCTAAATCGAGACCACTGTATTCTAGCTTGTTCGATTTATCAACTGAGCCCCAGCCGCCTAATTGAAAATTCATGCCGTAGGGGTCTTCGTCCTTGTCCAGGTATTCTGCAATTGCTGCTGTTCCTCCCATAGCAATTTTCAAGGATTCCAGGTCCTGCAATGTCGGAAGCCCCCAACCCGATGGACACAATTTTGTATATGTTACAGCATTAAGATTGTACAGTCTACCATACTTTTCACAGTTTGCAGACTTGCCATCATAGCAGGAACTGCTTTTCACCTTATAGTCCAGGTTCTCTGCCATCCAGGTCAGCGCTCCGATTTGCACCGTCTTGTAAGTCTTGCCCCTGTGTTCGATCGTTCCCTTGACCACGGTCTCCGGATCCACGAGCCCGCCGTCATCGCCACCAAAGTCCGAAATCCACTCGCCGTTTTCACAGGCGTAGGTATCGAAGATGGTATCGCGCGGAACCTTTATCATCTGGCCCTCGTTTTTCTCGTTGCATTCGCCCAGCTTGTCGCTAGATTCCACGGTCCCGATTTCTACACTAAGGATGTCACCCCATTCATCGGTCCACTTGTTGCCGTAACACAGGTAAAAACTGCTGTCGGCTTTCACGTAAGCAGACTCGTATTCGTTTTCTTTGCCGCACTTTTCTTTTTTTAGATCGTCAGCGGATTCGTAAATGCCAATCCCCAGTTCTTCAAGTTCTTCCAGGGTAAATCCGGTATCGTCGGCAATTTCGTCGTCATTAGCGCTGCTGCTCTTGTCGTCGCCGCAAGCGGCGAAGAACAGCGGGAAAGAAATTGCCGCGCACCCGAAGGTGGTCGTAATGACGTTCTTGAAATTCATATACACCTCAACAATATGATTTACTTCCCAACAATGTAGAAAAGGCTCGCTGTTTTCAGCGAGCCCTTCTCTAGGATATTCTGTGCTAAGGCAAGAATTAGAAACGGAAGTGGGCGAAAGCCTTGTTGGCTTCGGCCATCTTGTGCGTATCGTTCTTCTTGCGGACAGCGTTGCCTTCGCCGTTCTTGGCAGCAACCAGTTCGGCAGCCAGGCGGTCAGCCATGTTGGCTTCGTTACGGTTACGGGCGGCATCCAGCAACCAGCGGAGGGCGAGAGCCTTGGCGCGGTCCGGAGCAACTTCCATAGGAACCTGGTAGTTGGCACCACCCACGCGGCGGGACTTCACTTCCACCTTGGGCTTGATATTGTCGAGGCAGATTTCGAACTTCTCGAGAGGAGTCTCGGGACCTTCGAGCTTCTGGCCGAGCTTTTCGAGAGCGGTATAGACAATCTGTTCAGCGATAGTCTTCTTGCCCTGCTTGAGCACCACGCCCACCAGTTCGGTAACGAGAGTGGACTTGTAACGCGGATCCGGGAGGATAGAGCGATGGAGAGCCTTTCTTCTTCTAGACATATTCTACTTCCTTACTTCTTGGCCGGAGCGGCACCTTTTTTCTTGACACCATACTTGGAACGGCCGTTCTGACGGCCATTGACGGCCTGGGTATCCAGGGCGCCACGGATGATGTGGTAACGGACACCGGGAACGTCCTTCACACGACCACCGCGGATGAGCACGATGGAGTGTTCCTGGAGGTTGTGACCTTCGCCGGGGATGTAGGCGGTCACTTCCATCTTGTTGGACAAGCGCACACGGGCAATCTTACGAAGAGCGGAGTTCGGCTTCTTCGGGGTGCTGGTGTACACACGGGTGCAGACGCCACGCTTTTGCGGGCAAGACTTCAAGGCCACGGAAGCGGTCTTGTTGCTGATTTGTTCGCGTCCGTTACGGACGAGCTGTTGAATAGTAGGCACTATTAATCTCCTAGATTTTGGAGTGCAAATATAGTTTTTTTTCCAAAGTTTTCAAGTACTGGACCGAATTACTCGCCTTCTTCCTCGTCGGAAATGCCGATTTCGTTATCCAGCATCTGGATGGCGCTATCGGTGCTGTAGTGTTCGGCCTGTACCGCTTGCAAGCGTTTCCTTTCTTCCATTTCGGCATCGGCATCGACCACCTGGACGTTCCTCAGGTGGCGGGCACCGGTTCCGCACGGAATCAGACGACCCATAATCACGTTTTCCTTAAGGCCCATGAGCGGGTCCACGCTTCCTTCGATGGAGGCGCGGGTAAGGATCTTGGTGGTTTCCTGGAACGAGCAGGCAGAGATGAAGCTGTCTGTCGCGAGGGAAGCCTTCGTGATACCAAGGAGCATCGGCGTAAAGGTCGCCGGCGTCTTGCCAGCCGCAATCAACTGGTCGTTGATGGCGCGAAGACGTGCCTTGGAGATTTCTTCGCCCGGAAGCAGTTCAGAGTCCCCGGAATCCTCGATGCGAACCTTACGCATCATCTGGCGCACGATACATTCGATGTGCTTATCTGCGATAGCCACACCTTGCAGGCGATAAACGGCCTGGATTTCGTTCACCAAATGGCGCTGGACATCTTCGGGTCCAAGAACGTCGAGGATATCGTGGGGGTCCACGCTACCTTCGCTAATCTTCTGACCTGCACGGACACGGTCACCTTCATTGACCGCCAGATGCACGCCATGGGGAACCAGCACTTCCTCCTTCTTGTCGTCCATCTGAATAATAACCTTCTGGTTTCCACGGACATCGTCGCCGTAAGAAACGAGACCGTCCATAGGAGCGATAAAGGCCTTGTTCTTCGGGCAGCGAGCTTCGAAGAGTTCGGCCACGCGGGGAAGACCACCGGTAATATCGCGGGTCTTACCTGCGGCACGGGGGAGCTTGGCCACGGTCTGACCGATGGTCACAGAATCCCCGTCCTTGACAGTCAAGATAGCTCCGTCGGGAAGCATAAAGTGACCGATCTTGTTGTTGCCCGCATCCACGATGCTGATAGCGGGGCGGCGCTTGCCGCGCTTGTCGCTAATGACAATCCAGGTTTCGACTTCGGTCACTTCGTCCTTTTCGACGCGGAACGTAGCGTTTTCCACCAGGTCCATGAACTTGATGGTACCAGCCACGTTACTGATAATGGGGCTGTTATACGGATCCCATTCGAACATTTCCTGTCCCTTCTGGACAGAATCGTTGTTGGCGACCTTCAAGATGGCGCCATAAGGAATCTGGTAACGACCCTTGTTAATACCTGTGGTATCGAAGATCACCAGTTCGCCCATGCGGCTTACCACCACCTTCTGGCCTTCGTGATCAACGGTTTCCACCTGTTCCAATTCCACACGGCCATCTACAGTCGCCTTCTTGTTGTTTTCAACAGTCAGACGAGAAGAAGCACCACCGATGTGGAATGTACGGAGGGTAAGCTGCGTACCCGGTTCACCGATGGACTGTGCGGCAAGCACACCCACGGCTTCGCCCAGGTCAACCGGACGACCGGAAGCCAGCATACGGCCATAGCACTTGGCGCAGACACCCGTACGGGATTCGCAGGTAAGCACGGAACGCATGGTGATGTGTTCCAGACCGGAAGCGCTGATCTTCGGCAGGTCGCGTTCGGTCACCAGTTCACCGGCTTTCACAATCACTTCGCCGGTCACGGGGTGCTTGATATCTTCAATCGGAGCGCGCCCCAGCAGACGTTCTTCCAGAGGAATCACGGTATCGTCACCGTCCTTGAAGGCGGACACTTCGATACCTTCCTTGGTTCCGCAGTCGGCTTCGGTGACCACCAGGTCCTGACCCACGTCCACGAGACGGCGGGTAAGGTAACCGGCGTCAGCAGTCTTCAGAGCGGTATCGGCCAGACCCTTACGGGCACCGTGAGACGAAATGAAGTATTCCATCACGTTCAGGCCTTCGCGGAAGCAGGACTTAATCGGGTTCTCGATAACTTCCTGACCGCCCAGCTGCTTGATAGGCTTCTGCATCAGGCCGCGCATACCGGACAGCTGCTTAATCTGTTCACGGCTACCACGAGCGCCGGAATCGGCCATCATGTAGACGGGGTTGAATCCGTCACGGTCGCGGGAAAGCAAATCCCACTGCTTGTTGGCCACATCCGTCGTGGTGCGGGACCACACGTCAATAATCTGGTTATAGCGTTCGCCGTCGGTAATCACACCGTCTTCGTAGAGGCCGCGGATCTGGTTCACCTTTTCGGTGGCGGCATCCAGCATAGCCTGCTTCTCTTCGGGAATCACCATTTCGGCGATAGCCACAGAGGAACCGGCGCGGGTTGCCCACTGGTAACCGTTGGCCTTCAGGTCGTCCAGGTAATCCACGGTCACGCGGTTACCGGTACGGCGGTACAGATCGTCGATGGACTTCGCAATCACCTTCTTGCCGAAGGTTTCGTTGGCGTAGCCCAGCTCCTTGGGAACAAATTCGTTAAAGATGATACGGCCGACAGTGGTCTTGATCACGTTCACGTCTGTCAGGGTGAGGAACTTAATCTTTTCACCAGCCTTGACGGAAACTTCGATATTGCCATTGTCGTCGGCGCTTTCGCGCAGGCACACGGCATCCTTTTCCAGGGCGCCCATGTAGATCTTGCGACCGGCGGGGAGACGCAGGTAAACGTTGGCGTTCAGATCGACGACACCGTTTTCGTAAGCACGAACAGCTTCGGCGGGGTCGTAGAAGTGCATGCCTTCGCCCTTGCGACCCGGACGGGGCTTGGTCAGGTAATACAGACCGAGCACGATGTCCTGGCCCGGAACAGCGATAGGCTGACCGGAAGCGGGGTGCAGGATGTTGTTGGAAGAAAGCATGAGCACGCGGCATTCCAGCTGGGTCTCGAAAGACAGCGGGAGGTGCACGGCCATCTGGTCACCGTCGAAGTCCGCGTTGAATGCGGTACAGACGAGGGGGTGCAGGCGGATGGCGTTACCTTCGATCAGTTTCGGATAGAAGGCCTGGATACCCAAGCGGTGCAGCGTCGGGGCGCGGTTCAGCATCACCGGGTGGTCCTCGATGATTTCTTCGAGAATATCCCACACTTCGGGGCGTTCGGCGTCCACGTACTTCTTGGCGGACTTGAGGGTATAGACGATACCGTCTTCCTCAAGGCGCTGGATAATAAAGGGCTTGTACAGTTCCAAAGCCATGCGCTTCGGAAGACCGCACTGGTGCATCTTCAGTTCCGGCCCAACCACAATCACGGAACGGCCGGAGTAGTCCACGCGCTTACCGAGAAGGTTCATACGGAAGCGGCCCTGCTTACCCTTCAACAGTTCGGCGAGGCTCTTCAGCGGACGGGCGCCACCTGCACGGGCACTGCGGCGACCGCTGTCGAACAGCTGGTCCACGGCCTCTTGCAGCATGCGCTTTTCGTTGCACAAAATCACGTTAGGAGCACGGATGTCAATCAACTTTTTCAAGCGGTTGTTACGGTTGATGACACGGCGGTAAAGTTCGTTCAAGTCGGAGGTGGCAAAGCGGCCGCCTTCCAGCGGAACCAGGGGACGCAGGTCAGGCGGAATCACCGGAAGCACGTCGAGAATCATCCAAGAAGGCTGGTTGGCCAGCAGCTTGGCTTCGTTCTTGTACTTGTTGCGGAATTCCTCGTAGGCGTCGGCCAGCACAAAGTTGTCGTGCTTGGATTCGTAGTCGGCCTTGAATTCGGCCACGGCCTCGGCGAGGCCCTTGAGCCAAGCCTTGCCAGAATCCCTGGAGCCATCGGGGTTGTTGTAGTAGCTACGGAAGCTTTCCATCTGGGATTTCTTAAAGGCTTCCACAATCTTTAAGCGCTTTACGGATTCGTCGCGCTTGGTCTTGGACTTGGAGGTGGCCTGCAGGCGGAGTTCTTCAGAAAGCTTGGTCAGGTCAAGGCGGTCCAGCAACTGCTTGATGGCAGAAGCGCCCATCTTGGCGTCAAACTTACGGCCTTCGGCAACCAGGTCCTGATACTGGGTTTCGTCGATGAGGGAGCGTTCTTCCAGGTCGGTGTCACCCGGGTCGATCACCACGTACTTTTCGTAGTAAATGACGTGTTCCAGGTCCTTGGTGTTCAGGTTCAAAAGAGCACCGATAACACAGGGCTGGTTTTTCACGAACCAGGTGTGGGCCAGAGGAATGGAGAGCTCGATATGACCCATGCGTTCGCGACGCACCTTGGAGTGGGTCACTTCCACGCCGCAACGGTCGCAGATAACGCCCTTGTAGCGCACGCGCTTGAACTTGCCGCAGTTACATTCCCAGTTCTTGACAGGTCCGAAAATCTTTTCGCAGAAAAGACCGTCGCGTTCGGGCTTGAAGGAGCGGTAGTTGATGGTTTCCGGCTTGGTCACTTCACCATACGACCAATAACGGATCAGGTCCGGAGCGGCGAGATGTATGGAAATATCGCCAGTATTTTCAGTCTGTTCAATCATTTCTTCAGACATATTACCTATCTCCAGTGGTCTCGATGTCAAGACCCAAAGAATGAACTTCGCGAATCATCACGTTGAAGGATTCGGGGATACCCGGCTTCGGAGTGTTCTTGCCGTGGACGATGGCGTCATAGACCATGGAACGTCCCGTCACGTCGTCGGACTTGACCGTCAACAGTTCCTGCAGGGTGTAAGCGGCACCGTAAGCTTCCATAGCCCACACTTCCATTTCACCGAAGCGCTGGCCACCGAACTGGCTCTTACCGCCCAGAGGCTGCTGCGTCACGAGGGCGTAGCTACCGATAGAACGGGCGTGGATCTTGTCGTCCACCAAGTGACCGAGCTTCAGGTAGTACATGTAACCGATGGTGACCGGGTTCAAGAAGGCTTCACCGGTGCGGCCGTCATAGAGCTTGGCCTTACCGATAATCTTGTTGTTGTCCGGATCCATTTCGTAGTTGACAATGGGGTTCTTCTGGTAAGCCTTTTCCAGTTCCTTGCAGATGTCTTCGAACTTGGCACCGTCGAACACGGGGGTAGAAACCTTGAAGCCGAGGGTCTTGGCGGCCCAGCCCAAGTGGACTTCGAGCACCTGACCGATGTTCATACGAGAAGGCACGCCCAGGGGGTTCAGAAGAATCTGGAGGGGGCGACCGTCTTCGGTGAACGGCATGTCTTCGAC
>CAKUWY010000006.1 GCA_934699585.1 uncultured Fibrobacter sp.
ATAGTACTGCGTGGCCCGGTAGACCGTGAAGTAGTTGGCCTTGTCGTCCTCGTCCGAGAATTTTATCCATTGAGGGGGTAAATACCCTAACCGCTCTTACCGGACTATGTGCAATCTTGTAAGTCATGGGTACCAATATAGAAAATCTCACGTCCTGGACCAGCCTACACCCAACTGAAGAAGCTCCATTATAATTATAATTGATGGAAAGATATGTCCCCAACCATCTGCAACTTTTCCGATGTTTATAAATTCCAGCCCTTTATGGAAGGCCTAAGGCGCTCCGGAGAGGCCTCCTGGATAGACTGCACCGACATTCCGGGCACGGACTGCTACTGCGATGACGAGGCCGTCGAAACCATCCGCAATCGCATCGCCGACGCAGACATTAAGAACGCAAGCGGCATTCACTTCTTCGACAACGGGAATTTTCATTACATGAGCAAAATCTGGACCGACATGGTCCAGGAGCCGTTTTCGCTTGTGGTTTTTGACCATCACCCCGACATGCAGGAGCCGCGATTCGGGAACATCCTCAGTTGCGGTGGCTGGGTCAAGAAGGTTCTCAAAGGGAACAAGTTCGTAAACAACGTTGTCATTATCGGTGTAGCCGACCACTTAGCGGACGAAATCCGCGAAGAACTTTCGCAGGCGGGTGATGCGGAAATTTTAGACAAGGTCACCTTCATCCGCGAAAGCGAATTGCCGACTGTCACCCTGGAGGGGCGTAGCCCCGATAGGGTCCACACACTCCACATTCCACATTTCACATCACCTCTCCCCCTTTACATTTCCATCGACAAAGACGCTCTCTCCCCCGCCTACGCGGCCACAAACTGGGACCAAGGCTCGCTGGATGTAGCGACACTCAAAGAAATCATCGCCGACCTTGCAGCAGGCCACAAGATTCTCGGCATCGATATATGCGGGGAACGCGCCCGTGACTTTGCAGGCGACGAGCACCACACCGTGCAAGAAGCGGACTCCCTGAACGACCGCATAAACCGCGAACTGGTCGAATTTCTGTGGAATCTCTGACCACTCTTGAAAATTTCCCGCCAATAACCTATATTTGGGGCGTTAGAATTCTGCGATGTTGCAGGATTTTTCCGGAAGTCATTGTCTAACCTTCCTTAAAAAACAACATGAAAAGCTATATCCAGCGCGAATGGCGGGACTTGGTTATCCTCCTTCGCAACATTCCCTCTCTCGCCGTCAGTTTCTTTATCCTCTCCGTCGTGTGCATGAACTTGCTCGCGAACAAGGAACTGGTATCGTTCGAATACATGGCCCTGGACTGCGGCTTTACGCTCAGCTGGTTCTCGTTCCTGTGCATGGACATGATATGCAAACGGTTCGGGCCCAAGGCCGCCATGAAAGTCTCGGTGGTCGCCCTCTTCGTGAACCTGTGCACCTGCCTGTTCTTCAACATCCTTTCGCATGCGCCGGGAATGTGGGGCGAATTCTACAGCTACATCGACACGAATCCCGATGCGGCCAAGGTCGCCAACGACGCGCTCAACGCTACGTTCGGCGGTTCCTGGTACGTGGTGCTGGGCTCGGCGCTCGCCATGTTCACCGCGTCTCTCGTCAATTCCGTCGTGAACTACGGCATGGGAAAATTCGCGAAGGGCAAGGACTTCAAGACATTCGCCGCACGTTCCTACGTTTCGACGATGGTCGCTCAGTTTGTGGACAACATGATTTTCGCCCTTACGGTAAGCCACGTGTTCTTCGGCTGGACCATGAAGCAGGTCATTATCTGTTCCATTACGGGCTCCATCATGGAACTCCTCTGCGAAGTCGTCTTCAGCCCCTTCGGCTACAAGATGGCCTGCAAGTGGGAAAAGGAAAACGTCGGCAGCGATTACCTCAAATTCAAGGCGGGTCAAGCATGAACGTCTTTATCAGCGGAACGCACAGCGGCATCGGCCGCGCCATCGCGGAACTGTTCTTGAGCAGGGGCGCGCACGTGATCGGGTTCGACATTCAGGAATCTACCATTGACCACGCCGAATACGAGCACCATATTGCCGACGTCTCGGACAAGGCATCCTTCCCGGAACTCCCGATTGCGGCAAATATCGTCGTGAGCAACGCGGGCGTGCAGAATTCCGGTCGCGACATCGAAATCAACCTGAAGGGCGCGTTGAACTTTGTTGAGAAGTACGCGATTCAATCCGAAATCAAGTCGGTACTTTTCATTGCATCTTCCAGCGCCCACACCGGTGACGAATTCCCCGAATACGCGGTTTCCAAGGGCGGACTGTTGACCTACGTGAAGAACGTGGGCCGCCGCATTGCCAAGTTCGGCGCGACATGCAACAGCATCTCCCCGGGTGGCGTCAAGACAAGCCTCAACAAACCCGTGATGGACGACCCAGTACTCTGGAATCGCATCATGGAAGTGACTCCGCTCAGGCGCTGGGCCGAACCCGAAGATATCGCGGAATGGGTCTGGTTCCTGACGGTGGTGAACAAGAACTGCACCGGCCAGGACATCCTCGTCGACAACGGCGAGAAGGACCTGAACAGCACCTTCGTGTGGCCGTAATACTAAAGAGATAAACATCTTTCTATCCGTTTTTACTATTTTTACCCGCAGTACATAACTTCGGGACAGGATTTTTCGACTTCGCCTGATTCTATCGCCCTATCGCTACGCTCCAGGGCTCCAGAATGACAGGGTTTGCTCAGAATGATACTCTCATCATTCCGAGCTCCGAATTATCCTAACCACTGTTTAACAACCACTAACCACTATTTACCATGGATATTAACGAACTCGCACAACAGCACATCTTGAAGCAGCCCGTCTACGTGACCGGCAAACCCATCGCCTACACCGCCCGCGAATTCGGCCTCGACCCGAAAGACGTGGACAAGCTCGCGAGTAACGAAAACCCCGTAGGCCCGAGCCCGAAGGGCATGGAAGAGGCCCGCAAGGCGCTGGAAGAAGTGAACCTCTACCCGGACGGCGGCAGCTACGACCTCATCGGAAAGATTGCTGAGTTCCGCGGCGTGAAGCGCGAACAGATTGCCGTGGGCAACGGCAGCAACGAACTCCTGGACATGATTGCCCAGGTGTTCCTCGGCGAAGGCTGCGAAGCCGTCATGGGCAAGCACAGCTTTGCCGTCTACAAGCTCGCCACCATGGCGATGAACGCGAAGATTGTGGAAGTGGACATGCCGGCCCCTGCCTACAACTACGACCTCAAGGCCATGCGCGCCGCCGTGAACGAGAAGACCCGCATCGTGTTCCTCGCGAACCCGAACAACCCGACGGGCTCCGACCTCACCGCCAAGGAAATCCTCGACTTCGCCGACAGCCTACCCGAAACCTGCGTGCTCGTGATGGACGAAGCCTACACCGAATTCATCGAAGACACGCCGGAGCTCGTCCCGGATTTCAAGAGCCGCATCGACGCCGGCAGGAACATCATCTGCTGCCGCACGTTCAGCAAGATTTACGGTCTCGCGGGCCTCCGTGTGGGCTACTGCATCACCCGTCCCGAAATCGTCGGCCTCATCAACCGCATTCGCGAACCGTTCAACGTGAACAGCATCGCCCAGGCGGCCGCCATCGGCGCCCTCGACGACCAGGAATACGTGAACAAGGTCCGCGAAATCAACAAGAAGGGCCTCGACCAGCTCAAGGCCGGCTTCAAGGAACTGGGCCTCGCCTACGTGGACAGCCACGCGAACTTCATCGCCGTCAGCGGTTTCAAGGACCCGATGGACGCCTTCAAGTTCCTGCAGATGAAGGGCACCATCATCCGCCCGCAGCCTGCCATGGGCGACGTGCTCCGCATTACCGTGGGCACCGAAGCGCAGAACGCAAAATGCCTCAAAAACATCAAGGCATACCTCGGGAAGTAAATCACTGGTTATGTCATTCCCGCGAAGGCGGGAATCTCCATTTCAAACCAACAAAGGGAGGTGCCCGCCCGGAGGCGGGCATGACAATTTAGATGAGTGCAAACCATCAAAATAACAGGATCAAGCCTCACGGGGTTGCACGCGTGATTTCCAAGCGCGGGTTCTGTAGCCGTAGCGTCGCAGAAAACCTGGTCCGCGAGGGCCGGGTTTCTTTGCGTGGTAAAATCGTGCGCGACCCCGAAACGCCCGCCTACGAGAACGACGAAATCCTTATGGACGGCGCGCCCGTCACCGCAAGCGAGTTCGTGTATTTCGCGATGAACAAGCCCCGCGGCATCGTCACTACCGCAAGCGACGAGAAGGGCCGCAGGACCGTGATGGACCTGTTCCGCGAGCAATACTCCAAGATGTTCCCCGGCAGGCCCGTACCGCACATATCGCCGGTGGGCCGTCTCGATGCCGCCAGCGAAGGCCTGCTGCTTTTTACGAACGATACGCAATGGGCCGACGCACTTTTACAGACGAGAGAACGGGCAAAGCCCTACAGACGAGAGACGAGAGAGTCGCTTAATCCAAACGTCATCCTGAGCCCTTCGGCAAGCTCAGGGCAGGCTCCGCAGCAAAAGAAACTGAAGGATCCAGGCACGAATCAACACATCAAAATCTACCGCGTGCAGGTCAAAGGCCACCCCACCGCCGACGACCTCGCGAAAATGGAAAAAGGCTTCAACGTACCGCCCCGCGTCTTCGGCGAAAGCGAAGAATTCATGCACGCCGAACGAGCAACTCTCCACAGCGAAGGCGAAAAGAACTGCTGGCTCGAAATCACCCTATCCGAAGGCAAGAACCGCGAAATCCGCCGCATGCTGGCGCACCTGGGTTACGAAGTCATGCGCCTTATGCGCATCCAATTCGACAAATACACCCTGGGCGATTTAAAGCCAGGAGAAATAAAGAAGGTTTGAGGCTCGAGGTTCGAGGCACGGAGAATCAGGCCAATAGCGACAGCAGGGCCACCAAGGGAGCATTCCAGTTGATGGCGGTCTCGTTGCTGGCAAAAGAACAGCGCTCGTCGGTATAGGAAAATCCCGGCTGCGGGCCCGGATAATGCGGGAAACGGTGCAGGTCCTGCCTGTCGGCGTTGATGCCGCCCACCACAAGGCCCGGAATCGGGTCTTCTACCCCATCGGAATGGCAAATGCGGTGGTGCGGGAATTTTGGAGAACTGTGGGCGGCACCGGTAACGAAACAACGGCTCACCGGATTCTTTCCGTAGATAAAGTCCAGCATACCGCGGGCGATTTCCGTATAGCGCGGGTCCGAATCCCAGAGGTTTGCTATCAGGAGGGTGAGCCCGTGGTTTGCAATCTCACCATTGGAGCCCCACACGAACTTTTCCAGAGAAAGACCGTAGGCATCGGCGGAACAGCGTTCCACAATAGCGTCGGCGGCACTTACCAGAGCACCGCGGGCCTTGGCCTGCATAGCGGAATCGCTATCCTGCAGGGCAAGGGCTATCCAGCCGAAGTTATCGGTATCCCGCCAGGAAAGCCCCATCTGGGCCGGGCACTTTTCCATGTCCGATTCCAGCGCCTGCAAAAGTTCCGTCTTGGAAAGTCCAGCCTGGTCCGCCCCCTGGGGCAACTCACGGAACAACATGGCCCGGGTCCAGAAAAACTCGTCGTCATACCGTTCGTCGCCGTAGCCACCGCTACCTTCGGTATTGTGCGGGTAGGTGACATCGGGATTTTCTAAAGCCCAGCGGTAAGCTCGGAGTGCTGCATCCAGGCAGGTCTTGGCGTAGGCAGGGTAAGCCTGCTTGAACACCCGATGGGCGTGGGCCATCACCCCTACAAAATTCAGCGTCGATGTGGTGGATTTTCCAAGAATCTGGCGTTTCTGATTCATGTCGGACTGTGTGGGCGAAACAAATCCGTCCCAGCGGATAGGCGAAACCTTGAAAAACACGCCGCCGTCATCGTCTTGCATACGCATAAAGAAATCCAGCTCGAAGCGGATTTCTTCCAGCAAGTTCATACGGAAAGAGCCACCGTGAAAAAGTCCCCCTTCGGTATGAATCGTAGCATGGTCAGCTGCCAGTTCAGCGGCCAGGAGCAAGGTCCCGAGAGAAACGCCCCCGTTCACGATGTACTTCCCGTAGTCGCCGGCGTCGTACCAACCGCCGTGGGCATTCCATGTTCCCGTGCGGTTCATGCTGGGGTGAATTTCCAGACGATCGTCCAGGTGGGCGGCGGGCCTTGCCCATTTTCCGGCCTTGTCGGCAGGCAGTTCCACGCCGGAGCGCTGGAAATAGAACGACTTGAGGGTCATGGCCAGCTGGTTTACCACAATCCGGTCCGAAATCTCGAAATCGAAGGATTCCGCCAGGGAGTTTCCCTTTGCATCCATCACAGAAATCTTGTACTTTCCAAGACAAGCAACCTGAGAAAAATCCCCCTGCCACAAGAATTCATCGGTGTACTTGCAGCCGCCTTTCTCCGACATCTGGCCATCGGCCACCACAGTACCGGACTCGTCTGTCACCTGGAACCAGGGGGACATTTCCTTGAGAGGATTTTCCGGAGTGTCGCAGGCCAGCAAAAACACCTTCGGTGCCTTGGGCTCGTAACCCACGTGATTGTGCCGGATGGAAAATTTCATGGCCCAAATTTTAGGAATTTTCGCCTATTGAGAGACAAAAAAGTCCGTCGTTTCCGTTTACAGGGATAACCAGAGCGGTGCATAGCCAGAAAAAACGCACCAGTCCAAAAATGCGTTAGGGCCGCGACTCGAACCCCGCATTCCACATCACACATTGCGACAAAGTCGCGCTCATCTCTCTAGATTCTAACCCCTAGATCCTAGCCCCTAAATCATATCCCTGTTCAGAAGTTCGCCGTGGTCAAGAACCAGGCGGCGGAAAGGGCTGTTCATGTAGAAATCGGGGTTATGGGTCGCCATCACCACGGTAGTGCCGCGGGCGTTGATTTCCTTGAAAATACGGAATACGTCTTCGGCGTTTGCCGGGTCCAGGTTTCCGGTGGGTTCGTCGGCCAGAAGCAGGTAGGGGTTGTGGACCATGGCGCGGGCGATGGCCACACGCTGCTGTTCACCGCCCGAAAGGGTGTAAGGCATGGCGAATCGTTTCTGGCTGATACCCACCAGGGCAAGGGCGTCAAAGACCGCCGTGTTGATCTGCTTTGCAGGAGTGCCTACGATTCGAAGGGCCAGGGCCACGTTGTCAAAGACGTTCCTATCGGGCAACAGCTTGAAGTCCTGGAAGATGATTCCCATCTTACGGCGGAGCGCCTGAATCTTTTTTTCTGGCGTGGTCTTGCTGTCATAGACGGTGTCACCGGTGAACTTCACCATGACCTGTCCGCCACGCTCTTCGTCGGGGCGCTCGTCCATGTAGATGAGCTTCAGCACCGTAGATTTACCCGCGCCGGAATGCCCCGTCAGAAACACGAACTCGCCCTTGTTGATACGGAACGTCACGTTGTTGAGGGCCTTCCAGTCCTTCTCGTAAGATTTCGTCACGTGGGTGAAATGAATCATGTCCGCGCCTTCCGCTATACCTAAGCCATCATCTCGTGTTCTAAAGCAAACCTATTCCGTCATGCGAATGTCCACATGGACTTCTTGCCGCCATTTTTTCAGGAGCGCCTTCAGCTTCTCATTTTCCATATAACTCGCTGTAATAGCCTCGATTCTCCCGTAATCTTCTTCGAGATTCAGCTCACGAATCTGGCGAGAATCGTCCAGGCGGAACAGGTGGTAAGCCCCGTCAATCAGCACAGGCTCGGAGACCTCCCCCACATTCAGGCCAGCTACGGGGGCCACGTAGGCGGGTTCCATCTCGCTACGCTGGTACCAGCCCAGAAGTCCGCCCTGGAAGTTGCTGGACTTGTCCTCGCTGAGCTTTTTGGCGGCAGCGCTAAATTCTTCCTTGGTCTTCAAGGCCTTCTGCAGAGAATCAGCCCGCTGGATTACCGCCGCAGTATCTGCTGCCGTAGGAATCGTCCGAAGCAGGATATGGGCAGAACGCACGCCATCCTCTTTACGGCCAAGCACCCGCACAATATGCCAGCCAAGATCTGTCCTCACGGGAGTTGCAGAATATTGGCCGTTTTTCAACTTGTCCAGCGCGCGTTCAAAGGCGGGTTCCAGAAGTCCACGCTTAAAGTAGCCAAGGTCACCGCCCTTGGCGGCAGAAGTGTCCTGGGAATGTTTCTTCGCTAAAATCTCGAAATTCATACCCAAATTCAAGCTATCAATCAAAGTTTCCGCCACCTTCCTCACGGAGTCCACAATCAGTGAATCGGGGTGGATGGTCATCTGGATGTGGCTCAAGAGCACGCAATTGTACTGAGGCGGAATGGAGTCCTTATGCTCCTTGAAAAAAGTTTCCACCTCTTTTTTGGTGGGATTTATCGCACCTATGTGGCGTTGGCGAACCTTCGTGAGTTCGATATGATTGCGAAACTCCTTGGAAAGGCGATCCCTGAACTGCGCCATGGTAATCCCCTGATCCTGATAAATCATCCTTGCCAAGGCTTCATTCTCACTAATACCGGCATTCGCCGCAAATGCAGACACATTCTTTTTATTCCCAATTTTGATTCTTTCTATCTGATCGTCCACCCGCTGTTCCACCTCGGCATCGGTCACCACGATGGAATCCCGGTCTATGCGGGAAAGCAGGACCTTTTCATCGATCAACTGTTCCAGTACATAGTCCTTCTGCTGTTGCTCCGTCATAGCCGCCGCCTCGGGAGTCTCCTGGAACTGATACAGGAAATTCAAGAACTCCGAACGCATAATGGGCTTGCCATCCACCACGGCAGCAACACCTTCCATCAGTGCAGGAGCGGCCCAAAGACTAGCGGCAAACAGACCAACAAGACTCAAAAACTTCACGACTTTCGTCATCACTTATCCTTCTTGGAAAACACATCCGTCTGGGAGAAAATCGGGCGGGACATTTTCCATTCTTTTTTCAAACGTTCACGAACGGCTTTACGGTGTTCAAGCCATGCCTGGGTAGCCACCGTTTCCGCCACCTCCACATAGGGCAGAATATCGGCGGAATCCAGCTTCTGGGTTACCACCACCATCTTCAAAGCCCCCGAACAGACCTTCATGGGAGAAAGCTTGCCCACCGCTACTTCGCGGATATCGGCAATCATGCAGGAATCCGGAGACTCCGCAAGGGAATCGAAAGGTTCAATCTTCTTTATCAGGTAATGCTCCGAAGGCAGGGAGTCATACACCTGGGACTTGTGTCCCTTGTAGTAGGCATCGGCAGATGTCCAGTCCTTGAAGAACAGTTGGGCTCCCGAAACAAGGGTCTTGCCCCGCAGGTAATCTTCCTTGTGAGCATTGTAATAATCGATTCGCTCCGCATCGCTTACCACCATGGTGTCCTCGAAACTCTGCATTAGCCGATCCACCACCATCTTGCGCACCGTCTGCTCGATTTGCATAGACAAGACCGGGTCCTGGTCAATTCCCCTCTGCTGGGCTTCCTGGAACATGGTCTCTTCGTCTATCCAGCGCTCCAAGAAAGCGAGGCGTTCCCGGTCGGTCCAGGAATTCCACTGCGGGGCCTGCTTCTGGATGTCCGAAAGGTAGAGCTTCGAATCCCCCACGGAAACCACCACGGGGTCGCTCTTTTCGCGCATCAGGTCACATGCAACCAGAAAAAGTAGCATCAGGGCGCAAAGAATGCGGAACAGGGCTTTCATCGCCCCCAAATTTAGAAAAATCGGGGATAGGTGGTAGGTTATAGGTGGTAGGTTTTAGGGCTATTTTTAGAAATTCTAAAATTCAGACCCCCATACAGCCTTGGCAACATATTTCTTCCCGCTTTCAGAAACATACGTTGCATATACGGTATCTTTATCATTCACATGGATATAACCATTCCGAGACTCTCCCGTGGTGAATCCCACAATCCCATTGTCCAGCTTGTACGACGAGTAAAAGATAGCATCCTGCCTAAATCCCGCCGTATCAGACGTTGAAGTGATCGTAAATGAAACAATGCTTTCTGACACAAGTCCGTTACCATTGAAATTAATCTGAGCCTTGTCTTTGACCCCATAGTAATTAGACATATCGAAATTCAAAGAAACCGATTCCGTCATCGGATATGGATACATCAAACACTGTTCAATGACCGTTTCATCAGTTGATTCATCGAGATAGGAGACCGTAATGTAGGTTGTATCAGGGACATACAAATCTTCATTATTTATAGTTCGGTTATTAACGTAAAAACTCCCATAAAAATAATCGTAACTACTGTACTTATTCAAGCTGTAATTAACGCCGTTCCGTTATAGCCACAAGCGTTTTTACATCTTTTGAATATTTTTCAACAAATGAAAAACATTATCCGTAAAATCTGCGCAGATTCATTCCACTTTTACCGTAAATTTGGCGTTTTTTGCACCAATTACGGCCTTTTTCTTTTTTGGCACGCTCTTTGCATATATGGCGTGAATTCCAAAATTCCTTGGAATGAAAACAAGGACAAGCGCCATGAAACTCGTTACGGCTTATATCCAACCCGAACGACTCAATCTCGTGAAGCAAGCGCTTTACGAAAACAACATTTTCAAGATGTCAGTAACCAACGTGCTCGGCTGCGGCCAGCAGAAGGGTTATAACCAGCGCTTCCGCGGTGTGGTGACCGAAGTGAATTTGCTCAAGAAGATTTGCCTCAAGATCGCGGTAAACGACGAATTCGTGCAGCCCTGTATCGACGCCATCATCAAGGGGGCGCGCTCCGGCGAAATCGGCGACGGCAAGATTTTCGTCACCAGCCTCGAACAGTGCATCCGCATCCGCACTGGAGAAACAGGACCGGAGGCGATTGGATAAATAGCAATGGGCTCGCTTCGCTTCGAGGCATGAGCACGGGGCTTCGCCCCTCTGAGCAGCACCTTCGGTGCCTAATTAAAGCCCAAAGCCTTGCATTAGCAAGGCGACCTCAAAGTGAGCCTGCGAACGACCCCACACCTCATTTCAAAATTTTATTACCACAAGGACATCACAATGAACGAAGCAGCAACTGTCGTACCTGTCAGCGACGCCATCTTTATGACAGAAAACATCTGGATCATGATCAGCGCCATGCTGGTGTTCATCATGGGTCTCGGATTCGCCTGCGTGGAAGCGGGTCTCGTACGCGCCAAGTGCTCCGCGAACGTTGCCTTCAAGAACATCGCGGTTCCCGCCATCGGCATCACCATGTACGCCCTGCTGGGTTTTGGCCTCATGTATCCGGGAACCTTCAACGGGATTCTCGGATTCGCGGGCCTGGGCATTGGCAACTGGGCTAACCCGGACAGCTTCACCGATGCCTACAACGGCCACTTTACGTTGTTTGCAGACTGGCTTTTCCAGGCCATGTTCGCCGCCACCGCAGCCACCATCGTCTCGGGTGCCGTCGCAGAACGTGTAAAGCTCCATTCCTTCCTCATCTTCACCGTCATCTACGTAGCCTTTGTCTATCCTATCGTGGGTAGCTGGACATGGGGCGGCGGCTGGCTCTCGACCCTCGGTGCACACGGTTTCCATGACCTGGCCGGTTCTACCCTGGTCCACTCCGTAGGTGGCTGGGCAGCGCTTGCAGGCGTGATGATTCTTGGACCCCGTATCGGCAAGTATGTGGGCGGCAAGGTGCATGCCATTCCGGCTCACAACATTCCGCTCGCTACCATCGGCGTGTTCATGCTGTGGTTCGGCTGGTGGGGATTCAACGCCGGTTCCGCTCTCTCTGGCGACCCGAAGGCTACTAGCTGGATTTTGGTGACCACGAACCTCGCCGCTGTTGCCGGTATCATTACCGCGACACTCACCAGCTGGATTGTCTCGAAGAAGCCCGACGCCACTATGGCCCTGAACGGCTGCCTTGCCGGTCTCGTGGCTATCACTGCCGGTGCCGACGTGGTAACCCCGCTCTCTTCTTGGATTATCGGTGCTATCGCCGGTGTGCTGGTTGTGGGTGCGGTGTTCATGTTCGACCGCTTGCACTTGGACGACCCGGTCGGTGCCCTCTCTGTTCACCTGGTGAACGGCGTGTGGGGAACTCTCGCCGTGGGTATCTTTGACATGACCGGCGACTACACGCTGGGAACACAGGCTGTTGGCGTGCTTGCCTACGCAGTGCCCTGCTTCGCAGCCGCAAGCCTCATCTTCTACGTCATCAAGAAGACTATCGGACTGCGCGTTACTGAAAGACAAGAACTTCGCGGTCTCGACCAAAGTGAACACGGTCAAGAAGCCTACAGCGGATTCCAGATCTTCAGCAATATGTAGATTGGACGAAAGAATTTCTCTGTTGACTAAAATGCCCCGGGACAAAAGTCTCGGGGTTTTTGTGTTAAAGGAATTGCAAAAAAAAATCGTAAACCCACATGGAATTTTACGATTTTTTCAACTCGGAGATGTAGAATTAAACTAAAGTTTTGCGACTTTCGCCTTCGCATCGGCCATGGCACGCACCACGAGGGAGGCGCCGTTCGCGCAGTCGCCCACCGCATAGATGTGTCGGGCAGGATCCGCGATAATCGCCGTACGCGGGGTGAGTTGCAGGCCCAAATCGTTCACGATGCCTTCAGCCGGCACGCCGGTGAATCCCATCGCAAGCACCACCAGGTCGGTATCGATGACCTCGGTAGAATTCGGGACTTCAGCAGGCTTGAGGGGGCGACCCTGCGGGGACATTTCCCATTCCACGCGAACTGCTTCCACGCCAGCCACACGACCGTCCTTCACAATAAACTGCTTGGACGAAACATTCCAGCGGCGTTCACCGCCTTCGTGCTGAGCGTAGCTCGTGCGCAGCATGTACGGCCAATCGGGCCACGGCGTAGACGGAGAACGTTCCTCGGGCGGCTTGGGCATGAATTCCACCTGGAGCACGCTTTCGCAGCCTTCACGGATGGCCTTGCCCACGCAGTCGTTACCCGTATCGCCACCGCCAATTACCAACACCTTGCGACCCTTCGCGCTGAACTTTTCGGGATTGGTTTCACTCGGCTTTTCGGCACCGTGCAGAAAATCGAGGGCGAGGAAAATTCCTTCGGCTTCGCGGCCAGGGATTTTCAAGTCACGAGCGTTCGGTGTACCGATGGCGAGGAACACCTCGTCAAAATTCTTGTGGACGTATTCTGCGGCGATGTCCTTACCAATTTCGGTATTGTAGACAAACTTGATTCCGGCAGCTTCGAGCAGGGCGATGCGCCGGTCGATAATGGACTTGTCAAGTTTCCAGTTCGGGATGCCATAGCGCAGCAGGCCACCCGACTTCTCGTGCTTCTCGTAAACCGTAACCGCATAGCCCTTGCGGCGCAAGGCCTCGGCCGCAAATAGGCCCGAAGGACCAGAGCCGATGACGGCGGCAGACTTTCCATTGGGTTCAGCAGTCGGGAGCACCACGCGACCTTCCTCGAAGGCGGTCTCGATGATAAACTTCTCGATCTGGCGAACCATCACCGGATCGTTATGCACGTTGCCGGTACAGGCGGACTCGCAAAGCGCTGGGCAAACGCGGCCCGTAAACTCCGGGAAGAACGCCGTCTTGCTGATAATATCGTAGGCCCGTTCCGCATTCCCGGCAGCAATGGCCGCATTGAATTCGGGGACGAGATTACCGAGCGGGCAACCAGCACCATGGCAGAAGGGGATTCCGCAGGTATGGCAGCGTTCCGCCTGATTGATGACCTCTATCGAGGTAAGCTTGCGCTCGACTTCGTTGTTGTCCTTGACACGCTCTTCGACAGGGCGATAGATGTCTGCGATTCGGTTAGTTTGCTGCATAATAACTCCGTAAAAGCTATGAGGTCGGCGTTACACGCCTTTGAGGTATGGGGTCGTGCCCCGTAGGGGCACTTTGAGTATTATAATCGCGCCAATGGCGCCAAACTATTACTCAAAGCGACCGAAGGGAGCGAGCTCAGTCCTCAAAGCCTTGCTTGCAAGGCGCGCTCACCTCCTTTCAAAAGTGCGTTCCTGTAATCCACCGGGAATATCTTCACGAATTTCGGACGTTCGCTGTTCCAATTTTCCAGAATGCGCTTGCCCTTCTCGCTACCCGTTGCCTCAACGTGCTGCTTGATGATGTCGAGCAGTTCGCTTTCGCTCTCGGTGCCCGGAAGCACGCTTTCGAGGTCGGCGGAATCCACGTTGCAGCTCAGGTCAAAGTGGCCCGTCTCGTCGTACACATAAGCAAAGCCACCCGTCATACCTGCGGCGAAGTTCACGCCCACGCGACCGAGCACTACAACGCGACCGCCTGTCATGTATTCACAGCCATGGTCGCCCACGCCTTCGCTTACCAAGAGCATACCCGAGTTACGGATGCCAAAGCGTTCGCCAGCGAGACCGTTGATGAAAATCTTGCCCGAGGTTCCACCGTAACCGATGACGTTACCCGCAATCACGTTGTCTTCGGCCCTGAAGCTTGCATTGCTGGGCGGGCGCACGATAATCTTACCGCCCGAAAGGCCCTTGCCCATAAAGTCGTTGGCTTCACCCTGCAAATCGAGGGTGATACCCGGAGCGAGGAACGCACCGAAGCTCTGGCCCGCGACACCCTGAAGATGAACCTTGATGGTATCTTCGGGAAGGCCCTTCACGCCAAAGCGTTCGTCCACCTCGCCGGAAAGTTCCGTTCCCACGGTGCGGTCGGTGTTGTGCACAATGGTGCAAAGTTCCACAGATTCTCCGGTCTTGAGGGTATTGAACACAAAGGGCAAAAGTTCGCGACGGTCGAAGTTCACCAGTTCTTCCTTCACGAAGTTCTTGTCGAAGGACTTGACGCCGCCATCCACGGTCTCGAAAATCTTGGAGAAGTCCAGGTTGTGAGCCTTGTAGAAGGCAATAGCTTCGTCCCGTTCCAGCAAGTCGCTACGGCCGCAGGCTTCCACCAGGGAACGCAGGCCAAGGCTTGCGAGAATCTCGCGGACTTCGTCGGCAATGAAGTAAAGGAAGTTTTCCACGTATTCGGGCTTGCCTGCAAAACGCTTGCGGTATTCCGGATCCTGCGTGGCGATACCCATCGGACACTTGTTCGTATGGCACTTGCGGTCCATCACACAGCCAAGGCTAACCAGCAGGTTTGTCGCAAAACCGAATTCCTCGGCACCGAGGAGGGCTGCCACCACCACGTCGCGGCCCGTCTTGAGCTGGCCATCCACCTGGAGCTTGATGCGTCCGCGCAAATCGTTGAGCACAAGGGTCTGTTCCGCTTCGGCAATACCGAGTTCCCACGGGAGGCCTGCATGCTTGATGGAAGTCAGCGGAGATGCACCCGTACCGCCATCGTGGCCGGAAATCAGCACCACATCGGCATGAGCCTTCGCGACACCCGCGGCAATCGTACCCACGCCCACTTCAGACACGAGCTTCACGGAAACGCGGGCCTTCGGGTTGGCGTTACGCAGGTCGTAAATCAACTGCGCTAGGTCTTCGATGGAGTAAATATCGTGATGCGGCGGCGGAGAAATCAGCGACACGTTCGGGATGGAGTGACGGATGCGCGCCACGAACTCGTTCACCTTGTGCGCCGGCAGCTGGCCACCTTCACCGGGCTTTGCGCCCTGGGCCATTTTGATTTGCAAATCCTTCGCATGGCGCAAATAGTCAATGGTCACGCCAAATCGGCCCGATGCCACCTGGCGAATCGCGGAACTACGGATATCGCCGTTGGGAGCCGGAGTATCGCGGTCAGGATCTTCGCCACCTTCACCGCAGTTGCTCATGGCACCGATGCGGTTCATCGCGATGGCAATCGTCTCGTGGGCCTCGGGGCTCAAAGAACCCAGGCTCATGGCACCCGCCACAAAATGCTTCACGATAGATTCGCGAGATTCAACTTCGCCAATATCGATCGGGGTCGCCTTCTTGAACTTGAAGAGGCCGCGCAGCGTTGCCTGACGTTCAGACTGGTCGTTGATGAGCTTGCTGTAGACCTTGAACTTTTCGTAGTCGCCACCCTGCACCGCCTGGCGGAATGCGGCAAGAGACTGGGGAGTCCACAAGTGCTTTTCGCCTTCTTTGCGGAATGCATACTGGCCGCCCGACTGAAGTACCTTGCTCGCATCGGCAAAGGCGATCTTCTGGCGCTCGCCCACTTCGCGGGCAATCTCTTCGAGGCCGATACCTTCGATGCGGCTTGCGGTACCCGGCAGGAACTTCTCGATGAGTTCGCGGTTCAGGCCCACGGCTTCGAAAATCTGTGCACTGCGGTAACTGCGGAGCGTGGAGATACCCATCTTCGACATAATCTTGAGGAGGCCCTTGTCCACAGCCTTCACGTAATTTGCAGCAGCCGTCACCGGGTCCACATCCAGGTCGCCGTTGTGGCACATGTTGGTAATGCTTTCAAATGCGAGATACGGGTTGATGACCGTTGCACCGTAACCGAGCAACAAAGCAAAGTGCATCACTTCGCGAACTTCACCTGACTGCACAATCAAGCCGATTTCAGGGCGCACGCCCGCTTCCACAAGGGCGCGATTCACGCAAGCCGTCGCAAGGAGCGAAGGTATAGGCACGTAGCCCCATTCAATGTTCTTGTCCGAAAGCACGATAATATCGTAATGGTCGTTCACAGCACGCACGGCATCGCCGGCAAGGTTCTGAAGGGCAGCTTCCAGCACGGAACCGTCACCGCCCAGCGGGAACTGCATCTTGAGCACTTTCGCCTTGAAGGCCTTGTCGCCAATGTTTTCAAAGCGGCGGATCTCGTCTTCGGTCACAATCGGGCGCGGAATCTTGATAAGGTGCGCCTGCTCCGGAGTTTCTTCGAGGATGTTGCCATGGTTGCCGATGTAGGTCGTAAGGCTCATCACGAGCTCTTCACGGATCGGGTCGATAGGCGGGTTCGTCACCTGGGCGAACAGCTGCTTGAAGTAGTTGAACAGCGGCTGCGGCTTGTCCGAAAGCACGGCAAGCGCGGCATCGTTACCCATGGAGCCAATCGGCTCTGCACCGTTCTTGGCCATCGGCTGCAAGATGATGGAGAGGTCTTCGGCAAAATAGCCAAAGCGCTTCTGCTGCACCAGGATATCTTCAGGAACGTCGGACGGGTTGATTTCGCTGAAGAGGCCGCGGACGCTCATCTTGTTCTCGGCAACCCAGCGGCGGTAAGGCTTGGCACGCGCCACCTGCGCCTTCATCTCCGCATTTTTCAAGATGCGGTGATTTTCCAAATCCAGATAAATGATTTCACCGGGTTTGAGGCGGCCCTTTTCTTCCACTTCGTCATCGCGGAGGTCGAGCACGCCCGTTTCGGAAGCCATCACGAAGAGACCGTCTTTACATAAAGTGTAACGTGCCGGACGAAGGCCGTTGCGGTCAAGAATCGCACCAGCATTCACGCCATCGCTGAACGCCACGGCGGCAGGGCCATCCCACGGTTCCATGAGCATGGATTCGTATTCAAAGAAGCCACGCACGTCGCGGCCCAAGTAGTGCTTCTTGCCCCAGGCCTGAGGCATGAGCATCATCATCGCATGCGGGAGGCTACGACCCGCTGCGACGAGGAGCTCAAACATGTTGTCAAGGCTGGCCGAGTCGCTCTGGCCCGCCGGAA
Source organism: uncultured Fibrobacter sp. (assembly GCA_934699585.1). GTDB lineage: Bacteria > Fibrobacterota > Fibrobacteria > Fibrobacterales > Fibrobacteraceae > Fibrobacter. The sequence continues at coordinate 17,489 of CAKUWY010000006.1, forward strand.
CGAGCGGCAAAAGCTTCTGCAAATCATCGCCAATAATTTCGCTCTTCAGGTGAGGTTCGCGGGCACGCAGACTGTTGAGGTTTCCGCGCAGGGTGTTGATTTCGCCGTTGTGAGCGAGGTAGCGGAACGGATGCGCCAGCGGCCATGTGGGGAACGTGTTCGTGGAGTAGCGCTGGTGAACAAGCGCAATCGGGCTCTCGAAATCGAGATCGTTCAGGTCCTTGTAGAAACCTTCAATCTGGCTTGCCAAAAGCAGGCCCTTGTACACGATGCTACGGCGGCTGCAGCTGCAAACGTACAAGCCCTTGCAGGCCTTTTCCATCAGGCGGCGGGCAACATACAACTTAATATCGAATGCGTCGTCGGATTCAAAAGCGGATCCGTCGAAGAACACCTGGCGGATATGCGGCAAGGTTTCGCGGGCAGTACGGCCGATCTTGTCGGCATTCACCGGCACCTCGCGGAAGTTCAGCACCGGCATGCCCTCGGCAGCGGCAATCTCCTTGATCTTCGCGTCAAAAGCATCCGCCGCAAGCGTATTCTCCACAAAGAACATCGCCACGCCGTAGCGGGCAGGCAGTTCCGGATTCACCTTGCGGAAGAACTTGTGGGGCATAGAAAGCAAAAGACCCGCACCGTCGCCGGTTTCCGGGTCTCCACCTGCTGCACCGCGGTGCATGAGCCTCTTCAAAACAGTAATGCCCTGCAGCACAATCTGGTGCGAGGCAACATTATTAATATTGGCGACCAGGCCGACACCACAGGCGTCGTGTTCATTCATCGGGTCGTAAAGAGCTTGAGCGTTCATACTCGTCCTTTCCTAATTTTGCGAATCATTCTCAAATCCGCGCATTATTCCTATTTTTGCGAAAAGGCTTTGCAAATTCCGTGCCAATTTCTGGAAACACCCGCCAATTATTGAAAAAGCGGAAAGAATATGTAAAGAACGAAAGAATATCGCTCAAACTACGTACCTCTATATTTTCACTTTTCGTAAAAAGAAATTCTGCGATTACAATTTTTGAAAATAGTTCGCGCGGCGGCTAGAACCTTTTTCGACATCTTCAGATTTACGTTTTTCGTAATAGTGGAGACGAATTTTCAAATTTTGGAAAGTCATCAATTTCTGTAACCGGCCTGCTTTTTGGATTTTCGCAGAATTTCGCCATCTTCACTTTTGGCACACATTTTGCAATAGGGTCTCCGAAAAAATTTCAAACTAGGAGACTCACAATGAGCAACGAATACAGGCTGAAGGCCATCAAGGAAATCGCGAGCGAAGCCGCGGGCGCAAACATGCCCGCCGCACCCGCAAGTTTGGACTTTTACGGCGAGGACGTCTTTAATGCGGAGGCCATGCGTGCCTACCTGCCCAAGGACATCTGCAAGAAGCTCTTCGCCACCATCGACGAAGGCGCACCCCTCGACGCGAGCATCGCGAACGAAGTAGCGCACGCCATGAAGAAGTGGGCTATCGATCGCGGCGCCACCCACTTTACGCACTGGTTCCAGCCCCTCACCGGCTCCACCGCCGAAAAGCACGACTCCTTCCTGGAACCTGAAAACGGCAAGGCTATCATGGCCTTCAGCGGCAAGAACCTGATCGTGGGCGAACCGGACGCGTCCAGTTTCCCGAGCGGCGGCCTGCGTTCCACTTTTGAAGCCCGCGGCTACACTGCCTGGGACCCGACCTCGCCCGCATTCATCAAGCGTCACGGTAACGGTGCAACGCTCTGCATCCCCACCGCGTTCTGTAGCTACACCGGCGAAGCCTTGGACAAGAAGACTCCGCTGCTCCGCTCCATTCAGGCCCTGCAGAAGTCCGCCGATCGCCTCATGGGCATGTTCGGCGTGGCCCAGCAGAAGGTCACCGTCACTCTCGGTGCCGAACAGGAATACTTCCTGATTGACAAGCGTTTCTACCTGCAGCGCCCTGACCTGTACCAGGCCGGCCGAACGCTGTTCGGTGCAGCTCCGGCAAAGCACCAGCAGATGGAAGACCATTACTTTGGTAGCATTCCTGCCCGCATCTTGAACTTCATGAACGACGTGGAAAAGGAACTCTGGAAGCTCGGCATTCCGGCCAAGACCCGCCACAACGAAGTCGCTCCGGCACAGTTCGAACTTGCCCCGATGTTCGAGGAAGTGAACCTCGCCTGCGACCACAACATGCAGATTATGGAAGTGCTCCGCCAGGTCGCCGACCGTCATGGCCTCGTGTGCCTGCTGCACGAAAAGCCGTTTGCCGGCATCAACGGCTCCGGCAAGCACAACAACTGGTCCGTGAACTACGGCAAGACGAACCTCTTGAACCCGGGCAAGGACCCGCACCAGAACGCCATCTTCCTCACGACGCTCTGTGCGGTGATTTACGCCGTGGATACTCACGCCGACCTGCTCCGCATGGCTGTTTCGGGCGCAGGCAACGACCACCGTCTCGGTGCCAACGAAGCGCCTCCGGCAATCATCTCCATGTATCTCGGCGATCAGCTTGCCGACGTCATTGACCAGCTCGAAAAGGGCGACCCGAAGTCCAGCAAGCAGGCTGGCGTCATGAAGCTCGGTTCCGACACGCTGCCGCCTCTCCCCCGCGACGCGACCGACCGTAACCGTACTTCTCCGTTCGCCTTCACCGGCAACAAGTTCGAATTCCGCGCTCCGGGCTCCAGCCAGAGCTGCTCCGAACCGAACGTCATCTTGAACACGATTGTTGCCGAAGCATTCGACATCATCGCCGACAAGCTCGAAAAGGTTCCGGCCGACAAGTTCCACGAAGAACTGCAGTCCTTGCTGCAGAAGATCGTGAAGGAACACAAGAAGGTTATCTTCAACGGCAACGGCTACACCGACGAATGGGTGGAAGAAGCAGCCAAGCGCGGCCTCCCCAACACCCGCACCACCATGGAAGCGCTCCAGGCCCTCAACAAGGCGGAAAACGTCGCCCTCTTCGAAAAGTACGGCGTGTTCAACAAGCGCGAACTGGAATCCCGCTACGAAGTGAACCTGGAAGAATACCACAAGAAGATCCACATCGAAGGGAAGATTTCCGACGATATCGCGAAGAACGTCATCTTGCCGCAGGTGCTCTGCGCCTACAGCGCCGCCCTCAAGACCAACGCCATGGCCAAGGAACAGGGCTTTGCCGCGGTGGATTCCTACGCCCAGGAACTCGGTGAAGGCTACAAGGCTCTCGCCTCTGCAATCGAGCGCATGGAAAAGGCCCTCGGCGAAAAGCACGAGAACATCCTCGAAGCGATGGCGGATCTCCGCGTGCAGGTGGACAAGCTCGAAAAGGTTATCCCCGACGAGAAGTGGCCCCTGCCCAAGTACAGAGAAATGTTGTTCATCTACTAACTCCCTTCATAAGCAAACTCCTCCTTATTGCTCAATAGACACACCAAGCGCCATCGGAGAAATCCGATGGCGTTTTTTCTGCCCTGCCCGACAATATGTTATCTTTTTGGCATGCACTACACTCCTTACCGCGATTTACTGCTGAAACTTTTCCCAAACTACCTGAAGGTGCGGAAGCTCCCCCTGAACGGTGGCATGAGCTGCCCGAACCTGGACGGCACCAAGGGTTTTGCCGGCTGCTCTTACTGCAACAACCGCAGTTTTAGCCCTGTCTTTGACCAGGCGCAGGTCGCCATTCAGGAGCAGCTGGACAAATTCGTGCCGCGGCTCCGGGAAAAGTACCCCAACGCAGGAATCCTCGCCTACCTGCAGCCCTACACCAACACCCACGCACCTCTGGAAAAACTGCAGGGAATTATCGACCCGATTATCAAGCACAAGGAAATCGCGGGGCTTGCCATAGGCACCCGGCCGGACTGCCTGGAAGACGAAAAGATTGCCTACCTCGCGGAACTGAACCGCAAGAAGCCCATCATCGTGGAAATCGGGCTCCAGACGGCAAACGACCTGACCCTTGCCGCCATCAACCGAAGGCACACCCTGGCCGAATGGACCGATGCCGTCAAGCGTTGTCAGGGAGCGGGACTTACCGTGACCACCCACGTAATCGTTGGGCTCCCGGGTGAAACTCTCATAGATTTCAAGCGCACCGCCGAAGTGATTCGCGACATGAAGCTTGCCGCCGTAAAAATCCACCCGCTGCATATCGTGACCGGTACGGTCATGGCCCAGGATTATATCGCGGGGCAGTTCAAGCTGCTGGAGTTCGAGGAATACTGCTACGCCGTGGCCGAGATGATCAAGATTATCGGGAAGGATACCGCCATCGAGCGGTTCAGCGGCGAAAGCCCCAGCGAGATGCTCATCGCCCCCAACTGGTGCGGCGAGCGTGACCGGATTATCGCCGAAGTAGAGAAGTTGCTGAATTAGTCTTTAGAATCAATTATAGACTTGGCGTCTTCCACCTCGACGGTGCTGAGGGTAGCCGACAGCACCTGCTTGCCGCCTACAGTCGCAATACCATCGAAAGTAACCGCCATGTCCATGCGCATGGTCTGCTTAACGCAGATTTCCACCACGTCACCGGGCTTGAACGCCGTCAGTTCGGCCTTGCAGTTGGAAACGCTCATGATAAAGCCTTCCTTGGGACTCTTGCCGCAAGAGCGTCCGTGGATTCCGGAGAGGGCAGAAATGCTCTGGGCCATGTATTCGAAGGCCACGTAAGAAGGAACACCGCTCAGCTCTTCGCTGTAGAACATGCAGTCTGCGGAAATGTCCACCTGAGTCGTGATGGTGATTTCTTGCAGGTCAAAGCCCTGAATACGGTCCAGCAGGAGCATCTTGCCCTTGTGAGGTACCAGGGTGGCAATTTCGTCGCGGGTCTTGAATTCCATCTTGTCCATCTTACTTTTTCCCCAAGACTAAAGATACATTACAGCCGCCAAAGGCGAAGGAATTGCTGATGCAGTAACGCAGGCCAGGAACCGTCTTGCCGGGCTTCACCAGGTTCAGCGCCGGAAGTTCCGGATCCATGACGCCGTCATACAGGTGTGCGGGCAGCGCACCGTCGTGAGTCAAGGCCAGGCAGCAGAAGGCGGCCTCCAGGGCTCCTGCCGCCCCGAGGGTATGGCCTGTAATGGCCTTGGTGGAACTTGCAGGAACATTTTCGCCAAAAATTCGGTTTACCGCACGGGATTCCATGGCGTCATTCAGCTTGGTGCCTGTACCGTGAAGGTTGATGTAGCCGATATCGGAGGCGTCCAGGCCCGCATCGGCAATAGCGGCAGACATGGCAAGGTACGCCCCTTCCCCGTCGGCGCGGGGAGCGGTAATGTGGTCGGCGTCGGCACTTTCGCCAAAGCCCAGCACCAGCAAGCCTTCGTAGCCGGGGCGGCACAGGTCCGGGCAGCTTTCCCGGGTCACCACGAAGTAGGCCGCAGCATCGCCCAGAGTCAGGCCCGAACGGTTCGCGCTAAAAGGATTGGTGGGCCTGTCGGACATTGCTTTCAAGGAGGCAAAGCCGAGAATCACAGAAAGGGAAGCAATGTCCACGCCGCCAACGATGGCGGCGTCGCAAGTGCCAGCGTAAATGTTGTTCCGGGCCGACACGAAGGCGCTGGCACTTGACGCACAGGCCGTAGAATGGACCTGGCACATTCCTGTGATGCCGAAACGCTCCGCAATGTAGCGGGCCGGAAATTCTGCACACTGGTATTCCAGCTTGTAACCGTCGGGAAACTTGCCCGTTTCCTTGAAGCACTTGAGAGCGGCAAGGGACGATTCGGAGCCGTTGTCGCAAGAGCCAATGAAGATGCCCACCCTGTCGGGGCCGAACTTTTCCACCGCGTGCCGCACAGTATTGTCCATCTGGTCCAGGGCCGCACGACTCAGGCGGTTCACCCGGTTGTCAAATTCGGCCTTTTCCACCTGCGAAAGCATGTCCGGCTCGATGGTGGCCGCAGGCCGCATGACTCCGGCCACGTCGTGCATGGTAAAAACGCCCCGCTCCCCGCGGGTAAGCTTTTCAAAAACTCTTTCCTTGTCACCACCCCAAATGCAGTGAAGACCGAAATCATTGACGTAAAGGGGGCGACTCATTGCTCCTCTCCCAAGGTGATGTGGTAACTATAATGGCGCAGGCTGTTGACCAGCGTTATCTCTTTACCCTTGCGCTCGGCGGTAAGTACTAGAGTATTTCCGTCCTTCAATGTCCGCACAAAGTCATGTGCAGTCCCGCGAACCTCTTCAAAAACAAATCCCGCCGCCTCAAAATTGTCCTTCAGCGCCTTGTAGGGGTAAAAGCAGACCTGGAAATCCGCAAGCACATATTCCGCCTTCATCTTTTCCACATCCATCACGGAACTTTCAAAATGCAGGGAATCCTTACCATAGGTAATTTCGGCAATGGTAGTACCGAACCCGCTAAACAGCATAATAGAAAGAACGCTATCGTTGGCCCTGACCCAGGAATCCCCCTCAAAGGACTTCAGGGAACCATCCTGCTGGGTGAATTCCCCACGCAGATGCTGGGGCATGTCCAACTTTTCGGTCATGGCCGTCGTGGGGAGGAGCGCCACGGAACGGGAGTCCGAATAATACACGGGGGCGGTTCCGGGTTTTACGTTGGAGCGGCTGCAGCCAACCAACAGCAAAACACACGCCAGCAGCCCCAACAAGTGGCGTATCTTGCAACTATCAGATTTGCAACCACCGGCCATCTTCAAAATCAGGGTTGTGCCTCCAGGGCCGCACGGACCTGGTCCACAAAGCAGGGCGGGCACACCATCAGGGACTCCAGCGTCTGCATGTTCACGGCCATCTGCATGCTTTCGGCCTTGCAAAGGAGCGTGCCCGATTCGGCATCGAAAAACTTGTACGAAAGCTTGAGGCACACCTCGTATTCTTCCAGGGTCACCTCGGCGCGAATCCGCTGCATAAACACCATGGGGCGCAGGTAGCGCACGTGCATATCTACCACGGGCCAGGCAAAGCCGCTCTTTTCCATGGCATAGTAGTCGTACTTGATCTTGGTGAGCAAGGCACAGCGGGCCATTTCCATGTACTTCACGTAATTGCCGTGCCAGGCCACCTTCATGGAATCCACGTCGTAGAATTCCACCTGGAATTCCACCGTCGCCTTCAGTTTTTTCTGTGCCATGGCGGGCCCCCGCTATACCGCGTAATGCTTTTGGCGAATCAGTTCAAGAGTCTTGCGCAGGTCGCCTTCCAGCTGGCGGTCGCAGGTCAGGGGCTTGAAATGCTCAAAGACCTGTTCCAGAGTCTTGCGCACGCCATCCAGGCGTTTGGAATCCACCTCGCCCCGTTCCAAGCGGAAATGCAGGGCCTGAGAGGCGGCCAAAAGCACGGCGGCAGCCACCTGTTCGGTCAGTTCAATCACCCGGATGCAATCGCGGGAAGCGATAGTGCCCATGCTTACCTTGTCCTGGTTGTGGCATTCGGTAGAGCGGCTAAAGACGCTCATGGGCATGGTGTTGTGGAGGGCTTCTGCCGTCCAGGCCGAAACGCCAATCTGCACCGCCTTGAAACCGTGGTTGATGGAGAATTCCCCATTACTACCGGACAAGTTAGGCGGCAAGTTACGGTTGAACTTGATATCCACGATGGTGGCTAGCTGGCGGTCCAGAAGGTCGGCCAGGTTCGCCACGATGTTCTTGAGGGTATCCATGGCCAGGCAGATATGACCGCCGTAGAAATGACCGCCGTGGAAAATATTCTTGGTTTCGGGGTCCACGATGGGGTTGTCGTTGGCGCTGTTCATCTCGATTTCGATGAGCTGGCGGAGCAGGGGTTCGGAATCGTAGAACACGCCCACCACATGGGGTGCGCAACGCAGGGAATAAGGGTCCTGGATCTTTTCGGGAACAATGTTCTTTTCCACTTCCAGGTTCAAGGCGTCGCGCATCTTCTTGGCGGCGGTCACCAGGCCCGGATGGGGCTTTACGGCAAAGAGCCTTTCGTAGAAATGGTACGCGTTACCCTTCATGGCGATGGTGTTCATGGCCGTAATGCGGCAGCTCAGGTCAGAAAGGTATTCGGCACGGCAAAAGGCCATGCAGGCCACGGCGTTCATCACGGCCGTGCCATTCATGATGGCGATGGCTTCCTTGGGGCGGAAACGGTGGGGCGTAATGCCCAGTTCCTTCATCACGTCAATCGACGGGCGACGTTCACCCTTGTACAGCACATCCCGCTCGCCAATGACGGCTCCCGCCAGGTAAGAAAGCGGCGTCAGGTCGCCACTGGCCCCTACAGAACCTTCTTGCGGAATCAGCGGCAAAATGTCGTTCTGCAAAAAGTCCATGATAATCTTCAGCAGGGCGTAGCTCACACCGGAAAAGCCCTGAGCCAGGGTGTTCAGGCGCACCGCCATGATGGCGCGGGTAGTTTCCTCGTCAAAGTAGGCGCCAAGACCGCAACCGTGGAAACGGGTCAGGTTTACCGGCAGGTCGTAATAATGGTCAGGCGGCACCACCTGGGTGCAGGAATCGCCGTAACCCGTGGTCACGCCGTAAATGCCGCCGTGCTTTGCCAGGGCCTCGTCCAAGAATTCAGCACCGGCGTTGATTTTCTTCTGGAACTCGGGAGAGCTTTCCAATTCCACGGAAACCTTGCGTTTTGCGATAGCCACCACCTGTTCGATGGTGAGCTTTCCACTTCCAATTACGACCTTGTCCATTTCAACAATCCTTTAAAAATTTTTGCGCCAGAAATTATAGAAATTATACCACTGGTAAGGGTGACGCTGGCAATGCTTTTCGAGCATTCCCACGTATTCTTGTACCAGTGCCGCCACACGGGCTGAGCGCTCCCTGCGGCTGCAGTCAAAAGAAGTCTTGGCCCGCACGATATGCATCTCGTAAGAAGAACGGATATCAAAGTCCTTTTTGCGGATAGCAAAGGCAAAATAAATCGGGGCATTCAAGATGCTGGCCAAGGTAAAAGCCCCCTCCGGGAAATTGGCGGTCTCCCCCAGGAACTTCATCTCTACATTGCGGTCGGTAGAGTTGGCCGAGGTGCGGTCGCCGGCAATCACCACCAGGTCGCCAGAAGCAATCCAGTCCTTCATCCCTACGGCACTATCCACCCCGATCTTGTTGGCGTCCACCACCGTATTCATCAGGTCCGGATTCAGTTCGTACAGGAGGGCGTTGAACTTGGATGTTCCCGAAAAATCAACCACCGGGTGCACCGTAAACTGCCTGTGGGTATGAATCTTGCCATACCCCGTAAGGGAACGCAACATCTCCATATTCCCCAGGTGTGAACAAATTAAAAAAGCACCTTCCCCACGGTCCAGCTGTTCCACCAGCATGTCCAGGTCATCACCCTGGGTTTCCACGTTCTTAAGGGGAATCACGCCCCGCCAACCCAAAAGCTTTTCTATCATGGAAAGGGCAAAGGATAGCACGTGCCTGTAGGTGGCAAAGGGCGGGACATTTCGGCCCTGCAGGGCATAGAGCCGTTTCAGGTAGGCCTTGGACCGAGCCCGCACAGGGGCCGCCCCAAGCCAAAAGAAAAAGCACACCACGGCTACCAGAAATTCCACCACCGGGAGCGGCAGGTGGCAGGTAATCCACAGCATAAAACGGAAATGCCAAAGGCTTCCGCCCACTTCTTTCAGTTCAAACCAGTTTTGATTTTCGGCACTCATTTCTTTTTCGCCAAGCGGCGAGCCAAAAGCATGGGCAGGCGCAGGAGCATTCCCACACAGAGCTTGGTGTGTGTCCAGGAAATTTCAACATTGCTCCCGAAAACCCTGAAATTCGAGACTCCGTCTTCGGGGTAAGTGACCTTGATGGGGTAAAAACGCATCTTGACTCCCGCCCAAGAAAGGCGAACCAAAATCTCGATGTCAAAGCCCATGCGGTAGCTGGTCAGTTTCTTTGCCACGGGCATCGTGGACTCTACCGGATAGATCCGGAAACCACACATGGAATCGGGAATGTCCTTCGAAAGCGTCTCGATGGCCACCCAGAAGTTGGTGATTTTCCGCCCCTGTTCCCGGGACTTGGGCACGCTGCCGTCGTATTGCGGGAACCCCGCAATCAAATCCTCCGGATGCTTGCGGGCGGCCTTCAAAAAGAAGGGGATAGCGTCGGCGTCGTGCTGGCCGTCGGCATCCATCTGCAGGGCGTGAGTAAATCCCAGTTCATGGGCCTTTTCAAGCCCGCTTATCACGGCAGCGCCCTTGCCACCGTTCTGGGCGCGGGTCACGAGCACCGTATTCGGCACTTCACGAGCCACAGTCTCCAAGATGGCGTGACCCTCGGGAGCATTGCCGTCATCTACCAAAATAACCGAAAGTCCCTGGGCCGAAAGGCTTTCCGCCACCTTGCGGGTGGTAGATTCGTGCCTATACACGGGCACGATAGCGCAAAATTTCAAGTCTGCAAGAGTTCTCATGTGCCTGCCTGCATTACCAATGTTCCTGTCGAAAGCATGCGGCCGGCCTCGTTGGTATAGGTGAACAACACCTTGTTAGTCTCGGCCTTGAAAGTCATCTCCAGGTTGGTTACCGCGTCGGGCAACACCGGGTAGCTGAACTTGGTGCGTTGGATTTTCTGCACCGCCCGAGGTGTCTCCAGCAGGGCGTGGGCCAGCAGGGCCACCATGTCCACCTGGGCCACGGCAGGCAGCAGCTTGAAGGCCGGAAAGTGCCCGTCGTAAAAGTCGCTGTCCGCAGGGAACACCAATTTGAGCGAAAGGGCGCCCGGTTCCTTGTGCATTTTCAGGATCCTGAAATTCTTGGATTCGGGGAGGCCGAACAGGGCCTGGATATCGCGCATCTTGATTTTTCCTTGAGTATCCTGGGGCAGTTCTTCCAGGTAGCGCCATTTCTTGGGCGTCACCGTGTTTTCCAGGAACTGGTTCAGATGAGCCTTGAAAAAATTGTTTATCTCCAGCTTGGGCTGGTCCTTGAACCGCGCCACCCCATCGGCATTCAGCACGATGGCGGCGGCCAGGTACTGCCGTTTGCCCACCATGGGCACCACACGCACGTCCTGCACCAGGCCCGTCTGCTTCAGACGGTTTTCCACCTCCGGCAGCGAAATGCGCTTTTCCTCAATTTTTACGATGGAATCGGCACGGCCCTTCAAGAGGAAACGACCATCATCGTAGATTTCCACCAGGTCGCCGGTGGTAAAACCTTCGGGCTCCAGAATGTAGCTGGACTTCACGTTCAGGCAGTCGTTTTCGCCGATGCTCATCTTGCAGACCTCGAAGGGCGTCCAGATGGGGCCGTTCTTGGACTGTCGATAGGCGATTCCGCCTGTTTCTGTACTGCCGTAGATTTCGGTGGTCCAGTAGCCCGTAATGCCTTCGCACTTGCGGGCCACATCCTCTGGCAGGGGGCCTCCCGACGAATAGATGATGGGCGTCGTCTTAAAAGCTATGGGCCCTTCGGCATCGGCGGCAAGGCGTTTCAGGTAGGCCGGGCTGGAGGCAATCACAGCCGCCTCCCCTGCAATGTTTGCAAGTTCGCTGGGGTAATCGATGCGGTGCCTGCGGTAAGGCAACCCCGTAGCCGTGGGGAGCAGCACCGTAAACAGAAGGCCGTAAATGTGGTGGTGGTTCACCGTGCTATAGACCTTGCGATTCACCCAGTCGTCGCCAAAGACCTTCACCAGCTCGAAAAGTTCGTTCTCGAACTGGCAGAACATCTTGGGGACCATCTTGGGCTCGCCGGTAGTGCCGGAGGTGTACATCACCATGGGTGCGCTGTCCTTGTCGAAGGTATTCCAGCGGCCGTCGGACTCCGTGTTCTGCAAGACATCCTGAATCAGGGTAGCGCCCGCAAAAGGCTCGTCCGTCAAGAATCCATAGCCGGGCTTCTGGATTTCCTTGATAAAAGCCTCCTGCCGGTTCGCCGTCACCAGCGCCTTGCGGCCTCCCTGGAGCATGGCCAGCAGGCCCACCATAAAGTAGTAGGAATCCTCGCAGTGCAAAATCCAGGGGGCGTTTTCACGCTCTTCCAGATAGCGACGGACCTTGGAAACATCGTCGGTGAAGTCGGCCCAGGTGCGTACGGAGTCACCGTCAAAGCAGACCACCATGCCGGCCGGGCGGGAATCCCGCTGAAGCTCACACACGGGAATATAGGAATGCATCTTTTTCTGCATCATTTTACGAACCATGAATTCTACGGCAAAAAATATACCGATTAAAATATAGGAGATTAGGCCATTGTACAGCGACCAGATTTTCTCATCGCCTACAAAAACTGTAAAAGACGCCACCACGGCGTTGAACACGAAAAAAAGGCACCAGGCAAGAGTCACCCGGTCACAGTACCGCTCCACGAAAGCCCGCTCCGGCGAGGCCTGCAGCCGCCGGTCGCCGAGGCAGGCCATGCGAAAGGCGAAGCTGGGCTTTTTCCAGAGGGAAATCCCGAAAAAGGCCAAGAGCGAGAGGCACACCAGCACGGGGTAAAACTCCAGGAACAAGAGGCTGTCCGCAAAAAACGAGACGCTCCCGCAGGCAAGCATCATCACCACCAGGGCGTAGTCCTTGAGGCTGTTCGCCGCGCTTTCCCCACCAGCTATAAATGCGCCGGTCGAAACCGCGCCTTTCCCACAGGCTGTGGCCGCACCGTTCCCCTGAACCGTGTCGGCCCCAACAGATGCGTTCCTGCGGCCCTGGGTCGTGTTGAAGAACAGCACAAAGGCAAGGCCTATAAGCAAGAGGCTCAGGCGTCGGGGCGAGATATCCCAAAACACCAGTCCGCAAAAGACCAGCGCCGGGTAGAGTACCGAAAGTGCGGCAAAGATGACCTTTCCCGCCACGGATTTCATTACTTGGATTCCGTTTCGTGGATCAGGCCGTAGATGGCGTCCACCACGTCTTGCAGGGTGCGCACGGCCTTGAACACTTCGGGGTCGATATTGCGGGGCAGCATGGACTTGAGCTTCACGATCAGGTCCACGGCGTCGATGCTGTCCAGTTCCAAATCTTCGTAAAGCCTAGCCTCGGGAACAAGCTTGGAGGCGTCCATGTCGAATTCCTCGACCAGGGCGTTCTTGATTCTGTCGAAAATTTCCTGTTTTTCCATGTTCAGTCCTTTATCAGCTAGGGGAGTTGGCAGAAATGTAGGCGGCCAGGGCGTTGACGGAGGCAAAGTGCTTCTTGGTCTCTTCGTTCACGGTAGAAAAAGAAACGCCGAAGTTCTCCTTGATGGCAATCCCCAGTTCCAGGGCATCGATACTGTCGAGCCCAAGGCTGCGGTCGCCTTCCCCGAAAAGGGGCGCGTCGTCGTAAATATCTTCCGGAGTGATATCTTCAAGTTCCAAGGACTTGATAATCACTTCTTTAATCTTTTGGTTCAAATCTGACATAAAATCTCCATTGTTCGGCGCAAATATAGCAATAATGGTTTAGATCCTTGATAAAATCTACTCGTAAATTTCCATATAGGCGGTTTCTTCGTTCATGCCGGCCCGGACCATCTTTAGCCGTTCCGCCTTGGCATAGTAATACCAGATCATCCACTCCCCCGCCATATCGGTGCGCTTGGTCTTGATAACTACGGGTTTTTCTCCCTTATAGAAATCCTTCTTGCGAGGTATCACATGTTCAAATGGGCGATAAACGTGGACATCGTCGCCGGCCTTGCGCTCGATAAAGCCCTTGCCGTCCTTGCTCCAGGTGATGTAAACCGTTCCGTTGTCATCCTTGACCTTTTCACAAGAATCAAACCCGCTGCTGCACCACAGGTACTTTTTGAACTTGAAGGACTGTTCCGGCATCACGAAGGTGTCCACACGCCGAGTATTTCCCTTGTATGTATTGTAGTTTCCCTCTAACTTGAAATTCCCAGAATTGTAATCTACACAACCCCGCTGTACAACCGTCACCTTGCGATTCAAGATGCTAATATCCAAGGCACAGCCTTCTTCTTTGTAAGAAAGCCTTCCGCCATTGGTAGATTCATCCATGGGAATGTCGCTCATCTCTATTTCTGCGCGGTCGCCCAGAGGTCCGTTCTGGATGGTCACTGTAAACTTGCCCGGATTGTTGGGTGATTTTTTCAGGAACAGACTTCCCGTAGCAGAAGCGTACTCGCCGCTCAAATCCATAGATTCCTGCTGAAAACGGGCCAGTTCCGAACGCCTGGCATAAACCTTTCCAATTTTACAATCGATGGGCACGAATTTGGGCGGCTCCTTCGGGTCTTCCATTACATATTTCACCACTTTTTTCTTTTTGACCTTGGTCTTAGGCTTGCCCTTTTTGTCCTTGACCACTTTGCCCTTTTTGTCCTTGACCACTTTGCCCTTTTTATCCTTCACCTGAACGGTTTCCTTGACCCAGGAGACCTTTTTTACCTTGACCTGGGGTATGGGAAGTTCCTTGATCCAGTCAGAACGGTTTAGTTCTCCCACGGGAGCATCTTCCCTGATTTTCCCCTTGACCATCTTGTAAACGGGCAATGTCTCCTGAGAAAAGGCGACAACTGCAAGCGTCAAAAACAGAAACACTAAAAATTTCTTCAAAACAAACCTCATTCGCCTATAACATAACATTTTTTTAAGAAAAACAGTTTTCGCGAGCCCCAAAGACCTAATTTTTTTCTAAAATTTTCGCATATTGAATATTGAAAGGAGATTCTTTTTCATGAAAAAAATGATTCTATTGTCATGCGTGCTGGCGGCATCCGTTTTTGCCGCTCCCGAAGCAGCACCAGCCGCCCAACAACCGGCAGCCCCAGCCGAACAGGCTGCACCGGCAACAGAAGCCGCCGCTCCTGCTGAACAGGCTGCTGCACCTGCCGAACAGGCCGCCACCCCCGCCGAGACCACTCCCGCCGAACAGGCCGCCGCCCCTGCCGAGGCCGCCCCTGCCGAGGCCGCTCCCGCCGAAGCTGCTCCTGCCGAACAGGCTGCCGCTACCGAAGCTGCTCCTGCCGAACAGGCCGCCGCTACCGAAACTGCTCCTGCCGACAGCGCTGCCGCCGCAGCCCCGGCCGAAGAAGTGGCCGCAGCCCCGGCTGATAGTGCAGCTGCACCTGCCGACACAGCCAAGGCCGCAGCCGCCGACACCGCCAAGGCCGCAGCTGTCGCCGAAGACGACACCACCGGCTTTGTTGCCGCTGCCGCTCCTACAAAAGAAGCCAAGGCTCCGGCCAAGAAAAAACGCAAAAAGAAAAAGATGATCGACAACGCCATGTTCGAAACCCAGAAGCTCTCCTTCGACGTGATGGCTGACTTCGAATTGGAAGCAGGCAAGGTCTTCTGGAACACCGAAGATGACGAAAATGGCGACAACCTGGAAACCTGGAACGGCGAAGCCAACTTTGCCATCTTGGCCGAAGGTGACGACTTCAAGGGCAAGTTGGGAATCTCCCTGCACCCCGGTGACCTAGACAAGTCCATTGACGACTACGAGACCAAGCGTCAAAAGCGGGAAAAAATTCGCAACGACGAATACAACGAAGTCAGCGATTACTTTGAACTCGACGAAGCCTGGGCCTACCAGGAAACTGAACACCTGAGCTTCAAGGTCGGTCGTTGGGACAACACTGACAAGAACGGTGACTATTTCGGTGGCTACATTGATGGTTACCTGGCTGGATTCATGTCCACCCAGCGCTCCGAAAACCAGTTGCAGTTCGGTTTCAGCCCCACTGAAAACATGGACTTCTTCGTTTCTCTCATCAGCACGGCCCCTCACCTGAACAAGGGCGACGTCCGTGCCGCATTCAACTTCCACGGTCTGGAAGGCCTCAGCGACTTGAATGTGCAGCTGGCCTACCGTGCCAACGTGTTCGACGTGGTCTACGATTCCGATGCCGAAATCAAACACAATGCTTCCTTAAAGGCTAATCTGCCCATTATCCGCAAGCACATGAACATCTTCGCCGAAGCGGCCCTTTTGAACATCGACCCCAACGAAGACATGGTGATTCCCGTGACTGGTGGCTTTGCCTTCTTCACCCCGGTGGTGGACCGCATCATCCTGGAAGCTGAATACATCGGCGACCGTCATGAACACCCGGAATACCAGAGCTTCAAGACCAAGAACGTAAAGGATGTTCTCGGCGCCCTCTACCTGGAAAAGGCATTCACGGACCGTTTCAGCCTGTCCGCCGGCTTCCACAGCTACGGCAGCTCTCGTGACTTCATGCTTTCCGGCAACTTGGTTGGAAGAATTAACTAATAACGACTGCTCGGACTAGACTCCAGATTTCAAGTACTGGGCTGGTCCTCGCTCTCGCAACCACGCCTCGTTAATACGAGGCGTTTGTTGCTCACAACGACCGCTCGGACTAGACTCCAGATTTCAAGTACTGGGCTGGTACTCGCTCTCGCAACCACGCCTCGTTAATACGAGGCGTTTGTTGCTCACAACGACTGCTCGGACTAGACTCCAGATTTCAAGTACTGGGCTGGTACTCGCTCCCACCTAAAGGTGGCCATGTACACTAAGGCAACAAGTTGCCAAGTGTCCAAAGGTCGCAACCGCCCCGGTTTAATAACCGGGGCTTTGTTGCTCACAGAACAAGGCTTTGTTTTAAAGCAAAAAAAGGCCCGCGAAAGCGGGTCTTTTTGTATGTATGAATTTCGGGTCTGGATCCTTCGTCGCCATGCTCCTCAGGATGACACTAGTCTGCTACACGCCCTTTCGGTCCAGGTCCAGCAGCAGAGACTGGAGGCTGTCTTCTACCGAGGCGCGAAAATCTGCAGAACCTAGACTGCAACTGGCCACCACGTCGCTTCCTTTGCAAATACGGATAACCGCAAAACCACCCTCTTCAGAAAAAGAAACGGAAAGCCCTTTCTTCAAAACCTTTTCAATCAGGTCGCGCATATAATCTCCTTTTGGCAGCCGCCTGGCGGCTCTTGGGGTTCAAACTTGTTTCCGGCGGATGCCGTAGTCATAAACTAGGCTTTTTTTTCTGAAAAAACAAGCTTTTTTTGATTTTTGTTGAAATTCTTTTTATTTTGGTTCAAAAAACAGGTTCAAATGCCCCTTAAACCGCTCTATGACAACCATATCCACATCACAAGACTTCCCCATCCAAGGGAACTCGCCCAGAAACTGAACCGAATAGGCTACGCCTACACCGCCGTCGCCTGCGAACCCGGAGAATGGGAGACCCTATGGAAACTGTGGCTGGATTTGGATCTGAAAAGCAAGGGCTGCAACCTGGCCTTCGGAATCCACCCTATGGCAATTGCCCAGGCGACAGAACCGCACAAGGCAGAGCTCCGCCGCATTCTGGAACGGGATAGCGGTTTCATGGTAGGCGAAACGGGTCTAGACCGCAGGTTCCCGGAATACGGTGCTGGCGAGTTGCAGGAGCAGTGGTTTACTTTCCAGGCAGAGCTGGCTCTTGAATTGAAGCGGGACTTGCAAATCCATTGCGTCGGCGACTACGGACGCGCCATCGCCCTGTTGAAACAGGCAGGTTTCGGAAAAACCAAAGAAGGGCCGCGGCCTATCTTCCACCGGTTCGGCGGCGATGCCGGCACTGCCCGTCAAATCCTGGAGATGGGCGGTCTCCTTTCGGTCCACCCCAGCACCTTCACCAAGAAGTCTTCGCGAAAGGCCGTAGCGGAGCTACCGAAAGAAGTTCTGCTGTTCGAAACCGATGCCGATGAAAGTTTCGTAGAGAAATTTTTCAGCGAAGGCGAGCCCAGCACCGAAGACATCGCCCAGAAGTTGCTATCAGAGCTTCGGGATGTCCGCGAAGCTGCGGAAAATCTCTAGAATTTTTCCGGCCAGTACTTCGGCCGGAGCGGCTCCCAATTCAAAGACCGCCTGCAAAGGCGTTGCCCCCAGGTAACGCATGGGGCAAGTGCAACGGCCCGAAATTTCACCCAGTATGCGGGTATCTGGTGGAGGGAATTCCGTGAAGGTCGCCACCAGTATTCCCTTGCGTTGTTGCAGTCCCTGAATGCGTAACCCGCCTGCGATAAGGCCGATTTCAGTTACCTTCATGAGCATCTGGGCGGGTACGGGCACCGGGCCAAAGCGGTCTTCCAGTTCCTGGGAAATACTTTCCACCTCGGCCCGAGAGGCAATGCGGGCAATCCGCTGGTACAGGGAGATTCTCGTAAGGCCATCCTGAATGTAGTCCTCGGGCAGGTAGGCGTCCACGCCGATTTCCACACGGGGCTGAATGGGCTTGTCCGTAGGACCGCCCCGCAGCTCCTCCACCGCTTCCTTGACCAGCCGGATATACGTCTCGAATCCCACCTCGGCGATAAAGCCGTGCTGCTCCTGCCCCAGAAGATTCCCTGCGCCGCGGATTTCCAGGTCCCGCATGGCCAGCTGGTAGCCGCTCCCAAGGTCGGTGTACTGCTCCAGCGCTTTTAGGCGGCGCATGGATTCCGGAGAAATTTCCGACTTGGCGGGAATCACCAAGAAAGCCTTGGCCAGCACATCGCTACGGCCTACGCGGCCCCGCATCTGGTAAAGCTGGCTGATGCCGAAATGATGGGCGTTGTTGATGATAATCGTGTTGGCGTTGGGCACATCCAGACCCGACTCGATAATGCTGGTACTTACCAGCACGTCAAATTCCTTGGAAAGGAAGGCATTCATGACGCGCTCCAAATCCCGGTCTTCCATCTGGCCGTGGGCCACCGCCACGCGGGCCTCCGGCACCCAGGCTTCCACTTCTTCGGCCAGCTGGTTGATGCTCTGCACACGGTCATTCACCACGAACACCTGCCCACCGCGGGCAAGTTCGTCCTTCACCGCTTCTGCAAGAATCACGTCATCCCGCTTTAAAAGTTTGGTCTCTACGGGCAAGCGGTTGATGGGTGGCGTATTGATGAGGGAAATGTCCCGGACGCCGGTCATGCTCAAGTGCAAGGACCGTGGGATTGGTGTGGCACTCATGCTGAGAGTATCCACCGACAGGCGGAACTCCCTGAGTTTTTCCTTCTGCTTCACGCCGAATTTCTGTTCTTCATCTACGATGAGCAGGCCCAAGTCCTTGAAGTGGTTCTTTTCGCTGAGCAGGGAATGAGTCCCTACCACAATGTCCACCTTGCCCTCGGAAAGCCCGTTAAAGACTTCCCGTTTTTCCTTGGGCGTGCGGTAGCGGTTCACCAGGGCGATGTTCACCGGGAAGGCGGCAAAGCGTTCCTTGAAATTCTCATAATGCTGGGCAGCCAAAATCGTCGTAGGCACAAGAATAGCCACCTGCTTCTTGGCGCAGACGCACTTGAAGGCCGCACGCATGGCCACTTCAGTCTTGCCGAAGCCTACATCGCCGCAGACCAGACGGTCCATAGGCCGCCTGCTTTCCATGTCCCGCTTGATATCTTCGGTAGCCTTCACCTGGTCTGGCGTAGGCTCGTATTCGAAGGCGTCTTCGAACTCCTGCTGGAGCTTTCCGTCGGGCGGAAAACCGAAACCTTCCACCAGTTCGCGACGGGCGTACAGTTCCACAAGTTCCCGGGCAATCTGCACCACCTTCTTCTGGACACGCTTCTTGACGGTGTCCCAGTTCTTGCCGCCCAACTTGTCCAGCTTGGGCGGTTCCTCTTCGGAAACATCCAGGCGGTCAATCTTCTGCAGGTCTGAAACGGGGAACTTGAGACGGTCTCCGCCACTGTATTCCAGCAGAGCGCAATCTACCATGCCGCCGTTGACTTCTACACGAACAAGCCCAAGGTAGCGGCCCACGCCGTGATCTTCGTGAGCCACGTAGTCCCCGCGGTTCAGGGACTCCACCATCAGGGCTGAGGCGACCGAACCCGCAATCTGGCGTTTGCGGGTCTTACCTGCATGGCGGTTGAAAATGCGGGTCTCCGTAAGGAAGGCCACCTTGTCGCTTTCTAGCCAGAAACCTTCCGTCAGGTTTCCTACAAAGTAATCTTCTACGGGGAGTCCTTCCAGCACGTGCCGAAGTCTCGCAAGAGCTCCAGGCGTAGGGGCCACCACGTAAACTTCGCCGCCCGTAGCCGCAAATTCCTCAATCTGCTTGGCCACGGCGTCGGTTCCCGTGCTGGAAAAATCCTGAGGGGTTGCTGAGATCTTGTACCAGCTATTGGACTGAGCCTCTACCCGCGTAAGGTCCAGGCTCGCCTTGCCCGGGAACTGCCTAGAAATCTCGCCGAATTTCCACCAGATTTTCTCCGGCGATTCTGTATCTGGGCGAGCCGTTTTCAGTTCGCCGAACAGGTCTTCAAAATGCAGGTACTGCCTTGCCGCCGTCTCCGCCAGAGAGGAAAGTTCTTCGAACACCAGAGAACAACGGGGCAGGTAATCCAACAGGCAGGAATTCAATTCCTGGTAGCGGGAGCGTTGCCACCAGAGGCCGGAAATATCAGCGTCAATCTTGGAGGATTCCTGCAAGGGCAGGGTGAATTCACCCATGGGAAACAGTTCAATGCGGTCCATCCTTTCGATAGAACGCTGGGTAAAAATGTCAAAGGTGCGGATGGACTCGATTTCGTCGCCGTAGAATTCGATACGGACTGGGTGCGGGTACAAGAAGCAGTTCACATCTACAATGCATCCGCGAATAGAAAACTCCCCCACGCTGCTCACCACGGGCTGCTCTACAAAGCCATGGTCCAAGAACCAAGGACGGAGTGCAGAGGGCTCCACCACATCGCCCACCTTCAAGGGCCGGATGTTCTTCTGAAGCGCCCCCGGAGCGGGCAAGCGCATGAGCAGGGCATCCAGGGAGCAGACCGCCACCAATGGCTTTTCCGGATTCCCGGCGTCTTTGAAAAAACGGAGCCGTTCTTCTAGAACTCCTTCAAAAGGAACCTTCTGTTCGTAAGGCTTTAACCCGATGGATGGGAAGAACCGCACAAAGTCCTCGCCAACGAGGCTCTGCAAATTTTCCATCCAGACTTCGGCGGACTTGAAATCTTTGGCTACCACCAAGATGTTGCCCGGATCCGTAAAGAATCGCCTTGCCACCATCATGGCGGCCATGGGAATCGTGGCACCGTTTACATGGACGGCGGCGCCACCAGCCTCCGCAAAGAGGTTCAGGGTCCGGGGGACCGGGTTCTGCAGGTATTCTTGGATGGAGTCCATGGGGTCTGCAAAAGTAGAAATTTTTTCTCCAGGATTCTGCTCACATTTAGTCGACGAGTCTCAACCAGATCGGTTACTTTACAATTTTCTTTGAACTTTGTATATTTGTCTCTCGAATCGGGGGTGATCTGGTTTGCTTCGAATAACGCTACTCGCGTTATTCTCACCCTTCGGGCCTTTCGCACACAGAGTGTGCTCAAGGGCCTAAATGCTCGCCTGCTCGCATTTAGTCGACAGGCCTGTCGCAACCAGATCTAAACTCGGGAATGAAAATACGGGGGTGATCTGGTTTCGACAGGGTTACCGAAGTGTTAGTTGCAAGCCGAGGTCTCAGACGAGGGCACTCGTAAAAAAGTCTGAAAAAAAAATAAGTGCTGACGAAAACTACGCACTCGCTGCCTAATTAGCGGCAACGCCGGGCCTCATTTCGCTCCCATCGGGATGTACGTCCGGACGCAATATGGGATAGGAATCTTCCATGCCTGGGGGTAGGTTCCGAGATTCACTAGGCTGGTCAAACTCTGCGCCGACCTTCTTGGGCGTGGATAAGACGAGACCTTAAATACGAAGGGAAAGCTTGTAGGAATGGACATGGACGTGATTTTGGACAGGGGTTCGACTCCCCTCACCTCCAGAAATAATAAGGACCCACATTAGGTGGGTCCTTATTATTTCTGTTACTAAAATGACCGCTCGGACTAGATGCCGAAAAACACCCTACTACTTCTTCTTGCTGTAATACTTGCCGTAGTAATGACCATAATAATGGCCAGGCTCGTGCTCGCAGTGGTTCATCACAAAGGCACAGGGCTTTTCGCTATAGCGTTTGAGACGGCCCACCGCATCCTTGATAGAATCCATGGAATGCTTGCCATAGTGAAGAATCAACAGGTTGAAATCCACCAAACCGCAAATCAGTTCGGCGTCTGTCACCAAGTCCATCGGCGGCGTATCCACGACAACCACATCAAAATGCTGCTTGGCCAAATGGAGAAGCTGTTCAAAAGAACCTCCCCTCAGCATATCCGTAGGCGCAATGGTCGCATTTCCCGCACCCATGATGTAAAGATTTTCCACTTCGGCAATAGACACCGCTTCTTGCAAGTTACACTTGCCGCACAGAGCATCGGCAAGACCATATTTCTTGCCACTGTGATGCACGCCTCGACGCATATCTGCATCTATAAGCAAGACCTTCTTCCCCGACATGGCGTAAAGGGTCGCAAGATTCAAGCTCACAAAGGACTTGCCAACGCCAGGAATCATGCCCGTAACCATCATCACCCGTTTGTCTTCCGTCACGGAGAAATCGATAGCCGTCTGCAAGGAACGGAGCGCTTCACAGGCGGGATTATCCGGGGATGTCTGAACCAAAGCCTTGTATTTCTTACCCCTGGCCAAGGATTTAACACCGTCCTTAAATTCGGGAATCTTGGCATAGACACTTGTATCTGTTTCTCTCTCGACTTCAAGAGAACTGCGAACGCCGTTTCTAAGCATACGCATCAGGAATACAAGCAAAACACCTAACATAAAACTTGCGGCAACAGAACAGACGAGAATATTAAACTTCTTGGGCTTGCTGGGTTTTGATTCCACCTGGGCAAAATCCACCACCCGTACGTTACCCACTTCGCCAGCACGAACCACGCGGAGCTGCTGGATATTGTTCAACATCGTTGTATAAAGGGCGTTGTTCACCTGAACTTCTTCTTGGAGGCGCATCACCTCTTGCTGAGTCAGGGGCATCTTCTCGGCCTTAATCTTCAGCTTCTGCAATTCCTTGCGAAGCTTGTCTATCTGCCGGTTCAGCGTAAGTACATTGGGGTGTTCGGCCTTGAACAGGCGCGTCGTCCTCTGGCGTTCCTGCTCCATTTGGAGAATCTGCTTCTGCAGGTCCACTTCCTTCTGCAAGTGCACCTGGGTTTCTCCGGTCATATCCACAGAACCAATCCGATGGCGGTAATCAGCAAGCACCTTTTCGGCGCTATCCAACTTGGCCTTGACTCCCGGCAGCTGTTCTTCCAAAAACTCCAGGGTCTTTTCAGCCTCGGCACTGCGCATTTCCACATTCTGACGCAGGTAAGTATTAGCCACGCTATTCAGGATTGATGCCGCCCTGTCCGGAAAACGGTGGGAATAAGACACCGCAATAATTCCCGACTTCTTGCCTTTCTCGGCAACTTTCAAGCCTTTAGCAAGTGCACGAACCGCCGACAAGGGGTTCGACTGCGAAAGCACAAAGACCTTTCCTTCTTGCGCATGCAAGAAACTCACCCGTATGGCAAGAGTGTCACCTGCATAGGGGGCCTTTATCATATCGCCCACGGTTCCCTCTACAAGGGCTGATCCCTCGGGAGAGACCACCATATAAGAGCCTGGTCCTGTCGCTACAGCGCGCCACGAGCCTTCACGAGCCATTTCAGGAATATAGAGGTATTCCAAATCCATCCGGCCTTCCCGATGCAAAAGCCGGTCCATACGGCCAACCGGAGACGCCTTGAAACAAAGGTGTTCATCCTCTACCACATTAGAAAGGACCATGCGGCTCTTAATCAATTCTATTTCGGCATCTGCGGGGCTCGCCACGTCCAGTAGGGCTCCCATCTCACCCATAGCCTTGCTGGTCTTGTTGCCCTTTACGTCAATCTGCAACATGGCGTCACTTGTGTATTGAGGACGAATCCAGTTGCCTAACAGAACTCCCACGGCAGTTCCAATCACCATGAACAAAAGCAACAGGAATTTCTTTTTCCACAAGATACCCAAGGCTTCCATCAACGTGATGGTGTCCCCAGCCTGGGGAGCCTGGATCTGAGCGAGGCTAATCGTAGCCCTCTGTTCATTTTCAGTCATTCGAAAAACCGACCTTAAATTTTTTTACCAAGTATAGAAAAATACTAACCCCGGTATCCCTTTGGATTGTTCTTTTGCCAATTCCAGGCGTCCCGGCACATTTCTTCAATACCAAACTGAGCTTTCCAGCCCAATTCCATGTAAGCTTTTTCTGGGTTGCAATAGCAGGTCGCAATATCCCCTGCACGCCGGGGCTTGATGCTGTAGGGCACTTTCACCCCGTTTACCCGTTCAAAGGCATGCACCACATCTAAAACGGAATATCCGTGCCCCGTTCCCAAATTATAGATGGCAAGTCCGCACTTGCGTTCAATGGCCTGCAGGGCACTTACATGGCCTGCCGCCAAATCACATACATGAATGTAATCGCGAACCCCCGTACCATCGGGGGTATCGTAATCATTGCCGAACACCCCCAGTTCCTTGCGAAGTCCCACCGCCGTTTGGGAAATATAAGGCATCAGATTATTGGGAATACCATTGGGGTCTTCTCCAATCAGACCACTGGGGTGTGCCCCTATGGGATTAAAATAACGCAGCAGCACCACGTTCCATTCGGAATCAGACTTCTGCAAGTCCATCAAGACCTGTTCCAACATGGACTTGGTCTGACCATATGGGTTGGTAATAGCGCCTTTTGGGCAGTTCTCAGTAATAGGAATTTCCGCCGGATTGCCATAAACCGTAGCCGAGGACGAAAAGATGATGTTCTTGACACCGTTCTTTCGCATGGCGTCAAGCAATACGAAAGTGGCATTCATGTTGTTCTCGTAGTACTCCAGAGGCTTTTCTACAGATTCCCCCACAGCCTTGAGCCCGGCAAAATGAATGCAGGCATCGAATTTATTCTGCTTGAAAAGGGAGTCCATGGCAACGGCGTCGCGGACATCGGCCTTTACAAAAGGAATTTGCTCACCCACAATCCTTGAAACCCTGCGAAGGGATTCATCGCAAGAATTGACCAAGTTATCCACAACCACGACGGAATGCCCCGCCTTGTAGAGTTCTATAATCGTGTGGCTACCAATATAGCCTGCACCGCCAGTTACAAGAATCTTCATAAAAAACCAACATGGTAAGCTTGTGCCGCACAAACATAGAAATTTTGCCCCATGGGCCGGACTATTTTTGTAACTTTACGACCGATGCTCGGCAGAATCAACAAACTGGAAACTTTCGGCTCCGTAGATGGCCCTGGAGTCCGGTTCGTGGTGTTTACACAAGGTTGCCCCATGCGTTGCCTGTTCTGTCACAACCCAGAAACTTGGGATTTCAAAGGAGACAAGGCGGGCTCTTTCGACATTTCCGCCGAAGACCTATTGAAAAAAGCCCTGCGTTACAGGAGCTATTGGGGCAAAGACGGAGGCATTACCGTCAGCGGCGGCGAGCCCCTGATGCAGATGGATTTCTTGCTGGAATTTTTCACCCTGGCAAAGGCGGCGGGCGTACACACCTGCATAGACACTTCTGGCGTAAACTTCGTCCGTACAGAGCCCTATTTCAGCACCTTCAGGCAACTTATGGAAGTTACCGACCTGCTCCTGGTGGACCTGAAAATCATCGACCCCAAGCTCCACAAAAAACTCACCGGGCATTCCATCGATCATAACCTGGACCTGTTTCGCTACCTGGACGAAATTCAAAAACCCATCTGGATCAGGCATGTGCTGGTACCAGGCATCAGCGACAACGACGAATACCTGAAAAAGACAGGCGATTTCATTAGCACGCTTTCCAATGTCAAGAAAGTGGAAGTGCTCCCCTACCATTCCCTGGCCCTTGCAAAATACCAAGAAATGGAAATCGAATACCCGCTTGCGGACACAAAATCCCCAAGCCCCGATCGGGTCAAAAACGCAAATAGGATTCTGGAGACAGAATCCTACCGGCAAGACTAACAGAACCCCGAACTAAGGGTTCATCAAAGCAAGCTTTTAGCGATTGTTCAGGTAATCTAGCACCTTCTGGGTCAAGTCATTTTCTTTTTTCCAGAAAACCACGGCCCCTGTAGCTCGGTCCACCACCATGTCGTAACCCTCTTGCAAGGCGATTTCGTTAATGGCCTTGCGAATCAGCTGAATAATAGGGCCGCTCACCTTCTCGTTTTCGGTAATGAGCTCTCCCTTGCGGCCATATACACGGTCAATGAATTCCTTCAGTTCCGTTTCCTTCTTGGCGTAATCGGCTTCCAGCTCACGCTTCTTTTCGTCACTGAGCATTAGCACCTGCTTGTCCAGCTTTTCCTTGATAGCGGCAAGTTCTTTCTGGATAAGGTTTCCCTGCTGTTCCCACTTAGCCACCTGACGGTCATACTCCTCTTGAGCCTTTCTTGTGCCCTTGTAACCGTCAAAGATGAGCTTGGAATCCACATGGGCGATGCGGAGTCCATCTTCGGCAAAAGACACGCATGCCAAGAGCATGACAAGCAGAATCACCAGACGACGAATCAAAGATTTTTCGAGCATAGCGCCTCCTAGAATCCTTGGCCAATCACGAAGTTGAATTCCATATCTCCCACCTGGGTACGCTGCAGGCCCGAATAGGTTTCACCCACATCCAGCGGCCAGGCAAAGTCAAAGCCGATAATACCGAGCATTGGCACTACCACACGGAAACCAAAGCCGTAGTCCTTCTTGAGACTGGTGGGATCCCACTCGCTCAAGGGATTGCGGCTGGGCTTATCCACCTTGGTCTTGGGGTTATAGCGTTCACCGAACACGTTACCGGCATCAAAGAAGAAGGGTAACAAGTAGAATGTCTGCGGAACAATAGCCAGCTGGAGCTCTGCGCCCATATACTGGAAGCTCCGACCCAAGCGACGGTAGCCGATAGAGCCCGAACTGTAACCGCGCATCATGCCTTCGTAGCCCATCACGCCGCCCATGGTGTAAAGCGTTCTGTACTGGAGCTGATCGCCAAAAATGACGCCGTATTCGTTGGTAAGAGCGATAGTCAGGCGATCCCTAAACAGCGGGAACCACCACTTGATGGTAAGCTCGGTCTTAACGAATTCAAAATCACTGTACAACGCGTCGTCGGCCACCTGGACATCCAGCACATAGCGAGACCCGTCTGTGGGGAACTGGGGCAGGTTCTTGTCATCGCGAATCAGACGGAAGTTCACCGCCGATTCCAGACCGGTATAGACCACATAGCTGTCGTCGATGTTGGGACCCTGCTTATTCATAAGCCAGCTATAACCCACCTGACCGTAGAAATAGTCATCGGGCCACTTGAGACGCTTACCCACATAGACCTGGCCACCATAACGAGTGATGTCAGGATCGTCGTAATCGCTCATGTTCCACCAGCTGTAACTGAGGCTTGTTCCTACGGTAATGGGCTTATCCAAGAACCAGGGCTCCTGGAAACTGACCGTAGCACTCTTCTTGTCCATGCCGTATTCCACGCTGAAGGAAGCCGCCTGGCCGTTACCCATACAGCAGTTGGGGATAGACACGCTAGCAGTTCCCACCAATCCATCACTTTGGCTATAAGACACGCCCAAGCTGAACTGACCGGTGCCAGCCTCCTTTTCTTGCACGGCGAATTCCAAATCCACTTCCTGATCGCTCAGCGGTTTGATATCGGGGGTCACCATATCGAAATAGTTCAGCTGCATGATTTCGCGGAAACTGCGTTCAAGAGAAGATTGGCGGTAGGTGTCGCCCGGATACAAGCGCACTTCGCGACGAATAACCTTTTCGTTTGTCTTGGTGTTGCCACGTATAAAGACCTTATGGATAGAGGCCGGAAGACCTTCGGTCATGCGGTAGGTCAGGTTCACCACAGAGTCGTTGACAAACGTTCTTTCCTCGTCAAATCGGGCAAATATGTAGCCATCTTCGCGATAAGCATCGAGAATGGCCCTGCGGGAAGCATCGTACTTGTACTGGTCAAAAACCTCTCCACTATCCAGACGGAACGCATATTTCAGTACAGCCTCGTCCAAGACTTTATTGTCAGTAAAGTGGACATTTCCCATGTAGTACTTTCGGCCCTCTACCATGGCAATATGGATACAAATGGCGCTAGAGGTACGAATATTGTCGTACTTGTTCAATGCGGGGAACATGTCCTCGATCATATAGCGGACCAAAAGCTTTTCCTCATAGGGGCGCAGCTTTTTCAAATTTTTGAGGGAATCAATTTTCGGATTGTTGAACTTGCGGCCCGCCACAATTTTCAGCCATTCCTTGCGGGCCTTTTCGTAGCGGATAATGTCGTTGATAAGCTTCAAGGCATCTTCTTCGGACTTAACCTGGGGTAGCGGACGGGACACAAAACCATGCGCTCCTACGCGCTCGTTGCGAAAATAATGGGTCACCTCCATAGTGGGTTTGCCCGCCATCTTGGACATAGCGGTAGCCGTATCGCCCATGGCGCGATTCAACTGGTCATAAAGAGTCTGCAGGGATTCCCCTATGGGGACCATACGTCCTAAATAGAACAAGCAACTGGAATCCGGCAAATATTCAGCCCTGTAATCCGTAAGCTCTGCATCCAAGTAACCGAAGTGACGAATGGCATTCAATACTGTATCCCGGTCCGCTTCAAACACCGATTCCTTGAATTCGCCACCACCCCACCACTGGTCCAACTTGGTGACCATGTGTTCCATGATATCTTCTGCAGGAACGTTATCGTTTCCCTGGATATCAAACTGACGGACCTTGACCTTCTCCCCTTCCCGAACAATGAAAGTAACCTGGTTCTTATTTTCATCAACGGGCGTTTCACGGTAACCCACTTCGGCAAGGAGGTAACCTTCGGAGTGGTAATAGTCTATCATGGCCTGACGGTCGCGTTCCAGCTGGCTTTTGCTGTAAACCTGGCCAGGAATCATACGGATCTTGAGCCGCAAATCCTCTTCAGAGATTTCGTCACAGCCGTCAATGATAGCCGTATCCAATGCTGGCAGTTCCTTGATCTTGAAAATCAAGTCCACCTCGGTGCCGTCACCCACGTAGTCCACCCAGGCGGTCACATCGTCAAAATACCCAGATTGGTAGAGGCTTGCAACAGCCTCCTGGACCTTTTTAGACAGGGCCGTAGGGGAATAACTCTGGCCATCCCGGAGCCCAATCCGGCTAAGCACATTCCGTTCATCCATGTGCTGATTGCCCTCTACACGTACCTTATGGACCTTATTCTCCGCCATATAGTCGGCAGACATCTGGGACATGTCCAAAAGCTGGGCAGAAGCCATTCCCACAAAAAAGAGCAACAAAAACACAACACGAAGGCGCAGAATAAACCTACCTATCAAGTCAAAAAAACAAAATTCTGCCCAAAAATACAAAAAAATAGGTGATTACGCCCACAAAAAGATTCCAAAATCGGGAGAAATCCCACTCAAGATTCTTTCCGCTTTACATTTTGTGTCAAAGCGATGAAAAAGCCTCCGACTCTCTAATTTTTTTCATTTTTTTTGGCTTTTATCAAAGAAAAAAAGATAAATTCTACTCCGTATTTTCACACTGGTCCTGAGGACCGCTATTTGAGGTTTATATGCGTTCAACCGCCTGGAATGACGAAGAAAATAGAGTCTTGCCCGAAATGGCCCTGGATTTCATGCCCGAAGACAAACTGCGGGAACTCCAACTCCAAAGACTCCGTGCTACCGTCAAGCTTGCCTACGAAAAAGTTCCCCTGTTCCGCGAACGGATGGACGAAAAAGGCGTGAAGCCCGACGACATCAAGACCCTTGCAGACATCAGCAAGGTTCCCTTCAGCATGAAGAAGGACTTACGCGACACCTACCCGTATGGTCTGTTCGCTGTAGATCTGAGCGAGGTGGTTCGCCTGCACGCCAGTTCCGGCACTACCGGTAAGCCCATCGTGGTTGGCTACACAAAAGAAGATATGGAAGTCTGGGCCCAGGTGGTGAAGCGC
This sequence comes from uncultured Fibrobacter sp., assembly GCA_934699585.1. Lineage (GTDB taxonomy): Bacteria > Fibrobacterota > Fibrobacteria > Fibrobacterales > Fibrobacteraceae > Fibrobacter. The sequence goes on from CAKUWY010000006.1 coordinate 47,180, forward strand.
GGACTTCTCGCCTGCGGGTTCCGCAGCACCGACATCGTGCAGAACTTCTACGGCTACGGTCTGTTTACCGGCGGTCTCGGTATCCACGGCGGTTTCGAGGCTCTTGGCGCGACGGTTATCCCCATCAGTGGCGGAAACACCGAACGCCAGGTGATGCTCATGAAGGATTTTGGCGTTACCGCCGTGGGCGGAACACCGAGTTACTTTGTCCGAATCATCGACGTAGCCGAAAAGATGGGTGTCGATATTCGCAGTCTTAATGTAAAGCGTGGTATCTTCGGGGCCGAACCCTGGAGCGATGGCATGCGCGACTACATCGAGGAAAAAACGGGCATCAAGGCCTACGACATTTACGGTCTTTCTGAAATCGTGGGGCCAGGCGTAGGTTGCGAATGCGAATGCCGCGATGGCATCCACATTTTCGAAGACCATTTCTACCCCGAAATTATCGACCCCGAAACTCTGGAACCCCTGCCTGACGGAGAAGAAGGGGAACTGGTCATCAGCACCCTGAGCAAAAAGGCCATGCCCATTTTGCGCTACCGCACCCGCGATATCACCGCTATCGAAAAGACCAAGTGCAAATGCGGGCGCACCATCCGTCGCATTCGCCGTATCGGTCGCCGTAGCGACGACATGATCATCATGCGTGGCGTGAACGTGTTCCCGAGCCAGATCGAGACGGCACTTCTCCGTGCCGAAAAGGCACTCCCCCACTACCAGATTGTGCTCGACACCAAGAACAACATGGACACCCTGGAAGTGAAGGTGGAAGTTTCCCGCGATATGGTGAGCGACTCCATGGGCGCCATGGAACAGCTGAACAAGAAGTTCAAGCATTCCATTGAACAGATTCTCGGCATTTCCGTGATTGTCACGCTGTGCGAACCGGATTCACTCCCCCGTAGCGAGGGCAAAGCCAAGAGAGTGGTGGACAACAGGAAGAAGATGTAACACCAAAGGCGTAGTGGGTGGTGAGTAGTGAGTAGTGAGTAATGAGTCGGTGCTTCGCACCCTTGAGTTTCAATAATCGCGCCTTTGGCGCCAAACTATACACTCACAACTCATTACTGACAACTCATCTCACTCTTCGTTTTTGTCAAGAAGTTTTAAAATAGGAGTATCTCAAATGAAAATCCCGCAAGTTTCAGTTTTCGTTTCTAACCGTCCGGGCCGTCTCCAGGCCGTGTGCCGTTCCCTGGCCGACGCAGGAGTGAACCTGCTTTCACTGACCCTCGCCGACTCCGGCGAGTTCGGCCTTATCCGCCTGATTGTGAACAATCCGGAAAAAGCGGTAGATGTGCTTGCCAAGGCAGGTCTCAGCGCAACCATCACCGATGTGGTGGCCTGCCCTGTGAACGCTGCCATCGGTGGTCTTGCCGAGCTCCTAAGCACCGCCGTTGGAAGCCAGCAAATTGACTACATGTACGCCTACCCCTCTACCTTGAACGGATCCAACATTATGATCCTCCGTTTCCAGGACACGGACAAGGCCATTGAAGCCCTGAAGGCCACCAACTTCAAGGCCATTGACAAAGAAGAACTGTTCAAGAATACCTAAACCTTTTAGGCGATTTTGAGTTATCTTTCCGTAATTCTCATTGCGATTATTGAGGCAATGGACTGCTTTGCCGTGGCCGCTTCTATTGGACTTGGCCGCTCGGGAGTATCCCGGTTAAAAGCCCTTGTTCTTGCATTATCGTTTGGTTTCTTTCAAGGAGGAATGACCCTTGCAGGCTTCTTTTCTGGAACTTTGGCAAAACACTGGATTCATGATTTAGGCTCGATTATCGCTTGCGCCATCCTTTGTGTGCTGGGTCTCAAGTTTATCTGGGAATCTTTCCGAAAAAAAGAAGACGGTCACAAGATTGCCGACCTTAGATTTGCAAGCATCATAGTACTTTCTCTTGCCACAAGTATCGACGCTCTCACCATCGGCGTTTCCTTTGCCTTCGTAGAGATCGACATGCTCTTTGCCACTATCGCCATAGCGCTAGCCGCGATCCTATTCGGGGTTATCGGTTTTGAAATTGGCTCCAGAGCAGCAAAGCTGTTCCGTTCAAACCTGCCTCAGCTATTTGCCGGCATTATCTTGATTGCCATCGGAATCAGGCTTTGCATTCCCTTGTAGCTTTTCGAGCCGATGTTCCAGCATAGCTTGAACTTCGGGTATTAGTTTATCCTTAATTCGTTCCAAATACAAGCACTGGAGCTGTATCATACGGTTGCGGTGCCTACAGGCGTGTTCCTGAATCCAATGGCTCACTGCCTCTTGGCGATTCTGCACCTGGGTCTGCAGGCTCTGCTGAATGTAGGTTCTCTGAACCTCCATATAGCGCTGCATGTTAAAAGGCAAGCGGTAGGTCCGAATAAACTGTTTGAGCTTGACCAACAGGGAAAGATTTTCACCCTTATGTTCTTGCAGGAATTTCTGCAATTCTTCAAGATGAGACTTAAAAAAAGGCACGATGGCTTTATCGTCTATCTGATAGAGCTCCAGCGCATCCTGTTTCTTTGTAGCTTCATCTACGGCCATGGCAACAATTTATGTATTTGTTTCGGGATTTGGGTGCGTTCGTTTCACAAAAAAGCCGAATTTTACATTCTCCAGTGAAACGGGAACATTATCTTGTACAAAGACCCTTCCTTCTGTGCCGGGATTCAGCCGGTCGGCGTCTTCGCCCCTGAAATTCTTCAACGACGAGATTTTACAAAGGGACATTCCTTCGGGAGTCATAAACTCCAAGGAGTCGTCCATAGAAAACTGATTCTTCACATTCACGCGGAAAGAACGTGTCTGTGCGTCGTAGTCCAGAATCTGAGCACAGACGCAACCCGAGGGAGCATCCACGTGGGTGGACTCATAGTTCTGGGGCAAAGGTCCTTTCAAAAATCCAGGCATGAACCCGCGACCATCCACAAAATCCAAAGCATGACGGGCATCTTTCAAATCTGCAGGCGAAGAGTCTCCCGATTCCAGTGCATTGAAGGATGCATCGATGGCCATACGGTAGGCCCGGACCACCTGGCTCAAATAATAGACCGAACGGGTGCGGCCCTCGATCTTGAAGGAATCCAGGCCCGCGCGAACCAGCTCGGGCACAACGTCCAAGGCGCACAGGTCCCGACTGCTCATGAAGTAGGTTCCCCAGGTATCTTCGTCCAGGGCCACCGGCTGGAGTTCCGGCCGGTCAGTCCGCTGCAAAAAGAATTCTCCCTCGTGTTCCTTGTAATCTTCGCACTGCGGGCCTTCGTTGGCGTAGAGCCGGTAAGGCATGCGGCAGCTGTTGTCACAAGCCCCCTGGTTGGCATCACGCCTAGTCACCCAGTTCGAAAGCATGCAACGGCCCGACATGGCCATGCACACCGCCCCATGGACAAAGACTTCCAGTTCCAGGTCAGGAACCCGTTCCTTGATTTCCAGGATTTCAGACAACCGAAGTTCACGGTTCAAGATAATGCGGCGAACCCCCAGGTCTTTCCAGAAAGAGGCAGTCAAATAGTTGGTGGTGTTGGCCTGCACAGACAAATGAACTTCGGTCTGAGGAGAAACTTTTCGGAGCCAGCCTACAAAACCGGGATCCGCCACAATCAAAGCGTCCGGTTTCAACTCCAAGGCGGCAAGCAGAGCCTTCTGGAATGGCTCCACCTTGGTGTTCCGGGGAATCACGTTACTGGTCAAGTAGAACTTTTTCCCCTGGCCGTGAACGTAGGCAACCCCCTCTGCCAGGTCATCCAGATTCTTGAAACCATTTTCGCGAGCCCGCAAAGAAAAAGCGGGTTGGCCTGCATATACAGCATCGGCCCCGTAGGCCAAGGCGTATTTCATGCGGGAGAGATCCCCCGCCGGTGCAAGCAATTCAGGCTTCTTCATACAATTTCACTAGCCCCTAAATCCTAGATCCTAGCCCCTAACCTCTAATTACCACTTGAACCCGGCCCTCAGGTAAACCTTCTTGTCGTCGAATAACGTCACTTCGCCAAGGAAGCTCACGAACTGTCCTTCGTAGCTCAGCGCAGGCGTCAGGGAGTAAAGCATTTCCGCACCGTCCAGATACTTCTTATGAATCTTCATGTGGTTGTGAAGAGGCGTAGTATCGTTTATGGCGCTGCCGTAGTCCGTGCCCTTCCAGAACCAGGTGTTCCGAATTCCTGCAAAGATGTGATTGTCCAAGCGGGCAAAGACGCTCCAGTCCACCGTACGGCTGTTTGGGCCGGCCTGGTTCCCGAGGGGATAACCCAGGTGAGCCATCTGGGCCGTGTTCTTTTCAAAGTGTCCATAAACATAGGGCTCTATGCGGGCGTATTCCGCAATAGTTCCGACTTCCAACTTATGCCCCTTGAAATAAAAATCGTGACCCGCCTGCAAGCCCGCCATCCAGGCCCACTTGGCCTCGATGTTATCATTCTTGACCAGGCTCACCGGGCTTTCCATGTCATCTAGGAAAAATTCCGTATAGACACGGGCAAACTGGAACAGGCGATAGTTCAAATCAAAGGCCAGGGCTCCGTTGTTGCTGTTCTCGGAATAGTTCCCCTTTTCCATGAACAGGGGCGCTGTCGGCACAAAGAGCCAGGGCTTCATGTTGTCATAAAGCACCGTCAGTTCGCTGATGCCGATGGTGGCATCCCCTACGGCCAGTTCGTAACGGTGGCCGAACAGGTTTCGCGTGTCATCCTTGTTTTTCATGCTCATGCTGTTATTGTAGACACGCAAGTCCGCATAAAAACTGATAACGCGCAAGGGGCCAAAACGCATGTCCATAGACAGCATGTTGTACGGGAGGGCAAACTGGTTCAGGGTCAGGTTGTTGTAGTAGCCGGGCCCCCAGTGCATCACGTCACGTCCCAGATCAACGCGCAGCCAGTCGTAATTGAAGCCAAAATGAGTGCGGTAGCGGGCATAACTAGCGTACTCCACGCCCGAATTATTTTCTTCTTTCTGGACCTCTACAAACTCCCGGTCAAAGGATTTTGGCGTTTCCGCCGTGTGGGACTCGTCATAGATGCGGGCATCCAGCACAAAATCTACAGAATCCGCATAGCCACGCATGTAGATACCGCCGTCGATTCCCGGCCAAATGGTATCGCCAAGGGATTCTCCGCCGCGGTAGTCGATACCGCCCACCACGCTAGTAGCAAGGGCTATACGGGGCGCACGAGCACGGCAAGAATCCAAGTACGCCGCAGAATCAGTACCCAAATGTCCAGAAATCATCGCACCGCAAGCATTATCGTAATACAGCAGGGCGTTGCGTTCCGTCTTCACGAAGTTCTTCTGGAATGTCGTATCCCGGCGAGGGTACGCAAAGGACTGGGGCATGTCCCCCGTGGTCAAGCGGTGGTACTCGAACAGGAGCGGTGCCGTTTCCAGCATCTTCAAGTTGCTGTGGCGGTCAGGGCCAAGCACGGGAGATGCAGCCCACGCCACAGAAGAACCTGTGGCCAGCATGACCGTCGCCAGAACAAGCCGATGGACGTTTTTCAAGAACATCATCTAAGAGGCTTTATTATTCGTAGACAGGAACTTTCCATGCCTTGGGCAAAGCCGGAGAGCACTTGTCCGAATGATTGTAGGTAAATCCCTTCTCGGAAACATCTGTTACATTGCCCTTGATGGCGCTGGGGCAGCTCCGCTCAGAGGAATTCAGCATTTTCTCCACCTTCAGGAGCAGGACATCGCCATAGACATCCCAAGCACCGGTCTTCTGTTCCGACCTGCCATTGTCAGCCTTCAGGGTATACTGCATAGATTCAGGCAAATTCAGAGTCCAGCTCACATCGGAAGTTGCGGTCCATTCGCCCTTCAGCGGATCCTTTTCAGCGACGGGGTACTTGAAATCAGACTTTGTACAAGACGAGACATTCTCACCCTTTGAAAGGTCCTTGAAGGCATCCATCTTTGAGGTAATACGCCAAGTAGTCAAACCCCAGTCGCCCACCTTCGACGCAAACTTCATCACAAAGGAGGTATACCCTCTGTAAATATCTACGTAGCCAGCATTCCAGGACACCGTATCCTTGCCAACAACACGTTCCAGCATGTACCTACCCCTATAGAAACTGTAGACCTGGACGGTATCGTTGCCAGAAACTTTACAGACAAGGCGCTTCTTGTCGAGATTTGCCGCATCGGTAACCAAGGTCTCGTCAGCCATCAGCTGTTCCACTTCAGCATTGACAAACTTATCCTTGCCAACGCGGTATTTCAGTACATCATTCTCAACAATGAACGATATCTGTGTGGTATCTGCAGACTTAGCAATATTCTTTAGCACCTTGTCGCCGGACAGTTTCTCATCCAGAGCCAGCGCCTGCAAAACAGTTTTAGAACTGAGGTTGATGATTCCATTCTTGAAATCGGTCATGACCAGTGCCATACCCACATGCGTATTGTTGTTGGACTCATCGATGGACCACAAGGAGAACATCCCCTCCTTGATACCCGTACCCAAGTGGAATGTTTCGCCCTTGATTTTTACGAGGTAGTACTTTTTAAGGTCATCCAGGGTTGCTGCCCTCGCCCCTTCGGGCCAACTCGGGTCCTTGTATTCCGCCGAAGAAGAAGACACATCCGTAGAATCCTCTACGCTAGAAGAGGATTCATCCGTCTCCTGGTCCACGCTGTTACCGGAACTGCTGTCATCGCCGCAGGCAGCGAAGAAAAGGGCCAAGGCAAAACCGCCAGCCAACAAAAAAGACTTCTTCATAAAAACCTCGCTTTTTGCATAAAGATAAACACTAAACAAAAAAGGGAGAGCGACGTTCCATTAAAATAAGCCGAAAAAAGGCCAAAACCGGCAAAAATCAGCTTTCCAGCAGGTAACGGATGTCCTCGACGCGGCGCTTGAGGCCTGCATCCTTGGAGAGCTGTTCCACGATAGAATTGATAGACGAAATCACCGTAGAATAATCCCTGTGGAAGGCCTCACCGATGTTCTTGAGGGATTCCGTCGTAAGTTCCCGACACAGGTACATGGCCACCTTCCGCGGAATAGACGCTCCTGCGTCTTGCCGCTTGGAGCAGAGCACCCGAGGTTCAACGGAAAACTCGGCGGCAACGGACTCCAGGATGTTATCCACCGTAAGGACAGATGACGCGCCGGACTTGGGCGCCGAATGCATCCGCTTCACATTGGCAAGGTTCAGTTCCACGTTATTGAGCACATGCATTGCCCGGAGCCAGTTCATGAGGCCTTCGATAATGCGAACGTTCGCCCTGGGCTGAATCGCCAGGTAGCGACAAATCTCTTCACGATCGGATTCCACAAAGGGAATACCCTCGGACATCTTGCGGATAAGGGCCATACGGGTGTTGAAGTCCGGTTCTGCAAGTCCTACGCCCACACAGTTTTCCAGCGGGTTCAGCAGGTCCGCCGTCAGTTCGTGGGACAGGGAATTCTTCTCGGGCTTTTCACCTGCCGAAAGTTTCTTGAACTTGGAAGGATGGCAGTCGCAGCTGAGCACCACCTGACGGCCCATGCGGCTCATGTACTTGATGAGCATGGACAGGCGTTCCTGACTCTTGAGGCCGTTCTTCAGAAGCTGGATGTCATCAAGCAAGAGGACATCGCAATGCTCATAAATGTCCGAAAATTTTTGCTTGAGCTCGTTGACCTTTTCCCAGTCCTTAATCTTGGCGGCATCGCCTATGGCCGAATAATCCCGCAAGAATTCGTAGGCCTGGCGGTAGAGAATCCGGAGTTCCGGACGAGTCTTCTGAAGGCTTGCAGCAATGGACTGGAGCAGGTGGGTCTTGCCAAGGCCCGGAGCCCCGTAAACCAGAAGTAGGTTCATGGCCGCATCGCCCGGATGTTCCACGATGGTCTGGCAGGCCTTGAGGGCCGTAAAGTTGCATTCCCCTTCGATAAAATTATCGAAGGTGTATTTTTCGTACAAATTAAGATTTTCTTTCGGTTTCTTGGCAGGCTGCTGTGCAGATGCTCGAGCCTTGGAAGCAAGGATGCGGCGCTCCACCTCTTTTGATATCTGTACCGCCGTGACCGAGGGGGCAGCATCGGCAGTGGCTTCATTCAACACGCGGACCTTGTAATCCACAAAGTCGCTACCGTATACAGAGGCAAAAGTCTTGCGGAGCAAGGCGCCATAATGGCTGTTGAGCCAAGTTTCTCTGAAGCTGTCGGGGACCGTCAAGCAGACATAGCCTTCACAAAATCCATCAAAACCAACGGCATCAAAAAAAGCGGCACCAAATTCGGAGCATTCCTCGCGGACAAGGGCCATGGCCCGCGCCCAGGGGGAGCTGTTTTCATCTAATAAATAAGCAATGTTATCCACAGTTTTCCAAACACAAAAAGAGGGTCAAACAAAATCGTTCACCAAAATTAAATAAAACATACGAAAAAGAGATTTTTCGCTGAAATTTTTTCAAAAACCGCTGTTTTCTGCTTAAAAAGGGCAATTTTTTGTTATGCCCCGTCTATGTCCGTTTCTCTCCGAAAAACACCCTTTTTACACCCTTGATAATCAAGAAATCATCCCTATGGTTTTCACAAGTTATCAACATATTTTTTTTCTAGGATGTCTTGACAAAATGAGGTATGAGGTATGAGGGGAAAGACAAGTCCACTTTGTCATTCGCTTCAGAACCCTGACGACTAATCAAAGACTCCTCAAGCGGATCCCCGACTAAATCGGGGATGACATTCCTCGAGCCCCAAGCCTCGAACCTAATATCTAAAACAGCCCTTTCAGCGCAGCCGCATCGGTACAAGCAAGGGCCTTCGCTTTCCACTCCGGGGCAAGCAAGAGTTTTGCCACTCCGGCAATGGCAACCGTATGGGCCGTAGCCGATTCCGCCGGCGACAAGAGCAGGCACAGGAACTGTGCCGTTTCTCCGCGGGGAGTAGAAACGCCCTGGATTTCGGGAGCGACGGCAAATGCCATCAGGGGCGATTCAAGCCCAGAAATTCTCGTATGGGGCAACAAAAGGCCAGACCCCATGTAGATTCCCTCCCCTATTCGCTTTTCGACGGCCTTCCAGGCGGACAGGGCATCAAAGGGAACGCCCGCATTTACAAGCCCTTCAAAGGCAAAACCCAGCGCTTTCTGGAAAGCAACCGGTTCCTTATAGACTTGCGTATAGGCGGGAATCAGAGAACTCAAAGGAGAACACGCTCCATGAAGGAGAACACCTGAGAATCCGTGGCCTTGGCGATGTTCCGGAATTCCGAGAAAACAGAGCGCAGCTGTTTCTTGCCGGGCTCAATATACTGCTCGAACTTCTGGATTCCCTTGGTCTTTGAAAGGAAGCAGTAGGCGCCTAGGGCCTGCATCACGCGCTGGAGGCTTGCATGGATAAAGCTTTCCCAGGCATCTTCCTTGGTGTAGATCTTTGCGCCCTTGTACTGGAACCGCCAGTACTCAAAGAAGTCCTTCACCATGTCTAACGGCAGACCCACGTAGGGGTCCCAAAGGAGGGACGCGATGTCATAGAACATGGAACCGCGGCGCGCCCCCTGGTAATCCACGAACACGATTTCGGAGTTGGGGCGGATCATGATGTTCTGGCTCTGGAAATCCCGGTGCATCAGCACCTTGGTCTGAGCATCTACGGATACCGCCAGGAGGGAATAGAAATTACGAACATAATCAGGAATGTCGTCAATTCCGCAGTGGGCCTTCAGGTAATTGTCGGTGAAGTAATCCGTTTCCCACTTGAGAGCGGCAAAGTCAAAGCGGCGAAGCCACAGGTCCGTGTGGGAACTGAACAGGGACTGGGACGCGTTCTGCCAGTGAATCAAGGCCTCTATTACCTCGGGGTAGAGAATGCGGACACTACCGGACTGAGGCTTGTCGGGAGACACATCGTCCAGAAGGCGACGGTTTCCCAAGTCCTCCTGCAAGATCTGGGCAGAATCTTCATCGACGCTGAACAACTTCGGTACCGGAAGGCCTTCTGCCTTGAACACCTGGGAATATTCCACGAACTTCTTGAAATCGTCGTTTACTTCGGCGGACACCTGCAGCACGGAGGAACGCTCCCCAGAAGAAATCCGGTAGTAGCGACGGCCCGAACCGGCCCCCGCGATAGACTCTACAGAAAAATCGGCAGCATAACCATGGGAACTAAGATAGCCCTTGATTTTTTCAGAAATAATCAATTCTTCACCATTCATGGCATAGAATATACTTTATCCTGCAGAAAAAAGGCAACAAAAATAAAAAAAAGCCATATTTAGGTGATAAAACGAGCCCCATTGTAATATTTTCTTTTCAAGGCTTTTTTGGACCTCCATCTCCGTTTATATAGCATAGGATGTCAAATAAACCAAAAGGAGGTCTCATGAATCCTATAAAGAAACTTACCCTGTGGGCATACGCCCTCTCCCTCAGCACACTAACTTTTTTAGCCTGTGGCGACAGTTCGGGTAAAGATCCCGTTGTCGGTACAGAAAGAGCTACAGCCAAAGTCATGCTGGATCTTCGCTTCAGCGAAGTCCCCCTCATGGACAGCCTGGTTATCGACTGCATTGGGGCGGACACGCTTCATCTGGTGAAATCCCCCGAAGAGCAGACATTGAATTTGGACCTGTTTCCCCACGACCACTGGAAGTTCCAGGCCAAAATCTACGCCAACGGAAGCCTGATGCAAAGGGGCGAAGTTGAAACCCGCCTTGAAGCTGGGCAGACAACTGAAATCAACCTAAAAATGCACCCCCTTGCCGGGTTCATCTACCTGAAAATCCCATTAGGGTTCGGCAATCCTTCAAGAATAGCCTACGGGCAAATGGAGCTTTCCTCTGCAGATTTACTTTTCACATATCTTATGGAAATGGACGATAGCGAAGGAATTTTCCGTACGGAACTGCTCCCTCTAGAAACCATGTATAGGCTAAAGATTACTTTGTACGATACACAAGACAACAACATTTACCAGGTTGAAGATTCGCTTTATCTGAGTCCGGACAATCCCGTTCCCTCCCTAGAACTAAAATCATTGCGAGGCAAGGCTAAGATTTCCATAGAAACTGCCGAAAGCGCCAATCTCGAAATAGTGTTAAGTTTGCCCGCAACAAAACGTACACCGCATTTGAACGACCTGGTCATTACAGAGTTCCTGAGCGCTCCCCTAAAGACAGATTCCACCCAATATGAATTTATCGAAATCTACAACGGAAGCATCGACACGCTCTTGTTGAATGGTTGTACCATCGGTACGGGATCTGCCGGCAGCAAAGCCTGGGAAATTATCGTTGATGAAATTGCTCCGGGCAAAACCATGGTGTTCGGAGACACCTCGGCAAACACTCCCGAAAGATTCCGGAACACCGCCACATGGGGAGACCTGACCAACACCAAGAGTACCATAGTCCTTCAATGCAGCGGGGAAATCCTTGACTCCCTGTTCTATTCCAACGCCCAAGATTCTGCCTCAGTAATACCGAATTACAGCAGCCCGAACAAGAATCCTCAGAGTACACAGCTAGATATCCGTCGCTGGGAGACCCGAAATCTAGGAGAATCCTGGTGTCTAGACGCCCCCACTCCAGAGGAACTGCACGACTGCATGTAACAGAAACTTCCGTCTTCCCCAAAAAGGAAAATCCGAAGGGAACTTCCCTTCGGATTTTCAATAGGTTCATTTCTGCACTAGCCGTGAAGCTGAGCCACCGGCTTGTCCATATCAAAAAGCCTGCGCAAGAGTTCCGTCTTGGCCGGATCTCGCTCATCGGGCAATGTCAACGGCCCCATGGAGATAGCCACTAGGATAGACCCAGGGTAGTTGTTTACCCGCTTGATAAATTCACTTGCGGACACACCTTCGGAATAGAAATCCACCACAAAGGTATCCCAGTCTTCAGATTCAAGCTGTTCCAACGCCTCGGCCTCGGTCTTTACGGCCTTGATGGTAGCACCGACAAGCAAATCCGTCAGGACTTCCAGGCAAGCATCGCGACGGGCATCATCTTCTTCCCAAATAAGGATCTGACGTTGACTGTAATCCCGAACTACAGGTGCATTCTGTTCAAAATCTTCAGATTCCAGAAGGTTCTTGTCGAACTCTTCCAAATCGTCATCATCGTCAAACTTTTCAATTTCTTTATCCATAATAGACCAATATAGTAAAACTATTCAAGAGCTTCGCGTATTTGTTGAATGAAATTCATCTCTTCGGGGGAGATATTGTCTTCATTCTCGTCTTCACGGGATGCGCCCGCTACTTTAAGCATGGATTCCAGGACCTTGCTCTTGAACTCGACTGTTTCGCCCTTAAGCGTCTCGACACAAACTCCGGCGCGTTCCTTTGCAGAAGAAAAACCTGCATAGACCTTGTTGAACTCGTCCCAGGATACATCCGGTGTCAGTTCATCATGAATCTTGTCAAGCATGTCGCTTTCTGCCTCGGTAGCAGAATCAGAACCGGGAAGGAGTTTCCCGTTTTCGTTTTCGTGATACAGGCACGCTACCTGCCAAGAGAGAATCAACAGAGCCAGATTCGGATTCATCATAAACCTCGTGCGTATAGAACAAAGATAATAAAAAGTGGCACGCCCACGCGAACCACTTTCTTTAGTTTTTGCACCGAAGGTACCATTATATTACTCAAAGCATTCCGAAGGAATGCGACCTCAAACCTCAAAGGCCGAAGGCCGCCCTCAGAACCTACAAGTAATTTTGCTCCGCAAAATTACTTGTACAGCGGGTGCTTCTTGCAGAGAGCCACGATTTCCTCGCGGATCTTCTTGAGAGCAGCATCGTCGTCCTTAGCCTTGATAGCGCGGTCGATGATGCGGGCCACTTCGCGAGTGTCTTCTTCGTCGAAGCCACGAGTCGTGATAGCAGGCGTACCGAGACGGACACCGGACGGGTCCATCGGCTTGCGGGGATCAAACGGAATCGTGGAGCGGCTGCAGGAGATGCCGACCTTTTCCATGGCCACTTCGGCTTCCTTACCGGAAACACCCTGAGAAGTCATATCGACAACGATGAGGTGGTTGTCGGTACCGCCACTAATAACCCTGTAACCGAGCTTCTGCATTTCATCGGACATAGCCTGAGCGTTCTTGATGACGTTCTTGGCGTAGGTCTGGAATTCCGGCTGGAGAGCTTCGAGGAATGCAACGGCCTTACCGGCGTTGATGTGGTCATGCGGACCACCCTGCATACCCGGGAACACGCCCTTGTCGATTTCCTTGGCCAAAGAAACTTCCTTGAGTTCGCCCTTCACCATCTTCTGGATGGTGCGGTCCTTGCACATGATGATAGCGGAACGCGGGCCACGGAGAGTCTTGTGGGTGGTAGTCGTCACGATGTCGAAGTACGGCACCGGAGAATCGATTGCCTTACCGGCAATGAGGCCTGCAACGTGAGAAATATCAGCCATGGTGAGGGCGCCCACTTCGTCGGCGATTTCCTTGAAGCGCTTCCAGTCGAGGTTGCGGCTGTAGGCAGAGAAACCGGCGAGAATCATTTTCGGCTTTTCGCGGAGAGCGATTTCGCGGACCTTGTCCATGTCGATGCGGCCCGTTTCCTTATCGACTTCGTACTGCACGAAGTTGTAGAGCATGCCGGAGAAGTTCACCGGATGGCCGTGAGAAAGGTGTCCACCGTGGTCGAGCTTGAGGCCGAGGACCTTGTCGCCCGGTTTGAGGACGGCGAAATAGACAGCGGCGTTGGCCGGAGAACCGGACAGCGGCTGGATGTTCACGTGGTCGCAACCAAAGAGCTTCTTGCAACGATCGATGGCGAGCGCTTCCATCTTGTCGATCACTTCGTTACCACCGTAGTAGCGCTTGCCCACGTAGCCTTCGCTGTACTTGTTGGTCAGCACGGAACCCATGGCTTCCATGACGGCCTTGGAGGTGTAGTTTTCGGAAGCGATGAGTTCGATGCCATATTCCTGGCGTTCGGCTTCTTCCTGGATGATGTTGTAGATTTCCGGATCGGTCTGTTGCAGTGTAGATTTGAGCATTTAGCTACTCCTTGATTTGTACGGCGCAAATGTAGTAAAATAGAGCCTAGAAACTAGGGGTTAGGGGCTAGTGAAGAGGGTGAAAAATGCTTGGGTCCGAACTTTCGTAACGCCGGCACATAGCATCTAATTTTTAACTCTTTATCCATCAACAAATTACACATTCTTCCCTTATTTAAAAAGCCCGCCTCCCACTTATCCCTTTTATTTTTTTATCTTTGTTCCCAGATGCCCAATTGGTGGAAAAATTTCTCGTGGGAAAGACTTTTCGACGCCATTGCCGACAGGTCCCCCACTTTCGTGAAGATTATTATCGTTACAGGGAAGTCATTCCTGTACTATCACGGTATGACCCGTGCGGCGAGCCTTACCTACACCACCCTGGTGGCCGTGGTTCCCCTGCTTATCCTGTTGACCTCCATTACCCTGGCGGTGGGTCTTGCAAACTTCATGTCGGACTACCTACCCATTTTGCTGGATATCCTAAACCTGGACTGGCCCACGGAACCCATTATGTCACTGGTGAAAAACGCCGAACACATTCCCATCGGAAGGCTTGGCTTTATCGGTGCGGCAGGTCTGTTCGTCACCTTCATTCTCGCCTTTGGCAGCCTGGAGACCAACTTCAACGTAGTGTGGGAAAACAAAATTTCCAGGACGCTAATCCGCCAGATCGAGGTTTACACGCCCTTCCTGGTTATTTTTGCAGGTTTCATCGGCATGTTCGCGGGGTTCGTGAACCACGTGCAAGACGTACTGAACATGATTGTGGTGGATGGTTTCCATTTCTCGCCCGAAGTGCTGAAGGTGCTCATTACCGCCTTCTGGTATGCGGCCTTCCACGGCGCCACCATGCTGCTGATTTTCCTGATGCTCTACGCCCTGCCCTCCAGGCCCAAGGGTGTGAGACCCTATTCCCGAAGCCAGCTTTTGCTCGCCTCGCTTCTATCTACGGCTGTTTCCTGGTTGGCCATCAACATCTACGTGAAAATCCTGATGCTCATCCAGACTGCCATGGTGACCCGCATGTCCATTTTCTACGGGTCACTGGCGTTCTTGCCCTTGATGCTGTTCCTGATATTTGGAGTCTGGTCCATTATCCTTTGCGGAAACAGCCTGGTGTGGACCATCTGCCACTGGCCCGAAGCAGCCCAGAAGACCTGGAACTGGAAGGCTACGCTGGAAGATGTCCATAACGGGAAGCAGTCGGGCAGCGAAGATGAACAAGCCTAGCTTTATTTCTATACGCGGCTGCAGGTTGCACAACCTGAAAAACGTGGACGCCCAGTTCCCGCTGGGTAGCGTGACTGTCGTTTGCGGACCTTCGGGCTGCGGAAAGTCCACCCTGGTGCTGGACACCCTCCACGGGGAATCCAAGAGGCGCTACCTGGAAACCCTCTCCCCCTTCGCCGCGGACTTTTTAGGCGGATGCAGGGTGATTCCCCTGGAGTCTGCCGAGAACCTCCCGGCAAGTATCGCCGTCGAGGCCTGCCACGGAGAGACCACCACCAAGTCCTACGCCCTGTCCCTTTCGGAATGCGACGCACCGCTCCGGACACTTTTCGCCCCACTGGCCACCCCTGCCTGCCCCATTTGCGGCAAGCCCATGGAGATGACCTCGCGGGAACAGATTATACAGATCATCGCCCAGATGCCTACGGGCAGTAAAATTCAATTTCTGGCCACCGTAGAGACAAAAAAACAGAACCTGGACAAGCTTTCGGCCCTGTTCCTTTCCCAGGGCTACACCCGGGCCATGGCTGACGGCGATACCGTCTCCCTGGGGGACCTGACCGAAGAGCAAAAGAAGGTGCGGCCCAAGGTTTTCCAGATTGTGGTGGACCGGGTTATCGTCAGGGAAAATTCCCGCACGAGAATCGCCGAAGCGGTGGACGCCACGCTGAAGCTCACCCACCATAAGGTGGTCCTACTTACAGAAAACGGAGTTGCGGAATACAGCACCGTTCCTCACTGCAAGGACCACAAAGAGGCAGAAGCTCCCGTTCTCCACGAAAGGATGTTTTCCCCCTATTCCCGGGAAGGGGCGTGCCCCGAATGTAAAGGAGCCGGAGTGGACGAATCCGGAGAGACCTGCGGCCACTGCGAAGGCCTTAGGCTCCAAAAGTTCCTGCTGAATTCGGGAATCGTGACCGAAAATGCGTCAGGCAATTTCGTGTCCTGGAGGCAGATTCTGGAGACACCCTTCCAGAATCTGGGCGGACTCCTCCGAGATACCTTGAGCAAGAAAATTTCCAAGGGCAAAGCTCCCGTGCTAAACGCCCTGCTGGACCGTATTGACGCCATCAACCAGCTTGGAATCGGCTACCTGACACCTGGGCGCTCTGGAGCCACACTTTCGGGTGGCGAAATCCAACGGTTAAGGCTTTCCAGCCTTTCTACGGGGCTTCTGAACGGACTTTTGATCTGCCTGGACGAACCTGCAAGCGGGCTCCACAGCAACGACGTGGAAAAACTCTGGAACGTGCTCCGGCAGATTCGGGACCGGGGGAACACGCTGGTACTTATCGACCACAACCCCTCCCTCATCCAGAAGGCGGACTGGATTATCGAAATGGGTCCCGGCGCCGGAGAAAAAGGCGGAGAGATTCTGTTCCAGGGCAAGGCGAAGGATGTGCTGGAAAATCCGGAATCGCCTACGGGAAAGTGGATTAGGGAGTTATCACATCGTCATCCCCGCGAAGGCGGGGATCTCCCTTCAAAAGCCCCAAAAAGAGATTCCCGATCGGTGCCGGGAATGACAAAAGGTAAGTCCCGTCGTGCAACCGCATCCATCGCCATCGAAAATTTTTCCATGTTCGACATGAATCCGGTGACGGCGAATTTTCCCACCCAGAAGTTCAGCGTCATCACCGGACAAAGCGGCAGCGGAAAATCCACCCTGTTCTTCAAGAACCTGGTCCCCCGTGCAGAAAAAGGAGAATTCCAGAACCTGGGCATAGAAACCCTGTCCGTGCTTTCGACAGGAGATTTCCACGGCAATCGGCGAAGCACCGTGGCCTCGGCCATCAACCTGGGCCCGCAACTCCGTGACCTGTTCGCAAAACTCCCCGAAAGCAAGGTCCGTGGCTACACCGCTGCAAAATTCGCCACCCACGCTCCCGGAGGCCGGTGCGAAAACTGCAAGGGCGAAGGCGTCATCTTTGACCCGGCCGGCTACGAGGAATCGGAATGCCCCGTATGCCTGGGCAGGCGTTTCAAGGACGAAATCCTGGAAGTCCGTTTCAAGAGCCTTTCCATCGCCGACATCTACGACCTGGAAATCGGCGAAGCCTACAAACTGTTCACCAACCTGAAGCCCTTTGCCGACAAGCTGAAACCTCTTGTGGATACAGGCCTGGACTACCTGAAGCTGGGGCAGACCACGGCCCACCTTTCAGGTGGGGAACGGGCAAGGCTTCGGCTCTCTATTGCCCTTGCCCGTGCGAAGGCTCCCAACACGTTGTTCCTTTTTGACGAACCTGCGCGTGGGCTGCACCAAAACGACATCCGCCATCTGTTGGACCTGATTCGCGGACTTACCGAGGCGGGCCACACCGTTATTGCCATCGAACACGCCCAGGACTTCGTAAACGCAGCCGACTACGTGCTGGAACTGAAACGGGGGTAAAGATGTTTGCGGCCGAACTGTTGACATCCCCGCAAGTCCAGGAATTCATCCAAGTCGCCATCAAGCGTAGGCTAGATGCATTGCAGATTTCTACAGCCTTGAACAAGGCGAGCTACAACAACGAAGACCGTGCCGCCATCATGGATTACATGGCCCTGTTGCCGAAAATTCAAGAAAAGTTCGGTTGTCTGCTCGTAAACGACAAGAATAAATTTCTCCTGTGCGACAAACTGGCCCTGGAACAGAGCACTGCCCAGGACATTGGCCGCTGGAAGGCGAACCTGTGGTCTGCAGGTAACGATGGCGACGGCGGCAAATCCGGCACAAGTACCGTCCACGACCTCTGTTGCGGCATGGGAGGCGACAGTTTCTTTATACCAGCCTCTTTCAAGGTTGTCGGTGTCGATCTGGACGAAAACCGCATCGCCATGTACCGTCACAACATGGAAACCATCGGAAAAACTGCAGAAGTTATCTGCGGCGACGTGCGGGAGGTCGCAAAAATAAGGGAGATGCCCGCCTCCGCGGGCATGACAAATACAGAATTTTTCACCATTGATCCGGCTCGCCGGGCCCTGGAAGGCGAAAACCAGCGTGACCTACGGAACCTCACGCCCACCCTGGAAGAAGTGGTTGAAATCAGCAAGCTTTACCAGGGCGGCATGGTCAAGCTACCTCCGGGATACCCACCCGCAGAAATTCCCGACGGAACGGAAATCCTGTATCTGGGCGGACATTCGGACTGCAGGGAATGCCTGGTGCTATTCGGGAGCCTTGCGAAAAATCCAGACACGGTCCGCGCCGTGATGATCGGCAAGGACGGCAAGGCCCTTGCCGAATGGAGCCGCCCGCGGGACCGTTCGCTCGAAACTCTGGACGAAGACCTCCAAGAAAAGCTGGACCGAAACGATTCCCTGGAAGGGAAAGACCGTACCTACCGCACATCCACCAGCAGGAGCGACCTGCCTATCGGTGAAATTGCCCGTTACCTCTCAGAACCGGCACCCGTCTTGATTCGAAGCCACCTGTTCAACGTAGCCGCCCTCACCTGCGACCCGCAAGCTCACCTGATTTCGGAGGGCATCGCCTACGTGGCTAGCGACTTGCCGCTCCCGGCACCCGGATTTACCTGCTACGAGATTGTCGCCCATTCAGAAATCTCCACCGGGGCTGTACGCGCCATGCTCAAGGAACACGACATCGGTAAAATCACCTTGAAGTTGCGGGGTGTCAAACTGGATCCCGACACCGAAATCAAGCGCCTGAAGCCAAAGGGCAAGAAATCAGCCATACTGTTCTACACCCGCGCCGCCGGCGAAAAAATTGCGTTATTGAGCTTAGATCATCGATTTACTTTTTAATAGATTCTTTTTTGCGAACATTCATTTGGATAAACAAAACCAATTTCTATATTCACACTCTAAAAAGATTTGAGGAAAATAAAATGAAAAAAATTTGGCTATTTACCTTGTTTACGCTCTATCTTTGCGCTTGTTCTGAAAATTCAAATTCATCGGAATTTCAAGACGAATCAAGTTCCTCATACGACAACTCAGCGTTCTGCTACGACGAATACGGCTTTACGAAAAAAAATGGTTGGACTAGAGACATTTCCGATAGTAGCTATATCATTGACTACGTCTGCGACCACATGTCGCAACATATGCGAAATATGTTTTCCTTCTATGCAAGATGCGTATCATCCAGTTACAACAAATCAGAAAACCGCATTGACATGAAGGTCTCCACAGAAAGCGGCTACAAATATATATGGGCAGAACTTGATGGATGTAAATACAAAATCGGAAGCGACGGGGATTTTAAGGCATGGGTAGCGGGATTAAGCGAATGGTCTCTCGATGACTGTCTTTGTAACGAGGAAGATTTCGCAACCTACTACAGAAAGGCATCTCCTAGCCCCGAAGACGGTAGTTCTAGCAGCCATGTTCCCGTTGAAGAAAGTTCCAACAGCAAATCGCCAGATGATGAAAGTTCTAGTTCCCTTACTCAGCCCCCTCCATCAAGCTCCGGCGGTAGAATTGTCTGTTACGAATCGGAAACAGAATCCGCATGTATTTACGTGTACGATAGCTCCAGCAGCAATGGTTCTATAAAACCAAGTTCAAGCACTAGCGAAGTAAACACCTCACCCTATACCTATACATACTATGGAACAGGTGACTTACACCAGAGCAGCCTAACTATCAACATCACAAGCGACTGTCTCAATGCCAAATGTTTTGAAGATTTCGAAAGCTTTGACTTTGAAAACGGTACTGTTAACTCTTACAACTCAGGAGAATCTGCATACGGCGGTAGCGGACGGTCCATCGACATCGGGAACAATCAATACACCGTGCTCCCTTGGCGGCTAGACAAGAAAATTAAGAACGGATCACTGGATTTCTTCTTCAAGCCAAATGCAAAATTACTTTCCTCTGACAATAAAACAACAGCCCTTGCAGGGAACGATGGGGCACGCATGTCCGTATTCATTTATAACGGAGTCCTTTATTTTTACAAAAACATCCCCAACAACCCAATATTCCTTTCAGCCGAAGTTGACCTAAAAAACGAATGGATCCGCATTACCGCCGAATGGAACGAGGCAAACGGCGTTATAGCTCTGTTTTTAAACGGGGAGTTGATAGCCCAAAAAGACACTTACTACGGACACTACGAACCATCTTCTCGCGGAGACTACGACAACGTATTCGTCCTAGGTTACAAGAGTTCTTGCTGCATGGGGTCCATCAGCGACGAAATGTTTGCCCAAGGTTCTTTTGACAACGTGCAAGTAGTCACACACAACATTTTCGAAATAACGGAATAATGGAAAGCGAAAGAAAAGACAACAACTATTTGTTTGATTCCGGGAATCTCTCGGAAGGCGCTCTTGAGAAAAAGCACCGCATCGAAAACGACCCCAGCGCCCGCACCAACATCATGGATTACCTGCCCGGCATGGAAGTTATCCAGTCGGACATTGCCGAGAAAGTGCTCGCCGAATCCGAGAACTACGATTACTCCAAATACACCGGCAAGGACGTGAAACGCGCCCTGGAGCACGAACGCTGCACCTTGGAAGATTTTAAGGCTTTGCTCTCCCCCGCCGCAGCCCCCTACCTGGAACAGATGGCCGCGAAGGCGAAAATCGAGACCAGCAAGCATTTCGGCAACAACGTCTATTTCTTCACGCCGCTCTACATCGCGAACTATTGCGAGAACTACTGCGTCTATTGCGGGTTCAATTGCTACAACCATATCAAGCGCATGCAGCTCACGATGGAGCAAATTGAGCACGAGATGAAGGTGATTGCTGACAGCGGCATGGAAGAAATCTTGATTCTCACGGGCGAAAGCCGCGCCAAAAGCAGCGTGGAATACATTGGCGAGGCCTGCAAGCTTGCACGCAAGTATTTCCGTATGGTGGGCGTGGAAGTCTACCCGGTCAACGTGGACGAATACCGCTACCTGCACGAATGCGGCGTGGACTACGTGACTGTCTTCCAGGAAACCTACGACAAGGTGCGTTTTGAACAACTCCACCTGATGGGTCACAAGCGCGTGTTCCCGTACCGCTTCGACTCCCAGGAACGCGCCCTCATGGCGGGCATGCGCGGTGTCGCGTTCTCCGCACTCCTCGGCCTTTCGGACTTCCGCCGCGACGCCCTTGCATCCGCACTGCACGTGTATTACCTGCAAAAGAAGTATCCCCATGCCGAAATGAGCTTAAGTTGCCCGCGGCTCCGTCCCATCATCAACAACGACAAGATTGACCCGCTGGACGTTCACGAAAAGGAACTTTGTCAGGTGCTCTGCGCTTACCGCATCTTTCTCCCGTTCGTGGGTATTACGGTTTCCAGCCGCGAAAGCAAGGAATTCCGCAACGGCATCGTGAAAATCTGTGCGACGAAAGTCTCTGCCGGAGTATCTACGGGCATCGGCGACCACGAGAGCAAGTACAGCGGCAAGGATGACGGCGAAGGCGGCGACGAGCAGTTCGAGATTAACGACGGCCGCAGCTTCAACGCCATGTACTCAGACATTTCCGGCGAAGGGTTGCAGCCGGTATTGAACGATTATCTGTACGTGTAGCGGCTAGTACTTGTAGTCAGCACAGCCCTTCGGACCATAGGTCGAAAAACAGACTCCGTGTTCAGTGAGGAGTGCGCCCCCCGTTCCTCCCGTAGTCATCATTTTCCCACCGGCAGGAACCAACGCCACCTCTACGGTGCGGCTATGCTCGTCCATCCCGTTCCATTGGAAATTCATCGTCAAGCGATAATTGGTATTATTTCCACCCTGTGAGGTTATTCCATCCAGGCCGGACGATTTTCCATTATTTAGTTCCCTGCTGATGAACATGGGTTCCTTGGGATAGGTACGGTAATATGTCGAACTACCCGATTTATAAGAAAATGCATAATAGGTATCACCATCTTTGGTCAAATTCCCGCCGTTGTTTCTTGCATTAAGAATATCGGCGACACCGACAAATCCAGATTCTTTCAAGGCGTCATACCACGTTCCACTAGACCCAACCAACTTGCTCATCTCCGAACCACTATTGATGCTGGGGTGGTTGTTCTGGACATTGGTCGGAAGGTCCGGGCGCATTTCTATAACAAACAAGTCAACACCCGCTTCGCTTGCCAGTTTCGTTTTCAGTTTAGAGAGATTACCGGTGGCCTTGTCTCCAGAAGTTACAAAAGCACTATTGAACAGTGCATCTTCGTTCTCTACAAGAGCCCTATTCAGGGCGTCTCGCAAATAGAATATTTTCAGGCGGTCAATATTCTCTCGAGACCGCTCAATTGCGCCCAAAGCGATCGGGACGGCAATGCCCGCAAGCAATCCCATGATGATGATGACAACCATCACTTCGATAAGGGTAAAGCCCTTAGTGGACCTAGATGTACGAAAATCCCTAGTCATAGCATTTTACCTTACGAGTCAGATGTAAAATAAAAAATGCCGTTGAAGGTTTCAAATTGCAAAAAAATTACCAAAACAAATCAAAAAAAGCGTTTTTTTAACTTACAGCACTTAAAAAAACAGGTACTTTTTTCGCGCTAAAGCTAATACTTGTAATTCTTACAGCCTATGGGCCCGTAGGTCGAGAAGCAAACACCGTGCTCCGTGAGAAGAGCACTTCCTTCTCCATTTGCAGTGCTCAACTTTCCACCGTTGGGAAGCAACGCGACCTCTACGGAGTGGCTATTTTCATCTCTCCCAGTCCACTGGAAACTCATGGTCAGACGATAATTGGACCTATTGGTACCTTGCGATGAAATACCCGACAAGCCAGAGGATTTTCCATTATTCAACTCTTTGCTGATGAACATGGGTTCCTTGGGGTAGGTTCGATAATCTGAATTGTTGTTGTAGGGAACAGAGTAAAAAGTAGCTCCGTCCTTTTTCCAATCGTCCTTAGTAGTTCTCGCAATAAGAATGTCTGCAACCCCATTAAAGCCGGATTCCTTTAGGGCATCATACCAAGTTCCACTACTCCCGACCAATGAGCTCATTTCCGAGTTCGCGTTGACACTGGCATGCTTTCCTTGCACATTGGTGGGTAGATCCGGTCGCACTTCTACAATGAACAACTGCACACCGGATTCCGATTTCAAGGCATTTCGCAACTTTGAAAGATTCTTGTCTGCGTCTTTTCCAGAAGTCACAAAGGCACTATTGTACAGGGCGTCCTCGTTTTCCACCAGAGCTCTATTCAGAGCATCCCTTAGATAGAACAGCTTGAGGCGGTCAATATTCTCCCTTGACCTTTCAATTGCACCCAGAGCAATCGGAACGGCAATCCCGGCAAGCAAGCCCATAATGATGATAACAACCATTACCTCAATAAGGGTAAAGCCACGCCGATTTCCTGTCGAACTACTCAAGAAGGCCCTTTCAACATTCATCAATTAAACACCTCTTCACTCCAGACGCATTTAATATACATTTAATTTAGCATTTTGGATTTTATTAACAAAAAAAAGAGAATCCTAATTCGTCCAAGTTGCACTATATCACACCAAAAACGGATATTTTTCTACCTTTTCGGGCATGATTTCCCTCGACACCACTCTCTATTTCATCACCGACAGCACCTGCGTACCCAAAAACCGTTTTTTCCAAGTACTAGAGGCCGCCTGCAGGGGCGGTGCCACCATCGTTCAGCTGCGGGAAAAAGACCGGAGTACCCGCGAATATATGGAACTAGCCCGTGCCACCCACGAAATCACCGCCCGGTACGGAATTCCGCTGATTATAGACGACCGTGTGGATGTGGCTCTCGCTATCGGAGCCGAGGGTGTTCATGTAGGGCAATCCGACATGCCTGTCCGGGACGCCCGAAGGCTGATGGGGCCAGAAAGAATCGTCGGAGCCACCACCAAGACCGTGCCCCAGGCCCTGGAAGCCTTTGAACAAGGGGCCGATTACCTGGGCTGCGGCGCCATCTACCCCACCACAACCCACGTAAAAACCGTCATCACCCCGGTAGAAACATTAAAAGATGTGGTGAAAGCCGTACCCATTCCGGTGAATGCCATCGGCGGACTCAACAAAGAGAACATCTTCGTGCTAAAAGAATCGGGAATTGCGGGCATCTGCGTCGTCTCCGCCATCATGAAGGCCGCCGATCCGGAAGCAGCCACCAGGGAACTCAGGCAGGCGGTTCTGCATCTAGGGGCTAGGATTTAGGGGCTAGAGATTAGAGGAAATTATCATGGCTTCGCCATCTGCTCCAGACGCACGAAGTGCGTGATTATACTCACTAGATCCTAGTCTCTAATCTCTAGTCTCTAATCTCTAAAACCCCAATACCGCTTCGGAAATCTCGTTGGCCTCGTCGGAGTAGTCATCGGTGCGGTCGGGAATGAACTCGCCCCAGCCTTCGCTGACGCCGCAGCCCACGCCTACCTCTACGGTGGACCACTTGAATACGGCAAACACCTTCGGGAACATTTCCAACAGGCCGTCCAGAACGTCTTCGGGCGGTTCGTCTTCCACCAGCATGTTGCCGTCCATGGCCAAGAGCTCCGTCTCGGGCAATTCCTCGAACCGGCATTCGTATTCATCAGACACGATGGGGTCCACAGAATACCAATCTCCCGAATCTTCGCTAGGGAGTTCCGCCTCCGGGAATTTTTCCATAAAGGCCTGCCACAGAAGGGCAAGGTCTGCCCCCTCGCCAATAAACCGGACTAAAACGCGACAATCCATTTCACCCTCCTTACCTAATAATCAGAATATAAATAAAGGCCACCTCAAAAAATTGCTTTGAATGTAAAAAATCATATAAAGCGAGAGTTATGGGCACATTTATGCGGCCATAACCGAGCTGAATGATTTGGATTGAAAATCCAAATTTGAGCGAAACCGAGCGCAGGCAGGAACGAAAAGTGGTGAATACTGGAGGTCTTTACCACTTTGAGTGACGAAACTGCGCGATGTGTTGCAGCCAAATTTTTGAAAATGAATTTTTTGAGGGGGCCGGATAAAAAAAACCGGTTCCGAAAACGAAACCGGCTTTTCACTGAGCTACGAAGGGCTCGAACCTTCGACCCACGCCTTAAAAGGGCGTTGCTCTACCAACTGAGCTAGTAGCCCGAGCGACCCAAATATAGAAACTTTTGCCTTTTTGTAAAGGCAAATTTTATAAATTTAGCCTATGTTCAAGAAGATAAACTTCCAGCTGGCTGCGCTGGCTCTGCTTGCCGCCACGTTCGAGGCACAGGCCTACTTTTCGCAAGGCGATGCCGGTCAGGAAGTTTTCTCCTTCATGTCCACCTTCGACAGCCCCCGAAACGCGGCCCTTGAAAAATCCGCAGCGGCAGCCCCTTCTACCGACCCGAGCATCGCCCAACTAAACCCTGCCGCTCTCCGGATGCCCGAAGGAAAGGAACGTACCGTCGGCATGCACTGGCAAACCGGCGAATTCTCCGAAAACCAGGGTTCCCTATACTACACCCGAGACTTCAAGCGATTCCTGTACCAGATTTCGTACAACTGGCTGGACTACGGAACTATCGAAGGCTATGACGAATACGGCAACGAGACCGGCAAGGACTACAACCCCCTGAGCCAGCTGGTCACCGCCACGGTAGCATTTCCCATGAAGCATTTTCAGTTCGGCGCCACCCTCAAGTTCGCAAGCGACAGGCTGGCCGACGAAGAGGGTGACCGTACCGCCTTCGGGGCGGCCTTCGATTGGGGTATTTCCTGGCAATCCAAAAACAAGCTGTGGGGACTGGCACTTGTGGCCAGGGATTTTGGCGGTCTGCTCAGAGACTACGTAGATGACGGCGAAGACGAATACTACCCCATGGGGCAAGTGTTCGCCCTTTCCGGATTCATGCGTATGAAAAGCCTCCCGAAGCTGACAGTCTTTGGCGAAACGAATTTTCCGCGGTATGCAGAGCCTCGCCTGAATATCGGCGCCGAGTACCTGCTGGGCAAGTACTTCGCCATACGGGGCGGTTTCACCCGGACATGGCTGGACCTGAAACGGGACGCCCTGGAGCTGATTCAAGACCGGAGCAGGCCCGACGAATCCAACGAGGCTCGCTTCTTGAGCCTGGGCCTCGGCTATAGCATGGGCTTGTTCTCCCTGGACTACAGCTTTTCTTACCTGGCCCAAGGACTCGGGATGGAACACCGGGCTGGCCTGCGGTTTAATTTCTAGGGCTAAACGCTATGCGGCAGTTCGACGTTTTTGTCTGGAGTTCGCCTGACAATAGCGACCCGCAGCCGCCCTTCACCGACCCGGCTCTGGGCTGGTTCTTTACGGACAGTTTCAACGAAAGGCTGAACGAAAGCGACGCGGAATGGATCGTCTTTGCAAACCGTTCCGTAAAAATCGACAGAGAATTCCTGAACAGCCTGGCCGAAAACATCTCCGCATTTCCCATGGTAGATGCTTTCGCCCCGAGACTTCGATACGCCTCCATAGAAGACGGCGACAAGAAGTCCGCAAAATTCGTCGGTGGGTTCAAGCTTCACAAGTCCAAGGGAATCGAGACTATCGAAGAGGATGCACCCCTGCGATATGTGGCAAGCCCAAGACCCGAAATTGCGGTCTTTTCCAGGCGGATAGTCCAGCGGACCGGGGCCTTCGATGCAAGCCTGCCTATTCCGGCGCAGATTCTCGACTATGCCCTGAGGATGTACCACGCCGGCGGCATGTGCTTTTCCGTCCCCTACCTGGTAGCCGGGCTGCAAGGAATCCCGATGGATTTTTCCAGCGAAAACAAGGAAAGCCTCCCCCACATCGCCTATGCCCTTTCCAAGTCCCTCGGAATCAAGACCGCACGCTTTGTGACGGCCCACCCGTCGGTCATCGCGCACCTCTGGAAAAACCGCAAAGGCCTACGGGAAAAACGGGACAAGGCCATACTCTTGAGCAAGCTTGCGCCGGAAACTTTACAGGAACTGTATTAATCCGGAAAAACATCCAGCGGATGCCCCAACAAGTGGGGCATGACGACGAAAGATCCTCATCCAGCGGATGCCCCAACAAGTGGGGCATGACGAAGAATCCATATCCAGCGGATGCCCCAACAAGTGGGGCATGACGACGAAGGATCCACATCCAGCGGATGCCCCATCAAGTGGGGCATAACGATGATGGAAATAACGACGGGGATTCCCGTCGCTAAAAGGACTTACACCTTCTTGAAAATGAGGGACGTGTTGATTCCGCCGAAGGCGAAGTTGTTGCTCATCACGTATTCCACATCCATCTCGCGACCGTCACCGACGATATAGTCCAGCGGGGCGCATTCGGGGTCCACGTTTTTCAGGTTCAGGTTCGGGCTGAACCAGCCCCGGTTCATCATGTGGATAGACGTCCAGGCCTCGATGCCACCACAGGCACCCAGGGTGTGACCGATGTAGCTCTTGAGGCTGCTGATGGGAGCGCTACGGCCCTTCAGGGCGTTGTAGGTGGCCCAGGTCTCGGCACGGTCGCCATGCTTGGTAGCGGTTCCGTGGCCGTTCACGTAGCCGATGGCATCGGGGCTGAGTCCCGCGTCTTCAAGAGCCAGTTCCAGAGCCCGCTGCATGGTTTCTTGCTTGGGCTGGGTCAGGTGGTCACCGTCGGTATTGTTACCGAAGCCCACCAGTTCCGCATAAATTTTTGCACCGCGGGCACGGGCATGCTCGTATTCTTCCAGAATCAAGGTGCCGCTTCCTTCGCCAATGACCAAACCATCGCGGTCCCGGTCGTAACTTGCAGGCGTAAGCTTCGGCGTGTCGTTCTTGACGGAGGTTGCAAAAAGCGTATCGAAAACGGCAGATTCCGTTGGGTCCAGTTCGTCGGCACCGCCTGCCACCATGGCGTCCTGTTTACCATACTTGATGGCCTCGTAGGCATTACCGATGGCAAGGCTCCCGGAAGTGCAGGCCGTGTTGGTAGTAATCATGCGACCCGTAAGCCCAAAGGTCACGCCGATGTTCACGGCACAGGTCTGGGGCATGGACTTGATATAGGTAGTGGCCGTAATCTTGGAACTGTCGTTAGTGACGATCATGGAGAAGAAATCCACCAAGGGCATCACGGAACCCATAGAAGACCCGTAGGCCACACCGACACGGCCGGAATGCAAGAATTCCTGATCTTCCAAGAGACCAGAGCATTCCAGTGCCTTCTGGGCGCCTACCGTAGCCAGCAGGGCCACACGACCCATACCGCGAATCTTACGGCGAGGCATTTCAGGAAACTGGTAGTTCACCGGGACCGCCAGACGGGTATTCATCTGCACGTACTTGTCCCATTCGTCCATGCGGACTACCTTGTTCTCCAACTTTTTCAGGCTGTCGAAAATTTCGTCCATCTCGGACCCCAAGGCCGAAATGCAGGAACCTCCGGTAACAACAACCCTACGGGTCATGCGAGACCTCCGTTTACAGAAATCACCTGGCGAGTGATGTAGGCGGCCCCTTCCGAAAGCAGGAACACCGCCGTGGCGGCTACTTCACTGGGCTTGCCCACCCGCTTCATGGGAACAGCCTGCAGGATAATGTCCAGGGGAGCGTCCTTGATCATTTCGGTTTCGATAACGCCCGGTGCGATGCTGTTCACCGTGATGTTACGACTGGCAAGTTCTGTGGCCAGAGCCTTGGTAGCCCCGATAATGCCGGCCTTTGACGCACTGTAGTTCACCTGGCCCCGGTTACCGATAACACCGGAAACCGAAGAGATGGTGATGATGCGGCCAATGCGCTTACGGCACATGGGCATCACCAGAGGTTGAACCACATTGTAAAAACCGCCTAGGTTGGTGTTCACCACCTTGTCCCAGGAATCCCCGCTCATGCCAGCAAAGGTCATGTCGGCGCAAACGCCTGCATTAAGAATCAGACCGTAATAAGTTCCGTTTTCCTCGATATCTTTGGTCAATACTTCCCGGCACTGATCGCGGTCGGAAATGTCAAGCTGAAGCCCACGGATTTCTCCACCGGCAGCCTGGACCCTTTGTATAAGTTCATCGACCCTGGTCTTGCCCCTGTTGTAGCCCGCAACAACGGCATAACCCGCCTGGGCAACGGCTTCTGCTATGGCAGAACCAATTCCGCCACTGGCACCGGTCACGAGAACCTGTTTCTTATCGCTCATGGACACTCCTAAGCATTTCAATTATTCCACGCCAATTATAGAAAAAAGGTCTGGACCCCGCAAACGGAGACAGGATAAAATTGAAAAGAATTCCCAAGAACACGGACAGGCCAAAAGTAGAAACCGGCAAAAATCCGCTGAAAGAAAGGCTCCCGAAAGAGAGGATGGTGGTCAGGGCCGATAGCGCGATGGCAAGAACCGTCACAGCGCTCCCGCGCCCTTCCTTGAAAAACAGGGAGTAATCGATGCCTATACCGAGGGTAAGAATAATTCCCACCGTAGCAAAGAAATTGAAAGGTACACCCAGATAGCCGAACAGCGCCACCGCAAGGCACGAGGCGCATACTGGAATTCGCATAATGGAAAACGCCCCGGAGAATCCGTAGAAAAAAAACAGCACCGCAAACACCAGCACAAAGGCTAGCCCCACTAGGGCCAGGGCCGTCAAGGAAAGCCTTGTGAGGTTCTCGTTAATCTGGTTTACCTTGTCCATAAAGTAAATCTCGTCACCTGCAAGGCCAGAAAGCTTAGAAGCATCGTGAACATGGAGCGGCATCACCACGCTGTAGTAGGAATCGCCTATGTGGCCAATCCAGAGGCTGTTCAGAAGTTTCTCGAAGTTGGCGGGCAACTTGCTTTCGGGATCAAGAACTTTCAGCCCTTGGGCCATCGAGGCTCGGAAAGCCGAATCGGACTGGAGTCTAAGTTCCCTGTGCATCTCAGCGACAGTCAGGGAATCCATGGCCCGCGAAAGAATCTCGAAATTTTCCTGCTGAACGGAACGGGGCGGAACGAACCTGCTAATGGCAAGGTAGTTTTGCAGCACGCCGTCGGTACGCTCCCGCTCCAAGCGCTTGCAGAAGGCGTGTTCCCGCTCCAGCACCTCCTGGACAGAACCGCCCTTCACCAAGAAGTAACTGCCCGAAGAGCCGAAATCCAGAAGTTCCATGGAAAGCTTTTCCTGGGCAAGGCGCTCAGACGACATGGTATAGAGGGACTTGAGGTCCGTGCCCCACTGCACACGGTAAACACCCACCGCAGCCCCCGCAACAATTACCGCAACCACCGCAAACGACGCCCACTTTTTCGTCTTGAACACCCCAAACCCTTTTCCGTAACAACCCAAGGCCTTCGAAACCGTTCCAAGGGCAAAAACCGCAGGAGCACGGGTCCTTGCGGCAGGCAGGGCCGCAAACAAAAGGGTAATGGTCAAGAAGGAGCTTGCAAGGCCCGCCATGGAAAAAACCGCCATCTGCCGGAGCAGCGGGAAGGGAGCGAAGGTGAGAGCCAGGTACGAAAGTTCCGTGGTCATGAATCCCAGGACAAGTCCCTTGAAAATCAGGCCACGTACACCGCCACCGTCCAGCCGTTCTTCCCGGATTTTCCAGCCTGTAAAGAAATGGATGGCGTAGTCGATGCTCACGCCGATGACGCTGGTCCCGAACACGAAGGTGAAAATATGGATAGAACCGAAAAGCGTCCAGGAGACCGACAGGGCCGAAACGATGGCGACACCGATGGAAAAAAGCGTCAGCGCCAGGGGTACGGCAGACCTGTAGGTGGAAAGGATCAGCAACAGGAGCAACACGATGGACACGCCCGAAATCACGGTCACTTCCAGTTGCGCCCGGGAAGAACTTTCGTAACTGTGGAAAGGCACTCCTGTGGTTGCCACCACCAGGGCGGAATCCGCCGCTTTCAGTTCCGAAATCTTCTGTTCAATAATCTGGAGGGCGCTACCGTCGCCACCAAAGGTAGAGGCATTCGGCGCAAGACTTGCGGTCCACATGACGTAGGTCCGTAGAGAATCCCGCAGCACAAGACGCTCATCCCGGAGTTCCACGTTCTTGCTCATGAAGGAGAGATTTCCCAGAACATCCTCGAAGGCCTGGGCCGAAAGCAAGAAGGGGTCTTCGTCCAGGTTCTCGAGGCTTGCCATGGAAAAGCCACCGTAGATTTTTTCCAGGGCGTTCTGCTTCAAGAAGGCCCCGCCACCCTGGCGAACGCGGTCCATAAACGCTTCGCTCTGCAATGCATAGCGGTATTCCCTCGCGAAGGCGCGAGCCTCGTCCATAGAACTGTCCGACACCAGGTAGCTTACCTTTTCCAGCTGGCCATTCCCGCGTAGCGCCCGGTCGAATTCGTCTGCCGCCGCCTTCGCCTTTTCGAAATCGCTATGGCCCACAAGCACCGTCATCTGGCCCATGGTCCTGCGGGAAAGCTCGGCATCGGCATCACCCAAACCCGCCGACACCTGCGAAGGCGGCAAAACGGAGAAAAGGTTTGAATCGATTTTCCAGGGGCTAGCGTTCAAGCCCAGCGCGATGATGGCGACATGCAAGATTCCCCAGAGGAGAATCCCCCACTTGTTCATCCGTTTTTTTTCGGGCTTATCCATGAAACTCCGCAGGCTCCATCAGCGCAACAGGGCGGATTCTTCGGGAGTGAGGGAGATGCCCCCTTCCACCTTGGAAAATTCGTAGAGGATGGGATTTCCGTCGCCGTCGGAGAGGGTCACCTTCTCCAGCCACTTGTGGCCCGAGAGCACCACCGACGAAATCTGCTTCTTGATG
Source organism: uncultured Fibrobacter sp. (assembly GCA_934699585.1). Lineage (GTDB taxonomy): Bacteria > Fibrobacterota > Fibrobacteria > Fibrobacterales > Fibrobacteraceae > Fibrobacter. Next base: position 78,940 of record CAKUWY010000006.1, read on the forward strand.
ACGCTTTCCTTGGGAACAAGGCCGATGGTCCAAAGCCCGTCCTTCCCAATCTCGAAGAAAATCTGGAATCGTTCTTCCAGCATTTTGCGGTTGCCCGAAAAAATCCCCTGGATGGTCTGGGAAACCTGGCCAAAGACCGCGTTGTCCTTCATGTTCATCTGGGAAACCGCCCCGGAGGCATTTTTCTGGAGCATCTTGTCGCGGGTGATGGCGGTAAGGCTCGGAAAGGGTTTTTCCATGTTCCACAAGATGCCCAGGGTATCCGCGATGACGAAACTCCCCGTAGAGACAAAGTCCCGGTTGATTTTCTTGACAGTCCGCACCTGCCTGAAACTCCCCCGCAGGTATTTCTGCTGCTGCATGGCCGAAAGAACCTGGGCAAGTTCCTTGGAACGCTCAGCCGTCAGGGGACTTTCAAAGACATCGGCAAACGCCATGGACGACAGCGTCAAGCAGAGGAACATTGCCAAAAACAGTTTCATATGGCTCAAATATAGCTTGTTTACCCAATTTTTTTTATCTTTCCGAATAGAAACGCTACATCGTGAGAGATATGACTTTTTTCCAACGAATAGCCTACGCCTGGCGAACCTACGTAAAGCTACAGACCTTCTTCTTCTTCGGGATTGGTAGCCTTGTCCAAGCTTCCGTGGTGTTCCCTACCCTGTTTCTTTTTTCAGGTTTTTCGAGAAAACGATTCAGCCGCATGGCACGCTACGCCATCCACATCGGGCTCAAGATTCTCATCTGGCAGCTGGTGACCCTCAGAGGCTCCAAATTCAAGGTAGAACACCGGGAACGCCTCAAAAACCTCCATTCCAAAATCATCATCGCGAACCACCCGTCCCTACTGGACGTGGTCCTGCTATTTTCCATCATCCCCAACGCAGACTGCATCGTGAAAGGTGCTCTCGGCAAGAACCGCTTTGTCTCCGGAATCGTGAACTCCATCTACATCCTGAATTCGGAATCCTTTGACCAACAGATGGCCGAAGTCAAGCGCACCACGGACCAGGGCAACAACCTCATCATCTTCCCCGAGGGTACCCGCTCCGAACCGGGCAAGCCCTGGTTTTTCAAGAAGGGGGCGGCCAGGTTTGCCATCGGATGCAAGCGGGACATCGTGCCCATCTACTTTGGCGGGAACGAAATCATCGGATTACGCAAGCACGACAAGCTGGTAAGCTACCACCCCAGAGAACAGTACCATTTCTACCTGGACGTGCTGGAAACCATTTCCGTAGAACCCTACCTGGAAGGCCATCAGGGTGCACAGGTGGCGGCCCTCACCAAAGAGATGCAGCGCCGCCTGGAAGAACGCAGGGATTTGGACCCGGAATACCCTCAAAGACTTTTGGACCAGCAGGCTGAACTAAAGGACAAGGCATGATTGAGCAGATTCGTGGAAAATTGATTCAGAAAAGTCCCACCTTCGCGGTGGTGGACGTGGCGGGCATCGGCTACGGGGTGAATATCTCCGCACGCACGGGCGGCATGCTCCCCGACGAAAACGCCGAGGTGCTCCTGTACACGAACCTGGTGGTCCGTGAAGATTCCATGACCCTCTTCGGATTTGCGGACCAGGCCGAAAAGGATTTGTTCCTGATGCTTTTGGACGTGAACGGCGTGGGTCCCAAGATGGCCCAGCGGATTCTGAGCGGGGTCTCCCCCGCCGACCTTTTGAACATGATTGCCAGCGACAACAAGAGCGCCCTGGGTAAAATCAAGGGCCTTGGCAAGAAGACCACCGAACAGATGGTGCTCACCCTCAAGGACCGTGCGGCCACCATGCTTCAGGCTCTCGGGAACGTGGAAGGCTCGGGCGTCACGGGCATGGGCGTGCTTACCGGCGCCAAGATGGAAGCGGTGCTTGCGCTCCATACCCTGGGGGTCAAGGACCCTGCGGCAGAAAAGGCCGTGGCCAAGGCCTACGAAAACCTGGGCGACAGCGCCGACGCGGCAGCCCTTATCCCCGAAGCCCTCAAGTACCTGTAATCTCCGTAATGAGCAAGCAGCACAAAGAACGCTTCGTTTACCAGATGGCGGATCAGGTCCGCCATGACGTTTGTCTTTTACCCCTTTATGTTCGTCATTCCGGCCTTGAGCCGGAATCTAGCAGAAGAATCTAGCAACATGATGCCAAAACGCATTACAGAAGCCGAAGCCCTAGACCTGTTCAACAACGCACCCCTGAAGGAGCTGTGCACCATGGCTTGCACCGAAAAGGAACGCCGCCACGGAAAGAACGTCTATTGGGTCAACAACAGACAAATTAACTACACCAACGTCTGTGTTTTGCATTGCAAGTTCTGCGCCTTCTCCAAAATCAAGAAGGACAGCCCCACCGCCTACGACTGGGACTACGATACCATCAGGGCAAAGGCCGCCGAGGCCATCGGCCAGGGAGCGCGGGAACTCCACATTGTAGGCGGCCTCCACCCGGACCATCCCTTCGACTACTACATCGACATGCTGGCGAAACTCCGCAGGGAGTTTCCGAAGGTGAACCTGAAGGCCTTTACCGCCGTAGAAATCTGCCACTTCTCGAAAATCTCGGACCAGAGCCCCGAGCAGATCATGGCGACGCTGAAAGAGGCAGGCCTCGACGCACTCCCCGGAGGCGGCGCCGAAATCCTGGTGCAAAGCGTCCGGGACCAGATCTGCCCGGGTAAAGAAACTGGCGAGGAATGGCTTTCGGTACACAGGGCGGCCCACAGGCTCGGCATTCCCACCAACGCCACCATGCTCTTTGGCCACGTCGAAAAGCCCGAAGACCGCATCGCCCACATGAAAATGCTCCGTGACCTGCAAGACGAAGCCCCCGGATTCTTCGCCTTCATCCCCCTGGTTTACCACCCGGAACACAACGCCCTCCACAAGATTGTCCCCGAGATTACAAGCGAAGAGGATATCTTGCGGACCGTGGCGGTCTCGAGACTGTTCCTGGACAATTTCCCCCATATCAAGGCCTACTGGATACAGATGGGAATCGACACCGCCATGAAAGCCCTCCACGCAGGGGCTTCCGACCTGGACGGCACCATCATGGAAGAAAAAATCACCCACGCCGCCGGAGCCACCGCCCCCGTAGGGATGAGCCCTTCACGCATGCGGGAACTGATTTTGAACGAAGGCCTCACCCCCGTCGAACGGGACGCCATGTACGAGACCTTCGGGTAGGGGCTAAACAACAAGTTTTGCCCACTGGGGAATGTCATCCGTTAAATATACAATTCGATTATTTTTTATCGTGGCAATTTTTCTGAATTTTTCCGTATTGTCATAAAGTTCAACTTTATGGCACATTGGAATTACATCTTTCAATTTTTGAAGGGATTCTTTATATCGGCGTTCAACATCGACATCGGGGATGCCATGCCCACCAGCTTCGACGCGCTTGCGAATGCGCTCTTTTGCAAGATCCACATTTTCAACACAAACAAAGTACAGTTCTATTTCGTATCCGAATTCACGAACCTTTCTGATATTCCGAATGGAAAAATTCCCGCACAAGGTCGTTTCTTGATTAAACGATTCACGCCCTTCCAGACAGGAATTCATCTTGTTTAGAGCCAAACGTCCTGCATGAATTAAATCGGCAGAATTTCGGCAACTAGAACCTCTTGGTTTCGATAACCTTGTCCTGCTTCTGCTGCAGGATTATATCACAGACCTTGGCGAAAAAATCCGCTTCCTCTGCACTCTGGGCACTATCGACCAAGTCGGACGAATCCGTAAAATTCATCCTTTTGCATTCCTCGTAAAGTTCATGCAATTTTTTAGTTTCACACATCTGTAACCTCACCCTAAATATACACTTTTCCACTAAAAAAGGCAAATGACATTCCCTATTTCGCCATTGATGCAAAAGGGAGGAACTGATTAATCACTTTTTAAGCAGTGATTAATGACTAAAAGCACTTGAAATACAAAGGGGGAAGCCTCCCCCTCGTCAAAGCCTTGCCCAACCATTGTCATGCCCGCCTTGAGCGGGCACCTCCGACCCTAACCAGCATCACCATTAAGCAATAGGGCAAGTCTTTGCCTACCCCCTCTGCGGGGGCACACCACCTAAAGGTGGCCATGCCCACATAAGCGCTGAAGCGCTAAGTGGTCAAAGGCCGCAACGCCCCCTAAATAATCCGAGTCTCAAGGGCACAGTCGCAGGCACAGATGGTGAAATTGTTTGATAAATACCAATCTGTTATTGCAAGGCACATCAAAAATGTGTTTAAGGAGGGAGAACTCCCACAAGAGGGTAATATGCAAATTTTGCATATTACCCTGTCAAAATTCAAGCCAACAACAATATATTCACTCGACGTATTTATCTCCGTCGGTTATCGCGTCAAATCATTCCGAAGAACCCAATTCCGCCGCTGGGCGAATCAAGTCCTGAAAGACTACATACTCAAGGGCTATGCCGTAAACCAACGTAAAATTGCGACTGATTTGCAAATTGCAGACCGCTTATAGCGTCTTGAACTTTATAACACCCGGGGAGGTCATTGAGAAGGTCCGCGAAAGCACGAAGGGGTGAAAAGGGAGAGGGGGGAGCGGATGATGCATGAAGGCCCTCGCCAAGATGATAGTGGATCCTCGCCTTCGCGAGGATGACGAGAAAGGTCGCGAGGACGACATGCAGCAGAAGCGACCTTTGGACACTTGGCCTTTTATACGACTCTTAGTGCTTTAGCACTTAGTGGAGTTATGCCCTTTGGGTAAGGCCTTAGTGTACATGGCCACCTTTAGGTGGTGCGGGAGGCCTCCCCCACCATTTTAGCGACCCCTAGTCCAGTTTTTAGGCTGTCCCGTCGTTTTTCTTGACCTAAAGTTCGTGTTTTTTGCCCCATTTTTCTATCTTTGAGCCCACTATGAGCAATTTGAAGAACGATTTGTGGGTCGGCGTGGACGTGGGTTCTACCACCGTGAAAATCGCAGTTGTCGATCCAGAGACCAGCAAGCTTTTGCATTATACGTACCAGCGCCACAACGCCATGCAGGCGCAAAAGGTTTACGAGGTGCTGCGGGAGGCTCACGGGCTGTTCCCCGAAAAGAATTTCAGGGTTGCCTTCTGCGGTAGCGGCGGTCAGCCCTTCGCCGAAGCCACCCATGCCTTCTTTGTGCAAGAAGTGGTGGCCAACGCCCTTGCGGTGCGTGCAACTTACCCGGAATCTAGGGTCGCCATCGAACTGGGCGGCCAGGATGCAAAGGTGGTGTTCTTCGAAAAAGACAAGACTACCGGCAAGCTCATTGCCTCTGACATGCGTATGAACGGCGTGTGCGCCGGCGGTACCGGTGCCTTTATCGACCAGGTGGCCGAACTTTTGCGCATCAAGACTGAAGCCTTCGAAGGCTTCGCCAAGCGGGGCCAGAAGGTTTACGAGATTTCGGGCCGTTGCGGCGTGTTCGCCAAAACCGACATCCAGCCCATGCTGAACAACGGCGTTGCCAAGGAAGACATCGCCCTTTCCAGTTTCCACGCCATCGCAAAGCAAACCATCGGCGGTCTTGCCCAGGGTATGGAAATCAAGCCGCCCGTGATTTTCGAAGGTGGCCCGCTCACCTTTAACCCGACACTCGTTCGCGCCTTCAAGGAACGCCTAGGCATTAGCGACGAGCAGGCCATTGTGCCGGAACACTCCGAAGTGCTGGTGGCCATGGGTGCCGCCCTTTCCCTCGGGTCCATGTTCGCCGATCAGGAATGCCAGTACCGCCGGGAAGGCTCCCTGGATTCCCTCATCCACTTCAACGAAACCCGCCAGGCCGAAAACAAGGCCAAGGCCGCCGCCGACCTGTTCTTCAAGAACGACGCCGAATACAAGCTGTTCCTGGAAGAACACAAGATGGCGGGCAACAACTACCCCCAGCCCGCCTCGGGCTCTACCCTGAACGTGTACCTGGGTATTGACGCGGGTTCTACCACCACGAAGTTCGTCTTGATGGACGAGCAGGAAAACGTGGTGGACGGCTTTTACGCCAGCAACAACGGCGAACCCCTGCAGGTGCTGAAAAACGCCCTGAACGAACTCAGCGACCGCTACGAGGAATACGGCTGCACCCTGAACATTTTGGGTGTAGGAACAACTGGCTACGGCGAGCAGCTTTTTGCGAAGGCCGTACACGCCGACTACCATACGGTGGAGACGGTGGCCCACGCCAACGCCGCCCAGAAGATCTGCCCCGACGTAAGCTTCATCTTGGACATCGGCGGCCAGGACATGAAGGCCATCTCCGTGCAAGACGGCGTAGTCACGGGTATCATTCTGAACGAGGCCTGCTCTTCGGGTTGCGGCTCCTTTATCGAGACCTACGCCCGGAGCCTGGGAATTCCTATGGAAAAGATTGCGGAACTGGCCTTCAACGCCAAGAGTCCGTCCCAGTTGGGCAGCCGCTGCACCGTGTTCATGAACAGTTCCATCATCACGGAACAGCGCGACGGCAAGCAGCCCGAAGACATTATCGCAGGTATCTGCCGCTCCATTATCAATAACGTTTTCACGAAGGTGATTCGTATCCGCAACCTGAACACCCTGGGCAAGAAGGTCGTGGTACAGGGCGGTACCTTCAAGAACAACGCCGTTCTCCGCGCCTTCGAGCAGTACACGGGCCTAAAGCCCATCCGTCCCGAACGTCCGGGCGAAATGGGCGCTATCGGTATCGCGCTTTTGACCAAGAAATTCATGGAAGAAAAGCGCAAGACCGAACCGGAACTCAAGAGCCGCTTTATCGGGCTTGACGCCATGAAGACCTTCAGTTGGCACAACCAGCCGGGTCAGCTCTGCCAGTACTGCACCAACCATTGCTCACGTACCATCGTGACCTTCAGCGACGGCCAAAGCTTCGTGACGGGTAACCGCTGCGAACGCGGCGAAGTCACCGCCGACCCCAACGACCCGAAGACCAAGGCGCTCATCGCCGAAATCAACAAGAAGATGCAGTCCGTGCCCGACATGATTAAGCGCACGAACCAGCTGTTGGTCAAGGACTACGCTCCGGCAAAGCTTGTGGAGAACAACGGCAAGACCATCGGTATTCCCCGCGTGCTGGAATTCTGGGCGAGCCTCCCCTTCTGGAAGGCCTTCTTTACAAGCCTTGGCTACACCGTCGTAGTGAGCCGCCAGAGCGACTACAAGATGTTCGAAGCGGGCCTCCACAGCGTGCCCTCTGACACGGTTTGCTTCCCGGCAAAGCTGGTCCACGGCCATGTGCTCAGTCTCATCGAAAAGAAGGTGGACCGCATCTTCTTCCCCATGATGGTGGCGGTTCCCAGCGACCACACCAAGTTCACGGCAACGTCCGTTTGCCCCGTAGTGCAGGCCTACCCCAACGTCTGCAAGAACACCGACGAGCCCGAAAAGAATTACGGCGTTCCCATGGACCAGCCCATATTCCACTGGTTCAACGCCAAACTCCGTCGCAGCCAGACTATTGACTGGTTCCACGAAAACTGGAAGCTGGACAAGAAGCTTTTGGACAAGGCTGTAACCGAAGGCGAGAAGGCGCTCAACAGTTACCGCACCACGCTTTTGGAAGAAGGCCAGAAGGTGCTGGACGACGTCCGGGCGAAAAATTCCTTTGCCGTGGTGATTGCAGGCCGCCCCTACCATGCGGACACGCTCATCAACCACAACATCGCAAGCCACTTTACCGCCATGGGCATTCCGGTGCTCACCACCGAATCGCTCCCCGGCGTTTACGACCAGGATGTGCCCAGCCACACCCGTATCGAAATCAAGAACACCTTCCACTTGCGCATGATTGGTGCCACCATGATTGCGGCGAAGGATCCAAACATCGAACTTGCGCAAATCGTAAGTTTCGGTTGCGGACACGACTCCATCTTGACCGACGAAATGATGCGCATGCTGCACCTTGATTCCAACAAGGAAATGCTCATGCTCAAGCTGGACGAGGGTGATGCCCGGGGCCCCGTGGGAATCCGCGTCAAGAGCTTTATCGAAACGGTAAAGGCCCGCCGCGCGGCAAACCTGCCCGACAAGCCCGAAAGCCACGAGCCCCTGTTCCACACGCCCTTCTTGCCCGAAGACAAGAAGCGTCGCCGCATTCTGACACCGAACCTCTCTCCCGCCTTTACCGTGCTGGCTAGCGAATACATGAAGCGGGAAGGTTACATCGCCGAATACCTGCCGGTGGCCGACCGCAAGGCCATCGAACTCGGCAAGAAGTTCGTGCACAACGACATCTGCTTCCCCTGCCAGGTGAACATCGGCGAAGCCCTCCGCTGGCTGGTGGAACACCCCGAAGTTCCGCAGAACCAGGTTTCCATGTGCCTTGCCAAGAACTGCGAAAACTGCCGCGCCGTGCAGTACGCCGTACTCGCCCGTAAGGCCCTTGACGAAGCCGGTTTCAAGGACGTGACCATCATTACCACCGGCGTGGACTACAAGGGCATGCACCCCGGTTTCCAGCTGGGCCTCGACTTCAGACTCCACATGCTGTGGGGCCTTGTGACCATGGACGCCATCGAGACCATGTACCGTGCCGTGCGCCCCTACGAAGTGAACGCAGGCGACACCCAGAAGGTCTACGACGAATGGATGCCCAAGGTGATTGCCGTCGCAGGCCACCTGACCACAGCCCAGCTAGTGCGGCCCTCCAAGCTCATCGAAGTCTTTGAACAGTGCATCGAGGCCTTCAACGGAATCGAAATCACCGAAGAACGCAAGAAGGGTATCCGCAAGCCACGCGTAGCCGTGCTTGGCGAAATCCTGATGAACTACCACCCCAGCGCCAACGGCTTTGTGGAAAACTACCTGATGAACAACGGCATGGAAGTCTACCTGCCGGGCATAACGGACTTTTTCCGCGTGGACGAGGTGGTCCGCGCCGAAAAGATCAAGCGCGGATTCTCCGCGAACCCCATCATGGACCGCGTGGAAGGCGGCGTGACGGCAAGGGTCTATACCCACGCCGTGGAGACCGCCCGCAAGTCCATGCACAAGTTCAAGCTGTACGAGCACCACGCCGACTGCGTGGAACTGAAGGACTACGTTTCCGACATCATCGACCCCACCTACAACACGGGCGAGGGCTGGATGATTCCGGGAGAAATCCTGTACAACGCACAGCACGGAGTGAACAGCTACATCATCTTGCAGCCCTTCGCCTGCCTTGCAAACCACATCTCCGGCCGTGGCCTTACCAAGGCCGTGAAGGAACGCTGCCCCCACGTGCAGATTCTTAGTCTTGACTACGACCCGGATACCAGTTTTGCAAACATCGAAAACCGCCTGCAGATGCTGATTATCAACGCCCGCGAGCTGGAAAAAGCAAACCAGAAATGATAATGCGGAGAGCCGTTCTGTTCTACCTGTGCATAGCGATTTTCGCTTTTGCACAGTCTAGTTCCGCTCCTCCCTCCAGCAAGGAAATCAACATGGACCTGGAACATGAAGACGTGTTCCAGCGTTATTCCGTAGTGCCGGTCCTGGGGTATACAGAAGAAACCGAATTCCAGTACGGTTTCATGGCCCTATTCTTCCTGAAGCCCGACCAGAAAGGAGAAAAGGTGCCCGAAATCGGGTTCACCGCTTACGGTTCCACCAGAGACCAGCTTCACCTGGCCCTGGAGCCCTATTTCTATTTTCTCCACGACCGGGTCACCCTTTGGAGCCTGCTCAAGTACCAGGACTGGGTCGCCAGCTATTTCGGGAGAGGCAACGATCCGGACATAGACAAATTCGTCAACTACGACCGAAAAAAATTACAGCTGGGCACAAGGGTCGAATCCAGGATAGGACTGCCCCAGAGCCTCAAGTACGGCGTCGAAATCCACGTAGAGCATTCGGACATAGACTTTGAGGAAAGCGAGACCATCAAGACCCCGGATACCCATTCGGGCTGGCGAAACGGCATCGGTTACCTGTTTGGGCTGGACACCCGGGACAACACCAACTGGACCCGCCACGGTTACCTTTTGCAGTGGCAACAGATGTTCTACAACAACCATTTCGGAGACTACACCTTCGACACGGAATCCCTGGACTTGCGAGGCTATACCGAAACACCCCTGCAAACCTCCCTGGCTCTCGGTTTTCTCTGGATGCGCTCCGGCGGAGACGTTCCCTTCGACATGCTGGCCGGCCCAGACGGAATATGCCGATTCCGCGGAGTGGAAAGTCTCTACTTCGGCGACAACCAGGCGGTCATTCTTCAGGCAGAAATCCGGCGCTTCTTGTTCTGGCGTTTCGGGAGCCACGTCTTTTTCGAAGGGGGCAAGTCCGGCGGCTATTTCAGCGACCTGGTTCGCAACGAATGGCACAAGTCCGTCGGGATAGGCGCTCTGCTCGGCCTGAACCTGAAAGAAAACCTGTTTGCCCGCGCGGATTTTTCGTGGGTGGATTTCGACCACCTGGGTCTTTCGTTCTATGTCCGACAGGCTTTTTAACCAACCTCTAACTCAACAACTTCCCTATGACCCCTTGTAACCACACCCACACCACCCGAATCGAAGTCCGCTATGCCGAAACCGACCAGATGGGGGTGGTCCACCATGCCGTTTATCCCGTCTGGTTCGAACTGGCCCGTACCGACTATTTCCGTTCCCTTGGCGCCAGTTACCTGGAAATAGAAAAGGAGGGGTTTGTAAGCCCGGTTCTCAAGCTGGAAGTCCAATACAAGCGCCCCACCCACTATGGGGAATTTGTGGATATCGAAACCACCCTGACCCGCAAGGGGGCTCTCCACTTCGTATTCGACTACAAGGTTTTTGTCGATGGAGCGCTCTGCACCACAGGCTCATCCGTGCACTGCTTTCTAAAAAACGGGCAACCCACGCGAGAACTGCCCGACCAAGTCAGAAAAATATTCCCGGATTAAACACTTTTACGCTCTTTTCGTCCTGCATATCGGGCGGTATATCGGAAAAAAACACGCTTTTTAGCGAGAAATTCCGTTATTTTTCTATTTTTATCTTGTTATTTTCTAAAATTTTCGAGGTAAAAAAATGGATCAAGAAGAAGTCAAAAGCAAATTGAAGGCGTTTTTCATGTCGGATCTGGGCGTAGATGGCGACGTTCTCCAGTACGACACCGAACTTTTCGGCGAAGAAATCGGCCTGGATTCCGTGGATTCCCTGGAAATCATCTCCTTCGTGGACAGCAACTTCAACGTGTCCATGACCGGCGTCGGCAAGGAACATTTCCAGTCCATCAATACGATTGCCGCCTATATAGAAGCCCACAAGGCATAACCTAATCTACATCTTATGACTCCTGACGAACGCCGCTGTGTAGTTACTGGCCTGGGCGTTATTTGCGCCGTCGGTAACAATGTTGAAGAAACCTGGAAAAGCGCCCTGAATTCCGTTTCGGGGATCCACAAGACCATCTCGGTGGATACCACCAAATGTTATGCGGACTTGGCCGCCGAAGTCAAGTGCGACACCCTAGATGAAATCGACGCCCCCGAAGAAAAAGACCGGGTCTCCAAACTTTGTATCAAGGCCACAAAAGAAGCCCTGGCCGATGCAGGTCTTGCAAACTTTAACGACGACCAGCGCGTAAGCGTGGTCATCGGCAGTTGCGTAGGCGGAGTCCTCTCTATTGAGCGTTACCATCAACACGGTCGCGATGTTTCTGAAATTGCCAAGATGCCCATTGCGGCAATCGCCTCCCAGGTAGCCGAAATCTGCGGGGCAGGCGGAATCGTCACCAATGTAGCAAACGCCTGTGCAGCAGGCACAATTTCTATAGCCGTCGCCTGTGACCTGATTCGTGCCGGCAAGGCAGACGTGGTTATCGCAGGCGGAGCCGATTCCTTTGCGGCGGTTCCCTATTCCGGATTCCTTTCGCTCCACGCCCTGGACGAAAACGGCTGCTCCCCCTTCAACCGCTGCAACGGAATCACCCTCGGCGAAGGTGCGGGTATCGTCATCGTGGAATCCTACGAACATGCCCAGAAGCGTTCCGCAAAGCAGTACTGCGAAATACTGGGTTCAGGCGTCACCAGCGACGCAAACCACATCACCGCCCCCAGAGAAGATGGCGTGTGCCTGATGGAAGCCATCAGCCGCGCCGTCAAGAATTCCGGCATCGACAAGTCCGATATCGGTTACGTGAACGCCCACGGCACGGGTACCGGCAAGAACGACAATGCCGAAATTACCGCCTTCAAGAATTTCTTCGGCGAAGACAACGTCAATATCTCGGTAAGTTCCACAAAGGTTCTCACTGGGCACTGCCTGGGAGCGGCCGGCGCCATCGAAGCCGTATTCAGCATCAAAGCACTAACCACGGATACGGTCCTCCCAACCTTCCCCTACACCGAAGAACAGTCCGCCGCCCTCAAGGAAAAGGTGGGAGCGCTGGACTTTGTGCAGAACACAGCCCGCCACAAGGAACTCAAGTGTGTCTTGAGCAACAACGTGGCCTTCGGCGGCACGAATGCGGCCATTGTTTTCTCGAAAATCCCCGGCGAAGTTGCCGCCCAGTCTGCGGCAGGCAAGAAGATTGCCGTAACCGGTCTTGGAATCGTGTCCCCGCTAGGGAACAGCAAGGCGGCCTACCTGGAAGCAGTAAAGGCAGACAAGAAGCCCGAATCCCCATCGGTACATTCCACAATCGCCCTCGAAGACTACAAGGAGCTTGGGGTCAAGATGGCCTTCTACCGCAAGCTGGACAACCTAGGTCAACTCCAGACGGTATCCGGCATGCGCGCCCTCCAAGACGCCAGCTTCACGGTAACCGAAGACAATGCCAAGGACATCGGCATCATCGTGGGTACCAGCGAAGGCGGCCTCGGTGCCACCTACGATTTCGAGGAACTGATTGCACGGGAAGGCAACTCCCAGGGTTCGGCCTTCAAGTTCCCCCACACCGTTTACAATGCGGCTGGCGGCTACCTTTCCATTTGTTCCGGCATCAAGGGCTACGGCGTCACCATTACCACAGGCCCACTTTCAGGACTCGACAGTATCGGCTACTCCATGAACGTGATTCACGACGGCCAGGAAAAGGCAATGATGGCCACCGGTACAGACGAAAACCTGCCGATTATTACGGAATTTGCCCAGAAACTTGGCGTGGCGGCAAATAATGTGGTCGCACCCTATGCCGAAAACGACGGCTTTGTGGTGGGCGATGGTTCCGTGTCTATCATGCTCGAAGAAGATTCTTATGCCAAGTCCCGGGGAGCCAAGGTTTACTGCTATGCGCTGGGCTTCGGCCACGGCCGCAAGAACGTGAAATTTGGAAAACTCGCCGATTCCGAAAACGCCCTCGACAAGGCCATTGCAGATGCCCTGGCCGATGCGGGCATCACCGTAAGCGACATCGATGCGGTTTGCGGGTTCGCCAACGGTTGCAAGCGGATTGACGATATCGAAAAGGGTTCCCTCAAGCGCGTGTTTGGCGAAAAACTTTCCACGACGCCGCTCTTCGAAGTCAAGGAACGTACCGGCGAAGGCCGTGCGGGGTCTGCCGCCCTGGCCGCCGCCGAAGCGGCCCTCCTGCTGAGTGGTGAACTTGCTGGCGAAAAAGCCTACTTTGTGGCGGCCGACGGTTCCGTGACATCCAAGAAGGTCGATGCGACTGGCCTCAAGAAAATTTTGGTGATTTCGTTTGCGGCAGGCGGGTCTTACAGCGCAGTCATTTTCGGTAAATAGTTTCAGGTAGAAGGAGCGAAAACATGAAAGTTGCTTTGGTAACAGGTGCTTCAAAGGGTATCGGCAAGGCCTGCGCCTTGCGCCTTGCCCGCGACGGCTACACCGTCGTAGTGAACTACTCCAGTTCCGACGAGGCAGCAAACGCCACGCTCGACCAGATCAAGGCCGAAGGTGGTGACGGCATGGTTTACAAGGCGAACGTGGCCGACCTCTCCCAGGTGAAGGTGATGGTTCGCGAGGTGTTCAAGGCTTACGGGCGCATTGACGTGCTGGTGAACAACGCAGGCATCGTTCGCGACGAATACCTGATGATGATGAACCCGGAAACCTTGGACAAATGTTTCGACCTGAACGTGAAGGGTTACTTCTACTGTGCCCAGCAAGTCGCTGTCAAAATGTATAAGCAGAAGTCCGGCGTGATTATCAACATGAGTTCCGTGTCCTCGAAGTTCGCGTTGGCAGGCCAGGCGGTCTACAGCGCCACGAAGGGTGCGGTGAACTCGCTGACCCAGACCCTCGCGAAGGAGCTGGGCGGTTTCGGTATCCGCGTGAATGCCGTGGCTCCTGGATTTATCGCTACCGAGATGATCGAGGCCATTCCCGAAGAAACCCGCAAGGGCTACCTCGAAAAGATTCCCTTAAAACGTTTCGGTTCTGCCGATGAAGTGGCCAACATCGTGTCGGCCCTGGCCTCTGACCAGTTCGCCTATGTGACCGGCCAGGTGTTCGTGCTGGACGGAGGACTTTCCCTATGATGAACATTTACGAAATCAGCGAAAAGATTGCACAGCGTCCGCCGTTCCAGATGATCGAGAAAGTGACGGAACTTACGCCGAACGAATCGGCCGTGGGCATCAAGAACGTAAGCGTGAACGAACCGTACTTTATGGGGCATTTCCCCGGCACTCCGATTATGCCGGGCGTGCTCATTGTGGAAAGTTGTGCCCAGCTTTGCTCCCTAGTGATAGAAAAACCCGCCGAAGACTTGGAAAAGAACCTATACGTCCTTCTGAAGATTGACGGGTTCAAGTTCGTGAAGCCGGTAATCCCCGGCGACCAGCTCGAAATTTCCGTGAAGAAGACCAAGGAAGGGGGCGTGCTGGTAGGCTTTGACTGCATCGTGAAGGTGAACGGAAACGTCCACGCCAAGGGTGCCCTCACCTTTACGAGCATTCCAAAGGAATCCTTAGGGAAATAGAAATCCGTGGTCAGTGGTTAGTGGTTAGTGGCTAGGAACTCAAGGAAAAACCCGCTGGTAGAATGCTTCATGCATCTCGTTGTCATCGTGGTGATATACACGGTGCGGATCTTTATGTTCGCCTGGTTCCGACCGAAGGTTGAGTTCACAGGTGAAACCGCGAAGTCGGCCCGTCTCACTCACCCCTGCGTGATTATCGCCAACCATACCAGCATGCTGGACCCCATCATGATGCTTGCCGTATTTTTTTCGCACAAGAGCATTGTGGTGGCCAAGGACCAGATTGAAGACCCCCATTTTCGTTGGGCGCTGACCCGCGCAAAGTGCGTGATTCCCTGCGACCGATTCAATATGGACACCGAATGGGCGCTACTTGCCAGGCGGGAACTGGAAAAAGGGAACAACGTCATCATTTTCCCCGAAGGCAAGTGCCGCTACGACGGGCTGTTGAACGAGTTCAAGACGGGCTTTGCCTTCCTTGCGCGCAGTACCGGAGCGCCGGTTCTTTCCGTGGGGCTTGACGGGATCTACAAATTTGGACACCGTACCCGCATCGTGGTAGGAGATGCCGAAAAAATCGAACGGGTGAAGGGAATCACCTCTTCTAAGCACTTGGCAGAACGAAGCGAACACTTTAGGCAGAAGGTCTGGCAGCTCAAGCAGAAGGCCCTTGACATAGCCAATCCGAAGGCTTTGCCCGTTGCCGCAGAAACACCTGTGGAATGTCACCCTGGAGCGTCAGCGATAGGGTCCACGAAAGCAGTGGATTCTATCGGTCCTACGGACCTCCAGAATGACAATGCTCAAAATAGGGGGAATGCATGAAAACGGGGCTGGTTCTAGAGGGCGGTTCTCGCCAGACCATGTTCAGCGCAGGCGTGCTGGACACCTTCATGGACGAAGACATCCCCTTCGACTACATTGCAGGCGTTTCTGCCGGGGCACACGCGGCCATCAATTACATTACCCGCCAGCAAGGGCGTCTCCGCTTTATCGTCCTGCCGACACGTCTCCAAAAGGGCAAGAAATGGGCAAGCAAGTACATCGGCATCCAGAAGGAATTTCATGCCCTAAACTACTTGTCTGCCGACGGTGAAATGCCCCTGGACTTTGAAGCCTACGCAAGTTCCAGAGTCGAATGCGAAATCGGCCTCACCTGCTGTGAGACGGGTCGCGCCGAATTCAAGGGCGAAAAGCAAGACAAGAAACGGCTCCTGGACCTGATCAGCGCCAGTTGCGCCCTGCCCATGCTTTTCCCCATGGCAAAGCTAGACGACAAGCACTACGCCGACGGCTGCATTACCGAACCCATCCCCTACGAACGTGCCTTCGAAAAAGGGTGCGACAAGGTAGTGGCCATTTCTACCCACTATCCGGGCGAAGCGGTGACGGACTTTCGCAAGTACCGGGCCATCTTGAACCCGCTGTACAAGAACAAGTATCCCAACCTGTTTCGGGCACTAATGGTACGGCTCAAACGGTACGAAAAAAAATTTAGCCAGATGGAATCCCTGGAAAAAGAAGGCAAACTTTTCTTGATTCGCCCCCTTATTGACCTTTGCGACCAGTTCGATACCGACATGGACAAGATGAACGAATCCTATGAGCACGGCGTCGAAATGGCAAAGCAGCGTATGGAAGAACTAAAGGCATTCCTAGAAATCTAACTTAATGGAATTAGGACCGTTGAATGGCAGAAACAAAGAAAATCCTCGTAATGGTAGCGAGCCCCAAAAACGAACGGAGCGGCACACTGATTCCAACCAAGGCCTTTGTCCAGGGCCTTGAAGAAAACGGAAATTTTGAAACGGAATATATCTTCATCGACAAGATGAACATCAAGCCCTGCCGTGGTTGTCTCAGTTGCTGGGGCAGGCCCGATGGCAGTTGCTTTATCAAGGACGACGACGTTCCCGCCATCCGGGAAAAACTAACCAACGCAGACATTGTCATCTGGAGTTTCCCGCTGTTCCTGTTCAGCATTCCTGGGCAGATGAAAGTGCTGATGGACCGTATCGTGGGAATGGTCCACCCCTACATGGGCCAAAAACTTCAAGAAGGCGCAAACGCATCCAATTCCAACCTTCATGGGCTTCAGTTCCAAAAAGAAGGCCAGAAAATCATCTTGCTGTCCAGCTGCGCCTGGTGCGACATCGACGTTGTTTACGAGCCCATCGTAAAGCAGTTCGACATTATCCTGGGACACGAAGGCTACCAGCTTGTGGCCTGCCCCCAGATGCGGGCCCTGCACCACCGGGGCGGGGAACGCAGGCTAAACATCTTGCGCAAGCGGTACTGGCAAGGCGGCGCAGAACTTGCAAAGACAGGCAAGCTCTCAAAAGAGACGATAGACCTCATGCAAAAGACTATCTTTAGCGACGAAGCCTACGAGAAACTGGTGGTAGAATTCGTAACCCACATGTTTGACCGGGATGACAATTTCTAGTTGTTCCATTAGGCAAGAATTTCCAAATGACAGCGATTGCAGAAACCATAAGACTCCCCGCCCGGTTGACCGCCGCCAACAGCAGGGATCTTCTGCATAGATGCAGGGGTTGTCTCCGCAAGGGCGATCTCTGCCTTGACGGGACAATGCTTGCCCAGATGGACTATAGCGGCGACGCCTTTTTTTCCCTGCTGGCCGACCTGTCCGAAAAGACGGGGCACAAGCTGACCCTCGCCCATTTCTGTGACGACATAAAATCCCACCTAAAAAATTTAAAAAGGCAAAAGGTCCCTGCAGGAGAAAAAAGCAAACGCCATTTTCTTGAAATCCTTGGAGAAAAGGGGATAAGGGCAGCCAAGGGCACAGCCGAAGTTTTCGTGTTGCTGAACATGTCCATCTACTGGAGCCTGCTGGGGCCGTTCGACAAGGGAAAAATCAAGTTTCGCGGGACGGCCAAACAAATTTTCGCACTGGGGAGCGAAGCCATGGGCATCTGTTTTTTGATGGTGGCCCTGATTTGCTTTACCATGGCCCTGCAAAGTTCCTTTATGCTTAAGGCCGTAGGCGGCGGCTCCTACCTGGCCTCCGGTCTCGGATTCCTGATTTTTGCAGAAATCGGACCGCTTCTGACCACCATCATTCTGGCGGGTCGCTCCGGCAGTTCCATTGCGGCAGAAATCGCCAACATGTCCGTATGCGAAGAAGTAAAGGCCATCAAGACCATGGCCATTCCGCCTGTTCAATACCTGGTGGTGCCCCGCTTTATCGCCATGAGCATTTGTACGCCAATCCTTTCATTCTGCGCCTCCATCTGCGGATGTTTCGCCGGATTCCTGATAGCCTTCTTTTTCTTTGACATCACCTTTACCAACTATTTCAACTCTATCCGCGAAGGCATCGAGCCAATCCTTTTCTTAAAGAGTTCCATCAAGGCACTTGTATTTGGATGGTTGGTCACCCTTATATCTTGCAACAAGGGGTTGAACGCCACCGGCGGTGCCGAAGCGGTTGGCCTCGCCACAACATCCAGCGTGGTAACTTCCATTTCCGCAATCATCGTTGCCGACACCTGCTTCGGCTTCATATTCTACTGAGGACAAAATGGTAGTTCCATCGAAAAGCGCAATTCTCCAGGTAGATCACCTGAAAGCAGGTTACGGTGGCAGGACCGTTTTGAACGACATATCCTTCGACGTAAAAAAGGGTGAAATCCGCATGATCCTGGGAAGTTCCGGCTGCGGGAAATCTACGCTGCTGAACAACATCCTAAAACTGATAAAATCCCAAAGCGGGACCATCACCTATTTCGGGAAAACCTTCGGTGCCAAAGAAGGGCTGGACAGCGAGACCCGCATGCGTACCGGCGTCCTTTTCCAAAACGGGGCGCTACTTTCGGACCTGACCGTAGCAGAAAACGCCATGCTCCCCCTGATTCGCAGCATGCCCTACATGCCCAAAAGCCAGATGGAAGCCATCGTTGCCGACAGGCTGGAAAAAGTCCACCTGCTGGACGCCTTCCACAAGTATCCTTCGGAATTGTCTGGGGGAATGAAAAAAAGGGCCGCCCTCGCCCGGGCCATCGCCCTCAAGCCAGAACTGCTGTTCTGCGACGAACCGTCCACTGGACTGGACCCGATTACCGCCCGCTCTTTGGACGAACTCCTGCTGGAACTTAGGGACACCCTGGGAGTTTCCATGGTTATTGTGTCTCACGAGCTGGAAAGTATCAAGATTATATGCGACAGGTTCGTATATTTGCAGGAAGGATACGTACTCATGGACGGAACACTGCAACAAGGACTAGATAGCGAAAACCCGACCCTCTGGAATTTTTTCCGCAGGGAATGCCCCCCCGAAAAAGACAACAATGAATATTACCATTTCGATTTTCTAGACTAAAGAGTGAAAGATGGAAACCACACGCTCCGAAAGAATAAAGATTGGCGCTTTCATGCTCTTTTGCGGAATACTTATCCTGGTATTCCTGGGCTACGTCCTGTCCCGCTACCTGAACAAGGAATACGACTATTACTACACCATATTCAACGATTCAGTCATTGGCCTGTATAACGAAGCGCAGGTCAAACTGAACGGCATTGATGTGGGAAACGTGGTAAGGATTCAAATCGACTCCACGGACTTGAACCAGGTCGTGGTGATTTTCCGAGTAAACAGGGGGACTCCAATCAAGCAGGGAACCAGGGCAAGTATGACCCATGGGATTTCCCTTACTGGCGAAAAGCAAATAGTTCTCTCTGGCGGACGTTTTGACGAACCCAATGTGGAAAAGAATGGTTATGTTCCCGCAGCAGAAAATTCATTTGACAAGTTTGCAAACCAGGCAGGCGACATCGTTGGAAATGTAGATGCACTGGTTGGAAACCTGAACCGTATTTTTTCCAGGGAAAACGTAAACAACATCAGCAGCGCCCTGAAAAATTTGGAAAGTGCGACCAAGAATTTGGACCAGTTGACACAGAACATATCCTCCCCTATCGAGAATTTCTCTGCTGCAGCCAATTCCATGAAAACCATTCTGGGAGAAATCGAGGAAGCCAAAATCGCAGCCAAGGCGGGAACTGACCTAGACCTGATCAAGGAGAAACTGGAAGCCATCGATACCAGGACCATGAACGACAACCTGCAGCAGACGCTGGAATCCGTAAAGCAGTTGACTGGGCGCCTGGACCAGACCGTCTATAAGAATCAAGACCAGGTAGAAAATGTCATTACCGAACTGAACGCGGTGCTTTCCAACATGGAAGAATTCTCCCAAAAGATCAAAAACAATCCCTCGGCACTTATCCATTCAGAAGCCAAGGAGAGACGCAAATGATTCGATACACGTCATTCTGGGCTGCGACCCGGAATCTAGCGGCGCTTTTATTGCTTACCCTTACCCTGACAGGTTGCTTTGGCGGCGGGACCTCTGAGCCTACACGTTACTATACCCTTGCCGTAGAAAACATTTCTGCACCCAAGGCGAGCGAGACACTTGCAAGCAAGAGCGTAACCGTAAAGAAATTTACCATCGACCCCGCCTACCAGCGCTCAAATATCGTCTATCGGGAATCTGCCTACGACTTCATGTTCTACGACCTGGACCTCTGGGCAAGCCGGCCGGAACACATGATTACACGGGTCGTCACGGAATATGTTGAAAAGAGCAAATTGTTCAAGTCTGTTATTGCGGCAGGCGGCATCATGCCGGATTACGAACTCTCTGGCCACATCGGGGCAATCGAGGAGGTTGACGAAGGCAGTTCCCAGTCAGCACACCTGACTATTGGCCTCACATTCAAGAGCGTCCAGTCGAGCGCTATCTTGTGGGAGGGCAAATGCGACAAAAGTAGGTCCACCACTAGCAGGGAACCGAGAGTCACGGCGGAAGCCCTGTCCAAACTACTGGGCGAATGCTTGGAAGAAAGCCTGAAGGGGATTTCTTCTATAGAATAATTTGCTAGATTGTCTTGCACCTTTTTTATGGCGACAGCAAGCATGAGCGAACAACCGAAACTTCTAAAAAATCCGCCGGACCTGAACAAGATTGCAAGGCCCAATTGGATCGAAATCAACCTGGATGCCCTCTGCAACAACATCAAGTTCATCCGCAGCCAGATTCCCGCAAACACCAAGATTCTCTTACCCGTAAAGGCCGACTCCTACGGTCACGGGAGCCTCGCCTGCTCCTTTGCCGCCAAGTTCGGCGGTGCAGACTACCTGGGAGTGGCCCACATCAGCGAAGGCATGCTGCTCCGCCAGTACGGCATGGACCTTCCCATTCTGGTACTTGGCCCCTGCACGCCCTCTGACTTTGCCTACTTCGTGGAATTCCAGCTGACCGCCGCCATCACGGACATCCGTACCGCCATGGCCTTCGACCAGTTCCTGAAAGAGACGGGCACCACCTGCAAGGCACACCTGGCAGTTGATACGGGCATGAACCGTTACGGCTTTGACGCCGAGGACTTCAACAACATCCGTGCGGCACTGAGCCTCAAGAACTTGCATTTCGAAGGGATGTTCACCCATCTGGCCACTGCCGACATGCCGGGGAACCCCAAGACCGACATCCAGATCCAGCGCTTTACGCGACTCGTAGATGTGCTGGAAGCGGAAGGACTCCGCCCCGCCATCTGCCACTGTAGCAGTTCCGCAGGCACCCTCACCCGCCCCGAAAGCCACTTTGACATGGTGCGCCCGGGCCTTGCCCTCTACGGCTACAACTGCATGGGAGCTGCCCCTTCGCCGTGGCCGATTAAGCCCGTAATGCGAATCAAGTCCACCATCCGCCACATTCACGACGTGAAGCCCGGCGAGACGGTCAGTTACGGCGGCTACTGGATGGCACAGCAGCCCACTCGAATCGCCACCGTGGCCATCGGTTACGGCGACGGTTACCTCCGCGGTGGCTACAACAAGGGATTCCTGTTTATCCGTGGGCAGCTCTGCCCCATTCTCGGCCGCGTGTGCATGGACGCCACCATGGTGGATGTAAGCCACATTCCCGACGTTCAGGTTGGCGAAACGGTTGATGTGGTGAACGGCGAACTGGACCACCGCATTTCCATGGAAAGCGTGGCCGACGACCACCACACTATCCCCTACGAATTCACCAGCCGCGTAGCCCGCCGCCTGTACCGCAAGTACTACTGGAAAAACCGCCTGGTGCGCTGGGATTACCTGCGTCAGGAATTCGGCGTCAAGGAATACAAGGAATATCCGCTGCGGTAAAAAAGGTGTAATTTCTATATTTACCCGGGAAAATTTAAGCAGGCATGGATTTTGCGGCAGATAAGCGAACCGCGGCAATTCCCGTGCCAAAGAGGAAAAGATGAAAGTTTCTTTGAATTGGCTCAGACGTCACGTTGATCTTCCGGAAAATGCGGAAGAAGTTGCAAAGGCGCTCACCTCCATCGGTCTCGAAGTTGAAGGCACCGAGGAACCGGGCAAAGTCTACGAGAAGCTCGTTGTTGCTAAGGTTCTTACCTGCGACCCCCACCCGGACAGCGACCACCTGCACATCACCACCGTGAACGACGGCAAGGAAACGCTCCAGGTTGTTTGCGGCGCCCCCAACGTAGCCGCGGGCCAGACCGTGGTTCTCGCCCCGATTGGCGCGGAACTCCCGCTCGAGGGCGGTGGCACTCTCAAGATGAAGAAGTCCAAGATCCGCGGCGTAGAAAGTTTCGGAATGATTTGCGCCGAAGACGAAATCGGTCTCAGCGACGACCACGCCGGCATCATGGTGCTGGACGACAGCATTCCGGCAGGCACCCCCTTCGTGAGTCTCGGCATGTACGACGTGTGCTATGAACTGAACGTGACCCCGAACCGCCCGGATGCTTTGAGCCACCGCGGCGTGGCCCGTGAACTGGCCGCCAAGTTCAACCGCCCGCTGAAGCCCCTCGCCTACGAACTTAAGGAAGATACCGAGGCCGCAAGTTCCGCCATCAGCCTCGAAGTGGTTCCCGGCTGCGGCTGCTCCCGCTACGTGGGCCGAGTCATCAAGGACGTGAAGGTCGAAAAGTCCCCCGCCTGGCTCGCAAAGCTTTTGCACGCCGTCGGCATGAACAGCATCAACAACGTGGTGGACATCACGAACTTCATCTTGATGGACGTGGGCCAGCCGCTCCACAGTTTTGACATGGACCAGCTCCACGGCAACAAGATTAAGGTGCGCCGTGCCGTGAAGGGCGAAAAGATTGAAACCATCGACCATACCGCCCATGAGCTCGTTGAAAACGACCTCGTGATTTGCGACGGCGACCGTCCGGCCTGCGTTGCCGGCGTGATGGGCGGCGTCGAATCCGAAATCGTCGATGCCACCAAGAACGTGTTCCTCGAGAGCGCCTGGTTCAACCCGACGGTGGTCCGCAAGCAGGCCAAGCGTCTCTGCATTTCCACCGACTCCAGTTACCGCTTTGAACGCGAAATCGACTTCGCAACCCAGGACGAATACAGCAAGTACGCCTGCGCTCTCATCCAGGAAGTCGCGGGTGGCCGCATCCTCAAGGGCAGCGTCGAATACACCGGCGACGACCACAAGAAGGAATGCAGCGTGGTCACGCTCCGCATCGCCCAGGCTGAACGCGTTATCGGCATGAAGCTCGACATGGCCCAGGTGGAGAAGTTCCTCACGGGCATCGCTCTCGAAGTCGTCTCCAAGACGGAGAACTCCATCACCTTCAAGATTCCGAGTTTCCGCCCCGACCTGGAACGGGAAGTGGACCTCATCGAAGAAGTCGCCCGACTTGTCGGGTTCGACAACATTCCATACACGCTGCCCTCCTTCAAGATGCAGCCCAATGAACTGCCGCCCATTGAAGTCTTGAACCGTAAGATTCGCAAGACACTTTCTGCCATGGGCCTGCACGAATGCCTGAGCCTGCGCTTCACGAGCAAGGCCCGCACCGAGGCCCTGTTCGGTACCGAAAACGACGACCGCCGCAGCAAGCCCGCACTGCTTTTGAACCCGCTCTCCGAAGAGTTGGGCGCGGTACCCACGAGCCTCCTCCCCAACCTCCTCAAGAGCGTTGCCGAGAACGAGAAGAACCGCCCCGGTTCCGTGCGCCTGTTCGAAGTGGCCAAGGGCCAGTTCAAGCGAGACCGGAAGGACGTCCGCGACCCGGGCTTCGACGAATCGAACCTCGTGGCTCTGGCCATCGCAGGCAACTTCGACGTGAACCCGCTCAACGACAAGCCCGCCCAGATTGACTTTACCGCCTTCAAGGGCTTGGTGCAGAGTTTTCTCAAGCGCGTGGGCCTCGTCGTGGAATTCCGCGTGAGCGCCAAGCCCGAAATCTTCCTGCACCCGGGCAAGCAGACCGAAATCCTCGCCGACGGCGTGGTGCTCGGCACCATGGGCGAACTCCACCCCTCCGTGATGGCCGCAAACGACATCAGCTACACCACCTACGTGATGGAACTGGACATGGACAAGATGGAACACGCCACCCACAAGAAGATCGTGTTCGAAGCCTTCAGCCGCCAGGTGCCTTCTACCCGCGACATCTCGCTGGAAGTGGCGAAGTCCATGACCCACGAAGACATTGTCGCCCGCATCAAGGGACTGAACCCCAAGAACCTCGCGAAGATTACCCTCAAGAGCATCTACGAAGGCGACAAGATCGAAGCCGGTAAGAAGAACATGGTCTATAGCCTCACCTACCAGGCCATGGACCGCACCCTTACCGACGACGATGTCAACAAGGCCCACAACAAACTGCGTGACAAGTTGGTCGCCAACGGCGATATTGTGCTGAGATAATAAGTCGGCGAACCTATAACAATATGTGTCGGCAAACAAGTTTGCCTCCCGCATACGCTTTGCGTATGCGAATAAAAGCTATGGTCAGTCGGCAATCAAAGTTTGCCTCCCGCATACGCTTTGCGTATGCGAATAAAAATTCTAAATTGTTCGGCAAATGAAGATTGCTTATTTAAAATTTTTGCCGTTTGCATTGGCTCTTTGGGGGCTTGCGGCCTGTTCTACCGACCCCGAACCGGAGGATTTTTCCGCCGAAGAACTTCGGGACATGACCCCTATCATGCAATTCAAAGGTAATCCCATTCCCGAGGATTGCTATTCCGAAGAACATGTCACCACAGACGTCACCAAAATCCGGGAGCCCGGTGACACATACTCGGGTCCCTTTTGGCGGTTGGAATGCTATTTCTACTATGAAAAATATGCTGAATTTTACCAGGCCATTGAAGACATGGGCTGGAAATACGATTCAGACGAAGGCAACCAAGGTGATTGTGGGCCTAAACATGAATACACAAAAACCGTCAACCACCGCAAATTGCACCTATACGTGAAAACCTGCGACGGTAGCGATTGGTTTGTATCTAAAGACCGCTTCCTATTCCACGTGGAATACAAATAGCTTATTGAGCAGCATCAATAATTTTTGAGACAGCGCACGGAATACATGTTCCCGCTGTAATCAAATTCCATGGAGAAATCGCCAGGAGGGGCCAAATGCCAGCCATAGGCGTCACCCTCTTCGCTGGTGGCGCTCCAGAAATGGGCGGACACTCCTAGTTCCACAAATTCGTCGGTTGCCTTGCCAGCAGGCACTATGTCGAACCCGTAACGGTCTGAACCGTCCCACTTGTCGCGGGACTTCAGGCTCACCCAGGCGGCCTCCTTACCGTCGCTGTCTTCGATGACCGTGCGGAAACGTTTCCATTCGTCGTTTTCTGGCAGGTGCCAGCCCGTAGGGCATGCCTCCTTTGCCATCTCAAAATTATAGAGGCGGCCGTACTTTGCACAATTCTCCGGATTGTTGTCGTAGCAGGCACTCCCTTTCACATTGAACGCAAGGTTTTCGGCCATCCAGACGCGGGTCCCGATGACAACCGTCCTGTAGGTGTGTCCGTCGCGAGCATCGCGGAATGTTCCCGTCTGCGGCAAAGCGAAACAGGCGCAAGCAAGCGCAAGAAAAAGAAAAAGGATATTCCTTAAAATAGAAACCATACAGCGAAAATATAAAATATCTCCTAAACCTCGGTCTAGTATCCAAAGACAGTTCTTATTCTTTGATTACAACCGAAAGCTACATGGGCTTGCGGCCATTTTTTGTCCATCAAGCGTTCTTTTTCTATATTTGTGCCCGCAATAAATCGTAAAAAACAATCCCAATGGATTCTATCGGGCCTTCGGCCCTCCAGAATGACAACGGGAATAAAAAGAGACAAAACTATGGGAAAATCACTCTATCAGAAGATTTTTGAAAGCCACACGGTAGCAAAGCTCCCGAGCGGCCAGTGCCAGCTCTTTATCGGGCTCCACCTCTGCCACGAAGTCACGAGCCCGCAGGCTTTTGCGCAGCTCCGCGAAGAAGGCCAGAAGGTGCTGTTCCCGGAACGCACTTTCGCCACGGTGGACCACATCATTCCGACCACATTCCCGGAACGTAACCGCCCGCTCAAGGACGGCATTTCCGAAGAGATGTTCTCCCATATTGAAAACAACACCAAGAATAACGGCATCAAGTTCTTTGGCCCCGCTACCGCTGAACAGGGCGTTATCCACATCGTTGGCCCGGAAGAAGGCGTTACGCAGCCGGGTATGACTGTTGCCTGCGGTGACTCCCACACGGCCACCCACGGTGCCTTCGGTGCTATCGCTTTCGGTATCGGCACAAGCCAGGTGGCAGACGTTCTCGCCACCCAGACGCTCGCCATGAGCCCCTTGAAGACTCGCCGCATCAAGTTCACCGGCAAGCTCAAGCCGGGTGTGACCGCCAAGGACGTTGCCCTTGCTTACATCGCCAAGCTCGGCGTGAACGGTGGCGTTGGCTACGCTTACGAATTTGCCGGTCCGGTCATCGAAGAAATGGGCATGGAAGGCCGTATGACGGTCTGCAACATGGCTATCGAAGGTGGCGCCCGCGTCGGTTACTGCAACCCCGACGAAAAGACTTTTGAATACCTCAAGGGCCGTCCGTACGCCCCGAAGGCCGACAAGTGGGACGAGGCCGTCGCTTACTGGAAGTCCGTAGCTACCGACGCCGACGCCCAGTTTGACGACGAAGTCGAAATCAACTGCGACGAGCTCGAACCGATGGTCACCTGGGGTATCACTCCGGCCCAGGCCATTCCGCTGAACGGAAACATGCCGAAGATCAGCGAATTTACCGGCAGCGAAAAGAAGGTCATTTCCGAAGCTTATGAATACATGGGCTGGGAAGAAGGCAGCCAGATGATTGGCCGCCCGATCGACATCGCCTTCGTGGGTAGCTGCACCAACGGCCGCCTCAGCGACTTGCAGGCCGCCGCCGAAATCATCAAGGGCCACAAGGTCGCCCCGACTGTGAAGATGTGGGTCGTTCCGGGTTCCATGAAGATCAAGGTAGAAGCCGAACAGCTCGGTCTCGACAAGATCTTTAAGGAAGCCGGTGCCGAATGGCGCGAAGCAGGCTGCTCTCTCTGCCTCGCCATGAACCCGGATAAGCTCAAGGACCGCCAGGTGAGCGCCTCCTCCAGCAACCGTAACTTCAAGGGCCGTCAGGGCAGCCCCACGGGCCGCACCATCCTCATGAGCCCCGCCATGGTGGCTGCCGCCGCCATCGAAGGCAAGGTCACCGACGTCCGCAAGTACATCAAGTAACGCAAGGAGATTTAAAAAATGAATTCTATCGACATTGTTAAAGGTTCCGGCGTTCCTGTACGCGGCAACGACATCGACACTGACCGTATCATCCCGGCACGCTTCCTCAAGTGCGTCACGTTCGAAGGACTCGGCGACAACGCCTTTGCCGACGATATCGCAGGCCTCGCCGCTCAGGGCAAGGTTCACCCGTTCCGCGATCCGGCCTACAAAAATGGCTCCATCCTCGTCTCGAACCAGAACTTCGGTTGCGGTTCCAGCCGTGAACACGCTCCGCAGGCCCTGAAGCGCTGGGGCATCCGCGCTATCATCGCCGAAAGCTACTCCGAAATCTTCTTCGGTAACTGCGTGGCCATTGGCGTGCCTTGCTACAAGGTGAGCCACGAAGTTGCAGACAAGATTCTCGCCTGGATCGAAACACACCCGAGCGAAGAACTCGTGACGAGCACCGAAAGCCGCACGCTCAAGATGGGTGACGAAACCATCGAGCTCACGCTTGCCGACGGCCCCCGCGGTCAGTTCCTCGACGGTTCCTGGCACGCCCGTTTCGCCCTCATGGCCAACGCCGACAAGGTGCAGGAACTTGCAAGCAAGCTGCCGTACATGAACTTTTTGAAGTAGGAATGAGGTGTGAGATCGGCACTTCGTGCCTTTGAGGTCGCTACGCTCTGAGGTATGGGGCGGTCGCTCAGCTCCCTTGTCATTGCGAGCGTAGCGAAGCAATCCACCCCTAATCGTCATCCTGGAGCCGCAGGTCCCTGAGCCTGTCGAAGGGCGCGACGATAGGATCCACAAGCAAATCAAAAGCGTCCAGGTTCAAAGCCTGGGCGTTTTTTATATTTATAATAAAAGTTTTGACGAAATCTATATAAATGAAAATCAAATTTATCGCATTGATTATTACAACACTAATACTAACTTGCTGTGCACAAAATTATGCAAGTAAGGAAGGGGCAATCAGCCTATATCGAGAAAAAGAACTTCTAGATGTACACTGTTACTTGCAAACTAACGATTCTGTTTACATTTTAAAATCAACGGATTCATCATCTCTCCTGTATCAAAAAAACTATGAAAACGGTTCAAGATGCCAAGGGTGGATTTCAAACTCAAAGCTAGATTCTGTACCGCTTATATTCGTAGAGCATAAGTTTTTTTTGTTTTAGGGCGGAGCCCTAGGCAAAGGGGAAGCGGAAGACTTGCCATGGGCCCTATCGCTCCGCTCCAGGGTGACAGAAGGGCAAGGCTGTAGCGACCTTTGGACACTTGGCCTTTTATACGACTCTTAGTGCTTTAGCACTTAGTGGAGTTATGCCCTTTGGGTAAGGCCTTAGTGTACATGGCCGCCTTTAAGTGGTGAGGAGGCTTCCCCCTACCCTTTCTCACAAAATTTTATATATTATGATTATACCGGTGAGGTTTATATGAATGCCATAAGACCCGTTTCAGACTTGCAAGATTGTCTCGAAGACATTTCCAAGACCGTCCACGAATCTGGACAGCCTGTGTTCTTGACTAAAGACGGCTATGGCGACATGGTTCTTATGAGCATGGAAGCGTTCGCCCATTTTCAAATTGAAAATGAAATCTACGTCAAGTTGCACGAGGCCGAACTGCAGGCGCAAGAATCCACCAAAAGATATACTTCTGAAGAAATCCTAAAAGAAATCGGACAACTTACCGCTGTATGAACTACAGAGTAGAATATCTACCCTTAGCCCTGTCAGATTTGAAGAGTGCGGCCACGCACATTTCTAACGAACTCGGGATGCCCAAAGCCGCAACGGAGCTTATCAAGCGCATCGTTGACGACATTGACTCATTAGCCGATTTTCCATATTCACAGCCAGCCTACACTCCCATAAAGCCCCTAAAACACGACTTCAGAAAAATGGTCGTACAGAACTATTCCGTTTTCTATTGGGTTGACGAAAACTCTAAAACAATAACAGTTGCTCGAATTCTGTACAACCGAAGAAACATCACTTCATTAATTCGATAAAGACATCTACACAAAAACAATAGAGGTCTCTCGGGATTACTCCAAGTTTTAGGGCGGACAGGATTCATCAAACCCATGCTCTCCTCACCCATCGATAACATCATGATCCACGGCAATCCGAACAAGGTCCCCGCATTCCTATTTAAATTCTGGCACAAGTGGAAAGACTGGACCGCCGGCTGCATCGCCGTCACGAACGACGAAATCGAAGAAATCTACGATGCCGTCAAGGACGGCACGCCAATAACCATCAAGCCTTAGAAAGCCGAGTTTTAGGGCGAAGCCCTACCCTAACAAATCAAGCATCTGCCGAGGCGTGACAACAACAGGTGTTTCGGGAAAATGCTTAACATTTCCCGTTACAAGATGCGTTTCGACTGTTTTGCCGTATGCTAACGCGACTGCATAAAAAACAATGTCCTTAGGGTCCGGCATCGATTCGCAAATTTCAGCCAAGTCAGATTCCATCACGCAAAGGCGATTGATTTGCAACAAAGTTTCAGCGATTCTTTCAGGCGAAAATCCGAATTTCGGTCTATTAAGAACGATCCTATATTCCTCAAGAATTTCTTCATTCAAAACAGGGACAATACGTCCATCAAATACAGCCTGCAAAACGAGACCCGGAACAGAATCCCATTTCAGAAAAGCAGACACAAGAACATTCGTATCGATTACAGCATAATGCTTCATCGACCGTTCCTTGCCGCATCGATTTCAGCATTAATTTCGTCCAAGGACATTTCAGAAGCGCCAGCACGAGCTGCATCGGCGGAAAGTTGCTGCATGGTATTCAGCATCCTGCCGGCCACTGTCCGACCAGAAGCATCATAAAAAGCACGACGTTCTGCAACAAACTGCGGAACAGTTGCGGAAGAAACCTCAAACGGAATTCGACGTTCACGCACAACAGCACGAGCGAAGACATTAATAGCCGTCGTCATAGACATGCCGAATTCTTCGCACAATTCATCGAACTCTTTTTTAAGATCCGATTCCATCCTAATACTGAATGTTGTTTGCGACATAAAACGCCTCTTTAGGTTTCATTACATACCAAATATACACAAAAATGCACCTAAAAGCAACCTATTTGACACTTAATTTTCATTTTCAGGGCAGTTTCCTATTTTTTTATATTCTACCCCATGAGACTTGCAAAGATTACACGGATGAAACGAAAAGCACTTGTCACTAGTGTAATGATTCTTTGTTGTTGGGCCTGCTGCGGTTTTTTCTGCACAAGCGAGTGGGATTTGTACCAGCCCTGCGGGCTACAAATATCTATAGAGCCACCCAAAAATTCCGATTCCGTTCATATTTCCGTATACAACGATAAGTCCATCTATCATTTGTTTCGAGATACACTCATCCACCCCAAATACAATTCTGCAGATTCATTCAGAAGGCTCCGGGTAGACGAGGATACTGACGACTTAAAGGATTCGGACTGGGAGTACGGCCGTTTTTATGGCGGAAACCGTTTTTTGCGGCGACAAGAAGACGATATTTCCCGTAGTTTCGTTCAATGTACGTAAAGGAAGAACTTCTACTTGGATAGAAACCTTTTACTCTACGGAAAGAGCCTTCTATGATTCCACAGGAACAAGATCTACCTTGCACGAACACTTTGACTATGATTCGTCTTTACCGCCAAATTATGATTTTACCTCTATTGACGAGGATTCCACATACTACATAGAACAGCGTTTTGTTCTCATTGTGAACGATTGCGGTATAGACTCCACTTATCTCATCGAAATCGATTATACAGAAGAATGCCACAAACGAAGTGACAATTACCTGTTTTGAGTAACGATATTTTTAGGGCAGATAGGATTCAGGAACTCAAGCTCACCTCACCCATTGACAACATTCTCGTAGAAAAGGCAAAGCGCCAAATGCACTTGCGAAGCGGCGAGACAGTTGTCAAGACTTACAGGATTTCGCTTGGCTAGGATGTTGGGTTTTAGGGCGGTGCCCTAGGCGAAGGATCTAGACCAGAATTACAAAGCGTCCAGGTTAAATGCCTGGGCGTTTTTTTATTTACGGCAAACCAAAACGCTTGCGAACCCGCATAAATAAATGTATATTAAGGTTGTAAGTCTTATAAAAGGATCTTTATATGAAGACTGTTTCGGGTAAAACATTTATTATTTCTTGTATCGTGCTGTTGTCCGCAATCTTTATCTCAGCATGCGGAGACGATAACAGTTCCAGCGTCCCAGATTCGTCACTAGAATCTTCTAGCAGCGTAGAAGACATTGAAAGCAGTTCCGATGCAATCTCCAGCGAAGCATCAACACAATCTAGCGCTACCGAACCCTATTCTAGCGCAGTCGCAAGCGCTAAGGATTATTGTTCCACTAATTTTCGATACAAGTACAACCATGATGAAACGAATAAGAAATTCACCATATTTGAAGATCACTCCTACGACGAATGCCAACATCTAAATGGCAACTATACATTTGCCCATATAGACGAAGTTCTGCAGCATAAACGGAGTTACTTCTTTGTCGGAGACACTCTAGTTTTAATTCAGAACAACGAAGGCGATCCCGATACTGCGACCACCGTTTTGGTAGGAGGATCCACGAACAATCTTCTCGGAGACTGGTCTTTCACAACATGCAACTACGAAGCAGGTTCCATTTCTTGCAACAATAAACCGAAATCATACACGATCCATTATGTTTTTGAAGCAGATTCTCAGTTCGTATATTACACGTTAGCAGACGGAAGTTGTATTCCACCAGAATCTTTAATGCCAAGTGACGGGACCTTGGACAAAGACGAAAGCTACACCGATACCTACGCCATGCTATGGCTATACAACTCCATTATAAACATCAAAAAAGGTGACACTAAAAACATAAGCATTTATCCTTACGATTTCTTCCTTCAATCGGGCGGAATTACCGTTCCATCCGAAGTTGCCATTTCAAGTCAAAGCAAGTATGCCGTTACCTTCACTATAGGCGGTCAGGAATTTTCGACCACCATTGGTGAAAACACTCACCGTATCCAGTATTATTCCGGTTCCCAGTCTGAAGTTGATTTGGACCTCGCCTCCGGCAGCAAAGTTTGCCATCTGCATTACTTTAGAGATGCTAAGCTCACCAGTGAAACATGCAAGGCAGAAAATGCGCCCAACTTTGAATTGGATACGCATGAAGAAACCGGCGTCGAATATGTTGACTCGTACAAAATTGAAAATATTGACGAATTTAAGGCTTGCCTGATTACGCTGGCACAATAAACGCCTTATAGCAGCTCTTTATGAGCAGATGCTTTTAGCGCGTGCCCTACCCTACACCAATTCCGCTTTGAGTTTTGCAGCGAGTTCAATCACGGCATCATCGACAAGAGTCTGGTAGTGCCCGCCAAAGCGGTCCGTGAAAGCCTTGATGACATCGACAGCTCCAGAGTGCAGACGAATCGTATAGGGTTTCCTTGCTGAGGCTCTAAACTTGTAGGAAGCATTAGCCAACGACGCGAGTTCCTTTTTGCGTTCTTCGGTAATCTGCGGTTTGCCTGCATGGTTCACCTCGAAATCAGCAAGGATTTCTTGCTCCTCTTCGTCCAGATTGAACTTTTTCGCATGTTCCTTAAAAGACAACATTACTTACCTCCATATTTTCTCTGCGCGACTCTACTCGGCACAATAGTCTTAAGCCAAATGTCTCCATCAGGTTCAGGCTTGTAAGGAACAACATAACAATAGCCTTCAATCCTAACAACCATAATTCTCTGCCCTGGATACTTCTCCTGATTCGGGTGTTCGTAATCATCCAGGACCTCTTTGTTCCGCATAATTTCTTCGACTTGTTCGAAGAAAACATGTCTCGTTACCTTCAACAATTCATTTTTCTCAGAATTCCATCTAGCCACGAATTCTACCCCTTAATATAATTACCGTACACACATTTGTCAATACATTTGTAAAACATTTACTTTTTTAGGCGATTTTCGCTATTTCCTAAAGCCCTTCGGATTCGCCATTTTCTGAAATTCAACATCCTTTACCATTTTCACAAACGGTTTCTTGTAACTGCGACTCATATTATAGCCTCCGTTGTTATGGCCGCATTTGCGACCGGTTGTTTTTCAGAGGCGTTCTTTCGCAAAGGGCCGTAAAGCCCAAATAACAAAGAACGCATCTCGCCTTTCCTTAGACGAGATGCGTTCGGGGATGCAGAAATTGTACCTAAGTTTTAATTTTTTGGCAAGGGGCGTGCAAAAATTTTACATAAACCTCAAAGCCATCAAAACAAGTTTCCACAGCGGAAAACTATATTTATGGCATGAAGGCGACCGTCCTAATCATATTTATCCTATTTGCGCAAGTTCTTGCGGACTCCCCACACATGTATTTTGACGGTGTTGATCCGGAAGAATACGAATCGAGCATTGACTCAATGCCGATTATAGCGGATTCCGTTACAAAACTCTTTTCATTGCCTGATTCATCCCTGATAAACGCTGCAACAGACGCATATTCTTTTGAAGCGGTTTTTAACCCCATTCGGGACAGCCTTATTCTTTTTTATGCGGAACACCCCGAAGAACCGTTGGATTCACTTCGGCAAGAGGTTTTGCTTCATTGGTCATGCCGGTACCTGCTACGTTGTTTTTCCCGAAAGCCCATAGGGAGCGGCTTTTACATATCGCGAGGGCAATTTCAATTTTTTGAATATAATGATGAAGAAGGAATTGACCAATTTTCCTCAAAACTTCCAGATACATCGTATTACCGAATATACCTTGAGCAAAAGCAACATATCGATTCAACGGTAGCACAGCAAAAACCAAATATCCGCCATAGGGTACAAAGTGCACTCTCACAACTAACATACCGGATGAAGCGGGATTCTTTATCCAAAAAAGAACGTAGGGAACTCGCACAACTTATAGACCAACAAGTCGACTCCGTTGCAATGGATTGCCATCTGGGATTGTACGAGAGATCTCAGTTAAGGCATTATACATCACGTCGAATATTCGCAATGGACCTTTCTTTTTTTTTGGCGATGCCGACCATTGATGAATCCTTCAACAAAATCAGGTTCTACGGCGGGGACATTACCGCAAAGGCAATAACGTCAAAAGGGGACTTCGGTTTAGGATTTAGCGTCGGCTTCGGAAAAAACGAAGGGGACGACATCCGCTACGAAGACATCTACCACAAGGGCGGGGAAACCGCGGGCGGCGTGGCTCCGTACCTCAGTTACGGCTATCCAGTTTTCGACAATACGGACCACAGGATTATCCCTACGGTCAAATTATGCTACTACAGCGGTAGTTCCGGAGACGAATCGATTCCGGCAGAGGACGATACGCACGAACAGTTTTTCTATTCCCTGGGATTTCGTTACGAATACACCGTCAACGCCCCTGCAGACAAAGAGGACTATCGTGAAGGGCTCCTACATGACGCTGTTTACGCGACAATCCATTTCGGCTTCGATGTAAACATGTATGCCGCCGATGTCATCGCCATCAGGGCATTTGTCGGGCTTGGCCTTGGACTCTTTAAATAAAAAGATTCCTCTTTAAGTTCTGGCACAGGTGGAAGGACTGGACCTCCGGCTGCATCGCGGTCACCAACGACGAAATCGAAGAAATCTACGACGCCGTCAAGGACGGAACTCCGATAACCATCAAGCCCTAGAAAGTCGGGTTTTAGGGCGGAGCCCTAGGCGAAGGGGTAGCGGAAGATGCATGGAGATCCCCGCCTGCGCGGGGATGACAAGAAAAAACGCGGGGATGACATGCAGCAGAAGCCAGGGGAAGGCTTTCCCCTACCCCATATACTTCGACTTATACCCAGCATCTACCCCAGTCGTTTGTTCACCACTTCCCAGTTGACGATGCTCCAGAGCGCCTTGAGGTAGTCCGGACGGCGGTTGCGGTAGTCGATGTAGTAGGCGTGTTCCCACACGTCGAATGTGAGGAGCGGCTTGAGGTCCTTGGTGAGCGGGTTCTGGGCGTTGCCCTCTTGCGTAATCACGAGCTTGCCGCTTGCATCGGCGGAGAGCCAGACCCAGCCGGAACCGAAGAGGCCCGCACCTTTTGTCTGGAATTCTTCCTGGAACTTCTCGAAGGAGCCGAAGTCGCGGGCAATGGCTTCCGCGATCTTGCCGGTCGGGGCGTTGTTTGCCTTGGGGGCAGCAAACTGCAAGAAGTACATGGAGTGGTTCAGAAACTGGCCCGCGTTGTTGAAAGCGCCGCCTTCGGCAGTCCTCACGATGTCTTCGAGGGACTTGCCTTCGAAGGTGCTACCCGGGAGGGCCGCGTTCAGGTTGTTCAGGTAGGTCTGCAGGTGCTTGCCGTAGTGGAACTCGATGGTTTCGGCGCTGAGGGCCGGGGCCAGGTCCGCCGCCGCATACGGGAGGGCAGGCATTTCAAACTTTCCATTTTTCTGTTCGGTCATTGTGTCTCCTTTTCGCGGCTATGCCGCGATGTGAGATGCGAAATGTGAGATGTGTAGTGAGTAATTATAATTTCGCATTACACACTCCACATTACACATCAATTAGATGCTTGTCTCTATATAATCTCGTCTAAACGTGCCGTTGCCGAGCAAAATGTCAATGGGCAACTTCTTGAATTCGTATTCGTAGGGCGGCTGTTTCCAGGCGAAATCCTTCGGGTACTCGTTGAAGATGTACTGCAAAAGCTTTACCGCCATATCGAAACTGCGGAACTTGTCGCGGTCCAGCACGTGAATCTGCGCACCGCCGCAAATCTGGCCCGCACCCTTGTGGAACGTGGGCTGGAAGTAGTTCTCGCGGAAGTACACGCCGGGCAATTTCAATCCGTTCATGTACTTGCAAAGTTTGACCGCATCGATAAACGGCGCACCGAAAATCTCGAAGGGGCGGGTAGTACCGCGGCCTTCGCTCACGTTGGTGGCCTCGAACAGGCACATGCCGGGGTAAACGATGGCGGTATCCAGGGTAGGCATGTTGGGGCTGGGCAGAATCCACGGGAGTCCCGTCTGATCGTACCACATCTTTTTGTCGTAACCTTCCATGCCGAGCACGTGGAGTTCGCACTTGGGGAAGCGCTCTTCCTTGAACTGCACCGCCAATTCACCAATCGTCTTCGCGTGGCGGGTGCGGATGCTGTGGAGACCCACGAAACTCGTGTAGTCGAGGTCCAGCACCGGGCCTTCTTCGTCGATACAGTTGATGGGGTTCGGACGGTCCACCACGATAACGGGGATGCCCGCCTTCTCGCACGCCTTCATACAAAGGAACAGCGTCCAGATGAACGTGTAGTAGCGGGCGCCAACATCTTGCAGGTCCACGAGCATCATGTCTACATGGCTGAGCATTTCGGGGGTGGGTTCGCGGTGTTCGCCGTACAGGCTATAGACGGGAATGCCCAGTTCGGGGTCGGTATAGCCTTCCCACTCGATCATGTTGTCCTGAGTGTGGCCCTTGATGCCGTGCTGCGGACCAAAGAGCGCCGAAAGCTTGAACAGTTTGCCGTCGTATTCCTTGAGAAGATCGAGAGTGTAATGCAGGTCCGGGAGGACAGATGCCGGGTGAAGGACGGCGCCGAGGCGCTTGCCCTTGAGGTTTGCGGGGAAGGCTTTTTCGAAACGGGAGAGAGCGAGAGAGACCATATGATAGGGGTTAGGATTTAGGATCTAGGGGTTAGGAATGTGGAAATGAAGGTTTACAAGACGTGTTAAAAATTAAGAATTAAGAGTTAGGGAATGGGCGGCCATTTCAAGAAAGGTCTTTCTAAAGCCGGGTTTAAGAAATTTTTACCCCAAAGGGGAATATTTCCCTAAAAAATGACAAAAATGACAAGCGTATTTTTTTATTTTTCCCCCGTGAACAAAAAAAGCAAAGGATAAATTATGGCTTATTTGAACAAAGTGATGCTCATTGGCAATATTGGTAAGGACCCTGAATTCCGCATGAGCCAGACCGGTGGACGCAAGCGCGTCTCCTTCTCCCTCGCCACCAGCCGTCGTTACCGCGACAACAACGGCGAGCAGAAAGAACAGACCGACTGGCACAACATTGTGGGTTGGGGTAAAACTGCCGACATTATTGAGCAGCTTGGCGTACACAAGGGCATGAGCCTCTACGTAGAGGGCACCCTTACCAACCGCAGCTGGACCGACCAGAATGGCCAGAAGCGTTACGCTACCGAAGTCAACATGGACACCTTCCAGCTGCTGGGCCCCCGCACTCAGGGCGGTTCTCCCTCTTACCAGGGCGGCAACTCCTACCAGGGTAGCTCCAACAACTACAGCCAGCCTCAAGGTGGCGCTCCGGCATACGACGCCCCCATGCCCGAAGACGACGGCTCTGACCTTCCCTTCTAGCCCATGAACTCGGACGTAGCTGAAATTGCCCTGATGTACGTGCTCCCCTTGGGAGTCACGTTCATCACCATATTGCAGACGGCAGCCTCGGAATACCGCAGCCAGAAGCTGGCGGGGGCGTTCTTGTCCCTCATCGTCGTTGTCCTGGACTGCCTGTTCTACTTTAGCAAGAACTCCTTCATCGCCTACAACAACGACGGCGGACTTCTGCTCGCCTTCGGGAGCCTGTTCTTTTTTGCAATCCTCTACGTAATCAAGAGCGACGAGACTCCGGCAAAGGTGGCAAACATCCTTTTTGCCGTGCTGATGCTTGCAGGAATTGTGGGGATTTCTTACTGGGATAGACCTACATTGGTCATTTCCTCCCAGTATTCCGCTGCTGACATTGCCGCCCAGAACGCCATGTACCAAGACTACATTACCTCGTTCCAGAACGGGACTCCGGCCAAGGCTACAAAAAGCAAGGTGACCGGAACCCAGATCAGGAACTCTGGCGCAACAGGCGAAAACGTGCAGGGCCAACGGCCTGCAAAGCCCGCCACCCTCACCGAAGGTGCAAAAGCCCGACTGGAAAGCTACATGGACGAATCCCGCACCGTCATGAAGCGCATGCAAGAGGTGGAATCGGCCATCAACGGCTTTGGCAAGCTGCCGCCAAATATTTCGGAAGCAGACCGCGAAGAGTGGAGCCGCAAGGCCCTCGCCATCAGCAACAATGCCATGGCCATCAACAAGAAGGCCTTGGGGTTATTCCACCCCCACGAGTCCAGCGAAGCCCATGCCGAGCTGATTCAGGCCACCGAAAGCCTGCGTCTTGCGGCCTATTCCCTCTATACCTACACCCTTCAAGAAAACGCAGCTGACCAGAATGCTCAGCTACAGCAGGCGAAGGAACAGCTGGGTCAATCCAAAATTTTCCTGGACCGCTTTATCGCGGCCATCCAGGGACTCCTTACAAACTACAAAGAACAACCAGAAGAAAACTAAAGGTTAATTATGATTCGCAACGTAGCCATTATGGGTGCCACCGGCGCCGTCGGCCAGGAAATCCTCTCCATCCTCGAGGAACGCAACTTCCCGCTGCAGAGCCTCAAGCTCCTCGCCTCCGAACGTAGCGCAGGCAAGGAATTCAAGTTCAAGGGCGAAACCCTCAAGTGCGAAGTCCTGAACAAGGATTCCTTCAAGGGTATCGACCTGGTGCTCAGCTCCGCCGGTGCTGCGATTTCCCAGGAATTCGCCCCCATCGCCGTGGAAAACGGCGCCGTGGTGGTGGACAACACCAGCTTCTTCCGCATGGACCCGAAGGTCCCGCTGGTCGTGCCCGAAGTGAACCCCGAAGACATCAAGCTCTACAAGGCTGAAAACGGCGGCAAGGGCATTATCGCCAACCCGAACTGCACGACCATCATGATGGTCGTGGTGCTGAACCCCATCGAGAAGATTTCCCACATCAAGAAGATTCACATTTCCTCTTACCAGAGTGCCAGCGGCGCAGGCGCTATCGCCATGGAAGAACTGAAGCAGCAGTACAAGGACATCATCGAGACGGGCACCACCACCCACATCGCGAAGTTCCCCTTCCAGCTCGCCTACAACGTGATTCCGCAGATCGACAAGATGACGGAAAACGACTACACGAAGGAAGAAATGAAGATGTACAACGAAACTCGCAAGATCATGCACTCCGACGTGCGTACGAGCGCTACCTGCGTGCGCGTGAGCTCGCTGCGTTCTCACTCCGAATCCGTGTGGTTCGAGACCGAGCGCCCGGTTTCTGTGGAAGAAATCCGCAACGCCCTCAAGAACGCCCCGGGCGTGACCCTTAAGGACGATCCGCAGAACTACGTCTACCCCATGCCGCTGGAAAGCGCCGGCAAGGACAACGTGTTCGTTGGCCGTATCCGCAAGGACCTCGCCGACGAGAACAGCAACACGCTGTGGCTCACCGGTGACCAAATCCGCAAGGGCGCCGCTTTGAACGCCGTGCAGATTGGTGAGATGCTCTAAAGGCGAGTGCAGCGGGAATGCTTGCATTCCCATTGCCGAGCCGCCGAGCATCGGACTCCGAAGGAGTCCAAATCTTGGCAAAGGGTGTGTAATTAAAGATCCCCACCTTGGTGGCCATGCGCACTAAGCGCTTCCCCAAAGAGGATAACTCTACTAAGGTGCTAAAGCACCTAGTATCGTATAAAAGTGCTAAGTGCAGTCCGTCCGCCTTCGCAGGGATGACAATTAGCCACCTCGCTATTACAAACATCAAAAAGCCGTCCCGAAGGACGGCTTTTTTTATTCCAGTTCTTTTAAATACCGGCTCAAGGCGTCTTGCCAGGTAGGGAGCGGTTTGAAACCCGCCTCTACCAGTTTGGACTTGTCCAACCTGCTGTTGAAGGGGCGGGCCGCCTTGCTTAGGCCGTATTCTGCCGTGGTCACGGGATTCACAACAGTAGAAAGCCCAGCCTGGCGGTAGATTTCCTTGGTAAAATCGTACCAGCTGATAAATCCGCCCTCGTTGGTGGCGTGGTAATAGCCGTACTTTTCCGTCTCGATCATATCCACCAGAAGGCGGGACAGGTCATAAGTGTAGGTGGGGGTTCCAATCTGGTCGTTCACCACCCGCACGGTGTCGTGAGTTTTGCCCACATTCAACATGGTCTTGATGAAGTTCTTGCCGTTGAGGCCGAACACCCAGGCAATACGGACAATAAAATACTTTTCCAAAAGTCCGCTAACAGCAAGTTCCCCCTCCAGCTTGGACTGGCCATAAACATTCAGGGGCTTGTAATCCTTGCAGTCGGGCTTCCAGGGTTCCGTACCCTGGCCGTCAAAGACGTAGTCCGTACTGATGTAGACCATCTTGGCGTCAACCTGCTTACAGACCTTGGCGATATTTTCTGTACCGCGGGCGTTGATGGTAAAAACCTTTTCCCGCTTGTCTTCGTCTTCGGCCAGGTCTACGGCCGTCCAGGCGGCGCAATGGACGATTACATCGGGCTTTACCCGGTTTAGCACATCTTCTACCGCGGCCGCATTGGTAATGTCCAGCGATTCGTAGGGCATGCTGGTCACGGGAGAACCATCCTGCACGCCAGCGTATGCAGGAGCTATATCGCTTCCTACGCCTTCGTAGCCACGCTTAGCAAGTTCATTCATCACATCATGGCCAAGCTGGCCTGCTACACCCGTCACAAAAACTTTCATAAAAGCCTCTTTGACCGCAATTTACAAAAATCTATATTTCTCCACATGGAAAAAACACCCAAGACTGTCAAAGAATCCGCCACCGTCACCCATGACATCGTCCACCCGGGCGACTCCAATTCCTACGGAATCGCCTTCGGGGGCTACCTGATGGGGCTTCTGGACAAGGCGGCCTGCATTGCCGCCCGCAGACACTGCGAGGGCCGCGTGACCACCGTAGGTATCGACGGTGTCCGCTTTTTTAGGCCAGCGGAAGTAGGCATGATTCTCGACGTCAAGGCCTCCATCAACCGGGTGTTCAATTCTTCCATGGAAATTGGCGTCAAGGTGACGGGTACCCCTCTGGAGCAGACCGAGACCTACGATATCTGCCACGCCTACATGACCTTTGCCGCCCTGGACAGCAAGGGCAAGCCCACCGGTATTGCCCAGGTAATCCCCGAAACCGACGAAGAAAAGCGCCGTTTTGAGGAAGCCCTTGCCCGTAGGGAATCCCGCAAGCAGTTGAAGAGCCTGTTTACAAGAGCAAACACCTCTCCCGGAAAACCCTAGCGAAACGCCCTCCAAATTGCTAAAATTGGGCCCATGACTGGAAAACAAGTCAAGGACCGTTCCCTTATCAGTCTTTCTTGGCCCCTTATCCTGACCTTTGCCGTCGGGATTTTCCAGCCCATGATGGACAGCTGGTTCCTTTCCCGCACATCGGAAACGGCAGCCGCCGGCGTAGGCGCGTTAATGCCCATCATCGCCACCATCTTTACCGCACTGCACGCATTTTCCCAGGCGGGCGCAAGCATTACCTCCCAGTACATCGGTGCAAAGCAGAGTAGCCACGCCAGGACTACACAGACCCTGGTACTTGTGGGCAGCTTTTTGCTCGGCATTTCCATTACTCTCCTGGTGTTTCCCCTTTCGGGCACCATCGTCTCCCTGATGGGCCTTACCGACGACACGGCCCTATATGCGAACCAATTCCTTTCCGTAGTGGCCTTCGGCTTTGCCTTCCGGGCCCTGCAAGCCACCCTCATTGCCTTAATCGCCACCCACGGCCTTACCATCTGGAACCTGATCAGCAACGTACTTACCATTGTGAGTAACGCCGTGCTGAACTACATCTTCTTGGAAGGACTTTTTGGCCTCCCCAAAATGGGCGTTTACGGCGTGGCCCTGGCCACAGGCATTTCTTGGGGACTGGCTTCGTTCATGCTCTGGCTAGTGTTGCGTTTCAAGATTCGCCATAAAACAAACAGGCGGGACCTTGTTCGTTCCAGGATTATCTTGCCCGACTGGATTCGCATCGGGCTTCCCGCAGCCGCAGAACCCATCAGTTTCCAGCTGTTCCAAGTGTTCATCACCGCCATGGTGGTCTATGTTGGTACCACCGCCATAACGGCCCGCGTCTTTGCGGGGAACTTCTCTGCAGTGTCTTGTATTTTGGGAATCGGTTTGGGCAGTGGAAACCAGATTCTCGTAGCCCACCTGGTGGGCGCTCACGAATACGACCGCGCCTCTGAAAAAATAAAACGCACATTTATCATCGGAAGCATTAGCGGGCTTATTTTCTCCATTGCGGTGGCCCTCTGTGGCGAGCATCTTATCGGCATTTTCTCCAAGGATCCCGAAGTGATTCGTCTGGGCTGCATATGCCTCTGGTGCGATGTAGCGCTGCAGCCGTTTAAAGCCGTCAACTTCATTATCACCTCATCTCTCCGCGCCATCGGAGATTCCAAGTTTCCCGCTATCGTCGGAAGCGCCATGATGTGGACCCTGGGCGTGGGCACCGCACTGTTCCTCGCCTTCGGGCTGAAACTTGGGCTGGCGGGGCTCTGGCTCGGCATGGCCAGCGACGAATTTTACCGCTCCATCGCCAACTTCTGGCGCTGGAAAAGCGGCCGCTGGAAAACCAAGGCCGTGGTATAATACCAAATACCTTATTTTTGGCTTATATTCCCAAAATTGCCGTTTTTCTGCCAAATTTTATAATAAATTGTAGATAATGGCAGTGCAAGAGTTGACATCCAACCAGAAGCACATTGTAGATGTGCTTATCAAGAAGAATCCCGCCCTGAACCGCGAGATCCTGGAGAATGCCATTGTCTTTATTGCAGAGGCCCACAGCGGCCAGTACCGCAAGAGCGGCATGCCCTATACCGAGCACCCCTACGAGGTTGCCAAGATCCTTTCGGACCTGAAACAGGACCAGGCCACGGTGCTTGCTGGGCTACTCCACGACGTAGTAGAGGACACGCCCCACACCCTAAGCGAAATTTCTGAAAAATTCGGCGACGATACCGCCTTCATGGTGGACGCCGTCACCAAGATTACCGCTGCCCAGCAAGAGAGCAAGACCGCCCGCAAGGCGGAAACCTACCGCAAGCTCATTACCGCCATGGCGAAAGACCCCCGGGTCATCATGATCAAGATTGCAGACCGCATCCACAACATGCGGACCATGCAGTACATGAAGCCCGAAAAGCGGAAAATCATCGCCCAGGAGACCCTGGACATTTACGTGCCCCTCACCCACCGGTTCGGCCTGTACAAGCTCAAGACGGAGCTTGAGGACCTGAGCTTCAAGTACGTGAACCCGGTAGAGTACCAGAAGCTGGTGGACGC
Source organism: uncultured Fibrobacter sp. (assembly GCA_934699585.1). Lineage (GTDB taxonomy): Bacteria > Fibrobacterota > Fibrobacteria > Fibrobacterales > Fibrobacteraceae > Fibrobacter. Next base: position 122,497 of record CAKUWY010000006.1, read on the forward strand.
CCTTATCGAGAACAAGGAAGCCCGGGAAAAATACATCCAATCCGTCATCGGGCCCTTGCAGATCAAGCTTGCCCTAGAAGATTTCGACTGCACCATCCAGGGCCGCACCAAGAACATTTATAGCATCTACAACAAGATGATTGCACGGGGTTGCGAATTCGAAGACATCTTCGACATTTTCGCCATCCGTATTATCGTGGATACCATTCCCGAATGCTACCTGGCCCTGGGCTATGTCCACAACCTGTGGCCGCCCCTCCAGAGCCGCTTCAAGGACTACATCGCCACCCCGAAGCCGAACCTTTACCAGAGTATCCATACCACGGTCATCGGACCCGAAAACAAGATGGTGGAGGTCCAGATCCGCACCAAGGACATGGACCTGACGGCAGAGAAGGGCTTTGCCGCCCACTGGGCCTACAAGCTGGAAACCCAGCACGAAGGCGAAGAACTGGCCTGGCTAGACCACATGGTCAAGCTCCAGTCCGAAATTTCGGACAGCCGCGAATACCTGGACTTTTTGAAGGTGGACCTGAAACCCGAGGGAATCGTGGTGTTCACCCCCAAGGGAAATTCCATCGAACTGCCCGACGGGGCTATCGTGCTGGACTTTGCCTTTGCTGTACATACGGAGCTCGGCCTCCACTGCATAGGGGCCCGCATCAACGACGAGGTGGTGAGCCTGGACAAGCCCGTGCCACACGGGGCCACCATCCAGGTGCTGAAAAGCCCCACCCAGGAGCCCAGCCCGGAATGGCTGGAGATGGTGACCACCACCAAGGCCAAGCAGGAACTGCGCAAGTGGATGAAGACCAGCATGCTGCAGCAGGCACGGGACCTGGGCCGTGAAATCTGGACCCGTGAACTACGGGTCTCCAAGATGGAAAAGGACCAGTATCCTTCGGATGAAAGTACCGCAAAGCATTTCGGCACACCGAACATCGAGACCTTCTACGAACGGCTGGGCCAGGGAGAACTCCCCCTGCAGGACATCCACCGTTTCTTGAACGGCGGCGAGAACATTTCCAAGGAAGCTTCGGCCCTCCGGTTCTTCCCCACCTTCAACAAGGACAAGAAGAGCCCCGTCCAAGACGACATGCCCCTGGAAATCGGCCAGGAGACCAACCTGGTGGTGCATTTCGCCAGCTGCTGCGGGCCCGTGCCCGGCGACAAGATCGTGGGAATCATGCGGCCACAGGTGGGTATCGAGGTGCACTCCCTCAAGTGCCCCTGTCTCAAGGAATTCCCCGTAGAGCAGCAAATTCCGGTACAGTGGAGCCCGGACCTTTCGGAGCCCTTCACCACCCACCTGATCGTGGAGACGGACAACCGCAAGAACATTACTTTTGACGTGCTGAAGGTCATCAAAGACGAAAACCTGTTCCTGGACCAGATGAGCGTCGTGAGCAAGCAATCCTCCGGCAGGATCCGTATGGAATTCAAGGCCTTCCGCAAGGAGCAGGTGGATTCCGTCACCTACAAGATCCAGCAGATTAGCGGCGTGCGGGAGGTTAAAAAATCATGATGACTCCCCTGCACCATAGCGACTACACCCTGAAGAACAGGGCCTTCAACTGCCGCATGCGGAACCGCTACTACGAAGAGGTCTATTACGCCTTCAGGGCGCTGTTGCCCAACGACTATAACGGCACCGCCGGTGGCAAGTTCGACGAAGAATGGTTCGCCCACCTGCAGCAAGAAATCAAGCACTACGAGCGCCTGATTACCACCTGTCTGGAATACGCCCAGGCCGCCATCTTTTACGGCAAGGCCGAAGAGGCCACGCTGTATTCCAAGGACAAGCGCTGGGGCATTCTGCAAGAAGAAATCTTCCTGGTGCACTTTTTGCGGGAACTGCTTTCTACCACCCACTACATCATCGCCCGAATCGACACCGACAAGATGCTTCACGACTGGGGCATGAAGGCTCAGCCGGTGGACAAGGGATTCGTCAGTTCTATCCAGGAAAAGCTTTCGGCCATGTCCCTTGCCACCATCAAGGAATTCCGGGAGCTGGTAAAGCATATCGTTGAACGGTTCCAGATAGGCAACACCCTTTTTGGAACGATACAGGAATTACAGAATTTCTACTAAGAGGTATGAGGTATGAGGCATGAGGTCGCTCGTAAACTCGCTTTGAGGTTTTCGGTCCAAGAGATTTGTCTGAAGTCTCCTATTTCAAAAACGCTCTGCTCCTACCTTGAACCCCACACCCCACACCTCGAACCCCGAACCTAAAAATGTCCGAATACATCATATTATCCATATTCCTCTTCTTGGGAGCCTTCATTGCCGCGGCGGCTACCGTCACCGGGCTTTTGCTGGGCTACCGTACCAAGAACACCAAGAACAAGATGGCCCCCTACGAATGCGGCATGCAGACCATCGGAAACGCCCGTATCCAGTTCAAGGTGGGTTACTACCTGTTTGCGCTTTTGTTCCTGGTATTTGACATCGAAGCCTTGTTCCTGTATCCCGTGCTCATGAACTTCAAGGAAATCATGGCCGGGAACACGCCCCTCGCCCCTGCGGTTGTTATCATTGACCTTGTGATATTTATGGCCATTCTCGTTTCCGGCCTCGCCTACGCCTGGAAAAAAGGAATCCTGAAATGGGAATAATCAATTTAGCTCCAAAGATTCTGGACCCTATCCCCCTCGGCAAGTATGCCGTAAACGCCATCGACTACGTGGTGAACTGGGCCCGTGCAAATTCCATTTGGCCCTTGACCTACGGCACCAGTTGCTGCGCCATCGAGATGATGAGCAGTTCCATGGCCCGCTACGACATCGCCCGCTTTGGAAGTGAAGTGTTCCGCAGCTCTCCGAGACAGGCGGACCTGTTCATTTTGGCGGGAACCATCACCCGCCGCATGGCGCCTGCCATCCAGATGTTGTGGGAGCAGATTCCTGGCCCCAAGTACGCCATCGCCATGGGCGCCTGCACCATCAGCGGCGGGCCCTTCATCTACGACAACTACTCCGTAGTCCGTGGCGCCCAAAACCTGATTCCCGTAGACGTGTTCGTCCCCGGATGTCCGCCCAGACCCGAAGCCCTTTTCCACGGGCTTTTGACCCTTCGTGAAAAAATCCTGAAGGAGACCTGCCGTAACCCCTGGCACGAGGGTTCCCCCAAGGACGTGTCCACCATGGACCGCTACCGCGAAGCCGCCAAGACCTGGGCCGCCCTGGAAGAGATGAAAGACGAAGAGATGGCAGAAGCCAGGGCCAAGTTCAAGGAAGAAAATCCCGACTACAAGTCCAGTTTCAAGCCCATCCGCATCAAGAAAGAGGACTTTCCCGAAGTGGAGCGGGTCCCCTTCAAGCGCATGGGGCTTACCCAGTCCGACATCTACGCCAAACTGAAGGAAAAGTTCCCGGCGGTAACGGTGCACACCCACAGCGAAGACCCTGTGGAAGACGTGGTGGCCGCCATGCCGGCGGACCGCCCGCTAGAAGTGATGGTCACTCCCGAAGACTACCTGCCCATGGTGGAATTCATCAAGGATGAAGCCAGCCTCAAGATGGACTACCTCATCGACATCGTAGGCATAGACTACGACGACCATTTTGACGTAGTCTCCCAGTTCCGCAGCATGGAACACGGACACAAGCTGTTCCTCTGTCTGCAACTAAAAAAGGACTTTTCCATTCCCGAAGAGCAGCGGGCCACGGCGCTCCTTGCCCACGCCCCCAGCATCAGCCACCTGTATCCGGCGGCGGAATTCAAGGAACGTGAAGTTTACGACATGTTCGGCATCGACTTCGTGGGCCACCCCGACCAGCGCCGAATCTTCTTGGACGACGACTTTGTAGGCTACCCCCTGCGCAAGGACTTTACCCACCCGGAAATGATCAGGAGGCCCGTATGACAGGTATGCTCCCTCCGGGATTCCGCATCCAGCGTGAAACCAACACCGAAGAATTTTTCATCAACATGGGTCCCCAGCACCCCAGTACCCACGGGGCCCTGCGCCTCGCCCTCCGCATGGACGGCGAGACCATCGTAGAGCTGGTGCCCCATTTCGGCTATATCCATCGCGGTATGGAAAAGCAGGCCGAATCCATGAGTTACCTGCAGTACATCGCCCTTTCCGACCGTCAGGACTACCTTACCGCCATCCAGAACAACCTGGGTGTGGTCATCGCCCTCGAGAAGGGCATGAACATCGGCGTTCCCGAGAAGGCGGAATATATCCGCGTGATGCTGCAGGAACTGGGCCGTATTGCGAGCCACCTGGTGTTCTTCGCCTGCTTTGGCGGCGACCTGGGCGGACAGACCTGCCTGCTGTACGGTTTCAAGGAACGCGAGATGATTCACGACATCTTGGAAGAGGTGACGGGCTCCAGACTTACCACCAACTTCTTCAGACCGGGTGGAAGTCGCTACGACGTGCCCGACACGTTTATCCCGCGGGTCAAGGCATTTTTGGACCACATGGACGACACCATGAAGGACTACGAGCGGTTCCTTTCCAAGAACATCATTGTTCTGGAACGCAGCAAGGGTATAGGCATCCTCTCCAAGGAAGACGCCATCGCCTACGGATGCTCCGGTCCCGTGCTCAGGGCCAGCGGCGTAAACTTTGACGTGCGACGGGCGAACCCCTACAGCATCTACGACGCCTTCGATTTCGAAGTTCCCGTGACCCACAACGGGGACTGCTACGACCGTTACACGGTGCGTATCGCCGAAATCCACGAGTCCATGAAAATCCTCCGGCAGTGTATCGACCGGTTCCCCACTGATGGCCCTTGGCGCTCCAAAGAAAAGCCGGTGCGTTTGCCGGTGGGCCGCTACTACAGCGAAATCGAGACCGCCAAGGGACTCTACGCCACCTACGTAGTAGCCGCCACTACCGGCGAGAAGCCCTACCGCATACACACACGCGGTCCAAGTTTCCCCCACATCGCGGCCCTCAACAAGATGGTCCAGGGCCACAAGATTTCGGACCTGGTGACCATCCTAGCCACCTTGGACCCCGTGATTCCCGAAATTGACAGGTAGTTTATGTTTGTCCCTTCCGTTACCAATCCTATCGGCGATTTTGTAAGGAACCTGGTTCCCCAGGTGACTGCCTACCTGCCTGTAGCCTTCCAGTCCGAGACCTTGGACAGCATTGTCGCCTTCTTGATTAACGCCGTCATCTGCATCGTCGCGGTGTGCGCCGTGAACATCGGTTCTGCCCCTATTCTCATCTACATGGAACGCAAGGTCTGCGCCCACGTGCAGTGCCGTCTTGGTCCTATGCGTCTGGGCTGGCACGGCACCATACAGACCATCGCCGACGTGCTCAAGATGCTCTTCAAGGAAGTCTATGCCCCAAGTGGCGCGGACAAACTGATGTTCTACACGGCACCCCTGATTGTGCTGATTGCCCCCTTCATGGTCTGCGCCCTGATTCCCTTCAGCAAGGACCTGGTGGTGGCCGACGTTTCTATGGGCATTCCCCTGATTATCGCGGTAAACGGTTTCGGCGTGCTGGGCATCTTGCTTGGCGGCTGGAGCAGCAACAACAAGTATTCCCTGCTGGGGGCTCTCCGTAGCGGTGCCCAGATTATCAGCTACGAAATTTCCTTCGCCATGATCCTTCTGTTCGTGGTGATGATTTCCGGATCTACCAACCTGATGGACATCACCATGAGCCAGCAGGGAACGGTTTTCGACTGGTGGATTTTCAAGATTCCCGTGCTGGGCTTTATCGCCTTCATTCTGTTCTTCATTTCCAGCACCGCCGAAATGAACCGCGCCCCCTTCGATATCGCCGAAGCGGAGCAGGAACTCACCGGCGGCTACCACACGGAATACAACGGCACGCCATTCGCCATGTTCTACCTAGCCGAATACATCGCCCTGGTCACCAACTCGGCTCTGGCCACCACCTGTTTCTTGGGCGGTTTCCATGCACCCTGTATCGGCTTTGCTCCCGTGGATAACGTGCTGAACATGGTTCCCGGCCTGGTGTGGTTCTTCGGGAAGGTGTTCTTCATGATCTGGTGCTACATGATGGTCCGCTGGACCTTTGTGCGCCCCCGCGTGGACCAGCTCATGGATTTCGAATGGAAGTTCCTGTTGCCGGTGAACCTGGTGCTGCTTACGGCAGGTGCGGCGTGGATAGTGGTTTGTGGTTAGGATTGTTTTATGCAAGAGAGTAGTTCATTCATTCCGTATATCAAGCGTTACCTGAAGCGCTGCATCACGGGCCCCTGGAGCCTGTTGTGCGGGCTGTCCGTGACCTTCAAGTATTTTATAGACCCAAGACGCATCGTTACCGAGCAGTATCCCGAAAACCGGAAAACCCTCAAGATGCACCCCCGCTACCGCGGCCGCCTGGAAATGATCGAAGACGCCGACGGCAACAACCACTGCACCTCTTGCGGCATGTGCGAGCGTGCCTGCCCCAACGGGAGCATCAACGTACTTTCCACCAAGAACATCGCCGGCAAAAAGGTGCTGGGCCGTTATGTTTATCACTTTGCCAGTTGCACCCAGTGCGGGCTTTGCGTAGAGGCCTGCCCCTTTGGCGCCATCCGCATGAACCAGGATTTCGAGGTGGCCACTACCGACCCCAATACCCTTGAAATGATTCTCAACAAGAAGGAGGGACAGGGATAATGTTTCCAGGCCTTCAGCTTCCAGAACTAGCGCTGTCGTTCCCCCACGGGGGAATGGACATTGCCTTTTATGCCGTGGCCATCGTCATGCTCGTGACGGCGGTCTTTACCGTTGCTGTCAAGAACATCTTGCAGAGCGCCGTGTTCCTGATTTTCTCCTTCGTGACCACCGCTATTCTCTACCTACTGTTGCATGCGGAATTTATCGCTCTCGCCCAGGTGATGGTCTATATCGGCGGCGTGGTGATTTTCGTGGTGTTTACCATCTTGCTTACCAGCCATCTGGGCGAAGACGCCTTTGCCACCAAGATTCCGAGAGTCTTTGCCGCCTTCGCCCTGTCCATCGCCTTCGTGTTCGTGATGGTCAAGTGTCTGCTGCCCATGCCGGAACTTTCCAGCGGGGTTGTGGCTTCGGCTCCGGACTATTCCAGCCTGCAGAATTTCGCCATGCGCCTTCTGGGTTACACCCAGGATAGCTTTATCATCCCCTTCGAGGTGGTTAGCGTCTTGCTTTTGATGACCCTTATCTGCGCCATCACCATCGCCCGCAAGACAAAGGACGAAGTGGAAAAGGAAAAGGAGGTGAAGCAATGAACCTGATGAATTGCCTGATTCTCGCCTTCTTGCTCTTTGGCATTGGCGTTTGGGGCCTGATGCGCCGCCGCCACTTGATCGGCATGCTCATTTCCATCGAGCTCATGCTGAACGCCGCCAACATCAACTTTATCTCTTTTGCCTACTTTACCGCCCAGGACTCTACCGCGGGCGCCCTGTTCAGTATTTTCGTCATCGCCGTCACCGCCTGCGAAATGGCAATCGCCCTTGCCATTATCGTCACCATGTACCGCAGGCACCACAGCCTTGACGCCGACCAGTTGAGGGACTTGCATGATTAACGATATGACCCTCGGGTATTTGATTCTGGCGTTGCCCCTGCTCACCTTCGTGGTGAACGGGCTTTTCCTGGGCAACAAGTGCCACAAGGCGGCAGCAGCTCTCGCCATCGCCTGTAACGGCATTGCCTTCGTGTGTGCAGCCACCTTGGCCCTGCATTACTTCACCTCGGATTTCGCCCCGAACAAGACCGTCCTTTTCCAGCACGACTTCCTCACCTTTGCAGGAAACCTCGCCGCCACCATCGGCATGCTCATCGACCCGCTTTCGCTGATGATGCTGGTGGTAGTGACCTTCATCAGTTTCATGGTGAACATCTACAGCGTGGGCTACATGCGGGAAGACCCTTCCGCAGGGCGGTTCTTCAGCCTGCTTTCCCTATTCAGCTTCAGCATGCTTGGCCTGGTGGCCGCCACCAACCTTTTCCAGATGTTCATCTTCTGGGAACTGGTGGGCGTGTCCAGCTACCTGCTCATCGGATTCTGGTACCACAAGCCCTCGGCGGTAAGCGCCTCCAAGCAGGCCTTTATCCTCACCCGCTTTGCCGACAGTTTCTTCTTGTTCGGTATCGTGCTGGTGAGTTTCGTGGTAGGCAGTTTCGACTTTTCTACCCTGAACGACTTGAGCCTCCACACCTTCAAGGGCGAGACCATCAATCTCGGGATTTGCACCGTTACCAAGGCGGAAGCCCTGGTGCTGGGCTCCGTGATGATCTTCACCGGCGGCTGGGGAAAATCCGCCATGTTCCCCATGCATATCTGGTTGCCTAACGCCATGGAAGGCCCGACCCCGGTCAGTTCCATCATCCACAGCGCCACCATGGTGGTGGCGGGCGTGTACCTGGTGGCAAGGCTTTTCCCCTTCTTTGCCATCTGCGACAACACCTTGAAGCTGATTATGGTGGTAGGGGCCTTCACTATGGTCTTTGCGGCGGTCATCGCCTGCACCCAGAAAGACATCAAGCGGATTCTAGCCTACTCTACTCTTTCGCAGCTGGGCTACATGATGTTTGCCCTGGGCGTCTGCAAGATCGGCCAGGTAGTGGTGGCAACGGGCTGGACGGCCTCCACCTTCCACATCTTTACCCATGCCTTCTTCAAGTGCAGCCTGTTCCTGATTGCAGGTTCCCTCATCCACCAGGTCCATACCAACGACTTGGACGCTATGGGCGGCCTCCGCAAAAAAATGCCCTGGACCTACTGGTGCTGCCTTATTTCCGTTCTCGCCATTTCCGGCATTCCGCCCTTCTCCGGATTCTTCTCCAAGGACGAAATCATTCTGGCGGCGTTCCAGAGCCACCACTACGTGGTGTTCGGCCTTGCCCTCCTGACTAGCGGGCTTACCACCTTCTACATGTTCAGGCTGTTCTTCTTGGCCTTCCACGGGGCACCCCGTCACGAGGGCGTCAAGGCGGGACATGTCCACGAAGATTTTGCCATGACGCTTCCTATCGTGGTCCTTGCTGTGCCTGCACTCTTGAGCGGTCTCTTGGGCAAGGGCATCTTCGAGAAGTTCTTCGTGGTCGGAAAACTCCATGTTCCCACCTTGGTAAAACTTTCTCATGCCGGCTGGATTCCCGTAGTGGCCGTAGCGGTTGCGGTGGTGGCTCTTGCCCTCGCTTGGTTTATGTACGGGCGGCCCAAATCCAACATTGACCGGGCCCTGGACGATACCAACCGCAGTCGCATTTACAAGGTCATCTACCACAAGTTCTACTTCGACGAAATCTACTACGCCGTGGTTCGGCAGTTCATTTTCGGAGGTGTGGCCGCCACGGCCCGCTTTATCCAGGACTACATTATCGAAGGAATCCTCGCCTTTACGGTCTGGTTCACCCACAAGCTGGGCGACCTGGTACGCACCGCCCAGGCGGGCTACCTTCCCTTTTACCTCGGAACCCTTATCGTCGGGCTTCTGCTTTGGCGCTTTATCGGAGGGTTGCCCCTGTAGGTGCTTATGGAAACTGTACTCTTTAATCTGATTTGGGTCATTCCCCTTTTGACGGTGCTCGCCTGCATCCCGATTCCCTCCACCTGCGAGCGTGCGCTCCGGACGGTCCATACGGCTTCCGTCAGTTTTGTGCTCCTTATTGTATGCGTGCTTACCTACCGCGTTTTCGCCCTGGGTGCAGCCCCAGCCGATCCGGCCTCTGCCCCCTTTGCGCTACGGTTCTTTACCGACATTCCCTGGCTTAACGCATTCAACGCCCACTATATTGTAGGGGCCGACGGCCTCAACATGCTGCTTCTGGCCCTCACCGCCTTTATCGTATGGGCCGGCGTGCTGGTGAGCTACAAAATCAAAGGGAACCAGAAGGTGTTCTTCGCCCTGATCCAGCTTTTGGCCACAAGCGTCTATGGCGTGTACATGAGTTTCGATTTGGTGCTGTTCTTCGTGTTCTACGAGATGGAAGCCCTGTGCATGTACCTGATGATCGCCTGCTATGGAAGCGGCCGCAGGGATTACGGCGGCAAGAAGCTGACCTTGACCCTCGCCTTCGGTTCTTCCATGATTCTTGCCACCCTGTTCGGGCTCTACTTCGAAAGCGGCACGGGCAGCTGGAGCCTCATGGAAATTTCAAAGGTGACTCTCCCCATGGATTTCCAGATGTGGGCATTCCCCCTGATGTTCATGGGCTTTGCGGTCAGCTCTTCCCTGTTCCCCTTCCACTTCTGGAGCCCCGACGGCCACTCCGCAGCCCCTACTGCCGTTTCTATGCTGGCGGCAGGCGTCATGATGAAAATGGGCGCCTACGGATGCCTTCGCTTTGCCATGTTTCTAATGCCTGAGGCCGCCAAGATTTGGCTCCCCTACGTGGTGGCCCTGCTCATCTTCAACGTTGTGCTCGGCCCCTTTATCGCCATACGCCACAAGGACCTCAAGTACATTACCGCCTACAGTTCCATCAGCCACCTGGGCCTTATCTTCTTGGGTCTTGCGGCTCTCACGCCGGTGGGGCTCCGGGGCGCTAGCCTCCAGATGATTTCCCACGGGTTCTTGACGGGGCTCTTCTTCGCCACCATCGGCATGATTTATGAGCGCACCCATACCCGCGACATCACGGAAATGGGCGGCATCATGAAAAAGATGCCTTTCCTGGGTGTCGGTTTCGTGATTGCAGGCTTTGCGGGCCTTGGCCTGCCCGGTTTCAGCGGGTTCATTGCCGAAAGCACCATCTTTATCGGGGCGTTTGAGCAGGATTCTACCCTCACCCGTATCGTCACCGTCCTTGCCATCCTTTCCATCACCACCACGGCGGTGTATATCCTGCAGACGGCCAACCGTATGCTCCACGGCCCCATGCCCGCCAAGTTCCAGACGCTTACCGACGGGTGCTTCCGCGAAAAGCTGGTCATCGTGGTGCTGGTTTTCTGCCTGCTGTTGATCGGTATTTTCCCCGGGCCTTTTGCCGACATGCTGGACCTGAGCATCGCGCCTATATTTGAGAAAATCTCTGCAGCCGCGCCTGCGGTGGGAGGTTAGTCATGTTTGAATTTACCATACCCAGTTTTATCATCCCCGACTTGCTATTGCTGCTGTTCCCCTTCATTGTCATCGGGAGCAGGCTTTTCTGCGATGCCAAATCCAATGTTCCCTGGCGTATCGCCAACATCGGGTTCCTGCTCATCTTCCTGCTGCTGAACTTTATCCCGCTGGCTGGAGGCGAGGGCCGTTTCTTTATCTGCAACTGGCGTGTAGACGACTTTGGCGTGTTCATGCGGGAAGTACTGGTGGTTTCCGCCATTCTAGGCATGTGGTTCTCCAAGGACTACTTTATGCATGCCGCCGCCGGTAAGCCCCAGATGCACCAGATTGCGGAATTCATCGGGTCTATCGCCTTTGCCACCTTCGGCGGAGTGACGGTAGTGAGCGCCTGCGACACCATCACCTTCTTCTTGGGTCTTGAAATCGCCACCATCCCCATGTACGCCCTCACCGCCTGGAACAAGCGGGACCAGCTGGGTTCCGAAGCCGCCACCAAGTACATCTTGATGGGTTCCGTGGCCACCGCCTTCGAGCTGTTCGGCTTCAGCTACCTGTACGGTTTTGCCGGGAGCCTGCATTTCGACGCCATCCAGAGTGCCGTGGCCGCCGGGACTTCCCCACTTTTGTGGATTGCGGTGCTGTTCCTCTTCTGCGGCATCGGTTTCAAGCTCACCCTGTTCCCCTTCTACACCTGGGCTCCCGACGTTTACGAAGGCGCTCCCACGCCGGTGACAGCGGTGCTTTCCGTGACCTCCAAGGCTACTGCCATCGCGTTCCTGGTAGTGCTGGTCTATGGGCCTCTCGCCCCTGTGCAAGAACAGATTGCCCCCCTCATCGCCCTGCTTGCAGGCGTCACCCTCTTTGTAGGCAACCTGGGTGCGCTAAAGCAGTACAGGCTCCGCCGATTCATGGCCTACAGCTCCATCGCCCAGGCGGGCTACATCATGGTGGCCCTCCTCGGTACTGCCGCCATGGCGAAAACCGCCATCATCTACTACCTGTTCGTGTATGCGGTGTCCAACTACCTGGCCTTCTTCGTGTTCGGCATTATTGGTCACCACCGGGAAGAGATCTTCGACTCCCTGCGAGGTCTTTCCAAGCAGAACCCGAGCCTTGCCATTGCACTTGCCATTTCCATGTTCAGCCTGGCGGGAATTCCTCCCCTTGCTGGTTTCTTCGGCAAGTTCCACCTGTTCTTCAGTGGGGCCACCACGGGCCACTACATGCTTATCGCCTTTGCGGTGCTGAACAACGTGCTCGCCCTGTTCTACTACCTGCAACTGGTCAAGAGCGCCTGGGTCGATGAACCTGACGGTCACCTGACCCCCCTGCGCCTTACCCGCAGGCAACGTGGCGTCATCATCTTGCTGTCTTGCGCAGTGGTGGTTCTCGGGTTCCTCCCCTTCCTCAGCGACAACATCTTCATGGGATTCAGCGGTTTATAAGCAAAAGGCTCCGAGTTTCCTCGGAGCCTTTTCTATACCCGGATCGCGATTCGAACGCGAGTTTGATCCTTAGGAGGGACCCGTTCTATCCAGCTGAACTATCCAGGCAATAGCGGGACAAATATATAAAAATTTCCACTACTTTTCGACGCTGGTCACATTTCCGCCGTCAATTCCCTGAATATGGCAAGTCCTCTGCGGGAAAGGAATGGTTATTCCCTCTTCGTCGAAGCGGCGTTTAATTTCGTCGGTGTATTTCCAAAGCAGGTTAAAATAGTCCGCATTCTTGACCCAGGCCCGGAAAGCCACCTCTACGGAACTGTCCGCCAGAGCTGACACAAAGAACTGCGGTACGGGATTTTTCAGGAACAGCGGTTCGTTTTCCACCAGCTCCCGCATAATTCCGAGGGCCTTGTCCGTAGAGTCTCCGTAGCCGATGCCCACCTTCAGTTCCAGACGACGGCTCACGTTCTTGCTGTAGTTCACGATGGGCTGCCCCCAAAGGGAGCTGTTGGGAGCAGAGACATACAGACCGTCCACCGTTTCAAGAGTCGTATTGAACAGTCCGATACCCTTGATTTTCCCCTTGATGGAGCCGCACTCGATGTAATGGCCCGCCTTGAAGGGCCGAATGAACATGAGCAAAAGCCCTGCCGCAATGTTGGAAAGGGTGTCCTTCAAGGCAAGACCTATGGCAAGGCTTGCCGCACCCACCATAGCCACAAGACCCGCCGTATTGACTCCCGCAATATGGAGCACCAGCAAAAGAGTCACCACGTAAATCGTGTAAGACACCAAGGAATAGACCAGGGGGCGTGCCGCAGGATCCATGCCCCGAATCTCTGCATGGGCGATAATACGCTTGAAAATAAACAGAAGCAACTTAGCAAGACCCAGAATCAACAGGGCCAAAATCAGCCTTTGCAACAGGGAATGCTGCATCAAGGCGTACATCCAGTTTTCAAAAACTTCTTTACCGTTTCCCATATCCCAAATTTAGAAAAATATCGACTTCTTTTTTCTATATTTGTTCCACTATCAATTCCCTCCAATAAGGAACACTTATGAAAATCGCCGACAAGACCGTGGTCCAGATGCACTACACCCTCACCTCCGACGAAGGCGCCGTTATCGACTCTTCCGAAGGTCGCGAACCGCTCCAGTACATCCAGGGCGCCCACATGATCGTGGTAGGTCTTGAAAAGGCCATGGTAGGCCACGACGTGGGCGACAAGTTCGACGTGAAGGTCATCCCCGCCGAAGGCTACGGCGAATACGACGAGACCCTCGCCCAAGAGGTTCCGCTGAACGTGTTCCAGGGAGTAGAAAAGGTAGAACCCGGCATGATGTTCTACGCCCAGACGCCCATGGGCCCCATGCCTATTCGGGTTAAGTCCGTTTCAGCAGACAAGGCGGTCATCGACGCCAACCACGAACTGGCGGGCAAGAACCTGAACTTCGCCATCGAAGTTGTGAGCGTGCGGGAGGCCACCGAAGAGGAACTGAATCCCAAGGGCCACTGCTGCTGTGGCGGCAAGGGCGAAGGGGACTGTAAGTGCGACGAAGAAGGCCACGAGTGCGAATGCGGTGGCGAAGGTCACGGCCATCACGGCCACAAGGAAAACTGCGACGGCAAGGGTGGCTGCGGCTGCCCCAACCACGACAAACACCACGGGGTGTGAGGCGATGTGGAATGTGAAGTGTGGAATGAATTATTCTTAACTTATCATTTCACATCACACATTTCACATTAATTTCTTGTCTCCGTCAGTTCTCGCCCCTAGCTCCTAAATTCTAGCCCCTAGATCCTAATCTACACCTGCGATTCCGGGTATTCCGCACCGAAGGCGTGACCCGAAACAGAAAGTATTGGCGGGAACTGGATTCGCTTGGCCAGGGCAATCCCACGGAAACGCTTGTGCCAGGCCCGCATGTCTTGCAGAGCCTCTTCGGGAGTCTTGAACAGCGACTTGAAATACTCCAGGTCCACGCCCAAATCCTTACAGTAGCTTTCAAAACCTGCCGCCAGGCGGGCTTCCGTGCTTTCCAGACTGCTCCCCCATTCCACCCATTCGGCAAAGAGCTTGTCGTGATACGGGTACTTGATGGGGTCGCCCTTTCCCTCGTCCACGTTCATGGCGTCGCTGAGTTCCGCGCTGGCTGGCACGTCTATAGAGGCCTGGGGGATAATTTCTTTGTCGCGGTTGATGTAGCGGGCCAGAGCATACACGTCCGTTTTCCACAGGTCGCCCAGGGCACACATGACGCCGCAACTGTCCCCGTACAGGGTGCAGTAACCGGCGGTAGCTTCACTCTTGTTGCCGTTGCAGGTAATGCCCGCTCCAAGCACAGAGGCCACCGTCAACAGCACCGATGCCGAGCGGGTTCTGGCCTGCAGGTTCTCGTGGTTGATGCCTTCCACCTTTATGGGGGTATCGTCCCCTTCGAACTTGCACTGTCCCAAGTTGTTGCAAACGGACTCCACGATGGCAGAAATAGGCGCCACCATGTAGGGGCTGCCCAGATTCTTCGCCAGGTCTGCCGCCGCATTCCGGGTAGTGGCCGAATTGAAACGGGTGGGCATGTTGATCAGGTAAACGTTCTTCGCACCAATAGCCTCCGCATAGAGGGCCGCCGACACAGCGCTGTCGATACCGCCGCTAGCCCCGATGACCATGCGGGGAATATGGAACTTTTTCAGGTTCTCTCGAATCATGAACACCAAGGCATCGTGGATAAGGGCAATGCGGTCAGGCTCCACAACGGTATTCTGGGGGAATCCGGAAACAGAACCGTCCTCACCCACCTCTACCAGGCATTCCGACGATTCAAACCGGGGCATGGCAAACACCTGGTTTCCGCTTTTGTCCCAAATGCCGCTGCCGCCGTCCATGGCGTAGATGTTCTTGCCGCTGTTTTCGGTACCTACCAAATCCAGGTAGAAAATCGGCCACTGCAATTTTTGGGCATGGCCCGCACAGGCATTGCGGACAACCAGGTTCTTGCCTTCCGTAAAGGTGGAAAGTCCCGAAAGGACCTCAAAGTCGTAGCCCCATTTTGCAAGTTTCCCGTCGCTAAAAAACACCCCACCGTCGGAAAGCATGTCGCTCCCGCCCAGCAGGATTTCGATTCCTTGGGAAAGTTCCGCCACCTTGTCCCTGAAGCCCCCACATTTTTGGAGAAACTCGACTTCGTCTCCCAGGGAGCCCAACATGGTTGAACCTTCGATAGCGTTCTGGGGCAAAAGCACCAGGTCAGCACCGGCCGCCTTGCCATGTTCCACGGCGACCCTTATCGCTTCAAAATTTTCTTCGAGTTTTCCAGCCTGCACAAAAAGCTGAGCCATAAAGACTTTCATAAAGACCTCTTTTTCCAACGGAAAATATAGAATTATCGCAACCGCGGCGTCATTATGGAGTGAGCACCGCAGTTGACGGGGATGCAGTGCAAAAAATATGCCAATGGCAACGGGCAATTTTTTTGCAAAAGGCTTATTCCCGATTCAGTCTATTTACAGAATCACGAAAGTGTCAGGTTATGCATTACATTTACTGTAAAAAAAAGAATGCCGGGTTTTACCCGACATTCCTAATAAATTAACTAGAGTTCGACTAGCCTTCAGCCGGTGCTTCCGGAGCAGCTGCGGCTTCGGTTGCTGAGTCTGTCGAAGCATCAGCGGCCGGGGCTTCGGTAGCGGGCTTCGGAGGGAGCAAAGCCTTCATAGAAAGCTTCACCTTGCCCTTCGGGTCGACACCGAGGCAGAGCACTTCGACTTCGTCACCGACGTGAACGACGTCTTCAACCTTATCGACGCGGTGGTCGGCAAGTTCGGAGATGTGCACGAGACCGTCGCGACCCGGGAGGATTTCGACGAATGCGCCAAACGGCTGGATCGTCTTGACCTTGCCCTTGTACTTGCGGCCCGGTTCGGGTTCGGCAGTGAGTTCTTCGATCATGCGGCGGCAGACTGCAGCGGCCTTGCCACTCGGAGCGGCGATGTCGATGTTGCCATCGTCGTCGATGTTGATCGTGCAACCCGTCTGAGACTGCATGCCCTTGATCACGGAGCCACCGGAACCGATGACGTCACGGATCTTGTTGGTCGGGATGCGCATCTTGATCATGGTCGGAGCCTTCTCGGAAACCTTCGGACGCGGAGCGGCGAGGCCGAGTTCAGCCATCTTGCCGAGGATGTGCAGACGGCCTTGGCGAGCCTGTTCCAGAGCTTCGCGCATGAGTTCCGGCGTAATGCCGCGGATCTTGATATCCATCTGGAAGGCAGTGATACCTTCGGCAGTACCCGTCACCTTGAAGTCCATATCGCCGAGGTGGTCTTCCGTACCGGTGATGTCGGTCAAGATCTTGATCTTGCCGCCTTCCTTGACGGAACCCTTTTCGGAGATGAGGCCCATGGCGACACCTGCGACCGGAGCCTTGATAGGAACGCCAGCGTCCATCAAGCTGAGGCAGCCACCGCAAACAGAGGCCATGGAAGAAGAACCGTTGGATTCCTGAATTTCGGAAACCACGCGGATGGTGTACGGGAAATCTTCCGGCAGCGGAAGAACGGCAGCGAGAGAACGTTCGGCGAGGTGGCCGTGACCGATTTCGCGGCGGCTCATGCCGAGGCGCTTGCATTCACCCACGCAGTACGGCGGGAAGTTGTAATGCAGCATGTAGCTCTTGGAGCCTTCGCCCTGCAGGCTTTCGTAGCGCTGTTCGTCGGCCTTGGAGCCGAGCGTGCAAACCACGAGACCCTGGGTTTCGCCGCGCTGGAAGATCGCAGAACCGTGAGCGCTCGGGAGAACGCCGAGTTCGATTTCGATCGGGCGGACTTCGGTCGTCGTACGGCCGTCGAGGCGCACGTCTTCGTTCAGGATCATTTCGCGCATGGCAGTGCGTTCGTAGTCGCTGAAGATTGCCTTAGCGTCGGCAACGAGAGCAGGATCCTGTTCTTCGTCCTTGCCGACGATGGCGAGAATGCGTTCGTCTTCGAGCATCTTCGCGCAGAGGTCTGCCATAGCCGGATAGAAGTCGGTCTTCACCATGTTGGAGTGGACGTCCTTGTTCAGTTCGTCCCACACCACTTCCTTCACCGTGGCGAGAAGCTTTTCGTGGGCTTCGCCAACGTGCTGGGGTTTCAGTTCCATCTTGGGCTTAGCGCAGCGGTCCACCAGTTCCTGTTGGGCCTTGCACATGGCCTTGATAGCTTCGTGACCGGCGAGAATTGCGTTGATCATCGTGTCTTCGGACACTTCGTAGGCACCGCCTTCCACCATGCAGACGGAATCTTCGGTACCGGCGACCACCAGGTCCAGATCGGCGCAGGCCATCTGTTCGTAGGTGGGCATCACCACATTCTGGCCATCGACAACGGCCACGCGCACGGCGGCAACCTGCTGTTCGAAGGGCAGTTCAGAAAGACCGATAGAAAGGGATGCTGCAGACACGCCCAGCACATCGGGTGCAAACTTGCGGTCGGCAGAAAGAACCTGCACGATCACCTGGACTTCGCGGGTGAAGTTCTCGGGGAACATGGGGCGAATGGGGCGGTCAATGATACGGGCAGAGAGAGTTTCCTCGTCGGAGGGGCGACCGGCTTCGCGCTTGTTGTAGCCGCCCGGGAGGCGACCAGCAGCGTAGGCCTTTTCGCGGTATTCAACGGTCAGGGGGAAGAAATCGCCTTCCTTCTCTTCGCCGTAGCAAACGGTAGAAAGCACGAAGGCGTCACCCATCTTGGCGACAGCAGCACCACGTGCCTGCTTTGCAATACGGCCCGTTTCAAACGTAATGACACGGCCGTCAGGAAGCGTCACGGACACTTCCTTGGGGTCCAGCATCTTGCCGTACTTCTGATGATATGCATCAATAGACATAGATTATCTCCAGTCCGCAGATTAGCCGCGGAGACCGAGTTCCTTGATGAGAGCACGAGCGGCGACAATGTCCTTTTCGCCGTAGTACTTGAGGAGGTTCTTGCGCTTTGCGACCATCATGGAGAGCCCGCGCAGGGAGTGGAAGTCCTTCTTATGGGTCTTGATGTGCTCGGTCAGGTTCTTGATCTTTTCGGTGAGGATAGCGACCTGCACGCGGACGTTTCCGGTATCCTTTTCGTTGGCGCCGAACTTGGCGGTGAGCTCTGCAGCTTTTTCCTTAGTGATAGTAGCCATTATAGCCATTCCTTTTTTTGATTGTTTAACTAATTACATGTTTATGCCCGAGTTTCCCTGCTTTAGGCCCAGTGGAATTGGCGAATCTGGACGCAGGACCAAGGCAAAAATGCAACTTGGGGGGAAAGATAGGAAAAAGGGGCTAGGATCTAGGGGCTAGGGACTAGGAAATACAGCGAAAAACGGCCCAAAAACGGCTTATTGGCACTTGTCATCCCCGCCACATTCTTGTCATCCCCGCCACATTCTTGTCATCCCCGCGAAGGCGGGGATCTTCTCTCCTTACAAAGGGGGAAGCCTCCCCCTCGGCGAAGCCTTGCCCTTCCCCATGTCACCCTGGACACTGGAGCAGAGCGATAGTGGATAGGGTCCAAGGTAAGTCTTCCCCTACCCCCTCTGCGGGGAGTACCCCGCAACGCCCCCTAAATAATCCGAGTCTCAAGGGCACAGTCGCCTGCAAAAAAGACCGTCAGTCGCGTCTTCACTTCGTTCGCCGCTACCCTCCGGATTTTTTGCCTAGCAACTATGCCCTCTCGCCTCGCAAAATGGGTCCCCTACGCAGGAGGTTGCTCGGTCACGGCGTTCCCTCGCAACCACCGTCCCTCATAATCCCCCGTCCTTCAGGTCGGGGAAAAGTTTGCCTTTGCTATTCGGGTCAATAATTCCATGCAATTTGATTTTTCCATCGGAATCAGCAGAAAAAAAAGCGCCAGGCAAAATTTTATGAAGAAAGTCAAACTTCTTCCCTATTGCAATGATTTTTTTCGCAACTTCATCAGGCACCTTATAAGACACCTCATTCGCTCTAAACCACCAATACTCCATTTCCTTCAAAAAGTCCGCATCTAGCGGCCATCCCGACGCATCTGGGATTACCGAATCTACACCACAACAGGGACAAATCGCCGTCCGACGGCGGTCTCTTTCGACACACCAATCCACCACCTCTGTAGCAGGGTATGTATTGAGGCAACAGAAACACCCACACATTTTCGATTTTTTCAATAAACGCCAATTCTTAAAGCAAGCATTATGGGCTTCACGATATTTTTGCGGCATCTTCTTTTTCGCCATAATGGATTCCTCCTTCGTTATAGCCGCATTTGCGGCTGGTTGATTATTAGAGGCGTTCTGCGTGTCGGTGGTTAGGAAAAGCTCTTAAACGCAAAACGCACCTCGCCTTAAAACAGCGAGATGCGTCGGGCTTTAATGTACCAAAAAGTCAAAAAGTTGGCAAGGGACGTACAAAAATTTTACAAATTCTTTTCATAAGCAACGATAAGCTCAAAGTTCAAAAAGACAGAAAATTCCTATCGTGCCCAATCCTTTCCGCCTCAAAAAAGGATATATTGATGTTATGACATACAAAAAAATCTTCATCATCGTATTTGCCATTGTCGCCGCCTTTTATGTTTTCAAGGTAAGGGGGTTCAATCCCTTTGCCGAAGAAGTCGTAAGTGGCAACGTCCTTCCGTTAGTCAATGGGACATCGATAACCCTAGAGGAATGTGTCAAAGAAAATGGAGCCTTTATCTTCATCATGGGCACCTGGTGTCGCTATTGTTCCGAAGAAGTCGACAACTTAAAAGCTCTGAACGATTTTTTCCAATCAAACAAGATAAACATTCTCATCGGCATGGAAGGCAACTCTAATCGTGAAATCCGTAAGTGGGTGACCAAGCACGATTTTCCTTCAAATTGGAAACCGTTCTATTGGCAAGACACACATGAGCGCGAGTTCAATATTAATGTGGACGGCGTCCCTTACCTGCTCGTAAAGAACAAAAGAGGATGGTCGACATACAGTGAATCAGGTGCTTTAGGGACCAAACGTTTATCCAAACTCGCCAAAGATATGCTCAAAAGCAACTAATAACGATTTAGTAGACTTTCACAGTCTGCACACTTGCCCCGACCTTGATCAGGTAAACTCCTGCGCGGGACACGCTGACAGAAGCGCCCGTCGCAGCAGGAATCCTGCCAGAACGCAGCACCCGCCCCTGCATGTCCAACACAGCGCAAGCCTGGCCTGGACGCACCCCTTCAAGATGAATGGACTTGCCCACGGCATAGGCCCTGAACAGGGGAACATTTGCCGCAATGGAGGGTATTGCCGTTGCAGAGGCGCTAGAAGCCGGTTGCACGGAGGAGTTGCTAACAGGAGATGAGGCCGAGGAACTGCTGGTAGGCGCAGACGCAGACGATGTCACCGACGCCGAAGACGACGGACCGCTCTGATTAGGAACAGCCACCTCGATGTAGTCGATGTCCACATGGCCCCAGTTCTTGATAATGCCGAAAGTGTTGGCTCCCGCATTCAGGGAAACCTGGACCGGCATATCCTCAAAGGCCGCAGCGGCACCGCCCAAGTTGCCTTCAAGCGTTACCGGGAACTCCTGGGATTTCACCTTGGAACCATTTACGTAAATATCCTGAGTCTTGGCATTGGCCGCGGTATTACTGAAGCGGATTACAATCTCATATTGCCCGGCGGCAGGTACATTGATATCAAAAGTGATGTTGCCCGTCGTTTCGGTGCGCATATATTGGCCACCAGACGCAGCCTGATTAGTTTTTAGAGTACACCCGGTACATGTCGCGGATTCCGCCTCATACTTGTCGCCCTGGTAGACGATAACCGAAGAAGAACTTACCAAAGTCACCGATGAACTAGACTGTACCGATGAACTGGATAACCCCGCCGTAGAGCTTGACGAGTACTCAATACCGGACTGAGGAATCTTGAAAAGTTCCTCGCAGTCGTTACGGACATCCCTGATTTCCTCTACCACGTGGTTCTTGCTTTCTACGCAATCGTTCTTGTCGGTACCGCTATCGTCACACCAGCCTTTCTGGGCATACTTATCGGCGGTGACCGGATAATTGACAAAAGATTCATACTTGCCTACGTTGGACCCCGCTTTATTTCCATCTGCAGGCATCACCACCTCTTCGACAAAGTAGCGGAAATGGGAATTGTAATAGGGCAATCCCTGTTTTTTGGAATTATAGAAGTAGTTGCCGGTAACAGTCCAGGAGGCGCCCTTCATGTCGATGTTCGCATCGTCATGGTCCACCTGGCCATCGTAATTGGTACTATCCCCAATAAACATGTTTCCCTGGACAACACCCCTAACCGTTCCCTCCTTCACGTCAATATTCTCGGCCGTTGTCGCCTTCACAATATTGCATGTGATTTTCGTATCATTTACGCGCCAGTCATAGCCGCTATAGCGATGTTGCGAGGCACTTTCGCCCCAGAAACCGGCGGTTTGATCGGACTGTTGCGACGATGCCCACGCCTTATAGTAAGAACCAACATAAATACCTTCACCATACTGGGCAACATCATATCCAGAACCATGGATAAAGTTGCGGTTCAAGGTCACCTGCTGGCTGGAATCGCGAACATGGACCAGTTCCGTTCCCGTGTGGTACACCTCGCAGTCTTCCATCAGGGCACCGACAGAATTATCGAACACCACGCCCTTACTGAAGGTATGAATTTTCAGGTTTTTAAGAACAACATAATTCCCCGTTACGTGGATGCCGTAGTTGCTGTTGACCGCAGTACCGTAAATCTCAGGAGGATTTGCAGGGGCTGAACCAGCGAGGACCACTGGATTCGCGGCAGTACCGTCGGCGCCAAGCCAGATGCGGCCACAGTCGCGGCCAGTCTCGTTCACGAACTTGTCGTTTTGGCAGTTGGATGAGGGCAGTTCGTACTTGCCCGGGGCTACCCAGATGGTATCCCCCGCCTTGGCGTTCAGCGTTGCAGACGTCAAGTCGGCAACCGTAGAAACATTTACCTGTCGGGCAAAAGCTGTGGGGACAAAGCATACAGCTCCAAGGCATAGCACCAAAGCGGCCCTTTCGCATAATTGACCCATATAACACCTCCCTTTATACCCTTAATATAAATCGAAAAATTTGAAAAAGCAAATTACAAACGCTTTGTCTAAGCTCTAAATTCTAAGATCTAAGCTCTATTTTCTATATTTTCGCCCACTATGAGCATTTCTATCCCTCAGTTGCCCAAGGGCACCCGCGATTTTTACCCGGAAGCGCAGCGCATCCAGAACTACATCTTTGACACTTGGCGCAGCACCGCCGAAAGTTTCGCCTACGAAGAATACGAAGGCCCCATGTTCGAGCATCTGGAGCTTTATACGGGCAAGTCCGGCGAAGAAATCGTGAGCCAGCTTTACAACTTCAAGGACAAGGGCGACCGCGAAATCGCGCTCCGCCCCGAAATGACCCCGACCCTTGCCCGCCTGGTCATCCAGAAGGCCAGGGAACTGAAGAAGCCCTTCAAGTGGTTCTCTATGCCGCGGCTTTTCCGCTACGAAAAGGCACAGAAGGGCCGTCTCCGCGAGTTTTTCCAGCTGAACATGGACATTATCGGCACCGAAAGCATCTACGCCGAAGCCGACCTGATGGCAGCCATCGCCACCATGCTCCGCAAGTTCGGCCTGAAGGACAGTGAATTTGCCATCGGCGTCTCCAGCCGCAAGCTCTTGGCCACCTACCTGGAAGAAATCGGTGCGCCGAACCCGGCCCTTGTTTACCCGGTGCTGGACCGCCGCCTGAAAATCGGGCCCGAGGCGTTTGCCAAGGCTCTCACCGAAGCAGGCCTCTCCGAAACGCAGATCAAGCAACTGGACGACTTCATGAGCTGCAAGAGTCTCGAAGAAGTCCGCAACGCCGTTAAAAGCGAAAACGCGGCCGCCGCACTCAAAGAAATCGAAGATTTGTTTGAGACGCTCGCTGCCGCGGGCTACGGCGATTGCGTGAACCTGGACCTGAGTATTGTCCGCGGTCTCGCCTACTACACCGGCATCGTGTTCGAAGTCTTCGACAAGGGAAAATCCATGCGCGCAATCGCCGGCGGCGGCCGCTACGACAGCCTGACCGAAAAGTTGGGCGGCGAGCGGATTCCGGGCGTGGGCTTTGGCATGGGCGACGTGGTGCTGGCAGACCTTTTGGCCGAACACAAGCTGCTCCCCAGCCCCAAGCAGAGCGTGGACTTTTACATCGCAAGCTTCACGAACGACATGAAAAAGGTCTTCGAGACCGCCCAGATGTTCCGCGCAGGCGGAAACGTCGTGTCCCACCCTCTCGCCTCCATGAAAATGGGCAAGCAGCTGGACCAGGCCAACTACCAAGGCGCCAAAATCGTCGTCTATGTGGACGGTTCCAAGGCGGCAGAAGGTGAATTCGAATACAAGGACATGCGCACCGGCGAAATGTTCGTGGGCAACGCAGACGCCATCGTTGAACGATTAAAAACCGAGGTGAAAAAAGCAGAATAAGCCAGGGCGTTGCGGGGCTGGCGTCTGAAGCCCCGCTAGAGGGGGTCGCGGATGACTCATGGAGATTCCCGGTCAAGCCGGGAATGACATGGGGCAGAAGCGAGGGG
>CAKUWY010000007.1 GCA_934699585.1 uncultured Fibrobacter sp.
ATCCACTACCCCATGATGTCCCCCCTCAAAGTCCTTCTTTCCATCATCAGCCTGTTCGTCGTCCTCGGCGTCATCGCCGTGGTTTACCCCGACGGTGGCATCAAGGTAGGCGAATACACCTTGCGCTACCCGAAGCTCACCGACATCTTTGAAAAGAAGGCCCCCAAGGACTCCACCGCCGATTCTGCCGCGGTAGACCCCGAAGAAGCCATCCGCGAGATGATGGAAGCCACCAAGCGCAAGGAGTTCGCCGCCTACAGCGACTCTCTCAAGTACTACGAGGACTTTTTCAAGAGCGGCAAGACCCGCTTCGACCTGCCGGGCGATGACCCCGCCTGGTTCGACCGTTTCTTCTTGCACCTTCAGCTCGCGGAACTGGACAGCAACGTAGTCCATATCGTCCACTACGGCGACTCCCAGCTAGAAGAAGACCGCATTTCCGCCACCATCCGCGAAGACCTGCAAGACGAATTCGGCGGCGCGGGCCCGGGCATGATGCCGCCCGTCCTCACCATCCCTTCCCAGACCACCAGCCACTGGAACGAAGGGGAACTCAAGCGCTACATACTGTTCGGCCCCAAGGAAGAAGAGGCGGACCACAACCGCTACGGCCCCCTGGCCCAGTTCGCCGACCTGGAAGGATCCGCCGTCATCGGCATCAAGAAACGGGAAGACCGCAAGAACGCCTTCCCCCACGTAGGCGGCTACTCCACGGTGAAGGTCCTCGCCGGCAAGCGGGGGTCGCTACGGCTCAAGCTGGTTTACCAGCGCACCTACGCAGACACCGTGGGCCTGAACGAAGACAGCACCTTCAAGGTGAAAAAGCGCACCGCCTTCGAGACGGCGGCCGCTCCCGAAGTGGAACGGCTCACCAAGCTCAACGTCTATACCTGGAAACTCCCGGACACCACCTCCAACGCAAAAATCTACCTGGACGGAAGCGCCGAAATCTACGCCATTTCCGCCGACGGCGCCTACGGTGTGGCCGTCGATAACGTGGCCATGCGAGGTTCTTCGGGCACGGTCTTCCACCGCATCGATTCACAACTGCTGGCGGAGTCCTACAAGGCCATGAACGCCCGGCTCATCATCATGGAATACGGCGGCAACCTGGTCCCTGGCACCAACAGCGGCAACGTGGACTGGACCAAGAAACTCATCACCAAGCAGATCCAGGCTATCCAGAAGGCGAACCCCGACGCCGACATCCTGTTCATCGGCCCCGCCGACATGGCAAAACAGGTAGACGGCCAGTGGAAAACTTACCCGGGCCTTTCCCTCACCATCAAGACCCTTCGGGAAGTGGCTCTCGAGAACGGCGCCGCCTACTGGGACATGCACCGGGTCATGGGCGGAAACGGCTCCATGATCAAGTGGGCAAACCGCGAACCCGCTCTCGGCTTCACCGACCACATCCACTTCACCCGCAGGGGCGCCGCCTACATGGGAGACCTGTTCTGCGCGGCACTGCGCATGCACTACGACTACTTCAAGTTCCGCGACCGCCATGGCCTCAACGACGAGAAGATGAAAGAACTGCAGCAGTGGAAGGAAGACGAGAGACGAGAGACGAGAGACGAAAGTGGAGTAGCAGGAGACGAAAATGTTGCGGGCAAGGGGGAAAGCCTTCCCCCCGCTTCTGACGCTGACGCGTCATCCGCTACCCCTTCGCCTAGGGGGACACCCCCTAACACCCCCGCACAGGACTCTAGCGTAACGAAGGAGGATGCCGCCCCATGATCCGCTTCCTCCTCGTCGTCACCCTCGCAGCCCTTTCGGCCTTCGCCAAGGACCTGACCATCGCCCCCGGCAGTTACAGCCTGGACCTCGCCAAGTACGACTTTATCGACACCACCGTAAACGTCATCCAATTCCCCAAGGGAAACGAGGCCTTCACCAAGTTTTTCGAGAAGATGGATACTCTGGTGTTCGAGAACAAGGGGCAGGTGCGAATCATGCACGTAGGCGGATCCCACCTGCAAGCCGACGTGATTTCGGGCCGTATCCGCGAGCACATGATCAAGGAATACCCGGGAGCCTCGGCGGGCCGCGGCTTCGTGTTCCCCTACTCCGCCGCCCGCACCAACACGCCCTCCAGCTACGCCAGCTACTACAAGGGCATCTGGGACAAGAACAAGAACGTCCAGCGTGAAATTTCTAAACCGCTTGGCCTGCTGGGCATTGCGGTCAGCACCAGCGACCCCCGTGCCGAAATCACCCTGATGCTGGACAAGTACAACTCCGCCCCCATCTGGGGAGAGACCCGTTTCCGCCTGTTCGGCTACAGCGACAACAACGACGTGGTTCCCGTGCTGCGGGTGGATTCCACCGACATCTACGGCATACACGACACCGTAAGCCAGAGTTACGTTTTCGAAAGCCCGCGTCCCATCGACACCATCCAGATTCAGTTTCGCTGGATGGACTCCTTAAAACAGGCTTCCATAGCGCAGTTCATCAACGACTCCCTGCTGCAGGATTCCCTCGCCAGGCTGGCGGATTCCCTGAAGACGGATTCGCTGAAGTCAGACGAGAAAGGCTCGGGGCCCGAGGCTCGAGGTGCGGTTTCAAACGGCAAAGATTCCAGCAAGACTGAAAAGGCAAAAGTTCCGGCCAACGTTTTGAACCTGCAGAACGCACAACTGCAAAGCGCAGCGCCAGAGGTGGCGCGGGACTCCATGTTCCAGGGGGAATGCGACGTGCTGGACACCGCCTGCCTCGCCCGCGAAGAAGCCAAGAATAAAGACACTACCGTCAACAACAGGTGTGCAGAACTGGCCGCCAAGAAGGCGAACATCAACTACGAAGAAGGGGAACAGGACCCCACCAACAATCCTGACGACCACTGCTTCACGGAACCTGCCGCCGTCCCAGACTCGGTCAAGAAAAATGCACGGCCCAGGTTTACCCTCACGGGAATCCTTTCCGAAAACGACTCTCCGGGAATCATCTACACCAACGTAGGCATCAACGGTGCGAAGGTCCACGACTACTTCGAAGAGGTCTGCCCACAGTTCGAAAACGAGATGGCGTTTTTCAAGCCGGACCTGGTGATTTTCGCCATCGGCATCAACGATGCCAACGTGCAGCGCTTTAACGACAAGCAGTTCCGTGAAGATTACGACAGGCTGATCGAACGGTTCAAGAAGGTGAACCCCGACGTGGCGTTCATCTTCGAGACCAACAACGACATGTTCCGCAAGGTAAAGCGGAAAAAGTTCGTGCAGCACAGTAACGGCGAAGTGGCCCGCAAGTCCTTCTTTATGCTGGCAGACAAGCACAAGGCGGGCGTCTGGGACAAGTTCAGCATCATGGGCGGCCTGGGTTCCATGGCCAAGTGGGAACACGCAAGCCTCGCCAAAAAGGACAAGGTCCATTTCAACCTGTCCGGGTACAACCTGCTGGGGGACCTGTTCTACAAGGCCCTTATCCAGGCCTACCAAGACCACATCGCCAATTTACCCGCACAGAAGAAGCAAGAGAACAAGCCTACGGCTCCACAGACGAAAGACGAAAGAGGCAACAGATAAGCACAGTGTCATCCTGAGCGGAGAACCGAAGGTTCGTAGCCGAAGGATCTAATAAGATGTCAAATAGCTACTACACATATATGATGACAAATCAAAGTAACTCCACTCTATATATCGGGGTCACTAACGATATTGAACGTCGTGCACTTGAACATATAAGCGGAAGTGGTGCAAAATTTACATCAAAGTATAAAATCAAAAAAATCGTTTATTTTGAACGCTATACCGAAATAACAGATGCTATCGCAAGAGAGAAACAATTAAAAGGTTGGAAAAGAGAAAAGAAAAATAATCTGATAAATCAAATGAACCCAGAATGGAGGAACCTAATGAAGGACTAGATCCTTCGACTACGGGCTACGCCCTCCGCTCAGGATGACACATTATGTTGGATTACTTGATACCATATCTTACTAGAACGTTTTCGTTTGACCCGAACAGTCCACTGCTGTTTACGCAGTTCTACTTCTGGGGTTTCTTCGCCGTGGTGTTCGCCATCCTCACCCTGGTCAAGAACCGCATTCTGCTCCGTAACGCATTCCTGTTTGCCACCAGCATGTTCTTCTACTACAAGACCAGCGGAAGCTATGTATGCATTCTCGTATTCTGCGTGGTGGCGAACTTCTTTATCGGCAAGTGGATCGAGAAGGCCGAACAGCATTGGAAAAAGAAACTGTGGATGATCATCGTGGTCATTATCGACCTGTTGGTGCTGTGCTACTACAAGTATTCCTATTTCTTCCTGGACGCCCTGCGGGACTTTACCGGCATCGAGCTGCATGTCTATAACTTCTTTGCGGCGGCCAGCAACAAGATGTTCGGCACAAATTCCCTGGTAGATACCATCATCTTGCCGGTGGGTATTTCTTTCTTTACCTTCCAGGCCATCAGTTACTGCATCGACATCTACCGCGGAAAAATCAAGGCCGTTGACAACATCTTGAATTTTGGGTTCTACCTCACCTTCTTCCCGCAGTTGGTGGCGGGCCCCATCGTCCGTGCCGACAAGTTCGTGCCGCAGCTTTACAAAAAATATTTCCTCCCCCGCCGCACCTTCGGTATTGCCGTGTTCTGGGTGCTGAACGGCCTTGCCAAGAAGGTCATCTTGAGCGACTACCTGGCCACCAACTTCGTGGACCGGGTATTCGACACGCCCCTGCTCTTTACGGGCCTTGAAAACCTGATTGCCCTGTTCGCCTATTCGCTGCAGGTGTATGCCGACTTCTCGGGCTACACCGACATCGCCATCGGCGTAGCTCTCCTCATGGGATTCCGCCTGCCCCAGAACTTCAACAGTCCCTACAAGGCGCTCTCCCCCACGGAATTCTGGCGGCGCTGGCACATCTCCCTTTCCAGCTGGTGGCGCGACTACCTGTACATTCCGCTGGGCGGTAACCGTGGCGCCTCTGTGGGCACCTTCTTCTGGATGGGTTTCTTGAGCCTGGTGGCCGTTTTACTTTCGGGCAGTGTCTGGGTAGGTGTCGCCCTGGGCGTATTCTTCCTCTACATTGCCATCTACGCCTATGTCAAGCCAGATTCCCGCAAGTTTATCACCACCAACATGAACGCCATGGCGACACAGGTGGTAGGCGGCTGGTGGCACGGCGCCAGCTGGAACTTTATCATCTGGGGTGGCCTCAATGGTTTCGGCCAGGTGTTCAACAAGATCTGGGTCAAGCGGAGCATCAACTTCCGTGCCGTCGCCGCATTCTTGCTGTTCGCCGCCAGTGCCATCACCTTCAAGCAGACCCACATCGCCATTTTCGCCATTACCACCGTGTGGTTCGGCGTGCTGTTTCTGGGCATTTATGCCGTGCTGGTTTTCCGCCTGTTCAGCGACAAGACCTTCCACTGGCTCTACGTGGCCTGGAACGTATCCCTCACCTTCGTGTTCATCACCTTCACCCGACTCTTCTTCCGTGCAGGCTCCAACCTGGACCCGGCAGAGGCCAACGAAGTGGCCTGGAACACGGCCAAGAACATGGTCCAGCAGATGGGCACCGCCTGGAAGTGGGATACTCTCGGCACCATCGCCTGGGAACACATCAACATCATTTTGGTGTTTGTGGCCGGCATGCTCATCCACTGGATTCCCAAAAAAGTCAAGAGTCGCTACCGCATCATGTTCGCTTCGCAGCCCATCCCCCTGATGGTTGCAAGCACGGCGTTCATCATCTTCGTGATGTACCAGTTCATGAGCGCGGACAGCTGCCCGTTTATCTACTTCCAGTTCTAGCGGCAGAGCCGCAATGTGGGGTGTGGAGTGTGGAGTGTGGAGTGTGTAATGACTGATGATGTATAATGTTTAACTACACATCTCACATTACACACTAGTCACTGCCGAGAGCTTTGTCCGTTCGTCGTACAGGTCTGCCGCAATGTGGCTGAAGGCTTCCACCACCTTGGGGTCAAAATGCTTGCCAGCCCCTTCGGTAATGATAGCCATGGCCTTTTCGAAAGTGAAGGGTTTCTTGTACACGCGTTCCGCCACCAGGGCGTCAAACACGTCGGCCACCGCCATAATCCTAGCAGAAAGCGGAATTTCTTCGCCCTTGATTCGAGTGGGGTAACCCGTACCGTCCCATTTCTCGTGATGGAAATGGGCCATTTCGATAGCCTCTTTCAGATACTCCGCTTCCATGGAGTCACCCGTATTGGCCACAATCTTCTGGAGGATTTTCCAGCCTTCGGTGGTGTGGGACTTCATGATTTCGAATTCTTCGTCGGTCAGTTTGCCGGGCTTGTTCAGAATCAAATCCGAAATGGCAATCTTCCCGATATCATGGAGAGGTGCAGAACGCTTGAACCTGGCAATGCTTTCGTCAGTGAGTTCATCCGCATAAAAGCCTTCTTTCTTCAGCTGGCGGGCAATAGCTTCTACGTAGGCGGCAGTCTTCTTGATGTGGTTTCCGGTACCTTCGTCACGGGCTTCCACCAGTTCCGCAAAGCTCACGACGATTTCATCCTGCATGCGGGTAATACGTTCATTCTGTGCCTTTATCTGGAAGATATAGGCAAGGAAATCTTCGGCCATGGTAGAGAACGCATTGTAGAGGTTCTGGATTTCGTCATCGGAACGTATATCTATGGCCTTCACTCGTCGCAAACTAATCTGGCGACCTACATCGGAATTATGGGCAAAAGAAATAGCTTCCTGGGACATCCGATTGATGGGAATCACTATGCCTCGTTTCATGGCTTCTGCAATCAGGCACATGATAACGAGAGAAACCCCAAAGAACAAGGACAATTCCTTGATAAGGAACGATATTTCGTCCATCAAAATGGACTCCATGGTGATGTCCGCAGCCACATAGGCTACAGTGGTACCATTGGAATCCTTCAGGGGTTTATAAACCGTCAGTAGCCATCCGTAAGAATCATCAGATACCACCGGTCCAATGGAATCGCCTTTAAGAAGCGCCGGCAAGTATTCTTCAAAGCTCGGGTCAAAGGGTACCACATCCCCCACCTGGCTGGGTTCTTCGCCATCGGTTGACATCAGGTCAAAGATGACATGGCAGCCATCTTGAGCAATGTGATAAACATACAGGTATTTTGCCGTAGGGAACCCCTGCCTAATGGCATACAGTTCCTTTTCTGTTTCCACGTAGCCATCCGCTTCGCGGCCCTCCTGCAAATATGTCATCAGACGGTCACCATCCAGCACAATGGCTACAGCATCTGTAAGACCGTAGGCAATGGAGGTGTACTTGGCAACAGCCTTTTCTTGATAAAGGAAATACCCAATATTCGCAACGAATACTGCCAGAAGCAATTCCGAAACAATTACGACCAGCATCACCTTTCCGAGCAGGGAGTACCGGACCGCCATTCCGGTATTCATGTCACTCACATTCCGTTGGAAAACGTAATTCAGGTAATGCTTGACCCGACGAGAAATAAAGTGAAACACAACAATGGCAACGACAACGGTTACGGACTTGTCAAAAAGGTCCACCACCACATCGGCCATCATCTGCGAATTGAAAACACTGGTACCTAAAACTTCGTGAAGGTACTGGGCGAATGGAGCCGACACGCCAGTTCCAAAGCTCTGACGATGAAGGTAATAAGTGAATACAGAACCAAGGCCTCCCCCCAGAAGAGCGTAGCAGAATATGACCACAAACAACTTGGGAATACTGGAGAAAAACTTCTTGTTGTAAAAGAATACTGTTGCAAGACCTATGAAAATGCTTATGACTCCATAGAACATGGAGAACGAACCCGACAAGCTCTTCACCAAGTTCGTGGTAAAGCCAACTAGCACTGCAGGGAAAACACCCCCCAGCATAGCGACGAGTATGGTACCGATACAATCAAGGAAAAGAGGCAAACCAAAGACGCCCACAAGCTTGTTGGGCACGATATTCAGGAGGATTCCAAGAACGATGAGAAGGACTCCGCTCCCCACACCAATCCATTTATTTTTCCCACCTCTTATCATCGGGATAAAATTTAAAATAAATACCGAATTATTGAACATTTCGCCCAAAAGTTCACGGATTTTACTAGCTTTCCTTGCCGTTTGTTTACAAAAGTTTACAAAACAAAAGCAAAAGCCCCTTCAGCTGGAAATCTTTTGCATAACTCATTGATACTCAACGACTTGCGCGCGCTTTTTGAGAAAAAGAATCCAACAAAAAGCACCCCCTTTTCTATAATTCTAGCTAGTTGAAGAATCGAACTTCGACATTCCTTAGGCCCGCCGTAATCACGACGGCGATTGTGGGTGCATTGGCTCTTTGCACCTGGTTGTCGGACTATTTGCTGGACGTGATCCTGTCTAGCCCTCACAGCTTCGGATCCTTAGAAATTTCCCCCCACGGGCATCGCCAAGACGGTTATCTGACCCACCACTGGGACTCTATCGCTATCAAAACTGGTGAAAACACCTTTATCCTGAGGAACACGGACCTGGACATCACCCTGTTCCAGGAGAACCGAAACATCCAGCTGCAGGCCGGCGAGGTCAATGTCAACATATCTTCTGCAGGACCGCCCAAGGAAAAGAATGTCGAAACAGACAGCTCGCCGCCATCCCTACCGGAACAGGTAAAATTCTACGTGCCGGTGAATATCGGTGTCGGAAAACTTACTGTAGATGTGGACTCCAGCAAACACTGGGAGGCCAAGGACATTTCCCTAAAGAGCGAGGGCTCCACCAAGGCCCGGTTTAGCGCTGATAGCATCAAGGGCGATTTCGTGAAACACCCGGCCAAGGTCGGCGTGTCCCTGGATTTCAAGTCCGATCAAATCAAGATGAAGGGTAAGGTGGTTGCCGGCCCCGATTCCATTGCCGTTGACGCCACCACCTCCAAGAAGAACTTGGCTGCCATATCCACTACGACCTCCTTAGACGTCAAGAAGGTCGAAGATTGGCTACCCGTCAAGATTCCCAAGGGTGCCCCCACCATCGGCAAGCTCCACGTGCAGACCAAGGCGAGCCTACATCCGAAGACGGGCAAACCCAACTACGACGTTACCATCAAGACCCGCATCGGTGAATTCTGGCCACTGATGCCGCTAAACGCCACTATACACGTCAAAGGGGACCAAAAGCGATTCCATTCCGACGTATTACTGAAAAATGACGAAGGTGGAACCATACATCTTACTGCCGATATGGACACGAAACTCAACGGTACCGCTTCGGGAAAAGTGGAGAAGATGAGTGCGCTGTTCGGTCCGCAGATGATGCCCCTGGACATGACCATCCATTCCGCCGAAAAGAAGGGCAACAAGATAACGGCAAAAGTGGAGACCCGACAAGGCTCCGTGGTCGAAGCAAATATCGATCTGGACAGCGACATTCCCGTCACCTACACAGGCGACATGTCGCCACTTGAACCTTGGGCTCTGGACTGGACTAAGGGAGAACTCGTTCTCAAGGACAGGTTTAAAGTTTACGGCACTGTTTTCGACGGAAAGACCCGAATATTCGTCAAAATTCCGAACGTGGAATACGCCTACCAGATGAAGGCGGATTCCTTACAGACGGTGCTGCTCATCGACAAGCACGGTATTGATTTTTCGAAAGGAATCATCTATACGCCCAAAGAAACTTTTGACTTTACTGGCGATGTTGTTTGGGACGAACCTGCTCCCCACACCTCCTGGAACGTAACCCAACGGCATGGCGGGAGCGCCAGGGCATACGTGACCATCATGGATTCCATTACCATTGACGTCTCTGCCGACCAGGTAGAGATATCCACCATACCTTTTGCCAAGACGAAACTGAACGAAAAATTGAACGGCAAGGTGACCGGCAGGTGGACACAGAACTTCGATACCAACGTAGGAAAAGCCGATGTCAGTATGGACGGGTACTTTGACCCCTACAACCTGAAGGGGAGCGTTTCTGCAAGACAGAACGGCGACACCATCTTTATTGACAAGGCAGAGGCCATACAAAGCCAGAACAAAGTTCAGGGCGAAGCCATATTCATCTTGCCCAACGATTCCAACCCAGATTTCAAGCCTACGGGAGTCCTACCCATACAGGTTGTCCACGCCTGGGCCGCATCTGAAAAATTCAACATTCCGCTACTGCTGGACCCAATCAATGACACCACATTCACCTCGGGCTTTATCAATGGTGACATCGCCTACGAAGAAAAAGTTGGATTGCAGGGAAATATCGAATTCACCGACATCGAGTTCAGTAAAATTCCACCATATCTTTTCAATATCAAAAAAATGAACCTCTTTGCCGAAGGTAGCAAGGTAGAACTGAACGCCTACTTAGGAATCGGGGGCGGCGGCTGGACCGGCACTACACAGGTTACCCTGGACAACGTGTTCAACGACAAACGACACCTGAGCCTTTCTCATAGTACCGACAACGGAGGAAACCTATGGGCCGAAGGATTCATCGACACCGCCTTGGTATTCACGGGAAACGTAAACATGAACGGTTCGTGGTTTATTCCAGGCACCGTCAGCGAAATCAAGAAAACTGATCTGCAGATTGCCCTCACCGCAAATATCCGGGAAGGAATAAATGGAATTACCGCCGATCTTCAGACGGACTCCACATTCTATCAGCCACCCAAGCTGAATTATATGTTCCCATTGCGGGCCCGGGGACACCTGGAAAAAGGAATCTTAAACATTACCGAAGCATCTACCCAAAACGACAGTGCCGAAACCATTTCAGGAACATTGCAGTTTGACCTGAACAAGATGCAGCTGCAAGGTATCGACCTACAGTCAGAAAAATACACCATCCACACAAAGCACCATACGCTACTTCTTGAAAACATTTCCAGTCACATGGAAGACAACAATGACGCTCTCGTCATTTCTACAGAGCTGGCTTCCATCCAATACCTTTTCAACCATGAATCCTACGGTGATGCTGAAATCCTGGGTCAAGGTGACATCAAATTCGTCATACCTCATTCCATAGACGGCCTTATCAGGAACAAGAGTATCGAAGGTAACATCTCTATTGACAAAGCCGTTTACAAGAAAGATTTGGAAATTGAAGTAACGCCTAATTCCCTAGACAAGATTTTAGCCATGTTCAATAACGCCATAGCAAGACTGCGAAAGACGGAAAACAAAGAGGCAAAGATTTCTGCAGCCAGTCCCATCAACCTATCTGTGCATGTGATGGACACGCAAAAGGATTCCATTGAAATTCTTTCACCCTTCGCCGCATTCCCCTTTACCTTTGACATTTGGGTTTTGGGCAACACCAACAGGCCGCTACTTCGCGGTGATTTCACCAACGCCAACGCAGGATTCATCGGCGTCAAGGATGTCTATAACTTCGACTTGAACTATTTCCGAATCAGCTGGGCCGATGTACCCTGGCAAAAAGGCGTCATCGATGTTTCCAGTTCACAAGAACTGCCATACTGTACTGAAACAGACGACAACCAAAACGAAACATGCCCTATCAATCTTGACATCCAAGGTACTCTAACCAATCCGATTGCCACGCCTAATTCAAACTGCGGCCGAGAGTCCAGCGCTGCCGCAATTTACTACAATATATTCCTGGGCTGTATTGCAGATGATACCGATGAAAATACGGACTGGAACAAACTTGCAGGAAAGGCTATTGGAAAATTCCTTTCATCTACCGCCAACAGGACTCTTGGCGGTGAATACATCGGCGATATTGACATGAAGGTGATGCTCTTCAACAGCAACACGACCAATGAAAGGGATTCAAGCTACTTCAAAGTTCCCGTTTCTCTTGATCGATGGGTCAAAGACCTAAGCTTGATCTTCGGATATACACAAGACCAGAGCGAAAACCCCACATACGATCAGGCACTGCAATTCGGCGTAAACTACACCCTCCCTGTATTCCGCGAAAAAGAATATTCTCACAAGAACCACATCAACCCCACCCTATCTTTAAGCGGTCTGCTGGTATCGAAGCAGTACTTGACCAATACCGGTACTGAAGGCAACGAGAACCGCATTGAAAAGAATGTGGGTATCAACTACACCTACAGGTTCTGGAATCCTTGTCTTTTGGGCGTTGGACACTG
Source organism: uncultured Fibrobacter sp. (assembly GCA_934699585.1). Classification (GTDB taxonomy): domain Bacteria; phylum Fibrobacterota; class Fibrobacteria; order Fibrobacterales; family Fibrobacteraceae; genus Fibrobacter. Next base: position 12,047 of record CAKUWY010000007.1, read on the forward strand.
TGAATCCTACGAACCGCCTGTTGAAAAAGATTTCGAAAAAGAAAAATCCAAAACAGGGGCAAAGCCATGAAAAAGATTCTAGCGATTCTCTTTGCCCTTGCATGCACAATTTGGGCCAACGAAGGAGATAAACACCCCTGGTACATGAACTTTGACGGAAACCAGGTGTTCTCCAGCTACCAGCTAGAGGAGCAGTTGGATATTCCAGAAGAATTCGGGAAGCTGGACACCACAAAACAAGATTTCATGATGAGGCTTTCCCTCGAAAACGTTCGAGCCCTGTACTACTCCAAAGGTTACTTCAGCCTAGATATCAAGATGGATATCAAGCGCGAATACCTAGCCGCAGACAGCATTCAAAGCGGATACCTCTTCACTTTAGACGAAGGAGAGCGTTACCGGTTCGCAGGGACTCTTCTAAAAATGCCACAGACCGATAGCGTTGAAATAGATACGTCTTCACTAAAAACCTCTCACGACAGAGTATTTGAAGACAACGATATTTCAGAGGACCTGCAATATATACAAACGGCTTTTCGCAAGGCAGGATACCTACATGTCTATCTGGACCACCTAGAAAAAATCGATACGGTCGCAAAGAAAATCTATGTGGAAATTACCGTTCAGCCCGGTGCAAAGGTGATTATGGGAAACATCATGAGTTCCGCCAAGAGAGTCGCCGACCGTGGCGAAAGAAACGCTCCTCAAGAAGAAGGACTCACCGACACCGCGTGGCTATCTTCCCTATGGAAAATCCCCCAAGGCGAAACCATCGACGGTAAACAATACAACACATTCAAAAACAAGCTTTTTTCAACACAGATGTTCACCCAGATAAAAATGAATGACTCCTTGCGTGAAGACGGCCTTTCTGACGTACACTTAGACGTAACAGAACGTGTACCCGGCGAAGCCCGTTACGGATTCTTCTACGAAGAAATCTACGGATTTGGCGCCCAGGCCTATGCCAAACACAAGAACTTCATTGGACACTTCCATGAATTTTCCACTGGCGGGCAAATTGCACAGCACAAGCAGGAATTTTCCGTTGGTTACGCAAATCCCCTCCTGTTCGGAACATCTTTCTCGTTTATCCCTACCGCCATCCGTTTCGACGACCGCCTTAGTTTCAACCACGAAAAAATCAACCCGCCCGCCTACCCGGACAGTATTGAAGAACGTTACGAAGTTATCAACCGCGCGGACCTGACATTCGGCATTACCAACCATATCCGTTTCCGTGGGACTATCGATTCCCGTTATGTAAAAAGAAACGAAGACCAGCTGCTAAAGCAAAAGCAGGAAATCGCCCTGACCTTTGATTTTACCGATGACTATTTTAATCCCACCAAGGGAATACGCCTAGCGCCTACGTTCGGTATGGGTCTCAACCTAACTGCTTCCCTTGACAATCCCACCATGATCGGCAATCCCTATACCTATTCCGAAGGTACTGTTAATCTGTACCATCCCTTGTTCTGGACATTCTATGGAGCGGTAAGCGGAAGCGTGGGCAAGTTCTTTGATTCTGCCCTAGAAGACGATGCCCGCGTATTCTACCAGGGAGGATCTCGTTCTGTTCGTGGCTACCGGTTCAGGAGCATCTATGCTAGTTACACCGACACGGTTACCGCAAAAGATGGAACGCAGAAAGAGCGTATCAACACCGGTCTCACACCATTCTACTACCGTTTCAATCAGGAGCTCCGCTGGAAAATTCCAATCAAGAGCTGGAGTCGCTGGCAAATCGTGCAGTTCTTCGACTGGGCAAAAGTCATGGACGAAGAAAGCAACCTCTATATCGAAGAATCCGATGCCAGTTTCGGCCTTGGAATTCGCTACCACTGGCAGTTCCTGACATTCCGCCTGGATTACGCCATCAACAAGAAGATGAAGAACCTGGGGCAGTGGGAAAACTTCGCCTGGAGCCGGTTCGCTTTCGACCTATCTCAGGCGTTCTGATGTAGCGATTAGTGAGAAATGGCTTCGCGGTATATGTCCGAAAGGGACATTCCCCGTTTTTTCAATTGGTCGACAGGGATCCTCGCCGATAAAAGAGCCGCTCGCAAAGCTCCTTCGTCTATTTGAGACTGTACCTCGATTTCAAAACGTGCGGTTTTCCCTTCTTGCTTTTGAAATTCATCCTGTAGATTTCCGGAGCGCAGTACCAAGCCCTTATCGATGATGGCATAATCCGTCGCTTCGGTTTCCATTTCCGCCAAAATATGGGAACATACGATGGCCGTGCCGCCCAATTCCTTGCGCCAGTCACCTATATAGTTCCACACCTGTTCACGGGATTCTGGATCCAGGTTGGCCACGGGTTCGTCGAGAATCAAAATTTTAGGCCTATGTACAAGGGCTCTTGCAATTTGCAGTTTCTGCTTGTTGCCAAGGGACAACTGGGACAGTTTGATGTCCAGGGACGGTCCGCTTATTTTTTTTAAGACTTCCCTTCCTCGTAAAACAGCCTCGCCCCTTTCAATCCCGTAAAATCCGGCAAAATAGCTGAGGTATTCAGCCACGGTCAGGCGTGGGTAAACACCTGGATTTTCCAAAAGTACGCCAAACTTGTTTGAATCCAAGAACCCCTTGCCGTTTTGATAGGCCGACGCTATTTTCAACGTTCCAGTGTAATGAGGCAGCCTGCCGCACAAAAGCCGCATAAGGGTCGTCTTGCCCGCACCATTTGGGCCAAGGAGTGCAAAAAAAGAACCTTCCTCTATTTCCAGGGACAAGTCTTTTAACGCAAAGCTCTCGGACTTTGGATACTTAAAGTTCAACCCCTTTATAGAAACAAGACTAGACATTAATCATTCTCAACAGGGAACAGTTCTTCACGACGAAATGCCTTTTCAGGATTAACCAGACGGTTGAGCGCCTCGGTAAGCAAGTCCTGGGTGTGGCGCGGAACCGGCTTTTTCCCGAGCCTCGCCTTCTGCACCATCTTGTGGTTCAGGTTTCCTGGCAACTGTTCAACCACGTTGTGATTGGTCCAGTTCCCAGCTGAAAGAATTTCGTCAATCTTCGTCATACCCACAAATTAGAAAAAGCCCGGGGAATCAACCCCGGGCTTTTCAAAGATTCAGTAAGAGACCTTATTCCGTGAAGGTGGCCACGCACTTGGTACCGTCGTCATCCGGTGTCACGTAGTGCATTTCGATACGGCGGTTCTCTTCACGACCGTCAGCCGTCTTGTTGTCGGCCACCGGAGCACTATCGCCGCAACCCACGGCCTTGATACGACTCTTGTTCACACCAGACTTGATGAGGAGGTTCATCACCGCCTTGGCACGGTCAAGAGACAGTTTCTGGTTCTTGGCGGACTTACCCACGTTATCGGTATGACCCTGGATAACGATGTTCAAATCCTTGTAGCGGTCTTCGGTGGTGAGCTTCTTAGCCACGCCCTTCAGCACCGTCTTGGCATTGGATTCGAGAGTAGCCTTGCCGCTCTTGAAGGTCACACCCGTAAGCTTTTCAGGAGCCTGGACCGGGCAACCATGGCCATCGGCACCGGGTTCATCCGGGCAACGGTCGATACCCTTACAGACATTTTCGAACTGCTTCTGGAGCTTCTTCGTAGCAACCCATTCAGAGCATGCTCCGTCACCATCCGGGTCAGGATCGTCATCGAAGGGGCAACCCTTGTTCCAAGCAGGGCCGTTTTCGGTGGGGCAGCGGTCCGGAGTCTTGGTGGGGCAGATATCCTTGAACTGATCGTGCATGGACTTCTCGAAGACCCAGGAGGCGCAGAGAGAGTCACCGTCGACATCCGGATTATCCATGGGGCATCCCTTCGCCCATTCAGGACCAGCTTCTGTCGGGCACTGGTCAATACCCTTACAGATGTCGTCGAACTGATCCAGCATCTTCTTCTCGGATACCCAGGCGTCGCAGAGTCCGTCACCATCGGTATCGGGTTCACCCAGCGGGCAGCCCTCGTTATTTGCCGGACCAGACTCGGTCGGGCACTTGTCAATACCCTTACAAGACTTTTCGATAAACCACTTCTTGGCGATTTCCTGGTCTTCGGCAGCCTTTTCGAAGTAGTAACCCATCTTCTTTTCGGTGACCCACGGGTCGCAAATTCCGTCGCCATCGATATCGGGATCTTCCCACGGGCAACCCTTATTGGCCTTAGTTCCCGCTTCACCCGGACACATATCGTAGCCGGCACAAGTCTTTGCGAACTTACTTGCCATACCCTCGTCGGTAACCCACGGAGAGCACATACCGTCACCATCCGGGTCGGGTTCCTTGGTCTTACAACCGTTGAACTCAATCGGGCCAGGCTGAGTCGGGCATTCATCGATACCGTCACAAATATCCTTGAACTTCTTGGTCATCTTCTTCTGGGATACCCACGGGTCACAGACGCCGTCCTGGTCTGGATCGGGGTCATCCAGTTCGCAACCATTTTCACCTTCACCCGGCTCATTGGGGCATTCGTCAACGCCTTCGCAAACATCGGCAAACTCATCTTCAAAGCCTTTCTCGGCAACCCAAGAATCGCAAACGCCATCTTCGTCGGAGTCCGGGTTACCCAACGGGCATCCCTGGTTCAAACGATGTCCACGATCATCGGGGCACTTATCTTCATTATCAGTCACGCCATCACCGTCACGGTCCTGCGGAAGCAGGAATCCGCTCCAGGTAATACCACCATAAACGGTATATTCGGGATTCACACGAGCAGCAGAAAGCTGGACTCCGTTAGGACGGTCTTCAGACTTCCAAGTCTTCAGGTTGGACAGTTTTGTATCCCCGCCCAAATAGTAAGACGCACCGACATGAATATCCAGTCCAACAGGGGTATGGAAAACCAGGGCTCCAGTCAGCTGCTGCAACTCAAGGTTTTCTTCAGCTCCGGCGTTATACGTGAACTTGTCCATCTCTATATCCATGAAGTATTCAGCAAAGATAGAGAGGAAATCCACAAAATAATATTCAGCAGCAGCACTGACGAAGGGGACATTCATAAAGACGTCGCCCTCGCTGCTGGTATAGCGATAACCGCCGTTCACGTGGATCAAGAACGGAATGCCATCACCACCATCCAGCTTGCTAAAGTCTGCCGTTGCGGCAAGACCGAACTTCATGGTCGTAGAATTGGACCCAAAAGCTTGACCTTCACCTGTTTCCTTGTTGATATATTCCAGTTCACGGACCCAAAGACCCTGCTTGTTCTGGTCGGCAGTAGGGAATGCCGCTCCCAAGAACACAGCTACGTCCATAGGCTGATCTTCGGGCAAGGGGAACCGAATCTTCAAGTCACCCTTCACATTACCAAGACCGCCCGTTTTGCGACCGTCATCATTTACCGCGTTGCCGAACTGGTCAACAGTCGGAAGGTTAAAGTTGTCGTAATAGACAGGAATCGCGACACCCACGTCAAAATAATGCCAGATACCGAGGGCAAAGCCCACATTGGCACTCAATGCGGTGAACTTGGAAACTTCACCCCACCCTGAGCCATTGGCTCCTCTCGCTCCGTTCAGGTTGTTGTAGCCATCGGCATAGTCCATGAGGGCGAAGAACGCCAGTTTGGAATGTCCGAGAGACTGACCAGACTGGGTCTTGTTCACACCGACAAAACCTTCCTTGTTCAATGTCTGTGGGTGGGCTGCAAGGGCTCCTACAGCAAGAGCCAGGGCCAATCCCGCAATTACTCGTTTCATAGAGTCTCCTTAATGAGGGTAATTCCCAATACTTTCGCTAAAATATAGCTTTTACAAGCCGTTATTCCATATTGGAATAGGCAAAATGAGACAAATAGCACACAATTCATCCACTTTTTTCGCTTTGTTTACGAAAAATTACAGTGTTTTTCCGTTTTTTTTAAAGGAATTTCTCGAAAATATCCGGATACATACGGCACAGGCTGGTAAGCCCGCACCTGCTGATGATAAGGTGGTCTATCACGGGTATCTGGACAATCCTCCCTGCAGAGCACATCATCCTTGTCAAATGCAGATCCTCTTCACTTGGTTCTGAACTTCCTGAAGGGTGGTTGTGGACCAGAATCACCGACACCGCACGGTCCTCTATGGCATGGACAAATGTTTCTCTCGGATGCACCAAGGTCTGGTTCACAAGGCCGGTAGTCAGTTCGTGGATATTGATAACCACATTGGAAGAATTCAAGGTCACCAGGACCATGTGTTCCTGGTTCTCGTATTTGAGATAAGAAAGTCTAGGTTCCAAATCTTCTGGTGTAATGACATTAATGGCTCTTGCCCCAAGCATATACCGGGACGAAAGTTCCAAGCAGGCAAGAACCTTCGAAGCCTTTGCCCGACCAAGACCGCGAACTTTCAGAAGCTCCTTCATTGTCGGAAACTCGTTTACCGTTGACAAGTAGTCCGAAAGACTCCGTGACAGCTGAAACACATCGCAATTGGAGCATCCGCTACCAAGCACCAAGGCCAAAAGTTCCTCATTGTTCAGGGCACTTACGCCCTTCTGTTGCATTTTCTCTCTGGGTAAAAGATTCTGTTCGCTCACAATTCCTCCTTGAAAAAAAAGCTTCTATGTATTAAACGCTTTTTTCAAGAGAAATAAGCCTGGTAAATAAAAATTTTACACAATCAAGCGAAAGAGATGTAAAAAACTAACGGGAAACCTGTTCCCATAACTCACGAGATGTTACACCGTAGTGTTCCTTGAGGGATTTGTCCACATCGCCGCGGTAAAATTCCTGAATGCAGTCCTTGAACTTGAGAAACTGTTCTCTGGATACCAACCCAGACTCAACACGGAACATCTTCTTGACCATTTCCAGAGAATACCAGTAAAGTTTCAGAGCCTCATCGGTCCGAGATTCTCCTACGAAAGGCGCTACAAGGGCGTCCAAGGAAGGTGGCGAACCCGAAGGGCGATCCTTGTCGTTTCGGCTTCCATCCACAAGCTGGGCAATTCCCTCGTTTAGCCACAAGGGAACCTTGGCCCTTGTCATGGCACGGACAAAGGCGTGAGTCAGTTCATGGAAGATTACGGGGCGGTAAAGTTCCCTATACTTCATCATTCCAACAGGAATACGGAGTTTGCCGTCGAAAATCGCGCCCACCCACTCTGGTCTTGGACCTATTCCCTGGTATTCGGAAGACTGATACAAAACAACATGCATCTTGTTTTCGGGGCGGAAATCAAACAGATGACACAGGGAATCGTAAGCCACTTCCAGTACAGAAAGCGCTTCCAGAACATCGTTTCTGTTCGGCCGGCCCTCGAATTCTACACGGAAATGCATGGAACGGGCAATACCCAATTCTTCCATTTCTCTAAGAAGTAATCTTGATTTTTTTTCCAAGAATTCCAGATCTTCATTTTTGTAATCCAGTGTTCCGATATAGACTATGCAATCCTCGTAGCGTTCCTGCTCGTAGAGGGCTCCTGCCAGGTGGAGCTGCAGGTTCCTGTCACCGGGATTTTTTTTCAACAAAGCTCGGACGGCTTTTTCAGCGCATTTCCAGTCCGCCGCCTCCTGGCATTCGTTGAATTCATCCACAAGACGATTCGCCTCTTCTATGACACGATTCTTTTTTGACACATCCATGTATGTGTGTACGCCATAACCCAGGGCGACAACAGCTGCGACGATAGCGAAAAGTATTCGAAAAGGAGGCTTGCTTTGCGGCATATGAAAAAGATAGCAAGCGGAATATTCTAGATTTAGCGCCGAAAACAAAAGGTCGGCACATTTTTGTGCCATAGGAGATTATCATGGGTTTCAAGTGCGGTATCGTAGGCCTCCCCAACGTAGGCAAATCGACAATCTTTAACGCCATCACCAACGCCGGCGCCGAAGCGGCGAACTACCCCTTCTGCACCATTGAACCCAACGTGGGCATGGTGAGCGTGCCGGACAGCCGCCTCGACGAACTGGTCAAGGTTTACAACCCGAAATCCATTGTCCCCGCCGTAACGGAATTTGTAGATATCGCAGGCCTCGTGAAGGGGGCTGCCCAAGGAGAAGGCCTCGGCAACCAGTTTTTAACCCACATCCGCGAGTGCGAAGCTATTATGGAAGTCATCCGCTGCTTCGATGACGAGAACATCGTGCACGTGAGCGGTTCCGTGGACCCGGTCCGAGATGTGGAAATCATCGAAACCGAACTTATCTTGAAAGACCTGGATTCCGTTGAAAAGCGTCTTGCTACCGAGGCCAAGGGCGCCCGCACCGGGAACGCCGAAGCCAAGGCCCGTCTCGCCGCCTGCGAAAAACTCCGGGACACCTTCCAAGAAGGCAAGGCCGCCCGCACCGTGATGCACGATAGCGAAGAAATGGAAGGCATCGTCAAGGACTTGGCCCTGCTTACCGCTAAGCCCCTCTTCTACTGCGCCAACGTAAAAGAAGACGACATTCTCACCGGCAACGCCTACGTGGACAAGCTGAAGGAATACGCCGCAGCAAACGGTCACGAAGTCATCATGATCAGTGGCAAAATCGAAGAGGAACTCTCGGCTATGGAACCTGCGGACAAAGCTGAATTCCTCAAGGAACTGGGCATGAAGGAGTCAGGTCTGGACGCCGTGGTGCGCAAGGGCTACGAAATTCTCGGACTGCGCACTTTCTTTACTGCCGGCGAAAAGGAATGCCGTGCCTGGACATTCCACGCAGGCTACAAGGCCCCGCAGTGCGCAGGTGTCATCCACACCGACTTCGAGCGCGGCTTCATTCGTGCAGAAACCTTGAGCTACGCCGACTTCTTGAAGCACGGCAGCTGGAACGCCGCCAAGGAAGCAGGCCTCGTCCGCACCGAAGGTAAGGACTACCTGGTGCAAGACGGCGATATCATGTACTTCTTGTTTAATGTGTAGTTAGGGGTTAGAGACTAGGATCTAGAGACTAGGTGGTAGGTTTTAGGTATTAGGGGCGCAGGTTTCAAGAAGTGTCATCCTGGGCACGAAGGGCCCGGGATCCATTCTTTTCGTACCTGCGCTTGTATAAAACAGTATGGTTCCTCGGCCTTTCGGCCAAGGATGACATTACTCACAACTCATTACTGATAACTCACTACTATTAGCTCTTACCCTGTTCTGCCACATTTTTCGCAGAACGTTTCGCCCGTAAGTCATCTATAATCGGGCGGGCAATGCAGGCCAGGTTCATGGCTGTTCCGATAAGAATCAAGACGCTTGCGCAGTAAATACCCACTCCCGGATCTACGCGAAGTACATTCATACCGATCGTATTACAAAGAGCCCCGATTTGGGAAAGTACCGCCCATAGCGAGAACATAGAAAGCATGCCCAAAGCAAGAGAGCCTAGGGAGGCGTAATAGCCCAAAGGCGCAAGCAGGGCAAAAACCGCAGCCAAAAACAGCGCCGCCGTAATCCCGAACAAATGAAGCATAGGCTCCATCTTCGGGAAGTTAGGGATAAAATCCTTGAACCGTTCAATAGACCTAGGATTACCCTCTTCCATCTTTTTTAGCAAGCTCGTCGCCGGTTCCTTGAGTTCCGTACCCAAGTCAAGTCCGAGAGCTATCTCGTACATAGAGGGTTCTGCAATGACCTGATCGGTGCAAGACACATTTGCTAGCGGCATCAACAAACCCAAAATGGCCAAAAGGTAAGGCAGGCCAACCAACTTCTGAAAAAGCCGAAAGAACTTGTTGGGCATTACTTACCTATGACATCCAGCGGGTAAACGCAACGGAATCCGAGGGCTTCGGACCAATACCTGGGGTCTTCGTCATCACGAACAGACATGTTTAAAAGCTTTTCCTTGTCTTTCCAGGAACCGCCCTTGTAAACCCTAGTAGAACCCAAAAGAGCTCCCGTCGGGTTAGAAGATTCAATCCAGAAGGAAAGCATAAAGTACTTGTCGCGGGTCCATTCGGCCACATTGCCGGACATGTCATAAATGCCCCAGGCATTGGGTTTCTTGGTAGCCACCTGTTGCGGTCCATAGGCTTCATCTTCTTTACGCTTGTTGTAGGAGTTTTCCCTGTAGATGGCGTAAACGGACGGATCCGGGACAGAATCAAGAACCCATGGTGCTCCCTCTATGCTTCCAGCACGGCCAGCAAATTCCCACTGGGCCTCTGTCGGCAAGTCTCCACCGTTTACCTGGCACACCTTACGGGCGTTTTCCCAGTTGATATTGTGGACCGGTTTTTGCGGGTGGAAGAAGGTTGACTTGTCCTTGACCCGTTCGGAGGAATCAACACGGAGCATAATCTTCTCCATGAGTTCCTGAGTCATTTCGGTCACCATCATGGCAAAGGGAGACATTTCCACCACATTGCCGTAGTAGCGGAACGAGCCAGAATCCAGAACCACCAGCTTGCCACGGAGCGGATCGTTCACGATTTTCTTTGCAGGTTCGGCCGGGCTTGAAGACGAAGGCATCTCCACCGAGGAAGAACTGACCACAGCCCCGGACGAAGAGGAAACCTCCTCTACCGCTGGAGGAACGGGCTTCGGGAACAACCAGTCCTGGACTTCCTGCTGTTCAAAGATATACTGGGGCAACATGAAACTGCCCTGGGCTTCAATAATCTGGTCGGCGACCTGGATTTCCAGTTTTACATAGCGATAATGATGCCTCGTGAGGCCATCTTGTCCATAAATCCACACGGGCTTGTTGTTCTGCAAAGACACGATAATCCTAGCGCTCCCGTCCGAGGCGGCAAGAAGCGCCGCCAAAGAATCAGAAGCATAGCCCGGAACATGTCCTTTCCAGGTTACGTCGTAACGGAAAACGGGCTGACTAAACTTGAGGATCAGGAAATCCGCCTGGGCCTTTGCCTGGACAGACGCTATAGCCGATGCGCTAGAAGACGCGGGCAGAATTGCAGCCGGAGCGACCGTAGAATCAGCTTTAACTGTAGAGTCCGAAGCAACCGTTGAATCAGCAGCAACCGCAGAATCCGTTGCAGCCACAGATTCCGCCGCAGGGGCAGGGACAACAGGATAGACCAGGACAGCACCAGCAGGTTCTGGCAAGGTTGTAACAGTGTCGTAGAAAATTGAATCGGGCACCAGGTAAAAGCGGGCCGGTAGCGCGTGGAGACTATCGAATTTCTGCTTGAAGGCCTGGTCGATAGCAGAAACACCAGACAGCTTTGACTTACGCCACAAGTCCAAGGCCTCCGTATGCACCACATCGTAGCGGGTCGAATAGGCCTTGTAAGTAGGATCGGTCTCGTCGATTCCCACAGAAACCGCCAGTTTCTTAGGAGGATACACCTTGGCAAAATCGTTGGTATCTATAGAATTCAGCACCGAAATAAGTTCTCCAACATAGTTATCGTAGAGAACTTCCGTATATTCAAGATTCGGGGTGGCAGCAATCTGCTCCACCGTCACAGAAACAGGACTTGTCGCAGGCGCGACCGATTGAATCTGAACAAGATTGGGTTTGAAAAGCAAAGTCTTTCCACTCTGGACCATTCCAATATCCGTAAACGGTATAAAACCGTCTGCCGAGAATACAAAGGCATAGGGACCGGGTGCTACTGGAGAAATGGTCTTACCCACATTGCGAAGCCTGCTGTCCAGAGACGATATCTTTATGGCCTTGATGGAACTTTCCACCTTGACAACACCCGGGAGCGGGTCTTCGTTCAGCACCTGCCAACGACCGTTCTTCATGAAAAGCAGCTTGGGCACTCTAGGAGAATAGATGTAGTCCTTGTCGAAATAGATATCCTTTTCATCCTGGAACGCCTTGGAATTCTTGGTAGGGTAAAAACGCAACCGAATCACATCAAATGCAGTGAGGTGGTTCTTTTCCAGACTAAAGGCATGAAGCCGTCCATAATTCGCAGGATCGACCTTCCCTTGGATCCAGTAGTATTCCTTGGGGGTTTTCTTGTGACGCAAAAAGAGGGCGTTTTCCTTCAAGGGCAGCGTAGGTGCAGTAGTCGTCACCGAACCAGGTATCCTGATGGCCATTTCGGGAAAGGGCTCAAAGAGTTCCCCGACCTTGTACTGTTCCTCGGCCACCCTAAACATCTTGTCGCTATCGGCAAGAGCCAACACCGGCAACAAAAGCAAAACGGGCAGAATGCGCAACAAATGCATAATCGCTCCTGTAAATTCTCCTAGACGTCGCCTCTCGGCGGCTATTTTCAGAAAAGATAATTACTTGGGGCGATTTTCATAACCGGAAAGCCGCTCCAACAGCCGAAAAATCAGCTATTTACGCCCATTTTCAGCAAATAACCGCCCTGGCTACCGCCGGTGGGGCCCAATTCCACCTTCCAGTCCGCCATGCGGATAATGTCGGGGTGGTGCTCGATGACAATCAGGGTATCGCCACGGGCAGACAGACGGCGCAGCAGGTTCCAGAGAATCTGGATATCCTTCAGGTGGAGCCCCGTAGTGGGTTCGTCCAGAAGATAGACCATCTCCCCCGCCGATTTCCGGGAAAGTTCCGCCGCAAGTTTCAGCCGCTGGGATTCGCCGCCCGAAAGGGTGGTGACCGGCTGGCCCAGCCTCAGGTAGCCGAGGCCCACGTCCCGCAGGCATTCCAGCTTGGGCAAGATTTTCGGCTGGTCCTTGAAGAACTCGCAGGCTTCGTCGATACGCAGGTCCAAAACGTCGGCGATGTTCTTGCCCTTGAAAGTAACCGTAAGGGTTTCCTGATTGTAACGCTTGCCACCGCAGACTTCGCAGGTTTCCCAGATGTCCGAAAGGAAATGCATTTCCACCGAGATGGCGCCGCGACCTTCGCAGGCCTCGCAGCGGCCACGGGCCAAGTTGTAACTGAAACGGCCATAGTCAAAACCCTTCACCTTGGCCTGTGGCAGTTTGGCGAATAGCTTGCGTATGTCGTCAAACACGCCCGTGTAGCTCGCGGGCGTGCTGCGAGGCGTTCCAGAAATGGGGCTCTGGTCCACCAGCAACACCTCGCCGCTTTGCTTCTTGCGACCTCGTGCCTGGAAAATCTTTTTGAGGGCCGGGAAAATTTCGTCTACCACCATGGAGCTCTTGCCCGAGCCGGACACGCCACAGACCACGCTAATGGCGCCCTTCGGGAACTTGACAGACAAGTTCTTCAGGTTATTTTTCTTGAGCCCCTTGAACTCGTAGAACTCCGAATCTTCGGTAACGGGGCGAACCGCCATCTGGTTGGTCACGGGGATAGAACCCGTAAGGTACTTGACAGTCTCGCTCCGGGGGAACTGCTGCAGGGCGTAGGGCTTGGAAAGTTGCTTTGGAGAGCCTTCCGCCACCACCTCGCCGCCAAATTCACCAGCAGCAGGACCCATATCGATAATGTGGTCCGCCGCCTGCATCATCTTCATGTCGTGTTCCACCACCACTAGGGTGTTTCCCAGGTCCCGCAGGCGGTACAGGGAATCCAGCAGCTTGGCGGTATCGCTTTCGTGGAGGCCTACCGTGGGTTCGTCCAAAACGTACAGCACTCCTTCGAGACCGCTACCGATCTGGCTTGCCAGGCGGATACGCTGGGACTCGCCACCGCTGAGGGTGTCGCCTGCACGGTCAAGCCCGATGTAGCCAAGTCCCACGCTGATAAGAAATTCCAGACGGCCGATGATTTCACGGAACAGGGGCTCCGCTACCGTCTTCTTGCTTTCGCCGTTCTTTTCGCCCTTGAAATTTACATGGGTGAACCAGTCCAGGGCCTCGGAAATACTCATGTGGTGGACATCCATGATATTCTTGCCCGCGATGCGCACGGCAAGGTATTCGGGCTTGAGCCTTTCCCCGTGGCAATCGGGGCAGACTTCGCCATCCTTGAAATGTCCAAGACCAAGGCAGGTATCGCAGGCGCCCCAGTGGGTATTGAAACTGAAATGCTTGGGGTTGAGGGCAGAATCCATGTACCAGCCGCAATCAGGGCAGCCCGGCTTTTCGGAACAAGCGAGGCGTCCGCCCTTTTCGTCTTCTACATACAGGATTCCATTTCCGTCGCGGTAACCCCGTTCAAAGGCCTCTACCAGGCGGGCACGGTTGGATTCCTTGACCACCACGCAGTCCACCACGGCCAAAAGCTGACGCTCCCGGGTAGGGATTTTCGGCAACGGGAGCTCCACCAGTTTCTTGCCCAGGTAAGCCTTGCGGTATCCCTTTTCCGTCAAAATTTTGGACAACTTAATCACGTCGTTGATTTCGAAGGGAGCAAGCACCGTCACCATCTTGTTCAGGTCACGGTCAAAGGCATACTGCATCAGGTCACCCGCGGAGTACGAATCCACGGGTTTCCCGCAATGCAAGCAATGCGGCGTGCCGACCCTCGCCCACAAAATGCGGAAATAGTCGTAAATCTCGGTGAGGGTCGCCACCGTACTCCGCGGACTCTTGCTGGCGCTTTTCTGATCGATGGCGATAGCCGGGGCAAGTCCCGTGATGGAATCGATACTCCCGTGGTCAGGACGGCCAAGGAATCGCCGGGCGTAAGTACTGAGGGTCTCCACAAAGCGACGCTGGCCCTCGCTAAAGAGGGTATGGAAAGCGAGGCTGGACTTGCCCGAACCCGAAACTCCGGTGATTACCGTAAGCTTGTGCCGGGGAATGGTGACGTCGATGTTTTTCAAGTTGTGCTTGCGGGCACCGTGTACCTCCATATCCAGGGAGTAGGCCTCCCCCGCCTTGAGGGACCTGTCGAACTGCTTGTTCTCCCCATGCTTTTTCGAAAGCACAGGCGCCAGGTATTTGCCGGTCTGGCTTTTCTTGTTCTTTACAATCTGCTCCGGAGTGCCTACGGCCACGATGCGTCCGCCGCCCACACCCGCTTCGGGCCCGAGGTCGATAATCCAGTCGGCGCACTTGATAACGTCCAGATTGTGCTCAATGACCACCACGCTGTTCCCGAGACTCCGCAAGCGGTTCAGGCATTCCAAGAGCCTGCGGATATCTTCAAAGTGCAGCCCCGTAGTGGGTTCGTCCAACAGGTAAAGGGTCTTGCCCGTACCCGGGCGACGCAGTTCCGAAGCAATCTTGATGCGCTGGGCCTCGCCGCCGCTGAGGGTGGTAGAAGGCTGGCCAAGCGTCAGGTAACCCAATCCAACTTCCTTGAGCAGGTTCAAGGGTTCTGCAATCTTCGGCAGGTCCTTGAAAAATTCAGCCGCATCGGCAATGCTCATTTCCAGGATCTCGGAAATATTCTTGCCCTTGAAATAAATTTCCCGGGTAGCATCGTTAAAACGCTTGCCGTCGCACACATCGCAGGTCACCTGGACGCTGGGCAAAATGTGCATGTCCACCACTTTTACGCCCGCCCCTTCGCATGCGTCACAGCGACCGCCCTTCACGTTGAAGCTGAAACGACTCTTGGTGTAACCACGGACCTTGCTTTCGGGCAGGCTACCGAACAGGTCGCGGATATCGTCCCAAATTTTCGTGTAGGTCGCCGGATTGCTCCGGGGCGTGCGACCGATAGGCGTCTGGTCGATTTCGATTACCTTGTCGATGTTCTCGAGACCTTCCAGGTGGTCGAACTTGCCCACAGGCTCTTCGGAGTTGTAAAACACCCGGGCAAGTTCACGACGCAGAATCTGGTTCACGAGAGTGCTCTTGCCGGAGCCCGAGACGCCCGTCACTACAGTGAAGGCACCGTCCAACGGGATTTCCACGTCGATGTTCTTCAGGTTGTTTTCGGATGCGCCACAGATTTTCAGCTTGTGGGTATTCTTGTCAATCTTCTTGCGGTTTGCCGGAATCTCGATGGCCTTGCGACCGCTTAGGTAGGCGCCCGTAAGCGAAGACTTGTTCTTTTCCAGTTCTTCTACAGTTCCGGCCGCCAAAATCCGGCCACCTTCTACGCCGGCACCGGGCCCCACGTCTATGACGCAGTCGGCGTGACGCATGGTGTCTTCGTCGTGCTCCACGATGACCAGGCTGTTACCCTGGGCACGCAGGTGCTCCAGCATTTCCAAAAGCTTGTCGTTGTCCCGCGGGTGGAGCCCGATGCTGGGTTCGTCCAGAATGTAAAGCACCCCCTGGAGCCCAGCCCCTACGGCACTGGCCAGGCGGATTCGCTGGGCCTCGCCGCCGCTCAGGGTAGAAGCCTTGCGGCTGATGTTCAGGTAGCCAAGGCCAACCGTCTTCAAGAAATTCAGGCGACCCCGGATTTCGCGGAAGATTTCCTTGCCTATCCGCAATTCCTTTTCGGAAAGTTTTAGGCCATTGAAAAAGTCGGCGGACTTGTCGACGGACCAATCCGTCAGTTCCGTGATATTGTGGCCATGGAACTCCACCGCATTCGCCATGCGGTTGATGCGGGTACCCCCGCACTCGGGGCATACTCCGATTTTCATGAACTTGCGGAAATGGAAAATATGCCACATGTCCCACAGTTCCTGCATCACGGAGACCACTCCGCTTTCGTTACCGCTGGGAGGGCCGTACAAGAAGGCGTGACGCTGCTTTTCGGTCAGTTTTTTCCAGGGAGTATCCAGGGAGCAGTGCATCTCGTTGGCGATGGTCCGCAAGTTTCGCCAGCCAAAATCAGAAAAGATAATCGTGCCCGTGTCCTTCTTTTGGCAAGCAAAACAGCCCTGCTTGATAGAAAGGTTCGGGTCGGGCACTACCAGGTTCAGGTCGAACTCGCAACTTTCTCCCATGCCCTTGCAGGCGGGGCAGCGCCCCTTGGGGTCATTAAAGCTGAAGAACCGGGGTTCCAGTTCCGGAATAGAGATACCGCACTTGGGGCAGGCAAGCTCCGTACCCTGGAGGCGGTATTCTTCATTCAATAAAAAACTCACCAGTTTTCCGTCGGTCAGCTTCAGCGCCCCTTCCAGAGCCTCCCGCAGGCGACTCATGTTTTTGCGTTCCAGCGTCATGCGGTCGATGACCGCCTCGATGGTATGCTTCTCGTAACGCACCAGGGCGGGCACTTCCTCGATCCTGTAAATCACACCATCCACACGGGCGCGCACAAAGCCGTCTTCCTTGAGTTCGGCCAGTTCCTTGCGGTATTCGCCCTTGCGTTCCTGCACAATGGGGGCCATCACCGTAATCTGCTTGCCCTCGTCGCCTACATACAAATTATCTACAATCTGGTCCACGGTCTGGGCCTTGATAACTCGGCCGCACTTGGGGCAGTGAGGCACGCCCAGTCGGGCAAAAAGTAGGCGGTAATGGTCCAGAATCTCTACCACCGTACCCACGGTACTACGGGGGTTGCGGTTCACCGTTTTTTGGTCGATGGAAATCGTGGGCGAAATGCCGCGAACGCTCTCCACCTCGGGGTGTTTCATGCGACCGATGAACTGACGGGCATAAGCAGACAGGGATTCTACGAAGCGGCGCTGGCCCTCCTGAAACACCGTATCAAAGGCAAGGCTGGACTTGCCCGAACCCGAAACGCCGGTCACCACCACTATAGAATCGCGGGGAATCTTCAAATCCACATGTTGCAGGTTGTGTTCATGGGCGTCGCGGATATCGATAAACTTGGTCATAACGGCTAATCAATTTTTGTTCTAAATATAGTGAACATTTGGATAATTTTCAAGAAGAGAAGTATGACTTTGGTGTTGTGGAATAGGTGTTGACCCGTTAATCGGTTATGAATGGCGATTTGACCACCGAAGGGGGACTGCGTTTAATTTTTTAAACAAAGGGCGTCCTTTCAACACGAAAGTTCTACATCGCCTTCCAAGGGTGTAAAAAACACTTTTACACCACAAAGACTATACAAGAAACTTGATAGAATGACACCGTTTTTGTAGCTTTAGGGGAGAACCTATGAAATTTTTCTTTGTAAAACTCACCATTTTCCTTTTATTTGCCAGTAATGTTTTTGCCGTAACGATAGAAACAATGGACGAACAGGTTAATTCTAACAATCTGACAGTTCTTCGCCTCAGAATAAGGAATGAAACAGGTAAAAATCTTTATAACACAAGGGTGAAATACTTTGTAAACGGGCTCCCCGAAAGGCCCGTCGTTGATGTGTACGATTTAGGCGGAGCGAACCTCACCGTAGATTCCCTCAATGAAGAACTTTGGGCAGTTTCAATAATCGTAGATACTCTACCTTCGGGACTCTTTCCCTATGAGTCAGGCATTTGCATTGGTATACATAATGCAGATTGGCAAACAAGGGACAAAAAACGAGACCCCAGCTATATCGGGTCTTCTAGTTTTGTTGCCAATGATAGGGTGGAGTTGAAAGTCAATGGAAATCACTTGCCCAACGCAGAACCGTTGGTGCTCTTTTCGGGAATGAAAATTTTACTCAATGCTGGGGATTCCATATCATTCGCTTGGCATGATGTTATGAATGCTGAAAAATATAGGTTATCAATATATTCATCAGATTCCCAATTAGTGTACCAAAAGGAAACGTTTGGAAACAGGGAAAAAGTCGTACTTGACACAGGAGAATACCTATGGAAAGTTGAAGCAAAAAATTCAGCAACTGAATATGGGACAGCAAATGTAGGTTCGTTGATTAATTATTTATCTGTTGAAGATTTTTCAATTGGAAATATTAACGAGCATTGGAGTCTTGGTATAACATCTGTTTCTGGACATAAGGATACACCGATGCTCGTTGTTGGTTGGGGAGAGTATGCAGATCTACGTGAGTGGGATCGTCCCCATTTGAATAATGATTTTTTAGATGAGAACGAAAGCGAATCCTGCTGGGCAATTGCTATAAAGAATCTAAATAAGTATTATGGAGGAAATTTGTCATTGGACGAAATACGTTGGTTCGCAAAGAAGAAAACACTTCTCTCGCAAGACTCCATTAACACATTTAAATTTTTAGATGAAGCGAAAGGAGGCACAAAAGAAATTATGATAGGTTTGAAGTATGCATTAGATTCGTCAACAACTTATAGAAGCGTTTCTAATAGTGATAAATCTTTGTCTTATGATGCTGTAAAAAGACATCTTGAGAAAAAGCAGATTATCATTATTGGTATGACTTGGAATGATACAATTGGTCACGTCATGTTATTAGACGGTTTTTATACGACGTCTGATGGAAACTATGTTCAATGCGTTAATATTGACAATTTTGGGGGTAAGGGCATCTATTTGGCTGACACTCTTTTTCATAAAACGAATTGGTATGTGATAATTGATGCTCCAAAGACTATACGGAATATGAATCCCTTGCTCGGAGTTGAAAGAATTAATCTATATGATTCATGGATAGAATGGACTGATTCGGATGGAGACGGAATTACAGATTTTGATGAAGTGTACCGCTTTAGAACAAATCCAAAACTAATAGATTCAGATTCTGACGGAGTGAGCGATAAAGACGAAATATACTCCTATACGATATTGGAAACAAGTCGTCTTAATTTGAATGATTCTTTTAAGGGGAAATATTTAAATTTAGCTCAAACGCGCCTAATTCTCGGTATAGAAAGCGAATACATGGCCGATGTGGATAACGACGGTTTGCGTGCAGAATTGGACCCTGATTTCGACAATGACGGCATATTAGACGGCTTTGACGCCGAGCCATGTATCCCTAATGGAATTAACAAAACCCTAGAAAAAAATGAACTTCCAAAAGAAGTTATGCTCTATGCGTTGAAACAACTAAGTGTTAATGATGGAGCGAATTGTACAAATTCCGTATCAGATTATTGCTCATATGCATCCGAAGGTACGGATTCTGATTACGGAATGATTATGGGAGCAAGGACTTCTGCTGCAAGACTCTATGCGCGAAACAACGTTTTTATCCGTAGCAATCCGGGAAACACCTTTGTTGTCAACTATTATGGATCTTACAATTTGGCAACAGCAAGGCCTGATGGCAAAGCGACCATTGACAGACATTTTAGTGCAGAAAATTGGCCATGGAAGTTAGACATTTCGCTATCCTCTTATGATGAAGGCGATTCTGTCCTAATTGTTCATTATGGTGATACCTGCTTTTTAAGTGACAAGGATCATTTAAAAGAATTAAAAGTAGAATCAGGAGGGGCGGTCTACCTTCCTGAGGGAGATGTTTATGTTGGAGATTTACAATTGGATGCAGGTAGCTTGCTTAAATTTTCCAAACCGCTTCATGAAACGAATCTTCATGTAAAAGGAGCTTTTACATGGAGGGGAAGGTTTTTTCTTTATAATCATATTGGTTTAAAGGAATTGGCTAGGGGATTTAGACTATTTTACCATGGGAACGACAGAATTTTTTTCGACACAAATTGGAGCGGAACTATTATTGCCCCAAATGCCAAAATAGTATTGGGTCAAACGCATAAAAAGAATTTGTATGGACAATTTTTTGCGCGAGAAATAGTCATTCATCAATATTCTAAATTGACAAATGTTCCTTTCGAGCCAATTCAAAACAAACCGGAATATGCGTTTTTTGAATGATATTAAAAGGCGAGGAATTATGAAAAAATATTTATTCTTTTTTATTCTTGCGACAGCAGCAATTTGGGCAAAAGACATATGTCAATGGCCCACCCCCATAGAAATCTATTTTACAAATTCTTCTATGTGGTACGACAAAGATTCTTTTTTATTCGGGTGTCCTACAATAGTCGCAGATACAGTGTCTGACATACTTGCAGATGGGTACAAATGCAATAAGGAAGACCAGATTACTCGGACTGAAAAAGCTTTCCTTGATTCAAGTATGTTCCTTTTTAGAGATAAAAGAGAAGGGGTCAGCGTTCTTTCCATTTACAACGCTTTTGACATGATAAGTAGCGAAGACGAAACACATCATAGCGTTGGAGAAATATTCAAGGATGAGTTTCTTCATTGGCAGCAATGTGGAATTTTGAGTTTGAGTTACGAAAAGGCGGATAGTTTGGCAAAATTATTAGAGGCATCCATAAACGACTTTGTTAAAAATAGGGATTCCGAAATTGTAAACGATTTTTTTATTGTTACAGAATCCCCGCACAGTACGCCCAAACAAATCGGGGAATGGATAGAAGAATTTTGTGAAACAAAAAATCTCGAGCACTCCTCCGAGCTAGTTAATCTTTGTGACAATTTAGAAGCTGCTCCAGCATGGCTCATAGAAGCCTGTTCTTCAACGTCTACGCCAAATTCATCCAACGCAAGTTCAGTTTCCTCAGGAAAAGAGCAGGATGTTCAAGAGTCTTTATTTAGTACTCAAAAACATCTTAATGGACGGATTTTCATTAGAAACCACGAGGTCCACATCTCAAAGTCCTTACTTGGCAAGGCATATGCAGTATTTGATATAAACGGTAAAGTTATCCAAAAGGGAATTGCCGGAGAAGTAATCCGTATGCCGATATCGCCCTCTATTCTGAAAATCGGAGCACAAAAGCCTATTTTGTGTAAGTAACCAAAACGTTACCTTGCCAAAAAATGGCTTTTTAACTATATTCGGCACTCACCTAACGGGGATATAGCTCAGTTGGTAGAGCGACAGGTTCGCAATCTGTAGGTCATGGGTTCGACTCCCACTATCTCCACTCAAAAGAGGCAGACAAAAGTCTGCCTCTTTTTTTACATAACAAGACCGTTCGCGCTAAATTTCGGTGCAAATTCTCCGGCCTGCGCTCACTCTCGCAACCACGCCTCGTTAATACGAGGCGTTTGTTGCTCACGATTGGTCGGCATTTGCCAGCCTTTTGTTTTGAGTTTTGCCCGGTAATCAATCCCTGCCTAGGCAAAATAGACGAAACTGGTCTTTTTCAGTTCCTTCAGGGACGCTAACACCGCATGGTCCGGGCCGTTCAGGGCAGACAGCGCAGAACAGATGCTTTGCTCCAGTTCGGCTTCACTTTGCCCGTGGAACATGGCGTAAACATTATAGGGGAAACCTTCGAAAGGGCTGCGCTCGTAGCAGTGGGAAACGTGAGAATTTTCGGCCAGCAGCATTCCCGCCCGTTCCGTGTCCGCAACGGTAAGGCACACCATGGCATTTGCCTCAAAACCCGCCTGCTGGTGCCTGAGGACAGCCCCGAACCGGCGCATGATTCCCCGGTCCAAATCCGCCCGGATTTCGGCGATGTCTATTCCCAAATCAGAAAACGGCGTTTTGGTGTGGGGAATGTCCTGACACAGGAGGTTGATCCGGCGACGGTCCTTTGCCTCAGGGACAAAGGGTTCGGCACTTTTCGAAGCCAGTTTATCAGCAACCGGCCTTCCCGTGACCCGAACTGCCGCAATCTGGCCCGACGCATCCGCAGAACTCCGCGACGCAGACTTCATCACCGTGTTTATCTTGAACATCTTGCTGGCCGAGAGCACATGGGCATCGTGCAGGCCGGTTTCCGCCTCCAATCCCCGAACCGTTTCCTGAATTTCGGATTCCGACCGGGCGATGACGGTGAACCACACGTTGTAGGCGTGGCTGCGGACATAGTTGTGTGTGATGGCAGGAATCTTATCCACCGCCGCAGCAAAACCTTCCAGTTTATCTTCGCTCACCACTCCCGCGCAGAGTCTGGAGATGTAGCCCAACCTGCGGGAGTCATAGACGCCACCCAGACGACGGATGACGCCGGACTTGCGAAGGCGTTCCACGCTATCGAAAGCCTCATCCTCTGAAACGCCGAGAAGCCGCCCCAGTATGGCGTAAGGATGCTCTTCCAGAGGGAATCCGTCCTGGACGATTTCCAGAATTTTCTGCTCTAGATTTTCCACGAGAATCCCCTGCCCCGGATTTCGTCCTTCACGGTTTCGCCCGCCTGGACGGCAGCTCCCACAAACAAGATGGAATTTTCCACACGAGCGCCTTCGGGCAGATCCACTCCATTTTGAACAACTGAACAGCCGACCTTCGAAACGCGACTCTGCACCGTTGAATGCAGATGGTCGCCAGCCCAGCTGTTCAGCCCCAGTTCCTGCAGGCGGGCGTCGCAGGCTGCCTTCAGGCCCGCAGGGCTTCCCATGTCTATCCAGGTGGCGTCCATCTGGCTGCAGTCCACATAAATCGGGTGACCCACTGCAAGCTCCTGTTTCCAGAATTCACGGATGTCGAACTCGCCCTCCTTGATGCGGGCAAGGGCCGCATCGCTGTACCAGGACACTCCCGAGAAGGTGGCGGGCTTGCCCTCTTCTGAACCAAAACGGCCCGCAACTCCTGCCAAGTGTCCGTTTCCATCGACACGGAAGGTATTCACCTGAGGGAACTCCACCGCCAAGAGCGCCACGTCGCAGCGGTCGCGGCGGGCATTCTCCATAAATTTATTCAAGTCGAAACGGCAGTAGGCATCGCCGTTCATCACCAGGAGCCCGCCGCGGTAACCTTCGTTGTATATGCGTTTCAGGGGGCCTGCGGTCCCGAGGATTTCCGGCTCTTCCCAGACTTTCTCGAACCCGAGACGCGCACCTTCGGCTATCACCTGTTCTGCAAGGTAGTGAGCGTTGGCGTGAAGCCGGACGGGTCCCAGTTCACGAGCGCGCTGGGCCTGGATTTCCAGGATGCTCTTATCTACCACAGGCACCAACGGCTTGGGCATGTCTTCGGTCAAGGGCCGAAGCCTCGTGCCGAGGCCAGCCGCAAGAATCAAGACGTTGAGTTTTTCCGCTTTCTCAGGCATTTCGTTTTATAGGAGATCCCCGCCTGCGCGGGGATGACAGTCTAAAACGGGACTACTCGCCGGTGCGGTAGTTGGGGGCTTCCTTGGTAATCGTCACGTCATGGGGGTGAGATTCCCGGAGGCCTGCGCCCGTAATGCGCACGAACGTCGCCTTCTTGTAGAGTTCATCGAGGTTTGCTGCACCGGCATAACCCATAGCAGAATGGATACCGCCAATCAGCTGGTAAACGGTGTCGCGGAGCGGGCCCTTGTAGGGCACGCGGCCTTCGATGCCTTCCGGAACGAACTTACGCGGTTCCTGCACGCCGCCCTGGAAGTAACGGTCGGCAGAGCCGGCCTTCATGGCGCCGAGAGAGCCCATGCCGCGGTAGCTCTTGTAGCTACGGCCATCGGCGAGAATCACTTCGCCCGGAGCTTCTTCGGTACCGGCAAACAAGGAGCCTACCATCACGGCGTGACCGCCAGCAGCGAGAGCCTTCACGATGTCGCCAGAGAACTTAAGGCCACCGTCAGCGATAATCTTCACGCCGACCTTGCGAGCCATCTTGCCGCATTCCACGACAGCGGAGAACTGCGGGTAACCAACACCGGCCACGATACGGGTCGTGCAGATGGAACCCGGACCGATACCCACCTTGACGATGTTCGCACCGCACTTGGCGAGTTCTTCGACAGCTTCCGGCGTGCAGACGTTACCGGCACAAATCGTGAGTTTCGGATATTTCTTGCGAACGGTCTTCACCATGTTGCGCACACCGATGTGGTGACCGTGAGCCGTATCGATGATGAGCAGGTCCACGCCGGCGTCCACCAGGGCGGCCACGCGTTCAAGAGTATTTGCAGACGTGCTTACAGCGGCACCCACCAGCAACTGGCCGTTCTTGTCCAGGCTAGCGTTGGGGTTGTTTTCGCGCTTCAAGATGTCCGTCATGGTGATAAGGCCCTTCAAAGCACCGGAGGCATCCACCAGCGGGAGCTTCTCGATGCGCTTTTCGGCGAGGATTTCCTTCGCCTTTGCGAGGCTCACCTTGGGGCTTGCCGTCACCGGATTCTTGGTCATCACGGTGCGGATCTTCGCGTTCATGTCACTCACCGTGCGCAGGTCGCGGCTGGTAAGCATGCCCACCAGCTTACCCTTAGACAAAATCGGGAAACCGCTCACCTTGTTGCGGGCGCGGAGTTCAAAGGCTGCAGAAACCGGCTGATCAGCATCGAGAGTAACGGGGTTAGTGACGATACCGGACTGCCACCGCTTGACCTTGCGGACCTCTTCGGCCTGGTCTTCCACGCTCATGTTCTTGTGGATAATGCCGATACCGCCCTGCAGGGCGAGGGAAATGGCCAAAGGAGCCGTAGTCACGGTGTCCATGGCGGCACTGATGATAGGAATGTTCAGCTTGATGTTGGGAGCGAGCTGGGTGCTCACGTCGGTCTGGGCCGGCAAAACAGAAGATTCAGCGGGAACAAGGAGGACGTCATCAAACGTCAGGGCTTCTGGCAAAAGTTTCATAATAGACCTCTTTTGCGTAGTAAATATAGAAAAAAAGAGGCTAGAATCTAGGGATTAGGGGCTAGAAAAAAGCGTAAAAAAAGCCTACAGCAAAAAGACCCGCTTAATGTCGTCCACCCGTTCCGTTACCGTGAGGGCGAGCTTCAACAGCACCGCCGCCTTCTGGGGCGCAAGTCTCCCTGCGCAAATACAGCCGGGGGCAAGAGTTTCGTTCAACGTCACCAGCCCGTGATGGGTGCGGCTCGCTATGACCACAGGAATGTCGATACGTTCCAGGACCTTGGCCCAGGCCTGACTGAACTCGCCCGAGCCCGCCCCCGCAATCACAAGGCCGTCCGAAACGCAGGAGGCGTATTCCAGCACCTTGGGGTTTGCATCTACCGTGAAATAGACCACGTTCACCCGAGGCAGTTCCTGGAGTTTCGACACGTCAAAAAAAATCTGCTCCTTGAGGGCATTCCAGTTGGAACCTTCGCCGGGAGCGTCCACCCCCATGGCGTTTATGGCCGAGGCGCTGCACTTTTGCACGCTGCGGGCATCGAAGAGTTCCCCAGCAAAGAAAACCCACACCAGGTTTGCCGGAGGGTCGTCGTCGATGGCAAATCCCACCGCCGCACGGACCGCACCCAAGAGGTTCGCCGGACCGTCGGGGTCCTTCGCCGTGGCGGGCTTCATGGAACCTGTCAAGATTACCGCCTTTTCGCACTTGACCGTAAGGCTTATAAAATAGGCCGTCTCGTCCATGGTGTCGGTACCGTGGGTCACCACGATTCCATCGACGGTTTCGTCTTCTTGCAGTTCCCTGATGCGGTTCGAAAGCTTAATCCATAATTTGTCCGTAATGTCGTCGGAATTCACATTGCAGATTTGCTCCGCCGTGACTTCGGCGTATTCCGAAAGTTCGGGCACTGACTTTACCAGGTCTTCGGCAGAAATCTGACCCGAAACATAGCCCGTGCTCTTGCCGGGCTCGCCTACGCCGGCAATAGTTCCGCCGGTGGCCAAAATTACGATTCGCTTCTTTCCGCTTGCCATCTCTCTCCCTACAAGTCCCGCGACGAAACGTTACCCGAGTTAGACTTCTCGTCACCTAGCTCGTGCTTTCCGCCACCCATCTTCTTGAACTTCTCGCGGATGAGTTGCAAGTCGTGCTGGTAAGGGTTCCGCTTGAAATCTTCAAAGGCCCAGGCCGTAGGGTGGAACTGTCCCTTGGCATAGGTCAATAGCATGTCCAGCCACACGCCGCCGCCCGCATAAAGCTTGAAGGGTCCCCGCTTGTAACTGGGGAGCACCACCTTGTCCAGGTCCATGTAGCCGATGTCGATGTTCACCCGGCGGGCCTCGGGGTGTGCCGCCTGCGCCATGGTCAGTTCCAGAGCGTTACTCCGTTCTTTTTCGAGAGCGATGGTCTCCGGCGGGATTTCCTTTTCAAAAGAAATCACCCCGCGGTAAAGGCCCTCCCCCATCTCGGGCGTGTAATAGGGCGTCTGGTCAAAAGCGAAAAGTTTTCCCCTGTGGCGGATACTCCCCCAGGTGCGTTCCAGGGCGTCAATCACCTCCGGAAGCCACTCGGGCCCCGGCTGCAGCACAAAGGCCAGCAGTTGCGCATTTTCCGAAAATTGCGATGCTTTCACCTTGCCCCCACTACTTGCCGTTGTAGCGTTCCATGCACTTTTCCATGCCGAGTTTGAAATAGCATTCCACCAGGGCGGGAACTTTCGCGATGGCTTCCTCAAAAACAGGCCGGTCCTCGGGCGAAAACTTCGCCAGCACCCAGTTACTCAGGTCGAACTTGGGCGGACACTTGCCCACGCCAAAACGGATTCGCGGAAACTTGTCCCCCACATGCTCAATGATGTTCCGGAGCCCGTTCTGCCCGCCGTGACTCCCGTCCTTGCGGCAACGGATGCGCCCCACGTCCAGATTGACATCGTCGCTGAACACCAGCAGATGGTCCACCTTCACCTTGTACCAGGTCATCAGGGCCTGTACCGCCTCGCCCGACAGGTTCATGTAGGTCTGGGGCTTTGCCAGCAGGCATTCCTCCCCGGCGATGTTCACCTTCATGGTAAGCGCCTTGTGCTCGCTTTTCCAGTCCTTGTTCGGGTCGGCCAATTTCTCGACGGCCATAAAGCCCGCATTGTGGTGGGTGTTGCTGTACTGGGTTCCAGGATTTCCGAGTCCGACGATGATGTACATAGTTTCCTCGACCCGAAATATAGAATCGTTATACGCAGGTAGAGAAGTGAGAACACTATGGGAACACTTTCTTTCGGTTGGAAAAAAAAAACAACAAAAAAGAACCATAAAATGCCCCATCCCGTTCTATATTTGAAACCAGTTTTAACCTAAAAAAGGAGCATACATGCTTTTCAAAAAAATTCTTCTGTCCTCTGCTCTCATCTCCATGGCCGGTCTTGTGGCCTGCGGTGACGACAGTTCCTCCAACTCCGGTTCTGGTGAACTTCCCAAGAGCGTCCCGACCTTCTTTGACCTGGCCGATGTGGAATGTAACGCCGACCGCAAGTGCGAAACGATTATCGTGGAAGAAGGTCCCGACACCTACGAATGCAACGGAGAAGGGCAGTGGAACATGCTGATTAACAGCATGCCCTCCAAGGTCTGCCCCGCCAAGGAAGAAGAAGGCAAGACCGAAGATGACGAAGAAGGCTAGACCGAAGGCGACGACAACAACGAAGGCGACTCCGAAGGCTCCGAAAAAGTCACCGGCCCCACCGGCGACCTGGTTTCCTGCGTCGTAGAAATGTTTGGGGAAAAAGCTTGTGACGAAGTGGCCAAAGCCGACGAAGCCAAGCTCACCGCCCAATGCGAATTGATTGGCGGGACAATCAACACTGCCGGCGGCTGCAAGGCCGATGACTATGCCGCAAAATGCTCATGCAAGACAGGCAACCACTACGATTCCTCTTGCGACGGTTTTACCTGCAACGACTAATCCCCCCAACTCCATAAGGACAAAAGGTTTCCGCCTTGCGGGGACCTTTTTTATATTTAACATCAACCCAATTTTCTCCAAACAGGAACGCATATGCCTTTCAAAAAAATTTTCCTTTCCGTCGCCCTCATCTCCATGGCCGGTTTCGTGGCCTGCGGCGACGACAGCAGTTCAAATGCCACCGACTCTTCCGACAGCAAAGACAACAACACCTCTAGCAGTAGTTCCGCAGAAATGGTTTCCTGCGATCTACCCCACGACGTTCCAGAATTTGCCGCGTCTGCCGGTTGCATTGAATTTGAAAAAGGCACTCTAGAAGCCTCCTCGCTGTCCATTCGTTGTGAAGACCACGACGGCACCCTTGGCACAGGATGCCCCGCCAAGGAAGAAGATAAGAAGGATGACGAGCAAGAGGAAACCAAAGGCAACTGCATCGACAAGAGCCAGTGCGATGCCATCGTCAGGGGAGATTTCTCCACTTGGCATTTTGTCCGTGCCGACGCCTTCGGTGAACCTACAACCTACACGTATTCCGTTGACGGTTCAAAGTTAATTCTGGACATCGATGGTAAAGTGAACGAGAATTCGTATAGCTTCTACGATATGACAAAGGAAGCTAGCCAAGAAATGGCATTCCTTGCTGTGCGTTCCACCTGTGAAGACGGTATGGAAATCGAAGGCGCCAACTACTGCGAATAAATCTATTTCGTAGAAGATTCCCGCTCTATCCGAGCAAGATCCTCGCCCCATTCGGCGAGGATTTTTTGTTTCAGTTTCTTGGCCAAAGAGGGGGCGCGCCCTTGGGTGGAGACTGTTACCGCTATATTTTCGCCAAAGTCCATACGGGCCGGTACAATAAAGTCCCCGTCCAGGTAGTCGCAGGCATTGTTCACCAGAATGCGACGGGCACGGGCGTCATTACTCACCTGGGCGTTTACCGCCGGCTGGTCAGTACAGATAAACACCATGAATACGCCGCGAAGATCCAAGGGCTCGTAAGGACGATTCCTCAAGAGAACTGCTTTTTTATCCAGCGATTCAAATTCCGGATCGAACTGCGGGGCCACTACGGTAATGCGTGCTCCCGTAGGCAAAAGAGTCTTGACCTTGCGGAAAGCAATACGGCCTCCACCCACTACAAGCACATTCCGGCCTTCAAGGTTAAGTTCAATAGAAAAGAGGGACGAATTCGGAGCACGAAGATCGCATTTCTGAGCTGTTGTATACGTTTTATTTTCTGCGGCACGCAATCCAGAAACTACCATGTCGCCAAATTCCTTCCAGTCGCCAAGGCAAGGTAAAAGCGTTATGGGAATCTGCGGAAATTCGGCCTGCAAACGGGCCACCACACGGGGCACGTCATTTTTGGCGTGCTGCCCGTTCAAAAGCAAAAACGGCAAGAGCGTCACCGATTCCACATCTTCCCGAAGCAAGGTACGCAAGTCATTTTCCAGGTCCAAAAGACTGGTACTCGCCACACGGGTACCGGGCAAGTCATGGTGCAACTTGTCCAGGATTTCCTCGAAGCCCTTGTAGGCTCCCGGTAAAATGCAATGATGAGCGATAATCAGGATAGCTTTCATGAAAATGAGGAATGTGGTGTGTGAAATGTGAAATTATGATTCTCGGGTATAGAAATCAACAATCTTCTTAACGAGGGAGTCCATGGTGGTCTCGTCGGAGGTGATAGTTTCAAAGCCGTACTTGCGGGCGGTAGCTTCGGTCAGGCGACCGATGCAGAAGCTCAGGCGAGAGCCGAAAGACGAGAGACGAGAGACTTGTACAAAGTTTTCCACGGCGCTGGAACTTGCAAAGACCACTGCATCGGCAGATTCGACGGCTTCCCGCTTCCATTCCGGTAGTTCCGATACCGGAAGCGTCTCGTAAACCACCCAGCGGGTCGCCTGCGGCAATAAACTCTGTAAGGTGTCGTCGGCAAGGTTACCCTGCAAGAGTAAAATTCGACATTCAGCACACTGCGAAGCCAATAGTTTTCCAAGACCCTCGCCGGTATGGTCCTCGGGCACGTAATCGCAACGGATGCCGAACTCCAGCAATTTCTTTTCGGTAATTTTTCCGACACTTGCGATTTTCTTGCCGGCAAGGACGCGCACATCGTAACCGGCGTCAAACAGCTGCTTGAAGAAACTTTCGACGCCGTTCACGCTGGTAAACGCAAGAAGGTCGAAATCTGCGAGGGAATCAAAAATGGCGGAGGAGATCCCCGTGATTCTATCGGGGCGTCGCCCCTCCAGAATGACAGCGGGGATGACAGAAGGGTATTCCAGCGTGCGGGTTTCTATCATCGGGGTCTCGATGACTTCGGCGCCGAGGGCCGTAAGCCTTGCAGTAATCCCGCTTGCTTGCTTTGCCGCGCGGGTTACTACAAGTCGTTTACCCGAAAGAGGCAGGTTCTTTTTCCAGGCGAGACTCTTACCAAGCTCGACGACGCCCCCCATGATAGTGATGGCAGGGGCCGTCACCTTTTCGCGAACGATGGTCTCCCCCGCCGTCGCTAATGTAGCCATTACCGTCCGCTGGTACGGAGTCGTTCCTTTCTCGATAAAGGCAACCGGCGTTTTCGGGTCCTTACCGCATTCCACAAGGCGCTGTGCGATAAAGTCCATGTTGGCAATGCCCATCAAAAAGATGAGGGTGCCGGGGCAATGCGCGAGGGCTTCGAAGTCTAGAGAGATCCCCGCCTGCGCGGGGATGACACCGGAAACGGGAGCCGCAATGACATCTCTCTCATGCCCCGTTATGATATGGAAGCTGGTAGCAATTCCGCGATGACTTACGGGAATTCCTGCGTAGGCCGGCACAGAAATGGCAGAGGTGATGCCCGGAACAATCTCGAATTCCACGCCGGCATTCACAAGCTCCAGGGCCTCTTCGCCGCCACGACCAAACACGAAGGGGTCACCGCCCTTGAGGCGGGCTATAGTCGCACTCGGCATTTCGCAAGCGAACTGCACCAACAGCTTATTGATTTCGGATTGCTTGACCTTGTGGTGCTGGGGCATCTTGCCCACGTCCACCATTTTCGCCTTCGGATTGCACATCCCGAGTATAGCAAGGGACACCAGGCGGTCGTAAACCACCACATCCGCCTTTTCGAGAATTTCCTTGCCACGCAGGGTCAAGAGTCCCGGATCGCCGGGACCAGCACCAATCAGATAAACCTTTCCAGACATCTGATGTAAAAATAAAAAAAGAGTGCCTGTCCGCAGGCCCGAACACGCACTCAAGAAGGTTTTTCCTTAACCCCTAAATCCTAGATCCTAACCCCTAACACGTCAAGCGGATCCCCGACCAGAGCCTGCCCTGAGCTTGTCGAATGGGTCGGGGATGACATACCTCATGTCCCGAGCCTTGAACCTCACACTTCACATCCCACATTTCCCTAAAATCTAGCCCCTAGATCCTATCCCCTAACACGTCAAGCGGATCCCCGACCAGTTTATCACGGGCCTGGATCCTTCGCGCTATCGCGCTCTGGATGACACTTCTTGAAACCAGCAACCCTAAAACCTAGCCCCTAGATCCTAGCCCCTAGATCCTAGATCCTAAACTCTAACCTCTACATCATAATGTTCACGCATATAAGCCAAAGCCTTTTCGGGAGCGAGAGGCTTGCTGAAGTAGTAACCCTGAATATAGCGGCAGCCTTCCCGTTTCAAGAACTGCAGCTGTTCTTCTGTCTCTACCCCTTCGGCAATCAGGTCCAGGTTCAAGGTGTTAGCAATGCTAATCACCATCCGAGCAAAGGTGGCATCCTCTTCGTCGTCGGCGATGTGGTCGATAAAGGACTTATCCATCTTGAGGGTATGCACCGGATAGCGCTTGAGGTAAGAAAGGGAACTGTAACCCGTACCGAAATCGTCAATAGAAATCTGAAGACCCATGTTGGAAAGAGCTCGCATAATATCTATGGCCTTTTCCACTTCGCACATGGCGGTGTATTCTGTAATTTCAAGCTTCAAGTTCTTGGGATTCAGGTGGGTTTCGGCAAGCACCCGTTTTACATCGTCCACCATGTTGTCCAGAGTGAACTGCTTTGCGGAGAAGTTTACGGCCACGCGGATATCGGTAAAGCCCATATCTACCCATTTCTTGGTCTGCTCGCAAGCCATCCGCAGAATCTGGGCACCCATAGGCACAATCAGGCCAGTCTCTTCGGCCAGAGGGATAAATTCTGCAGGGGATACAACCCCGTGCTCAGAATTATTCCAGCGGACAAGGGCCTCAAAACCGGACACCCTGTTTCCCTGCTCGATATCGACGATAGGCTGGTACACCAGCACGAATTCTTGGGCCTGTATGGCCCTGCGGATTTCGTACTCCAGCTTGTACAGTTTCATGGCCTTTTCGCGGATTCCACCAGCAAAGAACTGGATACCGCCGTGATTTCCACCCTTCTTCAAGTCCCTGAGCACTGCCGTGGCGTTAGACAGCAAATCTTCTACGCAGTCCACGTCCTTGTTTACCACGACCGCCATAGACACGCTGATATAGAGTTCCCGACCGTCCAACTGGATAGGGGTTTTCACCTTGTTGTGGAGGCGCTTTACCGTAGGCATCAAATCATCATCGGAACCCTTGCCTTCAATATCGTGAAGCACCACCGCAAACACATCGGGACCAATGCGGGCCACGCAATCGTTGTTCCTGCAAGTGGAACGGATACGGTCAGAGACAATCTTCAAAACATTGTCGCCAAAGTTCATGGAATAGGATTCATTAATAGCGCCAAAACTATCGATATCCAGAAGCACCACCGCAAAGGTGTAATCCGGCTTCTGGGCCGCCATATCTACATCTACCTTCAGCTTTTCCAAGAAGAACTTACGGTTATAGACACCGGTAAGGGCATCACGATAGGCGTAGAATTGACGGTTGCTTTCTTCCTGTTCCTGAACACTTGTAATGGACCCGATAACGCGGATGGGCCTTCCTTCCTCGTTACATTGGGGGCGTCCCGAAATCATAATTTCAGAGCTGCCGTCCTTGGGAACATTCAAGAGGCGCAGCTTCGCCGAAAATGGCGAGTTCTCCTCTAACGAAAAAGAGAATTTTTCCTTGAAGGCCGTCCAGTCACTTTCCAGGACGGCATTCTTGAGGGTATCAAAAGAATCTACAATGCTGGATGGCTGAATGTTCAAGAATTTCGCCACCCTGTTAGACCAATATGCCTTTCCCGTAGGCACGTCGAAAGTCCAGAAACCATCGGAGGACACGTCCACCAGCATTTGGAACAGTTCATCCTTTTCGGAAAGGTCCTTCTGGTAATCACGGGCGGGAGCCTGTTCCACCTTCTCGGGAATCACCACATCGTTACGAATCTTTTTTCTGTTGCCCTGAACAGGAAACTTGTAAAAGAGAGCCACGTACGCAAGAAAGAAAATTGCAAAGAAATAGGGAATAAACCCCATAGGTTTTTCAGACAAATGAACAATGTCGGGAATAAACGCGGTAAACAGGAAACACGCAAATAAAAGCGCAAATCGCAAAACCGAATGTTCGTCAAACAATCTCATATTATCCCTAATAGGGTGAATATAACTTAAAACAACGGTTATCAGGGAGTTCCCTGCAGTCCAAATCAAACTATTCCAAGTTGGAATAATCGCCGTTATTTCCGCTCTTCTAGCCTAGAATAAAGGCTGTAGAGCTTTTGGACTCCATTTTCAAGCCCATAATAGTGCTTGATGTAAGGAATAAGTAAGGTTAAGAACAGAATGTCCAGAATCAGAACTAGGATTTCCGGCATAACCACGAAAAAAAGAAACCCGCCTACCGTGAGCAGGGCAAAGAGGATCATGACCAGTTCGTGGACCAGTCTTTCGTGCTGGAAAAATCCGATATGGGTTCGAACCGAGAGCAACTCATCGCGCGAAAGGGGCGTACCCAAGGCAATACGCTGCTCCAGACTGCAGGCGTAATTTTCAAGTTCCTTCAACATGTCCTTCAATATATAGATTTTTTTCAAAAAAAATGAGCATTTCGACCATAAGAATATTATTTTCAGTATATGGAGTCCCTAAAATTCAATTCACTCCCCGAATTGTTCTTCGCCACCTGTCATCGAGAGGATTTTGACGGCTGGTACCAGCGACAAAACGGGACATGGACTCTTTTTACAAGAGAAAACCTGGAACGAGACACCCAGGCCGTAGCCCTTGCGCTCCATAATCGGGGCGTTAACGACGGAGAAAGCATCGGGATTATCGCCGGGAGTTCTCCCTACTGGTTTATGGCAGACATAGCCACCCAAATAAACCACGCCCGGGTAGTCCCCCTATTCCCCAACATTTCGTCGGAAAATTTCGTTTTCCAGTGCGAAGACTCCCTTGTCCGAATTCTGGTCATAAACAACTTGAACGACCTGGATGCGCCCCTGAGAGAAAACCTATCTAAATTTGCCTCGATTATCTGCATCGACTCCGCCTCGCCTCTCCCAGAAAACGGAACATACTGGGACGACCTTTTGACCGAAGGCTACGGACTGATGCAAGAAACGGACAACACAATCTGGCTGCAGCACCAAATTCAGAGCATACGGCCAGACGACCTTTTCAGCATCATCTATACCAGCGGCTCCACCGGCAGACCCAAAGGGGCAGAACTCACCCACCGGAACATGCTCTCCCAAATCCAGAGCATCCTGGACCTCTATACCATAGATCCAGAAAAAGACCGGTGCCTTACCATGCTGCCCGTAGCCCATGTATTCGAGCGGATGGCTGTGTATTTTTACATTCTGAATGGCGCCACCATCTATTTTGCCGATTCCCCAAAGAATGCGGCCAAAATCATGACAGAAGTCAAGCCCTCCGTAATGATTGTGGTCCCCCGCATTCTCGAGCGACTTTACGAGAGCATGACCGCAGCGGCAGACAAGGCGAGAGGGCCTAAACGGCTCCTTATCAAGAACGCCATCAAGCTGGCCAAGCTGAACGATCCCACCAAAAAACGCAGCCACGGCATGAGGTTTTTCGACAAGTTGGTCTATTCCAAGATGCGTGCTGCCATCGGCGGAAATTTCAGGATAATCGTTTCCGGCAGTTGCGCCCTGAACAAGAGCATTTTGCGTTTTTTACTGAACATCGGACTTCCGGTTTACGAGGGCTACGGCCTTACAGAATGTTCCCCCGTAGTCAGCGCCAACTGCGACCACGCCCTTGCCCTAGGCAGCGTGGGCAAGCCCCTAAAGCACCTGCAGGTAAAGATTGGCGAAAACAACGAAGTCATGGTAAAGGGCGACAGCGTATTTGCAGGCTACCACAACATGCCGGAACTCAACGCCGAAATCTTTACCGAAGACGGATTTTTCAAGACGGGAGACCAGGGAAGCATCGACGAAAACGGTTTTCTTTCCCTTACGGGCCGCATCAAGGAACTCCTAAAGACCAGCACCGGCAAATACGTAAGCCCCAACCCCATCGAACTGGAAATCAGCCGTCACCCCCTGGTGGAGCAGGCCCTGGTCATTGCCAACGACCGCAAGTTCGCCTCCGCACTTATCTGGGTCAACCCCGAAGGGGCTAGGCGCCTGCTTCGAATTTCCAAGGACGATTTTCGCATGGACCTTGCGCTGAAATCCCTCAGAGTCCGTGAATCTATCCTCCGGCACATCACCCGCATCAACCGTAAGTTGAACCACTGGGAAAAAATCTGCCGGTGGAGCCTCATCGGGGACGAACTTACCATAGAATCCGGTCTGCTTACCCCCACCCTAAAAATTCGCCGAAAAATTGCCGAAGAAAGCTACGCCGACAAGATTGAAGGGATGTATTCGACACCCATCTCCTAGATTCTACCCCCTATCCCCTATTTTTATTTATATTACAGTTATTCAAACAAAGAGGATTACCATGAAAACAAAAATCTTTACACTCCTGGCCGCATCCACCTTGGCCTTCTTCACGGCCTGTAGCGACGATAGCGGAAGCAAGTCCATTGCCGAAATTTGCGCCGACGGATTGTCCGAAGACTGCCTTGTCGGCACGTGGACACTGAAGTCTATTAGTCAAAAAAGCGACAAGAGCGTTGTCATTACCGACTTTTCTTCAGCTCCTGGAAAAATGGAATTCCGTGAAGACGGAATCTACCGCTACACACGATCCGCTATGGGAAGTTGCGGTGGTGCTGACGAAGGCGAATGGAGCATCTCCGAAGATGGCAAAAACCTAACATTCTTCGAAAACAAGCAGGGAGACTGCATTGAATTCCAGAAGAAATATGTCGTAACACCTTCTATCGAAGTCGTCGGCGAAACCGTCACCTTGAGCCTCAACAAGGTCGTTTTCCAGCAAGACGAAAGCGAAGGCTTAGATGCCGGCAACGACACCGAGGTGTTCGTCCGCACAGAATAAGCACTCTATTTTATGGATACAAGAGTCTCGCAGTCATGCGGGACTCTTTTTGTTTACCGCCAGCGATGCTTTTCGTATTCGCGGAGAGATTCCAGCGCACTTAGGGTATCTCCACTGCCCGTCACCTGCGGTTCGATGCGGGCAAGGAACGCCCCCACCGTCTCCCCCGGCATGCGGACAAAACCTTGACGTTTCAAGATTTTCTCTGTTCGATCAAGGGTGCGGGCCCATTTTTGTGTGCGCAGGTCAGGTTTTATCAGTACCTTTCCTTTTCGCCGTTTAAGCAGGGCGCGAGCAAGTATTGCAAACAAAAGCAAAAAGGGAATTCCGTAAACCAAGGGATTGTCCAAAAGCCCTTGGGTAGTAACTTGCCAGTCATCCACCACACGACGCCACTCCCCTTCTTTTAGCAGGTGGAAAATACGGGCAAAGCGCCCGCGCACACCCTCCCACCAGGACTGCCAGCCGGAAGTTCTTGCAAATAGCCCCGACCTCATTGGTGGCGTGGGGTCAAAAGAATACCATCGGCCATTCCAGAGAACCTCTACCCAAGCGTGACTGTGGTGCCTGCGGAACACCACATAGTCCCGACCCTCTATCCTTTCCGGATGGGCAAAGCCCGTCACGTAGCGGGCTTGAATTCCCTGGTGCCGCAAGAGCAGCACCGAAAGGGTGGCGTAGTATTCGCAAAAGCCTTCCTTGGCATTCCAGAAAGCCCGGAGCGGTTCCCTCGTGTTTCTATGGACACCGGGAACAACCAACGAGTACTTGAAGTTCTGGACAAAATAATCCCGTATGGCCGTCAGGACCATCCGTTCATAAGAGCCATCTAACAAAGAATCCTGCAGAGAATCCCTTTGGGGCAAGTTCATTGCCTTGGCGACAGAATCCACAAAGGCGACATGGGACTTTCCCATTTGCAAGTAAACAGAATCGCCCTCGTCAAAAGCAGTTTGCCGCGAAGTGACCTCATCGGAATCGCCTACAAAATAATACCAGTCCCCATGAGTCCCGTTAACGCCAGCAAAAATTCCCGTTTTGTAGAAATCCAGGGAATCCGCATTCTTGGCGGCAACACCCAACGCATTAAAGGGGGCGAAAAGAAAACCGAAGTTGTCCAGGGCGGACTGCACCCAAACGGTGCGCACAGTTTCTCGCCTGGTGGCAGAATCTACAAGTTCAAAGACCGGATAGTCGATGCGGTAATAAGCCGGATAGAGTTTCTGTTCAGGCTTTGCAGGGAGTTTCCAGATGTTGCCCAGGTATTTTTCATAGACGGCGGCCCGCAGGTATTCGGGAGCATCCCTGTCCCACACCCGCAAAATCACCTGACGGTTATACCTGGAACTGTAATTGTTGGAGAAAGATCCCAAGGACACCACAGGGTCAAAGCCCATGACCCGATTCCGCTCCATGTAATCCCTGGCCCAGCGACCGTCGTAACTCCGGTGGCTTTTCCAGTATTGCCAACCGCCAAAAGAAGTAAACCCGAAGAAGGCAATCAGCAGCAGGAACAGCCCGTACTTGTACCAGGCCGTCTTTGTGCGCCTGTAGGCAAGGATAGCAAGCAATATGCCCACCGCTCCCAAGATGCCTCCGGTGCGCCCCGCCTGGAACATTCCCAAGAGCAAAGCCGCCACGCCGTCAAAGATGACAAAGGCTTCGAAACCGCCCCGCCCAAGACTCCGTTTCTGGAGCCACGCCAGAGTCAGCAGGTACCAAGCCGGAATAAACACCACGTAGGGCGAAATTCCGTTTTCCACCTCGGGAGTCACCACCCACCACAGGGCAAATGGAATGATAGCCCCGTAGGCAAAGCGCTTCTTGTACAGGGGCGTAGGCTTTTCCAGCCTCCAGTGAAGGTAAAAGAATCCCAAGGCAAAAACGACTCCAAGCGGGAGCATCTCGCTGGAGATTCCCAGATTCACGGACGCAAGCACCAGGAACAGCGTCTTGAATATTTCCCTCAGGGATTTTCTCATGGGAGCAAATCCTCCTGCCTAGTCAGGGAAATTTTATCCTTCAAGAGGGAGCTGTGGACCATCAGGGTGTCATCGCCTGCTGCCATCGGGACTTTTCCACCACAGACAAGGACCTGCTTGTGGACCAGCGGGTTTTCTTCCCGATGGAGCCCGAGACGCAGCACCGGCCCCATGGGCCTTGCCGCCGGAGACCATACGCCCTCTGTTGCAGGCCCGCTCTTTTTGAAAGGGCTTGCCGCCGGAATCCGGGCGAGGGCGGCAAAAAGGCTGTCGCCACCGTCGCCTGCATTCAGGGATATTTCTTCGTCGTTTATGAAGAACCGTCCGAGAATTCCACGTTCCATGAACCAGACGCCCACTCCTGCCGCAAGGCGTATAAGATCCTCTTGCAGGGATCGTTCCTGCAGGGTGTTTCCTCGCACATCCAGCACCATCACGATTCCGGCCCCACGTTCAGCCTCAAATTCCTTGGTAAAGGGCCTTCCGTAGCGGGCAAAGGCCTTGTGGTGCAAATCCCGCAAGGCATCCCCTTCCTGGTATTCCCGCACTCCCGAAAAATCCAACCCGCGGGCAAAACCGCTGGTCAGCAGAGGCGCAAAGACCATACCGCTGCTGCCCCAGGTCAAAAAATCGAAGGCCGATATTTTCACGGGCTTCGGGTAAACCAGAAGTTCCGCGGATCCCGCCTTGGCGCTGTACCGCAACATGCCCATGATTTCGGGAATCAAGAGGGAAACCTTCCCCACCGTATAGGCGCCACGCTTCTTGGTTCTGACCTTGCACTGGAGCATTACCGATTCGCCCTGATTCACAAGCACATAGGGCGATTCTTCGCTTGCAAGACTGGCATCCATGCGGAAACAGGAAAGGGATACTGCATCGATTCGGTTTCTTGCTGTCACCTGCACCTGGACCGTGGCCGTTTCGCCTTCCGCAACAGGAGAAACTTCTATAGCCCCCGCATCAAAGCGGTTCTTCCGGCAGGTCATAAAGAGGGAGGGGAACAACGCCAGGAACAACAGAAAATCCAAGCCGCAGAAAATCCAGGCGGCCCAGAAGCCGGGCACGAGTCCTGCCACCATAGAGAAAAACATCAGCGCAAAGGCGCTGTGACCGGCGGGCATAAAATACTCCTGCCAGATAAAGTAAAGCCGCATGAGAAGCCCCGTCCTCTTGGGAGTCCGGGGGTACGCCTCCAGCAGCCACTTTATGGAAGGAACCTTCGACATGTTCCCCGCTTCTACTTAGGGATTTTCACCTGGGTGCGGATAGATTCCAGAATGTTTTTCACCGTAGAGGCGTTTCCGTCTTTCGCAAAGACACGGTGCTCCATCACCGCAGAATACACCCGCTGGATGTCGTCGGGATTCACAAAGTCCCGGCCCTGGATGTAGGCAGATGCCTGGGCCATCTTGATGAGGTTGATTCCTGCGCGGGGGCTTGCGGCCAGGCGTACGGCTGGGTTTTCTCGGGTGGCCTGGACCAGCGACACCACGTACCTTTCCAGGGATTCGTCCACATGGATCTTGCGGACGGCATCTCTCGCCTTCAGGATTTCTTCGGGCGTGGTGACGGCGGCAAGCGTGTCCAGGGGTTTACCTTCCCGGTGGCTCCGCAAAATCTGCAGTTCCGTTTCCGTAGAGGGGTAGCCCAGCGAAAGCCGGATCAGGAACCGGTCCATCTGGGCCTCGGGCAGGGGGAAAACCCCGTGGAATTCCACCGGGTTTTCCGTAGCAAGCACCATGAACAGCTTAGGCAGTGCGTGCCGTTCCCCTTCCAGGGAAACCTGACGCTCTTCCATGGCCTCCAGCAGGGAACTCTGGGTGCGGGGCGAGGCGCGGTTAATCTCGTCGGCCAAAAGAATCTGGGTAAACACAGGACCTTTCCGGATTTCAAAGTCCCCGGTGTTCATGCGGAACACCGCCCCGCCGGTCACATCGGCAGGCAGCAGGTCCGGCGTGAACTGGATGCGGGCAAAGTCCGCCCCGATAGCTACCGCCAGGGCCTTCGCCAAAGTGGTCTTGCCTGTTCCAGGCACATCTTCTACCAGCACATGACCGTCGGCCAGCAGGGCCATGACCAGCATTTCTACGGACTCCCGCTTGCCAAGCAACACGGAGTCCAGGGCGTTCAAAAGTTTTTCAATCATGTTCACAATATAACAAGGTTTTGGATGCTAGCGACCCGATGCCCATCTCAATCTCGGATTCGGGCAGTGGTCCTCGTGACCATCGGGCCAAACCCATACCTCGTCGGCAAAAGGGCACTCCGCAGATTTTCCATCACAGTCCTTACCGGATACGGCACAGGAGCCGTCTTGACCTTCGAAGTACAGGCTTCCTTCGCAACGAACTTTATCGGAGTGCAGCACCGTCCGTAACCGTTCTACTACTCCTTCGGGCAAGGCAAACCTTTCCCGCAATTCTCGTGACGCACAATCCAAAAACACCACCGGATTCCACTTGATCCGACTAATGCCGACTCGTTCCGCCCATCGCAAAAGTTCCGACGCAGAACCCGCATTTTCCCGATGGAGCGTCACCTGCAGTGAAACAGTGGCCACAGCCCGCAAACTGTCGCCCTCCTGCAACCGTCTGCGAACATCCAACAACTTTTTCACGTTGGCCTTCCACTCACTTTCGGGCAATCCTCCCGTCTCGTAAGAAAGGGTGCTCACCTTGATGTCGCTGCAGGCTAGCAGCAGGTTTTTCATTCCTTCGTCACTCCCCCATCCTTTAGGAAAACTCCCGTTGGTGGTCAGGTTCAAAGGAATCCCGCGACTCCTGCACAATTCCAACAGTTCCTCGAAATGGGAATAAAGTAAAGGTTCTCCCATAGTGGAGGGAATCACTTCCCGCACACCTGCATATTTTTCAATGGAACGCCGAGCCACTTCTATGGGCATCTCACCAAGACCGGCCGGCACACCCCGCTGGTTCAAAAAGCACAGCGGGCAGTATAAATTACAAATGTCCGGATTGGTCAGTAAAGTCAGACGGCGCATGGGATAATTCTGATTTCTGACTCCAGATTTCGGAGTTATAATTCCGAACTCCGAAATCCAAATTCTGAATTATTTGTTCTCTCTCAGGTACTTGATCGCCGCAAGAGCCGCCCTGGCGCCTTCGCCTACTGCTACAGACACCTGCAAGATACCGCCGGTGCAGTCCCCCGCCGCATAGAGTCCCGGAAGGGTGGTCTGCAAATCGCCGTCCAGCACAAGCTTTCCCTGGTCAAAGGCGGCACCCGCCTTCAATGCCAAATCCGTAGCGTTGGCGCTACCTAGGGCCACAAACAGCCCGTCGAAGTTTTCTTCAGTACCGTCTTCGTATTGCACGCCCTGGAAAGCTCCTTCGCCTACCAGCCCCTGCAAATGCCGCTTTTCGATGCGGACCTTGTCTGGGAATTTTGCAGAAACTTCTGCACCGTTGGTCAAAAGGGTTGCAGAACCCACCACCTGCAAAAGTTCTTCGGTTTCGTGAAGGGCATATTCGCCGTTTCCAAGCACGGCCACGTTCTTGCCCTTGTAAAAGAAGGAATCGCAGACAGCGCAATAACTAACCCCATGGCCTTCCATCTCGGCCATTCCCGGCAGCGGGTGCTTTTTGCGAACAGCGCCGGTAGCCATGATGCAAACCTTACCATGATAAGATGCCGTAAGCCCCTTGGCCACAAACTGCGAACCGTCAAACATCAGGTCCATCACTTCGTCATCTACAATCTGTGCGCCAAGATCCAAGGCCTGCTTCTTGCCTACCTGCAAAAGCTCTTCGCCGGTCAGGGGTTTTTCTAGGCCGTAATAGTTCTGGATAGCATGGGCTTTAGAAAGCGCACCACCGTCTTTACCCACCAACAGCACGTCGAGCCCCGCACGGAGTCCGTACAACGCCGCAGAAACACCTGCAGGACCATATCCCAGAATCAAGATATCCGCTTCAAAGTTATCCATCTCAGCCTCCTAAAAGACTAGGCCATCGTTTCCTTGATGCGGGCCCATCCGTCTTCGGGAATCTGGGCGCCCATCACCTGCACCACTTCGTTAGAAACAATACTTCCCAGGTTGCCGGAGCGTTCCATGTCCCAGCCGTTCATGTAGCCGTACAAAAATCCCGAAGCCCACAGGTCGCCTGCACCGGTGGTATCAATGGCCTTTGCAGAACCGGCCTGCACGCGGGTCACCACTCCATCTTTGGCAATCAAAGCGCCACGCTTTCCGATTTTCACCACAGCCACTTTCGCCTTCTTGGCAAGCACGTCCAGTGCCGCCTCTTCCTTGACTCCGGCGTAGGCAAAGGCCTCGTCTTCGTTGGCGATAATGATGTCAATCATCTTTTCTTCGAAAAGTTCGTCAAACAGTTTGCGGCAGGCATCCACCACACCAAAACTGCTAAAGTCTAATGCGGTTTCTACGCCCAGACTACGGGCAAGGGTAAAGGCCTTCTTGAAGCATTCCCCGTTAAAAGCGCGGTAACCTTCGGCGTAAAGCAGGCCCACGTCGTCGTAGAGGGCGGGCACAAAGTCATCGCTCCCTAAAAAGTCAGAAGCCCCAAGGTAAGTCCACATGGAACGCTGGGCATCGGGAGTCACCGCCGAAAACACGCAGCCCGTAGCCGCACCGGATAGTCCCAGCTTGGATTCCACGCCGTTTCGTTCCAGGTGTTTCTGGAAGATTTTTCCCAAGTCGTCGTCACCGATTTTAGAAATAAAGGCGGCCCTGCCCCCTAGGCGCGAAAGTCCCACCATGGTATTGCAGGTAGAACCCCCTGGAACGCGCACGGGATTTTTCAGCGACAGCAGGAACTTTTCCATCTGGGGCCAATCCACCATGTTCATGCCACCCTTCTGCACTCCCTGGGATTCAATCCAGGAGTCATCCACGTTGGCCAAGATATCCACCAGGGCAGCGCCCATTCCTAAAACTTTTTTCATCAATAACCTCTCCTACGGCGCAGCCTTTCGCTGGCCTTCAACAAAAACTGTCGTTCAGATTCCGTCAACGACTGGATGCCTTCTGCATTGACTTTTTTCAGGATTTCATCCATCCGCTTCTGTTCGTCCATGTAAAAGACTTCACCTTCCAGAACTTCGGGTTCTTCGACACGGGCTTCTGTTCTCTGTCCATCCCGGTTTTCGGTATCAAAGGGATTGTTCCATTTTTTATAGCGGCCGGGATGCTTGGAAAACAAACGGAAAAACCCGGACAAGGGCGAATTGTATAGGATGCTGGAGCTCTTGGTAAACACATTCTGGTACAAGGCCATGTAGATAAAGCCCGCCACAACACCACCCAAATGGGCGAAGTGGGCTATGGCATCGCCAGTATTTGCAAACATCACATCAAAGGCAACCATCACCCACATGGCATGCTTGATTTTCATGGGGATAATAAAGAACATCAAGATGCGCCTTTCCGGGAAAAACTTGTAATAAGCAACAAATACGCCCATCAAGGCGCCAGAGGCTCCGATAATAGGATTATGGGTGAGTCCCAAAATACTCATGCCAACACTGAATATGGCCGCAAATATTCCACAGAAGAAATACATGAAGGCAAAATGCTTGGTACCCATCCATTCCCCGACCTCTGCACCGAACATCCAGAGCATCAGCATATTGAAAAAGAAATGCATAAAATCCACATGAATAAACATGTAGGTCACGTAACGCCAAGCATCGAAGGGTGCGGTCGGCAAAAAGGCTCCAAAGTAGAGGATATACTCCTGAAGCGAGCCATATCCGACACCGGGCAGGTTCAAATGCAGCCCCAGCATACCGCCCACGATAGCCGCAATCGCAAACACCACAGCGTTTGAAATCAGCAGGACTCGAATAACTTTAGGTAAGAATCGAAAAGGAGTCATAGTTAACGGCTAGTTTTCAACAACAATGGGATGACTTCAACATGGACATAGTTCGAAAGCAGTTCACGACCGTCCACCGTATCCGAAACGCCGGCCTTCAAAAGCTCGCGAACCACGGAACTGCTTAACGACAAGTGTTCCGAAGCGCTGGAGAAAATAACCGTTTCGCATTCGGGATAAAGAGTCCGATTGTTCCAGGCGATGGACTGTTCATATTCAACATCCATAGCACCGCGCACGCCCCGGACCAAAAACTTCGAACCGACGCTTTTCATAAAATCTACAGTCAGTCCATCATAAGATGTCACTTTCACGTTCGGGATTCCGGCAACGGACTTGTTTATGAAGGTCAGGCGGTCCGATTCCGAAAACATGTTCTTCTTGGAAGCATTTACGGCAAGCACAACCCACAGCTCATCGAAAAGGGC
Source organism: uncultured Fibrobacter sp. (assembly GCA_934699585.1). Lineage (GTDB taxonomy): Bacteria > Fibrobacterota > Fibrobacteria > Fibrobacterales > Fibrobacteraceae > Fibrobacter. Next base: position 56,594 of record CAKUWY010000007.1, read on the forward strand.
AGCGGCCCTTTTGACAATGTCCAAGTGTCCCAAGGTAAACGGATCAAAGGACCCTGCAAACACAGCAATTCTTTCCATGCTGTAAATATAGTCAATAGGGGTTAGGAATTAGGATTCTACGACCTAAAAATCACCAACGAGGATTCCCCATAGCGGCGGACCTGAACCAGTCCAGCGTCGGAGGCCTCTTTAATCCATGCGGGTAAGTTTCGACTGGGAGCCTCGAACACGGCTACACCATTTGGATTCAGCCACTGCCAGAAAGAACGCAAGTCCGGATATTCCATATCCTTGAAGGGCGGATCCGCATATATCAAATCAAAGCCGCCTTCGGCACACAAGTCCTCTTTTTCCAGAGTCAAGGCATTCTTTTCGTACAAAGTAAGATTCTTTTCCAGGGACAACGCCTTGTACCCCTGCAACAAGAGATGCGCTTGGGAATGAACCATTTCCACAGCCACCACATGGGCTGCCCCGCGACTCAAAGCTTCGATTCCCATAATGCCCGAACCCGCAAACAGGTCCAGCATACGGAATCCATCAACAGATTGCAAAATATTGAACAAAGCCTCGCGGGTCCTTGAACCCGTAGGCCTGGTTTTCATACTTGGAGGAGAAGGGACCATCCGTCCGCGAAGGTCCCCGCCCGTAATGCGTATCGGCATATTAAGGAACGACGAACATCACGAGCTGCATAGAACTCTGGATGTCGCGCTTGGCAAAGGCCATCTCCATTTTCGTCACACCCACGCGGACCGGAGATTCCAGCAGGGCCGTTGCAAAGTTCTGCAATTCCGGGAAATCCGAATTGGCAGACAACGTGTAGGAATAGCGCTTATAAACACCAAAGTCTTCAACAGAAGGCTTTTCAAGTCCCTTGAAAGTAAGCTTGGCATTGGTGGCAAGGGCTTTCAACGCCTTCACTTCTTCTGCAACTTCCGCAGACTTCACAAAATTCGTGACCGCAGCAAGATTCGGAGTCGAAACATTGAACAGGCCAAACGCGGTAATGTCCGTGGCCGGAGCATTTTCCGGAAGAGGCGGAGTTCTGAAATCGGCGCTCACCGCTTTCAGGCGTTCCAAGAAGCTCCGCTGAGAAGTAGGCTTGGCAGCCACACCTCGAATGTAGAAGTAGTTGGGCGTCTGGAAGATGCAGTCAGAAAAGCCCACATCATCAGGTGTAGCCGTAGAAAGGAACGTAAGGAACTGGGCACTTGCCGCTTTCTGGTAAGAAAGTTTTTCCAGAGGCAGGTAAGACTCATAATTCGTTCTGCTGTTGTTGTACAGGGCCTTGGGATTAATTTCACCCACCACCTGCTTCACGGTCATGCCTTCGCGCATCTTGAGCACGGCCTTCTCGGCGGCAGCCTCCGCTTCCAAGAGTCCACCGGCAGTGGTGGTCTGTCCTGCACCCAAAGTCAAGGCCTGGCTCGGGTCTTCGGCACCAATCAAGGACAAGTATGCTTCGGGCAAAGCGCCCTGCAGGGGAGCAGGTACACCGAACACGCTCAAGAAGCAGCTGAACGCCACCACCACAAAGGCAGCGGCAAGTCCGATTGTCAGCAACTTGGACTTAGAAGATTTTCTTGCCGCACGGACATCGGTCACATGGACCGGATTCACGTTTTCCATCAAGGATGAACGTTCGGCAGCTTCAATCAGGTTTAAATGAATCATACTTCCTCCATCAGGTTCAGGGCAGCACCGATAGCACCGGCACAGCTGAGAACGGCGGCAGAATCAGCTTCTTCCACCGGAAGTCTAAGGCTAGAGAAAGAATCCATCAGGACAATCTGGTATTCAGGAAGCGCACCCTGTAGGTTTTTCATGAACAGGGGATCCGTCGCCAGTTCGCCGCACAAATGGATTTGCTTCACATCAAAAGACACATCATCTTCCTTGGCATAATCGATTTGCTCACGAATGCCGTTGGCCAAGAAACCGTATGCTTCTTCGGCGGACTTGTCCACCAAGGAAAGGGTAGATACACAGCGCAGGTCCTGGAGCCTGTCCTTGGAAATCCACATCATGGTAACACCGGCAAAATCGGCCTTGATAACGCATTCCAGCCCATCGATATTGTCTGCAGCATCCATCAGGTTCAGCAGCGAGAGCACATCCACTTCCATGGTCTTGGGCGCTAAGCCCTTGTTGCGGAAGCCTTTACGGACTCCATCCACCCATTCACGACGGACGGCAATCAAAAGCACGGTCTCACCGACGGTGGCGTCGCCGCACAAGACCTGATAGTCCATGATATAAGAGCCTTTTTCGGCGTTGGTAATCAGACCGAGATACCATTCCAGGTAGTCTTCACGGTTGGCGCAAGCCTCGGCGGGAATAAAAACCTGCCTCACGACGGAGCGGAAAGCCGGTATAGACAGGGACACCGCCTCTACGGATTCCTGCTGGATGGATTCCAACCAAGCCTGGAGGACCGTTTCAAAAGTGTAAACGTCATCCAGGGGACTGGTCCCCGTCTGGAGGATAGCCGTGCGCAAGACCCGCTTTTCGGCGGAGTCCAACAAGGCCACTTTCAGGGATGCATCCCCGACCTCAATACCTAGATAAATCTTCGTATCACTCATATACTCAACGACTTATGAAAATGTACACCCTAAAACTAATCAAAAATCACCCCCTGTAGGAGGCCTTCCAGTTTTTTCTTGCCGATTCCGGGTACTTTTTGCAAATCCTGGGGGCCCGAAAAAGGGCCGTTTTGGGCACGAAACGCCAAAATTTTCTCGGCAAGCTTGGGTCCAACCCCTTTCAGGGCGCACAATTCCGCTACCCCTGCAGAATTGACATGTATGGGCAATTTTGGCTTTTTTTGTTTATTTTTCGCGTTTTTTTGTTTTTTAGCCTTATGTTCGGGAGAATTAGTAATTATTACTTTGTCTACAACTTCGTCGGATTTGGACCAGGACTTTTTCGTGAAATTTTCCCTTTCAGCGACATATTCCAAATTGGAGTATTCTTCCACCTGCCCGATGGAGGGTACACCCCAGGGTAGATAGCGGAAAACTAGCCCAAGTACCAAAAAGACCAGGGCCATACGGAGGATTTGTTTTTCGGGAGCGTTCATCAAGAGCACCTACGGACTACGCAGGGGCTCCTTAAATCGTCCGTCCAGCAGCCCCTGCTTTTTTTGTTCATGTAGCAAGGCTTCGACGGCATTCGCGTCAGAAGGCACATCCACGGAGATGCTTTCAAAAGAGCTCTGGACCATGCGGATAGGGCGCACACCCATAATCCGCATCTGCTCCAGGGAGCGCTCCAGTTCAAGCTTACTCTGGGACAAAGAAGTAAATTCATCGCGGGACTTGCGGGAATAGGCGTAGATTCCCTGGTGCTGGAACCACCGGCCAGCTTCGCCTGCAGGGATTTCCCGGCGAAAATCGACGGCAAAACCGTCCTTGACCAAGACCTTCACCACTGTCTTCAAGGGAACATCTTCTGGCTTAAGCGGGCAGGCCACTGTCACCCAGCAGTCCGGGTTTTCGGCAAGAGTCCGGGCGACATCCCACAAGACCGAGGGTTCTACCAAGGGTTCGTCCCCCTGCAGGTTCACCACCAGGTCAAGGTCCAAGGCACGGGCGGCCTCTGCCACCCGATCAGAACCGGTAGCCGCCTCCCCTGTCAATAAAAATTCAAATCCGGCACGGGAAACCACCTCGGCAATCTCGTCGCTGTCGGTTGCACAGACGATGCGGTCAAAGCATTCCGCAAGGGCTGCCCGCTCCAGGGTGCGGACAATCATCTCCTTACCGCACAACTTGAAAAGTGGCTTCCCGGGAAACCGGGAAGACCCCATGCGGGCAGGAACAATGCAGGAGACAGGAGACATAGATCCAGGCAAAGGAGGCTTCTAGCCGCCAATGACCTTGGGAATGGCGAAGTGGTCGTTTTCCACCGCCGGCGCATTTGCAAAAGCCTGCTCCAGGGTGAAACCCTGTACAGGTACGTCTTCGCGAAGAACCGTCTCGCCGGTTTCGACGGCGGTCATGGGTTCTACATTGGAAAGGTCCAGAGCCTTCAAAGCTTCCAGATGATTGAGCATCTTGTCCAGGTGGCCCTTGACGGCAGGAATTTCCTTTTCGGAAATGCTCAGGCGGGACAACTTGGCCAATTTCAGGACTTCATCGTTTTCAAGCATAGGACTCTCCAATCTTTACGAGGGGTAATATAGAAAAATTTGGAATGAAAGGCAAATGAGTTGTGAGTTGTGAGTCGTGAGTTATGAGTTGTGAGTTATGAGTTATGAGTTATGAGTTATGAGGTGTGGGTTGTGAGGTGTGAAATTAGTCCATTTTCGTCATGTTCGCGAAAGCGAACATCTGCTTGCATCCCTCAAGCGGATCCTCGTGATTCTATCGCCACCGCGTGGCTCCAGAATGACAGCGAGGATGACAACTCTTGAAACCGGCTATCCTAGCCCCTACCCCATCACCTGCAGGGCGGCATATTTCAAGATGATGGTACGCAGGTTCCCGTCGCCAAAACGTACGTCCACGCGGGCGTTGTCCCCCTCTCCGTAGCAGCGGGTAACAGTCCCAACACCGTACTTGATGTGCCGTACCTTTGCTCCTGGATGGAAAGGATTCTCGCTATACTCATCATAGACAATTCGCGGGCCCGACGTATCCACAGAACTAGTGGTCGGCGCCACCTTTATGGGATTGCGATAGACGATACGCCGGTCGTTCTTGCGGACCGAATCCGGAACGGAACTCCTGGAGCCGCCGAAACGAGATCCGCCCGAAAATTCCGACGAACCCGAGCTAGAAGCTCCGGAGCCAAAGTTCCTGTTGCGGACAAAAGACGGAGCGCTATTGTAACGGGGCTTTTCAGGAGCATCAGGCGTCCAGCCCGAAAAAGCGGGCCGTTCATCTATACAAGGCGTAAATTCCACGACAGAAGGGTCAAGTTCTTTCAAGAACCGGGACGGTGCAAAAGGCCGGATAGTCCCCTGAAAAAAGCGTCGTTCCGCATGGTACAGGTAAAGCTTCTTTTCGGCACGGGTACAGCCCACGTAGAACAGGCGACGTTCCTCTTCAAGCTGGTCGTTGGCCTCCTTGACGCTCAGCATAGAACTTTCCCGAATCAGCGGGAAAATACCGTCGTCACAGCCGGCAATGTGCACCGTATTGAACTCCAGGCCCTTCGCCATGTGAATGGTCATGAGAGTTACATGGCCCTTGGAATCGTCCACCTTCTTGTCGGCATCGGTCAAGAGGGAAATGTCCTGCAAGAAGGCGTCCAGAGTCGCACCAGGATGTTCCTCGTCAAATTCGCGGATGGCGTTGATCATTTCATCAACGTTGCCTATCCGTTCGTCTGCAGAAAGTTCGTCGTCTTTCCGCAAGAATTCCTTGTAGGCGACATCGTTTACAATCCGTTCTGCCAGGAGCGGAAGCGGAGTCTCTCCGGCGGCCACCAGTTCTTTCCAGGACTGGACCAAATCTACAAAGCCTTTCAGCTTGGGAGCGGAACGGGACACACCGCTAGCCTCGGCCACAAGCATCTGCCAGAAGGTTCCTTCGCCGTTTCGAACGCGGGCAAGGACATTTTCTACCGAAGTCTTACCAATGGCGCGGGGCGGCGTGTTGATGACCCGCAGGTGGGCGGCATCATCCTTTTCATTTGAAAGAAGACGCAAGTACGAAAGAATATCCCGGACTTCCTTGCGGTCCCAGAACCGCGTGCCCCCAAAAATCACTGAAGGAATGCGGTTGTCATTCAGGGCTTTTTCTATCACGCGGGACTGGGCATTGGTGCGGTAAAACACCGCCGTCTTGGAGTAACTCGCCTCGCCCGCCACGGCGATCAAATCCGCTATCTGCTGGGCTTCGCTGCGGTCGTCCATCGTGTGCCGTACCCGAATGGGGTCGCCGGCCTCTTCCTTGGAATACACCACCTTCTGCATTTCCAGAGGGCGCACGTTGTGGGCAATTACGGAGCCCGCCCCCTTCACGATATTCGACGTGGAGCGGTAGTTCCGTTCCAGCTTGACGATAGTCACCGGGGCAAAATCCCTATGGAAATTGCGGATAATCTTGATGTTCGCCCCACGCCAACCATAAATGCTCTGGTCGTCGTCGCCCACCACCGTCACGTTTTTCTGCTCGTTAATGAGCAACTTCAAAAGCTCATACTGCACGTCGTTGGTATCTTGATATTCATCTACCACCACGTACCTGTAACGTTCCGCCAGCTGGTCTGCCAAGCGGGGTACTTTCTGGAGCATGAGCACCGTATTGAACAGCAGGTCATCAAAGTCCATGGCGTTGGATTCCTTGAGGCGCCTCTGGTATTCCCCGTAAAGCCTGGCCATTCTCTCCTGGTCGGCAAATTCAGCGCGCATCATGGCAATTTCGGGAGTCTGCAAAACAGCTTCGCCGTTGGTATATAGAATGGTGTTCTTGTATCGAGAAATGGCTCCGTGAAGTTTTTTTACTTCGGACGCATCGTAATTTTCGCCCAGTTCTTCCTTGAGGATTTCTTTCAGAATCCGTTTCTGGTCATCGTCGTCATAGATGGAGAAATTGTTGTCGTACCAGGAGCCGCCCATGGCGTGAATCACAAAATCCTTGGTTAGGCAAAGCCGTAAAAGTTTCAGGCACACGGAATGGAACGTGCCCATCCAGTTGAAAGCCAGGCGAACCTGCAAAAGCTTCTGGATACGCTCCTTCATTTCGCGGGCGGCCTTGTTGGTAAACGTCACCGCCAAAATCCGGTCCGCCTCCACCTGATGGAACGACACCAGGTGGGCAATCTTGTAGGTGATGGCACGCGTCTTGCCCGAACCGGCACCTGCCAAAATCAGCATAGGGCCGTCAATCTTTTTGGCAGCAGCCGCCTGTTCCGGGTTCAGTTCACGATCCAAAACAACATCATCAACCACGTTCGCCATCAAAAAACTCCTTGCACAAATGTACAATATAGCAAAAAAGGCTGAGCAACAGAAAAAGCCCGGCTTAGCCGGGCTTCTTAAGCATCAATCAACTTACTTTGACTTGGGCCGCTTGTAACCGAAAGACTTCAGCAGGTCTTCGGTGACCTTCTTGCTCTGGTTCATCTTGTTCACGTTGGTGGCATCATCAAAGGGCGGCAGGTCGCAACGCAAGGTGCTCTTCATGGTGAACTCAGTCTTGTAAACGTAAGCACCAGTTGCGTACAGGCGGCCATTGTCCGTATGCAGGTCGCCGTTCTCGTCGGGCTTCATTTCAAAGTACAGAGTCAGCACACCGGCATCGCTTGCGTAGCTCGGATCGTTCAGGTCCTGAGTAAAGCTGAAGTAGTCCACGAACTGCCCAAGAGACGTGTAAATCCAAATCTTGGCACTCATCTTGGTATCGTAAATGTTCGCCTTACTGATGTCGCTGCCCAGATCGCTCTTGAAGTCGGCGGAGCAATGCTCTTCCACGAATTCTTCCACGGTCACCTTCTTGCTGCCCACGGCATCGACGGCATCCAAAAGAATCAAACCGTCACTGCCCACCAGGTCATCGAGAGTGGCTAGGCCGCCAACAGAATTGATCACGGGAACCTTCGTCTCGATACCGAGAGTGGGGCCCAAGTGGTCGGTCAGGCCCGGATAGACTTCTTCGCCAGGCTTGGCGGCCTTGTTCTTGAAGCTTCCGCCAACCTGGGTCTCGATTTCCTTGTCAGCCTGGGGGTTGTAGATAGACACTGCGAAGGTCTGGCCCTCTTCGGGTTTCTTGCTGGCGTAGTACTTGTCCACGTCTTCCTTGGTAATGTTCGTCACAGGCTTTTCTACAGTAATATCTACATCCTTGGTATTCTTGGCCATCACATATACCACCGCAGAAGCCTCGTTACCGGCCTTGTCGCGGTAGAAGCGGACAATCTCGTTGATTTCACCGGGTTGCAGGCCTTCGACTGTCAGGCTATCCTGAATCTGGCAGCCGCGACCGTCGCCCAAATCCACGCACCACTGGACTTCGACCATGTTGGAATGCAGCACGGCCTGGTCTTCGGGAGAAAGGATCTTCACCGTAGGCGGAATCAGGTCAACCACAATGTAAACGGACTGGGTAGAAGAGTTGCCCATCTCGTTTACATAGGTGTAGCTTACCTCGTAACCCACGTTGCCATCCTTGTCCTTGGTCACCTTGCCCTTCTGGTCAACTGTATAGCTCACCTGGACTGTTGTTTCGCCAACACCCTTCGCCTTGGTGGCATAGTCGTAGGTCACCGAGAACAGTACTTCACCTTCGGTCAAGGAGTAGGCATACACAGGAGCGGCATTGCCGATTCCAGAACCAGAACCGCCATTGGAACCGCTGTTCGTCCCGGCGCTAGAACCACCGTTCGCACCACCGTTAGAACTACTATTCGCACCACCGTTGGAACCGCTGTTCGTCCCGGCGTTAGAGCCTCCGTTCGCACCACCGTTGGAACCGCTGTTCGTGCCGGCATTGGAACCGCTGTTAGATGTGCCGGCGTTGGCCGTGCCCGTAGAGCCCGAATTAACCGTCGTGGTCTTGAGAGCCTGACCCGTGGCAGCATCGGCCATGTAAGACACGTTCACCGTCTTGCCGCCCACGTTCACCTGGTAAGATACCGTAATGACTTCGATGGAATCAATCTTTCCATTGGCACCAATCACCGGAATCTTTTCCACATTGCCGTTCTTGTCGGTCACGTACGAAATCACCACATCTACGCCGGCAACCTTTTCTGTATAGGAAACCTTGACCTGGTCGCCATTGTACTGGGAGTAGGTCACCTCGGAAATGGGATTCTCGTTGAGCACCGGAGCAGCCTTCATCACATTGTTTATGGCTTCGTAGGTATTGGAGGGAATGGTCACCGGTTCCAGTTCAGCATTCACCGTAAAGGAACGGGTCTCGTAATTGCAAGAAGAATCCGTATAGGACTCGTCCAGCACAGGTTCCTTGACCGTAACCACGATGTCGTTGTTCTTCTTGTTCACATACACCGAGGTATCTCCCTCTGCCGGGGTTTCGACCAGGGTAAAGATGTTGCCACTGTTGTCATGCTCGGCAGCCGTTGTCACCGTCACTTCGGGAGTACGGGTGCTGACAAAGATACCCACCGTTTCGGTAACCCCGCTGTTCTTGGTGGGATCCTTGTAGGTAAGCGTCACCACGTTGAAACCTTCCTTGAGGCCTGTGACCAGGGTGTCGGGCATCTGCTTGCCATCGGCGGTCCACTGGATAAGCATGCTGTTCTCGTTGGTGTACAGGGTCCCAGTCGGGTTTGTCCAGTTCTGCGATCCGCTGCCAGTCTCTGCATAGGTCACCACAATCTTCGACGTTTCCTTGACATCGGAAATATTGATGGTAACAGTGGCCGTGTCGGCATTGCCATCGGGATCCTTTACCTGTACCACCAAGGTATATGTCTTCTGGGTTTCGTAGTCAAACACGTCGTTGGTCTTGATGACACCTGTATTGGCATCGATGGTGAACTTGGTCTTGTCGCCACCGATAGCGGTAAAGGTGTTCTTGCGGAAATTCTCATTCTGGTCGGGGTCGTACAATTCCAGAGTACCCACCGTAGTACCCTTGGGCTGGTTCTCGACCACCGTCATGGTGGCGTCATCGATTTCAGCACCTTCGTTGATATCGATAACAGTGATGGTGACTAGGGCCGTATCATAGAGCATATCCGGATCCACGCCCTTGACCACATAGATAAAAGGATTTGCCCCAGCAGGTAAGGACTCGAAATCAAGGTTATCTACGGCAACCATTACCTTACCATCAGCGCTAATTGAGAAAGCCTTGTACTTTCCGTCTATAATCGAATACGTTAGCGTTTCACCTTCTGGGTCAGTTCCTGTAATGGAACCCACAACAGCATTCTTGGTAGTATTTTCATTGACAGAAACTGTGAACCCTGTCGCAGTGGGCGGTTCCGGTCCATCATCCACCTTTATCCTTACGTCCTTAACCACACACTGCGGGGTTTTCGGCGTTCCGTCAAAGGTTCCCTTGTCGCAGACCTGGATCGTTAACTCGTAATAAGATTGTGTCGTATCGGAGAAACTCTCGTAATCTATAGGTGTCGTCAAATAAACGATACCATCACGACCACCGTTGTTCCCCGTTTCGACACCAAAAGGCAATTCACCTACAGCTACGGAAACGCCGGCTCTTGTACCACTCAAAATACGATAATCAAGATTATAGCCGTCTTCCTCATCAGACGCAATGACAGCGACTACATCGACCGTTTGGTTTTCCATCACATGAGAATCTGTAACAGAGGCTTCAGGTTCCTCATTCACGTCAATGACGTCGATGTGAGCCAGCGCCTTGGCATTCAATGCTCCATCGGAAATAATGACAACAATATCGTAGGCCTTGCCCTTTTCATAATCTGGAGCACTCTTTACCGTAATCGTTCCTGTATTGTCCACATCAAACAAATCACTTTCCGTTTCGAGACTGTAGTATACAGATCCCTTTTCGGGATCGGAACCAGTCACCTGACACCCCTTTGTGAACACCGTAGTATTTTCCACAATCTCACATTTATCGTTTGTGACTATCGGAGCCTCATCAATGGGATTAACATTGATAGTAGCAGTTGTTGTCGTACAGAGTGTATCCACCATTCCATTAGCCGTTCTTCCATCGTCACAAACTTCAATAGCCAAGGTATATTTTTTTTTGTTTTCGTAGTCAATGGGGTATTGGTTCACGTAGATGGTCCCGCCCACAATCTTAAAGGGTGCCGTTAATCTGCTATCGCTGTTTCCGCTCTTGATTTTCCAGGTCAACATACCATAGCTGGTTTCAAAGTCACTAGCAGAAAATGTCCCTACAATGGTATTTATGGGAGAATTCTCATCAACTGATGCAGTAAGAGGAGATGCAGAAGGTCTCTCGCTTACATCGGTAACTATAACCGTAACAATAACCGTGCGTGAACCACCATTACCATCCGAAACCATGACAGACAACGGATACCTATCATAGGTTTCATAATCCAATTTTTTTGCTAGGGTGATGAGACCTGATGAATGGTCGATAGCAAAAGTGCTATTGATATTATTGTCCACAATGTCGTAATACAGTTCGTCACCATCGTCATCAGTCCCTTGAACATCACATATTTTGGGCTCGCTACCATCTTTGCAAATTTGCGTCCCAACAACAGCATTTTCACTAATGGTTGCTGTATATCCGGTGGCATTAGGGGCGTGATTACCAACAACTGCATCCTTGTCCTTGATAAACAGACCGACATCGCGATAGTCAAGATTATTCCTGAAGATGGAACCCTTAATGTCATAAACGTGCATAGTAAACAGTTCGTCGTTTTCAACATATCCGTCACGATAGACCCATACTTTTATCGGGGTAGAAGGATACAAATCTCCAGCCTTTATGGTAACCTTGGGGTGTGTACTTGTGTCTGCAGAACATAGGGGCATATCCGAAGAATGGGAGTTCCAAGACACGTCTGCCTTCCCCGCCTTAACGCTGCTGTTAGACGCTTGCCCGTCGTCGGCACCTTCAAACTTGAAACAGTACTTGAACGTGATGTCATTCTCAGACGTTCTATCCAATTTTATCGCACCATCGGACTGGTTTCCGTCGGACAGATATACCATTTCTGTTGTGCCTATATCATCCGGCTCGGGGACTGGGAAATTGGCCGCAGCCAAGAAGTCTATTATAGGAGGATCAAAGGGAACGAACACAAAATCGTCTGCCCTAAAATTTTCACCAATTTTTAGGTTTTCAGCAATCAACTGCCCCGCATACAAAGCCTGATTCGCTATGGTCATTGTCCCTTTGCAAATATAGGTTCCTTGTATTGGCTTACTATCTCCCGCTCCAAAACTGAAATCATGTGCAAAGTAAAACAAAAGATTTCCGGCGTACTCGTCATTAGAAATCTCCTTATAACTTGTGAGAGAGGTGTATTGTTGAGAAGCATCATCAAAATGAGAGCCTGCGCCCACATAAATAACCTGGACAGGAACGTGGTTTCCCAAAGAAAAAGAGTTCACAAAAACTCTTGTCAAGCGCCCGCCAGGAGGCATTCGCACAAACAGCCTTGTTTCAGCCTCAATACTTATCTGATTGTAATATACGTCAAAAGGTCCTTCACCCGCAGGTACATCTATATACCCAATTTTATACCCCTCTCTGTTTTGAGTAACCACAGAACCTCTTCGAGAACTAAAGGCCGCCGTCGCATAATCAATGATGGGAACCTTCAAATCAGTTTTTGTCTCAGGAACCTTATCAAAGGCACAAGCACCCGTGCTGGATTCAGCTCCTTGCCTTAACATTCCTGCGGCAATTCCATTACGTGCATTAGCGTTCACAGTATTCAGTACACAATACTGCCCAGCATAGGAGCCTCTGGCTCCAGAAGAAAAATTACTTGCACGCAACGGACCTGTATAAAAAGCATTGTCGTCTCCATTGACATCAACATCCGCTCCGACAATTATAGGGCCACCCAATTTAAATCTGGCCCCGGCAGAGAGATCTCCTGTTGCGGTTCCTGTCCAGCCCAGCTCGTCACCGAACTCACACCCCGTTCCAAAGCTCACCCCAGTTGTGCCCCACAATTTGTAGCGCAACAAATAGTCCCAATACTCTTGTTGATGTTCGTTACTGATGCCGTCAAACCGAAGCGGGGCGACACTCGCTGCAAAGGCGGAACACATAGCCCCGACCACCAGGGCCAGTCCTAGTAAATTTTTCTTTAACACCCACATACACAGTCTCCTGGGCAAGGCCCAAATCCGCAAGGTCCCCTCGACAATGCGGCACACACTATGTTAAATATAATTTATAAAAGTCCTATTTCAAAATGGAATGTTTCGGTTTGGATACATTTTGGTGATAAAAACACCGTTTTTTTGCACTTTTTTATAAAAAACGCCCCCGGAACAGGGTCCGGAGCGTGTGTGGAGCATTCCACCACAGGATTTGTCACTTCAGTTCGCAGGCCCTGGCTATGATTTCCGGGGACACCCCCTGGGACCGGAGGAATTCTATCACCTGGGCCCGCCCCTTTTCCATGCCCATCTCCATGCCCATCTCCATGCCCTTTTCCATGCCCTTTTCCATGCCCTTCTTCATGCCGGCCCTTCGACCGGAGCGTTCCGCAGCACGCCGGGCATCACCGGCACTCACAAAACCCATCCTCTGTCCTATGCTCTTGAAAGCCATCTGCAGATCCTCCAAGTCCTCTTCCCCAATGAACTCTCCTAAATATAGGTTTATTTTTTCCAAAAAACAGTCTTTACCGAAATTTCCCAAAAGTTCCAGACGGCATCCGATAGCGGAAGCCATTTCCGACAACCCACGCCTGTCAAAGGCGTATTTCATCACCAGGGCCCCGACAGCGGCCTCCACGTTGACTTCCGAAAGACATCTCTCATCGTCGAGCTTGGACAAATTAACCAATGCAAATTCAAAGGGAAGGTCCTTGCCTTGAAATTTCGCTCGATTTTTCCTTCTGAAATCGGCCAAAGGGTCCCATCCTCTTGTCCCGTTGTATATGACGATGGCCTTTGTCGGAAACCACCGAAAATCCGTATCATTCTTGTTCACCATTATATTGAATGCGTACCGTCCTAGCTGATCCAAAATCTGTTTATCGGTATAGGACTTGTGTTCCAACAGGATTCCGACAAAGAGATCGCCTCCTCCTGCAGATTTCGCCCTGAAGGCCAAATCCGACTCGCCCCTTTCCTGGACCTCGCTAAACAAGCCTGATAGCGGCGACAGGGTATCCAGATCTACACCGTCAAGTATGGAATCCAGCTCCCGGTTGGATTCGCGCGCAAGGGAGAGCAGTGTTTTGGCGTTGGCGGGTTTTGAATAGACGTAGCGAAAGAAGCCATCATGTTTCTTATGTTTTACCCTTTTGTTTTCTTTTTTCATATTTACTCCGTTTTTGTGTGTACACCTATATAAACGGAGATGTCAGTCAAAAAAAGCCTAGGAAAGAAAATTTTACAAAGACAGGGGATGACAAAAGTGGAGAGTAAAAAAAAGAACCCCGGAGCAAAAGTCCGGGGCGTATGAATAAGGGATTTTAGACTACCATCCTATTCCACATTTTAATCCAGATGGCGGATTGGCGTATAGTATAAATACATACGAGCTATTTAGAGTCACAGGTACTTTAGTCCCCAGGTTACCCCAACTCCCTGATTGGATATTTTTTCCATTAAAGACTCCAATAATATCATTTGAAGCGCTTCCTGAAACGGTGCAACCGAACCCATTTCTAACTTCAGAACCTCCTATAGTAACTCTATAGATTCCTTCGCCAAAAGATTTATAAGTTGCTGAAACCGTATCAAGCATCGGTTCCTTATACTCCACATCAAATGTACAACTGCCATTTCCTATCTTATTGCTTAGTGCCAGAGTGTAGTTCACCGTCTTTGCCGAAGATTCCCCTGCAATGGACAGCGAGTCGCCATTGTACCCGCTAGAAGACGAGGCGATATTGCCGCCACTGGTTTTCTTAAGAACATATCCGCACTTGTCGTTATCGTAATCGCAACCAGAAATGGTCTTCGGTGCAATTTTAATAGATTCTCCTGTCACCCATAGCTTATCATCTATGCTACAGGTAGGAGCCTTTTCCTCTACGTTGCGGACAACAGCAGCAGGACATAGAACATCCGTACCTGTAGAAGGCTTGCCCTCGTCTTTCACATTAAGAGATACACTATAGGTATCGGCCAAATTGAAAGTCTGACTCACCGTCATTTCATTTCCTGATACAGAACCACCCCACGTAATGCCATTGTCCAAAATATCTTTACATCCTCCTTTAGTCAACGTCCAGGTATAAGAAACAGGATTCGCCTTAGTAAGGTTATTGCTGGAACTGTTCAAATGTATTGAGCATGTATAAGAATTATTACCTACGCACTCCGACTCCACTACGACTTCCTCACAGGGTATCCGCGTATCGTCCATTATAAAGTACGTCAGTGTTTTTGTACCTTCTTTAGAAAAAGCTGTAGTAAATTCCCATCCTCCCTCTTGAGATACTGGACTGGCCCCATCATCACCGGCTATCCACTTTATTGTGGATGTCTCCGTACAAGTTCCAGCATCGGGAGTATACTTATAGGTAACATCTCTACCTTTGTACGTGGTATAAAGTTCAGAAGGATTGCTCTTACCCTTGGGTTCGCATTTTCCGCTTATCGGTGTGTTCCCACACTTCAGACTCACATTTCCCCCTCCGCCGCCCTGGCTTGACTCTGACCCTGCACTAAGTTGTTGCTTTGAACTGCTGGATTCCTCATGTGCAACCGAAGACATCGATATGGTTGGAGCCGAAGAACTACTCAAAAAGCTCAAGTCCACAGAACTGCAGCTTGTCGTTTTCTTGGAACTGCTACTGCGTTCAATGATAATCATCCCCGAACTTCCTCCATTACCACCGGATTTTCCCTCGCCGCCACTACCATTTTCAGTATATCCACCGTCGTCTACCCATCCGCTGGCGCTGCTACGCTTGCTGGAGCTGCCCGAAGTGGCGGTACTTCCGCTGGTGGTCACGTCTTCTTCGCCGCCGCTTGCACTATTGGAAGAAAGCACGAAAACCGGCAGCTTTTTGCCATCCTTGTCGTAGATAAAGGTGGAATCGCCTTCCTGGTAGATAATGTTCCCCGAAGAATCCCTCAGGATGGTTGTGTAGTCGCCCTTGTAGATTTCCCCGGTTTTCTTCGCCTTTTCCCAGCATTCCTTGTCCTTTTCACAGGCTTTCACGATGCTGTCAAGCATGTCGTAGTTGATAGTGCTCGGGAAGCGGCTGATCATCATCATTTCAGTGTCGGTCAGCGAGTCCACGGAGCCGTCACCACAAGACCAGGCGAAAAAGCCCGCAACTGCAAAAAACAAGCCTATAGCACCTTTTTTCAGCATCAGTCCCTCCTATCCGCCGGTGGCGGTCGAAGCATAACATAAATATAACATTTTCGGGCTTATTCCGCAACGCAATGTAAAAAAAACTATGCAATTTATCACGGAATAATAGCAGACTACCCCTTGTCGTCTGACCAAAAACAAGCTAAATTGCGCAATCCCAGGCCCTGAACAATGATTATTTGCGGGCAATTCGCCAGGGCGAAAGCAGCAACGGACTTGCGAATCTTTATGTGTTCAGGTCGCCTGGGATTTTTTTTGCCATGATTCTCTGGACATTTCGACACACCAAGCCCTACAACCCGAACGACGTCTGCTACGGGCAGTTGGATTTTGACGTGTCTCCTACGTTCCCCGAAGAATCCTCAAGCGCCATCGGGGACTTTCTAAAGTTCGGCGCCAAGCCCACCAGGCTGTACAGCAGCCCGCTACTCCGTTGCCTCCGCCTGGCCGAAGAGGTTTCCAAAGCCACAGGGCTTGCCATCGAAAAGGTTGATTCCCTCAAGGAAATCAACTTCGGGACATGGGAAGGCCAAAAGCTCATCGCCGTGCCCAGGGCCGAAATGACAAGCTGGATGCAGGACCTGCGAGGGTTCCAGTTCCCGCAGGGAGAAAGCTTCTACGACGTGGACAAGCGGGTCGAGGCCTTTCTAGACACCCTCCCCGACAGCGGCGAATTTTTGTGGGTGACCCACGCGGGCGTCATCGCCGCCCTGCAGCACTTCGCCTGCGGAGTCCCCGACCAGGACTTTGTAGAGGGCAAGTTCAGCTACACCATGGTGAACCGTTTCGAGTTTGCACGCAACGCCGAAGGCCACTACCGCGGAACTTTCACCAAGATCCATGACGGCATCCAGATGCCGCCGCTACCGATAGGTTGATCCAGTCCGAAATCACCCACACAATCGTCATTCCGAACCCTCGCGAGGAATCCAGGATGTTTTTTTTGGATGAAAAAAACTGGATCCTTCGCCACTTCGTGGCTCTGGATGACGATAGAATTAGCCATTACTCACTGCACATTGACTAAAAGTCCAGCATCATGAGAGCCTGGGCACCACCCGTAAGGTTCGGCAACAACGCCAGATGCACCGGGTTGTCAAAGTCGCTCAAGAGCGCATCTACCGCCGCATCGCCAATAGAGTACAGATAAATTAACGCAATACCCCAGATATACTGGTTCCTGTTCTTACGGTAATACGTGAGGCGATCCGCCACCCGCTCGTAATCCTCGGATTCCGGACTTTCCCGTTCCATTATGTGCTTGCGTTCCACATAGTAGTTGACCATCTTTTGCGATGTCCAGATACTGGTACTTGCGCCGATGAGTCCCATGTACAGTAGCCCTGCCTTGCCGAACTCCCCGTTGTACATCTGCCCAAAGCCAGGAATCAAGCCCCAAAGAACGGCAGCCTTCATACTGCGGAGTTCTACGCTCCTGTAGTTGTTGTTCCACCATATTCCAAAGGCGTCGAACATTCCGTATAGGTGAAGTCCCAGTAGCCAGGCGTTCTCCGCAATGCGCAAGTCCTCCTGTTCCTTTTTCTTGTCACTCTTTTCGCGGACGCGGTTCACGAACTCATTGCGTTTTTCCTGGTATGCAGGAATGCTGTCCCGCTCCGCAAAAGCCAACTTGCGAGTATAAACGGCCACGGAATCCTGAAAGGGCTTAGCCTGCTTCAACACACGGTCTTTCTGATAAGCCTTGTTATAATAGACTTCGTAAAAGAGGAACGCCTCGAATGCGGTAATGAACCCGCCCCGTATGTAATGCTCGGTGTAATAATGCCCGCCACCGGGGAATATGCTGAAAAGCATGGTCAGGGGGAGTGAATTGCGGGTAGTGGGAATATCCCATTCGTTCACTGTAAGGGTATCAATGGATTCAATGCCGGTCTTGCCCTTTTGGAGCGGGTCGCTCTGTGCACAGACCAGGGAGACACCCAGGCACAGAAGCAGGGCTATGTAGGCAAAGATTTTCATCGGGGGTAAATGTAGTAAATAGGGGTTAGGGGTTAGGATCTAGGGGCTAGGATTTATATCTTTTGCGCTGTTGAAACAAAATTCAACAAAATCAACTTATGTCATTTTTTGTCGTAAATAATTAGCTAGATTAAAGGACATGGAAGCAATGACTGCTACACAAGAAAACATCCAACAGCTGGTCGCCGAAATCCAGAAGGTGCTCCTTGCCCGGGGCGAGATGCTCGCCACCGCAGAATCCTGCACCGGCGGGCTCATCGCCTCCGAAATCGTGAACGTGGCGGGCAGTTCCGCCGTGTTCGCCGGCGGCATCGTCGCCTACCAGAATTCCGTCAAGCACGAGCTTTTGGGCGTGCCTGCCGAAATTCTCGAAAAGCACGGAGCCGTGAGCAAGGAGACCGTAGAGGCCATGGCCAAGGGGGCGCGGGAAAAGTTCCATGCCGACTGGGCGGTGGCCACCTCGGGCATCGCGGGGCCAGGGGGAGCCGAACCCGGCAAACCTGTGGGTACGGTGTGGATGAGTGTCAACAGTTGTTTGCAAAATGAAGCCTTTTGTAAAATTTTCGCAGGAAATAGGCAAGAAATCCGCGAAAAAAGCGTCTATTACGTGTTGGGCAAGCTACTTTTTTTGCTAAATAACCAAAAAAGCACTTGCACAAACGAACACTAAAATGTATATTAAACTAGAAAACAACAAAATGGAGTCAATCATGGCTAAGAAAACGACAACACCCACAAGCAACCTTTCCAGCGAAAAAGCGAAGGCCGTCGAGGCGGCCATCGCACAGATCGAGAAGAACTACGGTAAAGGTTCCATTATGGCCCTCGGCAGCCAGCCTGTCGAAGAAATCCCCGTCATCCCGTCGGGCTGTATCCAGCTGGACATGGCCCTCGGCGTGGGAGGTTTCCCCCGGGGCCGCATCATCGAGATTTACGGACCTGAATCCTCCGGCAAGACTACCCTCACCCTCCACGCCATCGCCGAGGCCCAGAAGCTTGGCGGCGTGGCGGCCTTCATCGATGCCGAACACGCCTTCGACGCGGTCTATGCCCGCAAGCTGGGCGTCGATATCGAATCCCTGCTGGTGTCCCAGCCCGACACCGGCGAGCAGGCCCTGGACATCGCCGAGACCCTGGTGCGTTCCGGCGCTATCGACATCATCGTCATCGACTCCGTGGCAGCCCTCGTCCCCCAGGCCGAAATCAACGGCGAAATGGGCGACAACCACGTAGGCCTCCAGGCCCGTCTCATGAGTCAGGCCCTCCGCAAGCTTACCGGCATCCTCTCCAAGTCCAACACCTGCATGCTGTTCATCAACCAGCTCCGCATGAAGATTGGCGTTATGTTCGGCAACCCCGAGACCACCACCGGCGGTAACGCCCTCAAGTTCTACGCCACCCAGCGTATCGACATCCGCCGCATCGCCGCCATCAAGGACGGCGAAGAGGTCATCGGCAACCGCACCCGCGTCAAGGTGGTCAAGAACAAGGTGGCCGCCCCCTTCACCCAGTGCGAGTTCGACATCCTCTACGGTTGCGGCATCTCCCGCGAAGCCTCCATCCTGGACCTGGCCTCTGAACTGGACATCATCCAGAAGAGCGGTTCCTGGTTCAGCTACAACAACGAGCGCATCGGCCAGGGCCGCGAGAACACCCGCCTCTTCCTCAAGGACAATCCGGAGCTCTGCAACGAAATCGAGCAGAAAATTCGCGAGAGCATGAAGGACGTGGAACTGTTCAAGCTGGGAGAGCAGGACGCCGTTTCCGCCGAAGACGAGGTCTCCCTCTCCGACACCGGATCGGAGGGCTAGTCCCGGCAGTTCAGCAAGAACCGAAAGCCAATTAAAAGAAAGGCGGGACTCCCCCGCTTAAGAACAGAAGACCCGAACCTTTTTAGCCATTGTACGGTTCGGGTCTTTTCGTTTGTTTTCTGTTTTTTTTATATTATGGTGCGATTGTAGATTTTTCCAAAGGATTACGGTAATGTTCAAGATTCTTGGCTTTGTCCTTTTCATCGTTGCTACATTCGGTATCATTGCCTGCGGCGACAGTTCATCGACCAGCGGTCCGGATTCCAACAACATATCGTGCAAGTCCGTAGTTCTGGAAGACACCGTCATTACCACCCAGAAGAGCTCCAGCGGAAAGACCATCAAGACCATAGCCATTGTCGGCGACTCCATTACCGAAGTTTCGCAAATCTTCTATTACGACGACGACATCAAGAAAATCTTCATCGACAACTGCGAGGAATCACCTCTCCAGAAATGCGGCAAGGACAACATTACCGTCTATTCTGCCGCCAAGCCCAGAGGCTCAAAAACGATAGATTCCCTTGCAATCGCAGAAAAAAAGGCCTGCAACGACTACCTGTCCGCCAAAATGGCCAAAAACTAGGTTGAACCGGGCCGATTTTTTGTCTATATTGTAGAGAAACACTCAATAAAGGAGATAATTATGAAACTTTGGAAATTCGGCATCGCCCTTTCCCTCACCGCAGTCTTCGGTCTTACGGCCTGCGATGACAGCTCCAGCGCCGACGAAAAAGATAAGATTGGCATCGACGACGAAACCTACGAAGCGGGAAAAATCGCCTGCGTGGTGACTTCCCAAAAGGATCCTTTCGTCACCAAAACAAGAATGAATGACCTGAAGATCACGACGACCGCCACCTTTGAAAAGGAAGCCATGGTCACAGTGATGGAATACAACCAGGAAATGCCGAAAGACACCTGCGAGCACTACAAGCTCCAGAGCAATGTTGATGTAACATGCGCCGAAGACGGCAAGTCCATCAAGGTTATCGACAAGACCATCAAGACCGCCGCCGATTTCGAAGCAATGACGAGTCTCCTTGGCAGCGCTTGTGAAAAGGTCAACGGGAACGATATTCCTGACGCAAAGAAAGACGACATCGACCTTTCCAAGATCGAGAAGTGCACCGAAGAAAACAAGGACGACGAATTCGTCTTTGAAGGAACCGGTGTTTCCCTAGTCTGCGACGGAGAATTCTGGGTTCCCGCCAAGGTGGAATGCTCCGACGAAGACGAAGTGAAGGATTTCGGCACCATCGAACTTATCTGCAAGGACAAGAAGTGGACCTTCGAAACCAAGGAAGACTGCACTCAGGCCATGAAGAAGAGTGAAACTTTGCTCGACCTCGTGAAGGTCTCTGCCACCTGCGTTGACAGCGCATGGGTAATCGACCTCCCTAAGGCCGAAGAAACAACCACCGAAGAAGAATAATCGGGTTACGACCTAGTTTATCTGCTAAAGTCCCGCGGAAATCCGCGGGATTTTTTTTAAGCTTTATCGGCACATTTTAAAGGTCGGCGTAACGCACAAGTTTTCGTCCACTACCCAAGGCCGTCCGCAAGATATCGCGAACCTCCCCTTCCCTGGTCGGGAAATCTACCGGGTGCAGAGCTATTCTCGGGAGTCCGACGGGAATTTTCAAAAAAAGCTCGCCAAACTTGAAGGCCGGCTTGACCAAAAAATCAGGGATTCCCGCAAAACTGGTCACAAGAGATGCGTAGCGGTTCCCGCGCATTGTCGTAAGCGAAAAACGGTCCTCGAAAAGCATCCCCCGTTTACGAACTTGCCTGCACAGGAAATTGTTGCTGTACCAGGTCGGCGGGATGAACGCCACGGGCTTTTCCGCCGGTTCGCCAAAAAGTTCGTTCCACGCCGCAAGTCCCGCCTGCAAAAGTCTGTCGGACTCGTACTCGGAGAGCCCAGCAAATTCAGCCTCGCCGTTTGTCAGGTTCATGCCGATAAGTCCCATGTAACTGCGGCCCTGGCTGAACTCCGCCTTGTGCTTGTAGCCGTGGAGAGCCAGTTCGAAGCCTTCGCCCTTGAGCCGGAGAAGTGTTTCGCGGAATCCCTGTACCGCCTCGGCCGACGCCTTCTCGGTGTCGGGAATGACCAGCACGCTAAAGGGCGCACCAACCAAGTCCTTCAGTTCCTCGAGAACCGGAGTCACTTTTGTGTAGTTCCAGACGCTGAAATCGTGAAAGCACAAGAGAAATTTGCGAGACATGCTGTGAAAATAGTAAAAGGTTGTGAGGTATGAGGCATGAGGTCGCTCGTAAACTCGCTTTGAGCTATAGTTTGGCGCCAAAGGCGCGATTATTAAAGCCCCAAAGGCACGAAGTGCCGCGCTCAAACCTCAGAGGGCGTAGCCCGAGCCCGTTACCTATTTACTACATTTACCCTACTATGATTGAATCCATCATCCTCGGCCTTTTGCAGGGCCTCGCCGAATTTCTCCCCATTTCCAGCTCCGGCCACCTCGTGCTGGGCCACGAACTCCTTGGCATGAATGAAGCGGGTATGTTCTTCGACATCATGCTCCACGCCGGAACACTTCTTTCCATCTTCGTGGTGTTCCACAAGAAGATTACCGACATCATCGTGGGCTGCCTCCGCCGTAATCCGGACCAGTTGCGCGAAGCAGGCTACATCATTCTGGCTAGCATTCCGACGGCGATGATCGGCCTCGGCTTCAAGGACATGCTCGAAGGCCTTTTCGAGAACCCGCGGGCCGTGTGCGTGGCCGAACTCTTTACGGGTTTGCTCCTGTTTACCTCCCAGTGGGGCCCTACCGGCGCCAAGCATCCGGAGAGCGTTGGCGTCAAGATGAACTGGTGGCGTGCTCTCGTGACTGGCGTGGTACAGGGCATCGCCTGCATCCCGGGCATCAGCCGCAGCGGCTCTACCATCAGCGCCATGATGTTCATGGGCGTGAACCGCAAGTACGCCGGCGAATTCAGCTTCCTCATGAGCATTCCGGCCGTGGGTGGCGCGGCCCTCCTCGACATCATCAAGTGGGCCAAATGCCAGAGCATGACTCCCGAAAAAGCGCTACTGGACCCGGAAAAGGCCCTGAAGTGTGCCGATGCCGGTGGTTTTACCCCCGAACTTTTGGTGGGCATGCTGGTGTCCTTCATCTTCGGCATCATCGCCCTCAAGTGGCTCATGACATTCCTACAGAAGGGCAAGTTCCAGCACTTCGCCTGGTACGTGTGGGCGGTCGGCATCCTGGGGTTGATTTTCATCTAGGGCTACATGATTGTCTGTAAGAAATGCGGCGAGAAATACGAAGACGATATGCCGCGCTGCCTTTGGTGCGACGCTCCGAATCCGGAGCACCCGCTGAATAAAACCAAAGTGGTCGCACCTTCCGTAGTCGTCACCACACAAGCAACGCCCCCTATGCCTGCTGTAACTTGCCCGGGCGTCACCGAGCCGTCCGTTGACCAGCCAGCCTCGCCTGTGGCAACCGATGCCAGCAAAACCGTCGCGGTCATAGACCCAGAGCAGGACCTGGATGCCGTTATCGAGCAGCAGTTCCGTCAAAAGGGATTCCTGTGGAGCGTTATTCTTGCGGGTCCCTTCATTTCATGGCTATGCCATCACAAGTACCTAAAGAAGGGCGACAAGTTCAGCACAAAGTTCTTTTTGCCCCTATTCGGCATTGAGTGTGTGTCCCAATCTTTATTCTACATGCTTTCAAAGGCTAATTATTCTGGATTAGCCTTCGGCCCTTTTTTACATGCCGTCATCACCATCATCGTCTGCCTGCTCTATTGGTTTTTCATCGGAAAGCTAGGCTACGCTCTACTCAAGAAAGCCGTTCCCAACTATGACCAAAAGGCTTTCAAAAAACGGGAACGCATCGGGATAGCTATCGGCATCCCCATCTTCGCTTTAGAATTTATCGCCGGATACCTTCAATACGGCACTGCCGCTAGAATGTTGGGAGTTTGGCTAGGCAACGCCCTCCGGTAGTTTTCCCATCATTTTTGGCACGGTTCTTGCGATATACTCCGCGAAAACATAGCGGAGACGTACATTTTGTTTCATTTTGAAACATCATACGGCTTTGCTGCTTGAAAATTAAACATCAACCCTTCGCGAATAGAGTTTTTCGCCGCCCAAACCTCAAAGGGGCAAAGCCCCGACCTCAAAGCGCAGCGACCTCAAAGCACGAAGTGCGACCCAAATAGGAGATCTATATGGCAACAGAGAAGATGGAATTCCAGACCGAAGTTCGCGACATGCTGAACTTGATGATCAACTCCCTTTACAGCAACAAGGAAATCTTCCTCCGCGAACTCGTCTCGAACGCGGCGGACGCGCTGGACAAGCGCCGTTTCCTTTCGCTTTCTAACGCCGACCTGCTTCCGCAGGGCACCCAGCTGCGCATTGACCTCTCGGTGAATAAAGAAGGCAAGCGCATCGTTGTCGAAGACAACGGTATCGGCATGAACAGGGAAGACTTGATCAACTGCCTCGGTACCATCGCCCGTAGCGGTACCAAGAACTTTATCAAGAACTTGAAAGACGCCGACAAGAGCAGCGTCGATCTGATCGGTCAGTTCGGTGTGGGTTTCTACTCCGTGTTCATGGTCGCGAAGAAGGTCGAAGTCTTGACCCTCAAGGCCGGTGAAACTCAGGGCTACATGTGGTCCTCCGAAGGCACGGGCGAGTTTGAAATTTCTGAAGCCCCGCGCGACAAGGTGGGTACCAAAATTACTTTGTACCTGAAGGACGACGAAGATGCTGAAGATTTCGCCAGCGAATGGAAGATCAAGGACATCGTCCAGAAGTACAGCGGCTTTGTAAGTTACGGCATCTACTTCCACCCCGAAGCAACGAAGAACGACAAGGGCGAACTGGAAGAAAAGCCGGAAGAACGTTTGAACGAAAAGCAGGCCTTGTGGCGCCAGAGCGAAAAAGAAGTCACCGAAGAACAGTACAAGGACTTCTACAACGTCATCAGCCACGAAGCCGACGAACCGGCCGCTTGGAGCCACAGTCACGCCGAAGGTTCCCAGGAATTCTGGAGCCTCGTGTACATTCCGTCGAAGGCCCCGTTCAACATCTGGCACAACGACGCATTGCACGGCCTGAAGCTCTACGTGAAGAAAGTCTTTATCATGGATGACTGCAAGGACTTGCTGCCGCCTTGGCTGCGCTTTGTGCGTGGCGTGGTTGATAGCGAAGACTTGCCGCTGAACGTGTCCCGTGAAATCTTGCAGAATAACAAGATTATCACCAACATCCGTAAGCACGTCATCAAGAAGGTGCTCGACTCCCTGCAGAACATGGCCGACAAGGATGCCGCCAAGTACAACGCCTGGTGGCGCGAACTCGGCATGGTCTTGAAGGAAGGCTTCTACATGAACTGGGAACATCTTGACGAACTCAAGAAGTTGCTCCGTTTCGAAAGCACCAAGACGGAAGGTGACGCTCTCGTGGGCCTCGACGAATACGTAAAGCGCATGCCGGAAGGCCAGAAGGAAATTTACTACCTCATCGGCGACAAGAATGCCGTGAAGTCTAACCCGATGCTCGAAGCCTTCAAGGCGAAGGGCTACGAAGTATTGCTCATGAGCGACGGCATCGACGAATTCATGATGTCTAGCCTCCAGGAATTCGGCGACAAGAAGTTCCACGACATCGCCCGCGGCGACGTGGATTTCGAAAAGACCGAAGACGAAAAGAAGGCTGAAGAAGCCAATAAGGGCATTTTCAAGGGCCTCTGCGAAAACCTGCAGAAGCTCCTCGACGAAGACATCAAGGAAGTCCGCGTGTCTAGCCGCCTGAAGGACAGCCCCTGCTGCCTCGTGACCAGCGAAGACGCCATGAGCGCCCAGATGGAACGCATGATGAAGGCGATGGGCCAGAAGAACTTGCCGAAGAGCAAGCGCATTCTGGAAATCAACCCGACGCACCCGATTTGCGAAATGCTCAAGAAGAAAGCTGAAGCGGGTGATGATCTGGGCGATTGGCCGAAGGCCCTCTATGGTCAGGCTCTGCTTGCCGAAGGAAGCCCGCTCCCGA
Source organism: uncultured Fibrobacter sp. (assembly GCA_934699585.1). Lineage (GTDB taxonomy): Bacteria > Fibrobacterota > Fibrobacteria > Fibrobacterales > Fibrobacteraceae > Fibrobacter. The sequence goes on from CAKUWY010000007.1 coordinate 82,342, forward strand.
ACCCGGCTGAATATGTGTCTGCGATTACAAAACTGCTGACTGCTTCCGTAAAATAAGGTCAGAGATTGCCACGAGTGCGTTGCACTCTCGCAATGACATAAAAGCAAGAAGGCCGCGAAATCGCGGCCTTCTTAATTTTTCGTGTCGGATTCCAACAACATTTGTCAAAAAAACTGGATAAGTGAGCAGAGCAAGGCCGCAGCCCCGAAGCCGTACTAAGTACGGCGAGTTAGGGCGAGAACGCCGCTATGCGACGCTTAGACAGTTTTTTTACCCGTGATATAAGTTGCCGCTCTGATAATTCGGTTCCGTGGTCAAGTTCACTCCCAGCCTGCGGAACACACCCACATCGACCTGAGAAAGGATTACGCTGGAATGCACTTCGCAGTGGCGGAGTTCCGGCAACTTCTCTAGGGCGATTTTCGCGTTGTAGTCCGTGAGGGCACAGACGGAAAGCGCCACCAGGGCCTCGTCCATGTGCAGGCGCGGGTTCTTGTGTCCGAGCTGCTTTGTCTTGAGGTTCTGAATCGGCTCGATGACCATCGGCGAAAGCAGGCGCACTTCGTCGGGAATATGGGCCAGATGTTTCAGCGCATCCAGAAGCATGGCCGAAGAAGCCCCCAGCAGGGACGACGTCTTCGCCGAGATGATGGCGCCGTCGTTCAGCTGGATAGCAACCGCCGGACCATCGGTCAATTCGGCCTTTTCTACGGCAGCGGCAATCACCGGGCGGTCGGCAGTGCTAATCTGCGCCTGCTCCATGATCAGTTCCTGCTTGTAAATCTGGTCCTTTTCCGCGTTGCCCTTGCGCACGTCGCAGAGGGTGTTGTAGTAACGACGGATAATTTCTTGCTTGGCGGCCTCGCACACGGCGGCATCGTCAATAATGCAGTTGCCCGCCATGTTCACGCCCATGTCCGTGGGACTCTTGTACGGAGACTCGCCCAAAATGCGGGTAAACAGCGCGTTCAGCACCGGGAAAATTTCCACATCGCGATTGTAGTTGATGGTGGTCTGCCCATAAGCTTCCAGGTGGAAGGGGTCGATCATGTTCACGTCGTTCAAATCGGCGGTGGCGGCCTCGTAGGCCAGGTTCACCGGGTGCTTCAGCGGGATATTCCAGATGGGGAACGTCTCGAACTTGGCGTAACCGGCCTTGATGCCCCGCTTGTTCTCGTGATAAATCTGGGAGAGGCACACGGCCATCTTTCCACTTCCGGGGCCGGGAGCCGTCACCACCACCAGTTCGCGCGTCGTTTCGACAAATTCGTTCTTGCCGTAGCCATCGTCGCTCACCACCAGCGGGATGTTGCTTGGGTAACCGGCGATAGGATAATGACGGTAAACCTTCAGGCCAAGACCCTCTAGCTTTTTCTGGTAGGCGATGGCGCTGGGCTGTTCTTGCCAGCGGGTCAGCACCACAGAGCTCACGTACAGGCCGTAGCCGCGGAAGGCGTCAATCAGGCGGAGCACGTCCTGATCGTAGGTAATGCCCAGGTCGCCGCGGACCTTATTCTTCTCGATATCGCCTGCGTTGATGGCGATAATGACTTCGGCCTTGTCCTTGATTTTCTCGAGCATGCGGATTTTACTGTCGGGCGCGAAGCCGGGCAACACGCGGGATGCGTGATGGTCATCAAACAGTTTTCCGCCAAATTCTAGGTAAAGCTTTCCGCCAAACTTTGCAATGCGTTCTGCAATCTTTTCGGACTGGGTCTTCAGGTACGCTTCGTTATCAAAACCAACTTTGAACATTCTTGTCCCATTTGCTAAAAATATCGGGACAAAAATAAAAATTTTCAGTGGAATATTAAATGCCTAATTTGCTACTTATCCACCACCAAAGTGGCGGAGCCATAGGCCTTCACCGGCCGACCATTGTCATCAAATTCTGTCGTATAACGGACATGGAACGGTATCCTGTTGGGAGTCAAGGGAATAACTCCTTCCACACTCTTGGCGCCGTTGTCAATCTGCCTATGCCAATCGCGGTACATGTCTGCATAGTCCGCCGGGAAAATACCATTCTCGATAACCGGCTCCGGATAGTTACGGACCAACGGAGGCAGGCCTAGGTCACGCTGACAACGGAAACAGGGGCGCATCTCCTTGGTAGCCACGGTGTACTCCCAGAAGTAGATGTTGGCCTGCTCGCTAGCCGCCTTGAACCGACGTTCCGTATCCAACATTCCCTGGAACACATTCTTCTCGTTGGTGATGTTCCGAATCATCACGTAGAACAGCTTGCTGACCTTGCTCTCGCCAATAAGCTGTATGGAGCTACGTATACAGATACGTTCCGTACCGCAACAGCCCGAGGTGATGTTCCGCCAAGTTTCGCACTCCTGCTCCTCGCGTGTAGCCGCCGCTCGCTCCAAGGCAGCCTTGTAGACCTTCTGGGATTCAGCGTCCAACACATCGCAGGGGTTCAGGGCGATAATTTCTGTCTCGGACAAGTTCATTCCCAGCTCACGGACGTACTTCTGGTTCACCCGCAAGATTTCCATGGAGCACTTTTCGCCGGAATGGACCTCTACAATGGCGGCCGCCCCAACAAAATTGCTGAAAATCAGAGTTTCCATAGAAATCGGGTTCCAGAACCGGCCCGCATCCACAAACTGGTCAATGTTCATCTGGGGCACAATCGTGCCCACCGTAGAGGCTCCTAAAAGCTTCTCGTATTCCTCCGCAGGAATGGGCTTGGAATACAGGTAACCCTGCACATAGTCGCAGCCCACGCTCTTCAAGAAGTCGGCCTGCTCCACGGTTTCCACACCCTCCGCAATCACAGGGAGTTTGAGCCACTTGGCCATACGGATAACGGAACTCAGGATAGTCCCGCCACGGTCGCTGCCGATAGCACCGTTGATGAACTGTAAATCCAGCTTAAGGACGTCGAACTCGATATCCTTCAAGACATTCAGTGAAGAATAACCGCTGCCAAAATCGTCCATTTCCACCGTATAACCCAACTTGTGCAGCCTCTTGATGGAATCAACGACCACCTGGGTCCCCGTAACAGCAGCAGTTTCCGTCAATTCCACATGGATAAGCCTGGTGGGAATATCGAACTTCTGCCGTATGGCATCAAGACGCTCAATATAGTCCAGGCTCAAGATGTCGTTGCGGGACATGTTCACCGACACTCGGGCCAGAGCCTTGTTGGAGTCGATACAGTTCCGAAGGAACTGGCACACATGCTCAAAAACGTACAGGTCCAACGTAGGGATCAGGCTCATCTCCTCGAGAGCCGGGATAAAGTCCGCCGGCGAGACAAAACCAAACTTTTTAGATTTCCAACGGACAAGGGCTTCGGCGCCAATCAGGGCACCCGTCGAATGGTTGTACTGAGGCTGGAAATAAACCTGGAACTCATCCTTCTCAATGGCGGGTTCAAACGACTCCGAAATCTGTCGAAATGTTACCATATTTTCCCTTGATCCCTATCTTAACGAAACATATACTTTTTTTACGCATAAAGGAACCTCGCAGCTATTCCAACATGGAATAGTTGTAAAAAAAGCCCGCCGATTATAAGACCGTTCGGCTCCACAGCAACAAAGAATCTACGGCCTCGCCTCACTCCCACCTAAAGGTGGCCATGTCCACATAGGCGCTAAAGCGCCAAGTGACCAAAACTCGCAAAAACGCCTCGTTAATACGAGGCGTTTCTTGCTCACTGAAGCGACCGCAAAATTCTATAGACGTATAAAAGTTCCGGTTGAATTTTGCTCTCGCAAAAACGCCTCGTTAATACGAGGCGTTTCTTGCTCACAATTGTGATTTCCCGCTAAGTATAAGTGAGCGAGACATCTTACGAAAGTTGGATAATCAAGCAAGACAAGGCGCGAGCCCCCGTAGCGTACTAGAGCGTACGTGAGGGGGCGAGCAACGCCGTATTGCGCCGATTAGACAACTTTCGTCATGCCGGACATGCGTTCGCGGAGCCACGCTCCCACCTCTTCGACAGGATGGTTGCGAATATTCTTGTTCACCTTGATGAGTTCTTCGTTATCGACGGCGGTGGTCTTGCCTTCGCCGAAGATAGCGCCGATGTCGTCCTTCTTCACTTCGTTCTTCATAAAGTCGGCGAGCAGAGGCACGCACTTGTTGGCGAACAGGTAGCAACCGTATTCGGCGGTGTCGCTGATCACGCGGTTCATTTCGTACAACTTCTTACGAGCGATGAGGTTGGCGATGAGCGGAGTCTCGTGGAGAGATTCGTAGTAGGCGCTCATCGGCTTGATGCCCACAGAGCACATGGTTTCGAATGCGAGTTCCACACCGGCCTTGATCATGGCAGTCATGAGAACGCCACGGTCGAAGTATTCCTGTTCGCTGATAGCCTTGTCGGTAGCTTCGACCTTTTCGAATTCGAGTTCGCCCGTTTCGCCACGCCACTTGAGGAGGTCCTTGTCGCCGGCTTCCCAGTCCACCATCATGGTGCTGGAGAACTTGCCAGAGATGATGTTGTCCTGGTGTTCCTGGTAGAGCGGCTTCATGATTTTCTTCATCTTTTCGGCGAGTTCCGTTGCGCGGATCTTGGCCGGGTTGGAGAGACGGTCCATCATGTTGGTGATGCCACCGTGCTTCAGGGCTTCGGAAATGGTTTCCCAGCCGTACTGGAGCAGCTTGACTGCGTAAGCCGGTTCAACGCCGAATTCCTTCACCATCTTGTCGTAGCAGAGGATCGTGCCGGTCTGGAGCATACCGCAAAGGATGGTCTGTTCGCCCATGAGGTCGGACTTCACTTCGGCAACGAAAGAGCTTTCGAGAACGCCCGGACGGTCGGCATGGAGACCAGCGGCATAAGCCTTGGCGTAGTCCCAGCCCTTACCTTCGGGGTCGTTTTCCGGGTGCACAGCGATAAGGCAGGGCATACCGAAACCGCGAACGTATTCGCTACGGACTTCGGAACCCGGACCCTTCGGGGCGACCATGATCACGGTGATGTCCTTGCGGATTTCCTGGCCTTCTTCAACGATGTTGAAACCGTGGCTGTAAGAGAGGGCGGCGCCCTTCTTCATGAGCTTCATGATAGCCGGGATCACGTTGTGGTGCTGCTTGTCCGGTGTGAGGTTGCAAACGAGGTCTGCATCCGGAATCATTTCTTCGTAGGTACCGACCTTGAAGCCGTTTTCGGTGGCGTTCTTCCAGGACTGGCGCTTCTGTTCGATGGCTTCCTTGCGGAGCGTGTAAGAGACGTCGAGGCCGCTATCGCGCAGGTCGAGACCCTGATGGAGACCCTGGGCACCGCAACCGACGAACACGATCTTCTTGCCCTTGAGGGCTTCAACACCACGGCTGAATTCAGAATGTTCCATGAAACGGCAGTGGCCAATTTCTTCGAGTTGGCGACGCATAGGGATAGAATTGAAATAATTCATAATTTGAACCTCTGTTAAATAAATTGTTCCGAGGGGTAATATAGCAAATCCAACCCGCACCTGTCATCCCCGCGAAGGCGGGGATCTCCTTTTCTATAAAAAGCGTCATTGCGAGCGAAACGCAGTGTAGCGCGGCAATCCATCCCTGCGTGTCTTCCCCGACTTGGTCGGGGACCTCCAATTACACAAAAGGGGGAAGAGTCCCCCTGATTTCAGCCGCATGTCATCCCCGCACCCATTCTCGTCATCCCCGCGAAGGCGGGGATCTCCCTGCGTCTTCCATCACCCCCACTGCGGGCGCTCATGCCGCCCCGCAACGCCCCGGCATTTCTCGCCTACAGTCATACTGACGAAGGTCAGCATCAGCTTTTCAAGTCTTTCCTACCAAACAAAAAAAGCCATCCACAACAAATGAACGATTTTAAAATTCAGAACATCAATCAGTCCTTTACGCAACGGACAGAGAACCCGTAGTTCTTACCGTTGCCTCTCAGGAGCGCATAGTCGTCGTAGTACTCCAAGCCCATGTTGTCCACATGGTCGCTATCGTACTCCGTAGAACACCAGAAGTTCGCGATGAGGCCCTCGCCATAGTAGTAACGTCCACCGTCGGCCCTGGTGCCGGCAGGCAACGCCGAGAAACCGAAAGCGTCCTCGTTAGCGATGCCGTCATATGCCGTCCAACCCGTCTGCGCCTTGAGCATGGCACCGGCTATGTAACTGCCGCCCACCGCCGTGATTAGGGTCTCGATTTCTGTGTCGCTGGGCAAATGCCAGCCCTCGGGGCACGCCGCTGTCGCCGCAGCCCACGTGTAAAGGCGACCGTACTTGGAGCAGTTGGCGGAGTTGTAGCAGAAACTGTTATCCGTCTCGTAGTTGAGGTTCTCCGCCATCCAAATCTGCTCGCCAATCTGAACCGTTTTGTAAACTTGATTATCTCGTTCATCAAGGATTTCGCCATATTTACCCGCTTCAAGGAATTTCTGGTTCAGGTATTCTGTCGTAACACACTTATACTTCGTGCAGTCATACGTTCCAGAAGGCACTACCTTCGCTTCCGCAGAATTTTGCGAAACATCACTTTCACCAGACGAAGACTCAATTTCATCCGCAGAGCTACTACTTGTCTCGGACAATTCCTCCGAACAACTAGACTCCGCATTCTTTTCAGACGAACTAGACCGACTAGACCCATTCGACTCCGCATTGCTGTCGCTAGAGATTGCTTCGTCACATTCTTCAGAAGCACCTGCACAACGAGAAGAAGAAGACAAGGTCTCCGAACCCGAAGACGAACTCCCCTGCTTTTCAGCACTGCTCAACGCCGCAGGTTCACTGTTTTCTGCCGATGCCGACGACGAATCATCACACCCCGCCAAGAGCGCCAACAACACAGAAAAGAACAAACAAGTCGAGATCCTTCGACTACACTTCGTTCCGCTCAGGATGACATGGTCAATCTTTTTCATAAAAATCCTTCGCCCCAACGGCTTGATTTTTCCAGCAAAATATAGCAATTCACCCAATTTGGCTTGCGTATCTTTGAAAAAAAATGTATCTTATGGGAAATCGACCGGAGGTTGCAATGACGCGTTCCGTACTTGAAACAAAGATTAAATCCGTTCCCGAAGAATATCTGGCAATCATCGATGCATTTATCGACGGTTTGATGATTCAGTACCAAATGAAAAAGCCCTCCGACGAACTTGCCGCCGCCATTGAAGAAAGCGAAGCCATGCTGAACGATCCTAGTGCAAAAAAATTTGACACCGTCGAAGCTCTTTTCGCCGATCTTGATGCAGAGGACTAAGTGCAATACAAAATCGAATACACATCCCGTTTCAAGAAAGAGTATAAGTTGGCAAAAAAGAGAGGGCGCAATATAAGCCTGTTGCGCACTGTAATCGATATTCTCGCCAAGGGAGAACCTCTACCTGAAAAATACAAGGACCACTCGCTTGTATCAAACTGGACGGGATATCGCGAATGTCATATTCAGGGAGACTGGTTGCTTATCTACAAGTACCAAAATGACGAACTCATCTTGAGTTTAACAGCGACCGGCACCCATAGCGACTTGTTCTAAGATACGGCGTGTTGCTGCGTTTGCCTTGCAATCAGTCCTTTACGCAACGAACTGAATACCCGTAGTCCTTGCGGCCGTTGTTGCGCAGTTCCGCGTCGTTTTCGGCGAAGCTCAACATCACGTAGTAGGCGTCCTTGCTATGGTACTGCGAGCCCCAGAAGTAGGCGTTGCCGTCGACAGCGTAGAATTCGCCTTTGTAGTAGTCCCTGATGCCAGCGGGGAGCGCGGCAAAGCCGTAGGCGTCCTCGTTAGCGATGTCGCTATAGGCGGCCCAGCCAGCCTGGGCCTTGAGTTTCTGGCCCGCCGTATTTGGCCACGTATATTCCGTAATGGAACCGTCAACGGCCATAATCAGGGCCTTCCATTCATCTCGCGTGGGAACGTGCCAGCCGTCGGGGCACACCCCCTGAATAAAGGTCGCTGAGCCTGCCGAAGCGAGGTCGCAGTCGTGACCGTAGCCGCACTCGTCCTCGGACTTGCCTATGGCGGCGGCCCAGGTATAGAGTCGTCCGTACACGGGGCAGTCGCCCTCCGTCTTTGTTCCTTGGATTCCGCCGCCGCACCAACTGTTTTCCGTCTCGTAGTTCAAGTTCTGAGCCATCCAAATCTGTTCACCAATCTGCACTGTTTTATAAATCTGACTATCACGTTTATCGGTAAACTCATCATAGTCAATATCTGGATTTAGATAATTCCATACAGTTTTCTTTGCCTCACTCGACGAGGACACCACCTTGTCCGCAGAACCGCTACTTGTCTCGGACAATTTTTCCGAAGACGAACTCCCATACTTTTCTGCACTACTCAACGCCGCAGGTTCATTGTTTTCTGCCGAAGCCGACGATGAATCATCACACGCTGCCAGGAACGCCAACAACACAAGAGAGATTGCCACGCACTTCGTGCTCGCAATGACATATTGGATGGATCCTATCGCCGCCTTGCGGCTCCAGGATGACAGTTCAAAAAACTTCTTCATAAACGCCTCCAAGCGTTGTTTATCTAAAGAAAATGTAATTTATTTTCACAAAAAAAAACGAAACAAACCCAAAGCATCAACATAAAAGCCGCCCGCACATCACGGACGGCCAAAATTTAGTGGGCAAATCCGTTAAACTGGAGCAGCGTCCAAAATCTCGTTCATGAGGGTCTGGTACTTGATACCAGATGCAGAAGCCTTGCGCTTATAGCGCTCGATTACGCGGACAGGCACCCGCAACGTTATGGGTTTCGTAGCGTTTGCCGCGCGCTTCGCCCTGATTTCTTCCATCGTTTCGTGTGCCGCCTGCTGAAGTGCTGCGATTCGTTCTGCAGAATGCTCGTCTTCCTTTAACAAACCCGCTTCAGACGCGGCGAGGATTTCCTGTTCATATTCATCCAGTTCGTACTTCTTGACGTGTTCTTCAAAAGTAAGCATCATATACCTCCATGTTTCTTTGTCGCCACCCTACTTGGGAACGCCGTCTTAAGAAACAACGTTCCGTCAGGTTGAATTACATACGGGACTTGCCACACATAATCCCTGAAAAGCACCCACGCAATAAATTGATTCGGGTATTTTTCGCGGTTTGGATGCGGAAAGTCCTTGATGATTTTCCCATTTTCCATCGCCTCGGGAATTTCCTCGAAAGAAACGCTTCGCAGTCCTGCTTTTAGGATTTCGTTTTTCCCTGGGTTCCAGTCGTATTTCATACACAAATATACCTCTGTACACACAATTTGTCAATACAAATTGTGTGCAATATGGCTTTTCTGCAAAAAAAAGACCGCATCCATATAATCCTCGACTTCGAGAATCGGAACTATATGAATACGGTCATTGGCAGAATTGCCTGTCAACTATGTCATTTGGTAATATACAAAAATAGTCGCAGAAAAACCAGAAGATCTAACCTTCGAATTTCCAGCCGCAGTCGTTGTGGTAAATCATTTGGCGGGTCATGCCGCCATCGATGCAAATGTTTTCGCCGGTAATAAAACCGGCCTTGTCGCTGGCGAGGTAAAGCACCATGTTCGCAATGTCGAGCGGGTTCCCGACGCGGCCTGCGGGCTGCTGAGTGGCGTCGGGACCTTCGTAGACCTTGAAATCCGTATCGATCCAGCCCGGAGAAATCGAGTTTACGCGAACGCGGCCCGCAAAGCTCACGGCAAGCGCGTGAGTGAGGGCAGCAATCCCACCCTTCGCCGCCGTATAACTTTCCGTCTGTGGTTGGCTCATGCGGTCGCGGCTCGACGAGATGTTTATAATGCTCGCGCCTGACCCAAAATGCAGTGCAAAAAGTTTCGCGAGGTAGAACGGAGCCGTCACGCCGACCGCCAGCGCGTAGCTGAATTCCTCGTAGCTGCACTCGTCAATGCCCTTCATCAGCGGGAGCGCGTTGTTCACCAGCACATCCACGTGCCCGTACTTTTCGATGACGAACCGCGCAAACTTTTCGAGGACTTCCTTCTTGGAGAGGTCCCCGACAAAGCAGGGATTCTCGCGAATGTCGATGTAGGCGACCTTCGCGCCCTCTTTCTCGAATTCACTCACGACGGTAGCGCCAATCCCGTGGGCCCCGCCCGTCACCACGACCACTTTATTTTCAAACGATTTCATGTTGGTAAATATACACTAAAATACACAGAAGCCTGCGACCCTGCTTGACGCACGCGCCTTTTTATCCTATTCTTTTCGCTGATGCTCCAGTTTTTCGACGTCACAAAGAAATCACCGTGGTTGCCGCAGGTCAAAGCGCTGTACGAATCGGCGTTCCCGGCGAACGAACGCATCCCGATAAAGCATTTGCTTGACGACAAGATCAAGCGGGAATTTTGGGCATTTTTCGACAAAGATACGTTCTGCGGGTTTTCAAATTCCATCACGCACGGGAGCATCACGAACATCGTCTATTTCGCGGTTGTGCCAGAACTGCGCAGTCGCGGGTACGGTTCGCAAATCCTGCAGGCCATCCGCAGGCAACACCCAAACACGCGCATTGTCGTCGATATCGAAGTCGAAGAAGATTCCAAGGACACAGAAGAACTCGAACGCCGGAACCGCCGCCGCGAATTTTACACCCGCAACGGTTTTGACTCCTCCCCCGTCGATTACGTCTGGCAAGGTGAACACTACCGCCTACTTTCCGCCGGCGGCATCGTCACCGAAAAAGAATTCCGCGACTTCTGGAAAGAAATCCTGAAGAACGTCCCCGGAGCAAAGTACCCGTAAGTCATGAATTTTACAAAGTGGCGATGATAACGCGGCGTTTCTTACCCCTCAAACTTTTTTATTTTCTTGCCATGACAGAAAAAGAAAAAATGCTTGCCGGCAAACTTTACGATCCAAGCGACAGGGAGCTTGCATCAAGAAGATCCGCATGCCACGCCCTGTGCCAACAATACAACGGCCTTCTGGAAACCGACAAGGCCCGGGAGGAAATCCTAGCCCAGATTCTGGAGACAACACCCGCAAGGGGCGTTTACCTGCAAGGGCCCGTCTTTTTCGATTACGGGAGCAATACTCGCATCGGTGAAAAGAGCTACGCGAATTTCAACTTCACCGTGTTGGATTGCGCTCCGGTAAACATCGGGAGCAACGTATTCATAGGCCCGAACGTTTCGATTCTCACGCCCATACACCCGCTGCGTTGGCAAGAACGCAACATGTTCGAAAAGCCCGACGGCAGCCTCACCGACCTGGAATATGCAAAGCCGGTTACTATCGAGGACAACTGCTGGATTGCTGGGAACGTGACCATTTGCGGAGGCGTGACCATCGGTACAGGCAGCGTCATCGGGGCGGGGAGCGTGGTCACACGGGCCATCCCGCAGGGTGTCGTTGCCGTAGGCAACCCCTGCCGCGTACTCAAGAAGGTAGAACAAGAAAAGTTCTGAGACCATGATCCTTCGCAAGCCCGATTTTTATGATAAATTCAAATGCACGGCCTCCCACTGCAGCGACACCTGCTGCGTAGGCTGGGAAATCGACATCGACAAAACTTCGCTGGATTCCTACAGCAAGGTAAAAGGGCCCTTTGGCGACAAGCTTCGCGCAAATATCGAAGAAGGGCATTTCAAGTTGCTCCCCCACGACCGCTGCCCATTTCTAGACGAGAACAATCTCTGCGAAATTTACAAGAACCTGGGCGAGAACTCCCTCTGCGACATATGCCGGGAACATCCGCGATTCGTAGAAGTCTACGGCGACATCATGGAGCGTGGGCTCGGGCTCTGTTGTGAAGAGGCCACACGGCTCCTGCTCAAAGGTGACGGTCCACTTGCATTCACCAGCGAAGAATGCGACGAACCCGAAGACGAGCTAAGCAAAGATGACCTAGAAATCCGGAACGAAGTGCTTTACGAAAGGGAGCAAATGTTCAAGGCTCTCGCCGATTCAAATATGCCCTTTGGCGAACGGCTTTACACAGCCTTCGGCTATACAAATGAAACGTCTTTCGCTCCGCTTGAAAACGCCCAGGGCCTTTATGAACTTCTCGCCAAGACAGTGAGTTTCGGCCCCGACTGGGACAAGGCCCTTGCCTGTATCAAGGCCAGCCTCGAAACCGCAGGTTCCTCCCCTATCCAGGACCAGGGCTTTTTCACAGAAACAGAGAGTTCCCGACTGCTCGCCTACCTGGTATATAGGCATTTCGCCAAGTGCCTATTCGAAGGCCGTGCCGATGGCAAGCGAAACTTCGCCGTGTTCTTCTGGAATGTTGTACGGTTCTTTACTCGTGAACTGGGCGGAAAAATCAATGCCGTCAAGATTCTCTCCCGGCAGCTGGAATATTGCGAAGAGAATATGGAAATGGTTGAATCCGCTTTGGACACCTAGTTTTTTCGGCTTTATTTCTCACAAATATCGGTCAAGCAACCCGCTTTGACCATTTTTTTTATATCTTTTCAGAAGGGGATGAGAAAGGAGTGTTTGGTATGAATACCACAACAAAGATTATTGCGGTTTCCGCATTTGCCCTTAGCTTGGCCGTAGCCGCACCTATTGATGATATCGGTGCATTGTCGGTCCAGGGAACAAAGGTCGTAGGCGCCAACGGACAACCCGCACAGCTTAGGGGTATGAGCTTTTTCTGGAACATTTCCGAAAACTCCGGGCCATACTGGAACGCCGATGTGGTCAACTGGCTTGCCGAAGACTGGCACGCAAATCTGGTGCGAGCTGCAATGGCTGTAGAAGATTGGTGGGGTGAAGACCCGACTCTTTCAAACGGAGCCTTCAAGGGTTACCTGTATGAACCGGAATGGAACCGTGCAATGGTTGAAACTATCGTAGATGCCGCTATTGAAAAAGGCATATACGTGATAATAGACTGGCATAGCCACTACACAAATGACAACAGCAACGGAAAACAAGATTCAGCTGTTAACTTCTTCTCGTATATGGCCCAAAAGTATGGACAATACCCGAATGTCATATACGAAATCTACAACGAACCCAAGGACGTCAGTTGGGAAAATGACATCAAACCCTATGCCGAAATAATCATTCCCGTCATACGACAATACGACCCGGACAACTTGATTGTTGTCGGAACGCCTATGTGGTCAGGAAGACCCGATGATGCAGCAGCCAAGCCTCTTGAGAATGTAACAAACGTGGCTTACACATTCCATTTCTACGCTTCCGACAACGACCACCTGAATAATTTTCTTCCGGCAGCAAAGTCAGCCCTTCAAACAATACCCCTCTTTGTTACGGAGTGCGGTTTGACGCAATCTTCTGGTGACGGCGACATCAACTACACTATGGTCAATACCTTCTGGGACTGGATTGAACAGGAGAAAATCAGCTGGGCTGCCTGGAGTATTGTGAACAAAAATGAAACATCTGCCGCACTCTATGCAAGCGCCAGCACTAGCGGCAACTGGTCCGAAAATGACCTGCGTGAATCAGGCAAGTGGTTCAGGAATAAACTCCGGGAACAGAACCCGGAATGGACACCCATTACCGGAGAGGGCCCAAAGCCAGCCAGCAGCGCTTCTCAGCAGGGCGAGTCCTCTAGTTCCCAAGAGGTTTCTTCCGCTTCTATCCAGCCAGCCTCTTCTGGCTCCCAGGAAACCGATCCGCAACCCATATCCTCTAATTCTGTACAGCCAAGTTCCTCCAACGGACAGGCCGTAATCCCTGACCAAGACGTGGAAGCTATCGGAAGCTTGGCTCAAAGTACCATTGGGCTTTCCATCCACGGACGGATCCTGCAAATCAACGGAATCGATGCCGCCGATGTGTCCGTCTTTGACATGCAAGGTCGGCCCGTCCAGATCCAGCACAACGTTTCCGGCAACATGTCCTTAAAGGACATTGCCACAGGCTCCTATATCGTTCAGATTAAGACCCGCAACGCAAACCTGATACGAAAGATTTCCGTCAAGTAGCGTGACAACTTTTTACCCAAGGGAGGATTCCCCATGAAAATCACAAGAACATTCTTTGCGATTCCTGCATTGGCGTGTGCCCTTGCATTCGCTGCTCCCATTGACGACATAGGCGCATTGTCTGTCAAAGGAAACCAAGTAGTGGGTGCCAACGGGCAACCCGCACAGCTTCGTGGCATGAGCTTTTTCTGGAATATCGCCGAAGAAGCAAGAGACTACTGGAACGCTAACGTGGTCAACTGGCTTGCCGAAGACTGGCACGCAAACCTGGTCCGCGCCGCTATGGCTGTAGAGGACAACTGGGGAGACGATAAAATCGGCTATGCCTACAACCCTTCCAAGAATCAAGCCATGGTAGAAACCGTCGTGGATGCCGCTATTGCCAAGGGAATCTATGTCATTATTGACTGGCACAGCCATTGGACCAATGATAGGTCTGCCAAGGAAAACGGCAAGGACCGTTGGGAACTAGCAAAGGATTTTTTCACCGCCATGGCCACCAAGTATAGTCAATACCCCAATGTGATTTACGAGATTTACAATGAGCCTGGAACGGACGATTGGGGACAAATCAAATCATACGCAGAATACATCATTCCCATTATACGTGCCATCGATCCTGACAACCTGATTCTCGTAGGAACCCCAAAATATTCCGGAGATCTCAGTTCCGTCATTTCGAATCCCTTATCAAGCAACTACTCCAGCAACGTGGCTTACGTTTTCCATTTCTACGCTTCGGAAGATTGGCACTTGAACAACTACCTGCCTACAGCAAAACAGGCAATGAACACCCTTCCACTCTTTATTTCTGAATGCGGGCTTACTCCTGCATCGGGAAACGGAACTATCAACTATTCCATGGTCAATACTTTTTGGGACTGGCTGGACCAGAACAAGCTCAGTTGGGCAGCCTGGAGTATTGTAAACAAGGATGAAACCTCTGCCGCCTTGCAAAAGAGTGCCAGTGCGAGCGGTAACTGGTCCGAAAGTGATTTGCGGGAATCTGGTAAATGGTTCAGAGAAAAACTCAGGGCCGTCAATCCCGAATGGTCGCCAATCTCTGGCGAAAGCAGAATCGAGCCTGCCGCACTCCCCCGCCCAGTCGCGAGCATCTCCAGTTTTCACTTTGCAAACAACACCGTCAGCGTAAGTTTGAACGGTCAGTCAAAAGTGGAGTTGCTGGACCTGCAGGGCCGCACTGTCCGCACCCTCTGGAACGGGAACGCCAATGGTAGCGTTAGCTTGTCTGTAGTCGCACAACCGGGAATCTACCTGGTGCGTATCCAGAGACAAGGGGTTTCCGAGACTCATAAAGTCGCTGTGAGGTAAGCGGGTGTTCGCCTGCGCGAACATGACGACGCTTCATTCATTTAGCGGATTCTCGCTGGAGTTTACCCCCGACCACGATCGGGGGCGAACATGACGACGCTCGTTAAACCACAGTCCTGAAGTATTCGATGGTCTTCTGGAGGCCGTCGAACAAGTTGACCTTGGGCTCCCAGCCCAGGGCCTTTTTTGCAAGGCTAATGTCGGGGCGGCGCATCTTAGGATCGTCGCCGGGCAGGGGCTGGTACACAATTCTGCTTTTGGAATTCGTCAATTCCAGCACGGTCTGGGCAAGTTCCAGCATGGTAAACTCACCCGGGTTCCCCACATTCACAGGCCCGATAATCTCGTCCTGTTCCATCATGCGGACAAAAGCCTCTACCATGTCATCCACATAGCAGAAACTGCGGGTCTGGCTACCGTCGCCGTAGATGGTCAAGTCTTCGCCCTTTAGGGCCTGCACGATAAAGTTGGACACCACGCGACCATCGTTCATGAGCATGCGGGGACCGTAAGTATTGAAAATGCGCACGATACGGATGTCCACATGGTTCTGACGGTGGTAATCCATAAAGAGGGTTTCCGCTACACGCTTGCCCTCGTCGTAGCAACTGCGGATACCGATGGGGTTTACGTTTCCCCAGTAATCCTCTTTTTGCGGGTGCACCGCCGGGTCGCCGTAGACTTCGCTAGTGCTGGCCTGCAGTATGCGGGCATGGACCCGCTTGGCAAGCCCCAGCATGTTGATAGCGCCCATGACGCTGGTCTTGATAGTCTTTACCGGGTTGAACTGGTAATGGACTGGACTTGCGGGGCAAGCCAGATTGAAAATCCGGTCCACTTCCAAAAGGATAGGCTCGGTCACGTCGTGGCGGATAAGTTCGAAGTTCCGGTTATCCCGCAGGTGGGACACGTTCTGGAGACGCCCGGTGAAATAATTGTCCAGGCACAGGACCTCGTGTCCGTCGTTCAAGAGCCTCTCGCAAAGGTGGCTACCCAAGAATCCGGCACCGCCGGTCACCAAGCATCTCATAAAAACCTCTTAAATTCAGGGCTGGAATATAGTAATTACCGGTTGGCGTCCCACTATCCAGAAGCACTTCGGCTCCGCCCAGCGAGGACAGGCCCGGAACAGACTCTAGTGCGAGAAGTGTTAAAAATCACACTTTATCAACCTTTTGTGCACTTTATCACCGTATAGGGCCCACCCAGCCTTGCCTCAATGTAAATAAATTACTACCTTTACCCCGTCAAAACACAAACAAGGAGAACACAAATGTTCAAGAAAATCGCTCTCGCTACCGCCCTGGTGGCCACAGCTTCCTTCGCTACCTGGGACAAGTTCCCGGTTCTCGAAAACCACAAGGGTCAGGCCCAGGTGGGTCTCAACTACGACATGCAGGGAGACGCAAGCGGACTCGGACTCTATGCAGGCGCTCGCTACACCGTGATTCCCAACTTGGAATTGGGCGTGAAACTTCCTTATACCGTTTTCACCGACTACGACGGAAATGATGGTCCCGATGGTCTCGGCAACCTGCCTATCATGGTCCGCTACCAGTTCATGCCCATCATGAACGCTTTCGTGGACGTGGAACTCCCCATCGGTGAAGAAGAACTCAACGACGACGGTATCGGCATCCACCTGGGTGTCCAGTACTCCCAGCCTTTCGGCATGGTGAACCTGGGTACTGAACTGGGCTTTGCCATCCACACCGAAGGTGACGACGACTACACTCCGGCCTACGAACTGAACGTCGGTGCTGAAGGCGACTTCGCCGTTAGCTCCTTCGTTACTCCTTATGTAGGTGCCGACCTGAACATCAAGGTCACTGATTCCGAATGGAATGCAGGCCCCATGAAAGGTGACGCTGGCGACTCCGGCGACATGGGTCTCTGGATTTACCTCGGCGGTGACTTCATCATCAACCCCATGTTCGATGTGGACGTGTCCTTCGGATTCGGCCTCGGCGAAGACTACTATGGCGAAGACACTCCCATGTCTATCGACGCCCACCTGAACATCAACTTCTAATCGAAGTCCGTTCAAGAAAAATTTGCCCTCGGCCTGGCCGAGGGTATTTTTTTGCGCTCGTCATCCTCGACTTGGTCGATTATCTGCTAGCCATGGTGCCGGATTCCGGCACGAGGCCGTCATAATGGATTCTATCGTTCCGCCCTGCGGCTTCACTCCAGAATGACAGCCACCTGCCTTTCCAGTTGTTCCAAGGAGCCGCCGTTCTCGATTCTTGTAACGGCAATCCCCTGTGCCTGCCAGAGGGCGGCGATGTCGCCCTGAGTCTCAATACGGCGTTCCGCGTCTTCACGGGAAAGCCCCCGAGATACCAACCGCTCCAGGCGAACCCCTGCAGGAGCATCCACCAGCCATACCTGGTCCAGAAGGTTTACTACCTGGGGTATGCGGTGCAAGAGGGCCGCCTCCAAGAATACAGGTCCGGAATGCACCGCGAAAAACTCCCGCACCGCGTCCGTCAGGTAGGGGTAAACCAGAGCCTCCAGTTTTTCCCGAGCGGCATCGTCTCTGAAAATAAGGTCCGCAAAAAATTTGCGGTTCACTCCAGCGGCGGTCAGGCATTCCGGGCCAAAGGCCTCCGCCAATTCCTTGCGCAGGGCATCGTAATCCCGGTAAAGTTCATGCACGCAGGCATCTGCGTCCAGCACGGGCAAGCCCCGACGGCGAAGGCACTCCCCCACCGTAGACTTTCCGGAACCGATGGTTCCCGTGATGCCGATACACTTATCTGCCATAATCTTTCAACCCAAGCTCTGCATGCTAGCCCTTTCCGAGGGAAATCAGGCAGAGTCCAGCCACAATCCCCAATAGCGCCAAGAACTTCAGCTTGCTCTTGCGTTCCTTAAAGATAACAATCCCCGCCACAAAGCTGATGAACACGCTGGAACGGCGGAAAACGGTAATCACCGAAATCAGGGCGTCCTTGTCGCTTACCGCCAAGAAATAACAGCGGTCCGCAATGATAAGCAGCGCCGCCACCAAGAGAAAGCTCCAGCGGAACTGGAATGGCGTGGTCTTTTGGCGGGTCGGAAACCAGGTCACCGCACAAATGAGGAACTGCCACAGGGCCATATAGAAACTGAACCAGACCTGTACCGTCAGGGGGTCAAAGTCCATCCGTTGCAAAATCAACTTGTCATAGACTCCGCTGCAGGCGGCAAGGATGGTGCCGAGCACCATGGAAATAACCCAGGGGCTGCTGAAAAAATGCCCCATCTCCTTACGGCCCGCGAGGCTAAGGCCTATGTAAGAAAACACGCACAGACCAATGCCCGCCCACTGCAAAGGGAAAGGACGCTCCCCCATAAAGCTCACCGCTATGCCGATGGTAAAGAGCGGGGCCAGGGCACGGATGGTGGCCGAAATGCTGAGGGGCATGTGGGCGATGGCGTTGTAGGTCAAGAGCCAACTACCGCCAACGATTAAGGCTTTGCCCATCAAGAAAACATGCTCGCGGAGCGCCAGTGTTTCGGTATGCCCCGAAACCAGGATAGGCAGCATGAACAGGGCGTAAAAGGCGCTGCACAAGAACAGCACGGGGCGCACCGCATTCCCCTGGACAGACTTTTTCTTGGCCAGGTCATAAAAACCCAGGAAAAACGCAGAGGAAAGTGCCAGCAACAGCCATGACATAGGTCACAAAATCTAGAAATTCATCTTGCCAAAGGTCGCCACAATACTATTTTTAACCAAAACATCAACCAAAAGGATCCATCATGGGTATCAAAGGAAAAGCAACATCCCTCCTTGAAGAATTCAAGGCTTTCGCCCTCAAGGGCAACATCGTCGACATGGCCATCGGTGTTATCATCGGCGGCGCTTTCGGCAAAATTGTCACCAGCTTCGTGAACGACATCGTCATGCCCTGCGTGAACGCCATCGTGGCAAGCCTCGGTGCAGAAGGTGCCGGCGAAGGCCTCAAGGCCCTAACCTACACCACCGCTGCCGGAGCCCAGATTCCTTACGGAGCCTTCATCGGCAACATCGTGGACTTCTTAATTGTGGCCATCGTGGTGTTCATTGTGATGAAAAAGTTCCTGGGCTTTGTGCAGAACATGCGCAAGAAGGAAGAAGAAAAACCGGCCGAACCGCCTGCACCGCCAGAGCCGTCCGCCGAAGAAAAGCTCCTCACCGAAATCCGCGATTTGCTGAAGAAGTGACACGAAGTGTCATCCTGAGCAACGAGGCATAGCCTCGGCGTCGAAGGATCTAAGAGAAATCGAAATGAAGACCGCCCTGGCGGTCTTCGTTTTTTTTAGGGAGCGGGACAAGCTAGGCTTGCCGAAGTCTTATTTCGTTATCCGCCTTGAATGGTAGTTCGTCGGGTTCGGGAGTGGCAATAATCACCTGGCACTGCTTTTGTCGAATCAAGGCGGCCACGGCATCGCGACGGTTCACGTCCAGTTCCGCAAACACGTCGTCCAGCAGAAGGATGGGCTTGTTCAGGTAACGACTCGCCACATCTACGGCGGCAAAACGCATGGCTATGGCCGCACAGCGGCACTGTCCCTGGGAGCCCGAAGAACGCATCTCCACATCGCCAATACGCACGCCAAGGTCATCTTTATGAGGGCCCGACAGCGTAATCCCCTGAATTTTTTCGGCGTATTCCAGCCCCGAAAGCTTACGACGGTAGGCCGAGCGCAGGGCGTTTTCATCTACGGAGCCGTCGCTCAGTTCTCCGGAGTCCGACGCAAGGCAATCTGCGCCCCCGCTGGTCAAAGAAGCCGCCTGGTCAAGCCCAAAATCGTCCAAGAATTCCGCACCGTCCAAGGCGTCCAGCTCCTTGAGAATGGAACTCTTGTAGGCACAGGTAATTTCGTCAATGCCGCTGGAAAGCTTGCGGTAATAGGCCGTAATAATCGGCGAAATTTCTTTTGACAATTCTATACGGGCAGCCCAGAGTTTTGCGCCCAGGTCGGCTAGCTGGTCCGTAAGCACCTGGAACAGTTCTTCACCACCGGTGGCAGAGCCCTCCCGCTTGAACTGACGCAGCCACTGGTTCCGCTGCTGCAAAATCCGCCGGTAGTTCCGCAAGGTCGTAGCATTTGCCGCCGAACGGAAGCAAAGGATTTCATCCAGCCAGCGTCTGCGCACATCCGGAGCCCCGCGCAAAAGCTCGATATCCGAAGGCTGCATCACCACGGCGGGCAAGTTCCCGAAAAGAGCCGCCACCGACTTGAGGGATTCCCCGTTTTCACGAACCTCACAGGTTCTTCGTCCCACGCGAATTCCGCGGGCAGTCGAGCGGCCGGCATCCTCGAAATTTCCTCGAAGAATAAACTCGTCCGCGTTCCAGGATATCATCTCCTTCAGGTCACGGGCCCGAAAGGAAAAGCCCTGGGAAAGCAGATGGGCAGATTCCAGGACCGTGGTCTTTCCGCAGCCGTTGGGGCCACCCACCACGTTGATTCCTGGAGAAAACTTCAGTTCCCTGGAAACAAGACTCCGGACGTTCTCTATCCAAAGTTCCGAAATCACGGGATGTAGCCTCGCAAGCCAAAGCTCAGGGGGTTCCAGAGGTCCGCCTCGGATTCGTAGGTCAAGGCGTAGTTCACGTCGAACAGGTATTTCTTTTTGGCGATGGGAATGCGGAACTTGTAACCAAGGCCCACCATGAAATTACGGTCGTCCATACCCGTGCGGATAGTCCCGTCCGTAATGATTTCGCATTCAAAGCCCACACGGGCGGTCCACAAGTGCCAATGGGTGTCAAAGACCAGGAGCGTATCCGCCAGCTGGTAATCCAGGGCTTCCATCCAGGCATAAACTGGCTTGCCCATCACCTTGGAGCGGTAACCCGCCCCGATCTGCAAGACCTTCGGACGCACCCCTTCGGTAGAAGGCACGGAATTGTCGGAGCTCACCGTCTTGGTCCAGCGAGAGGACAGGTTCTTGCTGAAGCTCAAGTTCCGAATGACCACCGAGGTGGACCACTTTTCGTTCCACTGCCTAAGCCAGCCGAGGTTCAGCGAAACGGGGCTGGTATAGCCGTCATTCAGTTCAATATTTTCATCTTCGTAGTATTCGGCAATGTCCATGTTGTCGTAGCTCATGGAAAGGGAAATGCCGAAGGCATCCCTGCGGGTGGCCCTGTACGAAAATCCAAGGTACATCATGGAAAAGAACGGTGTAGCCGTACCGAGAGTCTGGTCGTCATCATCGATAACCTTGAAGTCCATGTCACCACGGTAAAGCATGGCAAAACCGATTCCCATACGCTTGCCTACCGAAGACTCGATTCCAAGGGAACCGCCGGTACGGTCCAAGTCGCGCTTTTCGCCGTTCAGCGTATAGTTCAGGTTCTGCCTAAAGCCAAGGATGGCCGGGTTCCAGTAGGCACCGGGCATGGCAGAAGTATCCGCAGAACCGGTATTTCCGCGGCCCAGTTCCCGGGTACCTGCGCCCATGCGTTCCACGAATCCGTCAAAACCGCCCAGGGCCGCCTTTTTCTCGACGACCCCCGCAAAGGCGAAGGACGCCAAAAGGGTAAGCAAAAGGGTCGCAAAAAGAGCAGGTCTCAGGAATCGGGCCTGGATCCTTCGCGGACTCCGTCCGCTCAGGATGACAAATTGAGACAAGCCGTTCAGGGTGACAGGAATCGGATTCATTTGCCGCCCCCCAAGCTCATGACCTTGCCCCAACCCACGTGACCGTGGTTGTCCTTGACCCGCACATAATAAATGCCCATGGTGCAAGGTCTGCCCGCATCGTCCATACCGTCCCAGAAATCCTCCTTGGCATTGGTACTGCGAGATTCGTCTGCAGAGCGTGGAGCACCGCTCACAATCTTACGGACCCTACGCATATCGTAGCTGAAAACTTCGATAGTAATCTTGGAATCCTTGCCCACCTTGTAAGACACCAGGGATTCACCGCCTGCCGTAATAACGGAGGGGACCATTCGCACAGAACCCAAGTTACCGCCCAATTTCGCACGGTTGAGTACCGGCGTCCAGGTCTTGCCCGAATCGGCAGAAACCGAAATCCCGTTACCGTCTGTAGCAACGGCGAGGCCCATGGTCTTTGCGTTCAAGGGAAATTCGGTAATAGAAGTAATGATGGCATCACGGTCCGTCACCCCGGTCTCAAATCCATGAAGCCAAGGGTCCGTCGACTCCGTGCCCTGTCCGTGGGCACGCACTCCCTTGGAATCCAAAAGCAGGTAGCCGCTGACAGAACCACCTGCCACCCACACGCCCACGTAGGCCTTGTCACCCATGAAGGCGACACCTGTTACGGTGTAGTCTGCATTGTCGTAAACGTCTTTTTTCTGGGTGGTGCCGGCAGAATCCAAGAAAGCCACCTTCTTGAAATCGTCCTTTGTTCCCAACACCTTCCGCCAAAGCCCTCCGGTAGATACACCCTTGTTCAAGGCAGACGTTTCCACGATGGCCTGCAAGGGCTTGCCCCCAATCCACACGCCGGTGACACGCTCTTTTTCAAGAGCCTTGGAAGCGCTTGCAATAGAGCCTGAAGCAGATTGCATCCACAATCCTTCAGAAGAGGCAATCCACAGCTCCCCCGTTTCAGAATTCAATTCCAGATCAAATACATCCAAGTACTTGGAAAAATCCACAGAACCTGCCGAAGGCAACTTTTCCCACTGGTGATTCTTCTTGTTCAGAATTTTTTCGGCGATTTGCGGATTCCCTGCCCCTTTGGAAATTTCGTATTCCACAATGCCCAGACGACCACGGGCCGCGTACAAGGTCTTGGCCTTTTCGCTATAGGCAAAGCCGCTGACGGCGTAGTCCATGGGGTTTTCGACGGACTCTGCCGAAGAGGGAACATCTATCGGAGTCGGAACAGAACCGGACTCTTTCAGGGAGAAAAACCCACGGGGTTCCGTAAAATGATCCTCTTCGTCCAGGCCGAACATGGGGAGTACCGCTCCCAAGTTGCCCGCCACTTCCATCGGGAATCGCCTGCGTTCCGCAAGCTTGTCCGCATAGGTCTGGTAATGCACGGCGGAAAATTCGTTATCTACGGGCTCCACCTGGGACTTGCCTGCCGTAATCTTGCCGGAGGCATTCAGGTTCAGGTTCAAGAGGGCGACTCCCTGGTTCACCTCACCGCGGGAATACACCCAGAGTTGCCCGGCCGTTGGCCCTGGAGCCACACCCACCGCCCAGTTGCTAAAGAGGGTCTCCCCTTCGGCAAAGGCAACTCCCGCCCCGCACAGGAGCAGAGCCACTCCCGCTGCAAATTTACCGGCCATTTCCTTATTCAAAAAAAACATAGCTACAGCGCACCCTACCGCATGTCGATTTCATCTACCCCGGGCAGGGTCTTGTACCGAAAGTCCTCGACGGACACGTTTTTCATGACCTTCAGGTTCACGATGTTGTACCAGCTGGAATTACCCGACGGGTCCACCGTAAAGAGCCGCACCGGAGAAAAGTCCTTCTGAGAAAGCCAGACCTCCATCTGGACAAACTGGCCCTTGTACTTGGAAGGATCCAGCTTGAGCACCCAGAGTTTCTGGTTGGCAAAGACACCTTCCGAAACGCTCAGGGCCTTGCAGTTCAGATACTTGAACAACAGCTCCGAAGGGTGCAGCGAAGAGGACAGGTCTTCCACCAACTTGATTAAAACCTGCTTCTGCTCCACGTTGTGCTGCCACATGCTCTCGCCGTCGCTGTAGAACTTGATTCCCGCCAGTTCCAGCTTGAACTTGTCCCCCTCGGCCACTACGAGCTTCCCCTGCTGGCTTACAATGTCCGGAGAATCCGCGTAGAACAACTGCAACTTGAAATCAAGACTCCAAGCCTTGCCCGACTTGAACCAGTCCTGGGATTTTTTCATGACCTGGTCTGCCGTCAAGGCATATGCAGCAGAGGCAAAAAAACAAAAAAGGGCAATTATTGAAAGAAAGGGATTTCTCATCGGGTCAAAAATACAAAAAGGAGGGGGCGCTTTTGTCAAATACGCTACTTTTCCCGGTAAAATATTTCTATTTTACGCCTGTACTTTTTTGAAAGGTTTTTATGCGCAAACTGTTTTTACCCATGGCCCTGATGGGAGCATCTTTTGCCCTCGCCGCCGAAGTGGAACTTCACGGCTCAGTCAATGCGGACTATGCCACCTATTTTGACAGCGATTTCGACCCCACCAACGCGGCGAACCAGGATATCGACCTTGCCGCCACCGCCCACATGGATGAAGAATTCTCCATTACGGTAAAAACCAACACCCACAGCACCTATGTTACCGACAGCACGGGAAATAGGGACGCTTCTGAGACCCGCAGGCACAACCTGGCAAGAACAACCGCCATGGGTGACGGCGGCCGCTTTACGGAATTCAATTTCGACGGCATTGAGTTCCGCTGGGACGTGACCCATGCCGTGGCCCTGGTGTTCGGCGACCTGACCTACAGCGCCGGTGCTTTCAACTATTACTACTGGCGTGACCCAGCCCGCTATGCGGTTATCACCCGCGAAGAAGGACTGAGAGGCGTGGGCGCCGAATTCGGTAACGACAAGTACGGCAAGGGCAAGGTCTATTTTGGCGCTTCCGAAGATACCGACCATACCATGGCCCTGTTCGCCACCTATGCGTTCCCCCTGCTGAACCGCGCCAACGAGCACCTGGTGCTCACTCCCAGCCTGGACTGGATGTTCGGCCAGCATATCAACCGCACCCACACCTACGTGCTGGGTACCGAAGTGGACTACTCCAAGAGCTATGAAAACCTGAACTACGGCATCTACGCCGTATGGGGACTCCACCCCTACAAGGGCAAGGGAATCCATTCATTCCTATTGGAACCCAGCTTCAACTTCTACTTCTTCAACCTGGGATTTACCTACTTCTACACCATTACCGACAAGGATTACAAAGCAGAACCCCAGCTGTTTACCGACGACCAGTACATGTTTGCCGTGGAACCCAGCTTCAACCTCCACAAGAAATTCACCATGGGCGTGTCTTACGAGTATCACGACCCAGATAGGGAGATTCATGGCGACAACTATAGCTTCCTGGGTATGAACAACTACCTGTATCCCACCATGGGCAGCGAAATCGTGTTCTGGTTCGGCTACAACTTTAGCGACAACTTCGACACCGACTTCGCCCTGGGCATCAGCGGCAAGGTAGAATTTTAAGGATCAGGGGATAGGATTTAGGATCTAGAGTTCTAGGATGCAGCCGGGCGCAGCCCGGCTCTTTTTTTTGCCACGAAAGCACATCAACAAGCAAAGAGAGGCGGGATCACTCCCGCCTCTACTGATTCAATTATCTAGTTCATTGTCTCTAGATTCTACACTAGTCTCTAGCCCCTATATCCTAGTCTCTAAAATCCTACTGACCAAGGAACTTGCGGCCAATACCGAATTCGTCCTTGTATTCCACGTAGTCAGGCACAAAGTCCTTGCCGAAGCTGAAGCTCACGTTCAAGGAGCACTGGAACTCGTTCATGAGCTTGCCCTTTTCGCCAGCCTTGATCTTCTGCTGCTTCTTTTCAATCTTTTCGTCACCCTTCTTGCCTACCAGGACTTCGGCTTCGCACCAGCCACCGGTAGCCTTGGCAATCACTTCCTTGCCATCGGTAGAGACCAGCTTGATCTTGGAGGGGTCAAGTTCGGTGTTGTTGCCGGTAGATGCCCAGAACTGGAGTTCGCCAGAGAGAGAACCCGGAGCAATCTTGATGGTGGGGAAAGCCATGACATAGCCCCACTTGTCGATACGGCGGTTCACCGGTTCGCCAATCTGTTCACCGAAGATGAGGAAGTAACCGCGGGTGCCGATACGGCTCTTGTTCAGCACGGCCTTCACTTCGGAGTTTTCGGGAGCCATTTCGGCAATCTTCATGATCTGGTATTCACGAACCACCGGGTCGGATTCTTCCTTGGCCGTGGGGAGGTTCTTGGCCACGTAGGCGTTTTCCGCTTCGGTGCGGATTGCCTTCACGGCACCTTCGGCCACGTTACGAGCCTTGGCTGTCACAAGAGCTGTGTCAATCTTGGCGAAAGCATTGATAACAGTGTTGTAATCCACGCCTTCCTGGGCGGCCTGCTGCTTACCCACATTGGCGAGGGTAGTCACATATTCTTCTACCACCACGTCTTCCTTGACTTCGGGCATGTTCACGGAAGCCTTTTCGAAGTAGCCATTGATGAGGTCGCTGTTCAGGTCCTTCTTGGCTTCAATTTCGGCAGCACGAACCAGGGCCAAGGTGAAGTTATCGTAGAACTCGCTGGACATGCTGCCCTTTTTCTTGGCTTCCAGATAAGAGTTGATGGCATTGCGGAAACGGCCTTCCTTGAGGTGTTCGTCACCGCGCTTTTCGTTGGTGCCCTTGCAACCGACCATGGTAAACGCCACGGAGGCAGCCAATGCAGCGATTAACAATTTCTTCATTTTATTAAATCCTCGAAGATTAAGTTCAAAAAGAAACCTTTTATCCGAAAAAAATGGATTTAGGACTTTCAAATTATAATTTAATTAAATAAATTTGGCCTATTACTATCGCAAATAGTAAAATTTTATTAAAAAAGGGGCAAAATCAATGGAAATCCTGGTGGTCAGTCCAGAAGCCGGAAATTGGCGGACGCTGAGTCCCCTGGCCACTGCCGTAAACCGGATGACCTACGCCTTTGCAAGGGCCGGAGCCAACGCCCTGACCTGTTCCCCTTTCTACAAGCCCCTGTTGCAGGACCTGGAAGGTTACAGCTGCGTTTTTAGCGGTACTGAAAAGCTCCACGGCAAGCCCTACGAGATCTGGAAGTCTCCAGGAGACCCCTTCCACACCTACATCTACAACGAGGAATACTTCGGCAGGCCCGACATTTATGGCCCTCCCGGGGACCTTCCCTACGGCGACAACCACCTCCGGTTCGCTTTTCTAGCTTCTGCCGCCCTGGACTACGCCCAGGAAACCGGCTTCAAGTGCCAGGCGATTCTCGGCCACGAATGGGGCGGTGCCCTGGCCGGAGCCCTTATCCATACCGTTTACCAAGAAGCCTTTGGCCAGGTTCCCTTCTTCTTTACGGTCCACAACATTACCTACGATTTCCACGTTTCCTCTAGCGAAATCGAAAATATTGGGCTACCCAGGCAAGATTTCAATATGGACGGCTACGAATTCTGGGGCAAAGTGAGCCTTTTGAAGGCGGGCATCTGCTATGCCCACAAGGTGCTGTTCCCCTCTTCGGGCTATCGCGATGCCATGATCAACACCAACTTGCCCGGCGGTCTCAGTGGATTCCTGATCCACAACCAGGACAAACTGATTGGCGTGCAGTTCGGTGTCAGCTACCAAGTCTGGGATTTCAACAGCAAGGACAAACTGCCCATTAAGCAGGCCAAGAAGAAAGCCCGAGCCAAGCTGGAGGGAATACTGGGGTGCGAGGTCGGGAA
The DNA here is from genome assembly GCA_934699585.1 of uncultured Fibrobacter sp. Classification (GTDB taxonomy): domain Bacteria; phylum Fibrobacterota; class Fibrobacteria; order Fibrobacterales; family Fibrobacteraceae; genus Fibrobacter. The sequence goes on from CAKUWY010000007.1 coordinate 109,919, forward strand.
CAAACCCGTGCTGTACGCGCACCTAGATTCTGAAGCGGGCAACACCTCGGAAACCCTGGCCACTATCCTTTCGGACATCGCCAAGCAGGACATCTTTATCGTGGTGGGCATCGCTCCAGACGATCCGGAATGGAACTACTATCAGGATGTTTCCAAACAGTATCCGGGAATCATGGCGGTTCGGCCCATCGAGACCAAGAGTGCCAGCGCCCTGCGCGACGTGCTGGCAGGTTCCGACATTCTGTTCGCGGCAAACCTGAAAGAGCCGTCTACCTCCATCATCTTGAAGGCCCTCGCCACAGGAACACTCCCCCTGACCGGACGTAACGTCGGGGTGGCCACCATGCTGGACGACTACGCCCCGGAAACTTCGGGATGCGCCAACGCCTTCTTGGTGGATGACGCCAACGCCCCCCACCAGATGCTCCGTAGGCTGAAAGATGCCCTGCATGTTTATTACGAAGAAAGTGCCGACTGGGACAAGGCGGTGATAAACGCCTACAGTGGGTTCCACTACGAGTGGGACCGGACAATCGGAAAATATTTACTAATTTTGGGCGAACTGGGACTTTAGCTCAATTGGTTAGAGCAGCGGACTCATAACCCGCGGGTTCCGGGTTCAAGTCCCGGAGGTCCCACTAGGCCCCGAGATGTAAAAATCTCGGGGTCTATTTTTGTCCCAGCCACCATTTTTTACATTTAAATACAGAGGGACGCAACACGGAGTTAAACATGAAGACCATCAAGAAACTTTCCTTAATCAGCACAGTCTCCTTTGCGATGTTCGCATTCAACGCCTGCGACGACTCCAGTTCCGGCAGCGGGCCCGACGCGACTGGCACACAGGATTCTTCAAACAGTTCGGGATATTCGGACCCATTCGACTTCGACTGCCACATCTACCAGAAAAGCAACTGCGATTTCAAGATTACGGACGCTTCCTGGGAAATCTCCATTGCAAAGTATGGTCACTGCAGCAACATTACCACGGGAACGGAAGATACCATTTGGGTGTCCAAGATCTATACGCCAAACGAAACCGGCTATACTCTAGAAGACAGCTGGAGTATTACTGGATTCGTATTCGAAAGCAACTGCAGGAATTCTCCTCTGGGCGTTGTATACGAAAATGAGAGCGACACCCTAAATGTCAAGAGGATGTGCAACCCCACAACGCACTCTTCCGAAATGATTAGGCCCTATGAATACGAAAAGGTCGGCAAAACGCTCGAGAGCCTGTACGAAGAAGCACTAAAGGAATGCAAATCCGCAAATACTGAGGAAGATTGGTAACTACTACATTCAAGAGCAAGAGGTATCATCATGAGCCGTATCGACAATCGCAAAAATGACGAGATGAGAAAAATCAAGATGACCACGGGATTCGTGTCCAGTGCAGATGGTTCCGTGCTTATCGAGATGGGACATACCCGAGTGCTCTGTAACGCAACCCTGTTGCCCGAAGTTCCCAAGTGGCTTGCCGGCAAGGGCCGTGGCTGGATTACCGCCGAATATTCTCTGCTGCCCCAGAGTACGGGCCAGCGGGTGGAGCGGGAACGGAAAGGAGCCAGCGGACGCACGCAAGAAATCCAGAGGCTCGTAGGTCGATCACTTCGCGGGGCAGCCAACCTGAACGCCCTTGGAGAACACGCCCTGGTGGTGGACTGCGACGTGATCGAGGCCGACGGCGGGACCCGTACCGCAAGCATCATCGGAGGCTTTGTGGCACTGGCTCTCGCCCTCAAGAAGGTGAAGCCTACCATTGAAGTTACGGAACAAGTGTTGCTGCACAACATCAGCGCCATTTCCGTGGGCGTGATTGACGGAGAACCCCGTCTGGACCTGTGCTACGAAGAAGACAGCCGGGCCGACGTGGACATGAACATCGTGATGCGGGACGCCGCCGAATACATTGAACTGCAGGGAACCGGCGAACACGCCTCCTTTGACCGCAAGACCCTGGACGCCCTGCTGGCCCTAGGCGAAAAGGCCTGCAAGGAAATCAAGGAGATGCAGATGTCCTTGATTGGCGGGGTATTACCATAAAAAAGCCGGATGTAAATCCGACTTTTTTATGGTTCAAAATGGCGCTTAAAGCAATGCGAGGCTCGGGAACACTCCCACCACCAGCAAGGCTACGGCCGCTGCAGCCACGGTAAACTTCAGCATATAGCCAAAGACCGCATTGTCCGCACACTGGCACTGACATTTGCATTCACAGGTTTTCTTGGCCGGCGCAAACAGCACATAGGCGATACGCAGGTAGTAGGCCGCAGCCACCAGAGAAAGACCAAAGCCCGCCGCCGCAATCCAGGACATGCCCGCAGAGAAGGCTCCCGTAAAGAGAACGAACTTGGCAAGGAACCCTGCAACAGGAGGGAGCCCGGCCAGCGAGGCAAGGCACACGGCCACCGCCAGCGACACGAAGGGGCGCTTGCGTCCGGCACCCTGCAAGTCGTCCAGGGTTTCGTTCTTGTCGTCTTTACCCGCCAAATAGGCAACCCCGGTAAGAGCACCGGCAGAGGCCACGGCGTAGGTAATCAAGAAATAGAACATGGGGCCAAGCTGAACCTTGCCAGAACCGATATAATCGGGCAGCAACACGCCTAGCAGAATAAAGCCCGCATTCATCACGGCGGAAAACGCCAAAATACGACGGATAGATTTCTGAGCAAGGCCGCCAAACGCACCGATGGCCATGGACAGAAGGGCGACGATAATCACCATCACGCCCAGGGATTCGGACTGGGAACCAATGGTCACCGGTTCAGCCAAATTCCAAGCAGGAGCTGTTGCCGCCTTGGTCACCAGCACAGAGAGCCAAATGGAGCCGAGTGCGGCAAGGGCAGCCACCTTTACAACGGCAGCCATAAAGCCTGTAACGGCTACGGCGGCTCCGGTATAGACATCGGCCACCCAGTAGTGAACCGGAGCGGCACCGGCCTTGAACAGCACGCCGAAAAGCACCATCAGCACACCGATAGCGTAGAGCGGTTCACGCCACAAAATGCAGCTTGAATAGAAGCTGGTGGTTCCCGTAGCACCGTAAATCATGGCCACACCATACAGGAAGATGGCGCTGAAGATGGCTCCCGACACAAAATACTTGAACACGCCTTCGGAAGAATTGGTGTTTCTGCGACGGAGCCCTACCAGGGCGTACACCGGGAAAGAGGTCAGCTCCATGGCGATGAACAGGGCCAAGTAATCGATGGCCTGGATCATAAGCAAGGCTCCGCCCGTTGCCAAAAGCATGAGACCGTAGGGTTCGCCGCCCTTATGTTTTTCGTGACCCAGAGTCCACTGGATACCGGAAATTCCAAGAAGAGCACAGAAGAGAACCGCTCCCGTCAACAGGCGACGGATTGGGTCCATGGCGAACAAATTGAAAAGCGTATCCGGAGAAAGAAGCACACAAGACGCCATGGCAAGCACCACGAAGAATGCAGCCGACCAAGGCAGAACCTTGTGCTTGTTTTCGTCCCTGATAAAGGGTTCCGCGGCAATGGAAACCATGGCCCCGAGAATCACAAGGATTACCGGCATAAGATTGATGTAATTACTCATTTTCGGATGCCTCCGTCTTTTCAGTTTCTACCGCAGGCTGTTCAGCCCCTGCCGCAGAAGAATCCGTACCCACCGCAGCCGCTTGTTCCTCGGCCGCTCCCAGAGCCTCGACGGAATCCTCCGCCGCTTCAGAAGCGGCCACGGCGGAATCCACGGCCAGAGTTTCTGACTGAATCTGGGCAATCAAGGCCTTGCGTTCTTCTTCCGTAAATCCGGAAGCGGCGAGAGTGGAATCCAGCTCCCGCAATTCTTCGGCAGTCATGGGCTGTTCCGCAGGTTCTGCGACCTCCTCTACAACTTCCGTCGTCGATTCTTCGGTAATTCCCTCGTCGAACAGGTGCAAGGAATTGGTCACGAATGCGGGATGCAGACCAAAAGCCAGAAGCAGCGCCAGCATGGAACCGAAGGCAACCCCTTCCAGGGCCGTGGTCCTTGTACCTTCCTGGTACTCACGGGCGGGCTTGCCGAAGATTACCTTCTGGATAAAGCGAAGCACGTAAGTGGCCGAAAGAATCAGGCAGAATCCGCCCACCAATGCAGGCAGGGGTCCCAAATCCCACAGGGAAAGGAGCACTGTAAATTCGCCAACAAATCCGGCGGTACCGGGAACGGCGAGAGCCATGACGCCAGCCGCACCGAAAAGGAAACTGAACACGGGATTCTTTGAAGAAAGACCGCCCATTTCGTTGATGTTGCGGGTGCCGGTCATGCGTTCGGCAACGCCCATCAAGAAATACTGGACGCCGGCAGAAATACCGTGAGCCACCAGAAGCACCAGCACTGCAGGGAGCATGGCTTCGGAAAGGCTGAAGACACCTGCCACCGCAAAGCCCAGGTGGCTCATGGAGCTATAGGCCAAGAGCCTCTTGCCGTCGGTAGCCCGGAGCGCCATAAGGGCTCCATAAATCGCCGTACCGAGGCCAAGCCACATAAGGCCAGAGATGTAATTCAAGTTCATGGGGAATATGGGCAAGACCCAGGCGATAAAGCCGAACACGCCCGCCTTGCTCATGGCACCCGTAAGGATTGCAGACAGAGGTGCAGGAGCTTCGGCATAGGTAATGGCCTGCCAACCGTGGAAGGGGAAGATTGGAGTCTTCACCAAGAAGGCAAGCAAGAAGCTGAGCATCACCAGGGTCTGGGTATCTGCAGGCAAGCTCTGGACAGCCACCGCCATAGAGAGCAACAGGGAATTGTCGGCTATGGTCAGCAAGTACCAGAGGGCCACCATCATGGGAGCAGAGCCCACCAGAGTATAGATGGCAAACGTCATGGCCGCCGTAGCCCTCTTTTCGCCACCGAAAGCCGCAATCAAGATTGCCGCAGGAATCACCATGGCTTCGAAGAAGAAGAAGAACAGCACCGCATCTGCCGCGAGGAAGGTACCGTTCATGGCCCCCATCAAGGCAAAGATGCCAATGGCGAAATTGCGGTAGTTCTTGCCCGTAGTGCTACGTGCAGAAATCAGGGCCACCAGGGAAAGCCCGCAAGAAAGGAACACCATCCAGGCGCCCAGACCGTGGGCGTAGAGGTAGTAGTAAACCGGGCCGCGGGTTCCCGGAATGTGGAACCATTCCACAGGAGTGGTCGCCTGGTTACCCGTGACAATCAAGGCCACGGACATAGCCGCAAAGGCCACACCCATGAGGATTGCCATACGGGAAGACGCGCTGGAATCTTCCTTGGAGTTGAGCACCATCAGGATGGCGGCAACAAAGGGCGCGATAACGAGAAGATTTAACAACATTAGACGAGTCCTCCCGAGAAAATGACCAGCATTACAAGGAGTGCAACCCCTGCAACGCTAAACGAGAGCTGGAGACGAACCTTGCGGACCTGGAGGATAGACGCCCCGTCGCCGAGAATTTCTACGATGGCGGCAATGGTCCACTGGATTGCCTGCAGAACCTTTTCCACCACCACGTCGCAGAACCAGGCCAGAATGTTCACACCGGCAATGAATGCGCAGTGGATGTAGTCCCAAAGGAACGTCCAAGAAGCGGCGCTGCCTTCGGGAACCGTAGAGGCTCCCTTGACACCGATGATACGGGCGCGGCTAAACACCTTCCAGGCGATGTACATACCGCCGAGGGCAGCCAGCGTGCCGAGAGCGGCAAAGATGACCGGGTTCACGTGGGCGGCAGGATTTGCCGCCAGGTAAATGGCCTGGGCGTGACCCACCACAGAAGCCATACTGTCGCGGAAGAAGGTAAGGCCAATGGAATCAGCCCACAGGTAGCCGGAGAAGATTGCACCGAAGGCGAGAATCACCATGGGGAACAGCATCACTGCCGGAGCCTCGTGGATATGCTCTTCGGATTCCTTGCTGCCGCGGTACTTGCCAAAGAAGGTCATGATGATCAGGCGACCCATATAGACCGCGGTAATCACCGCCGTGGCAAGACCCACCACATAGACGATGGGGCCAATAATGGGGCCGCTCACGAAAATGCGTTCCAGAATCAAGTCCTTGGACCAGAAGCCCGCAAAGCCGGGGAACCCGACAATGGCGAGGAAGGCAAAAATCATGACGCAGGCCGTCACGGGAGTCTTGTTGATAAGACCGCCCATACGGCGCATGTCCTGCTCCCCGGCGAGGGAATGGATAACCGCACCGGCCCCAAGGAACAAGGCCGCCTTGAAGAAGGCATGGGTAAACACATGGAAAATAGAAGCATCAAAGGCACAGACGCCTGCCGCCATGAACATGTAGCCCAACTGTGAAATTGTCGAGTAGGCCAGAACCTTCTTGATGTCGTTTTGCAGAAGGCCAGCGATAGCCGCCCAGAGGGCCGTGAACATGCCCACGAAAACGATAACCAAAAGCACATGCTCCAGCAGGCAGAACATCATCGAGAGACGGGCCAGCAGGTAAACGCCGCTGGTCACCATGGTGGCCGCATGAATAAGGGCGGACACGGGGGTCGGACCCGCCATGGCGTCGGGAAGCCAGGTCAACAGGGGAATCTGGGCCGACTTACCAGTGCAACCGATAAAGAAGAGGATTCCTGCAAGAGAAAGGGGCAGAACCAGTTCCACAACCTCGCCGGCGCCAATCACCATGTTGATGAAAGCGGCAAGACCGTCGTAGTTCAACAGGCTAGAGCCACCGATAGTCACAAGGGTAAGCATGCCCAACAAGAACCCGATATCGCCCACGCGGTTCACGATAAAGGCCTTGTTGGCCGCCTTGCAGTTCTTGAGGTCCTGATTCCAGAAGCCGATGAGCAGGTAGGAGCAGAGGCCCACGCCTTCCCAACCGAGGAAGGTGAGAAGCAGGCTGTCGGCAAGCACCAACACCACCATGCTGAACAGGAACAGGTTGATGTAGGCGAAGAACCTGGCAAAGCCACGGTCGCCGTGCATGTAACCGATGGAGTACATGGCGATGAGAGATCCGATTCCTGTCACGAACAGGAGCATGATGCGGGAAAGTCCGTCGAACAGGAAACCGATATCCGCCCGGAACAGGGGAATATCAATCCAGTTGCAGAGGGTTTCCCTGAACCCGGCCTCGGGCATGCTGCAAGCAAGGATTGCCACCACGGCAAAGGAGAGCGCCGGGAACAACACCGCGAGAGTCCCGACGAGACCTTCGGAGGGGCCCTTCTTTGCGCCCGAAGAAACCACGGCGATGGTTCCCAGAAGGATAGTACCGATCAGGGGGAAAAGAGGAATAAACCAAAGTGGTAAATGTGTCATAGCCTACCCCTTCATATCCGAATAAGAATCCGCATCAACACTTTCCTTGTTGCGGAAAATCATGATGAGCATAGCAAAGCCCACGCAGGCCTCGGCCGCCGCCACCGCTATGGAGAACAGCGGCACAATCTGGCCCGTAACGCTAGCCTCTGCAGGAAGCGTCTTTGCAAAGCCCACAAAGGAGAGGTTCACGGCGTTCAGGGCCAGTTCTACGCCCATGAGCACAAAGAACAGGTTGCGGCGGGCAACGGCGACGATGATGCCGATGGCGAAAATCACCAAGGCAAGAATCTGGATGTATAACGGCTGGAGTTCCATCAGTGCTTATCCTCCGTATTTTCGCTAATCACAGAACCAAGGTGTCTCTTGGCAAGGAAGATGGCCGCCACCATCGCCGAAAGCAACAGCACGCCAATCACCTCGAACAAAAGGAAATACCCGGGGCCCGTAGAGGCCATGTTGAACAGGGTTTCCGAAGTCACCTTCACGGAACCTGCCACGGTTGCAGAATCAAATGTCATGGTGGAACGCAGCAAGGCAAAGCCCACCATGGCGGCAAGAACTAGAACAGCGGGGATAATGAAGAAGGACACCCCGTCGAACATGGGGGTCCGCTTATCCTTGGCACCGTTCAGCACCATAATCACAAAGGTCACGAGCATCATGATAGCGCCCGCATAGACCATAATCTGGACAACTCCCAAGAAGGGGCTACCTACAAGGCCGTAGATGCCGGCCAGGGAGACCATGGATACAATCAGAGAAAGGGCGCCGTACAGAGGATGCCTGGAAAGGAGCACGCAAAGGGCTGCCCCTACGGCAATAACAGCGAGAATAATAAAGTAAACGAGAGCGAGCATTACTTAACCTCCATTCCCCAGGTTTCCAGAGCCTGCTTGTTCAGAGTCCCGCCAGGAGCCTTCTGGCTCTGCTCGTCTTCGGGATAGTCGGCAGGATTCCAGTTGGTCAAATCGAAAAGACTGGATACAAATTCGTCGCGGGTGCGATGTTCGAAACTGATTACCTTGGTATCCATACGGAGCGCATCTACCGGGCAGGCCTCGACGCAAAGACCGCAGAACACGCAGGTCAGGTGGTCAATGTCAAAGCGCATCACCCGCTTTTCGATACGAGGGTCGTCGCTCTGAGTAGCCTCGATAAAAATGCAGTGAGCAGGGCAGGCCGCCGCACACATGCCGCAGGCCACGCAACGGGGAGTCCCGTCGGGGCGAAGCATCAGGCGGTGCTTGGCACGGTAGGTATTACGCACTTCGGGCTGGCCTTCGGGGTAAGAGATGGTAGGCAGGCTGTCGTAGTTGAAAAGACCGCGGGCAGCGTGCTTGAGAGTTGTCCACAGACCGCGAATGGCCTCAAAGATATAGAGGCGTTCACCCAGGGTCATGGGTTTCTGTCTGATAACGCGCATTAGTTACCCCCTACGAGTTTGGCGATGACCGCTGTCACCACGAGGTTGATGAGGGCGATATTCAAGATAATCTTCCAGCCGAGATGCATCACGTGGTCATAGCGGAAGCGAGGCAGAGTCCAGCGGACCCAAATCCACACCCAGCAGAAAAACACGCTCTTGACCACAAGGACCAGCAAGTGGATAAGGGCCGTACCCACGGCGGTAGCAAGGCTACCCACAGCAAAGCCGTTCACCACGAAGTTCGCGGGATTGTAGAACAGCCAGGCACAGACGCCCAGGGCGACAAACACCACAACAGCCACCCAGGCGATGAGCTTGTAAAGCTTGTATTCCTGCAAGATTTCCATCTTGTTGGACTGGGCACGCTTGGCAAGCTTTGCGGAATAGCGGTAAATCAAGTGGAGGAACGCAAGAGCGAGGAAGGCGAGCACGCCAAAGAGGATGGCGAGAGAGCCTCCCATGTGGGCCTGCATGGTTTCCGTAGTCACGAAGGGCACGGAGTAGCCGCCCAAGAAGAGTGTCGCGATGAGGAAGCTGTTGATGCAGATGTGGGAGTATTCACCCATGTAGAACAGGCCGAACTGCATGGCACCATATTCGGTATGGTAACCGGCAACCAGTTCGGGTTCGCCTTCGGCCACGTCAAAAGGAGCACGGCCCGTTTCGGCGATGCTTGCAATCAAGAAGCAGAAGAAGGCCACCGGCTGGACCACAATGCCCCAGGCGTGGTGTTCCTGCCAGTTCACGATATCGGTCAGGTTGAAGGAGCCTGCAAGGAGCAAGATGCCCATCATGGAAAGACCAAGACAGACTTCGTAGCTGATGGTCATGGAACTGGTACGAAGCGCTCCCAAGAAGCTGTACTTGGACTTGGACGCCCAACCGGCCAGCACGGCACCATAAGCTGAAAGGGACGAAAGCCCGAACAGCAGAAGCACGCCCACGTCGGAATCCACGATGGAGCCCGCGATACGGACCGTCTTGCCACCCCATTCAAAGACCATGGGGCCAAACCAGGGAATCACGCAAGGGGAAAGGAACACGATGGCAAAGGGAATGGCAGGGGCCACGTAATACAGGAACTTGTTTGCGCCCTTGGGAGCGAACATTTCCTTGAAGAACAGCTTGGTGCCGTCGCACATGTTCTGCACATACCCCAGCAAACGGATCTTTCCGAAATAGGGAATCTTGATATAGGAACGGTTGGGGCCCTGACGGTCTTGCATAAAGCCCGCGCCGCGGCGTTCCATAGGAATAAGCAACAGGATGTAAAGGACCGGCACAAAGCAGAAAGCGAACTTTCCGATAGTGATCAGCCATTCCACCCAGGTCTTGGATTCAATAATATCCATTATGCTTCACCTCCTTCGAGGAGTTTGCCTGTACTCTTGATGGTATCGTAAGAGAGCCCTGCGAGAGCGGGAGCGTACTCGCCCGCATGTCTGAAGGCGTCTGCCGCAGACTCGAACTTGCAACCGGCCAGCTCCGAAAGGATTTCGTAGGCCGGGCGGATTTTTTCGTCGGGGCATACCGGGCAGGCATTCAGCTTCTGCAAGATGTTCAGGCTGTTCACCATGGTGCCCTGGACTTCGCTCCAGTGGCGCACACCGCAAGAGAGGGTGCCGTGGGCGGCAGTCTCGTCGTTGAATGCCGAAAGCACCACGCGGTTCTGGATCTTTTCGAGGGCAGAAGCCTGAGAGGCGTCTTCGCCAAAGATATCCAGGTTCACGGTCAGGAGCAGCTTGAATTCGCCGGCGCGCTTCGTGAGGTCTGCCAGGTTGTTTTCGGGGACGCCCATGAGCTTGAAGCCTGCGCGATTGGCCATGGGGTCGCCGCTCATGGCGATACCGTCGGGAGAACCCACCTTCTTGAACGTACCGCCGAACAGCTCGGCGCTGTCACCGAGGGAATCCTTCAGCATGCGGAGGGCCGCAAGGTCCTCGATGGTGCAGGTGCCGCCAGCGGCAAGGGCAATCTTGCCCCCTTCCGCCTTGACTCCGGAAACCAGGTTCTGGATTACATGGAATCCCATGAACGGAAGGCGGTTCTTGTCAAAATTCTGGAACGCAAGACGGCTGGTGTTAGAAAGCCAGCTGCGGTTCACTTCCGGATTGCAGCGGGGCATCACGCGGTAGATGCGGCCGTCGGCATAGTCCAGCCAGATGTTTGCTCCGAGGGAGTCGTCCATCGAGATAGTCGGCGTGTGGGAAAGGAGCCAGACTCGCTTCTGGAAACGGAAGTACTTGGCCGTCATGGCGCCCACCGGGCAAACGTCAGTGACGCAGAGGTCATATTCGTGGTCCAACTTTTCGCCGGGGAACGTAGTGATGTAAGTGTGATCGGCACGGCCCGCCAGCTGGAGCTGTTCGGAACCGGCGATGCTACGCATAAAGCGCACGCAACGGTCGCACTGCACGCAACGTTCTTCGTCCAGCAACACGCGAGGGCCAAGGTCCACATGCTTGCCGCCGCGGAGCTGGCCCTTGGCGTCAATGAACTGGTGGGCAGGATTGCCGTGGTAGTTCTTGCCGTATTCGGGACGCATGCGGGATTCGTTCTGACCCGCTTCCATATAGTTTTCTTGCAGGGTGCACTCGCCGGCCTTGTCGCAGATGGGGCAATCCAGCGGGTGGTTCACCAGCATGAACTCCTGAGTGGCCTTGCGGGCGTTCTTCACGCGGGCGCTGGAGGCCGGAGTGTAGATTTTCATACCCGGGGCCACCGGCGTGTAGCAGGCAATCACCAGCATACGACCGCGGGGGCCTTCTTGCTCCACCAGGCACTGGCGGCAATTTCCCGACACCGGGAGGAACGGGTGGTAACATACGTGGGGCGTTTCGATACCCACGGCCTTGAGGGCTTCGAGAAGATTCGTATCGCCAGGAACCATCACCGGCTTGTCGTCCACGAAGATTTCCACCTTCGGGCTGTTCTCGGTCGGGAGTTTCGGCATGTTGTAGTAGTTACTCATATTATTACCAGAAAATTCCAGGACGATAGTTTTCTTGAACACGGGGCTTGGCGTGGTCGGGATTCTTTGCGATATATTCGTCAAAGTCACCACGGAACTTAGCCGTATAAGAACTTACAGGACCACCAAGCGAAATAGACAACGGGCAGATAGTGACGCCGCCGAAACCGCCGCAGAGGCTCTGCATCAGTTCCACGTCGCCGTCATGACCCTTTCCTGCCACAATCAGGTTCAGCATGCGGTGCAGAAGACCCGTCCCTTCGCGGCAGGGGGTGCACTGGCCACAGGATTCATGGCTGTAGAAATTGCCGAGGCAATTCAGCAGATCTACCATGTTGTGGGTATCGTTGATCACGATCATGGCACCAGAACCGAACATGGTCTTCATGGAAGCGAGACATTCGTAATCCATGGTCGCCACAGCAGCTTCTTCAGCAGTAAGCGGAGCGCAAGAGGAACCGCCCGGAAGCACAGCCTTCAGGTTTCCACCTACCACGCCGCCAGCGTAGTCGTTAATCATGGTCATCATCGGAGTGCCGAGAGGAGCCTCGTACACGCCCGGATTTTTCACGTCACCAGAGATGCAGAACACCTTGGTACCGCCGGCACGGGGAGTTCCCATCTTGGCGTATTCTTCGGGTTCGTGCTGCAGAATCCACGGGAGAGCCATGATGGTTTCCACGTTGTTCACGCAGGTGGGGCTCTTCCAGGCGCCGCTGACCGCCGGGAAAGGCGGCTTCAAGCGGGGCTGACCCTTCTGGCCTTCAAGAGAGTTAATCAAAGCAGTTTCTTCACCGCAGATGTAGGCGCCCGCTCCACGATGGACAAAGATGTCGAAGCAGAACTTGGTGCCCATAATGTTTTCACCCAGGTAACCGGCGGCATACGCCTGGTTCAGGGCCTTGTTGATGCTTTCGATGCAGGGCAAAAATTCGCCACGGCAATAGATGTAGGCCGCGCGGCTGCCCAGTGCCCAACCGGCGATAATCAGGCCTTCGATAAGGCGGTGGGGGTCTTCCAGCATCAAGAAATGATCCTTGAAAGTTCCGCCTTCGCCTTCGTCGGCGTTCACCACGATATACACGGGCTTGCCGGAATTGCGAGGAACAAAGCTCCATTTCATGCCCGTGGGGAACCCTGCGCCGCCACGGCCGCGCAGGTTAGAGCGCTGCACATAGTCGATGAGTTCGAACTGACTCATGTTGAAGAGCTTTTCGGAAATATTGGCGTAGCCGCCCAGCTTCTTATAGACTTCGATGTCCTGGGCGCCCTTGCCGAAGTTCGCTGTACAAACTTTTACACATTCAGCCATAATTACTTAGCCTCCTCTACCGGTGCGGGCTTCTGGGTAGCGGTAGCTTCCTTGGAAGGTTTCGCCGTGCGTTCGCCGGAAGTGGCAATCATGCGGTACACATCGCCAACCTTGCCGCTTGCGTCGAGGAAACTCTTGTCCTTCACGCCGGGCTCGCCCACGGCGTCCCACTTGGAGCCGTTCTTCTTTTCCACCACCAACTTCGTGAATTCGGGAGCGCCCTTCCAGGTGAGGGTGGCGCCAGCGTCGTCGGCTTCGGCCTTCACATTCAGCACCGGAGAAGGAGGAGCGTAGTCGGCCACCTGGGGCTTCGCCTTGGCACCGGGAGCGCCAGGGTGTCCGCTGTGGCCCTTGACGATACCGCCCAACACATCGTGCTTGGGCATGTTGTCTTCGTGAGCATAGCACCACTTGAGAATACGGTCAATGCTGTCGGTGGTAAGGGTAGTACCCGGTTTCATCACCAACTGGTCCCCTTCCACGTCGGTGGCGAAATCGTCGTTCACCAGCATCATGGGGCCGTTGCCGCAGCTGCCCAGGCATTCCACCTGGAGAATGGTGAAAAGACCATCGGGTGTAGTTTCACCGGTCTTGATGTTCAAGGCCTTTTCCACGTAGGCAATCAGGCTCGGGGCGCCCTTGATGGTGCAGCTAATATTACGGCAGAACTGCAGCAGGAACTTGCCCTTGGGAGCGTGGTTGTACATGGTATAGAAGGTGGCAACACCCAGCGCATGTGCCGGAGCGCAACCGCAAACATTTGCCGCCCAGCGGATACCTTCGGTAGGCACCCAGCCGAACACGCCCTGCACAAGCCAAAGAACTTCGAGCAAAGCCCCCTGCCCCACCGGATAGCGGCTCAGCAGGTCGGCGCAGCGTTCCTTGATTTCAGGAGTGTCGAGCTTTGCAAGCACTTCCTTGGGAGAAGGCTGGGGAACGGCCTTGTTCACATAGCCAAAGGTCTGGCCCGGATCGGGCAGGGCATCGATAGGCTGTGCGGGCCTGTCAAACTTCAGGCGGTTATTGGAGACAAACTGAACAGCACCTTGGATATGTTCTCTCATCGGTCAAGTTCTCCAGCGATAATGTTGAGGCCCGAAAGTACGGCCATGGAGTCAGCCAGCTGACCGCCTTCCACAAGCTCGTGGAATGCGGCAAACTGCGTAAGGCAAGGCGGACGCACCTTGATGCGGTAGGGGTGGCCCGAGCCGTCGGAAACGATGGTAAAGCCAAGCTCGCCGTTGGCACATTCGGACCCGCAGTAGTATTCCCCTTCGGGAACGCGAATGCCTTCATAGACGCTCTTGAAACGACCAATCAGGCCTTCCATGTCCTGGTAGGCCAGCTTGTGCGAGGGCACGCGGATGCGTGGATCGACGATGTCGATGGGCCCGGGCGCAAGGCGCTTCAGGGCCTGGCGCACAATCTTCATGGACTCTTCGATTTCGGCGAGGCGGACCTGCAGACGGTCGTTGCAGTCGCCCTGAGTGCCCACCACCACTTCCCAGTCGTAGGTCTCGTAATCGTAGTAGGGTTCATCCTTACGAAGGTCAGATGCGACACCGCAAGCGCGGAGGCAGGGGCCTGTCCAGCCGTAGCTGATGGCCTTTTCGGCAGAAATCTTGCCGATACCCACGGTACGGTCCAGGAAGATACGGTTACGGTCCAAGCAGGCATGCAAATCCTTCAGGGCCTTCTCGGTAGAATCGAGAGCCGCAAGGACATCCTGCTCAAAGCCGTCGTAGCTGTCGCGAGAAAGACCGCCGATACGGGAGTAGCTGTTGGTCAGGCGCGCACCGGTGAGCTTTTCCCAGATGCACATGATTTCTTCACGGGGGTTAAAGGCATACATGAACGGAGTGGTTCCGCCCAGGTCCTGGAAGGCAGCCGCCACGCACACAAAGTGGTCGTTGATACGGCTAAGTTCGTTCACAATCACGCGGAGCACCTTGCAGCGTTCCGTGATTTCTACGCCGAACATGTTCTCTACCGCACGGCAGTAAGCGATATTGTTCATGATAGCGGAGCAATAGTTGAGACGGTCAGTGTAAGGAACCACCTGCTGCCAGGTGCCCCGTTCCACCATCTTCTCGAACCCGCGGTGGAGGTAGCCGATTTCTTCGACGCTCGCCACGATGGTTTCACCGTCCATGGCCGCCAAGAAACGCAAGCATCCGTGAGTGGCCGGGTGGCTCGGGCCCACGTTCAGGGGCATCAGGCTCTGTCTCTTGCCTCTATGATCCAGTACAATCATTCTTTGATACTCCCTTCCAAAAATTCGTTATCCACGGTTTCCACTTCCTTGCTGCGCTGGACAACCCTGTAGCCAAGCACCTCCAGACGCTTTTCCAAAGCGGGGAGCAAGTAGTCGTTGGTAGAAAGCCACTGACGCTTCTGGGCAGGGTAATCCTTGCGGAGCGGATGGCCCACAAATTCCACATGGTTCAACAGGCGGCGGAGGTCCGGATGGCCCGTGAACACAATCCCGAACTGGTCGAACACTTCGCGCTCGTACCAGTTGGCGTTGGCATACAGGTCCGTAAGGGTGGGGACATTCAGGTCGGTCTCAGGAACCTGCACCTTCAGACGAATCCGGGCACCGGGAGTGGACATGCTCTTGAAGGCGTAGTCCACCGCAAAGCGGGGGCCTTCGTGATTGGGGTAAGTCAGGTAATCGACACCGGCGATATCCACCAGCATCTCGAACTTGATAGCCGACTCGTCGCGAAGGAACTGGACCGCATTGTGCAGATAGGCGGCAGGCACAACCGCCGTCACCGTCCACTTGTCCTTGGACTCCTTCGTCGCACCAAACTTTTCCTCCAGGACGGAGAAGATTTCATCTACGTTCACCATCTTCTACCTCTTCCAGAACTGGGTCTGTTCAACAAACTCTTTTTCTTTTTCGGCCACCAGTTCCTTGAACTCGGCAACCTTCTCGTGGGCAAACTCGCGGGCCTCTTCCTTAGCCTCGGCGGTCTTCGCCTTGATCATTTCCAGCTGTTCCTTGACCCGCTCGGTGCGCTGTTTCATGTAGGACTCGTCCTTGATCTTCTTTTGCAGGTCGAACATGGCGTCGAAGAAGGCCTCCGGGCGGCTGGGACAGCCGCCGATGTACACATCCACCGGGATGATGTGGTCGATACCCGGCACGGTGCAGTAACAGTCGTAAAATCCGCCGGAGCAGGCGCAGGCGCCCATGGCAATCACCCAGCGGGGTTCGGCCATCTGCTCGTAGATGCGCTTGAGGATAGGGGCCTGCTTGTAGGTAATGGTCCCGGACACCAGAAGCACGTCGGACTGGCGCGGGGTAAAGCGCACGTATTCCGAACCGATACGGGAAAGGTCGTAACGGCCCACCTCGGTACTCATAAACTCAATCGCGCAACAGGCCGTACCGTAGGGGAACGGCCAAAGGGAATTCGTACGGCCCCAGTTGACCAAAAAGTCAAGGGAGGACGTTATGAAATTCGGCTTTTCTGCCACATCAGTCATAAGGGTTTCCTCACAAAATTCGGCCAAAAAGATAGAAAAAACGGGAATTTTGGAGGAATTTGGCCCTTTCAAAAAATGAAAAAAGACTCCATTTAGACAGGGCATTCTCACGGCCCGTCGGCGGGTACTTTTAGTAACTCTATGACTGTCAAAAGATTAGGCTTTCACTCGGCCCAATGGTTGCCATTGTAGTTCTTGGCGGTGTCGCTGGAACTTCCCGTAGGTTCTAGTCTAAATTCAACCGGCATACCTCTCCAATCATAGGAAATTTTCAGGCGATCAAATCCCTTTTTCGTTAAATGGGCCTTATTTTCACCTAAAATTCGCCAAAATCTCAGATTCTCAAGAAAAAATCCAGCAGAAAAATGAGCAATAAGCAGCAAATTTCCCGTAGAAAAATGTATATTTTTGTTAAAACTTCCCCTAGAAAAGAGTATATTTCGTAATATGGAACGATCCCTATTTACAAAATTGCAAGCCTGGAAGGATTCCCCGAATAGATGCCCCTTGGTGCTGGACGGGGCCCGGCAAGTCGGGAAAACCTGGATTTTGCGTCAATTTGGCGAAAAATCCTATAAAGACATGGTCTACGTGAACTGTGACCGGAACGCCTTTGCCCAATCGCTTTTCGTAGACTACGACATAAATCGTATCCTGACAGCCCTTTCTGCATATTCGGGGAAAAAAATTCTACCGAACGAGACTCTCGTAATTTTTGACGAAATCCAGGAAGTTCCCGCTGGTTTGACGGCACTCAAGTATTTTTGCGAAGATAGGCCGGATGTTCATGTTGCGGTGGCGGGCTCTCTGTTGGGATTGCAGAATCACGTCGGCACAGGCTTCCCGGTTGGAAAAGTTGACCGGCTTCGTCTGTACCCGATGTCCTTCAAGGAATTCTTGCTGGCTATGGGAGAATCGCCACTGGCGGATTACCTTGAAGAAGGCAAGTGGAACGAATATTTCGTCATTAAGGACAAATTGATCAATCTGCTACGCGAGTATTACTTTGTTGGCGGCATGCCCTTAGCCGTGGACGTCTATTCCAAGCGTCGCGACATTTTTGAAGTCCGAGAAATCCAGAATAAAATACTGATGGACTATAATGACGACTTTTCAAAGCATATCCCGTCAAACGATCTGCCTAAAGTTCGGGCGATATGGAATTCTGTCCCCGGTCAGCTTGCAAAAGAAAACAAGAAGTTCATTTGGGGATACCTCCGGAAGGGGGGCCGTGCCAAGGACTACGAAAATGCCATACAGTGGCTCATGGATGCCGGCCTCATTCATAAGGTTCACCGGGTGAAAAAATTCGATATTCCTCTCAAGTTTTATGAAGATTCAAATACGTTTAAGATATTCCTGAATGACCTTGGCTTGTTGGGTGCGCTCGCGAATGTTCCAGCCAAGGAAATCCTGGCCGAGTCCCGACTGTTGACAGAATACAAGGGGTCATTTACGGAACAGTACGTTGAACAGCAAATTCGATGTTCCACCGACATGCCGCTCTATTACTACACCAACGAGAATTCGACATCCGAAATAGATTTTGTCTTGCAGACAGAGAGAGTGTATCCTGTAGAGGTTAAGGCGGAGGAGAACCTGAAGGCGAAATCCCTTGCCTATGTACTTAAAGCAAACAACCAGCTGAACGGACTTCGTTTTTCCATGGCGGATTATCGTGAAGAGACGAGGATGAAAAACATTCCCCTATATCTGATTGATTGGTATTTAGAAAAAAAATTGCTCTCATAGGAAATTTTCAGCGACTTAAAACTTATCTACAATCAATTTTCCCTAGGAATTGTACGGGAAAAGGCCGCTGGGGCGACCTTTGGAAAAAACAAAGCATTTGAATTAGTTTCTTAATGAGATAACATTTCTTCTAAAAAAATTCTTTTTGGGGTAGTATCAATATATTCATCAGGTTTCAATCGTATTTTCCCGCTATATACATCAATTTTTATTTGACCATATCTACAAAGACGAACATCTTTCTTGCAAAAGTCATAATGACTCAACAAGGTGTGCACCCGATATTTGTCCTCATCTATTTTTTCAACAGATTTGGCTAAACGAAGAAGGATATACTTTGATGTTAAAAAATACGCTAGCAACACGAATAATATGAAGAAAATATAACATTCAATAAACTTACTAGCATAAGGGCTATTAAAATAAACTACAGATATCTATGCAATCATCGTAATAAAGATAACCGTCCATACAATAAAGAAAAACAAACAAATTTCAGCAATCCTTGTTTTAGTACTAACATTATTTACTCCGGGTAGTCCTCTGGATTTTCCATCATTCTGAAATATTGCGAAAAAAAAGACTAAAAATACAAGATTTCGCAAAAGCTGACTTTTATTCCGCCCAATGGTTGCCGTTGTAGTGGCGGGCGGTGTCGGCGTCCATGCCGATTTGGCGCACCAAATCTTCAAGACTTGCAAACTTCTGCTCGGGCCGGAGGTAGGTGAGCAAATCCAAGGAAAGGGGCTTACCGTAAATGTCTTCGTCAAAGTCCAGAATATAGGCCTCGATGGCCAACTGGTGATTACCCGTAGAAGGCTGCATGCCGATGTTCACCACCGCACGGAAAATCCGCTCTTCGTTCTTGCCGTCGGAGGATTCGGAATCGAGCCTTGCCGAGGCCACATAGACCCCAATCTTGGGCAGGAACTTGTAAGGTTCCACCTGCAGGTTCGCGGTCGGGAACCCAATGGTGTGCCCAAGGCGCTTACCCTCCACCACCGTTCCAGACAGTCGGTAAGGCCTGCCCAGGTAAGTCTGGGCACGGTCCACGTCTCCGTTCAAAAGGGCGTTGCGCACCGCCGAAGAACTGACCCGCTCCCCCTTGTAGAGCACGATGGAAAGCATCTGGGTAGAAAGTTCCGGGAATGCCGCCGTGATGGTTTCGTAGTTGCCCTTGCCGCCGGCACCGAAGCAATGGTCGTGCCCGAAGAACATGGAACAAACGCCCCGCTTCTCAATGAGTTCGTTACGGACAAATTCATCAAAAGGGAGCCTCGCCAGTTCCTTCGTGAAGGGCATCACCAAGAATTCAAGGCCCAGGCTCTCTACGAATTCACGTTTTTCCTTGGTGGTGGTAAGGAGCAAAGGGTCGCCGGGTTCACGGAGCACGTAGTTGGAATGGGGTTCGAAACTGATGACGGTGGGCACAAGGCCGTTTACCTCGGCCACGGCCTTCAGGGAACGGAAAAGCGCCTGGTGACCCAGGTGGCACCCGTCAAAATTTCCCATGGTTATGGCTCTTCTCTGTTTCACATTCACCAACATTCGTTTCTTACCTTGTCATCCCCGACTTTCTTTCTGTCATCCCCGCGAAAGCGGGGATCTCCCTTACTTATCTTCACCTAAATAGAATTTCGGGCAAATGCGCCCAGGCTCGTACCTGCAAAGGGAAAGGACTTCGCCCGCCCCGTTGGCCACGAACACGTGACCTTCGGTCCCGACGCCCTCTACAGGCGTTTTCCAGGGAAGCCAATTGCCCTTGCGGATAATCCCCATCTGGGTATCGTCCAGACGCAACACCGGATAATCTAGAACTTTATCTACCGGCACCAGGTTTTCGGCCGTCAGGTTCTCGCCCTTGACTGCATTGTCCAGGGTGATGTTCCCTATGCGGTGGCGGCGAATCTGGGAAACGCAGCCATAGGTTCCAAGGGCACGGGCCAAGTCGCGCCCAAGAGACCTAACGTAGGTTCCCTTGGAGCAGACGCATTCCAAGTCGAAGGTGGCAAAGCAATTGCCGGAGCAGCCTTCGGTGACGCCGCCCTCCCCTACGATTTTCAAGGATTCGATGTGGATACGGCGGGGTTTCATCTCGAAATCCTTGCCCCGTTCCGCCCAGTCGCTGGCACGGCGGCCGTCGATTTTTACGGCACAATACCGCGGAGGAATCTGGTCGATGTCGCCAATGAACTGCGGGAGGACCGCCTCGAGAGCGGCACGGCTCACCGTCAATGCAGCCCCTTGCTCCACCGCATCCCCGTCCCATTCCAGGGTGTCGGTCTCGTAGCCCAGATGGAGCCGGAAGGTATAGCACTTGTCCTTGGCCTCTACAAAAGGAAGCAGACGGGTGGCACGTCCGATGGCGGCCACAATCAGGCCCGATGCCCGCAGGTCCAAGGTTCCCGCATGACCCACGCGCTTTGTAGAAAAGACCCTTTTCAGCGGGAAAAGGGCCTTGAAAGAAGTTTCACCGGGATTCTTGTCCAGCAGGACAAATCCAGAAGGAGTCAAGCTAGAGTTCCCCCTTCTGCTTCAGTTCGGCCAAGATGGATTCGATACGCATGGCGTGTTCCAGGTTCTCATCCAGAACAAAGTTCAGTTCCGGAATCTTCCGGATCTTGAGGGCCTTGCCCAGGACTCCACGGATAAAGCCGGCGGAGTTGTTCAGCCCCACCAGGGTGTCACGCTTTTCCTTGTCGGTGCCCATCACAGACACGAGAATCTTCGCATAGCTCAAATCCTCGGTGATGGTCACCCGGGTAATGCTTGCAAGGCTGCTCACGCGGGGATCCTTCAGCCCCTTCTGCAGGAGCTTCCCGATTTCCTCGCGGAACTGTTCGTCTAATCTGTCGGTTCTACGACTCATTAGGCGTCCTTCTCCTCGGCAGCCTTCTTCGCCTTCTCCTCGGCTTCTTCACGGGCCACGTCCTTCAGGGTACGGGCAACGGTGACTTCCTTGAAGAAGATCAGGCTGTCGCCTTCCTTGATGTCGTCGTAACCCTTGAGGCCGATACCGCATTCGAATCCGCGGACAACCGTCTTCACGTCGTCCTTCATGCGCTTGAGGGACTGGACCACGGTAGTTCCCAGTTCCACGCCATTGCGGTACACGCGAACGTGGCTCGTGCGGTCCACTTCGCCGTCGGTAACCATACAGCCGGCAATGAGACCCACCTTCGGAATCTTGAACACCTGGCGAATTTCGGCTTCGCCCACAAGTTCTTCCTTGAGGGTAGGCTTCAACAGGCCTTCAACGGCATTCTTGATGTCTTCGATACAGTCGTAAATCACGCGGTAGTTGCGGATTTCAATACCTTCCTTCTGGGCCATTTCGCGCACGGAGAGCGAAGGCATCAGGTGGAAGGAAATAATGATAGCCTGGGCAGTGGTCGCAAACAGGATATCGGAATCCGTAATGGCGCCCACACCCTTGCGAATGATGTTCACCTTCACTTCCCTGTTGGAAAGTTTTTCCAGAGAAGAAGCCAGGGCTTCGGCAGAACCGCCCACGTCGGCCTTGACGATAAGGTTCAGTTCGGAAAGCTTGCCTTCCTTCTGTTCGTTGAACTTGGATTCCAGAGAAATGGTGCTACGGGCGCGGAGGTCGCGTTCACGGGCGGCCATGCGGCGCTTACTTGCAATTTCACGAGCGGTCTTTTCGTCGTCCACCACAATCAGGTCGTCACCGGCCTGGGGCGTACCGTCGAAGCCAAGCACCTGGCAAGGTGCAGAGGGAGGTGCCACCTTCATCTGTTCACCGCGTTCGTTGAACATGGCACGGACCTTACCGGCGTAGATACCGCAGACAAACGGGTCACCCACATGGAGGGTACCGTTCTGCACAAGGATTGTAGCCATGGAACCCTTGCCCACGTCCAGCTTGGATTCCACCACGGCACCCTTGGCGTGTGCGTCGGGGTTGGCCTTGAGTTCCAGCACTTCGGCTTCGAGTGCAAGCGTTTCCAGCAACTGGTCCATGCCCTGGCCCGTGCGGGCGGACACTTCGATACAGCTGGTCTGACCACCCCACTGTTCCACTTCTACACCGCGTTCGGCCAGCTGGGCACGAATCTTGTCGGGGTTGGCCGTAGGCAGGTCAATCTTGGTAATGGCAACCACCATGGGCACGTTTTCTCGCTTGGCCAGTTCGATAGATTCCACCGTCTGGGGCATCACCATGGAGTCGGCGGCCACCACCAGCACAATCACGTCGGTCACCTGAGAACCGCGGGCACGCATGGCGCTGAAGGCCTCGTGACCCGGAGTATCCAGGAAGGTCACCTTACCCTGCTTAGTCGTCACCTCGTAGGCACCGATATGCTGGGTAATGCCGCCGGATTCGCCGGACACCACGTGAGTCTTGCGGATCCAGTCCAGCAAGGAGGTTTTACCATGGTCCACATGGCCCATCACCGTCACCACCGGGTGGCGGGGCTGCAGGTTCTCTTCGGATTCTTCTTCCACGCCGAGAACCGCTTCTTCGTATTCTTCCATCAACTGGGCTTCGTAGCCGAACTCGTCGGCCAGAATCTGGATGGTCTCGAAGTCCAGGCGGGCGTTGATGGTCACCATCATACCCATTTCCATGCACTTCGCAATGACGCGGGCAGGCATCTGGTCCATAAGACCGGCCAGTTCGCCCACGGTAATAAAGTCAGAGGTCTTGAGAATCTTCTTCTCTTCGCCAGAATCGTTATCGTTGTGTTCCTTGCGATAAACTTTCTTGACGGGCTTTTTGGACAGGTCGGCCATCACGCGGGAAACGTTCTGGCGAACCATTTCCTGCTGCTGTTCCTTCTGCTGTTCCTTCTGCTGTTCCTGCCTGTCGCGACCGTTTCCACGACGGTTCTTGTCGTTACCATGACGGCCGTTCTGGCCCTTGGCGTTACCGCCCTTTCCACCCTGGGAAGAGGCACCGCCAAAACCGACACCGCCGTTGCTGGCGTTGAAGGCGTCTTGCATGGAGCCGCCGGAGAATCCGCTGGAGCGGCCTCCGCCGAAACCACCACGACCGCCATTCTGGCCACCGCGGAAGTTGCCGCCACGATTGTCCTGACCGTTGCCGGCATTGCGGGGGCCAAAGGTTCCCGTGTAGCCTTGAGCATTACCAGGACCCTTGGCACCGGGGCCGCCCGGACGGCGGTTGTTAGGACCGCGACCGCCCTGCTGTTGCTGCTGGGACTTGGCGATACGGGCAAGGATAGCCGCATCGGGCTTGAACACCTGGGCCTTCATGGGAGGCTGCTTCAGCTCCGTAGAAGAAGTTATCATGGTGGGTTCTGCAGGCTTTGCAGGAGCGGGCTTTGCCGCAGCCGTAGGCTTCGGGTCAGTCTTTACAGGGGCTTCAGCCTTGACTTCGGGCTTTGCCTCGACAGGAGTTTCCTTGGCAGGTTCCGCAGGCTTTGCAGGAGCTTCGGCTACAGGCGCGGCGACTTCTGGAGCCTTCGGTGTCTCTGCAGGGGCAACTGGGCTAGGAGCGGCAGCAACTTCGGGAGCCTTCGGGGCTTCTTCGGCCTTGGCAGCAGCCTTGGCCTTTGTCGCAGCGGGCTTTTCCGTAGTGGCCTTGGGCTTTGTAGCCTTGATGCGGCGGATAGTCACACCGTTCTTGACCGTCACGGTTTCCGTGGCGGACTTTTTCTTGGGCGTGCTTTCCTGGGATTCCGAAGACGAAGCGCTCTTCAGGTTCTTACTCCTGGAATCCTGCTTCTGTTTTTCAACAGCGGCAGCCTCTTCAATCTTCTCGTAATCCGAGGCGGCCACCTTGGACACCTGGGTACGGACAGTGACACCTGCATCTCTCAGCAGCTTCATGACCACGTCCACTTTCAGTCCGTGTTCTTGTGCCCAGTCCGTCGGTTTGATTTGATCTTCCATACTCATTAAAAGCCTATCTAATCCTTTTTAAAAATCCCCTGCCGAAAACTTTTCCTTAGGCGTTTTCTCCAGTGGTCTCCTGGGCTTCGCTGGCGTTTTCTTCGGCGGAATCCTCGGAACCGGCATTGGCAAAGAGGCTCTCTGCACGGTGAGCGTTGCGGCGGAGTTCCTGTTCGCGGGGAGTCATGACCTCGGCCTTTTCGGCGTCGGACTTTTCGGACCATTCCTTTTCGCCGAACACGTCCAGGTCGCGGCCCACCAGCGTTGCGGCCAGCTTCACGTTCTGGCCGTTCTTGCCGATAGCCTGAGCCAGGTTCTCGTCGTTGATGACCACCACCACGCGCTGGGTGCCGGGAACTTCGGTAAGCTTCACGATGTTGGCCGGAGCAAGGGCGCGAGTGATAAACACGTCCAGGTTTTCGTTCCAGTGAACGATGTCGATACGTTCGTTACCCAGTTCGCGGACGATGGTCTGCACGCGGGCACCCTTCATGCCTACGCAGGCGCCAACCGGGTCAATCTTTTCGTCGCGGGAGAACACGGCAATCTTTGCACGGTAACCGGGTTCACGGGCAACGCCCTTGATTTCCACAGAGCCTTCGTAAATTTCCGGAACTTCCTGGCGGAACAGTTCCTTGAGAAAATCGCCGCTGGCGCGGGACAGCACCACCTGGGCACCGTTCTTGGAGGATTCCTCTACTCGGGCAATCACGGCCTTCACGGACTGGCCCTGACCCAAGCGTTCATGGCTAATCTGTTCGCGGGGCGGAATCACGGCTTCGGTCTGCTTGCCGAGGCTTACGATCACGTTGCGGCCTTCGAGGCGGAGCACTTCGCCGCTGATCATGGTGCCGATACGACCCTTGTAGGTATCCAGAATCTTCTGGCGTTCGGCGTCGCGGATCTGCTGGGTCAAGAGCTGCTTGGCGGTCTGAATGGCCTGACGACCGAAGGTGGTGGTCGGGACTTCCATTTCAAGCAGGTCGCCGGGCTGTGCGTCTTCGTCGAATTCCTGGGCCTCGGGAACCAGCATGTATTCTTCGTCCAACTTTTCCACTTCTTCGGCGGTCATGCTGGGGTCGTAGTCCGGATAGTCGTCCACCACCTTAGCACGGAGGAACACGTGGACTTCGTCCTCGGTGATTTCCACGTCGATTTTCTTGTCTACGTGGAGATACTTCTTGGCGGCAGAAATCAAAGCCTGCTTCAAGGCGTTCAGCACCACGGAATCATCCATGTTCTTGGCATCTACAACGGCCTTCAGGGCTTCGAGCAAATTGACTTTCGGTTCATTTTTCATGAATTGACCTTCCTATTATATTTGTACATCCACCTTGGCAACCAGCACCTCGGACCTGGGAACGACCACGTTTCCGGCGTTTCCCTTGAGGGCCAGCGTCAAATTATCCTCGTCCGCTTCCAAAAGCTTTCCGGTAATGGGCTTGCCGGTACTGCGGGTCACCCTGATGGTGCGACCCTTGTTGCGGAGCAAATCTGCGACCGACTTGAGGGGGCGGTCAAGCCCCGGCGACGACACTTCCAGCGTGTAGGCGCCTTCGATAACTTCGGGGTCCAGGTCCAGAGCGTCGGACAAGTGCCTACTCACCTTGGAACAATCGTCAATAGAAACGCCCTCGGGCTTGTCGATATACAAACGCACGGTCCGGCGCTTGCCTGCGCGGAACATGTCCATTTCTACCAAGGAGACCCCCGCGAACTCGCAGGCCTCGGCTATGAGGGCATCCAGCTTTTCCCTGTTATCCAAATAAACCTCTTTATAAAAATAGCCGTTCGCTTACGGAACTTCTCCTGAACATCTCGGACCTAAATCCTCGGTTCCATGGGAAAAATTCCACGAACAGTCTAAAACCGCGAACAAATAGAGAAAAATATTTGCCTTTGGGCAACTGAATAAGCGCAAAAACAAGGGCGTTTGCCCCCCGTTTTTGATATCGCCGCCGTAAGACCTCGCCGATCTTTCGTAATTGATTGTCAGAGAACAAGTTAAGCACACCCGTTTCCTCTAGCATCAAACTTCTAACACCAACAACAAAAAACTCACCTCAAACGGATCCTCGCCTTGGTTCGACTTCGCTCACCACAGGACGCGAGGATGACACCATTTGTCCCCTGCGGCCCTAACACCTACTACCTATTACCTACTACCTAACCACTAATCACTAACCACTAATCACTTTTACTACATTATAGCCACTATGCAGATTACAAAAGCTTCTCAACTTACTGGTGTTTTCCCCGCGTTGTTCACCCCGCTGATGGACGACGATCCCAAGTGTCTCCGCAACTCCGTCGACTACAAGAAGATGGAAAAGATGATTGACGACCTTATCGCTTCCGGCGTTTCCGGCATTCTCCCCGTGGGTACCACGGGCCAGAGTGCGACGGTCACCCACAAGCAGCACCTCGACATCATCAAATTCACGCTGGACTACGTGGACGGCCGCGTGCCCGTGATTGCAGGCGCAGGCAGCAACTGCACCCGCGAATCCGTCGAGATGATCGAAGAAGTCCTGAAGATTGCGGAAGTCCCGGTCCTCTGCGTCACGGGTTACTACAACAACCCCTCCCAGGAAGGCATCGAGAAGCACTTCAAGACCCTCAGCTCCGAAACGGGCGCTAAGATTATCATCTACAACGTGCCGGGCCGTACCGCAAGCTACGTCCACCCCGACACCCTCATCGCCCTTTCCGAAGACAAGAACATCATCGGACTCAAGCAGGCGGTCGATTTCCGCATCGGCGAAAAGTTCCACGAAGACACGAAGCGCGTGATCAACGAGACGAAGAACAACGACTTTGCCGTTCTGAGCGGCGAAGACGGATTCTTCATCGACATGCTCGAGATGGGCGGCACGGGCCTCGTGAGCGCAACGGCGAACATTCCCGAAGCGGCAAAGATTTTCGTAGACCTGTACAAGGCTTTCCAGAAGGGCGAGTTCCAGAAGTGCGACGACCTGCAGGACGCCGCCCGCGACTACGTGGAAGCGACCTTCTGCCGCAAGAACCCGATTCCTCTGGGAACCATGTTCAACAGCCCGCTCTTCCAGCCGATGACCAGCGTGAAGGATACCGCCCGCGGTGACGAAGCCGTGGCCCGCATCATGAAGCTCATCAATGAAAAGGCTGAGAGTTTGAAGAAGTACCACGTTTAGGAATGGGCTCGCACCTACGGTGCTTTGAGGAGTGAGGTCGCATCCTGCGGATGCTCTGAGGTAAAATAAAGTACGAGATGTTTTACCCAAAGGGAGCCTCCGGCGACCGACCTCAAAGCGAAGCGACCTCAAACCACAAACCTTTTTAACTAGGAGAATCCCATGGCAAAGAATAAATCCATTAGCGAAATCATCTGCGACTACATCAAGAAGCAGAAACTCTCCCCCATTCCCGTTCAGACCCTGAACGAGGAAGCCGCCTCCACACGCTACTTCGGTGGCGACCTCAAGGAATTCATCGCCGCAGCCAAGACGCTGGGCGCCAAGGGAATCTTCGTGGAAGAACTCTACCTCGAAGATGACGAGTTCTACTACGACAGCGGCATGGACGACGAAGAATACATGGCGCTCTACGGCAACGACAACTGCTGCTGCGACGGTCAGTGCAAGTGCGGCAAGTGCGAAGGCAAGAAAGGCAAGAAGGCCAAGGA
This sequence comes from uncultured Fibrobacter sp., assembly GCA_934699585.1. Lineage (GTDB taxonomy): Bacteria > Fibrobacterota > Fibrobacteria > Fibrobacterales > Fibrobacteraceae > Fibrobacter. Next base: position 137,688 of record CAKUWY010000007.1, read on the forward strand.
CGACGACGATTCCGATGTGGACGGCGTCTGGTTCGAGCCCGAAGACCTGGACGGTCTGGACCTGACTCTTCTCAAGCCCCAGATGGCCAAGTACATCGACCGTATCGGCGAGTGCTGCGGCGCCCGACTCACGGTTCCCGGCGTAGACCGCCTGGAAGTGGAAATCTTTGCCGACTGGTACGACAAGTTTGCCGAGCTGGTAGACGAAGCCTCCGAAATCATCGAGGAAGACCCCAACGGCGCTCTGGAAGCCATCGAAGCCATGTTCAAGGCCGAAGAAGAGGCTGACAAGAGCGTGAAGAAGATTGCCGCTCACCCCCCGAAAGGTGGAAAGAAGACAACCCAAAAAAGCAAGAAGTAATCATCGGTCTTTCAGATTATGCAAAAAGACGCCTCCGTAAATGGGGCGTTTTTTTAGCAAATTTAAATTTTAGTTAAGGTCACTACAATATTCTTCAGCTTCCTCTGCAGCATCCGCAAATGCCGTTTCCGGGCTTTTCTTACCGATATACTCGCCTTCCGCGGTCATCTGCATCGTATCTTCATTGCATTTTGCTGAAGCGTCTAATTTCATATACGATTTCAATTCATTTCGCCATGTATTACATACAGAAAGAAATTCTGATCGAGAGACATCTTCAAACACTAGACGAGCTGTAGCAACATCTCCTTTACGCTTGACACTTACAGTCACAAAGCCTCCTCCAAACAACTTGGATTCCAACTGAACGTAAGTGCTGTAATCCGTCTCCATAGAACAGAAACGCCCCTTTACAGTTCCAATTTCAGGCTCACTTTCTTCAAACGAATCGTCGTCGCTCAGCGACCCTCCTTTTGAACCAGAACCTCCGTTTGAACCAGAACCTCCGTTAGATGTCGATCCACTCGGAGCGCCAGGACCAACAGCGGCTCCAGCGTTTGAGCCGTTGGTACAGGCAACAAGCATAAATGCAGCAACAGGCAAGATTAACCAACGATTCATTTTCATATAGACCTCTCTATTCTCGCTCTCTTAATTAAATATACAAATTAAAAGCGCACCTTGTAAATCCAGGGCCAGTTCTTGCCCGTAATCCAGAAATCACGACCGTCAAAGGCGATTCCGTTCAGCACGTCCGCCTTGGAGTAGCGGCGGTTGATTTCCATCGCCTTGTCGGTAAAATCCAGGTATTTCAGCACGCGACCGCTGGGCAGTTCGATTACGGCAATCAGGCCCGTGGTCCAGATGTTTGCGTAGAGGGTGTCACGGACTACTTCCAGTTCGTTCAGCTGCGGCACTTCGCGCCCGTTATCGCGCACGGGGATCGCCCCCACTACCGCAAAACCGCCCAGCCCGATTTGCAACAGTTCGCTGGAGCCATTGCTCATCAAGAGGGCGTCGCGCCAGTAGGTAAGCCCCCAGCCTTCCGTAGGGATACGGAACTCCCCCTTCATAGAAAAAGGCTTCCTGTTCACAATAAACGCCTTCCTGGATTTCCAGGTCAGGTAAAAGATGTCGTCGCCAACGGCCACGGAGCCTTCGCCGAAATAACGTTCCGCAAGCCGCAGGGAATCCAGAATCTTGCCGTCCAGGGTGCGTCGGTAAATGCCCGACTCGCCGTAATGCCCGGTGGATTCTATCAGGTCCTTGCCGTCAAAAAACAGCCCCTGGGTAAAATGGTTCTGCTCGTGGGGAATGGAATCCACGATGGTCGGCACAATGCGGGGGGTATCGGCATAAGACGAGAGACGAAAGACGAAAGACGAGAGGACTAAAATGGGAAAAAAAAGACGGTTTACCATATTCACAAATTTCATAATCAGCAGTTAGCATTGAAAAATTAAAAATGTTTTGATTACAATTCTTTTTTCATTATTCCTTTTTCTTTGCTCTTTTTGTCTTTTTCTAAATTGTATGGCATGGGCGCTGTAAAAGAACCGGCCAAAGTCAAAATCATCGTTGGGATCCTGGCAAAGGACGCCGCTTCGGTAGAGTCCGTCCGCAGCACCCTCCGCGAAAAATTCGGCGAAGAGGATCTGAACCTCGCCCCCTTCCCCTTTACCTTCACCAACTACTACAAAGAAGAAATCGGCGACACTCCTGTGCGGGCCTTTTTCAGCTACGAGCCCCTGGTGGACCGCACCGAAATCGTGGATATCAAGCTCTGGACCAACGACCTGGAACTTGAAATCGCCGAGCGTGCGGGAACGCCGGGACTCCGTCCCGTGAACCTGGACCCGGGCTACATGACCCTGGGGCAGTTCTTTTTGGCCACCACCAAGGACCAGCGGCAGCGCGTCTACATTGGTCGCGGGATTTTCGTGGAACCCACCCTGTACTTTCAGGACGGACACTTTCACCATTTCGACTGGACCTACCGTGACTATCAGAGCGAAAAATACATCGCCTACCTGGAGCAGGTCCGCGCCCGCCTCGCCTACCAGATGAGCACCGGAAAACCATATAGATTAAGACGAGAGAACAACTGATAATGTGGGATGTGTAATGTGTAATGAGTAATTACACACCTCACACTCCACACCACACATCAAACTCTACATTTCACAACTCACACTTTTATGAAAGCCGGAATAATTACAATCGTCCTCCTCATCATCAGCAATTTCTTCATGACCCTCGCCTGGTACGGCAACCTGAAGCTGAAGGAAATGCACATCAGCACCGACTGGCCGCTGATCCTCGTCATTCTCGCCTCTTGGGGTATCGCACTCATCGAGTACTTCTTCATGATTCCCGCCAACAACATCGGTAGCCGCATCAATGGCGGGCCCTTCAGCCTCATGCAACTGAAAATCATCCAGGAGGCCATTTCCATCACGGTGTTCACCACCCTGGCTGTCACCCTGTTCCGCACCGAAACCCTCCAGTGGAACCACGTCGTGGCCTTCGTGCTGGTCATCGGCGCCGTGTTCTTCGCGTTCTTGAAGTAACATTTATTTTGAAAGGGGGAAGCCTCCCCCTCGCTGCAACGACTCGTCAACCCCGCCATCATCTTGTCATCCCCGCTGTCATTCTGGAGCGAAGCGATAGAATCACGGGGATCTCCTTGCCGTTTCCGCTACCCTCTCGCCTAGGGGCTTAGCCCCTAAGACCCACTAAATAATCCGAGTCTCAAGGGCACAGTCGCCTGCAAAAAAGACCGTCGGTCGCAACTTCACTTTGTTCGTCGCTACCCTCCGGACGTCATCCTGGAGCGAAGCGATAGGATCCATACAAATGTTTTACCAACGCCTCATTAAGGTATGCCCTCTCGCCTCGAAAAATGGGTTTCGCTACGCAGGAGGTTGCTCGGTCACGGTGTTCCCTCGCAACCACAGGCTTGTCATGCAAAGCCAGACTCGGCATTTCCTTTAACGAAGAATCTTTTTCCCGATATCATCTAAAATTTGTTTTAGGACTGCTTTTTCTGAACTTGAGAACTTGCCAATAGATAAGACTTTTGTTTTCCAATGCTCAAAATATTGTTGAGGAAGTTCCTTTTTATTGAATGCTTTGGCAATATCAGCCTTCCATTCGTTAATTTTGCCTATTACCTGCGGGACATTCACCCCATTTACGACAGTGCGACCGCCAGCGGAAAAATTATCGCGGAATGATGGACAAACAACGCCTTTTCTCTGTAGCAACCATTGACAAGCGTATTCATAATCGCCCTCCAAAACACTCGGAGAGGCGATAAGCATTTCAATTTTTATCTCTTGTTTTTCATCTGCAGAAAGTTTATTCCAAAACTTCACCTTATTGTTAACAAGTGAACTTGCGAATTTTTCTTCTGCCAAATCAAGTTTTGAAAATTCATCAATATTTGGGCTAAACCACCATAAGTCTTCTCCATCACTTGTTGCGTTACGCTTCATTTTAGAATCGACCATATAGGTTCTGAACGCATCAAAAGGATTTTTCATATGACGAATTTCATCATATGACTTCCCCAATCTCTTAAAAAGAGATTTTTCTCTTGAAACATTCATATCCAACATATAGCGAGGACTATGCGTAACGGCAACGTCCTCCACACAATCTTCAAACGAACGATATTTAATTTCAAAAGGATTTTGCTTGCCGCAAAATACATGGATTCTGCTGACATCAGGAATCCTTGTAGATTCCATGATGCTTCCTCCCATTACCTTCCATGAATCATTTCGAGTACTGAGTGTTTTGACTTCTATGCCCAAAGCTTGATTCTTGTTGATTCTTGCGACAATATCAGGAAATTTATGACCGCCAATATATTCAATATTCCAATCGGGAACCCCAACAAAATCTTTTGACTTGTCTAGAGCTTTGCATACCTCACCTTCAAAAATCTTCCAAAAATCACCGCTAGCAAATCGAGACGAATCCCTCTGCAATCGTTCTTTCGCACACGAGAGCAGATTATTGAAGTTCTCCAACGTCCTTGGATCACAAATTAATTTTTCGCCAACGGAAATGGACATAATTATTCTCCAAATAAATCATTCCACAGAGACTCAAGTCTTTTCCCAATGGCGTACCCTAATAAAGGCGGAACCGCATTTCCAATAACCTTATAAGCATCGGATGAATTGACTTTATTGGTTCCGTCGTTAAAGATGAATTCATAATCATCGGGGAATGTCTGAATTCTTGCGCACTCACGAACACTTAAGCGTCGTTCTTGCAACCCTTTTGTCAATTCAGACATATTCTTGCCCCCATGTTCTTTATTTAGCCGACGGTATTCAATATTGCCATGATGTTCGCTTCGTATAGTAGGACCAACACCATTCATATCGATTTCGGAACTACCCTGCATCTTACCATAGTATTTCGCTTTTGAATAAGCTTTTTGTGCTGCATCGGAGCTTTCGTCAGGCTCTTTCAATCCAACGAAGGCGTCCTTGCAGGTAACGATTTTTTGAAGGCCTTCTCCATGCGTCTTTATCGGATATGGATAATACGCCGATTTTTCGGAGTTCTTTTCTATGTCGGCAAGAATTTTGGGATTAGCGTATTTTCTAGAAATGCCAATAAAAACAACACGCTCGCGACTTTGCGGAACGCCATATTCCCAAGCTTTCAAAACCCGAGCGTCTACAACGCAATAGCCCCTATCGATGTTTCTAAAATCAGTTTCAATAATCTTCTTGGCATCGCCTAATGAAACAAGACCTTTCACATTTTCCGCAATAAATATCTTTGGCTTGACAATTTCGATGACCTGCTTCATCCAAAGATACAGGGTGCCTCTAGATTCATTTTCAGCGTGTTCTTCGTTTACGCCATTATGACTTTTGGCTGAATCAAAACCAAGGCGCTTCCCTGCTACGGAGAAATCTTGGCAAGGGAAACCGCCTGTAACAACATCAATGTTTTTTGGAAATTGAAAGATTCCTCGCTTACTTTCTTTTACCAAATCTACGATTGATTCAAGTCGATATATCCCTTCTATTTTCTTCCTATTGCCGAAAAAATGATTCCATGCCTTTTGGGCACAGGGCAAGATGTCGTTTGCGAAAACCGTCTGAAAACGATTATCCCTCAAACGAACAAAATTTCGATTGATATTCTTTTCAATCCAATCCGGATGGACTTTTTCGTTGACGGATTTCTTAAGAGTGATAAAGCCACCCTCTAGTCCAAGATCTAGTCCTCCACAACCGGAGAACAGAGAAAGCACACGAAGTGCATTCTTGCCAGAAGCCATAACGCCCCGATGTTCCTACGGAACAGGTGAAATGTTCTGTTTTCACTTCTGTTCACGAAACATCGATATGCTTCGACAAGAGAAAGCCCAAATAAGACTCACCCCAAAGAGGTGAGTCCCATTTGTCCAATTCCTGCTGCGTTAAAAAATTGGTCGTATTTTAAGGACGCAAGAACGGGAGCAAAAACGTTTGTCTTTGTTCCTACCCTCAATATTCAATAAAACAAAAAAGCGTGGTATCGAATACCTGTTCGTCCTTAGGCAACGACCAAGAAGCCCTACGCAAAACAAGCAAACGACCCACGCCCTAATTCGGGTGTGCGTTGTAAGCCTTATTCTTATTGCGTAAAACTTTGGTCGTGTTTTAAGGACGCGAGAATAAGAGCAAATACTCTAAAACCGGTCGCCCTTCGCCTTGCGGTTCAGGGCTATGTCAAACATAATATAGATTATTTAAAGAAACCTTCATGTCGTTTTTGTCAAGCCGAATTTGCTATTTTCCGCACATTGGCCGTTCGGCTTTGTAGTCGGAATTTCCGACCTTTCCCATATCCCCCGACAGGGGCCCGCAAGGGGCATGCGTTCCATAGGATTGGCTATGGAGGAAAATAAGGGCGAAATCGTGCTGTATCAGCCGGAAGGCGAAGTGCGGTTAGAAGTTCGTGTAGAAAACGAGACCGTATGGCTTACACAGGCACAGATGGTAAAATTGTTTGATAAAGACCAATCTGTCATTGCAAGGCATATAAAAAATGTGTTTAAGGAGGGAGAACTCCAACAAGAGGGTAATATGCAAATTTTGCATATTACTCTGTCAAAATTCAAACCAACAACAATTTATTCTCTCGATGTAATCATCTCCGTTGGTTATCGCGTAAAATCATTCCGTGGAACTCAATTCCGTCGTTGGGCGAACCAAGTCCTGAAAGACTACATGCTCAAAGGTTACGCAGTAAATCAGCGTAAAAACGCAACAGATTTACAAATTGCGGACCGATTACACGAGCAACGGCAACTGATTGAGCAGCAAGGTTCGAGACTAGAAAATGTGGATTTTCGTCTTTCCGTAGTCGAGCAACACATTGGTTTCTTTGTTCAGTCAGCACAAACTCCCACAGGCGGTATACTAGCGACAGGAACTCGGTTCGACGGGTTCGTACTGATTGCTAATCTTGTGAAGTCCGCGAAGCGCTCCGTCATATTCATTGATCCGTTTGCCACAATAGAGGTGTTGAAGTTTGCCGCAATGCGGAACAAGGGGGTGAAAGCGGTTATTTATTCCGCCCGTATCACGCCCGAATTCGAAGCCGCTAAGAATCTTCACAACAAACAATACCCTGGCTTGGACCTCAAAACCATGCGTACCATTCATGACCGGTTCTTGCTCATCGACGATACGGTGTACCATTTTGGAGCGAGTTTTAAGGACATGGGCAACGAGATGACCGCTTACAGCGTCTTGAATTTCGCAACCCCCGAAGAAGTGATTGCGAAAGTGGGTGAAAGCATGAATATGAAAAAAAACTCCCCCGGCTTAGCCGAGGGACATTTTCATAATTCTTCTATTGAAGACTACCCGTGAGCAAAAAGTAACCCGCCGGCATAGCCGGCGGTTCTTCATAGACGGGCATAGCCCTAGGATACTAGCAACGCGTCGCACG